>JALHNO010000009.1:80162-193636 GCA_022843465.1 Pseudomonadota bacterium | reverse complement strand
CCACCCCGGATCGCTCCGACGCAGTTACTTTCGACTACGAGGCCGTGGATAACCTCGACGGGGACTTCCACCCCGCTGGCTGTGCGCCCTCACGGGCGCACCGGTTCGCTGCGCTCACCGGCATCCTACGCCAGTGCGATCCGGTGGTGCTGCGACCGTAGGATGCGGTGAACGCAGTGAACCGCATCATGCTCCTGCAGTCGCCTGATCATCTCGCCGTGCGGCATTGAGCCACCTCACGCCGGGCGGAAACCATTGAACAACGATGCGGTTCGCTGCGCTCACCACATCCTACGTCAGGGGGATGCTACGCAGCGCGGTAGTTGTCGACTTCCTTGTAGCGTCTGGCGTAGAGGCCGAAGGCGAGGGCGGCGAGGAGGGCGAAGCCGGCGAAGAAGAACATCAGGAAGGCGGCTTCGCTGAGTCCGGTCTGGGTGATCGATCCCATCACGACGTCGTTGCGCACGGCCTTGTTGGAGATCAGTACCCAGAGATTGCCGACGGTAGTGCCGAGGTACCAGAAGCTCATGATCACGCCCTTCATCGCGGCGGGCGCCTGGCTGTAGGCGAATTCGAGGCCGGTGGCGGAGACCAGCACTTCGCCAAATGTCAGCAGGGCATAGGGCAGGATCTGCCACATCAGCGAGATCGGATTGCCGCCATCGATGATCAACTGATAGCTGCCGACTGCGATCCACGCAAGCGCGCTGAAGACGATGCCGGTGGTCATTCGGCGCAGCGCGGTCGGCTCGTAGCCGAAGCGACGCAGGGCCGGATACAGCACCATGTTGTTGAACGGGATCAGGATCATCACCATCAGCGGATTGAGCAATTGCATCTGGGTTGGTTGATTCAACCAGGTGGGCAGCCAGTTCGGGATGCTCATCTGGTTGCCTTGCAGAATCCAGGTCGATGCCTTCTGATCGAACAGCGACCAGAACGGTGTGACCAGGGCAAACACGATCAGGATGCGCAGCACGGCGCGCACACCATCGACCGCGGCATCCGGGTGCACGCCACGGGCACGGTCCAACTGCAGCCAGGCGCCGCCGCCGACGCCGCTGAGGAAGAGCACCACGGCCGAGCAGATCGCGATGACGATCATGCCGTCCACGAAGTACATCATGGACAGCGCCGCAATCGCGAGCAGGACGCCGAGCACCGCAATCACCGATCCCAGTTGGCCGTCGCCTGGCCGTTTGGTGAGCAGTGCGGTCTTGACGACATTGGAGAATGAATCCGGATTGGCCGGCGCCGGCGGCACCATCACATAGGTCTTGCGGCCGATCCACAGCACCAGGGTCGCGATCAGCATCAGTACGCCGGGGATGCCGAAGGCGACGCTGGGGCCGTACTCGCGCAGGAAGATCGGCATCAGCAGGGACGCGAACAAGGATCCGAAATTGATGATCCAGTAGAAGGCATCAAAAACGATCTTGGCCAGATGCTTGTTCGACTGGGTGAACTGATCGCCGACAAACGATGCCACCAGCGGTTTTATGCCGCCGGAGCCGAAGGCGATCAGGACGAGACCGGCGAAGAAGCCCGTCCGGTTGTCGGGGAAGAACGCCAGGAATCCCTGGCCCAGGCTGTAGATCAGGCTGAACCAGAGGATGGTGTTGAACTTGCCGAAGAAGCGATCAGCGAGATAGCCGCCAAGCAGGGGGAAGAAATACACCCCGATCATGAAGGTATGGAAGATGTGCTTGGCTTCGCCAGCGCGATCAGCTTCGGGCAGATGCAGCAGCAGGGACGTGATCAGGAACGGCGTCAGGATGTTGCGCATCCCGTAGAAGCTGAAGCGCTCGCAGCCCTCGTTGCCGATGATGTACGGAATCTGGCGCGGCAGGCGCGCGCTGTCTGCTGGGGCTGCGTTGCTGGTCTGCACGATGTCGGCTCGTCGGCTCAAAGTGCGCGATTGTAGCGGTTGCCGCACGCGGGAGGAGGGGTCGTCTTGATCCCCTCGCCCGCTTGCGGGAGAGGGCCAGGGAGAGGGAAGTCTGCGATGGTGCCCGGTGGCCGCGAGCATCGACGAAGTGCCTATCTGGCATCGTCGAACGCGACCCTCATCCCCCTTCGGGACCTTCTCCCGCATGCGGGAGAAGGGAACAACAACGAGGGAAGCTCCTCCAGCCGCCTGACCGTCTCGCCATGCGGGATTGAGCGACCTCACGCCGTGCGGGATCCATCGAACATCGATGCGGTTCGTTGCGCTCACCGCATCCTACGAAACGAGGATGCGATCGGAAGTGTCGAGGGCTTCCCTCATCCCCCTTCGGGACCTTCTCCCGCATGCGGGAGAAGGGAACAACAACAAGGGAAGCTCCTCCAGCCGCCTGATCCGCTCGCCTTGCGGGTTTTCGCCACCTCACGCCGTGCGTGAACCATCGAACGACGATGCGGTTCGCTGCGCTCACCGCATCCTACGAAACGAGGATGCGATCGGAAGTGTCGAGGGCTTCCCTCATCCCCCTTCGGGACCTTCTCCCGCATGCGGGAGAGGGGAACAACAAGGGAAGCTTCTGCAGCCGCCTGACCGTCTCGCCATGCGGGATTGAGCGACCTCACGCCGTGCGGGATCCATCGAACATCGATGCGGTTCGCTGCGCTCACCGCATCCTTCGAAACGAGGATGCGATCGGAAGTGTCGAGGGCTTCCCTCATCCGCCTTCGGGACCTGCTCCCGCATGCGGGCGTAGGGGAATGCCGTGTTGACTCAGCTGCGCATTGAGTTCGGCGAGGCGTTCGGGGGTGCCGATGTCCTGCCAGAGTCCACGCAGAGGTTCGACGCTGAGCAGGGATTTTTTCGCGGCGGCGATCAGGTCGGGCAGCACGGAGAATCGGCCCGGACGGTGCCCGGCGATGAACTCGGGTCGATACACTGCGAGGCCGGCAAAGGTGTGACTGCCGCCATCGTGCAGGCCGAGCAGGGGCGAAACCAGTTGCTCAAACTCGCCGGCCTTGCGGAATGCTGGAAGCGGAACCAGGACCAGGTGCGCGAGGCCCGGTGGTGCCTGTGGCAGCAGGGCGAAATCGTAATCGGTCCAGATATCACCATTGATCGCGATGAAGGGCGCTTCGCCGAGCAGGGGCAGGGCCTTGAGCATGCCGCCGCCGGTCTCCAGTGGCTCCTCGCCTTCATAGCTGTAGTGCAGGCGCACACCCCACTGCGCACCATCGCCAAGCACTTCAGGAAAGCGCGCCGCCAACCACGAGGTATTGATCACGATCTCGTGGATGCCGAGCGCGGCCAGCTTCTCGATATGCCAGACGATCAGCGGCTTGCCGGCGACTTCAAGCAAAGGCTTGGGTGTGTGCAGGGTGAGCGGACGCATGCGCTCACCCTTGCCGGCTGCGAAGATCAGGGCGCGCATGGCTATTCGCTGCGCAGCGCGGCGATGGGATCGAGGTCGGCGGCCTTCTGCGCCGGAAACACGCCAAAGGCAACGCCCACGGCCACACAGGCAACGATGGCGGTCAGCATCGCAATCGGCGACCAGGCCACGCTCCATCCGGCCAGGGCTGCAATCGCGTAGGCGACAAGAATGCCGAGCAGCAGGCCGAGCACGGCACCGGCGATCGCGATTACCAGGGCCTCGGCCAGGAATTGATCGACGACATCGCGACGGCGCGCACCCAGCGCCCGCTTGAGTCCGATTTCGCGACGGCGTTCCAGCACATTGGCCAGCATGATGTTCATGATACCGATGCCACCGACCAGCAGACTGACGGCGGCGATCGAACTCATCACGATGGTAAAGATGCGCTGGGTCTGCTGGTGTTGCCGGTACAGGCCCGCTGGCACGATCAGCACGGTGTCATCGGCGCCGGAATGACGCTGCTCGATCACTGCCTGCAGCACGCGCGCGGCATCGGTGGCGGCGGCAGCATCGGCAATGCGCAGGCTGATGCCATCGACCTCGTCTTCGATGTTCTGGAAGCGAAAACGGGTGCGGCCGGTTTCCCAGGGTACGAACAGGCGCTCATCATCGAGTCCAAGTTTGATGCCCTCGAACTCGGTCTTGGACAGGGAGCGACTGCGCAGGATGCCAATGATTTCGAGCCAGACGTGATTGAGCTTGATGCGTTGACCGAGCGCATCGCCCTGCGGAAAGAGATTGTTGGCCAGTCGTTCGCCGAGCACTACCACGGGCGCCGACGTGGCGGAGTCTTCGGCACTGAGCCAGCGGCCTTCGCGCAGGGTCAGACCGGCGTGGTCGGCGTAGGCGATCGACACCGCCAGGGCCTGCGCGCTGGCGATCCTGCCGAACGCCGCCAGCTGATCGACCTTGATCTCCTTCTCCAGAGCCACCGACTGTGCGCCCGGCACCACCGATACCAGGGCATCGGCATCACCGGTGGAAAGACCCAGCGAGCGCTTGCGCAGTTCGCGCAGGGTGTCCGGCTCCAGCGACTTGGTCCGCACGATCAGATTGTTGAGCCCGAGTTCGGACACCAGCCGCAGGGCTTCGCGGCGACTGCCTTCGCCGACGGCCAACATGGCGACGATGGCGCCGACGCCGAAGATCATGCCGAGCAGGGTGAGCAGGGTGCGCAGTTTGCGCCGCTGCAGCTCCTCGACCGCTTCCATGATCAGGGCGCGGTTGATCCGCGCCACGGTATTGAAGATCGCTTTCATGTGCGCTCCCTGCGCTTGCCGCGCGGCCCCGCCGCAGGTTCGGCGGCGGTGGTGTCATTGCCGCTGTTCTCGGAATTTGCCGGCGCCAGCACGATGCGATCGCCAACCTTCAGACCCTTGTTGACCTGACTGCGGATCGGGCCGCGGGTGCCGATTTCGACGGCGATGCGTTCGCGATCACCTCCCTGCGCACGCTCCACGAAGAACTGGCCGCCGTCCTGGATCAGGGCGACATTCGGCACCGTCAGCGCCTCGACCGATTTGACCAGGGACACCGTGCCGCGCACGGCCTGCCCCGGCCGCAGCTGGTGACTGCGTACGGCCTCGATCGGAATTTCGACATCGAAGTCGGTGTACTTGACCGGCGATTCGCGATTCTTGACCGAGGCGGAATTGCTGACCTTGCTCAGCGTCGCGTCGAACTCGATGCCGGTGCCGGCCAGCCGGATTCGCACTGCCTGGCCTTCCTTCAGAAACTGGGTCTGGCTCTGTGGCAGATTGAAGCGCGCAATCAGCCCACTGAGGTCGGGAATCTCGGCAAAGTCATTGCCGGGCCAGAGGTTCGAGCCTGCGCTTGGCTTGACGCCATCCCAGCTGGCCTTGAGCAGGAAGACGCCGGCATGCGGTGCCCGCACTTCCAGCGCATTCAGGCTGGCGCGCTTTTGCTCAACCGTGACCGCGACCGTGGCGCGCGCCGAGTCGATCACCGCGAGGTCGACGGCGGTGCGCTGATCGGTCTGGCCGCGGCGCCACCCGAGGTACTGTTTCTTCTCGGTCAGGAATCCGGTGTCCTGCAGGGCATCGAGGATTTCGTTGCGCGCGAATACGCTGAAATCGGCGCTGGCGTAGCGCTGGCTGAGACTCAGGTCGGTATCCACCTGGGCCATATCGGTAGCCAGTTGCTGGGCGGTCAGGCCGCCGGTGTCGGTTTGCGCGATGCGGGTGAGTTCATTGCGCAACAGTTCCAGCTCGTTCTGATCCAGATCGACACGCGCCTGCGGCGCATCGAAGCGCGCCACGATCTGATCCTTCTCGACCAGGCTGCCTTCGGGGATCATCTCGATCAGCTGTCTGCCCTCGAACTGGCTGCCCGGTACCAGCAGGGGCGTGTTCTTCTGCGCACGCAGCTCACCATCGGCGATCAGGGTTTCGTGCCATTCGCGTTCTGCCAGGGTTTCCGTTGGCGAGGCACTTTCCTGCCCGCTGGTGCAGGCGCCGAGACCGATAGCGCCTGCCAGCGCGGTTGCAAGGATCAGCTGGCGCGCGATCATCGCTGTACCGCCGCGGTGGCGCCGACTGCCTGCACATCGAGAACGACACTGACGATCGCGCCCGGTTTGAGGTTGCCGGTGTCGCCGGAGAGTTCGAGCCGGACATCACGGACCGTGACCGGCTGATTGCGCGACTTGGTTCGATAGACCTTGCCCATGTCCACCACATTGGCAGCGAGCACGGTATTGCCACCGACAACGGTGACGCGGCCGGATTGACCGATGCGCACCTGGTGCGCCTCGGGCTCGGGGACCACGGCCTGCACCACGATCGATGCGGGATCAGCGACTTCGGCCACCGACAGGCCCATGAAGACCGAGGTGCCGACGGCAAATTTCTCGCCATTGAATTGCGAACGGTGCGAGACCACGCCTGGGCGTGCCGCGACCACGGTGAGCTTGCTGCGCGCATCCTCCAGCTCACGCACCTCTTCTTCCAGCAGGCCGATGTCGGCGTCGACCTGGGCAAGTTCGGCGCGGCGTGCCCGCGTCTGCGCATCGCGCTTGAGGACCGCGAGCTCGGCATTGCGCGCCGCCAGGGATTTCTCGATCACCAGCTTGTCATAGTCGATCCGCCGGATCGAATCCGCCGGTTGCTCGGCCTTGCGATTGGCCTTTTCGAGATTGCTCACGGCCTCGGCGACTGCCAGTTCGGCGGCCTTTGCCGCCTCGGCGTGGTCGAGCACCAGCTTGCTGCGCTGGGTGGTCTTTTCCTTCAGCTGGCTCTGCTTCTGCGGCAGCCGGGTGCCGAGGTCGGCGGCGTCGAAAATGGCCACCGGTTGCCCGGCCTTTACCGTGCTGCCCTCGGGCGTGAGCATCACCAGGTTGTAATTCCAGACGTCCTTGATCGAGGGCGGCATCACCGCGGATACCTCGAGCGCGACCAGTTCGCCATCGATCTTCAGGCTGCGTGCCGCCGCCACAGCGGGCGGCTGCTTGCCCAGCTGCGCGAGCGGTTGCACGAGCGCGCTCATGCCGGGCGCCAACGGCAGTTTCAGATCCGCAGGGAGTTTCAGGTCGGCGCGGAAGTACTTGCCGATGCCCCAGGCCGCGCGTGATTCGGGAGCGGCCGCAATCTCGCCGAGCACGCTCACGGTTTGCGCACCCGGAATGGCATCGAAGCGAATGCTCATGCGGTCGCCTTCCTTCAGGTGGTGACGATCGGCCTCAAGAATCCACGTGCGCACGCTGAGCGCCGAGTTGCCGATGACCTGGCCGACCGAACTGCCCGGCTGCGCCGACTCGCCCTCGTCAAAACGGCGGCCGCGCCAGGGGCTGAACCCATGCACGACGGTGCCGTCCATTTCCGCGATGACGCTGGACGATGCAATCTGCGCACGGGCAAAGGCCAGACCCATGTCGAGCTTGCGGATCTCAAGCTCACCATCCTGGACGCGTCGGTTGACCGCGGCGCGCGCACTCTGAGCCTGGCTCTGCTTCAGCTCGAGATCGCGTGCGGAGCGTTCGCGTTCGCCCTGGTAGCGGTCGTAATCCAGCGCGGAGATGAAACGGGCCGGCAATGCCGCGTCGACCTTGGCCTTTTCCAGCGCCGCCTCGCTGGTCGCGAGCGCGAGTTCGGCTTCGATGGCTTTCACTTCGAGATCGGCGGTCTCGCGCTCGGCGCGCGCACGCGCCTGCTCGATCTGTGTCGTCAGGGTGGTGATCTGGGTGGCCTGGTTACCCGGGTCGATGGACATCACGACATCGCCCTTCTTGACCATGTGGCCGTCCGGCACATAGGTGCGCAGTACCACCGGCCAGGAATTGGACGGCGGTACGATGATTTCCTGGGCATCGAGTGCAACCACCTCGCCGGTCATCAGCAGCGGCCGTGCTGGTGCTTCGGCGCATACGCTGTGGGTGCCGACACAGAGACAGAGCGCAAGCGTTGCGCGGATCATGAGCGTACCTCGGCAATGCGGCCATCACGCAGGTGCACACTGCGGTGCGCACGCGTGGCGATTTCGGGATCATGGGTGACGATGACCAGGGTCTGGCCCTCGCGATTGAGTTCTTCAAGCAAGGTCAGGACATCGGCCGCGCTGCGTGAATCGAGATTGCCGGTGGGCTCATCGGCAAGCAGCAGGGGCGGTT
The DNA here is from genome assembly GCA_022843465.1 of Pseudomonadota bacterium. GTDB lineage: Bacteria > Pseudomonadota > Gammaproteobacteria > Xanthomonadales > Ahniellaceae > 0-14-3-00-62-12. The sequence continues at coordinate 185,632 of JALHNO010000009.1, read as the reverse complement.
GCATGACCAGGGCACGGGCAATCGCCGCGCGTTGCATCTGGCCGCCGGAAAGTTCGCCCGGGCGATGGTCAATGCGATCGGCGAGTCCGACGCGGCCAAGCAGATTGCGCGCACGCGCCTCGGCGCCAGAGTCCAGATCTTCCGAATACCGCAAGGGCAGCAGCACGTTTTCGAGCACGGTCAGCCGCGGCAGCAGATGAAAGCTCTGGAACACGAAGCCGATCCGGCGATTGCGCAGGCGCGAGGCGCCGTCGTCATCGAGCAGGGCGACATCTTCATTCTCGAAGCGATAGCTGCCGCTGTCAGGCTTGTCGAGTGCGCCGAGTACATTGAGCAGGGTCGACTTGCCCGAGCCCGACGGGCCCATGATCGCTACATTGTCGCCGCGGCCGATGGTCAGATCGATGCCATCAAGGGCGCGGATCTCGTTGCCGCCCTGCTTGTAGGTCTTGCGAATCCCTTCCAGTGCAATCACGCCGCACATCCTCCAGATTGATGGAACAAAGACTGTCGAGTGAAACCGGAGCCGCGCTGGCAGAGGTATCCAGACCCTGTTGGGCGTCGCAAGTTCCGCGGCATGACGGCAACGGCCGCGATCCGGTGAGGATGCACCAGTGCGGCAAAGCGTCGCAGCGGCCTGCGCGCAACGACCAGCTCAGGATTCTGCCCGCAGTCGGGTGATGTCGCTGTCAGCAACTTTTTCCCGCAGCCAGGTCGCGATCGGGCCAAGCTCCTTGTTGCGGCCGGCTACATCCAGCACATAGCGCAGGGTCAGCGGCAGATCCTGCAGATAGCGCGTCTTGCCATCGCGATAGGCCAGTCGGCAGAAAATGCCGAGTACCTTCAGATGGCGTTGCAGGCCCATCCAGTCGAACCAGCGCTTGAAGCGCAATTCCTTGTCTTCGATCAGGCTGACGCGGGCGAGCCGGTCGCGGTACTGGTTGACCCAGCCCATCACGCGTTCCTGCGGCCACTCGATGTAGCAGTCGCGCAGCAGGGATACCAGGTCATAGGTAATGGGTCCGCGCACCGCATCCTGGAAATCGATGATGCCGGGATTGTTGTTGCCAAGCTTCATCAGATTGCGACTATGGAAATCCCGATGCACGAATACCTGGGGTTGCTCCAGCGCCGAAGCGATCAGCTTCTGGAACATCCGCTCGATGATCATCTGCTCGCTCGCCGCGAGCCGCAGTCCGAGATGGCGACGCAGGAACCACTCGGGGAACAGGTCAAGCTCGGCGCGCAGACGTGCCTCGTCGTAGTCGGGCAGGCCGGTCGGTCGGATCCGCGCCTGCATGCTGTGCATCGCGTTGATGGCATCGCGATACAGCTCATCGACGCTGTCGGCATTCAGCACATCCAGGTAGGGGGTGTCGCCGAGGTCGCTCATCAGGATGAAACCTTCATGGCGGTCAACGGCCATCACTTCGGGCGCGGACAGCGAGATCGCGCGCAGTCTGGCGTTGACATCGAGCCACGGGCCGATGTCCTCCTTGTCCGGCGGGGCATTCATGATGACAAAACTGCTGCCACGGCTGCGGGTGCGCAGATAGCTGCGAAAACTGGCATCGCTGGACGCCGGCTCGATGCTCAGGGTGGCGTCATTGAGGGCATTGCGGGCCCAGTGCAGCAGGGCTTTTTCTCGTTGTGGGTCGGTCATCGGGTTCTGGCTGTACCGGGTCGTTCGCGCAGTGTAGCCGGGTCGGCACGGTGCCTATCCATCCTGCGCAGCCTGCCTGTTTGGATAATGGCGGCGAATCGGGCCACCATCCGCCGCCGCCGCGGCTCGGCTACAGGAAGGGATTGCGCTTGGCCGGCGCTTCCTGCGGGACCAGGGCCAGGTTCTGGATCTTCTGCAGCAGCGCCTTGATGTTGTCCGACCAGCGCAGCGAGGCAGGTGGTGCCGGTGGCGGACCCTTCACCGGTTCGGCCTCTGGCCGGGTTCCGACCTGGTTCTGGCGCTGGTGCAGGGCCTCGATCGCGAGTCGGTCCCAGCGCGTGAAATGCGCGATCGGCACCGATACCCAGTCCATATTGGGTACATCGGGATTGATCGGGCTCCAGTACTTGGCACCGGCCAGGGCCGATGCCTGCAGGCGCTGGCGTCCGCGCAGGCGAAATGCCATGCCGTCGAAATGGAAGACCACGAAGGGCTCGCCATTGAGCATCAGCGCGGGCTTTCCGAACAGCGGCGCCTGAACCACGTCATGCGCGCGGATCAGATAGCCGGCGATGAAGTCAAACTTGGTGCGGGCGTTGGCCATGGCGGTTGTTGTCCTGCGGACCCAATGGTAACGCTCAGCCGAGATCGCGCAAGGAGCGCAGCAGCAGGCCGATGCCGCCGGCCAGCATCACCAGCATCGTCAGCGTATTGAACAGGCTGGTTGGCTCGAAGTAGATGCGCAGGTTCATGATGATGCCGGCGAGAATGATGATCACGCCGGCCGACATCAGCAGCCAGCCCAGGATCGAACGACCATTGAAGAACAGGATGCCGGTGCCGATCACGAACGGTAACAGCGACAGTCCGAAACTGTTGTAGCCCCACAGCGCCCAGTGTCCCGAGGTGACGGTGACCTGGGCGGTCAGCAGATAGCCGCCGGCAACCGCCAGGGCCAGTCCAGCGAAAAACATGCCGATGCCTCCGGGTGTACCACCCGCGCCTTTCGACGGTTCCATAGCCTGCTCCGATTAAGCTGGGATGCGGCATTCTAGCCGGGATAGCCATTGGGCCGGGCTGCACGCGCGCGCCCTGCCTCCGGCCACGTCTGCGGTTACTCTAGCCCGACCGAGGTGCATGTCATGCCCGATCTCCCGCCGCAAGCTCCGCCGTCCGCTGCGTTGCTGCGCAGTCGCCGGCTGCTGGCCCTGCTGTGCGCGCTGGCCCTGATCGCGTTGTCATGGACGCGCACGCTCGACGCGCCAGCGGCAGATTATCTCGACGGCGCGCTCAAGCGCACCCTGGTGACCTTTGCGATCGCACGTGCGCTCAACGGCTCGATCTCGATGCTGCAGGACGCCGACATTTCCGTGTCACCGGTTGGCGTCGGCGTCACCGTCAGTCCGGGCGAGTTGCTTGATCCGATCAATGATCTGATCGAGCAGTTTTCGGCGATCCTGCTGGCGGCCTCGATCTCGCTCGGTGCCCAGAAGATCCTGCTCAGTATCAGTGGCGCCTATGTGGTGTCGATCGCCTTCAGTGTGGCTGCGCTGGCGGCTTGCGCCAGCATGTTGGGGGCCGGTGTGTCGCGCTGGAAGAGTGCGCTCTGGCGGGTTTCGGCCCTGCTGCTGTTGCTGCGGTTTTTTGTGCCGGCCTATGCCTTGGCCAGTGAGGCGATCGATCGCCATTTCCTGGAGCCGCGCTATGCCGAGGCCAGCGCGGCGCTCGATATCAGCCGCAGTGACGCGGCCAATGCAACGCGGCTTGAAGAGCGACCGCCGGCAGCCCCTGGCCCCGGCATCAGCGAGCGACTGTCCGGCTGGCTGCGCGATGCCGGCGAATCCCTGGATGTCCGTGCCCGCGTCGAGACCCTGCTCGCCAAGCTGGGCGCGGTCAGCGACCATATCGTGACGCTGTGCGTCGTATTCCTGATGCAGAGTGTCTTGCTGCCCCTGCTGTTCCTGAGTCTGGGTGGCTATGCGCTGCGCCAGGTCTGGGCCCTGGCGGCGCCAAGGAACGCAGCTTGAGATGATTTTCTGCTGCGGAACGGCGGCCATTGATCGATCATCGCTTGGCAGCGTGCCGCGCTAGCCGCCAAACTGGCAAACCCGCGCCGACCCGTGGGCACTCGAATCCGGAGCACCTGATGGACTACTACATGAAGGCGGAGAAACCCGCGCCCAGACCATCGCACCGCTGGCTGTTGCGCGCTCTGCTTGCCTTTGTCGTGCTGGTCGGATCGGCCATCCTGGTGCTGATGTGGTGGTGGGATCATGCGCCCGCACCCTATGACGGCGTCGCCGCGACCCGCGCTGCCACGAACGCGCGCGGTGAACGCATGGTAGCGGGCACGGCGACTACGGATGCCCTGGTCCAGGTCGCCAACCTGATGCTGGACAAGCGCGCCGGTTATCTGTCGAACGATGTATCGCCACCGGGTCTGCTGATGGACAATGTGCCGAACTGGGAGTTTGGCGTGCTCGTGCAATGCCGGGACCTTGCCCGCGCCCTGCGCAATGGTTTCTCGCGTTCGCAAACCCAGTCGGTCGAGGACAAGTCGCTGCGTGAGGCCGAGCCGCGCTTCTCGTTCACCAATGACCGCTGGATGTTTCCATCCAGCGAGAGCGAGTACCGGCACGCCATCGAACATATCGAGGACTATCGCCAGCGTCTGCAGGACAACGATCCGTCCAATGCGCGCTTCTATCCACGCGCCGACAACCTGGCCGACTATCTCGCGGTGGCCGAGAGTCGCCTCGGTAGCCTGTCACAGCGGCTGTCGGCCAGCGTCGGCCGGGCCACGGTGGACCCCCGGCGTGCCATGCCGGCAACGGCCGAGCCGGGTGCAACAGCAGATCCCGATGCGTCAGCTGGTGCGATGACCCTCAGCCGCACACCCTGGCGCGAGATCGACGATGTGTTCTACGAGGCTCGTGGGACGAGCTTTGCGCTGGCGCAATTCCTCAAGGCGATCGAGGTCGATTTTGCCAAGGTGCTCGACGACAAGAACGCCCGGGTCGGTTTGCAGCAGGTGATCGCCGACCTCGAGGCGGCGCAGGCTCCGATTCACAGCCCGGTGGTGCTCAATGGCCGGCCATTCGGATTCTTCGCCAATCATTCGCTGGTGATGGCCAACTACATTTCGCGCGCCAATGCCGGCCTGATCGAACTGCGTGAACTGCTGCAGCGCGGTTGATTGCGCGGTGGCCGCTGAGCGGTCGGGCTATACCAGCAACTTGGGTGAAAACACCTGACCCTCGCGCAGCGTACCGGCGAGGCGCATGCCCTGTGCCAGCGCCTGCGCTGCGGAATCGCGGCCGGAAAGATTGCACGAAGCCAGATAGAGCACGCGCAGTGCCGTACGCATCTCGTCCAGCGGCAGATTGTCCGGAATGGCGTCTTCCTCGAGATCGCCGTCGATCCAGTCGATCAGCATCGATAAGGTATGCGTCTCGGCATGTGACTGCGCGGTGGCGCCCGCCAGCGCCAGACCTATGCGCGCCGGACGCCGGCCATAGGAGTAGTACAGCCGGTTCGCCATATGCGCCAGCACGGTCTGGAATACCTTGTGCGCGGCCTTGGCATCGATGGCCGGGGCAGGCGGACGATTCGGCTTGGAAGGCTGTGCCAGCGCGGCGAAGGCGGTGGTTTCAGCCGGATTCAGGGCCACTTCTTCCTGCGGTTCTTCATCGACCATTTGCGCCGGGTAGCGCGACAGGGCGTCGTAGGGTTTGGCCAGTGCCAGATAGAGTGCCTTCGCCAGTGTCTGCCGCTCGCGCTCGTTGATCAGGCCCTTCTGCTCAACCCGCATCAGAAACCGGTTGACCAGGAACTTGGGCTCGACCCTGCAGAAGTCCTCGCAGAATCGGAACAGGGCGTTGATGCGATCCGTTGTCTGGAACACCTCGGTCAGCGCGGTGAACACGGCGCGGCGGCGATGGTTCTTGCCCACCGCCGAAGAGTCGCCGCGGGACGCGGAAAAGGGCGTATTCATCGTTCGGTCCTGTCTGTTGGCCAGCACCACAGGTGAGGGGCTGGCTGTCGTCCATGATACATCCGCGCAACCGCGGCGAAGGCAAGTTGCGTGCTCGCTGGCAGTGCATTCGGCACAACTCAATCGCTGGCCGGATGGACACGTTTGCCGCCCAACCAGGTTTCGACCACGCCAGTGGCCAGAATCTGTGCACTGGCGACCCGCATGATGTCCTGGTCAAGCACGACGAAATCGGCCAGCTTGCCTGGGCTGAGCGAGCCTACCTCGTCTTCCATGAAGGCGGCGTAGGCGGGCCAGAGCGTGATCGAGCGCAGGGCTTCCTCCCGGCTCATGCGCTGCTCGGGGTGCCAGCCGCCGGCCGGCCAGTCATTGCCGTCCTGGCGCGAGATGGCCGCCTTGAAGCTGATCAGGGGGTTGCTGTGTTCGACCGGCAGATCGCTGCCATTGGGGATGACCACACCGGTGTCGAGCAGGGAGCGCCAGGCATAACTGCCGAGTTCGCGGGTGCTGCCGACACGATTGCCGACCCAGTACATATCGCTGGTCTGGTGACTGCCCTGCATTGAGGGAATCACCCCGAGTTCGGCAAATCGCGGGATATCGTCCGGGTGCAGGATCTGCGCGTGCTCGATGCGAAAACGGTGGTCGGCAACCGGATGTTCCTGCAGGGCCTGCGCGAGTTCATCGAGCACACTGCGGTTGGCGCGATCACCGATGGCGTGGGTATTGAGCTGGAAGCCGGCAACGAGTGCCTTGGCTGCCACCTGGCGTATCCGTCCTGGCGGCAGCAGGTTCAGGCCCGAGTTGCCAGGGTCGTCGGCATAGGGCTCCAGCAGGGCGGCGCCGCGCGATCCAAGGGCGCCATCGGCCGACAGTTTGATCGCGCTGATCCACAGGCGCTGCTGGTGCAGCCCGCGCTGCGGTCCGCGCGGCAGATAGTGCGCGAGGGTGGCGTCGTCGCCTGCGATCATCACGTAATTGCGCAATGAGTAACGACCGGCGGAGGCCAGGGTCAGATAGGTATCGATCGTGGCACGGTCGACGCCGGCATCGTGGACGCCGGTCAATCCCCAGCGATTGAGTTCGCCGATGGCGGCAAGCACGGCGGCTCGGCGTTCGTCCTCACCCAGCGCCGGCACCGCCCGCTCGGCATGCTCGAGTGCGACATCGATCAATACGCCGGTCGCGGCGCCCTGCGCATCGCGTTCGATGCGGCCGCCCGCCGGGTCCTTGCTGTCGGCGTCGATGCCGGCGCGCTGCATCGCCAATGCATTGAGGATGCCGGCATGGCCATCGACCCGGGTCAGCAGTACCGGATGTTCGGGAACAGCGGCCGATAGCGCATGGTGGCTGGGAAAGCGGGTGTCAGCCCAATCGTTCTGGTCCCAACCGCGTCCGATGATCCAGCTTCCGGGTGCCAGTTCGCCGGCGCGCTTGCGCACCCGCGCAATCACCTCATCAAATGATCGGGTGTCGCGCAGTTCGACCTGGCGCAGGCCCATACCCAGACCGAGCAGGTGCGCGTGGGCGTCGATCATGCCGGGGATGACGGTCTTGCCGCCCAGATTCTGCAGCCGTGTGCGGGTTCCACGGTACGCCAGCGCCGCGCGATCGCCACCGGCAAATACGATGCGACCCGCACGGATGGCCAGCGCCGACACCCGCGGTCGCAGCGGGTCGACCGTGTAGATCCGCCCATTGTGGACAATCAGATCGGCAGGCTTCGGCGTTTCGACGGGCGCCGCAAAGGCACTCGCCGTTGTCAGCAGCAGGCAGGTCAGGAAGGCTTTCATTGCGGGACTCGCAGCCGGATCGGGGTGGCGAGTATCGATGCGGCGGTCGATCGCGACAATGGCCGCGTTGCCGGCACGCGCTGGCGGGCGGGCTCAGAAGTTGGGCTTGTTGGGGGCCGCCTGATAGCGCTCGACGCTGCGAATGATTTCGGCATGCGCCTCTTCCGGTCCGCCCCAGCCGGCAATCTTCACCCACTTGCCCTTCTCCAGATCCTTGTAGTGGGCAAAGAAATGCGCAATCCGGTCGCGGGTCAGTTCCGGCAATTCGTTGATGGTCCGGATATGGTCATAGGCCGGAAATACCTTGCTGACGGGCACCGCGATGATCTTGGTGTCCTCGCCGGCCTCATCGGTCATGTTCAACTGGCCGATCGCGCGTACCCGGATCACCGAGCCGGGGATCAAGGGTACCGGCATCACCACCAGGACATCGGCCGGATCGCCATCGCCGGACAGTGTGTGCGGAATGTAGCCGTAGTTGCAGGGATAGTGCATTGGCGTCGTCAGCACGCGGTCGACAAAGATCGCACCCGATTCCTTGTCCACTTCGTACTTGACCGGTTCCGAATTCATCGGAATCTCGATGATGACGTTGACGTCGTGCGGCACATCGCGGCCACTGCTGACCAGATCAAGACCCATGGTCCGGTTTCCTTGGATTGAGAATGAGCCGCCGATTGTACGACCTGGGTCTTGAGCCGATGCTCGGCGCGCAGGGCGTTTTTTCCGGCGGCGCGACCGACCAGTCTATGCTCATGCTGGCGAGGCCGTGCACCAGTGGCGGGGACTATACTGTTCGGTGATCCAGTTCGGACTGTGTGGCGCGGCGTCACTGCAGACGCTGTGCCGCAGCAATCGGGCCGGGTACCGAGGGATTTGGGAGCAGTACATCTGGAAACAGTGAACGATACGCCGCCACCTTGCCGATAGCCGGTGTGGTCTCCATCACACGCCCAAACGTGTGGTTTCCCGTCCCCGACTCAGGCGGCTGACGCGGCTGCGAAACGGTTCATGTGATTTCCCGAAGGTGCGCTGCTCCGAACATCTTTGAGGTTGCCGTCATGGTCGATCCGGTTGCGCTTGCCCGCGTGCAGTTTGCCGCGAATATCAGCTTTCATATCCTTTTCCCTGCCATCACGATGGCGCTGGCCTGGGTGCTGCTGTTCTTCAAGCTGCGCTTCAGCGCCACTGGCGAACGTCGATGGCTCGATGCCTACCTGTTCTGGATCAAGGTCTTTGCACTGAGTTTCGCCCTGGGCGTGGTCAGCGGATTGACCATGAGCTTCCAGTTCGGGACCAACTGGCCCGGTTTCATGGACACGGTCGGCAATATCGCCGGCCCCCTGCTGGGCTACGAAGTGTTGACGGCCTTCTTCCTGGAGGCCACCTTCCTCGGCATCATGCTGTTCGGTCGCAAGCGTGTCGGCGAACGCATGCATACCCTCGCAACGGCTGTCGTGGCCATCGGTACCTCATTCTCGGCGTTCTGGATTCTCTCGCTGAACTCCTGGATGCAGACTCCCGCCGGCTTCGAGATGATCGATGGTCAGGCCCATGTGCTGAGCTGGTGGGCGGTGGTCTTCAATCCCTCGTTTCCGTATCGCCTCGCGCATATGCTGCTGGCCTCGGGACTTACCGCCGCCTTCCTGATTGCCGGGCTTTCGGCGTATCGGATGCTGCGCAACGATCAGGCGCCTGCCGTGCGCAGCAGCCTTCGCGTCGGCGTATTGATGGCGGTCATCCTGATTCCGATCCAGATCCTGGTCGGTGATCTGCATGGGCTCAATACGCTGGAGCATCAGCCCGCCAAGATCGCCGCCATGGAAGGAGTCTGGCGCGACGAGCGCAGCGCACCTGCGCTGCTGTTTGCCTGGCCCGACGAAGCCACCCGCAGCAATCGGCATGCGATCGGGGTGCCGGCCCTGGCCAGCCTGATTCTCACGCACACGCTCGATGGCGAGATCAAGGGGCTGGATTCCTTTCCCGATGCGCATCCGCCGGTGGCGCCGGTGTTCTGGGCATTCCGGGTGATGGTAGCGACCGGGATGCTGATGCTGCTGGTGTCCTGGCTGACCGCGTGGACCATGCGCCGCGACCGCATGCCCGGGCGCTGGGGTCTGCGCCTGCTCGTGGTCATGACGTTCTCAGGCTGGCTGGCGACGCTGGCCGGCTGGTATGTCAGTGAAATCGGCCGGCAACCCTGGCTGGTCTACGGCGTGCTGAAGACTGCGGATGCGGCCGCGGCGATCCCGGCGCCGATGATCGCGCTCAGTCTGGGTGCCTATCTGGTGGTCTATCTCCTGTTGCTGCTGGCCTATGTCTCGGTGCTGTTCTACATGGCCCGGCATGCCGGTGATCGACAGCCAGTGACAGTTCCCGCCGTCGCTTCGGAGGCCTGATATGGACGACAGTCTGTTGCCGCTGATTTTCGTCGCGCTGATGGCGCTGGCGATGCTGGTTTATGTCGTGCTGGATGGCTTCGATCTTGGCGTCGGCATCCTGCTGCCTCTGGCCGGGGAAGCCGACAAGGACCGCATGATCGCTTCGATCGGTCCGTTCTGGGACGCCAATGAGACCTGGCTGGTGCTGGGCGCAGGGCTCCTGCTGGTCGCCTTCCCGAAGGCGAATGGCGTCATTCTCGGCGCGCTCTATCTACCGGTGACGGTGATGCTGATTGCGTTGATCCTGCGCGGCGTCGCGTTCGATTTTCGTGTCAAGGCGCATGCCGAACACAAGGGCATCTGGAATAATGCGTTCTTCGCTGGCTCTCTGTTCGCAGCGCTGGCCCAGGGTTACATGCTCGGCAGCTATATCACCGGGTTTCGCCAGGACACCCTGGCGATCTGGTTTGCCCTGCTGATCGCGGTCGGTCTGGCTTCGGGATACGCCCTGCTCGGCGCAACCTGGCTGATCCTCAAGCTCGAGCAGGGTCTGGTACAGACGGCTGCGCGCTGGGCCTGGCGCAGTCTGTGGATGACCGGTCTTGCGATTGCGGCGGTTTCGATCGTGACGCCTTTCATGAGCCCACGCATTCTCGAGAAGTGGTTCAGTCTGCCCATTTTCTTCTTTCTGCTGCCGGTGCCTGTGTTGACAGCGTTGGTCTTCGCGTATTGCGAGAGCCGCCTGCGGCGGATCCTGCGCCCCGCGGGGCGACCCGACTGGCGTCCTTTTGCCGCCGCCGTCCTGCTGTTCCTGCTCGCCTTCATCGGTCTGGCCTACAGCCTGTTTCCGTATCTGGTGATTGATCGCATCCGCTACGACGAGGCCGCGGCAGCGCCGGCATCGCTCCGCTTCCTGCTGGTCGGCGCCCTGATCACCCTGCCGGCGATCATCGGCTACACCGTGCTCTCGTACCGGATTTTCTGGGGCCGTGGTGGTGAACTCAGCTACGAGTGAGTCTGCTGCGCTTCCTGCCGCAAGACCCGAGTGGATGCACACAAGGCACACGGCGCCGGTGCCGTGGTTGCCCTGCCAGCCGGGCAATGGTAAATAATCGAGAAGTGGCCACGACATGGCACGTTCCGTGCGAGTTTGATTTCGCGGGAAGTGGGTCGATTGCGACGCAGTGCAGGGATGGCCGGGGGGTCTCGTGCACCCTGACGCGCCGACCCACTTCCCGGATAGCGATCTAGATCCCTTCGCAGGTACGCCGCCATGACGCTCCACCACACCCAAATGTTCAGGCGGGTCAATCCGATGTCGACGGGCGATACCAGCAAGCCGCAAGGTGCCGGCAATGGCACGAGCGCAGAATCGCCGGCGGCGCGCTGGCGCGCCCGGGCCAACTATGCCGAGCGCCTGGCCGGGCTCAGCCAGACCGTTCTGGTCGTCGATGATGATCCCGACAATCGATTGCTGCTCAGTGAAATTCTCCGCCAGCAATGCCGGGTCATCGAAGCCAGCAGTGGCGCCGAGGCACTGGAGATCGCATTTCGCGAGCCGCGCGTCGATCTGATCCTGCTCGATGTGATGATGCCCGGGATGACCGGCTACGAGGTGCTCGAACGCCTGCGCTCCGATGTCCGTACGGCCGACACCGCGGTGATTTTCGTCACCGGTCAGGATGACGAGAACGAGGAAGAAAAAGGCCTGTTGATGGGCGCGGTCGACTACGTTTTCAAGCCGATTCGGCCGGCGATCGTGCGCGTGCGGCTCGCCAACCAGCTCAAGATGATTGCCCAGCGTCATCAGATGTCGCTGTTGCTCGGCCGCGATGCCTTGACCGGCATTGCCAATCGGCGCAGTTTCGATGAGGCGCTCGAGCGCATTCGCGAAGTCTCGATCCGCTCCGGCCGCGCTTTCGGACTGGCCCTGATCGATGTCGATTTCTTCAAGCAATACAATGACAGCTTCGGTCATCCAGCCGGCGATCTCGCCTTGCGCGAAATTGCTGCTGTCATCGCTCAATTTGCCACCGCGCCGCATCAGCTTGCGGCACGCTATGGCGGTGAGGAATTTGCCCTGCTGCTTCCGGATGCCACCGGGCTCGCGGCCCTGCTCGATTCGCTGCGCCGCGCTGTGCTCGACCTTGGTCTCAAGCATCCCACCACGCCCTGGGGCGTGGTCTCCATCAGTGCCGGCGGCATTGCCACCCATGCCGAGCCAGATACCCATGCCGATGATCTGCTGCGGCGTGCCGATGCCCTGCTGTACGAGGCAAAACGGGCCGGACGCAATCGCATACTGACGCGACTCGACAGTTTCTGATCCGCCCGGTCAAGTCGCATTGTTGGTGTCATCGGGACACAATCGCGCGCCCGCCCGGCTTCAGTCAATCCGGCTATCCATTCAGGCGGCAACCAGGCGGCGCCCGGCTTGCTTGCAATGGGCCGCGTCCGGTGATCGCCATCCTGTGCAATGACTGCCCCGGCACGGGTGTCGCGACCGGGTGTGTGCTGGTGCCGGCTAGGAGCCTGGGTTGATCGCGACGCTCTGGCCATCCTGCAGGCGCTCGGCACCGCGGGTGACCAGCTGATCGCCACTTGCCAGTGCGCTGCCGCTGACTTCGACGAGATCGCCATCGGCACGACCGGTGGTGACACTGAGGCGTTCTGCCTTGCCTTCGGCGTCGATACGAAATACATAGCTGCCTTCGGTGCGCAGGACCAGCGCATCACGCGGCACCGAGATCACTTCGCGCTGCAGACTGCTCGGCAGAGCGACTTCGACGGCGGCGCCGACCAGAAACGCGGCGTCCGGCACCGAGATCCTCACCTCGAGTTGGCGTGACTGGATATCACCGACCGGGACCAGGGTGCGCAGTTCAGCATCCCGGGTTCCGCGGGCATCGCGGACCTGCACGGTCGCCACCGATTGCAGCGCCGGGCCCAGACTGACCGGGGCGCGGGCGCTGATTTCAAGGTCGACGGTATCGACCAGTCGCACGACGCCAGCGCCAATCGCCAGATGCTCGCCGACCTCCACAAAACGCTCGACCACGGTGCCGGCGAATGGTGCACGGATGGTCGCCTCGCGCAATCGGCGCTTTGCATCCGCCACGGCGGCGCGCGCCTGCGCGCTTTGCTGCTGGCGCTCATCGCGCTCGGCGCGGATCTGATCGAGTTGTGCCTCAGCAAGGCTGGAGCGGGCGGTCACCGATTCCATCCGTTCTGCCTGACGTTCGGCAAATGCGCGGCGTGATTCGCTCTGCTGCAGGGCGGCTTCCAGCTGCCGCAGCGCAAGCCGCAGTGCCTCGTCGTCGATGCGGGCGAGCACAGCACCGCGATTGACCTGGGTACCGACTTCCGCGACATGGGTCACGCGCCCGCTCTCGCTGCTGGCGACGCGGGCATCGTGGCGACTGGCCACCGTGCCAGGCACCCATTGCAGCGGTGCCATCAGGCTTGATCGTGCCGCAGCCACTTCCACCACGGCGGGCGCTGCCGGCGTGCCTGTGCTGGGTTGCGCCGCAAGCTCACTGGAGGGGCGCAGTACGAACGTCAGCCCGAGTGCGATCGCGGCGGCGAGCAGACTCAGCCTCTTTGCTGTGTTGAGTTTCATGTTGGAGCTCCTTGGTGTACTGCATGGCAATCGTTGGAGGCAGAACTTGCGTGATGCGCGCGGCGCGGTCGCGTCGATCAGGCCGCGGCCTGCAGCGGCTGGCGTGGTGGTTCCAGCGCCTGCGTGCCTGCGGGCGCGTGCTTGCGGCGATCGAGCCAGCGCACTGCGGCCGGAATCAGCACCGCCGTGAACACCAGGGAGAACGCCACGCCGCCGACGGTCACCGCGGCGAGGCCGCGATAGATCACCGCGCCAGGTCCGGGATTGATCGCCATCGGCAGGGCGCCGACGACACCGGTCAGGGCGGCGATGAAGATCGGGCGCAGGCGCTGGCTCAGCGCCAGTTCGACTGCGGCATCGGCGGTCAGGCCCGTGCGCTGGCCCTCACGCGTCTGTGCCAGCAGCAGGATGGCATTGTTGACGACCATGCCGAGCAGCATCACGAAGCCGATCATCGACAACAGATCGAGCGACTGGAAGCTGAAGAGTCCCAATGCGCGCAGGCCGAGCACGCCACCGGCCACCGCAAGCGGCAGGGTCGCCATCACCAGGGCCGAGTCACGCAGCGACTTGAACATCGCTGCCATCAGCAGAAACAGCACCAGCAGGGCGAGCGCGAAATTCTTGCCCATTGTCGCGATCACCTGTTGCAGCTGGTCGGCGCTGCCACCCACCTGCACGCTGGCATCGGCCGGCAAGGCACCGCGCAGCAGCGGCAGCACCTCGCCATTGACGCTGGCGAGCGCATCCTCAAGCGATAGCGCCTGCGGTGGATCGAGCGTCAGCGTCACCGTGCGGCGGCGATCGATGCGGCGCAGTTGCGGCGCGGTCAGCACGGTTTCCAGCGCTGCCAGTTCGCTCAGTGGCAGCACGCTGCCATTGCCGGTGACCAGGGGCAGGGCGGCCAATTGCTCCGGAGCGTTCCAGGGTTTGCTGCGCAGGATCACATCCATGCGCTGATCGCCATCGAAGTATTCACCGAGCCAGCTGCCATTGCCGAGCGTACGGATCACCGTGCCCAGTTCATTGCGGGTCCAGCCTGCCTCGGCAAGACGACGATCATCCGGCAGCACGCGCAGCTCGGTGCTGCGACCGTCTGCAGTTGGCCAGGTCTGCACATTGGCGCCGGGGAAGCGCGTGCGCAGCAGTTCGGCGCCCTGACGTGCCGCGTCATTGAGGCGTTCGCTGTCGCCCGACTGCAGATGGATGAAGATCGCCCTTGCCGATCCGCCGAAGCCGCCGAACAGTTCTCCTTCAGCGGTGAACGCGGTGGTGTCCGGCAGGCCAACCACGATCTCGTTGCGGATGATCTGTTCGAGTTCAGCGATGCGCGACTCATCGACCACGCGGGCACCGAGTGTGCCACCCCCGGGCCAGGCCTGGATGTACCAGTTCTTCAACTGCGGCTGCTTTTCGCCACGCATGTACGGCGCCATGCGCGCGCGCACTACCGAGAAAATCTCGCGGTCGACCTGTTCGGGGCCCATACCGGGCGGCAGATTGAACCAGGTATCGATGGCCGCGCGCTTGACCGGCGGCAGGTAGTCGAGCTTCGGCATCAGGACCATGCAGAGCAGGATCGGGGCTGCAATCAGGCCGAGCATCCAGCTCAATTGCTGGCGTCGCGTTGTCGTGCTGCGCATGATCCAGCCGGTGATGCGCAGCCAGTGCGTCGAGCCACCTGCGCCGAACTGCTTTGCGCGCAACCAGCCACCTGCGGCGGCCGGCATCAGGGTCACTGCAATCAGCAGCGAGATCGCCACCGCGATCGACACCGTGATGGCAAGATCGCCAAACAGCTGGCCCTCGACGTCTTTCAGGAATACCACCGGCAGGAACACCGCGATCGTGGTCAAGGTCGAGGCGAAGAGAGCGCCGACGACCTGGCGGGTGCCCAGATAGGCCGCCTCCATCGGTAGCTTGCCGGCTTCCTTCAGGCGCACGATGTTTTCGGCGACCACGATAGCGGCATCCATCACCATGCCGACGGCAAAGGCGAGACCGGCCAGCGAGATCACGTTGAGGCTGCGGCCGGCCAGATCCAGCACGACGAAGGTGGCGAGCAGGGACACCGGAATGGCGCTGGCGATCAGCAGGGTGGCGCGACGATCACGCAGGAACCACCACAGGCAGCCGACCGAGAGCAGGATGCCGGCGAGCAGATTGCCTGACAGAAGATTGATTGCGCGATTGATGAAGAGTCCGGAATCAAAGCTCTGCTCGATCGCCAGCCCGCGCTCCTGCAGCGGCCCGTTGCGCAGCAGGGCGACTTCGGCCTTGACGGCATCCAGGGTCGCCAGCACATTGGCCGAGTTCTCGCGCACGATCCGCAGGCCGAGCGCGGGATTGCCATTCTGGTAGCCGACGAAAGTGCGCGCCGGACGTTTGACGCTGATGTCGGCGACATCGCCGAGTCTGACCGGACTGCCATCGCGCCAGGCCAGAATCAGATCGCCCAGTTCTTCGGGACGATAACGTCCGGCCAGACGCAGTGCGTACTGGCGCCGCCCGACATCGATCAGTCCGCCCGATACATCATCGGCGCGCCCGGCAGCACGGGCGATGTCGGGCAATGCCAGTCCCAGGTCGGCAGCGCGCGCCAGGTCCAGATCGATGCTGAGTTCCTCGGCCATCGCGCCATTGACCTCGACGCGGGCGACACCGGAAATCGCTTCCAGTCTCGGCTTGACCGTGTCCTGAACAAAGCGGAAGTGGTCTTCGATGGTGCCGGCGGTGCCAGGCAGCAATTGCACGAAGAACCAGGTCAGATTCTGATTGGCGTCCTCGCCACTCAGTTGCACGACGGGCGGATCGGCATCCGCCGGCAAGGGTGGCAGGCGATTGAGTCGACCCAGTACATCGACCAGCACCGCACGCATATCGGTACCGACGGCAAAGCTCAGATTGACCCAGCTGCCGCCGGCATTGGCAGTACCATCCATCTGCTCGAGCCCGGCAAGGCCCTGCAGCACTTCTTCCTGGGGTTCCAGAATTTGCGACTCGATTTCGGTCGGCGAGGCGGCACGCCAGTTGGTCTGGACCGACAGCTGCGGCCGATCGATATCGGGGAACAGCTGCAGCGGCAGTTCGAACATCGCCAGGATGCCAAACAGCATGACCAGGGCAAGGCCTGCGGCCAGGGCGGCCGGATTGTTCAATGAGGCTCGGGTGATGTCCATGGCAGGCTCCGTGATCGGTTCGGCGCCACCATGCGCCGATTCCGGATACCTCAGACGTGCCTGTGGTCATGAAGGTTCTCGCGTTTGCGCCGAAGTGACAGCGACGAGCGACGAGCGACGGAGAGCGTGCGCGACGCGTACCCAGCGGAGCGCCGCGGACGCGATGCCGCGTCAGTCAACGCAGCAAGGCGACCTTGTCCTTGTACGACCGCGAGAGCTTGATCTGGTTGCCGGAGTCGAGGACCAGGAAATACTCGCCATTGATGTGCGTGCGGAACGATTTCACGCGTGACATGTTGACGATGGTCGAGCGATGCACGCGCTGGAACAGCCGTGGGTCCAGCTGGGCCTCGAGCTCGCGCATCGTCGCGCGCAATACATGGGTCTCGCCCTCGGTGTGGATGCACATATAGTCGCCTGCCGCATCGATCCAGCGGATGCTGGCCGGATCGACGCGGATGGTCTGGTTGCCGTCCCTGATCGACAGCCGGGCGTCCTTCGGCGATAGCCGCAGGCTGTGATCGCCGGCCAGTGCCTCATCCAGTGTCAGCGTGGGCCGCCCCGAGAGTTCGCCGAGCAGCCCCAGCAGGCGCGCGCAGTGCGTCTGCGCCTCGCGCTCGCGCAGGACGTCGCGTACGCGGTGCAGGGCTTGCGCGAGACGGCTGTCCTCGATCGGCTTGAGCAGATAATCGACCGCGCTGGCCTCGAAGGCGCGGATCGCATAGTGGTCATAGGCGGTGACGAACACCACGACCGGCATCTGGCCGGCAGGAATCGCGCGCAGGGTCGCGAAGCCGTCGAGCCCGGGCATCTGCACATCCAGAAACATCAGGTCAGGCGTCTGTGCGGCAATCGCGCCGAGTGCTGCCGCGCCATCGCCGCACTGGCCGATGATGGTGATATCGGTGTGCTCGGCCAGACGCAGTTCGAGACCGCGGCGGGCCAGGGGTTCATCATCGACCAGCAGGGTACGGATGCTCATTGCGGTGTCCTCGCCGCTTCAGTCGCGCAGGCTGCCGGAAGGCTCATAGGGCAGGCGCAGCACGATCTCTGCGCCCTGCGGCGTGCGGTTGCGCGTGGTGAAACTCTGGCGGTCGCCGTACAGAACGCGCAGCCGATCACGGGTATTGCGCAGCCCGACACCATTGCCCTGCGGCAACTCAACCCCGGGGTTGGGCAGGCCAGGGCCATCGTCGCGCACGATGATTTCCAGCATGTCGCCGTCGCGGCGGGCAATGATCTCGATGCTGCCACCCTCCACGCGCTTGGCGACCGCGTACTTGATCGCGTTCTCGATCAGCGGTTGCAACAGCAGACTGGGCAGCTGCGCCGAATAGACGCCGGGTTCGATATCGGAGGAGAGCCGGAGTCGATCGGCGAAGCGCAGCTTCTCGATGCCGAGATAGAGATGGATTGCCTCCAGTTCCTGCTTCAGTGTCACCCGTTGCACCGGGTCGGCGTCAAGCGAGTAGCGCAGAAAGGCGGAAAGCCCGGTCACCATCCGGTTGGCGGTCTGGCCGTCCTTGTCCAGGATCAGGGTGGAGATCGCATTGAGCGTATTGAACAGAAAATGCGGATTGAGCTGATAGCGCAGCATCTTCAGTTGCGCCTGGTGCGCCATTGCATGCGCCTGCAGCGATTCCCGTGTCTGCCACTGCAACTGCAGATGGGTCTTGATGCCGAAATAGAGCACTGACCAGGTCACGATGACATAGGTAAAGCTGCCCATGTAGGCGAGGTATCCGAGTGCGCCTGCGGGCCGGCAGTCCTGGCATCCCCATTGCAGCAGCGCAAACACATAAGCCTGCGATATCAACAGAGCACACATCAGGTTGGGCAGGATCGAGCCGACCACAAACACCGGAAGCGGGAAGCGCATCAGATAGCGCAATACGTAGCGCAGCAAGGCGGTAACCACAAACCCCGCCGAGGTCGTCACCGCGACCACGATCCAATAGCCGATCGGTTTGCCGTGGCCGAGCGCGGTCAGCAGGCTGTAGGCGGCATAGGCCAGCCAGCCGGAGACATGCAGCAGCCAGAACATCCGCTCACCGGGATGTGCGATGTTTCCAGCCGGGATCGGGTTTGACGGAGCTTCCATCGCCGCATCGTATCGGCAGTGGCCGGATCGGGTCGACTGCCCGCGCTCGCTTCGGCGCGAATCGGCGCCAGTCTGGCGCAGCGCGGACAGCCGGCCAGCGTGATCAGTCCTCGAACACCGGGCCATCCAGTTGCGCGGCGGGCTGATAGCCGGGCGCTGCCTGTTGCCGCAGCAAGGTCGCGGCATGCACGCGTGCGCCGGCGGCGGGGCGGCGCGCCGCCCCCAGCTGCGGGCGCCAACTGCGGTGCCAGGTTCCCTCGCTGTCGCGCCACCAGCGCGGTATCGGCAGGTACTCCAGCAGGCGCCAGTAAAGATGTGCGCGCAGTTCATCGTGCTGTGGTGCGGCGCAGTGCAGGGCGCTGACACTGGCCAGGTCGACCTCGTCCAGCCTGCGCTCCGGATCCAGAATCCGCGCGCTGACCTGGGGTCGGAACAACAGTCCAGCCTGTTCGGCCTCGCGCCGCATCCAGGCGAGCGTGATCCGCGACAGTCCCGCTTCGGCTTCCGGGTAGCCCCCGCCGATATCGGCATGGGCACCGGGGAACCAGAGCTGGCGTACATCGCTGCCGGGCATGTCCTCATCATCCGGATCATCGGCGAGCGGTTGCTCGAACCAGAGGTTCTGCACGAACATCGCGCGGCGCTCGTCGAGCGCGAGCGCATGGCGGATGGTTTCGACACTGAGATTGCGGAACGTGCGCTCGAAGCTGCGCGGGCGCCAGGGTGAGCC
The DNA here is from genome assembly GCA_022843465.1 of Pseudomonadota bacterium. Lineage (GTDB taxonomy): Bacteria > Pseudomonadota > Gammaproteobacteria > Xanthomonadales > Ahniellaceae > 0-14-3-00-62-12. The sequence continues at coordinate 166,172 of JALHNO010000009.1, read as the reverse complement.
GATCGCGCTGACGCTGTCGAACAGGCCAAGAAAACGGATGCTCCGGATGTAATGGCAGTAGGCATTGCGGAATTCGCGTGCGGCATCGCGATTGCCGCGTGTGGCATAGCTGCGCCAGGCGAACGGCAGCATCTCGTCGAAGCCGTCGCGCAACAGGCCGACCTTGCTGAGCATGCCGGCCAATACCCGCACCGCATAGGCGCCGCGGCTGAAGCCGAAGAAATACAGCTGATCGCCGCGCCGGTAATGCGCCATCAGAAACCGATACGCCGAGCACACATGGCGTTGCAGCATGATCGCGGATACCGAATCGACAAACTTCAGCAGCCTGCGTGACCACGGCAGGCTCAGCGATTCCGGCTCGATGGTGCCAACACCCGGCTGGTAGTAGATCAGCTGATCCTCGTCATCGCCCAGCATCCGCACCAGACGCTGGATATTGGTCAGTCCGGCGCCGGGATAGTTGTTGGTGCCATCGATGCAGATGACGATGCGACGAGCCATGATGGTGGTTCCGGCTCAGCCCTGCGCAGTGCCATGCAATACCACCCCATCACGGTCGCGCACCGAAATCGCGACATCAACCCCGTGGCGCACGCTCTCGGTGACCACGCAGAATGCCTCGAACTGCTGCAGGATGCGTTCGAGGTGCTGGTGCTGATCGGCGCGATCGGAGAGCTGGATCTCGGCATCGATACGCTCGACGCGCATCCGTCCCGCCTCGCTGCGCCCCATGGTGGCGGTGGCGCGCGTGGTGATCGGACCGGGATCGTTCTTGAACTTGCGCAGCGCGAACAGCAGGCTGGCACTCATGCAATTGGCCACCGCCGCGGTCAGCAGGCGCGAGGGATTGGGGCCGCTGCCGCCGCCGAGTGGCGCCGGTTCGTCGGTCAGCAGATCCGGCATCTGTGTCTCGTCGAACTGGATACGGAAAACATAGTCGGATTCCTGCTGCACGGTGACACTGAAACTCGATGGCTCACTCATCAGCGGGTCTCCTGAAGGTCGGGTCGGCGAAAGCGTTGCAGATAGACGAAGTAGAGCACCGGTATCACCACCAGTGTCAACAGGGTGCTGACCAGAATGCCAAAGATCAGCGCAATGGCCAGGCCGTTGAAGATCGGATCATCGAGGATGAACAGTGCGCCGGCCATTGCTGCCAATGCCGTCAGCGCAATTGGCTGCGCCCGCACCGCGCAGGCTTCGATCACCGCATCGCCGGCAGCTTTTCCTTCGGCGATCGACTGGTTGATGAAGTCCACCAGCAGGATCGAGTTGCGCACAATGATGCCGGCGAGCGCAATCATGCCGATCATCGAGGTCGCGGTGAACTGGGCACCGAGCAGGGCGTGCCCTGGCATCACCCCGATCACCGTGAGCGGGATCGGTGCCATGATGATCAGCGGCACCATGTAGCCGCGGAACTGCGCCACCAGCAACAGATAGATCAGCAGCAGTCCGACCGAGTAGGCCAGGCCCATGTCGCGAAAGGTCTCGAAGGTGATCTGCCATTCGCCATCCCATTTGATGGCGAACTCATTGGTCGAGTCCGGCGGATTGAAGAAATACTGTTCGACCGGCACGTCGTCCGCCGCTGCCACCGCTTCGCGCAGCTTGGCGACAACAGAGAACATGCCGTACAGGGGGCTGTCGAGGGCACCGGCTTCGTCGCCGGTCACGTAGACCACCGGCATCAGATCGCGGTGATGGCGCTGGTTCTCCCAGGGCAGCTCCTTGAACTCGACGAGTTCGGACAGCGCCACCAACTGGCCATTGGCCGCACGCACCTTGAGCGCAAGCAACTGGTCGCGGCTGGCCTGATCGCCGGCAGGAAGGCGCAGCCGGATCGGTACCGCGTGGCGTGATCGGCCATCGCGCAGGAAGCTGACATCGCTGCCGCCGACGGCGAGGCCGAGCGCCGCCACGATGCTGGACTGCGAGACCCCTAGTCGGGAGGCACGCTGGCGATCGATGATCACCTGCTCGCGCGAGGCCACCGATTCCATGCTGCTGTCGATATCCACGATGCCCGCGGTCGTTGAAAAGATTGCACGCAACTGATCGGCAATCACGCCAACGCGCTCGCGGTCGGGCCCGTAGATCTCGGCCACCAGAGGCGCCCGTACCGGCGGGCCCGGCGGGACTTCAACGACCTTGACCGAAGCGCCAAGGCGCGCGCCGATTTCTGCCAGCCGCGGCCTGACCGCGCGCGCGATCTCGTGGCTCTTGCGACCGCGTAGATGCTTGTCGACCAGATTCACCTGCAGGTCGCCGACATTGGCACCACTGCGCAGATAGTACTGGCGCACCAGACCATTGAAGTTGACCGGCGCCGAGGTGCCGGCATAGCCCTGGAAGTTGGCAACCTCGGGCAGCGAATCGAGTTCTGCCGCCATCTCCATCAGCACGGCATTGGTTTGCTCCAGGGTGCTGCCTTCAGGGGTGTCGACGACAATCTGGAACTCGGACTTGTTGTCGAAGGGCAGCATCTTCAGCACGACCCAGTTCACTGCGGCCAGTCCCGCTGACAGAAAAAGAGCCGCGAGGATCGCCACCAGCAGGCCGCGTCGGCGGCGCTGGCCGCGCTGCGGATCAAGGAATGGCCGCAGCAGTTTTTCAAAAACACGTGCCAGCCGCGATCCCAGTGCTGACCCGCCATGTGCCTGGGTATTGGATTCCAGATGCCGCGCGAGCAGCTTCAAGGCCAACCATGGCGTGACGATCAAGGCCACCGCCAGTGACAGCAGCATGCCGACCGAGGCGTTGATGGGTATCGGTCGCATGTACGGACCCATCAGGCCTGACACGAAGGCCATCGGCAGCAGGGCGGCAATCACCGTGAAGGTGGCCAGGATGGTCGGACTGCCGACTTCATCGACCGCGCCTGGCAGCGCATCGATCAGCCGCTTGCCGCCCTGCTGCATATGCCGGTGGATGTTCTCGACCACGACGATGGCGTCGTCGACCAGGATGCCGATGGAAAAGATCAGCGCGAACAGGCTGACCCGGTTGATCGTGAAGCCCATGGCCCAGGACGCGAACAGGGTCAGTGCCAGCGTGATGATGACGGCGCTGCCGACCACGATGGCTTCGCGCCAGCCCAATGCAAAAAGCACCAGCAGCACCACCGCCATGGTGGCGAATACCAGTTTCTGGATAAGTTTCTGCGCCTTGTCGTTGGCGGTCGCGCCGTAGTCGCGGGTGATCTCGACGTGCACGCCCTCGGGGATATGGCTACTCGCCAACAGATCCAGGCGCCCTGCTATGGCGCGGGTGATGTCGGCGGCATTGACGCCGGGCTGCTTGGAGATGGCGATGGTGACCGCCGGCGCCACGCCGGTGCGCGGTCCGGCACGGCTTGCGGGCGTACCGAACCAGACGTAACTGCTCGCAAGGTCTGCACCCGCGGTGACGACGGCGACATCCGACAGATAGACCGGGCTGCCGTTCGAGGCCGCAATGACCAGTTCCGACACCTCGTCGGCGTCGACCAGAAATTGCCCGGCGGTGAGCGGACGAACCCCCGCTGTCGACACCCGATCACCTGCCTGCAGCACTGCATTGGCGCTGGCGAGTGCGGTCGCAAGTTCGTCTGCGCTCAGGCCATAGGCGGCAAGGCGGGTAGCATCGAGCTCGACGACGACCGCGCGTTGCGGTGCGCCCAGTGTGTACACATCGCGCGTGCCGCGGATGCTCTTGATCTCGGTCTCCAGCGTATGCGCGACTTCGGCCAACTGTGTGGCGCTGCGTTCGGCGTCATCGGTCCACAGCGTGACGCTCATCACCGGGACATCGTCGATGCCCATCGGCCGCACCACAGCTTGTCCGATGCCCAGGCCCGGGGTCTGCCAGTCGGTGTGCGAAAACACCTGGTTGTAGAGGCGCACCAGAGCATCCTGTCGCGGCACACCTACGGCAAACTCGACCGTGATCAGGCTGCTGCCCGGACGGCTGACCGAGTAGACGTGCTTGACGCCTTCGATTGCCGAAAGGATCTGCTCCAGTGGATAGCTGACAAGGTTCTCGACATCATCGACGCTGGCACCCGGGAACGGCACGATGACATTGGCCATCGTGACATCGATCTGGGGTTCCTCTTCTCGCGGTGTGATCAGCACGGCGAACAGGCCGAGCAGCAAGCCGGCGAGCGCCAGCACCGGCGTCAGCGGGTTGGATTGAAAGGTGCGCGCCAGCCAGCCCGAGAGGCCAAGTGGGGCAGAGCCGCCGGTTGCCTTCATGGCCGCGCCTTGCGAACGGCGGCGGCATGGCGGGCGGCTGCCGACGGTTCCAGCGCTACGACATCACCGGATTGCAAGCCGCTGATGACTTCCACAGCATCGTCGAAGCGATGACCGATGCGGACCTGACGCAGGAGCGTGCGCTTGTCCTGGACAACATATACGGCGGTGGTCTCGCCGCGCTGTACCAGGCTCGCAAGCGGAACCAGCAGACGTTCCTCGTCCCCCAGCGTAAACGCTGCCTTGACCGTCATGCCGGGCTGCAGGCCGGTCTCCACTTCGGGCATCTCAAGTCGGATCCGGTAACTGTGGGTTGCGGGGTCGGCAAACGGGAAGATCACGATGTTTTCGGCATGCAAGCGCTTGCCTTCCGCCAGCAGGATCGCCGCCTGCCGCTGCGCACGGATCGCCACGATCTCGCTCTGCGGGACTTCCACATTGATGCGCAGTTTCACCATGCTCAAGCCAGACACCAGCGGCTGGCCGGGACGCACCGTCTCACCGATCTTGACGTGGCGTTCGGTCAGCACGCCAGAGTAGGGCGCCCTGATCACCGTGTAATCGACCTGTTCGCCGGCTTCGCGCAGCGCGGCGCGCGCGGACGCCACGGCGGCGCGCGCGGTGTCACGTCGTGCTGTTGCCTGATCGAGCTGGGTCTTGGCCACCAGCTTGCGGGCGTGTACCTCGGCGATGCGCTGGTAGTCCGCCTCGGCCTCGGCCAGCCCGGCCTGAGCTGCATTCAATGCGGCATCGGCGCGACGAAGTCCTGCTTTTTGTTCCACGTCCGTAAACCGGACGACGACATCGCCGGCCTCGACAAAATCGTTCACGTCGAACGGCAGTTCAACGACGCGCCCCGCGGTCTGGGCGGACAGCGTGGCCTGATTGACGGCTTCGACTACGCCATCCCAGATGCGCTCGCGCGGCGCCTGTGCTGCGGTGACGGTCAGGGTCTGCAGCGGAGGCTGGGCGGAGGCAACTGGTGCGTCGGCAGGGTCAGCGCCGCAGGCGGCCAGTGACATGGCAGCCAGCGTCAGGCCAGCGCGCAGACAGGCGAGCCGCAGCGGATTCATCAGCGCGGGCCCGGAAACGCGCAGCCGCTCTTGAAGCCGAGGCGCGCAAGCACCTTGGCAGCGGGACAAAAGCCGGTAATCGAAGCCTGGATCAGGTTGAGACCGACAAAGCCGGTCAGCAGCAACCACCATGGTGATAAAAAATGTCCCAGCGCAAGGCTGAGCAGAATCATGAAGCCGGCAAACGCCATTACGGCACGATCAAGGTTCATTGCGGTTCTCCTGTGGATGAGTAAGGCGGCACCTCGAACTGATTCGCTGCCGACCCGAGGAACCCCTGGACAAGTCCGGAGCCGCGATGGCGCCCTGAATCAGGGGGCGAAAAACCGCAGGTCCATTTTGGGGTTTGGCAAACACCAAGCCGGGTAGCGAAGAAGTTGCGATGACGTTTTCAGAGGTGCTCCAAGTGGCTTGATTCATCGCTGCAGTTGCTCCGGCCATCAGTGTGGCGCCGGTCGGAGCACGCCTGCTTGCGCTGGATCAAGTGATTCAGTACATTAGTGATAGCTTAATCAGTAAAAGCGAATATAGCAAGCGCACGGGGCGGCCGGTTGTCGAAGGATTCATCGAAGTCCAGGACAATCCCGTTGTGCCATCGACTTGCGTCAGCTTCCCAGGAGATCCGCTTTGAGCCCCAGTGCAGCACCAGCCACAAGAAAACCGCCACGCTCAGTACCCTCGGCTGCGCAGCGCATGGCGGCACAAGCCGATTCCGCCGCCGAGTTGCTCAAGGCGCTGTCCAATGCGCAGCGACTGCGCGTACTGTGTCTGCTCGCCGATGCCGAGCTCAGCGTCGGCGAACTCAATGAGCGACTGGAGTTGAGCCAGTCGGCACTCTCCCAGCATCTGGCGGTCTTGCGCGCACATGACCTGGTGAGCACCCGACGCGAAGCGCAGACCATCTATTACGCACTGGCGGAAGGACCTGTGCGCAAGGTGATTGCGACCCTGCATGACATTTACTGTCCGGCCGGATAGGTCGCCTGCTGGCTGCGCTGCCATCAATGTGCCGATCCGGTCCAGCGACCAGGCAGTTCGGTGACGACGGATATGGGCACCTGCTAACGTCATCGCCGACGATGCCATCGGGAGTGCTGCAATGGTTGCGAATGTCCGAGTGAATGCGGGACAGTCCCGGCTCGCCGTCTTGATCGACGCCGACAATGCCCAGCCCTCGGTGATCGAGGGTCTGCTCGCCGAAGTCGCCAAGTTCGGTGTTGCCAGCGTCAAGCGCATCTATGGTGACTGGACCTCGACCAGTCACACGCAATGGAAGCAAAGCCTGCTGCTGCATTCGATCAGCCCGGTGCAGCAGTTTGCCTACACCAAGGGCAAGAACGCGACCGACAGCAGCCTGATCATCGATGCGATGGACCTGCTCTACACGGGCCGCTTCGATGGCTTCTGTCTGGTCTCCAGTGACAGCGACTTCACCCGGTTGGCGCAGCGCCTGCGTGAAGAGGGCCTGATGGTGTACGGGTTCGGCGAGAAGAAAACGCCGGATCCGTTTGTGCGTGCCTGCGACAAGTTCATCTACACCGAGGTGCTGCGGCCGACGGCCGACAAGTCAGCCGCGTCGAACGCGAGCAGCAAGGTCAGTGGCAAGTCGCCTGCGAAATCGAAACCTGCAAACGTGGCGAAATCCGGTTCCGAAGCCCCCGCCCAGGACAGCGGCGCATTTCCGATCGATCTGGTGGTCAAGGCGATCGATGATGCCTCGGATGAAGATGACGACGGCTGGGCCAATCTGGGTGCGATCGGTAGTTACCTCAACAAGGTGCGGCCGGATTTCGATCCGCGCCTCTATGGCGAGCGCAAGCTCAGCGATCTGCTGCGCAAATATCCGCAGTCTTTCGCGGTCGAGGAGCGCGGCGCGCCCGGTGTGCCCAAGGCGGTCTATGTGCGGGTAGCAAAAAAATCCTGATCCTGAAAAGAAACGCCCCGCAAGCAGCGGGGCGTTTCGATCCTGCTGGGTAACGCGACTGCGTTACAGCAACGGCACCAGCATCAGCGCGACCAGATTGATGATCTTGATCAGCGGATTGACGGCCGGGCCGGCGGTGTCCTTGTAGGGATCGCCGACGGTGTCGCCGGTGACCGCGGCCTTGTGGGCTTCCGAGCCCTTGCCGCCGAAGTGACCATCTTCAATGTACTTCTTGGCATTGTCCCAGGCGCCACCACCGGTGGTCATCGAGATCGCCACGAAGATACCGGTGATGATGGTGCCGATCAGCAGACCGCCGAGTGCCTTGATGCCGGCGCCCGGACCCATCAGCCAGTTCATGCCGAAGGCCACAACAACCGGCACCAGCACCGGCAGCAGGGATGGCACGATCATTTCCTTGATCGCCGCCTTGGTCAGCATGTCGACGGCAACGCCGTACTGCGGCTTGGCGGTGCCTTCCATGATGCCCGGGATTTCCTTGAACTGGCGGCGTACTTCAATCACCACCGAGCCCGCTGCGCGACCGACCGCTTCCATCGCCATGGCGCCGAACAGATAGGGAATCAGGCCACCGATGAACAAACCGATGATGACGGCGGGGTCGGACAGCGAGAAGCTGACCAGCTTGCCGGCGGCTTCGAGGTTGTGCGTATAGTCGGCGAACAGCACCAGGGCCGCGAGACCAGCCGAACCGATGGCGTAACCCTTGGTGACGGCCTTGGTGGTGTTGCCAACGGCGTCGAGCGGATCGGTGATCGCGCGCACTTCCTTGGGCATATCGGCCATCTCGGCGATGCCGCCGGCGTTATCGGTGATCGGGCCATAGGCATCAAGCGCAACGATCATGCCGGTCATCGACAGCATTGCGGTTGCCGCGATGGCGATGCCGTACAGGCCGGCCAGCGTGTACGAGCCATAGATGGCTGCGCAGACTGCAAGCACCGGAAGCGCGGTCGACTTCATCGAGACGCCCAGGCCAGCGATGATATTGGTGCCGTGGCCGGTGGTCGAAGCCTCGGCGATCTTGCGCACCGCCGAGTACTGGGTGCCGGTGTACAACTCGGTGATCCAGACAATGGCACCGGTCAGCACCAGGCCGATCAGGGTGCAGCCGAACAGGGCATTGGCCTTCTCGCCCATCATCTGCTGGGTGATCGGCCAGAACGCGACGGCAGCAAGCACTGCCGAGACGATGACGCCGCGGTAGAGGCCGGGCATGATGCCCTTGCCGTCCTTGGCCGACACGAAAAAGGTGCCGATGATCGAGGCGATGATCGATACGCCGCCGAGGATGACCGGGTAAAGGATGGCGGTATTGGAATCGACGCCAACCGTCGCAAACATCAGCGAGCCGAGCAGCATGGTGGCGACCAGGGTCACTGCATAGGTCTCGAACAGGTCGGCGGCCATGCCGGCGCAGTCGCCGACGTTGTCACCGACGTTGTCAGCGATCACCGCGGGATTGCGCGGGTCATCTTCCGGGATTCCAGCTTCAACCTTGCCCACCAGATCGGCACCGACGTCGGCGCCCTTGGTGAAGATGCCGCCGCCCAGTCGCGCAAAGATCGAGATCAGCGAGGAACCGAAGGCCAGGCCGACCAGGGAGTGCAGGGCTTCGCCCGAGTTGCTGCCCGTTTTGGTCAGGATCCAGTAGTAGCCGGCGACTCCGAGCAGGCCGAGGCCGACCACGAGCATGCCGGTGATGGCGCCGCCGCGGAAGGCCACGTCGAGCGCGGGGCTCAGCCCGCTGCGCGCGGCTTCAGCGGTACGCACATTGGCGCGCACCGAGATATTCATGCCGATATAGCCGGCGAGACCGGAAAGCACGGCACCGATGGCGAAGCCGACTGCAGTCGGGGCGCCAAGCAACCAGAAAATCAGGCCAAACAGCACCACGCCGACGATGGCGATCGTGCCGTACTGGCGGTTGAGGTAAGCCTTCGCACCCGCCTGGATGGCGGCTGCAATTTCCTGCATGCGCTCGTTTCCGGCGGGCTTCGCCAGAATCCAGCGGATCGACCAGCCGCCATAGATCAACGCCAGCAAGGCGCAGCCCATCGCGATCACAAGACCGTTCTCTAACAACATAGGAGGACTCCCTAAAACCAAGATAATGACCGGCTGATCTGCCGGAAGTGCAAAACACGCGGATTCTACGGGGCATGTGCCGGCGCGGCAATGATGTTTCGGCCGGGTTTTCGCCGTTGCGACCCTTGACGCGCGCAGATTTTTCCGAAGTGCAGGCGATTCCGGCGGATGCGACCAGGGCAGCAAGGTGCGCCCCGGCGCGCTTGGCGCTCCGCCTCAGGGCGGACACGGGCTGGGACCGCATGCGGATTTAGCCTCCGCGTGCTGTGCCTACAATCGCGGGCTGCGCAGCCGCGATCGCGGTCATCGGCGCCCATCCGCACCCGGAGAGATTCATGTCGCATTCGCTGTCGCCGTGCCTGCTTGCCTCTGCGCTTTCGGCCATCCTGATCGCCGCGCCTCCGGTGTCGGCAGAAGATGCCGATCAGGCCGCGGCCCTGGCTGCTTTCACGGCCAGCGCGGAAGCAACCGAAGACGGCACCTCGGACAAGCCCTGGCAGGGCGCGGAGGTCAAGGTCACCGCGCGTGGCACCGCGGCCGATTGGCCGTCGGCGCTGGCGACCGACGTGGTCAGCTGGCAGGACGCGGTTGGCTCGCCTTCGGACTTCCAGGATCTGATTACCCGGGTGCCGGGCATCGGTTCGACCGGGCAGAACGGCATTTTTGAGACCTTTTCGATCCGTGGCAGTGGTGGCAATGGCATCCTGGTTCTGGTCGGTGGCGTGCCGGTGACCGCGCAGCGCCGGGCTGGTGTGCCGGTGGCCTTTGTCGAGCCCTCTTTGCTCGGCGAAATCAATGTCACCCGCGGCCCGGCAACCGTGCACTTCGGACCGGGTGCGCTTGGCGGTGCGATCTCGATCGAGCCGCGTTGGTTCGACAGTGCCGCGGTGTCTGCGGGCTATGCCAACTCGGGTGATGAGGCCAGCCTGATGGCCGGTTTCGGTACCGAGGCTTTCTCCATCGCCGCGGCCCGGCATCAGGCCGGTGACAGCGAAGCGGCGAATGGCACACCACTGAACACGAGTTTCGAGCGCGAGAGCGCGAGTCTCCAGTACCGCACCACGATCGGTGCCGTCGAACTGGATACACTGCTGCTGCCTTCGCGCACCGAGAACATCGGCAAGTCCAATAGCCGCTATCCGGTGCGCGACACCACGTATCCGGAAGACGAGCATACGCTGGCGCGGCTCCGCCTTCGGCACGAAAACGGCTTCCAGGTCAGTGTCCATGGCCATGACCAGTCCCTGCTGACCTACAACCAGCGGCCGGGTTCGGCGGATACCTATGCGTTCGTAGAAAGCACCGATATCGGCGCCATCGTCCAGCAGAGCTTCGATGTCGGCGACTTCAGCAACAATGTCGGCCTGGAGTTTCTCGGGCGCCGCGGCGTCAACGGCTTCGATGCCCGCAACAGCGTCGACAACCGCACCTACAGCCTGCGCGATGCCGATGAAAATGCCTGGTCGCTGTTTGGTCTCAGCGACTGGATGATCTCGCCCGAGTTGCAGATGGAATTCGGTGCCCGTCTCAGCAGCATCGATCAGGAACAGCGCGGCGCCGATTCCAGTGATTCCGATCAGGCCTACACCGCAGCTGCGATCTGGAGCCCGACCGACAGCAGTCGCTGGACCCTGAATCTGTCATCGGGTTACCGCTTTGCGACCCTGGAAGAGCGCTACTTCAGTGGCGTTACCCCGCAGGGCGAGATCGTCGGCAATCCCGATCTGGGCTCCGAGCACTCGGTTGGCGTCGATATCGGCTATGCCTGGCACAGCACGAACTGGGGCAGCGAGATCCATCTCTGGCGTACCGACGTCGACGATCTGATCCAGTTGTTCGCGGTGGCGCCCGGCGTCAACGGCTACACCAATGTCGGCGATGCCCGCCTGCACGGCGTGGAGGGCTGGCTGAGCTGGCAGCCGGTAACGAACTTCTCGCTGCGCGCAGGCGGAACCCTGGTGCGCAGCAAGGACGAGCTGACCGGGAATCCGCTGTTTGGCTCGCCACCGCTGACCGCCACCCTGGATGCCCGCTACGATTTTTCCCGCTTCACCTTGGGCGCGTTCTACAGCCATCGCTGGAAGATGGATCGCCCCGGGTTCGAAGAAGTCGCCCGCGACGCCGTCGATGTGGTGGATCTTGATCTGATCTATCACGTCAACCCGCACTGGGATCTGAAGCTGTATCTGCGCAATGCCTTCGACGAAGACTATGTCGCCACCGCCGACGTGCTGTCGGCGTTTGCACCCGAGCGTTCGATCGGACTGAATCTGAGCTGGTCGGCGCGCTGAGCGGCCGATTTTCGCGCACACCGGCAAGATCGCTGTGCGTCTCGGCTCAGCCGGGATGCGGTTGCAGGTGCTTCTGCATGCGCAGGCAGATCACGCCATTGAGATACTCGTAGTTGATGACATCCATCAGTGACTGGATCAGGTGCAGGCCGAGCCCGCCGATCCGGCGTTCGCTGATCGGTGTCACGGTATCGACTTCGCATTCGCCACGTGGACTGAAGTCGGCCGCCCGGTAGCTGAGCCGGAGATTGAGTACATCGTGTTCAAGCCGCAGCTCGACTTCAAGCGGGTCGCGATTGTCGGGTTCGTGCTGACGCAGATTGCCGACCAGTTCATCCATCACGACTTGCACTGCGCCGATGGCGACATCGTCGACGTCGCGCTCGTGCAGCCAGGTCTCGATGGCCGCATTGAGCGCACCAATCGCCGAATGCGTGCGCTGCACACGATAGTTGACCTGGATCGCTGTAATGACACTCGACATTCCGGTCTCCCCCAAAGGGCTCGGCGCCGCCACCACGAGATCAGGATAGCAATAATAGCCTTCTACAGATAAACGACAAAAAGTGGCGAAATAGGACATTGGCGGCATCATTTGTCACACCCCGCCGTCGCGCCCGCGCTTCCGCGGTGGCCTCTGCTAGATTCGGCCCAGATCATCCGGACGCCCCTGCCCATGACGCCACAAAGCCAGTTTGTCCTGCTCGGCCAGCGCCGCTTCCTGCCGTTCTTCCTGACCCAGGCGCTGGGCGCGTTCAATGACAATGTGTTCAAGAATGCTCTGGTCATCCTGATCGTCTACAAGGCCCTGGGCCTTGATGAGGCGCAGCGGCACGAATTGACCAATCTGGCGGCGGGCCTGTTCATCCTGCCGTTTTTCCTTTTTTCCGCGACCAGTGGCCAGTTCGCTGACAAGTTCGACAAGGCGCGGCTGGCGCAGGCCGTCAAGCTGCTCGAAATCCTGATCATGGTCGTGGCCTATTTCGGCTTCATCCACAGCAACATCCCGCTGCTGCTGGCGATGCTGTTCATGACCGGACTGCAATCCACCCTGTTCGGTCCGCTCAAGTACGGAATCCTGCCGCAATTGCTGAAGCCACAAGAACTGGTGGGCGGCAATGGACTGGTGGAACTGGGCACCTTTTTGGCAATTCTGCTGGGCACCCTGCTCGGCGCCCAGCTGATCGACATGGAGCGGAACGGCGGTTTCTGGGTCGCCGTTGCCGTGGTCGTGATTTCCATCCTGGGGATGGCCTCCGCGATGGCCATGCCGGCCGCGCCGGCGGCCGATCCGCAGCTCAGGATCAACTGGAATCCGTTCACGGAGACCTGGCGAAATCTGCGCCTGATCATGGGCAATCGCACGGTATTTCTGAGCTGCCTCGGAATTTCCTGGTTCTGGTTCTTCGGTTCGATCTATTTCACGCAGTTGCCGGCCTATGCCAAGGAAGTCCTTGGCGGCAGTCCCGCCGTTTACACCCTGCTGCTGACCACGTTCTCGGTCGGCATCGGACTGGGCTCGATTCTTTGTGAGCGTTTGTCGGGACACAAGGTCGAGATCGGGCTGGTCCCGTTCGGCGCCATCGGCATGACCCTGTTCGGCGCGGATCTGTATTTCGCGTGGCCGAACGCAGCCGGTGCGCAGGGGCTGAGCATCCTGCAATTTCTGGCCGAGCCCGGCGCCAAACGCGTCATGTTCGACCTGCTCGGCATGGCAACCTTCAGCGGATTTTTCATCGTGCCGCTGTTTGCCCTGGTCCAGAGTCGTTCCGATCCCAGCCGGCGATCGCGCGTTATTGCGGCCAACAATATTCTCAACGCCCTGTTCATGGTGATCGCTGCGGCGATGGCGGTAATCCTGCTCAATGTGGTGAAGCTCAATGTGCCGCAGTTGCTGCTGGTCACCGCCATCCTCAATGCGGTGGTCGCGATCTACATCTTTACCCTGGTGCCCGAATTCCTGATGCGGTTCCTCAGCTGGGTGCTGGTCAATACCCTGTACCGGATCGAGGTCGAAGGGCTGGAGAACATTCCGGATGAAGGACCGTGTCTGGTGGTCTGCAACCATGTCAGCTACATGGATGCACTGATCGTCGGCGGCACGGTGCGGCGGCCGATCCGCTTCGTGATGTATCACACGATCTTCAAGATCCCCTTGCTGAACTTCATTTTCAAGACCGCGCGTGCGATTCCGATCGCGCCGGCCAAGGAAGATCCGGCCATGCTCGAGCGTGCCTATGCCGACATCGATCGCGCCCTGGCCGAAGGCGAGATCGTCGGCATCTTTCCCGAGGGCCGTCTGACCGAGACCGGCGAGATCAATCCGTTCAAGGCCGGGCTCGAGCATATCCTCGCGCGGCGCCCGGTACCGGTGGTGCCGATCGCCCTGAAGGGCATGTGGGGATCCTTGTTCAGCCGGCGCGATTCGCGGCTGCGACGGGCGCGCCTGCCACGCCGGTTCTGGTCGAAGATCGGTCTGCGATTTGGCGATCCGGTAGCAGCGACCGAAGCGACCGCAGCCGGAATGGAGGCCAAGGTCCGTGATCTGCGTGGTGACTGGGCCTGAGCCCAGCGCTCAGGGTTTGGGGACGCAGACGACGACGGTGCCGCTCCAGATGTCCTGCCACATCCGTTTGCGCGCATCGAACAGCGGCCACAGCAGGCCGATGCCGGCGGCCGCGATCGCGATCAGGCTGCCCGCAAAGCGCAGCAGGGCCGTGCGTAAAGACGGACGCTGGGCGGCATCCGTCTGCACGCGCAGGCGCCAGGCGCGCATGCCGATGGTCTGGCCGCCACGATGCCAGGACCATGCGTAGTAGAGCGTTATCAGCAGGCCGATAAATGCCTGATAGGCGTGATGGCCAATACCCTGCCGTGGCATGCCCTCGCCACCGGTCAGCGGCAGCAGGGCAAAGGTCGCCAGCATCAATAGTGCCGCCAGCGGCAGCAGATCGTAGAGTGCGGCGGCAAGGCGCTTCCACAGTGGGGCATAGGGCAGGATAGACATCGGGGGCTCGCGCGTTTGAGGAGGTCGCAGCCGCTGCTCGCGGCATGGGACAATGGCGCATCTTCGCAAGAGATGCCTCATGCCGGCCAGTCCCGCACCGCAAGCGCCCTCGCGTGCCGCCATCGACAGCATGCTCGATCAGGCATTGCACGAGCTCGGGCTCTCGGCCAATACCCTGATGGCCTATCGCAGCGACCTGGTAGCGGCCGACCTCATGCTCGCCAGCAAGGGTCAGTCCTTGCTGACGGCGCGCCGCGAGCACCTTTATGCCTTGCTGGCCGAGCGCAGCAAGGCCGGCTTCAAGCCCCGCAGTACGGCACGCCTGCTGTCGGCCCTGCGTCAGTTCTACCGTCTGCTGCTGCGGATGGGAAAGATCGATGCCGATCCGAGCGTGCTGATCGAGTCGCCAAAACTCGGCAAGCCCCTGCCCAAGGCGCTCAGCGAGCATGAGGTGGAAGCCCTGCTCGCAGCACCATCGGCAGATGACGCGGTCGGTCGCCGGGATCGCGCCATGCTCGAGTTGCTGTATGCCACCGGCTTGCGGGTCACCGAGCTTGTCACCCTGACCACCGATCAGGTCAATCTTCGCCAGGGCGTGCTGCGCGTGCTCGGCAAGGGCAGCAAGGAGCGCCTGGTGCCGATCGGCGAAATCGCCATCGAGTCGCTGCAGCGCTATCTCGACCAGTCGAGGTCGCAATTGCTCAAGGGCCGCGCCAGCAGGAACCTGTTTGTCAGCGTACGCGGCAATCCGGTCAGTCGCCAGGTGTTCTGGCGTGCGATCGGCAGCTATGCGCGCCAGGCCGGGATCGTCCGCGTCGTCAGTCCGCACGGACTGCGGCACTCGTTTGCCACCCATCTGCTCAATCATGGTGCCGACCTGCGCACCCTGCAGATGCTGCTCGGGCACAGCAGTCTGTCGACCACCCAGATTTATACCCTGGTGGCGCGTGAAGGCCTCAAGCGCCTGCACGCCAACCACCACCCGCGTGCCTGAGTTCTGAACCTGCAGTGCCCTACCACCGGTGCGCTTGCGTAGGAGGCCCGAAGCGGGCCGACCGTGGTCTCGCAGAATGACCACAACGGTCGCGCCGCTTCGGCGCTCCCACCGATGCGCTTTCGTAGGAGGCCCGAAGCGGGCCGACCGTGGTCTTGCAGACTGACCACAACGATCGCGCCGCCAGGGCGCTCCCACCGATGCGCTTTCGTAGGAGGCCCGAAGCGGGCCGACCGTGGTCTCGCAGGATCACCACAACGGTCGCGCCGCTTCGGCGCTCCCACCGATGCGCTTTCGTAGGAGGCCCGAATCGGGCCGACCGTGGTCTCGCAGGATCACCGCAACGCTCGCGCCGCCAGGGCGCTCCCACCGATGCGCTTTCGTAGGAGGCCCGAATCGGGCCGACCGTGGTCTCGCAGAATGACCACAACGGTCGCGCCGCCAGGGCGCTCCCACCGATGCGCTTTCGTAGGAGGCCCGAAGCGGGCCGACCGTGGTCTCGCAGGATCACCGCAACGGTCGCGCCGCCAGGGCGCTCCCACCGATCCGCTTTCGTAGGAGGCCCGAATCGGGCCGACCGTGGTCTCGCAGAATGACCACAACGGTCGCGCCGCTTCGGCGCTCCCACCGATGCGCTTGCGTAGGAGGCCCGAAGCGGGCCGACCGTGGTCTCGCAGAATGACCACAACGGTCGCGCCGCCTCGGCACTCCCACCGATGCGCTTGCGTAGGAGGCCCGAAGCGGGCCGACCGTGGTCTCGCAGAATGACCACAACGGTCGCGCCGCTTCGGCGCTCCCACCGATGCGCTTTCGTAGGAGGCCCGAATCGGGCCGACCGTGGTCTCGCAGAATGACCACAACGGTCGCGCCCCGAGGGCGCTCCCACCGGTACTGCACCAGTTTGAATGTTGGCAACAAATCCCTTCTCCCGCAGGCGGGAGAAGGGGTTCATCGCCAGAATTTCAAACTGATGCAGTGCCGCTCGGACTGTCATCTTGGCCGGGCGCGTGCTTCCTGCCAGAATCGCCGCCCCGTGCGGTGCATTCCGTTGAACTTTTCAGGCGGCCCGCTGTCTGAGTCGACGCCGCGTTCTCGCCGGTCCCACCCTTCAAGGATTCCCCCGATGTTCAAGCATGCTTCTGCCGCGCTGGCTCTTGCCGTCGCCAGTACCGTGGCTTCGACCGCTGCCCTGGCCGATGCGGCCGGTGAGCAGCGAGTGCGCGACGCGATCAAGTCGATGGTGCCCACTGCGACGATTGATTCCATCGCTGACTCGACCCTGCCGGGCTTCTACGAAGTCGTGATGGGTGGCAATGTGTTCTACGTCAGTGCCGACGGCAAGTACCTGCTGCAGGGCCGCGTCTATGATGTCGGCTCCAAGCGCGATCTGACCGAAGCCAAGGAAGCCGTGCTGCGTCAGCGCAAGGTTGCCGAAATCGGCAAGGACAAGCGGATCGTGTTTGCCGCCAAGGATCCCAAGCACATGGTCACGGTGTTTACCGACATCGATTGTGGCTATTGCCGCAAGTTGCACCAGGAAATGGCGCAGTACAACGCGCTCGGCATTTCGGTGGAGTATCTGTTCTTCCCGCGCGCGGGTATCGGCTCGGCCTCGTTCGACCATGCCGTCTCGGTCTGGTGCGCGGCTGATCGCAATCAGGCGATGACCGATGCCAAATCCGGCGTCAAGGTCGAGAGCAAGACCTGCGAGAACCCGATTGCCGAAGCTTATGAGCTTGGCCAGAAGGTCGGTGTCACCGGCACGCCCGCGGTCATCGCCGAAGACGGCAGCATGATCGGCGGCTATGTTCCGCCCGGCGCCATGCTGGAGCGGCTGAACGCGCTGAAGACCAAGTCGACGCCCTGAGTTCGGCCGACAGGCCGCCGGTCTACCGGTGGCCTGTTTGCGTGATCTCCTGGTGCCAGTTGCTGGCCGGCTGGCATTGCCGGGCCAGCGCGTGCGGGCCCCGCCCGCAAGCTGTAAGTGGTGCAAGCCGGAGGCTCAGCCGGCTTGATCGGCTTGGGCCCTCTGCGGCATTAGGCTATTCTTGACGGCTCTTTGAGCCTCTGGGCACACCCATGTTGATGCTTTCTGGGCGCGATTCGCTGTCGCCATTCCGGCGCGAGCGCTTGCAATCCCGGCTTGATCAGGTCGCGCCGGGATTGCGGCTGCGATCCGCCGATCAGTTCTATTTTCTCGACAGCGAATCCTCCGTCGGGCTCGATGGCACGGCCCTGGCGCGATTGCTGAGCGCTGATCCGAAAGCGCCGGAGGAATCGGCCGACGCCGTCCTCGTGGTTCCCCGCTTTGGAACGCTGTCGCCGTGGTCGAGCAAGGCGCGCGAAATTCTGCGCGGTGCCGGATTTCCGGTGCGCCGGATCGAACAGGGGCAGCGCCTGCTGATCACCGGGCTGGCGGGTCTGACCGCAGCAGTCCGTGCGGCGGCGTTGCGGACTCTGCACGATCCGATGACGCAGAGCCTGGCCTTCCGGCTGGAAGAACTCGCGCAGTCGTTTCAGCAATCGGATCCAGCGCCGCTGCAGCGGATCGAGCTGGGTGCGGCGCCGTTGCAGAGCCTGCAACAGGCCAATAGCGCGTTGGGTCTGGCCTTGAGCAGCGACGAGATCGAATACCTCGCCAGCAGCTATGCCGAACTTGGACGCGATCCCAGCGATGCCGAACTGATGATGTTCGCCCAGGCCAACTCCGAGCATTGCCGGCACAAGGTGTTCAATGCGAGCTGGACGGTGGACGGTGTCGATCAGCCGGTTTCCCTGTTCCAGATGATCAAGAATACCCATGCGGTTTCGCCGCAGGGCACCTTGTCGGCCTATCGCGACAATGCCGCAGTCGTCGCCAATGTCGAAGTGGCGCGCTTCTACGCCGAACCTGGTGTGCGCCAGTGGCGGGCACATGACGAGCCGGTGGCGTTCGCGATCAAGTGCGAGACACACAATCATCCCACCGCCATTTCTCCGTTCGCCGGTGCCAGCACCGGCTCCGGTGGCGAGATCCGCGACGAGGGCGCGACCGGCCGCGGCGCCAAGCCCAAGGCCGGCCTGAGCGGATTCACCGTCAGTGCCCTGCGTATTCCCGGCCTGCCCAGGCCCTGGGAAACCGAACGCCCGCTGCCGCCGCGCATGGCGAGCGCGTTCGAGATCATGCGTGATGGGCCGCTCGGCGCTGCCGCCTTCAATAACGAATTCGGTCGTCCTGCGCTGTGCGGATACTTCCGCAGCTTCGAATACGCCGAGGCCGACGCCATCCGCGGCTATGACAAACCGATCATGCTCGCCGGTGGACTCGGCAATCTGCATCCCGATCATGTCGAGAAGCAGCGACTGAGCGAGGGCGATGCGATCATCGTGCTGGGCGGACCGGCGATGCTGATCGGTCTCGGCGGTGGTGCCGCGTCTTCGCTGGCCTCCGGCCAGTCGAGCGAGGAGCTCGATTTCGCCTCGGTGCAGCGCGACAACCCGGAGATGGAGCGTCGCTGTCAGGAAGTCCTCGACCGCTGCTGGTCGCTGGGCGCGCGCAATCCGCTGGTGAGCCTGCATGATGTCGGTGCCGGCGGTCTGTCCAATGCCATACCGGAATTGCTGCACGATTCCGAGGTCGGTGGCAGCATCGAATTGCGCGAGATTCCCTGCGACGAGCCCGGCATGAGCCCGATGCAGATCTGGTGCAACGAGTCGCAGGAACGCTATGTGATGGGCGTGCGGCCCGATCGGCTGGCCGAATTCGCGGCCATCTGTGAGCGCGAGCGTTGCCCGTATGCCGTCGTCGGTACCGCGCGCAGCGAGCAGCGCCTGCTGCTGAGCGATCGCCTGCTCCGCAATCATCCGATCGATCTGCCGATGAGTGTCTTGTTCGGCAAGGCACCGAAGATGCATCGCGATGCCCGCCGTGTCGCGCGCAGTGCCGTGGCCCTGAATGTCGACGCCGATGTTGACCAGGCATTGCAGCGCGTTCTGCGTCACCCCACGGTGGGCTCGAAGAGTTTTCTGATCACCATCGGCGACCGCAGTGTCGGTGGCCTCTGCGCACGCGACCAGTTTGTCGGTCCGCTGCAGGTGCCGGTGGCCGATTGCGCGGTCACCCTGTGCGATTTTTCCGGCTACACAGGCGAGGCCATGGCGCTGGGTGAACGCACGCCGCTGGCCCTGCTTGACCCGGCGGCTTCGGCACGCATGGCGGTGGCCGAGGCGCTGACCAATATTGCGGCGGCCCCGATCGCCAGTCGATCGGACATCAAGCTCTCGGCCAACTGGATGGCCGCCGTCAATCAGGCCGGCGAGGATGCCGCGCTGTTTGATGCGGTGCATGCGGTCGGCATGGAATTCTGCCCGGCGCTCGGTCTCGGTATTCCGGTCGGCAAGGATTCGCTTTCGATGCAGGCCACCTGGCGCGACGGCGCGGGCGATCACCGGGTCAGTTCACCGGTGTCGCTGATCGTCACCGCGTTCGCGCGGGTGACCGATGCCCGGCGTGCGCTGACCCCGGAACTGCGACTCGACGCCGGACCAAGCACCCTGTTGTTGATCGATCTGCCCCGCGGTCGCCATCGCCTCGGCGGCTCGACACTGGCGCAATGCTTTGGTCAGATCGCCGATGCCGCGCCCGACGTCGACAGCGCGACCGACCTCGCCGCATTGTTCGATGCGATCCAGTTGCTCGCCGCCGAGGACAAGCTGCTGGCCTACCATGATCGTTCCGATGGTGGCGCGCTGGTCAGTCTGCTGGAGATGGCCTTTGCCGGAAACTGTGGCCTGCAGATCACTCTGGATGGCTGGGCTGAAGATCGGTTGGCCGCCTTGTTCAACGAGGAAATCGGTGTCGTCGTCCAGGTGCGCGCTGACGATCTGAAGCGCGTGCACGCGGTCTTGGCTGATGCTGGTCTGGCAGATTGTGTGCATGCGATCGCAGTGCCGCTGGCCGACGAGGCACAGGTGCGGCTGCGCTGGCGTGACGACAACGTCTTCAGTTGGTCGTTGTCCGAACTGCGCGCCGCCTGGCACGAGACCTCGCATGCCATGCAGCGCCTGCGCGACAATCCCGCCTGTGCCGATCAGGAGCAGGTGGCAGTGACCACGTCGCTCGAACATGCGCTGCGCCCACTGATCGGCTTTGACGCAGGGATCGATATCGCCGCGCCCTTCATTCTGAGCGGCGTGCGGCCGAAGATCGCGATCCTGCGCGAGCAGGGCGTCAATGGTCAGGTTGAAATGGCCGCCGCTTTTGATCGCGCCGGCTTCGATGCCTTTGATGTCCATATGAGCGACCTGATCGCAGGCGACGAACGCCTGAAGCGGTTTGATGGCCTGGTCGCCTGTGGCGGGTTTTCCTACGGTGATGTTCTGGGCGCCGGTCGCGGCTGGGCAGCGTCGATCCGCCACCATGGCGATCTGGCCGCGCAATTCGGCGCGTTTTTCAGCGACCGCAGGAAGTTCGTGCTTGGTGTCTGCAATGGCTGCCAGATGATCTCGCAGTTGCGGGACATGATCCCCGGCGCGGCCCATTGGCCGCAGTTCCGGCGCAATCAGTCCGAGCAGTTCGAGGCGCGCCTGAG
Organism: Pseudomonadota bacterium; assembly: GCA_022843465.1. Classification (GTDB taxonomy): domain Bacteria; phylum Pseudomonadota; class Gammaproteobacteria; order Xanthomonadales; family Ahniellaceae; genus 0-14-3-00-62-12. Next base: position 144,966 of record JALHNO010000009.1, on the reverse strand, counting down.
CCTGGTCGAGATCCTGCCTTCGCCCTCCATCCTGTTCAACGGAATGGCGGGGTCACGCATCCCGGTCGTGGTGTCCCATGGCGAGGGTCGGGTCGAGTTCTCCGCCAGTTCGGATGCGGCGATGGTGCACGCCGCCCTGCGTTTTGTGGATGCCGATGGCAAGCCGGCTGCGCGCTATCCGGGCAATCCCAATGGTTCGCCCGGCGGGCTGACCGGATTTACCACCGAGGACGGCCGAGCCACTATCCTGATGCCGCATCCGGAGCGCGTCCATCGCAGCGTCCAGATGAGCTGGCGTCCGCGCGAATGGGGTGAATCCTCGCCGTGGATGCGCATGTTCCGCAACGCCCGTGCCTGGTTGGCCTGAACCATGAACGAGAATCAACCGCCCATCGAGCAGACCGAAGCCGCACAGCAAGCCGTCGCGGCTCCCGAGGTGGAAACGCGGGAGCAGGTATCGCTCAAGACCTTTCTACTGCTGTGCGTGCTGTGGTTGCCGTTGGCGATCTTCATCTGGTTTGCCTTGCGATCCGTGATTGCCTACCCACTGACCCGGCTGGCCCATTGGGGCCTGGACTGGTGGTTGCCGGGCGTCATCGAATCGACGCGGCAGAAGTTCCACTATTTTGAGTTCACCGCCGTGGTTCCGCTGCCGCCCGGGATGGTCGCCGAGGCCGGGCAGATTCCGGCAGTGGATGGCAGCTCGAATGTGCTGCTGTTCACCTATGGCCTGGCGGTGTTCTGGGGTCTGGCCATGGCGACACCGGACAACAGGGAATTCTCGCTGGCGCGGCGCCTGCGAATCTGCCTCTATGGCTGGCTGATCCTGATACCTGTGCAGGCATTCAGCGTGGTGATCGATGTCGGCAAGATCCTGTTCATCGACCTGGGTCAGGCGGGATTGCAGATGGCGGCGCAGCACAACGTCAACCTCGAAGTCATTGCCTATTTCTCGCAACTTACCCGCCTGGTAGTGCCTACACTGTCTGCCCTGATCATCTGGGCGATCTTCCATCGTGGTTTTATCGAGCACGTCCGCTTTGATACGCCCCTGGACGGGGAACCATCTGCCGTCCCGCCGGGTCCCAGTCGCACTGAACAAGAGTCCTGATCCATGTCCGAAAGCGCCAGCGCCGCCATTGAGCTTGCCCCAGCGGTTGCCGTCGAGCCGAGTCTGGAAGACCGGATATCAGGGTTTCTGATCAGCCGCGGTCGCCTGAAGGAGGCCGATCTGCTGCGCGCGCGCCGCCTGCACGAGGAATCACCGGGCGGCGATTTCATTTCGCTGATGACCCGCCTGGGCCTGGTTTCCGAGCGCGATGCCGCCGAGGCCTTGAGCGAGGTGATGCACTTCCCGTTCCTGTCGGCGAAGGACTGCCCGGACGCGCCGCCCGCCAACGTGCAATTGTCGACCCGGTTCCTGAAGCAGTACCACCTGGTTCCGATTGGCGAATCCGATGACAGTGTCAGTGTCCTGGTGGCCGAGCCGCAGGACCCGTACCCGATCGAGGCCGTCGCGCTGGCGACCGGCAAGGCGGTCGCGGTGCGCGTCGGCCTGCGCTCCGAGATCGACGATCTGATCGAGCGCTACTACGGCAGTGGTCGTTCGGCGATGGGCACCATCGTCGAGAATCTCTCCGAGGACGCAACCCGCAGCGAGGACGATGTCGAGCATCTGCGCGACCTCGCCTCCGAGGCGCCGGTGATCCGCCTGGTCAACCTGGTCATCCAGCGCGCCGTCGAGGCGCGTGCATCGGATATTCATATCGAACCGTTCGAGACCCGCCTCAAGGTGCGCTATCGCATCGATGGCGTGCTCGAAGAGGTCGAATCGCCACCGGCCAATTCCACCGCCGCGGTGATCTCGCGCGTCAAGATCATGGCCAAGCTCAATATCGCCGAGCGCCGCCTGCCGCAGGACGGTCGCATCATGCTGCGCGTCCAGGGCAAGGAACTGGATCTGCGCGTCAGCACCGTGCCGACCTCGTTCGGCGAATCGGTGGTGATGCGTATTCTCGATCGCGAAAGTGTCGTGCTCGACTTCCACACGCTTGGCTTCACCGACGAGTTCCTGCCCAAGTTCCTCGAAGTGCTCGGCATGCCGCACGGCATCATGCTGGTCACCGGCCCGACCGGTTCCGGCAAGACCACGACGCTGTATACCGCACTCAGCAAGATCAATACGCCGGACGTCAAGATCATCACCGTCGAAGACCCGGTCGAATACCAGATCGAGGGCGTCAACCAGATCCAGGTGAAGCCGCAGATCGGTCTGGATTTCTCGCACGCTCTGCGCTCGATCGTGCGCCAGGATCCGGACATCATCATGATCGGCGAAATGCGCGATCTGGAGACCGCCAAGATCGCGATCCAGTCCGCGCTCACCGGACATCTGGTGCTGTCGACCCTGCATACCAACAACGCCGCGGGCGGCATCACCCGTCTGCTCGACATGGGGGTTGAGGATTACCTGCTCAGCTCGACGGTCAATGGCATTCTCGGTCAGCGTCTGGTCCGCAAGATCGAAGCCGGTGGTGCCCAGCCCTATGTCGCCATGCCCGAGGTCGTGCAGGAGTTTGGCCTTGAACGGCTGACCGCCGACCGCCCGATCCGGCTGTTCAAGCCGACGCCATCGAACCTGACGCCGACCGGTTATCTCGGCCGAACCACGATCATGGAATTCCTGCGGATGACCGATCCATTGCGCCGTCTGGTGATGAAGCACGCCGATATGGGCGTGATCGAGCAGGCCGCGCGCGACGAGGGCATGCGCACGATGTACGAGGATGGACTGGTGAAGTCGCTGGCCGGCGTCACCACCATCGAGGAAGTCCTGCGCGTCACCCAGCAGGACAGCTGAGGCGCCCATGGCACTCTTCCGCTACAAGGCAGTTGCGCCCACAGGTGAAACCCTGGTCGGCGAAATGGAAGCCGGATCCCGCGATGAAGTCGTCGTGCGCCTGCAGGACGCCGGCAATATTCCGATCGAGGCGGCGGAGGCGGGGAGTGGTGGCGGGTTGGCGCTCGGTGCATTGTTCAAACGTTCGGCGATGGGTGGCACGCAACTGGCCTTGTTTACGAGCCAGTTGGGTACCTTGCTTGGAGCCGGTCAGCCGTTGGACCGCGCCTTGCACACGTTGAGCGAAAATGTCGAGAGCGAAGAAGCTCGCGCAATGATCGACCGCATAAAGGACGGTGTACGCAGCGGTACCCCGCTGTCGACCACACTGGAGCAGCAGCACGGCGTGTTCTCGCGCCTCTACGTCAATATGGTGCGTGCCGGTGAGGTATCGGGTTCGCTGACCGACACGCTGAAGCGGCTGGCCGACTATCTGGAGCGTTCACGCGAGTTGCGCGCGACGGTCGTCAACGCGTTGATCTACCCGGTCATTCTGATCGGGATGGTCATTATCGCCCTGTTTACCCTGATGATCTATGTGGTGCCAAATTTTCAGCCGATCTTCGATGAGCTTGGGGACAACCTGCCCTTGATCACATCGGTGGTGCTGTTTATCGCCGGGTTTTTGCAGTCTTTCTGGTGGCTGATGCTGCTGTCCGGCGTAGCATTGATATGGTACGTGCGTGATCGCTGGAGCAAGCCGGATCCGCGGCGGCGCATGGAAGAATGGCTATTGTCGGCGCGCTGGATCGGACCGCTCCTGACCAAGCTTGAGACGGCACGCCTCACTCGTACATTGGGCACTCTGGTGCATAACGGCGTCCCGCTGCTCACCTCCCTTACTATCTCGAGAAATGTACTTGGGAACACTGTGCTGGCGGATGCCGTCGAGAAGGCAAGTTCCGAAGTGAAGACTGGCTCAGGCCTGGCGTTTGCGCTGGGAGTCAGCAAGCGCTTTCCGAAGCTGGCGCTACAGATGATTTCAGTAGGTGAGGAATCCGGTGAGCTCGACGGAATGCTGATGAAGGTGGCGGACACCTTTGACAGTGACGTCAAACACACCGTGGAAAGGCTTTTGGCGGCCATGGTCCCGGCATTGACCGCGGTCATGGCCATGATGGTGGGTTCGATCATGCTCGCGATCGTGCTGCCCATTCTTGATATGAGCAATCTTGTGGAGTAGTGACATGAAAACTATTGGTGCTCGAGTTGGCGCGCAGGCGTCACGCGGATTCAGTCTTGTTGAATTGATTGCGGTGATTCTGTTGCTGGGAATCATCGCCGGCATCGTGGCGCCGCGCGTACTCGGTCAAGCTGACAAGGGTCGCTGGAATGCGACCAAGACCAAGGTGTCGTCTGTTGGTGCGAAGATCGAAGCCTACGCGCTCGATATGGGTACCGTGCCGGATCGCCTCGAAGACCTTCTCCGGGCTCCGGGCAATGCCGACAATTGGTCTGGCCCCTACGCGCGCGAAGCCGATCTCAAGGACGGCTGGGGACGGCCGTTTGAGTACACGGTGCCCGGAACGCATGGCGGTGACTTCGACCTGATCTCACTTGGCAAGGATGGTCAGCCAGGCGGAGAGAAATGGGCGAAGGACATAGGCAGCTGGGAGTGATGCCGGGCTCGTTGCCGGTGAGCTCATCATCGACCTAGGCATTGGCAATGAGACGCCCTTCCCGCGGATTCACATTGATCGAAGTCGTTGCCGTGCTCATCCTGATTGCGGTGGTGGCTGGTGCGGCTGCGTTTTCGTTGGGCAAGAATCTTGATGGCGCCAAGATCCGGGCGGCCACGCGTGACCTCACAGCGGCGCTGCGTTACACCCGCGGGCAGGCAATCGTAAAGCATGAGCAGCGCGCGCTTGAGATAGACGTAGAAGCACGGACTTACCAGGCGCCCGGCAGGCCTGTGGTTGCATTGCCGGAGGGTCTGGATATGAAGCTGCTAACGGCGTCGAGCGAATTGACGGGCGACGGCAAAGGGCTGATCCGCTTTTTCCCAGATGGAAGCTCCAGTGGTGGCCGCATCACTTTGTTGCGCAATCGTTATGAATGGCGCATCGAAATTGCGTGGTTGACTGGCGAAGTACGCATGGAGGAGGACCGTGATGAGCGCTCACGCTAGTTTTCGCCAGGCGATAACGGCGCCGTCGCGTGCGCGTGGGTTCTCGTTGATCGAGTTGCTCGCCGCGTTCGTGGTCTTCGCCATTGGCTTCGGCGTCATGATGGAACTGACGTCCAGTTCCCTGCGCAACGCCCGCAACGGCGCTGAACTCACTGAAGCGGCGCTCTGGGCGCAGTCCAAGCTCGATGTCGCCGGGCTCGACAAGGCGTTGGCGCCGGGCAGTGAGGTTGGCGAGTTTGACCGCAAGTATCGCTGGGAAATGAACATCACCGAATGGGAGCCGCCGGCTGATGCCGCGCCGATTCCGGTCGGCGGGGTGGCACCCCTGGACATATTCAAGATCGAATTGATCGTGCGCTGGGGCCAGGGCGAGCGTGAGCGGCGGGCGCGCTTCGTGACCCTGCGCGCCTTGCAGCCCGGACAGGAGCAGGGCTGAGCATGCGCAACACACGCGGCTTCACCCTGCTCGAACTGCTGCTCGCCGTGCTCCTGCTCGGCATGCTGATGGCGGGCGCCTATTCCGGCATTTCGACCGCGAGCAAGGCTGTCGTCAGCGGCGAGGCGCTGATCGACCGCACCAATCGGGTGCGCGTGGCCCAGGAGTTTCTGCGTCGCCAGCTGCGCAATTCGCTGTCGCTGAACTTTGCGATCCAGTCGACCGATGGCGAGACCCGCATGTTCGAAGGCGAATCCGACACCGTGCGGTTTGTCTCGACCATGCCCGGATATCTCAGTCACGGCGGCGCCTACGTACAAACGGTGTGGTTGCAGTCGGGACGCGGAGGACGCGAACTGGTGTTCGCCTTCCAGATGCTCAACGGCTATGACGCCGAGGATGGTGACCAGAGCGAACGCGATCCGGTCGTGCTGCTCGAAGGTATTCAGGGCGGCGGCTTCGAGTATCGCGGCATCGACGAGAATGGCCAGATGTCGGGCTGGAAGGAGAGTTGGGACAATCCCGCGGTGCTGCCCGCCGCCGTGCGACTCAAGCTGCGCATGTCCGAGGAGTCGCGTTATGTCTGGCCGGATATCGAAGTGGCCATCCTGACCAATGCCGCGACCTCCAGTGCTTATGACGCCTTCTACGGACCGGGCCGCTGACATGAAGATGCCGCGTCAGCAACGTGGTGTCGCGTTCATCATCGTGATCTGGGTGATGGTGCTGCTGACCGTCCTGCTCAGTGGATTCGTCGTGGTCGCGCGCACCGAGGCGATGCAATCACGATTCCTGTTCGACAGTGCCCAGGCGCGTTATGCGGCCGAGGCCGGAATAAGTCGCGCCAGCTGGGAACTTCGCAACTTCGATCCACTCACAATGTGGGTGCCCGATGGCCGCCAGTACGAGTTCGATTTTGAAGGCGCCAAGGTGTCCGTCGAGATACAGGACGAGTCTGGCAAGATCGATATCAATGCGGCCGGACTGCAGACCCTGATCCGGATGTTTGTTGCGGTGGGCGTCGATCAGCTGCAGGCCGAAAGCCTCGCGGCGGCCGTCATTGACTGGCGCGACGTCGACGATCTGCTCAATCTCAATGGTGCCGAAGATCCCGATTATGAGTCCGCTGGACTGCCCTATGGCGCTGCCGATGCGCCCTTCACGACCATCGGCGAACTGCAGCAGGTATTGGGAATGAACTACGAGCTCTACGCCAAGTTGCAGAACGACATCACGATTTACGGCGGTATCGACCGGCCCAATGCGGCGTTCGCGTCCACTCTGGGCCTGCAGACCATCGATGGCATTGATCCCCTGCTGGCCCAGCAGCTGATGGACCTGCGGCGTCAACTGCGACCCAGCGACCCCGGCGCCGCCGCCGCGGTTCTGCCCGATGGCACCGCCTTGCTGGCCCAGGGCGGCACGGGCACCTATACTCTCCGGTCCAAAGCCACAATGCCCAACGGCACCTGGACCCTGGTGGACGCGACCATACGCCTGGGCGGGTCCCCGGGGGCGCGTGCCTATTCAATACTGCGCTGGCGCGAAGGGAGCGCCGACTGATGGCTGCAATGAACTTCAACAGGTGGGTCGCGCGTTTTGTTGCGACCTACCGCAACAGTGCTGCCCGCAGGTTCCTGTCCTGGTGGGGCGGTGAGCTTGCGACTTTTTTGCCGGCACGTCTGCGCGAGTGGTTTGTCGAGCGTCGCGACGAGGTCCTGCTCAGCCGCGAGGAGTCAGGCTGGTTGTTGCGCCGGAGCGATGCGCCGGACCAGGTCGAGACGCTTTCGCTGGAAGCCGGGGCCGAGGAACTGCGCGCCCTTGCCGAGCGGATGCAGCGGTCCGGCGAGACCACGGCGGACATCGTCAGCCTGTTGCCGCGCGGGGACTTTCTCGAGCGCCGGCTCAGCCTGCCGATGGCGGCGGAGGAAAATCTCGCACAGGTGATTGCCTTCGAACTGGATCGGCAGACGCCATTCCGCGCCGACCAGGTACGTTGCGATTTCCGCATCGCCCGTCGCGATCCGGTTGCCAAGCTGCTGTACGTCGATGTCCTGCTGGCACCGCGGACGCGGGCCGATGATCTGACGACCCCGCTCGCTGCCGCCGGGATCGCGTTGCAGGCGCTCGATGGCCGCGATGGCAACGGCAATCGCCTCGGCTTCAATCTGTTGCCGGCCGAGGCGCGTGCCCAGCGCACCAATTCGGCATTGCGTCTGAATCTGGTGCTGGGGGCGGTCTGTCTGGTGCTTCTGGTCACGGTGATGCAGCGCTCGGTCGCCGGGCGCGCGCAGGCGCTGGAGGCCTTGCAGGCCGAAGTGGATACCGTCAGGGTCGAGGCGAAGCAGACCGCCAAGCTCAACGAAGCCCTGGACGAGGCGATCGAAGGCGCCAACTTTCTGGCCTCGCGCAAGCAGGAACATCCGGTCACCATCAATATCCTGCGTGAACTGACCGATCGTCTGCCCAAGCACACTGCCCTGGTTCGGCTTTCAGTCAACCGTGGCGAGATCCAGATCCAGGGCAACAGTGACGAGGCGGCCTCGCTGATCGCCATCCTGCAGCCTTCGACCACGCTGCAGGGGCCAGCCTTGCAGGGCGCCATCACCCCGGACGCGCGTACCCGCAAGGAACAGTTCCTGATCCAGGCGCGGGCCCGTAAAATCGAGCAGGAGGGCGCCAATGCAGCTGCTCCCAAGTCCTGAGCACGGTCGCTTTCTTGCAGTGGTGCTGCTCGCCATCGCGCTGGCTCTGGCCTATCTGTTTGGTGTGCACTGGTGGTTCACCGCCCGTCACATCGAGATCGGTAGCCAGATCAGCGATCTGCGCGAACAGGAGCTGAAATTCCGCGAGAAGGCCGCCGAACGCCCGGCGCTGGAACAGCAGTTGGCGGAAGTGCAGCAGTTCGAGCTGAGCAGCCCCGCCTTCCTGCCCGAAGCCGACTTCGAATCGGCGGCCGCCGGCCTGACCCAGCGATTGAAGCAGGTGGTCGCCACCCACGCGACCGATCCGACCCGATGCCAGGTCATCATGAACCAGTACTCGCATGCCAATGATCCCGAACGCTTCGAGCGGGTGACCATCAAGGTCAGGCTCCGCTGCGACCTCGAGCCGTTCGCAGGAATCCTCTACGACCTGGAGGGCGCCAGCCCCTTTCTGTTCGTCGACGATCTGCAGATTTTCCGCCAGCAGGGCTATGTGCAGCCAGGTCAGAACAAGATTTCGACCTACCTCGACATCCGCTTCGACCTTTATGGCTACATCCGCAAGCGCGTCGGCTCTGCCGACAAGACGGACAAGTCGAAGGGCAGGGACGCATCATGACGCCGTCGCGCCGGATTACCATCCTGCTTTCCTCTATCGCTGCCTCCCTGGCCGGGCTTGGCGCGGCCCAGATGCTGGGACTGGGCGATGGCTACCGCCTGCTGCCGGCCAGTGAGCGTGGTGTCGAAGCCAGCGCGCTGTCGGCGCTCGATCGCAGCGTGTTCAAACTGCCGTCCTGGGGCGATTACGCCGGCGTGCTCGCGCATCCGGTATTCAATGAGACCCGCGAACCCACGCCGGTGGACGCCGTGGTCGCTGAGGACGGCGCCGGCGCCGAGCCGACCGCCCAGCCGATCAATGTCACACTGACCAGTATTCTGATCACCCCCAAGGTCAAGATTGCCATCGTGCGCGACAACAACACCGGGCTTTCCTCGGTCGTGAAGGTCGGATCTGCACTGGAGGGTGAACAAAGTGGCTGGAAACTTGTCGAAGTCAGGCCAAGAGGTGCCGTGTTCGAGGGCCAGGGCCTGGGAAGACAGGATCTGGAGCTGGATGTGAACACAGCAGCCGCTGCCGCCGGAGCACCATTGCCACCCGGTATGGCGGCTCCGGCGCCGCCGGCGCTGGCGACGACGCCGCCCGAGCAGGCGCCCGATGGCAACAACCAGGTGCGCGCGGAAGAGATCCGGAAGCGTATCGAGGAAAGGCGCAAGCAGTTGCGCGAAGAAGCCGAAAGAATGCGTTCGCAGGAAAAGACGCAGTGATCATCGAATTCATGAGTCAGGGTTTTTGGAGTAACAACGTGCGAAGAATCGCTTTCAGTCTGATGCTGTCCGTGCCGCTGATCATGATCGGGTGCGCGGCCAGCCCCGCGCGCGACGGGTTTGCTGCCGAAGACCACGTGGATAGCGCCACAGTTGCGAGCGATGAGGCGGCTGCCAATGAGCGCTCGGCGAATCGCTACGAGCAGCCTGCCACGCCGGTGACGCCGGTGACGCCTGCTGCCGACCCCAATGCGCCGCTCACTCTGCCGTCCGACGGCAATGATGCCGAGCCGACTGCGGCGCGTGCCAAGGTCGAGGTTGGAACTGGAAAGTTTCTCAATGAGGAAGCGGCGACCCGGCGCAGCCCGGAATCCGATGCCAGTGGCGAGGTCGTCTTCAACTTCGAGGCCGAGTCCCTGCAGTCAGTGGTGAAGGCGATTCTCGGCGACATCCTGCAGGAAAACTATGTCATTGCGCCCGGACTTTCCGGCCAGGTGACCTTCGCAACCGCCAAGCCGATCAGCAGCGACCAGGCGATGAGCGTGCTGGAAATGCTGCTGGCCTGGAACAATGCGACCCTGGTGTACCAGGATGGTCGCTACACCGTGCTGCCGATGGCGCAGGCGATCCCGGGCAATCTGGTACCGCGCACCGGTCCGACCATCCAGGCACGTGGCTACGAAGTTCGCGCGATCCCGCTCAAATATATTTCGGCCACTGCGATGCAGGAGCTGCTGACGCCGTATGCGCGCGCCGGCGCCATCCTGAAGGCCGACAACAGTCGCAGCATGATCGTTCTCGCCGGTACCCGTTCAGACCTCGACAACTATCTGCAGACCATCGAGACCTTCGATGTTGACTGGCTCTCGGGAATGTCGGTCGGCATCTATCCGCTGGAGCGGGTCGAGGCGGCAACCGTTGTACCGGAACTGGAAAAGATCTTCGGCGAGGGTGGCCCGACGCCGCTGGCTGGCCTCTTCCGCTTCATGCCGATCGAGCGCATCAATGCGGTGCTGGTGATTACGCCGCAGCCCGAGTATCTGGGGCGCGCCGAGGAATGGTTGCGGCGTCTGGATCGTGGCGGCAGCGAGTCGGGTGCCCAGCTCTACGTCTACTACGTCAAGAACGTCAAGGCGGTCGATCTCGGCGACAAGCTCACCGAAGTGTTCGGTGGCGGCAGTTCGGGTTCGGGTTCGGGTGCGCGACCCTCGGGCATCGGCTCGGTGGCGCCGGGGCAGGAAGCAGTCGAGATCAAGAGCACCAATACCGGCATGCGGGATCGGCCCGCTCCCGAGCCGAAGAACAATCTGCAGCCGGCTTCCAACGAAGGCATCTCGGTAGTCAGCAGCGAGGACATCCGGATCACCTCGATCGAGGAAAGCAATGCGCTGATGATCCGTGCCACGCCGGGTGAGTATGAAGCGATCCTGGGCGCCATCAAGCGTCTCGACATCGTGCCCTTGCAGGTGCATATCGAAGCAAAGATTCTGCGGGTCGATCTGAGTGGCGAGCTGCGCTTCGGCGTCAAATGGTTCTTCGAGCGTGAGAGTGAGAACGCCGCCAATACCGCCTATCGAAATCTGCGTCGTGCCGACAACGAACGTAGGCAGGCGGCCAACCTGCCGCTGCGCAACGTCTGGAGCAGTGCCGCGGGATCGGTTTCCGGCTCCTCTGGCCTGGCCTGGACCTTCCTCAATACCGAAGCCGAGGCCATCGTCGACATGTTGCAGAAGCGCGGCAACGCCCAGGTGCTGTCAGCGCCTTCGCTGGTCGTGCTCAACAACAAGACGGCCAGCATCAACTCGGGTACCTCGATTCCGGTGTCCAGTGTTTCGCTCGGCAATACCGGTGGTGTGATCAATGATCCCAATAATCCGGGTGGTGTCAGCAATGCCTTCACCCAGGTCCAGTACCGCGATACCGGCATTACGCTGGATGTCACGCCGCGCGTCAATCCAGGTGGGCTGGTGTACATGGAGATCAAGCAGGAGAAGAGCGTGCCCGGACTGGCGTCGGACGGCGTGAACGGCAATCCACCGGTTGACAAGAGCACCATCCAGACCGAGATCGCGGTACAGAGCGGGGAGACCGTCGTGCTGGCGGGTCTGATCGAAGAGTCGGAATCGGTCTCCAAGGGCGGGATTCCCGGCCTGGTCAATATTCCGGTCCTGGGTCGACTGTTTGGTACGACGTCGAAGATCAGCAGTCGCCAGGAAATCCTGGTCTTGATCAAGCCCACCGTCATCGACAGCGCCGAGTCGGCACGTACCCTTACCGACGAGTACCAGAAGCGCTTCAAGGGACTGCAGCCCATCCTGAAGACCGGCAAGCTCTGATCCGCATCCGCCAGCGGCAGCTCCCTGGAGCTACCGGGCGAGTTCAATTCCACCCTGTTGAAGGAAGACGCATATGAAGATCACTCAGTGGCTCGTGCTGGCCATCATGGCCGGCAGCCTGTCAGGACTGTCGGGTTGCGCCAGTACCGGCGAAAAAGGAACCCGGGCCGGCGACGCCAAGCGGGTGGCTTACACCAAGCCGGTCAGCAAGGTGAACTCCGAGCCAACGCAATCGGTAACTCCCGGCGGCGTCTGGCCACCGCACCCGGAACAGCCCGCCACCGCGGTTGCGGCCGAAGCACCCAAGATGTTGAACACGGACAGTGTCGACATCGCAGCAAAGCGCGACCCGAAGGCCGAGCTCAAGCAGCGGGTCGTCGAGCGCTGGGCCCTGCTGATCGCCCAGCGCGGCGATCAGGCCTTCGACTACTTGAGTCCCGGGTATCAGCAAACGCATGATCGTGTCAAGTATGGCAATGAGATGGCCTCGCGTCCTGTGCGCTGGCATCGGGCCACCTTCGACCACGCCGAATGCACTGACGCGACCTCCTGTGAGGTAACCGCCCTGGTCGATTTCAAAGTGAAAATCTCCGCGGGAATGGCCGTTGCGGAGTCGTTTGCCTATGTCAAGGAGCGCTGGATCAGCATCGACGGCGTCTGGTACTATTTGCCCACTGATGTCGGCGGTTGAGGGATTGCATTGCCTTGACCCTTGCCCTAGCATTAGGCTTGCTGTTGCCTGCCCCGTTCGCACTTGGCGTTCAAACGTCAAGGCAGGGCGAGGCAGAAGCAAGCAAACAAAGCCCTGTGATCAATTTAGGAGTGTTGTGATGAAAAAGAATGCCCTGACGAACGCGGTCATCGCGGGCATCGCCGGTGTGGCGGGCATCGCGAGCGTCGCTAACGCAGTAAACATCAACCCGGATGGTCTGGGTGAAGTGTTGGTATATCCGTACTACACCGTCAATGGCGGCAACCAGACTCTGCTCTCAGTCGTCAACACGACCGACCAGGGCAAGGCCGTCAAGGTGCGCTTCCTCGAGGGTCGCAACTCTCGCGAAGTCCTCGACTTCAACCTGTACCTGTCCGAGTACGACGTCTGGACCGCTGCGATCTTCTCGCTCAGCGACACCGGTGCGGGCAACCTCGTCACGCTCGACAACAGCTGCACGGCGCCGGCCATAAAGACCAACAGCCAGCTCCCGCAGCTGGCTAACGGCAACCGTTATGCTCCGTTCCTGAACTACCAGTACACCGGTACCAACAACGATTCCGGTCCCGATGGCCTGACCCGTACGCGTGAAGGTCACTTCGAGATGATCGAAATGGGCGTTGTCACCAACGCTCTGGAAGATTCGCTCGACGCGATCACCCACAACTCCGCTGGCGTGCCGGCTGATTGCCGTCAGGTTCAGCAGGCGTGGAACACGCTGGCAGCTCCGGGCGTAGCCTACTGGGTTGCGAACGACAGCATCGACATGGATCCCCCGTCGGGTGGTCTGTTCGGCGCCGCGTCGATCGTCGACACCGTCAACGGCACGATGTTCAGCTACAACGCCGACGCAGTCGACAGCTTCAGCGTGATCGAGCAGCACACCAGCCCGGGCTCGCTGTTGCCCAACCTGGCTAGCGCTGTGACCGACGTTGCGAACGCCGAGGCAACCGCCATCGTGTTCACCAACGGTGGCCTCGTCACCGCGACCTATCCGCTGGCTTCGGCTGGTGTGACCTTTACCCAGACGGGTAGCGCGATCGACTCCGTGTCGGCCGTGTTCGCCAATGACGCGATCTTCAACGAGCTGAACACCACGGCTTCGCTGGGCGCAGATTCGGAATGGGTCATCACCTTCCCGACCAAGAACTTCTACGTTGACCGCTCTGCTGCTCCGGCGATCTCGCCGTTCCCGCGCATCTTCCCGCGCACGGGCACCCAGGGCACCGCTCCGGTCGATATCGACCTGCGCGTGTTCAACCGTGAGGAAGGTCCGGATGCGACGTTCTGTGATGATCCGGATGGATGCGTGCCGTTCTCGCCGCAGCCGCCCGAGCAGATTGGTGTCATCCCGCAGCTGCTGTGGGAAACCAATGTGCTGACGTTCAACCAGGGCACGGTCACCGGCGGTTCGCGGATCTTCGGATCCACGCTGACGGCCAACGTGCAGTCGGTTGACTTCGGCGTGACCGAAGGCTGGATGCGTCTGGGCCTCTACAACGCTGGTGCAACTTCGGCCAATGGCCCGCAGACGCACATCATGCGTGAAGATCTGGCCGGAAATAACTTCTACGGTCTGCCGGTGTCCGGTTTCTGGGCACTCAGCATCACCAACTCGAACGTTACTCCGGGCGTACTGTCGAACTACTCGGGTCTGTTCAAGCACCGCGGTTCGCGTACCTACCTGCCGGGCACCCCGTAATCGGGTAACTGGTAAGTGTTTGACGAAGACGCCCCCGCAAGGGGGCGTCTTTTTTTATGCGCCAGCCAAACTTCAATCGGCCGACGCATTGAAGCGAGATCTCATAGGGACGCCCTACCGGGCTCGCTTATGTAGGGCATCTCTGTGAGATGCCATCCAGAATCCGCCGCTGTGTTGGCACGGCATCTCACAGAGAAGCCCTTCAAGACACGCTCTTGTAGGGCATCTCCCTGAGATGCCATCCAGAATCCGCCGCTGTGTTGGCACGGTATCTCACAGAGATACCCTTCGGGGCGCGCTTTTGTAGGTCATCTCCATGAGATGCCATCCAGAATCCGCCACTGTGTTGGCACGGCATCTCACAGAGATACCCTTCAGGGCGCGTTTTTGTAGGGCATCTCCCTGAGATGCCGTCATCAACGCACCAAAGTGTCGGAATGGCCTCCCCCATGGATGCCGTACCAGGCCACTGAAAAGCAGCGGGGAAGCCCCGCTCAAGAAATAACCTCGGGCGCGAGAGTGCATGGTCGCGAAGTGCGGCTGTCTTCGTGACGCGCGCGCGGTGTGCCCATCGCGGCCCGTGCAGGGTCTGGCACCTCACGTATTCCGTGCATTCAGCTCACACCGGGTATCATCTTGAGATGCTATGTGTCGTTTGCGTGGCAGGGTAGGGTGCCGCCCTTCCAATCCGAACCATGGCTTGAATCAAGCCCGGATCGAGCTAATGCTGACTCGAGAAAATTGCGATATCGCACGAGCCGGCCTCACAAAAAGTTAATTTCACGACTGGTAATCTGGTCGGAGACGTTGCATAGTTGCAACAGCACGCCAAGCAATCCACTATTCACTGGAGTTTCCCGGAGTGACAGCCATGAATCAGCGCCGTTCCTTGCTATTGGGTCTTGCGATCCTTTGCTCTTCCGCAGCCACGCAAGCGGCGAACCTGATCCTCGATCTTGGAAACGGAACCACGGTTCCTTACCTGATCAGCACGGCGCGCGATGTCAGCATCGCGCCAGGTACCGGCAACATCACCCTGCGACTTGTGCAAAGCGCAGGCACCGCCGGTGACGGCTGGTGTCCGACGGGTAGCGGCGGTCCGAATCCGCCGGTCATTACAAGTTTCATTGTTTCGCCGGGCTCGGTGAATGTCGGCGGCACCGTCAGTGCCACGTGGTCGACTACCAACGCCACCAGTTGCAGCACTACTGCCTCGGTACTGGCTGGCACGGTCAGCAATTGGCCTGCCACCGTGGGCACATCGAGCTCTGGCCTGAGCATGGTGTTGCCGACCGCAGGGTCCTACGCATTCCGGCTCCAGTGCGAGGGTCCCGGTGGAACCTCGGCGGTATCGACCAGTACGGTAACCGTTACCGACCCGGGTGATCCGAACTGTAACGGCGTCAACCCGGTACCCGGCACCACCCGCATGGTCAGCTTCACCAATACCAACGCCCTGCGTACCGATGGCAATACGGAATGGCCAGCGGGCACCGTTCTTGCCGCAGACAACTATTCGCCGGTCTGGGGCCCTGCATTCCCGTCACGCAGTGGCACCGGTGCGATCCCCTTGCTCAACGGCCAGTACGCCGCAATGGCGTTCAATACCGGCACATCGACGGGATCCAGCACACCCTGGGGCGGCACCAATTTCGGTGGTCTGAACTGGACGCAGCCGCAGAACAACGGCGGCGGCACCGCAACAGTCGCCATCAGCGAATGCCAGGGCGATTTCTCGCAGAGACTCCCTGACCCGGTGAAGTGCTTTGCCCAGGGCAATACCGGCAGCATGGGCTTCATCATTGGCACCACCGGTAACCGCTGCCCGCTGGCACTCAACAAGACCTACTACCTGAATATTGGCTTCTTCAATCTTCAGGGCCAGCAGACCTGCGGCGCCAACAATATGTGCCATTTCTTTGGTCAGCCCAACTAAGCAGGTTTGATTCCATGCGTTTGAAGTTCGGATTCATGCACGCGATTGTGATCGCGTGCTTGTCCTGCGGTGCGGCTCAGGGACAGAGCGAGAAGGACTGGTCGGCCGATACTGTGGTCGTGGCACAGGGCGAGGCGAAGGTCACCGTCGGTGACGTTGACGCCTGGATGCAGGAAGTGACCGAGGACAAGCGCCTCGGTTTCATCCAGTCGCCGGAGCGCATCGAGGCGATGCTGACCCAGTTGCTGATGATGAAACAGTTGAATGTCGAAGCGAAAGCTTCCGGTGTCGACCAGAAGCCGCTGGTGGTTTCGCATGCTCGTATGGCCGCCGAGCGCGTGGTCGCGCGCTACCAGCTTGACGCCTATGCGGCCTCGGTCAAGGCGCCGGACTTCACCGTGCTGGCGCAGGAGCGTTATCAGGGCGAGAAAGAAAAGTACCGTGGCCCGGATGTAGCCGACTTCGCGCATATTCTCATCAGCCCCGAAAAGCGCGGTGAGGATGCGGCACAGGCGTTGATCGAAAAACTGCACAGGCAACTGCTGCGCAAGCCCGGTGACTTCGCCAAACTTGCTGCCCAGTACTCGAGTGACTCCGGCTCGGCAGCGCGGGGCGGCGTCATTGAGGGTGCCAAATTGAATGTGCTGGCGGAGGAGTTCGCCGAGACGTTGCGGACACTCAAGGTGGGTGAGCTTTCCAGGCCGGTCAAGACGCAATTCGGCTGGCATGTGATCCGTCTGGACAAGTACAGCCGCGGCAGCCTGCCGAGCTATGAAGAACTCAAGCCGACGATCATCGCGACACTGGAGTCGGAGTATCGTCAGAACACGATTCGGGCCTATTCCGATGAAGTGCGTCAGCGTGAAATGCAGCCGAATGTTCCGGTGCTCGAACGGCTTGCGTATCGCTATGGGTTCACCGGCGCAGCCGATGAGGCGACGCCCGCCAAGGCAGAAGCTGGCGAAACCACGGCACCGGCACCCGGCACGAATATGCCCTGAGTCCGGGTCAGCCCGGCGCGACTTGCCTGGCCTTGCCAGGCATGCATGGAGGCAGGCGCCGGCAACCCGCTTGAAGCTGCGCGGCCACTGACAAGCAGCGAGTGGCCCGCTTTACGGGGACCAGCCCCTCGGTCCCACAGTTGACGGCAGTGCGATCGGACTTCGGTCGGTCACAGCTCACAAGAGCTTGCCCACAGCCGCTGTCTGCGCCGTTGGTCAGGCTCGCACTGCTCCATGCACTGATCAGGGCTGATCTGCGTGCGCGTTCTCAGGGGACCCTCAAAGGCCTGTGCCGGGAATCCAGGGGGCCGGCACTGACCTTGCTGATCCATGCGTTCGTGTTCCAGTTGCAGTCGACTGGTAGTCTCGCCACCGACGTTGAATACTTGCACCAGCGTGCCATGCCATCCACCTTTCACCAGAGTTCCCCGGAGTGACAGCCATGAATCAGCGCCGTTCCCTGCTATTGGGTCTAGCGATCCTTTGCGCATCCACAGCCACGCAAGCGGCGAACCTGATCCTCGACCTGGGCAACGGGATCACGGTTCCCTATCTGATCAGCACCGCGCGCGAAATCAGCATCGCGCCAGGCACCGGAAACATCACGCTGCGACTGGTGCAAGGTTCGGGTGCAGCCGGCGATGGCTGGTGTGGGGAGGGCGACGCGCCGCCGCCGTCGATTCTGAGTTTTATCGTTTCGCCCGGCGCCATCACGGTTGGGCAGTCTGTCACTGCCACCTGGTCGACGAAGAACGTCACCAGTTGCAGCACCACGGCCTCGGTGCTCGCCGGCACGGTGAGCAACTGGCCGGCAACCGTCGGTACGTCGAGCACCGGGTTGAACATGGTGCTTCCGACAGCGGGCACCTACGCGTTTCGTCTGCAATGCAGCGGTCCGGGCGGAGTTTCGCCAACCGTCACCAGCACGGTTACCGTCACAACAACCCCGCCCCCTACCGAGTGCCCCGGTGTCAATCCGCCCCCAGGCACCACCCGCATGGTCAGCTTCACCAATACCAGTGCACTGCGCGCCGACGGCAATACGGAATGGCCGGCCGGAACGGTGCTCGCTGCCGACAACTACTCCCCCGTCTGGGGACCGGTGTTCCCCACTCGCACCGGCACCGGTGCAATCCCCCTGCTCAACGGTCAATACGCCGCGATGGCCTTCAACACAGGAACTTCATCCGGGAGCAGCACACCCTGGGGCGGGAGCAACTTTGGCGGCCTGCTGTGGACGCAGGCACAACAGAATGGTGGCGGCACGGCCATGGTCGCCATCAGCGAGTGCCCCGGCGACTTCTCGCAGCGCTTGCCCGACCCCGTCAAGTGCGTCACTACCGGCAATAGCGGTCAAATGAATTTCATTCTGGGGACTACGGGTTCCCGTTGCCCCCTGGTCCTGAACAAGACGTATTACTACAACATCGGCTTCTTCGATCTCAACGGCAACCAGACTTGCGGCGCCAATAATCTCTGCCACTTCTTTGCGGCGCCCAATTAGGCAGGGTGATTCCATGCGTTTGAAGTTCGGATTCCTGCACGCGATCACGATCGCGTGCTTGCCCTGACGCGAGACCGTCGTGCCACCCATTTCTTCTCCGCTCGCCACGCTCGCACTGCTCTATGCACTGATCAGACGCGATATCCGCGAGCGCTATCTCGGAACGCTGAGCGGCCTGCTCTGGGCTTTCCTGGGGCCGGCACTGACCTTGCTGATCTATGCGTTCGTGTTCCAGACCCTGATGAAGGTCAGGGTGCCCTCCGCAGGGGCGGCGGGTTTCGTTCCCTTTCTCGCGCTTGGACTGTGGCCCTGGTATGCCTTTGCCGATGCCGCTGGGCGTGGCACCAATGCCATCGTCGGCAACGCGGCACTGCTGGGCAAGATCGCGCTGCCGCGTTTCATCCTGGTGCTGGTGCCGGTGTTCAGCAGTTTCGCGATCCACAGTCTCGGCCTGATCGCGGTCTGCCTGTCGCTGCGGGTCACCGGCAGTCCGGTTGATCTGCTCGGCTTCGGCGAGGTCGCGCTCTACATCGCCGGCATCCTGGTACTCGCCGCCGGCACTGCCTTCTGGCTGGCGACGCTCAACGTATTCATGCGTGATGTATCGGCCCTGCTGCCACAGTTGCTGACGCTGTGGATGCTGATCACGCCGATCTTCTTTCACGCAGCTTCGCTGTCGCCGAACCTGGTTGCCTGGCTCAGCCACAATCCGATGATGGTCTGGATCGAGGCCATTCGCGCCGCCCTGCTCGGGCTGGAGCTTCCTGCATCCGGCGCATTTCTGGAGGCATCCGTGGTCAGTATGCTGGTACTGGCCAGCGGCGTGTTCGTGTTCCAGCGTGCCCAGGCGCATTTCGAGGACTATCTGTGAGCGACGCGCCTCTGATCGTGCTCAACGGTGTCTGCAAGTCCTTTCCCAAGGTCACCCGCAGCGGCGATCGTCTGCGGGCACTCGGCAATCTGTTGCTGGGCCGGCAGAATCCCATGCAGACTGCCGTGCTGCGCGACATCAACCTGGAAGTCCGGCGCGGCGAATCACTCGGCCTGATCGGAGTCAATGGTGCCGGCAAGTCCACCCTGTTGAAGGTCATCACCGGCGTGTTGACCGCGACTTCGGGCACGGTGGCCGTGAATGGCCGCATTGCGCCGATGCTGGAGCTTGGCGCGGGCTTCCATCCTGAATACAGTGGCCGCGAAAACATCCGGCTCAATGCCGCCCTGCTCGGCATGAGCAATGCCGACATCGAGGATCGGCTGCAATCGATCATCGCCTTCGCCGACATCGGTCCGTACATCGACGAGCCGGTGAAGCATTACTCGTCGGGGATGACCGTACGTCTGGGCTTCGCCGTGGTCGCCGCCACGCATCCGGATCTGCTGATCACCGACGAAGTGCTGGCGGTCGGCGACGAAAGCTTCCAGAAAAAATGCGTGCGCTGGATGGAACGCTATCTCGCCGATGGCGGCACCCTGCTGCTGGTAACGCACAGCATGTACCACATCCAGAAGCTCTGTCGTCGCGCCTGCTGGCTGCACGAGGGCGCGATCCAGCGCCTCGGCGATGTGTTCGAGGTGAGCCAGGACTACCTCGCCTGGCATGAGCGACAATCAGCGCAACTGGAAGCCAGTGGGCGTGCGAGCGCGGCCCAGGGCGAGTATGCCGTTACCGAACTTCTGGTCAACGAGGACAACGGCACCACGCCGATCACGCTGGCGCCTGCTGAGCCTCTGGTGATCGAGATCAGCGTGCGCTCACGCGATCAGCGTCGGCCGGTACTGGCGCTCGGCATCAAGCGGGTCGATGGCACCGGCATCTACGGCCTGACCACCGAGATGGCGGATGCCGACCCGATCGAAATTGACGGCGAGTTGTTTCGCTGGCGCATTGTGTTCGACGCGCCGCCCCTGCTGCCTGGCAGCTATCTGCTGGCGGTGCACGCGATGGACCCGGAAGGCGTGCGGCTTTTCGACACCCTCGAACGCGGACTGACCGTGCGCGGAAACAGCCGCGAACTCGGCATGGTGCGTCTGGCCCATCGCTGGGGGCGATGATGGAAGCCGCACCGGCACGACCGGAAATCATCCTGCCGGTATTCAACGCCCTCGCCATGCTGCGTGCCGCTCTGGACAGCCTGCTGCGCACGCTGGGACCCGAAGACCGGGTGACGCTGCTCGACGATGCCTCCAACGAGGCCGGCATCGCTGATGCCATGGAAGCCTTTCGTCGCGACGCCGGATTCGCTGTGCGCATCGTGCGCAACGAGCACAACCAGGGTTTCGTTCGAACCGTGAATCGCGGCATGGCGCTGACCACCCACGATGTCGTCTTGCTCAACTCCGACACCATTGCCACCAGCGGCTGGCTTGACCGTATCGTGGCAGCCGCGGCCAGCGATCCCTGGATCGCGACCGTCACACCCTTTTCCAACAATGCCGAAATCTGCTCGCTGCCGGATTTCTGCAGGAACAATCCGGTGCCCGCTGAGCCGGAACGTGTCGCCGCCGGTCTGGCGGCGGGACGGCCCGAATATCCGGATCTGCCCACGGCTGTCGGCTTCTGCATGTTCATCCGCCGCCGCGCCCTGACGGAACTGGGCGATTTTGATGCGGCCACCTTTGGTCGCGGCTATGGTGAGGAAAACGACTTCTGCATGCGCGCCACTGCGCACGGCTGGCGCCATGTGCTCTGTGACGATGCCTATGTGGTGCACCAGGGCGGGGCCTCGTTCTCGCTCACCGGCGAAAGGCCGGGCGGCGAGGCCCTGCGTCGGCTCATCGCCCGTTACCCCGGTTACAATGCGCGGGTCGCCGACTTCATCCGCGCCGACCCGCTGGCGGCCATTCGCAAGGCAGCGTGGGCGCGGATATCGGCATCCTGATCGGTCCGGACCCGGGCCGTCGCGAGGACTTCTTGAGCGAACTTCCCTTTACTGGCGAACGCTTCACGCCCGAATGCGTGCGTGAAATGTGGTACGAGCACTATCACCGCTATGCCTTCGCCCGTGCTGCCGCGGTGGGCAGGCGGGTGGCGGATGTTGCCTGTGGCGAGGGCTATGGTTCGGCCATGCTGGCCCAGGTCGCCACCGAAGTGGTCGGGTTGGACATCAGCGACGAGGCCATCGCGCATGCGCGTTCGCGCTATTCGACCCTGAAGACCCTGCGATTCGAGCAGGGCGATGCCAGCAATCTGCCCTGGCCGGACGCCAGTTTCGATCTGGTCACCTCGTTTGAAACCCTTGAGCATCTGCATGCCCAGGAGGAACTGGTGGCCGGCTTCGCGCGTGTGTTGGCCGCCGACGGCGCGCTGCTGATCTCGTCACCCGACCGCAAGACCTACAGCGACGAGCGCGGATTCCACAATGAGTTCCATGTCCGCGAACTCTATCGCGACGAGTTGGTGAGCTTGCTGGAGAGACACTTCAAGGTGGTCCGGCTGTACGCGCAGAAGCTGCTGTTCCAGTCGGTGATCTGGCGGCCCGAGCTGCCGCGACCCGTCGCCGTCATGCATACCAGTGACGCCGATGGCGCTGTCGTCGATGAGGGGCGTTATGCCGCCATCTACTACGTGGCGGTCTGCGCGCAGAGTGAGTCGGCCCTGCCCAGACTTCCGGAACTCGATCTTTTTGGCGACGCGGCCGAGTCGGTCTACCGCCACTATGAGCATGAAATCCGCAAGAACATGGCGGCCGGGGCCGTGCTGCAGCAGGCCGATGCCGATCTTCGTGCGGCGCGCGCGCTGCACGAGCAGGCCTTGCAGCAGGTGGACGCATTGCAGGCCCGACTTCGGCAGTTGGAATCGGCACCCGCCGCGCAGCCCTGGTGGCGGCGCTGGCGCACATCGCCGCCGCGGGACTAGGGGCAGGGCAGCGATGCACTTCAGCGCGATCACAGCGCCCAGCGCAATCCTTTGGCCATTAGGTCCGCTGCCTGACGGGCGGCCAGATCAATACGGCCTGTCGTCGCCTCGGCCCGTTGCGCAGAGCGGCGACATGCGCGCCGAAAGCCGGCACGGCCGAGGTCGGCAACAAATGCGGCACGCCATCCGGCGCATCACCCGGACCATGCGCGCCAACTTTCATCAGAACGGTCAGTGAGGTTTCATGGAATTCAGCGTTTCAATGGACGCCAGCCCGCGCCTGCAACTCGATCCCCGCGCGCCCCTGTTTGCATCGGTCATGGGCAATGCCGCCGATCTCGGTGGTGGTGAGTGTGTCTTTCGCAGCCAGGATGGCCAGACCCATGTCATGACCCATCAGGTTCTGCAGGCATTGGACCGTTGCCGGGCTTTCCTCAGTCTGCCTGAGCACATCCAGGCGGTGCAGCAGATCCTTCCAAAGGTGCCGGCCGAGGGCATTGCCCGCGTCCTCGAGAGCCTGATCGCGCGGCGGCTTCTGGTCAGCGAGCAGGACTTCGTCGCCGGCATGGTGAAAGCGGCGTCGACCAGCCCGCCAAGGCCCGTGCAGCTGATGATTCGTGGCGGAGGCGACGCCGCGGCTGTTCAGCAGTTGCTGGGTGCGCTCGCCCAGGCCAGCGACTGGCGGTCGCGGATCGAACGGGTGCAGCTGCTGTGGGAGTCGGGCAATGCGGAGTCGCGCTCCGGTTGCCTCAATGCCGCCCGCCAGCTGGCGGAAAGCGCGGCCTGCAGAGTCGATTTTGTCGATGCCAGCGATCTGCGCGCGGCACTGCGCCAGCAATGCGGCAAGGACGCGCGCCAGCTGGCTGCCGCCGAGCTCATCTTCGGAGCCAGCGGCGGCGCCGATCATCAGGGCTACAACCTGGCGCTGGCGCTTGCCGGTGGTCAACGTTTCCTGATGCTCGATGAGCAGATGCAGTGGCCCTTGCGTGCCAGCCCGCAGGCGCAGCGGGGTCTGGAGATGCGCGCGCGGGAACGGACGTCGGCACGGTTCTACGCTGATCACGCTTCGGCACTCGCCGAGGGTGCGGATGCGGACACGGCTGAGCGTTCGCTGTCCGCGCATCTGGATGCCTGTGGCACGCGACTCGGCGTCCTGCTCGATCGCGACGGCTGGCGTGCCGGCGATCTGCGTGGCCGCGCGCTCGCCGAGTGCCTGAGCACATCAGGTTCCACCCGTATTGCGGCAACCCTGAGCGGTACCCGCGGCAGCCATCGTGGTGTCGAACTGGAAGAATTGTTTCTGCTCGATGCTGAGGGGCGCGGCGCGTTTGCAGCTGACCGTGATGCCTACTTGCGGCAGCTGGGTCGTGGCAGTGCCTGGCATGGTGTCGATCGTGCGCAGCTGGTTCGCCGCAGCAGTCTGCTTCCCCTCACGATCGATGCCGGCAGCTTCCTGCCGTTTGCCCTGCCCTACGGAGGCGCGCCCGGCTGGACCTTCAGCTCGATGCTGCAACTGGTCGATCCCGAGGCACTGATGCTGCAACTGCCGGACTCGATCGGCATCGTTGGCGCCAGCGCCGAGATCGGACGCGACATCGGCAAGCGTGCGCGCAGCCGCGGGCCGGGGCAGTTCGTTGCGGACTACCTCGCGGCACGGGTTCCGGATATCCAGGCAAGCACACCAGGCGCTCGCATGCAGACCGCAGCGGCCCTGCTGCAGGACCTCGCCGGCAGCAGTGATGACAGGCTCGACGACCAGGTCTCCGAGTACGTGCAGTATCTGCGCAGCGATCTGATCGGCAAGTTGCAGGCGGTCGCCGAAGCCGCCGGCAAGGACGCGCCGGTGCACTGGCTGGCCGATCTGCGTGCCCTGATCACCGTCAACGGACGCGCCCTGATCGATACCGCATCGGCACGCTTGAGCGCCGCCGATGGCACCGATGCCGGAAACGCATCGCTGCGCCAGCGCCTGACCCAGACCGCGGAAGCGATGGCGGCCTGGCCCGTGCTCTGGGAGCGCATCCAGTCC
Source organism: Pseudomonadota bacterium (assembly GCA_022843465.1). Taxonomy (GTDB): domain Bacteria; phylum Pseudomonadota; class Gammaproteobacteria; order Xanthomonadales; family Ahniellaceae; genus 0-14-3-00-62-12. The sequence continues at coordinate 120,396 of JALHNO010000009.1, read as the reverse complement.
GGCGAACTGCGCGCCCTGGTCAAGTCCACGTGAGCCTGCCGGCGGGCGACGAACCGTTCGATGTCGTCGTGGTCGCCTGCGACAGCGGCGCGCTGTTGTCCGACTGTATCGCCCGCGCCATGGCGGCCGAGCACTGCGCCAGCGTTACCTTGTACGACAACGCTTCGCAGGATGGTTGGCCGCAACGCGTGGCCGATCGTTACAGGGCGGACGCTCGCTTCAGCTTGCTGCCGGGTGTGCGCAATATCGGGTTCGGCAGCGCCTGCAATCGTGGCTCGGCCGTCGGCTCGGCAGCCTGGATTGTGCTGTTGAATCCCGATTGTCTGGTCGAGGCCGGAACGCTCAGCAGCCTGGTCCGTATCGCGATCGCCAATCCTGGTATCGGATTGCTCGGCGCCGATGTCCGTGATGCGCTCGGTCGTGAGGAGCCTGCTGCACGTCGCCGTGATCCGACGCCTGCGCGACTGCTGCACGACCATTTGCCGTGGCGAGGTGACGCCGATGCCGGCGTCCGTTGCCCGCGCGAGGCTACTGCGCTGCAGCGGGTTGATGCCTGCTCGGGTGCCCTGATGTTGTTGCCGCGACGGGTTTATCAGCAGCTATCGGGCTTCGATGAATCCTATTTCCTGCACGGAGAAGATCTCGATCTGTGCGCGCGCGTGCGCGCGCTCGGCCTTGAGGTTGCGGTCGCCAATGAGGTGCGGGTCGAGCATCGCCAGGGCGGTTCCAGTCGCGCGCGTCCGGTGTTTGTCGCCTGGCACAAGCACATCGGTCTGGGCAGATTTCTGCTGCGCCACAAGGTCCGCTCGCTACCGGGACGGGCGCTGGTCGTGCTCGGAATCACCGCTGCGTTTCTGTTGCGTGGACTGCCTCGGGCATTGGCCAGCCGGGTGTACTGAGCCACCGCGCGCCTGCGATCAGCGAAAGCAGACCGCGTGGATCGGCGGCAGCCGCGCCGCCAGTGCCTGCCAGCTATCACCCTGATCCTCGCTGATCCATAGGCCGCCGGTGGTCGAGCCCATCACCAGTCGCGCACCGCTGGCATCGACCGCCAGTCCATGGCGGTATATCAGATCGTAGCTCGCAGCCTGTGGAAGCCCGTGGTCCAGCACGGTAAAGCTCTTGCCGCCATCACGGGTCCGGCTGACAACGAGCCGGGCATCGACCGGATAGCGGAATTCATCTTTCACTGCCGGTACGAACCAGGCACAGTCGGGATCGCGCGGATGCACGGCGACCGCAAAGCCGAACGCCGAAGGGATCACTTTGGGCACATCGGTCCAGGTCGCGGCGCCATCGCTGCTGCGGAATACACCGTTGTGATGCTGAACCCACAGGCACTCCGGCGCGTCCCGGCACTGCACCATGCAATGCGGGTCCTGGATATTGGGATTGCCGCGCAACTCTGTCGGCATATAGTCGGCATACATGCCGTCGGCGCTGAGTGTCCAGCTGTCGCCATCGTCACGCGTGATCCAGACCCCACCGCAGGAGATCGCGACCCGCAGCGTCCGGCTATCGCGCGGATCGACGCAGATCGAGTGAATGCCAGGGGCGTCATAGCCGCCGCCAAACCAGTCCTTGCGGCCGGGTTGCTCCCACAGGCCACGCATCAGCGTCCAGCTGGAACCGTGATCATCCGAGCGGAACAGGCCACCTGGCAAGGTGCCGGCCCAAAGTCGCCCGGGCTGGTCGCTGCCACCCGCGGCGAGCGACCAGATCAGTCGCGTGCTGGCCGGCTGATCCGGCTTGCCGTCCCCGGTGCTGATGGTTTCACCTTCGGGATAGGCGGGTGCTGCGACGTCCTCGAAGCTGCGGCCGTCATCGCGTGAGCGACGCAACTTGACCCCGAAGTGACCCAGGTTCATTGCTGCATACAGGGTCTCGTTGCGCGGATCGGCCAGGCTCAAGGTGACATTGTCACCGAGGAACATCGAATGCACGATCTCCCAGTTGCTGCCGCGACGCTCGACGAAAAACAGTCCCTTGCGGGTGGACACCAGTACACGATTGGACATCTCATCCTCCGGACAGCGATTGCGCGAGAAAGATTTCACTGTGTGCGGACAGCGCCTGCTCAAGCCGCGCCTTGTCGCGCACGGCGACGCCATCGATGAAGATTGCCAGATGGTGGCGCAGGGCGCCCTGGTCGTCCAGCACGTAAGGCCTCAGCATCGGAGATTCGGTGAACAGCTGCTCGAGCGCGCCGCGCAGGGTTGCGCTCGATACGTCCATCACCCGTGTGCCCTCGCTGCCCGGCACCCATCTCGCCAGCGTTGCGGCGATCGTCAGTCTGGCCATGCTCTGTCCTCCTACGTTGCGCGCGGACGACGCCCGCACGCCCTGTTGTCCCGGTCGCGCAGGGCCCTGCAGGGCCTCGTCGACAGCACCGATTCTAGCCCCGACCAGCGGTGTCCACTCAGGCACCACGACATACGCCACAGTCCGGATGATCGCAGGGCGAAGCAATCACGTAGAATGACGCTATCGAATCAGGGAATGACATGGCAACCGCGCTGCTCGCCACTTTGCTCGCCTTGCTGATCGGACACGCGGTGCCCGATCTGGCGCGGGTGCGCGACTATGCCTGGTTCCGGTCGTGGTTGCGCAGTTGTGCCGAGCGGTTTGGTGATACCCGGTTCTGGCTGCGCCCTGGCGCCCTGCTGCTGTGTCTGGGCTTGCCGGTCCTGCTGTTGGCAATCTGCCAGTGGCTGCTGCACGACTTCTGGTGGGGGCTTCCAGGTTTTGTCTTTGGCGCCGCCGTGCTCTTCTACTGCTGGGGACCGCGCGATCTGGATGTCGAGGTCGAGGCGATCCAGGCGGCGGGTGAGCGCGAGCAACGTGTCGACGCGCTGCAGAATCTACCCGATGAGCCACCGATCCCGGCACTGCCGCTCGACAGTGGCATCGTGGTCGATCAGGTATTTCTGGCCGCGCTTTCGCGCTGGTTCGGGGTACTGTTCTGGTTCCTCCTGCTGGGTGCGGCGGGTGCTTTGCTGTATCGGCTGACCTGCCTCGCTGCGGGGTCGCGTGGCTATGGCGATGCGCTCTCGGCTGCGCAACTGCGCGCCGTGGAGGATCTTCGTCGTCTGCTCAACTGGCCGGCGGCCCAGTTGATGACCGTGGCCCTGGCGCTGGCTGCGGACTTCGATTCGGTGCTGACCGCCTGGCGCGATTTTCATGGTCAGCGGGTGCCTGGTTGGTATTCCGGTGATCCGGGTTATATGACGGCCGCCGCCCGTGCCAGCGTCGACGTCGAGCCCGAGTCAGACGACGAGGCGGCGATGGACGAAACCGCGATGCTTGCGCTGCAACAGGCGATGGCGCTGATCTGGCGTGTGCTGGTGGTCTGGCTCGCGATTCTGTCGATCTTCGTCCTCGCCGGAAAAATCGGTTGAGCGCGCTCGGCACGAAGTCGCTGGCCGTCTGTAACGAGGGTCGCTCGGAGGCGCTGGCGCATGGTCTGGTTGCGCTTTCTGTACCGCGCACATCTCGGCGGGCATCGGCGATAATCGGCCCATGAAGCGCGACACCATCAACTACACCCTGGTCGGCCTGGTGGTGCTCACCGCGCTCGTGCTGCTGCTGGCTTCCCTTGTCGTAATCACCGGGCGCACCGGCGGAACCGTCAGTTACTTCACCGAGTACCGCAATGTCACCGGACTTGGCTACGGCGCGCCGGTGTTCTACGAGGGCTTCCGCATCGGCCAGGTTGCGGCCATCGAGCCCCAGCGCGAGGACGGCAAGACACGCTATCGGGTCGAACTGGCGGTGCGTCGTGACTGGGCCATGCCGGCAGACTCGGTAGCCCGATTGTCGTCCAGCGGACTGCTCGCCGACGTCGCGATTGCCATCCGTGAGGGCGAGAATCCGGTCATGCTCAAGCCCGGCGCTGATCTGCAGGGCGAAGAAGGTCAGGATGTTTTTGGTGCGGTCAATGATCTGGCCAGCGAAATGACTGTGCTGACCCGCGATCGCCTGCGTCCCCTGGTTGAGAACCTGGGCACGCGCCTCGATTCGATCACCGCCAGCGTCGATGCCGGTACACCCGAGTTGATGGCCGAAGCGCAGGCTCTGCTCAAGCGGCTGAATACCGCTTCGGATTCGGTCAATCAGATTCTGTCGACACGCAATCGCGAGCTGATCGATGCTGCACTGGCCGATATTGCCGGCACCGCCGCCAATGCGCGCGAGGTTTCCGACGACCTCGATGCCACACGGGCGCGGCTGGACGCGTTGCTCGACGCGCTGCATGGCACCGTCAACGACAGTCGGCCCGAACTGCGCAAGGCGATCAGCGATCTGAGTCAGATCACCGGTTCGCTGGCGCGCCGAATCGATTCGATTTCGCACAATCTCGAGTCATCCAGCCGCAACCTCAACGAGTTCGCCCGCGAAGTGCGCAAGAGTCCCAATCGACTGCTGTTCACCCCCAAGGCCGACGACGTGATCGTGGAGGACGAGTGATGCGCAGCCGCCAGTTCCTGACGTTTGTTCTTGCGGCGATGCTGGGTGCCTGCTCGGTCGCGCCGGTGCCAGACATCGCCTACTACCGGATGCCCGGGGTCGGCGAAGGCGATATCCGCAGCGAGAAATTCTTCGCGATGCCGATCGTCGTGGATTCGATGATTGCCGACGGTGTCTACAACGATCAGGCCATCCTCTACGCAACCCAGCCAGAGGGAAGCATCAAGGCCTATCACTACCAGCTCTGGGACGAACCCCCGGGGCAGCTGCTGCAGCGACGCCTGGTCGACACGCTACGCGCGCGCCAGGCTTCGCGTCTGATCACCGATCGCCTGCCGCCCTCGATCGACAGCCTGCGCATCGCTGGCCGTATCGAACGTTTCGAGCGGGTGCGGGTCGGCGAACAGTGGCTGGCACGTGTGCGCATCGAGCTGCGGGTCGAGCGCGGCAGCCAGTTCGAGCCCTTGCTGCTGTCGGAATACGGTGCCGATGTACCCGCCAGCAGCGACAGCATCCAGTCGACGGTGCGTGCGTTTGCCGCGGCCATCGACCAGAGCTATGCCGCCTTCTGGTCGGAGCTGCAGCAGGTGCAGTTGTGAACGGTGCTGCCCCGCTCAGCGAGGGCGAACGCCAGCGTATCCTGCGAGTGATGGGCATCGACAGCTGGCAGCGTCGCTCCGGTGACTACCGGCCGCAGCGCGCGGGCGCGGGTACGACCGTAACTCGTGTCGAGCGAGCTTCCGCTGCGCCGACCGCTGCCGTGTCGCCGGCGGTCGCCGAACCTCGCGTGTTCGCGGAACTGCCTCCTGCGCGCGCGCCAACTGCCGCGCCGCGCTCGCCAGCGGTTCCCCTGCGTGCGCAGGCGGTCATGCTGGTACTGGAAAAGCGCGTACACGCCGATCTCAAGTTGATCCGGCATCTGACTCTGGCACTGCCTGGTGCCACCATCTGCACGGCTGATACCGTTGCCTGTGGTGCGGCACGATTTGCAGTGCAACTGGGGGTTGATGCCAGGCTGCCGGCGGACGTGCTGGGACTGCGTGTTCCCGGCCTGGCCGAGTTGCAGCGCAGTGCCTCGGCGCGCCGCGCGCTCTGGTGGTCGATCAAACCCGTGCTCAGGGCATTGCGGGTCTGACCATGGTGGCAGCGCTCGACGGCACGCCCACTCTGCGCCAGATGCGCGAAGCCGATATCGACCAGGTCATCGATATCGAGCAGCGCGCCTATGAATTTCCGTGGACCCAGCAGATTTTCCGCGACTGTCTGCGCGCCGGTTATCACGGATTTGTGCTCGAACGCGAGGGCACTGTGGTCGGTTACTTCATGCTCTCGGTGGCCGCAGGCGAGGCGCATGTGCTCAACATCTGCGTCGACCCCGTGGCGCATCGCCAGGGCCACGGCCGGCGTCTCATCTTACGGGCGATGGATGTCGCGCGCTGGCATCGTGTCGAGCGGATCTTCCTCGAAGTGCGACCCAGCAATCCGATCGCGATCAAGCTGTACCACGACATCGGGTTCAACGAGATCGGTCGCCGGCCGCGCTACTACCCGGCAAAGAATGGCCGCGAGGATGCGCTGGTGATGGCGTTCGAGTTTTTGCCGGCAGAGTGAGCGTTCTTCCCGTGTTGTCGCCGATGCGGGGGGCTGTCACCCCGGCATCGCGGCCAGTCTTCGGCTGGCTTGCAGTAGTCCTTCAAGGACCGGCCTGGCTACCTCCTCAGGGAAGCCCCTGGGCAGCTTGGATTCCACTTCGGCGATTGCTGCGGGCGTGCGTGCTATGAGCTGGTCGATCAAGCCCTCGGCATTCATCCCGAGTCGACAACGTCGTGCCATTTCGTTCCAGTGCCGACGCTGGATCTCATCGAGCTTGTAATGGGCATTGGCGCCGCGCACCGCCATGGCGAGCTTGAGCTTTTTCGTGGCAAGTTTTCCGCGGCCGCGGCCCGCAACGGGCCAGGCAGACAGGACGTCGTACAAGGGTGTCAATTGGTAGCTGCCGCCGGCCGCGTGAAATATGCTGAAGTTTTTCGCGTGCCCGTCGGTCGCGGCAAGCATCCAGAACAGGATCTGGGATCGATAGAAAGTGTGACGGTCTTGTTCCCGAGCTGCTGAGTGATCAAGGGTGTCGAGAATTCGACTGATCCCCGGGCCTCCCCGATCTTCATACTTCTGCAGCGGCGACACACCCAGAGCCTGGCAGAAGTCCTCCTGGGGGAGGCGTATCCACCAGGACCCGTCCTCGGCGAGCCGACGATCGAATCGCTCGACTACCAGAACTTTCTGCTTGCCGAATCGTTGGATTTCGCAGGGTGCGATGGGCAATCCAAAGGCTGCGATGATTTGTGCACACAGCCATTCGTTTTCCACTGAGGTGGAGAAATCGATCTCTCCGTTTCCGATCATGCCCAACGGCAGCTTGAAGATGTGCGTACTCGGCGTCGCATCCAACGGTAGATGCCACTTGCCGGCGTGCCACAGCAATGCCGTCTTTTCCTGGGTGCCTGCGATCGATATCCGCAGATCGGCGTCGTCAAGATGCTGACCCAGCAAGGGTTTGTGCGTCACTGCCTTGAGTATGCGCTCGATCGCATGGTCCGTGAGCGGTCGCCCCCGAATTTCATGGATCCCGGCTGGCGTGCTGTCTTCGGGCAGCAGCTGGATCGCACCGACACAGTCGCGGCCGATTTCACGCAGCAAATCAAAGGAGTCGGTGGTCTTGCTGTGATGCTTGAGCGCCAGCCGCTGACGGATTTCAGCATTGTCTGGCAGCAAGTTGTCGAAGTAGTTGCGGACAACGTTGCCCCGATGCGGACGGTTTCCTGGGGTGAATGGCAGGGATAGGGACAACGCACGCGCGCTCGGAGAATCCAGCCAGCTGGGCAGGTAGGACAGTTCCTGTTGAGCGTTGCTGGTGTGCTTCCATAGTGCCACCGGCTCTCCATTCATCCAGACTGCCAGTCGACCCGAGCGAGTTGCAGCAGCTGCCATCGAGCTACCACTCGTCGCGCTTGCGCGCCATCATTGGCCGTCGCTCTTTCGGGGCTGGCTTTTCAGGCGCAGGCTTGGTCTTGCGAACGTAAGGTCTCAATGGAGCAGATTTGCCCGCCGGAATGCCCGCCATTACCGCGCGCTGGCGTGGGCGCAGCACGATGTCGACGTCCAGCGCGGAAAGCAGGCCGAGCAATCGCTCGAAGCTGGCACTGGCTGGATCGCCTTCCAACGCGGACAAAGCTTGCTGGGTGACGCCGAGATTTGCTGCCAGGCTGGATTGGCTAAGATTTCTGGCCTTGCGGAAAGCGATGATCAGCGGACGAAGCTGGTCGCGTGTTCGAACGGGATAGTCCATGTCGGGTCCATAGAGCTGCCGTGGCTCACAATCTATCCGTTGTTCCTCATGAAAACAACCCTTGAGTTGTTTTGCATGAAAACAACTCATCGATTGTTTGCCAGTGGCGGCAGCGCCGCCGTCTTCAGGTGCTTCGGTGCCACGGGTATGGCCCGTTGGTGCGAACGCGCGGACCCAACGGTCGCAATGGCCAACTGATGCAACAAACAAAAAACCCGCATCGCTGCGGGGTGAGTCGGGGTTTCATGTGTTGCCCTCTGGCAACACATGCCGGCGAACGCATGCACATGTGCGAGGAACAGCGCGTTCGCCATGCGTTGCAGCGCATGGCGAGCTGTGCCCGAGCGCCGCGCAGGGATGCGCGGCCGGATGGCTGCACCACGGATGATTCGAGTTGCCGAAGCGGTGATCGGTGTCAGGATACGCCGCGAAGCATCCGGTAAGTGCGGGCCGGGAGGTGCCGCAGGGACGCATCGGAGCGTACAAAGAAAAACCCCGCGCAAGGCGGGGTTCCTCTGAACAACTTCGCAGCGTTCCCTCACCCTGGCCCTCTCCCGCATGCGGGAGAGGGGAGTGAGAGGCGAGGATGGATCAGAAATCCATGCCGCCCATGCCGCCGCCGCCGTGGTCATGACCACCGCCGCCGCCCGCTGCTTCCTTCTTCGGCGCTTCGGCGACCATGGCTTCGGTCGTGATCATCAGGCCAGCGATCGAGGCTGCGTTCTGCAGGGCAGTGCGCGTGACCTTGGTCGGATCCAGGATGCCCATGGCGACCATGTCACCGTACTCACCGGTGGCAGCGTTGTAGCCAAAGTTGCCGGAACCTTCGGCGACCTTGTTCAACACCACGCTCGGCTCTTCGCCACAGTTGGCAACGATCTCGCGCAGCGGCGCCTGCATGGCGCGACGGGCGATGGCGATACCGTGGTTCTGGTCTTCGTTGTCGCCCTTCAGCGTCAGGATGCCAGCCAGTGCGCGCACCAGAGCGACACCGCCGCCCGGGACCACGCCTTCTTCAACGGCTGCACGGGTAGCGTGCAGGGCGTCTTCAACGCGTGCCTTCTTCTCTTTCATCTCGACTTCGGTAGCGGCGCCGACCTTGATCACCGCAACACCACCGGCGAGCTTGGCAACGCGCTCCTGCAGCTTCTCGCGATCATAGTCGCTGCTGGTCTCTTCGATCTGGGCCTTGATCTGCTTGATGCGGCCTTCGATCGCCTTCTTGTCGCCAGCGCCGTCGATGATCGTGCTGTTTTCCTTGCTGATCTGAACCTTTTTCGCGGTGCCGAGATCCTTGATCGTGGCCTTCTCGAGCGAGAGACCCACTTCTTCGGAAATCACGGTGCCACCGGTCAGCACGGCCATGTCTTCCAGCATCGCCTTGCGACGATCACCGAAGCCCGGCGCCTTCACTGCGCAGACCTTGACGATGCCACGGATGGTGTTGACCACCAGAGTTGCCAGCGCTTCGCCTTCGACTTCCTCGGCGACGATCAGCAGCGGCTTGCCCGACTTGGCGACGCCTTCCAGCACCGGCAGCAGGTCACGCACGTTGGAGATCTTCTTGTCGTACAGCAGGATGTACGGCGCCTCGAGTTCAGCGCTCATCGACTGCTGGTTGTTGATGAAGTACGGGCTCAGATAACCGCGGTCGAACTGCATGCCTTCGACGACGTCGAGGCTGTTCTCGAGGCCGGAGCCTTCTTCAACCGTGATCACGCCTTCCTTGCCGACCTTCTTCATGGCTTCGGCGATCAGGTCACCGATGACGTGGTCGCTGTTGGCCGAGATCGAGCCGACCTGGGCAATCGCCTTGTCGTCGGAGCAGGGCTTGCTCTGCTTCTTCAGTTCGGCAACCGCGGCGGTGACCGCCTTGTCGAGGCCGCGCTTGAGATCCATCGGGTTCATGCCGGCGGCGACCGCCTTCATGCCTTCGCGGATGATGGCCTGGGCCAGCACGGTCGCGGTCGTGGTGCCGTCACCGGCCACGTCGGAAGTCTTGGAAGCAACTTCCTTGACCATCTGCGCGCCCATGTTCTGGAACTTGTCGGCGAGCTCGATTTCCTTGGCGACGGAGACGCCGTCCTTGGTGATCGTCGGTGCGCCGAAGCTCTTTTCGAGCACGACGTTGCGGCCCTTCGGGCCAAGCGTTGCCTTGACGGCATTGGCGAGAATGTTGACGCCGGCCAGCATGCGGGCACGTGCGTCTTCCGAGAAGCGAATATCTTTGGCTGCCATGATTGCAATCCTTGAGTGTGATTCGTTGTGACTATCTGGTTTTGCTGCCCCCTCGCCGAAGATCGGGGAGGGCGGCTGAGGGTTTGGGAGGCACTCGCTCCGCTGAAACTGATGCGATCGGGGCGCAGGCCCTGACCTGGGCTGATCAGTTCAGGGTGGCAAAGATGTCGTCTTCGCGGACGACCAGGTATTCGGTGCCGTCGACCTTGACCTCGGTGCCGGCGTACTTGCCGAACAGGACCTTGTCGCCGACCTTGACCTTCAATGCGCGGACGCTGCCGCTGTCGAGCGGCTTGCCTTCACCAACGGCAACCACTTCGCCGCGGATGGGCTTTTCGGTGGCCGAATCCGGAATGACGATGCCGCCGGCGGACAGACGCTCTTCTTCCATGCGCTTGATGACAACGCGGTCGTGCAATGGCTGAATCTTCATAGCAACCTCTTGATGGCTGGGGTGGGTAACGCAAACTATTGATTTACATACAACTTGCGAAAGTTGTTAGCAGTCGCCTGCATTGAGTGCCAATTCTAGCCACGAGCCTGTGGAAAGTGAATGGCGCCGCGGCGGCTTCAGTCAGACAATCTGGGGATGGCCACAAGATGAGGCGGACTGGCGCCAATTCAAGGGCTGGCAGCCGGGATTGTTCACGCTAAGGTGCCGGCCTCAGACTACGCAACAGGGGCACATCATGCGTCGTGCACGCTTTTTCGTCCGTCAGACGCTGCAACTCGGGCAGACCCTGCCATTGCCGCAGTTCGCTGCCGACCACGCCATCCGGGTACTGCGCATGCGTGAGGGCGACCCGATCACGGTATTCAATGGCGATGGCCACGACTACAGCGGGCGGCTCGCTTATGCGCGCAAGGGCGAGGCAGGTGTGCATCTGGATGTGCACACCGAGGTCGATATCGAATCGCCACTGCCGATCACCCTGGTGCAGGCCGTGGTCCGCAGCGAAAAGATGGACTGGATACTGCAGAAGGCGACCGAGATGGGCGTTGCCCGCATCATTCCGGTGACGACCGAACGCTCCGAGGTCAAACTCGGTGAGGAACGGGTCGAAAAGCGCCACGCGCGCTGGTTGCACGTCATCGAAAGCGCCTGCGAGCAGAGTGGCCGTGGCCGCGTGCCGCAACTGGAGATCCCGCAGAACCTTGCCCAGTACGCGGCCGCGCTCGGGCCGGCCGAGCAGGGCAGTCTGCGATTGGCCTTGCATCCCGATGCCGCGCAGCGCCTGGCTGATCTGTCGCCGCCAACCGAGGCCACTATCGCCATTGGCCCCGAGGGCGGGTTCGGCGAGCGCGATCTCAATATCCTCGACCAGGTCGGCTTCAGTCGACTACGCCTGGGTCCGCGTGTGCTGCGTACCGAGACCGCGGGCACCGTCGCATTGGCGGCGCTGCAGACCCGATTCGGCGATCTCGGCTGATCGCGGCGGGTTACGCAATCGCGGCACTGTGCCGCGCGCGCTGGCGGCGAAGAGTCGCGGATCGAGCCGAGGGCGATACATCGCCGGACAGCGTGGACGCCCGCCGTGGCGTGCCCTGATCCGGTCGCCATGGGTGCTGGCTCAGGTTTGCCTGAGGCGACCCTGAGCATTGGCGCGCGGTTGCAGGCCGCGGCCGGCTTGCGGCCGTTGGTAACGCGGTAGCTGCGTCGCCAGACCGCCGGCTATATCGGCCCCCGTGTCTGGCTGTGTTCAAGTAGCGGCAACGGTTGCCGCCAGGGTGTTTCCCGCTGTTGTCGAAGCAGGGAAAGAATCCGCGCTCCCGAGGCTGACGCATTCTGCCCGTCCGTGCTGGGGCCTGCCGGTGCCGGGTGTCGGCACAGTCATCACTTGCGAATACGAATCGCTCTCATTTAGACTCTGCTGGTCAGCCCGCAGCAGGGCGCAGTCAGCCCAGGCAGCACGCACATCTGAACGCGCTGCCCATTGAACCCGTTTTTCCAGCCCAGGAACGCTCCAGTGAACCCCAAAAAGCCCCGCAATTCGAAAATTCCCGGCAGTCTTCGCCAGACCGTCGCGCGCGAACCCCTCGCCAGCGCCTGCGCCGGTCTTGGCCTCGGCCTGTGCAGCCTGATGCTGATGCCCGCCGCCTACGCAGAGCCCGCGCAAAACGCGCTCGACGCCGGCGCTGGCCTGAAATCCTTCCCGCGGGTCGACATCATCGGCTTCGATCCCAATCCCGACGGCGAAGCAGGCGCGCCCTACAAGGCGAAAACTTCCGGGGACGATCGCCACACCCGGCCACTCGCCGAATTGCCGCAGAACATCACCGTGGTCACCAGGGCGGCGATCGATGACTCAGGTGTCACCGATCTGCGCAATATTCTCGACGCCCAGCCTGGCATCACGGTGGGCACTGGCGAAAACGGCAATGCCTTTGGAGATCGTTATGTGATCCGCGGCCAGGAAGCGCGCAGTGATGTGTTTGTCGATGGTCTGCGCGATCCGGGCATGACCACGCGCGAGAGTTTTGCCATCGAGCAGCTCGAAATTTCCAAGGGTCCCAACTCCAGTTTCGCCGGCCGCGGTACTTCAGGCGGCGCCATCAATGCGATTACCAAACAGGCCACCACGGCGTACAACTTCGCCACGGTGTCGGGCGCGGTCGGCAGCGACGACCATCTGCGCACCAGCATCGATGCCAATCAGGTGTTCGGCGAGCAGCTTGCGATCCGCGCCAACGCACTCTACGCCGACGAGGATATCCCCGACCGCGCGCCGGCATTTCGTCAGCGCAAGGGGCTCGCCCTGTCTGGCCTCTACACGCCCAATGACAGCCTCGAAATCCACATCGACTATTACGGATTGAGCGCCGACGAGAACCCGGATCTAGGCGGCTATCTGATCGGAACGCTGCCGGACCGCAAGCCTGCCGAGAACGTGCCGGTCTATGCGCAGAGCGCAGACTTCCAGAAGTCCGACGTCGATACCGGCACCGCGCGGATCGACTATCGATTCAATGAGGACACACGGCTCAGCAATCTGAGCCGATACGGCACATCCGACAATGGTTACGTGGTGACCGGCGCCCGCGGCAGCACTACCGGCGCCAACAATCCGGCTGGTATCTACGCCACGACGACACTCAGCACGCATCAGGGCTGGCAGGACGTCAAATACATCGCGAACCAGACCAATCTCTTCCTCGACCGGACAATTCTTGATCGTGAACACACCTTCGTGTTCGGCCTCGAGTACACGGATCACAGTGTGCTCAACGGCGTTTACCGCGTCACCAACTCGGGACAGAACTGCGCCACCGGAACCAGCACCACGCTGAATGCCTGGTGCGCAACCGGTGCCGATGGCCGCGCCGTGGACGGCCTGAATGACATCATGAACCGCCAGATCGTCAAGGGAACCTGGGACATCGACTGGAATGTCAGGACCACATCGCTTTCGGTGCTCGATACCTTTGACCTCAACGATGCCTGGACCCTGTTCGCCGGTCTGCGCAGCGACCGCTTCGACTTCGACCTGACGACGCAGAACACCAACACGCTGGCGCAGGCGCACTACGACTACAGCGACACCTTGATCAATGGCCAGCTGGGCCTGACCCGCAAGGTCGGCAAGAGGGGTATCGTCTATGCCAGTGCCGCGACTGCCAGCGACATCAATGGCGGCGAGTCCGATGTCGGCACCAGCAGTGGCTACGGCGGCACCGTGATCTTTGATGGAGAGGTGGCTGGAGCCGATCCCGAGTCCTCGGTGAATCTAGAACTCGGTACCAAGTGGAACCTGCTGGAGAACAAACTGCTGCTGACCGCCGCACTGTTCCAGACCACCAAATCGGATGTGATGGAGGGCGCCGACTATGAGGCCTTCGGCACCTTCAATACCGGCAAGAACCGCGTGCGCGGCGTCGAATTCGGTCTCAGCGGAAATATTACCGAGGCGCTGAGCGGCCAGATCGGCCTGACCTTGATGGACAGCGAGATACTGGAGTCGGCCACGCCGGCCCATGTCGGCAAGGTACTCAGCAATTTCGCTGACAACTCGGCATCGGCCCAGCTCCGCTATCAGATCAACGAAGTGCTCTACGTCGGCGGCACCGTCCGCTACGAGGATCAGCGCTTTGCCGGACAGCCCGATACCGCGGCCAGCTACAACGCAGATGGCGCGTACACCCAACCCATTCCGGCCTACACGGTTGTCGATCTGTTTGGCAGCTATCGCTTCAACCCCAATCTGGAGGCGCGGCTGAATGTCGGCAACGTGGCCGACAAGGACTATTACCTGGCTGGATATCGCTCGGGCTCGTTCCTCTACAAGGGCGATGCGCGCAACTACCGCATCACCTTCGTCTACGACTTCTGATCTGGAACGGTGACATCGTGCACAACGAGTTTTCTAGGGTCGGCCTGGTCGGGCAGTGGCAGCGGCAGGCAAGCAGCCACGTGCCCATCCAGTCGCCAGCATCGCGGATTCCTGACGACATCCGCTGCGCGCGCGACTACGAAATCGCCGCGCAGCGGTTCATGGCCGAGTCGGTATATGCCTACATCCACGGCGGTAGCGCGCTGGACCAGACCAGCACTGCCAATCCACGGGCCTTCGGGCGATGGACAGTCTGCCCACGACTGCTGGGTGACATCAGGCAATCGGATACCCGCGTGCAATTGCCCGGTGCCATGCTCGATCATCCTGTTCTGCTGGCACCCGTTGCCTACCAGAATCTGGCGCATCCGGAGGGCGAAATTGCTGTTGCCCGGGCAGCGGCTGCGACCGGTTCCGCGCAGATCCTCAGCACGCTCTCGTCCTTCAGTCTCGAAGATGTCGCTCAGAGCGCGCCGGCCAGACGCTGGTTTCAGCTCTATCTGCAGCCGGACCGAAGCGCGAGTCTGGATCTGATCCGGCGAGCCGAGACTGCCGGCTACAAGGCGATCATGCTCACGCTCGATGCCACTTTACAGATCCCCAGTGCGCGCGCCCAGGCGACCGGATTCACCCTGCCGGCAGCCTGTGTTGCGGCGAATTTGCAGCAGTACGGGCGGCCCGATGCGGTTGCCGGCGGAACGGCGCTGCGCCGGGATGTCATCGGCGGCCTGCTTCGCCATGTGCCGTGCTGGTCCGATCTGGACGCGGTATTGGCCCATACGCAACTGCCGGTATGGGTCAAAGGCGTCATGCACCCCGACGATGCGCGCGCGCTGCAAGGCCGGGGCGTTGCTGGCGTAGTGGTTTCCAACCATGGGGGCCGTGCACTGGATGGTGCGCCCGCCGCTTTGCAGATGCTGCCGCTGATACGGTCAGCCGTTGGCGCGCAATACCCGATCCTTTTCGACAGCGGCATCCGCTCAGGTACCGATGTCTTCAAGGCGATCGCCTTGGGCGCGGACGCGGTGATGATTGGTCGCGCACAGATGTATGCGCTGAGCGTGGCCGGCGCCCTCGGCGTCGCCCATCTGCTGACCTTGCTGCGCGAGGAATTGGCGGTCTGCATGGCGCACGCGGGGTGTCGGTCCCTGGCCGACCTCCGATCTGCGACCTTGATCCGCAACGGCGCCTCCGAAGTGCGCGACGAGTGCGCGTCATGCTGATCCCGATCAATGGTTTCCTGTCCAGGCACGAGGTACGCCAGTTTCGCGATCATCTGGATGTCGCCGAGTGGCAGGATGGGCAGGCAACCGCGGGTGCGCTCGCGCGTTCCGTCAAGAACAACCAGCAACTCGCCGATGGTGTCGAACCTGCGTTGTCTCTCGCTCATCACATACTGAGACATCTGGATCGCCATCCAGTGTTCATTTCCGCTGCGCTGCCTGGACGCATCCATCCTCCACGCTTCAATCGCTATCGTGATGGGGGTCAGTACGGCACCCATGTGGATAGCGCCCTGATGCGCCCTCCCGGGGTCGACGCGATCATGCGCAGCGATCTTTCTGCGACCTTGTTCCTGTCGGAAGCGGACGAGTACGAAGGGGGCGAACTGGAGATCGAAGGCGCCTTCGGCGTGCAATCGGTGAAGATGGCGGCCGGCGATATGGTGCTCTATTCGTCCAGTAGCCTGCACCGCGTGTTGCCGGTGACGCAAGGCGCCCGTGTCGCCGCCTTCTTCTGGGTTCAGAGCGTGGTCGCGAAGGAATCCGAGCGCCTGCTGCTGTTCGATCTCGATCAGGCCATCCAGGGCCTGAGAGCGCAGGTGGTGGCCGACGATGCGCATCTACTGAAGCTTGCGACCGTGTACCACAACCTTCTGCGGCACTGCGCCGCGCCCTGAGCAGTCCCGCGCAATCGCTGGCCAACGAGGAGAAATCATGCGCATCCTGACCATCATTCCGTGTTTGCTCGCCTTGATTTCTGTGCCCCGGATCGGCCACGCCCACGGTGACGTGACCTGCAACGAAGCCAGCGCCGAGTGGCGCCCCAGCGTTGAACTGCAAGCTGAGTTGAAGAAAGCAGGCTGGACGGTGCGCAAGATCAAGATCGAGAACGGCTGCTACGAAGTCTACGGATTCGACGAAAACGCCAGACGCGTCGAGGCCTTCTTCAATCCCAGGACGTTCGAGCGCGTGCTCTGAGCCCTGAAGCGCACCACACCATGGCGGCTACACCCCTCAGAATCGCGGTATGGGATTGGCTGATCCGCGGTTTCCACTGGGGTCTGGTTGCGAGCTTCCTCGTCGCCTGGGCGAGTACCCGGGGTTTGCCGAGTACGCGTTGGCATGAACCCGCTGGCTACGCCGTGATGGCGCTCTTGGCACTGCGCCTGGTCTGGGGATTGGCCGGCAGTCACTACGCGCGCTTCGCGCAGTTTGTACGACCTGCGGGTGCCGTACTTGGGTACGCGCGCCTGGTTCTGCGGGGCCGCGCGCCGCGCTACATCGGCCACAATCCTCTGGGCGGCTGGATGGTGCTTGCGCTGCTGGCCACCGCCGCGTTCACTGCGCTGACAGGTTGGCTGTTCACCACGGCTCGATTCTGGGGCTCCGATGCGATGGCGCTTGCGCATGAGGCCAGCGCCTGGGCACTGCTGGTCCTGGCCTGTCTGCATGTCGTCGGGGTGATCGTCACTTCAATTCAGCATCGGGAACATTTGCTGGGCGCGATGATCCACGGTCGCAAGGCATTGCCCCGCGACGGCGATGTCAGTTAGCCAGAACCGATTTCAGGCAGCTTCGAACTGCCCGATGCGGCGCAATTTGTCGTAACGCTGGGTCAGCAGCACATCGACATCGAGCTTTTCCAGCTCGGCGATCTGGCCGATCAATACCTGCTTCAGGCGATCCGCCATCTCCTTGGGATCGCGATGGGCGCCGCCGAATGGCTCCTGGATCACCATGTCGACCAGGCCGTGCTCGTACAGACGCACCGCGGTAAGGCCCAATGCTTCGGCGGCATCGCGCGCCTTGGCGGCCGTCTTCCACAGGATGGAGGCGCAGCCTTCCGGCGTGATCACCGAATAGGTCGAGTACTGCAGCATCATGGTGCGATCACCGACACCGATCGCGAGCGCGCCGCCCGAGCCGCCCTCGCCGATGACGGTGCAGATGATCGGCACGCGCAGCTGGCTCATCACCAGCAGATTGCGCGCGATCGCCTCGGACTGGCCGCGTTCTTCGGCGCCGACGCCGGGCCAGGCACCGGCGGTATCGATCAGGGTGATCACCGGCAGCTTGAAGCGCTCGGCGGTCTGCATCAGGCGCATTGCCTTGCGATAACCCTCGGGGCGCGGCATGCCGAAATTGCGGCGCACCTTGCTCTTGGTATCGCGGCCCTTCTGATGGCCGATCACCATCACCGGCTTGCCATTGATGCGACCGAGGCCGCCAACGATGGCGCCATCATCGGCGTAGGCGCGGTCGCCGGCGAGCTCATGGAATTCGTCGCAGATGTACTTTATGTAATCCAGCGTGTACGGGCGCAGCGGGTGGCGCGCCAGTTGTGCGATCTGCCAGGCATTGAGGTTGGCAAAGATTTCCTCGGTCTTCTGCCGCAGCTTGACCGACATCCGCTTGGCCTCGTTGTCGAGGTCGAGCGAATTGCCGGCGCCGGCCTGGCGCAGTTCGGCGATCTTGGCCTCCAGATCGGCCAGGGGCTGTTCAAAATCGAGGTAATTCGGATTCATCACGCGAGATTCCACGGTGGTACAGGGCGACGAGTATAGTCAGGCGGATCGACCATATCGATGCAGTCTACCGGACATGGCGGAATGCAGAGGTCGCAGCCGGTGCAGAATTCGACGATCACGGTATGCATCAGCTTGGGCGCCCCGATGATGGCATCGACCGGGCAGGCCTGGATGCATTTGGTGCAGCCGATGCATTCGTCCTCGCGGATCCAGGCGACCCGGGCCGGCGCTTCGACGCCGTGCTCCGGATTGAGCGGTAGCGGCGCGCGTCCCAGCAAGTCGGCGAGCGCGCGGATGCCTTCCTCGCCTCCGGGCGGACACTGGTTGATCTCGGCTTCGCCCGCGGCGATGGCCTCGGCATAGGGGCGACACGCCGGATAGCCGCAGCGCGTGCACTGGGTCTGCGGCAGCAAGCGGTCGATGCGCTCTATGAGGTCGGGATGCGGCATGCGTGCCCTGCCCGCCGTGGCCAAGGTGACTATTTTACGCTGGCGCCGGGCGTTGCGCCGGGATCGACATCGAGCAGATAGAGATCATCGCCTCCCGTGCCGGCCGACAGGATCATGCCCTCCGAGACGCCGAAGCGCATCTTGCGCGGCGCCAGATTGGCGATGATCACCACATGGCGGCCGACGAGCTTGTCCGGCTCGCCGTAGGCGGCACGAATCCCGGAAAAAATCTGGCGTTCGCCGAGCGCACCGACATCGAGCTGAAAGCGCAGCAATTTGTCCGAGCCTTCGACGAATTCGCAGGCCAGAACTTTGGCGATGCGCAGATCGAGCCTGGCGAAATCGTCAATGGCAATCGTCGCGGCACTGGCACCGGCTGTCACCGCAGCCGCCTTCGGTTCACCCGCCGGCTTGATCGCAGTCACCGTTGCAGTCGCAGTTTCGGTCGCTTGCAGGGATTCCTTGCTGGCCTCCAGCATCTGTTCGATCGCCTTGGGATCGATGCGTGTCATCAAGGGCTCGTAGCTGTTGATCACATGGCCGAGCAGGGGTTGATCGATATCGGTCCAGCGTTCGCAGGGTGCCGCCAGGAAGCGCGCGGCACGTGCCGCAGTCTCCGGCAGGATCGGCTGCAGGCAGGCGGCCAGCACCCGGAACAGGTTCAGGCCCTGCGTGCACACCGACTGCAATTCGGCGTCAGCGCCTTCCTGCTTGGCGATCACCCAGGGCTTTTTGTCGTCGATATAGCGATTGGCCTCGTCGGCCAGGCCCATGGTCAGGCGTACCGCCTGGCTGAACTCGCAGGCGTCGAGGGCCTCGATGACCTGTCCGGCGACACCGCGGAAATGCGCATAGGCGCGTTCGTCCGCCAGCGCGTCCGCCAGCTTGCCGTCGAAGCGCTTGCTGATGAAGCCGGCGCAGCGACTGGCGATATTGACGAACTTGCCGACCAGGTCGGAATTGACCCTGGCCACGAAGTCTTCAAGATTCAGATCGACATCATCGACGCCGGCACTGGTCTTGGCGGCAAAGTAGTAGCGCAGTACTTCCGGATTGAGCCCGGCATCGAGATACGTACGCGCCTGGATGAAGGTGCCGCGCGACTTCGACATCTTGGCGCCGTTGACGGTGAGATAACCGTTCACATGCAGGGCCGTGGGCGTGCGGAAGCCGGCGCCGTGCAGCATCGCCGGCCAGAACAGACCATGGAAGTTGATGATGTCCTTGCCGAGAAAATGATGCATTTCGGCGCTGCTGTCGGCACCCAGATAGCTGTCGAAGTTCACTCCGCTGCGGGCGCAGTAGGCGCGAAAGCTCGCCAGATAGCCGATCGGCGCATCCAGCCAGACATAGAAATACTTGCCCGGCGCATCCGGAATCTCGAAGCCGAAATAGGGTGCGTCGCGGGTGATGTCCCAGCTGCGCAGGCCAGCCTCCAGCCATTCGTTGAGCTTGCCCTTGACCGAGGCATGGGCGACATCGCCGGCCAGCCATTCGCGCAGAAAGCCATCGAAGCGCCCAAGTTCGAAAAAGAAGTGCTCGGTGTCCTTCATCACCGGCGTCGCCCCGGATACCACCGAGTACGGGTTCTTCAGATCGGTAGGCGAGTAGGCGGCACCGCAGACCTCGCAATTGTCACCGTACTGATCCGGCGTCGCGCATTTCGGGCACTCGCCCTTGATGTAGCGATCCGGCAGGAACATCGCCTTGAGCGGATCGTAGAACTGCTGGATGTTGCGGCTGGCGATATGACCGGCAGCCTTCAGGTGGTTGTAGAACAGCTCGGCCAGCACGCGATTCTCATCGCTGTGGGTGCTGTGATAGTGGTCGAACTGCACTTTGAAACCGGCAAAATCGTCCTCGTGGCCCTGGCGGATGCCCGCGATGAAGTCCTCGGCACTGATTCCAGCCTTTTCCGCGGCCAGCATGATCGGCGTGCCATGGGCATCGTCGGCACAGACAAAATGCACGGTATCGCCCGCCATCCGGCGCGCGCGCACCCAGATATCGGCCTGGATGTAGCCGACCAGGTGGCCCAGATGGAGGGCGCCATTTGCGTAGGGCAGGGCACTGGTAACCAGAATCTCACGTGTTGCGGGCATGCGTTCAGGGTCCGGAAGGGGCGGCGCGGCGAATTCACCGGCGCGAGGTCCTGCCATCATGCCATGTCACGGAGCCTGGGCTAAACTGTGCGGCCTCGTTTAATGAGATTTCGCCATGAGCCTGGCCAAGGAACGCGCCGAAGCGCTGCTCAGGACCATCATCGATCCGCATACCGATCTCGATCTGGTCAGCGGCGGCTCGGTGAAAGGTGTCGGCGCCGATGGCGACCGCATCGCGGTCGATATCCTGCTGCCTTATCCGGCCCTGTCCTGGCAGTCGACGCTGGCGGAGCTGGTGCGCCAGACCCTGGTCGCTGATGCTGCGATATCGGCGGCCACCGTCAACGTCGGCTGCCGTGTGTTCGCACACCGTGTGCAGAAAGAACTGACGCCGATGCCCAATGTGAAGAACATCATCGCGGTCGCCTCCGGCAAGGGCGGTGTCGGCAAGTCCACCACGGCCGCCAATCTGGCACTTGCCCTGCAGGCCGAAGGTGCCACCGTTGGCATTCTGGATGCCGATATCTATGGGCCCAGCCAGCCGCGGATGATGGGTGTCCACGGCAAACCCGACTCCACCGATGGCAAGTCGCTGGAACCGAAATACGCGCATGGCGTGCAGGTGATGTCGATCGGATTCCTGGTCGAGGAAGACACGCCAATGATCTGGCGCGGTCCGATGGTGACCCAGGCCCTGCAGCAATTGCTCAACGATACCCGCTGGGTGGACCTTGATTACCTGATCATCGATCTGCCGCCCGGCACCGGCGATATCCAGCTGACCCTGTGCCAGCGCGTGCCGGTTTCCGGATCGGTGATCGTCACCACACCGCAGGACATCGCCCTGCTCGATGCGCGCAAGGCCCTGCGCATGTTCGAGAAAGTCGAAGTGCCGGTGCTTGGCATCGTCGAGAACATGGCCCTGCACACCTGCAGCCAGTGCGGTCATAGCGAGCATATCTTCGGCGCTGGCGGTGGTGCCCGGATGTCGGCCGACTATGGCGTTCCCTTGCTGGGTTCGTTGCCGCTGTCGATGCACATCCGCGAAGAGGCCGATGGCGGCACGCCGACGGTCGCGGCTTCACCAGACAGCGCGGCGGCCGACAGCTATCGCCAGATTGCGCGTCGGGTTGCCGCCAGACTGAGCCTGCAGGCGCGCAACAAGAAGATCGCGTTCCCCAATATCGTGATCCAGGAAACCTGAATGATCACGCGCGGCGCGGGGTGCGCTGATCCGGCGATCCCGCGATAGCGCAACCCGCCAGCGACACGGCACCATTTCAACGCATCCATGAACCGAGGAAGTCGATGAGCATCAAGTCAGACAAGTGGATTCGCCGGATGGCCGAGAGCAAGGGCATGATCGAACCCTTCGAGCCCGGCCAGGTGCGTGCCAATGCCAGCGGCGGCAAGCTGATTTCCTATGGCACCTCCAGCTACGGCTACGACGTGCGCTGCGCCGGCGAGTTCAAGATATTCACCAATATCAACTCGACCATCGTCGATCCCAAGCAGTTCGATCCGCAGAGCTTCGTCGATGTGAATTCGGATGTCTGCATCATCCCGCCGAATTCCTTCGCATTGGCGCGGACCGTCGAGTACTTCCGCATTCCGCGCAGTGTGCTGACCATCTGCCTGGGCAAGAGCACCTACGCGCGCTGCGGTATCATCGTCAATGTCACCCCGCTCGAACCCGAGTGGGAGGGCCATGTCACCCTCGAGTTCAGCAACACCACCCCGCTGCCGGCGCGCATCTACGCCAATGAAGGGGTTGCCCAGATGCTGTTCTTCGAGTCTGACGAGGAATGCGAAACCAGTTATCGTGATCGCGGCGGCAAATACCAGGGGCAGCGCGGAGTCACCTTGCCGCGTACCTGATCATCCAATCGACCGTTCTTCAAGGAGATACGCATGCAAGATCCCAATTCCAACAATCCGTATTCCGCGCCGCAATCGGTGGTCGCTGATTATGGCCAGCCGGCGCAGATTGAACTGGCCGGTCGCGGCATGCGTCTGGTCGGCGCGATCATCGACACCATTATCCTGATGACCCTGCTGGTGCCGATCATGTTCGCGTCCGGCTTCATGTCGATGGCGATGAGCGGTCAGCAGCCTGGCTTTGGCTTTCAGGCCGGCATGACGGTGGTCAGTTTCGTGGTGTTCGTGCTCGTGCAGGGGTATTTTCTCAATCAGAGCGGGCAGACCATCGGCAAGAAACTGCTCGGCATGAAGATTGTCGATGTCGACGGCAACAAGCCGGATTTCGTCAAGCTTCTGGGCCAGCGGTACGGCGTCGTATACGCCGTCCAGCTGATTCCCGTGCTCGGCAGCCTGTTTGGCCTGATCAATGTGCTGTTCATCTTCCGCGAAGATCGCCGCTGCATTCACGATCTGATCGCCGGAACCCGCGTCGTGGTGGCGTGATTTCTGACCTCGCGATCGCTCGCCGTGGATCCGGCGCGGCGATCGTGACCGACTACTGGAAAGGCGCTACATCCGGGTCAAATCGGGCAGGTGGCGCGCGCCTCGTGCACACTGAAGGGCTGCACCATGCAACCACCACCGCTTCCGGTAAATCCCTATTCGGCGCCGCAGGCCACGGTGCGCGATCCGGAAGCGCGTTACAGCACCGATTTCCAGTATGCGGGCTTCTGGCTGCGCTTTGTTGCCGCGATTATTGATACCCTGGTGGGCACGGCCATCAGTTTCGTGATCGTCATGCTCTTCGCAATATTGGTTGTAGTTGGCTTCTCCGGCGGCGGGGCGAAAGGCGAGCAAATGCTAATGTTCGTACCTCTGATTTCGATGCTGCTCTGCCTCATCGTCTCGTGGCTGTACTTCGCGCTTGGCGAAGCCTCCAGGTGGCAGGCAACACCAGGCAAGAAGGTGCTCGGGCTTTGCGTCACCGATCTGAATGGCGCGCCGATCGGGTTTGGGCGTGCCTCGGGGCGCTTCTGGGGCAAGCTGATATCGTATGTCATTCTGTACATCGGCTTCATGATGGCGGGCTGGACCGAGAAGAAGCAGGGATTGCATGACATTATGGCTGGCACCCTGGTCATCAGGGGCTGATTCGCCACCGGGGCGCAGTGGCGCCGGACCGGTGAGCAAATCCCCGCAAACAAGTCTGGGCAAGGGGGAAACACCGTGAAATCAAGTTCATTGCACATGCTGTTGATTGCAGGCATCGCCAGCGTATTCACCGCGACGGCGTGGGCCGAGACGCAAGTCAGCTTCAAACTGCTGAAGGGACCGCGCTACGAATCGGACGGTTATATCCTGGGTGCCCAGGAACTCGAGGGCTATATTGGGGCGATCAAGGAAGACGACGGCGTCACCGAAGTCGTGCTGGTCGGTTCCGATGGCGGCAACGATGAAGGCGAGGAATTGTTCGCCCTGGCGGCGGAGCGCTCCGGCGTCAAGGCGCTGCGCAAGGAAAAGGGCAAAACCCGCGAGCTGTGAGCGCGGGGTTCACCCCGATGGCGTCAGTGCCCCGCGCAGCAGTTTGAGCGTGGCGTGGATCTGGCCGGGCTGGTATGGCTCGGCCAGACCCTGACCCCAGACCGGGGCTGGCCAGGCCCCGTCGTTGCCGTAACGCGCGATCACATGCACGTGCAATTGCGCGACCACATTGCCCAGGCTGGCGATATTCAATTTCTCGGGCTCAAACAGCGCGCGCATGATTTCGCTGACATAGGCGATTTCGTCCATCAGCTGGCCGCGCTGCTCGCGGTCGAGGTCGATAAGTTCGCGCAGATCGGCGATCCGAGGCACCAGGATCAGCCAGGGAAAGCGCGCATCATTCATCAGCAGCACACGACAGAGTTCGAGGTCGGCGACTTCGATGCCATCTTCCTGCAGGCGTGGATGCAGCACAAAATCGGCACTGTCGCTGGGCGCTGCCGGCAGTGCAGGCTGCAGATGCTCGCGAAAGAAACCCAGGCTGCGACGCCAGGCGATAGCGGCCGATTCGGCATGAAAATCGGCGCGTTCATTGCAGTTGAAGCCATGTCCGGCGGAGTACAGGTATTGCGGCACCTGTGGATGGCGCGCGGCAAAGCTGGCGCGGTATTCGGCAGGAATCAGCGTGTCGCGGGCGCCGAAGTGCAGGATTACCGGTGCGCCCGGGGTCTCATCGATGAATGGCAGCGAGCGTGCGCCGTAGTAGCTGACCGCCGGCAGCTGCAAGCGGGTTGCGCACAGCCAGGCCAGGCTGCCACCCCAGCAGTAACCGACGGCGCCGACCGTGCCCCAGTGCGCGGCGTGGCGGGCGCTGGCGGCGACATCGAGCAGGGCGTCTTCCCAGCTCAGCGCTGCAATGCGCGCGCGACCCTCGCTGATGCCGGCTTCGTCATAACCGAACTCGGCGGCGCCGCCGACGCGTTCGAACAACTGCGGCGCGAAGGCAGCGAAGCCATTGGCCGCAAACTGCGCGCAGACATCGCGGATATGGTTGTTCACCCCGAAGATTTCCTGCAGCACGATGACCGCGCCCAGCGCCGGTTCGGTCGGCAATTCCTGCCACAGCGAAAACCGGTGGCCATCGGCTGCGTGCAGTGCGATCAGTTCTGCCATCGTCCCAGCCCGAATCCGAAAACGATCGCCAGTGTGCCCGAGCTTGTGGCGCATTGACCAGCCCCGACGTGTTGGCGCACAGGCAGTGCTGCTCCCTTCAGTCCGGCGCGATGGCGGTAGCGTGCCTCCGAGTGCGCTCGCTATCGCGATGGACCGTGCCGAGATTGTTCAAGGCCTGGGCAATGCCGGCCGCACGCGTGGCGGCGGGCATCATCCAGTGGCTGCCGATGAAGTTCGAGCGCGGTTTGCAACGGTCGGCGTCGGCGTGCGATGGTGCAGATCGGGCCTGTGCTGCGCGCCCGTAGTCCGCAGCCAGCACAGGGCGCGAGGATTCCAGCAGGCGTCCGGCGCTGGCGCGCGCGACATCGCAGTGGCCCCCACGATCCGGCTGAGCCCGTGCGAATCGAGCGCGAACAATTCACGCTGCGGCCGGGCCTCGGCCTGTGCGGCCCGCCGCGCGAGATGCCATTGGCAGGGCCCAGCGGGGAATCGTCGCCGGATGGTGCGCTTGCCGAGAGCGGAGCCCATAGCGCCGGCAGGGTGGCCAGACGCGGTGACAGACGCACGGAAACCCACAGCTCGGGGCAGTGCCCAGCGCCCGCTGCGCCCGGTTGGATGCCGTTGTTTGCCGTCGCGCCGAGCGTGTTGCGGGACCGGCACAGCTGCGCGTTAGTGTTGTCTACCCGGTCGGACCTATACTGCGCGATCCCCATGAACATCGCCCCAGGAATGCCCATGTCGCACGCCGCCCCCAAAGTCGGATTTGTCAGCCTGGGATGCCCGAAGGCCCTGGTCGATTCCGAACGGATTCTCACCCAGTTGCGCGCCGAAGGTTATGCGGTGGTGCCGAGCTATGACGATGCCGATGTGGTCGTGGTCAATACCTGCGGGTTCATCGATGCGGCGGTCGAAGAATCACTCGATGCGATCGGCGAAGCGATGGCGGAAAACGGCAAGGTGGTCGTCACCGGTTGCCTGGGTGCGCGTGCCCATCTGATCAAGGAACGCTTCCCCGATGTGCTGTCGATTTCCGGTCCGCAGGATTACCAGAGCGTGATGAAGGCGGTGCACGCCCAGGTGCCGCCAAAGCACGACCCCTTCCTCGATCTGCTGCCGCCGCAGGGCATCAAGCTGACGCCTCGGCACTATGCGTATCTGAAGATTTCCGAGGGATGCAATCATCGCTGCACCTTCTGCATCATCCCGTCGATGCGCGGCGATCTGGTCTCGCGACCGGTCGATGAGGTGCTGATCGAGGCCGAGAAGCTGGTGCGCAGCGGTGTCCGTGAACTCCTCGTGGTATCCCAGGACACCAGTGCCTATGGCGTCGATACCCGCTACGCCAGCAGGGAATGGCGCGGTGAGAAGTACCAGACCCGGATGCGCGATCTCTGTCGCGGACTCGGCGAGCTCGATGCCTGGACACGATTGCACTATGTCTATCCGTATCCGCATGTCGATGACATCGTGCCCCTGATGGCCGAGGGCAAGGTGCTGCCGTATCTGGATATTCCGATGCAGCACTCCAATCCGCGCATCCTCAAATTGATGAAGCGCCCGGCCAGCGGCGAGAAGAATCTCGATCGCATCCAGGCCTGGCGCGCGAGCTGTCCCGAAATCACCCTGCGCAGTACGTTCATCGTCGGCTTCCCGGGCGAGACCGAGGCCGAGTTCGAGGAATTGCTGCAATTCCTGCAGGCGGCCCAACTCGATCGAGTCGGCGCCTTCGCCTATTCGCCAGTGGCTGGTGCCAAGGCCAACGACCTGCCCGATCCGGTGCCCGAAGACCTCAAGCAGGATCGCCTCGAGCGCTTCATGAAGACCCAGGCCAAGATCAGCAAGAAGCGCCTGAAGGCCAAGGTCGGCACTCTGCAGCAGGTGTTGATCGACGAGGTCGGACCCAGCGTCGCGACCGGCCGTTCCCGCGCCGATGCGCCCGAGATCGACGGCAAGGTCTATGTCTCGGCTGCCGTCGCCGGCACCCGGCTCAAGCCCGGCGATCGCGTGATGGTGCGCATCGACAGGAGCGATCAGCACGATCTCTTCGGCACCCTCGCCGAGTCGTGAGCGATCTGCCTCTGCCGCCGTCGCGCCGCAGTGTCGCGATCGCGCTGACCCGGCGGAACCGTCCGCATGCGCTTTAGCGCGCCCGCGCGCTCCGCCGTGGCGCCAGAGGTATGGACCCGGCCGCCGCTGGACCGGTTGCGGGGTGACTACCCCTGGCTCGCCGGTGCCGAGTGGCCGGAAATCGCGGCGCTGAATCAACTGCTCGACGGCCGCCCGCACGCGGTCACCGGGTTGCCACTGCGGTTTGCGGCGCAGACCCCGGACCTGCTGCGCGATGGCCTGCACTACGAACAGCGCAGCTTCGAGACCGGCATCATCAGCACGCGCGCCGCGAATTGGCACGATCTGCTGAACGCCCTGATCTGGATCCGCTACAGCGGGTTGAAGTCGGCCCTGAACGCGCGCTACGTCGCCGAGTTGCGCCTGCGCAGCGATCGCGAGCGTTCACGGCCACAGATGGCCATCACCCATTTCGACGAAGGCGGCGTGGTGGTGTTCCTGCGCGATCGCGAACTGCTGCCACTCTGGGACCGCCACGACTGGCCGGCGCTGTTTCACGATCATCGCAACGCCTGGCGCGATGGCCGCATCGGCCTGGTCATCGTCGGTCACGCCACCCTCGAACATTGCCTGCAACCGCAACAGTTGATCACCGCCAAGTGTCTGGTCGTCGAATCCTCGGCCGATTTCGCCGAGGCCGATCAGCAGGCACGTCTGCTGTCAGCGTTGGCGTCGCAGATCCGCAACGCCGATTGCCTGAACGATCCGCAGGAACTGCGCCCCTTGCCGCTGTCCGGCATTCCCGGCTGGCATCCGGCCGCCAGCACGCGCAGCTTCTTCGAGACCGCAGATTGCTTCCGCCCGCTGCGCGCCGGTCGCGTCTATCCGCAACCCCTGCGGCTCGGTCTGTAGCCTGGATCGCAGCGCTCGCGGCGTGCCGGATCACTCCGGTCCGGTGCCGGCCCAGTCTTTCAAGCCATAGCTGTCGAGGATCTTCTGCAGTTCTCCGCTGGCGCGCAGCTTGACCAGGCCGTCCGAGAACATCTGAGCATACTGCTTGCCGCGTGGATGCGCCGGCGTACAGGCGATGTAGACATCGGTCAGATCATCGAGTGTGCCGAGATTGATGACCCGGTCAGTCATGCCCATGGCGGCCAGGGTCTGTTGCATGACATTGAGGTCCTCGACAAACACATCGGCCTTGCGTGCGACCAGATTGGAAACTGCCGACATCGTCGCGCGGCGCGCGCCCTTGATCACCACGATTTTGCCATCGTCGGCGTGCGCCGCGATGTAGGCATCGAGTTCGTCCGAGTAGGTGTAGTCGACAATCACCGCGAGTCTTACCGACTCCAGACTGGAGATGTCGGTATAGCGCCAGCTGGTTTCGGCCATGCCCCAGAATGCGTTCTGCGACTTGCCCCAGGAGACTTGCGGAAACATGAAATCATCGGCGTCGTCGATCGCGGCACCCACCACGCAGTCATAGTCGCCGCGCCGTACTGCGACCAGGGCATCGTCCCAGGGCAGATTGAGATACTCGATCGTGTGACCGTTGGCCCGCGCAATCAGGCGGGCGGCATCGATCATGTAGCCGGCCGGCGCCTTGGAGCCGACGCCGTTGTAGGGCAGCCAGGGATCGGCGCGGATGCTGATCTTCTCGGCGCCGACGACACCGGCAAACAGCAGCAGGCAGAGCGCAAAAGGCGCGCGCAACGGGAACGCATGCATCATGGTGCCACCCCCCAGTCTGGACAGGAATCCGGGCACAGCGCTTGCGCCTCGATTGTGTGCCCAGACTCGCGCGCTTGGCAAGTGGCGGGCGGCGCTACCGTCCTTGCGGGGGATTGGCATCGTCAATTTTCGTAGCGGACTGCGGTCACGGTGAAGGTGGCCAGCCGTCCCGGCAACTGTGCGCTGAACTCATCATCGACGCGCCGCTTGAGCGCGGCGCGTGCCAGCGGCGAGTCGATACTGATCCAGCCCAGCGTGGCATCGGTTTCGTCAGGACCAACGATCCGGTAGCAATGGTGCTCGCCCTGTTCGTCGTCGAGCTCGATGGTCGCCCCGAAAAAAATGCAGCTGATATCGCTGGGCCGATCCACAGCCACCCGCAGGGCAGGAATGCGTTTGCTCAGATAGCGCACGCGTCGGTCGATCTCGCCGAGCTGCTTCTTGCGATAGGTGTACTCGGCATTCTCCGAGCGGTCACCTTCGGCGGCGGCGGCCGCGAGCGCAGCAACGACCTCGGGACGCCGCACTCGCCACAATTCATCCAGTTCCGCTTTCAATGCCGCCATTCCCTGCGCGGTGATCAGCGCGGTACTGCCGGGTGCAGCGGGACGCCAGCGGCCCATGCCGGCTCAGCGGCGGCGGCTGACGCCGCCGAGCACGCCGCGCAGGATCTGGTTGCTGACCTTGGTTCCGGCGCTGCGTACTGCGGATTTGGCGAAGGTCTCGATGGCGCCCTGGCGCCGGCTGGTGCCAAACAGGAAGGCCTTGAATTTCGCGCCCCAGCCATCGGCCGCGGGCGTCGCGGGCGCCCCTGGTGCCGCAACCGGAGGCGTTGCAGCCGGCTTGCCGGACTGACTTGCCTGTTCGGCCGCGGTTTCCTCGGCACGCTTCTTCAATACCTCATGTGCCGACTCGCGATTGACCGCGGTGTCGTAGCGCGTACCGATCGGTGATCTTGAACGCACCAGGGCGCGTTCCTCCGTGGTGATGGCACCGATCCGGCAATGCGGCGGCACCATATAGGTTTTTTCCACCGGCAACGGCACACCACCCTCCTGCAGGGTGCTGACCAGAGCCTCGCCGACGCCGAGCTGGGTGATCACATCGACCACCTTGAAGGTCGGGTTGGGTGGAAAGGTTTCGGCGGCGGTCTTGACTGCTTTCTGGTCGCGCGGGGTGAACGCGCGCAGCGCATGCTGGACGCGATTGCCGAGCTGGCCGAGCACCACATCGGGTACATCATCGGGCAGCTGCGAGATGAAATAGATGCCGACGCCCTTGGAGCGGATCAGCCGGACGACTTGTTCAACCCGCTGTTTCAATGATGCCGGCGCGTCGGCAAACAGCAGGTGCGCCTCGTCGAAGAAGAAGACCAGTTTGGGTACCGGAAGGTCGCCGACCTCGGGCAGGTTCTCGAACAGTTCCGACAGCATCCACAACAGGAAACTCGAATACACCCGCGGCTTCAGGATCAGTTGCTCGGCACTCAGCACATTGATGATGCCGCGGCCGCTCATGTCCTGGCGCATGAAATCGGCCAGATCGAGCGCGGGCTCGCCGAAGAACTTGTCGCCGCCTTCGGATTCCAGGCGCAGCAGGGCACGCTGGATTGCGGCCACCGACTGCGGCGCCACCAGACCGTACTGTGCCGAAATCTGTTTGGCGTTTTCCGAGACGAAGTTCAGCATCGAACGCAGATCGTCGAGATCGAGCAGCAGCATGCCGTTCTCGTCGGCGACCTTGAACAGCACCTGGAGTACGCCCTCCTGGGTATCGTTCAGTTCCAGCAGGCGCATCAGCAGGTTCGGACCCATCTCGCTGATCGTGGTGCGGACCGGATGTCCGTTGACGCCGTAGATATCCCAGAACACGACGGGATTGGCCTCGGCCTTCCAGTCGGTCAGTGCCAGCCGGTCGATGCGCGCCTGCAGCTTCTCGCCGAGGTTTGCCACCTGGCTCAGCCCGCCCAGATCGCCCTTCACATCAGCAAGAAATACCGGCACGCCCAGGCGCGAGAAGCCCTCGGCGAGCACCATCAGCGAAACCGACTTGCCGGTGCCGGTAGCGCCGGCGATCAGGCCATGGCGATTGCCGTACTTTGCGAGCAGGTGTACGTCGCGGTCGCCTTTGCCCAGATGAATGCTGCTCATGTCGGTCCTGTGGTGTCGTGTAGGCAGGGATTGTATCGGCGCGGGCCGTTGGAGTTGCACCATGTCATGGCGGCCGTTACCGTGCCAGCATCACCACAATGGTTCACCGGCTTATGCGTATCCTCATCCTCTCTGTATCCCTCCTGCTCGGCGCCTGCGCGAGCGGGGGTTCCGGTCAACTGTCCAAGGCGGCGCCGCCGGAAGATGTCGCTGCGGCGGGCTTGGCTTTCGAGCAGGCGCTGGAGTCCTGGCACCGCGGCGAAACCGAAGATGCCGAAGGCGCGCTGACGCGTGCCCGCACGCGCCTGGATACCGCGGTGGCGGCCTGCGTCGAACGTCGTGGCTGCGAGGCCGGTGCCGCATTGCAGGCGCAGTCGCAGGCGCTGGAGCGCATGCAGCTGGCTCTGATCGGGCGGCCTCGCCTGGACGCGGCTACGGCAGTCGTGGTCGAGTCCAGCGAGCCCAGTTCATCGGAAGTGGTGATGCCGATCGACGAAATTCCCGAACTCGCGCGCAGCGTCGCCTTGCTCAAGGGCCGCAAGCTCGACGAGGTGATCGTGCTCAATGAAGCAGTGCAGGCGGCCATCGAGGAATGGCTGACCTGGATGCGGCCAAACCTGCTGGATGCGCACGAGCACTACCAGTATCTGCGCCATCGCATGTGGCCGGTCTATGAACAGGCCGGCCTGCCCGAAGCCCTGCTGTTTGGCATCATGGCAAAGGAATCCGGCGGCAAGGTGCATGCGGTGTCGCGTGCGGGTGCCGCTGGCCTGCTGCAGTTCATGCCGGCCACGGCCGCGCGTTTTGGCCTCAATCGCAATGGCGGATTCGACGAGCGCTTCGATGCGCGCCGGATCACCGAGGCCAATGTGGCCTTTCTCAACGATCAGTTCCGCGTGTTCAACAACGATCTGGAACTTGCACTGGCGGCCTACAACGGTGGCGAGGGTCGCGTCGGTCGCCTCGCTGGCGGCAGCAAGCGGCGCTTCTGGGATGCCCCGGTCTACAACGCCCTGCCGCCGGAAACCCGCGACTATGTGCCGATGGTGCTGGCCGCCGCCTGGTTGTTCCTGCATCCGGATGACTATGGCGTGGTGTTTGCCAGGTTCGATGCTACCCCGGCCAGCATCACGCTCGAGCGCAGTGCCTCGATCAATGAGCTGGCGGTCTGCATGGGACAGTTCGGCAATGCCCGCGGCTGGTTCCGCACCCTGCGCAATCTCAATCCGCGTACAGAAGCCGACCGTCGCATCGAGGCCGGAACCGTTCTGGAAGTGCCCCAGGCCGCCGCGGACGCCTACGCCGCGCGCTGCCGCAGCGGGCTGTTGGCACAGCGCAGCGTCGAACTGCACCAGGCGCGCAAGCCGGCCGGTGCCAGCGGGCCGATGCGGGTCAGTGGCGGCACTGGTGGCCCGGCACGCAGCCATCTGGTGCGCAAGGGCGAGACTCTGCACAGCATCGCGCGGCGCTTCGGCTGTGGCGTCAATTCGGTGGCCGCGGCCAATGGTCTGCGGCCGCCGCATTACATGATCCGCGAAGGCCAGCGGCTCAGCGTGCCGAGCTGCGGACGCGCCTGAGCCGGCAACCGTCCTCGCCGCTCCGGGTCCTGAGTTACGGTTCCCGGAGAGCGGCCTGCGGGGGATTGCAAGCCGCAGGCGAGCGCGTGCCTGCCTGTCCGCTCCGCGTTGCGCGCGGAATTGCGGTCCATCCGCGGCGGGGAGGGACGCCAACGCGTCTGCGCGAGCTCGCCCTGTCCCGTTGTTGCCCGAAACATCCCGCCGCCGCGACGGGGCATGACTTCGGACACATGAACTAGTATCCAGTTACCACTAGTGTGTACATCACACTACATGTCACTTGATGCTATCGCGCCATGACTGATACCGAACTGCACCTGCGCAAATTCCAGAAGGAGCTCTCGGCCGGGACCGTGTCGCTGGTCCTGCTGGCGGTGCTCGGACGCTCTGCGCAACCGCTCTACGGCTATCAGATCGCCAAGCAGCTGGAGCTGACCCAGGACGCCCTCTTGGCCAGCAAGCAGAGCGCCCTGTACCCGGTTCTGCGCAACATGAATGCCTCCGGCCTGCTCGACAGCCACATCGAGCCATCGATCGATGGGCCGCCGCGGCGCTATTACACGATCACTGAACTCGGCCGCAGTGTGCTGAGTGAATGGTCGGACACCTGGTCGACCACCCGTGATGCTGTCGACGCCATCCTTGAGGGAAAATTCCAATGAGCAGTGAAACCCCGCGCCCCAACGTACCGACCACGATTGCCGCCTATCTGGACCAGTTGCGCGAGGCGCTGAAGGGTGCCGATCCGGCGGTGATCCAGGATGCCCTCTATGACGCGGAGGAACACCTGCGTTCCGAACTCGCCGACAACCCCGGCATCAGCGAGGCCGAACTGCTGGCCCGCATGGCGACCACGTATGGTGTGCCCGAGGAAGTCGCCGAGATCTATCGCGACAAGGAAATCCAGATCACCCGCGCCCTGCGCACGCCGCCGCGCAAGCCCCCGACGACATCACTCGGAAAATTCTTCGGCGTGATCGCCGATCCGCGTGCCTACGCCAGCCTGTTCTACATGCTGCTGTCGATGGCGACCGGAATTTTCTACTTCACCTTTGTGGTGACCGGCATCAGTCTCTCACTCGGACTGTCGATCCTGATCATCGGGATCCCGATCGCGCTGCTGTTTCTCGGCCTGGTCAAGGTCCTGTCCCTGGTCGAGGGGCGCATCGTCGAAGTGATGCTCGGCGAACGCATGCCGCGGCGACCCGACTATCCGAGCGCCGACCTCGGCTTCTGGGCGCGCGTCCGCGATCTGGTCACCGATGGCCGCACCTGGACCACGATGCTGTACTTCGTGATGATGCTGCCGCTCGGCATCCTCTACTTCACGGCAGTGGTCACCGGTCTGTCGCTGTCGATCTCGTTCATCGTCGCGCCGGTGTTGCGCCTGTTCGAGAGCAGCTGGATCGGCTATCTGGCCTTCCACGAAGTGCAGATCGATGGCGGCATCTATTTCCTCAGCATGCCCTGGCTGGCCCTGATGTTTGTCGTCGGCATCGCCGGATTCTTCCTGATGCTGCACCTGGCGCGTGGTGTCGGCTATCTGCATGGCCAGATTGCCAAGGTGCTGCTGGTGCGTGCCTGAGGGCGTTGCGCGGCGCTGCCCGGTCCCTCCGGGCAGCGCGCTGCAAGACTCAGGCGACGATCAGTGCCTTGATCACGCCCCAGCTTGCGATCACCAGCAGGGCCAGCCAGGCGACGAAACCGACCAGAAAGCCCGCGCTGCGCTTGCCGGCGTCGGCAAGGTAGCCGACCAGATACCAGGCGCGACCCACGATCCAGACATAGCCGGCGATCTGCACATAGATCGCGGGCACCGGCAGATAGGTCGTCGCCAGCCACAGCACCGGCAGAAACATCACCGTCGCCTCGATCGTATTCATGTGCGCACGGAAAGCACGCTCGAACCCCTCGGGTCCTTGCGATGCCGGCGCCTTGACGCCATGTATCCCGCGCGCCCTGCCGACCATGAACATGGCGGCGGAAATCAACAGCACATTGAGCAGGGTAATGAGGGCGGCATGAACTTGCATCGGCTTCTCTCTCTGGTTTGGTGATGCGGCAGTCCAGCCGAAAGCGCGCCGGAACGCAAGCACGCCCCGTTCCCCGATCACTTGCGGGAGAATGGAACGGTCCCCTCTCCCGCTTGCGGGAGAGGGCTAGGGTGAGGGAAACCTGCCTTGACTTCCGAACGCAATTCGACGTAGCCGTTACCCCAACCACCCTCATCCGGCCCTTCGGCCCACCTTCTCCCGCAAAGCGGGAGAAGGGAACTCAAAGCACGCCGCATCGACCCCGGCTTGATCCCCTCTCCCGCTTGCTTGCGGGAGAGGGATACTGAGGGGAAACCTGCCGCACTTCCGGCGAGCAACCACTAGCCAACCACCCATCGCATTCTCGCGCAATTACACTATCCAAATGCGCAACCCACATCCCGCCATCTCCGACGCCAGCGACCTGTCCGAGCCCACCGTGCTGGCCACCACGCAACGCTGGCTGGAGCGCGCCGTCATCGGGCTCGGGCTCTGTCCTTTCGCCAAGGCCGTGCATGCGCACCGCCAGATCCGCTGGGTGGTCAGCGCGGCCAACGATCCGGAAACTTTGCTCGATGAGCTGCGCCAGGAACTGCGCCTGCTCGCCGATGCCGACCCCGCAGTCATCGATACCACCCTGCTGATTCATCCCCTGGTGCTGCAGGATTTTCTCGACTTCAACGATTTTCTCGAAGTGGCCGAAGGCGCGGTAAGCGAACTTGAGCTCGACGGCGAACTGCAGGTCGCAAGTTTTCATCCTCAGTTCCAGTTTGCCGATGCGCCGAGCGGCGACATCAGCCATGCCAGCAATCAGAGTCCGTATCCGACACTGCACCTGCTGCGCGAGGCAAGTATCGATCGTGCGGTGGCGGCGTTTCCGGAAGCCGAGGCGATCTTCGAGCGCAACATCGAAACACTGCGCCGTCTCGGTCCTGCCGGTTGGCGCGCCCTCTTCGTCGCGGACACGCCAGGGTCCTGAGCCCGGCGCGTCCCCCACCATTGCGGTGGTGACGCGTTCAGCGCTTGCCTGCTGCCGGCAGAATCAGTCGCGGAATCTTCGCCGCGACCAGAGCGCGCTCAAGCGCCGCGATTTCCTGTTGCCGCAGCGCATCGGTATCGGCGATCAGTCCGTCGAGTTGCGCTGAAAGTTCAACCCAGCGTTCGCGCTGACCCTGCGGCGGCGCCCGATCGGAATCCAGCGCGAACGCGTACAGCGGCGAAATCTGCGAATACAGCTGGGCACCGCCCTTGAATGAAAGAATGTCGTAGACCACTTCGGCCTTGGGATTGTGCAATTTCGCTTCAATGGCGTCGGCGCGATCGGCCACGGCCTGCGCCAGTTGGCGCACATCGGGCTGATCGTTGGCCAGACGCTTGAGCAGATCGCCGGCCTGCTCGCGCGCGGCACGCACCAGATCGATGGCATCGGCGTTGCGAATCAGCGCATCCCGCAACTGCAACTGAAACGCGAGCGCGGCCTGCATCTCGGCAGGATTGCTGCGCGCTTCCGGATCGGCCAGCACTTCGATGCGACCGCTGCTGACAAGCTCGCCCCGAGTCAGGCGCAGGGTATACACGCCGGGCAGTACCAGGGGTCCTACTTCGGGATTGCCGAGATCAACCTTGGCGCGCTCCGGAATGCGTGCGCCTTCGGCGCGCAGATCCCAGACGATGCGTTGCAGACCGGCACCGCTGTTCAACTCCGGTTCGGGCGCAGCCGTCGGTTCATCGGCATCATCTTCGCTCCACCGCGCCGGCCTGGCGATGCTGCTGAGCGTGCGGATCAGCTGGCCCTCGGCATCGCGAATCTCCAGGCTCAGCGGCAATTCCGATTCCTCCTTGATCCAGTAGGTGATCTGCGCGCCCTCGGGTGCATCGGCGAGCTTGCCATGCTCATCCCAGCGCCAGTCCTTGCGCAGGCGCAGGGCCGCTTTGGCGGGAAGCAGCTGCAAGGCTTCGCCGCGCAATTTGCTGGTCAGCGCGCGCAGCGGCGACACATCATCAAGGACCCAGGCCGAGCGCCCACGCGTACCCAGGATCAGATCATCATGACGCGCCTCGATATCGACCACGGCGACTGCGGGCAGATTGAGTTGCAGCGACTCCCAGTGCGCGCCTCCATCATGCGAAACGAAGACGCCGCGCTCGCCGCCCAGATACAGCAGACCCGGCACGCGCTCATCCTCGCGCAGCACATAGGCCGACATGTCCTGTGGCAGGCCCTGGCTGATCCGCTTCCAGCTGCGGCCATGGTCGCGGGAGACCAGCACATGCGGTCGGAAATCATTGATCCGATGCGCATCGATCACCGCGTATGCGGTGGCGACATCGTGACGCGAGGCCTCAAGCGATTCGACCGTGCCCCACTCGGGCCAGGCGGAACTGCTGGCATTGCGCCAGTTCCTGCCGTCGTCCTCGCTGACATGGATCAGACCATCATCAGTGCCGACCCAGATCAATCCGCGCTGCAGCGGTGATTCGGCAATCGAGAAGATGGTGTTGTAGATCTCGACGCCGGTATTGTCGCCGGTGATCGGACCGCCCGACCACTGCTGCTTGCTCTTGTCGT
Source organism: Pseudomonadota bacterium (assembly GCA_022843465.1). Lineage (GTDB taxonomy): Bacteria > Pseudomonadota > Gammaproteobacteria > Xanthomonadales > Ahniellaceae > 0-14-3-00-62-12. Next base: position 83,010 of record JALHNO010000009.1, on the reverse strand, counting down.
TTCGGGTCAGGTCGGGGCTGATCGCCTCCCAGCTATTGCCCTGATCGCGGCTGCGCAGCAGCACATTGGCGCCATGATAGATCTGCTGCGCATCATGCGGAGAAGCGGCAATCGGTGCAGTCCACTGGATGCGGTATTTCAGGATTTCGCCACCATGTCCGGAATTATTGAACGGATAGGCGCTGACGTTCTGGAAGTCACCGCTGCCCTCGACGTAGTGCGAGATATAGCCGCTGTACTCACCGGCATAGACATGCCCGACATGACCGCGGTCGTAGAGGAAATCACCGGCCTCGCCGCCGCCGGCGAAGCGCCAGTTGGCCAGGGTATTGCCGCCATCGAAGCGCGATATCGACAGACCGCTGAATGTGCCTTCGTCCTGCATCGTGCCACCGACGTGGTAAGGCACGCGATTGTCCACATCGATATTGTAGATCTGGGCAAGCGGCAGGGCAGGGGCGAACCAGGACTTGCCGCCATCACGCGAAACATCGATACCGCCATCGCTGCCGACAATCAGGCGACGGCTATCGGTCGGATCGATCCAGACATCATGATGATCGCTATGGCGCGTGCCATCGACCTGGTGAATCGTCTTGCCGCCATCGATCGTGCGCAGCAGTGGCACCTGCGGAAACCATACGATGTCCGGATTGCGCGGATCGATCGTCAGCGTCTGGTAGTACCAACTGCGTTGTTGCAGCGCGCGGTGCGTGTTCTGCCGCTTCCACGAAGCGCCGCCATCATCCGAACGGAACAGTCCACCCTCGCGTGCCTCGATCAGGGCGTACAGGCGCTGGCTGTCGCTGGGCGCAATCGCGATGCCGACCTTGCCCCAGTCGCCTTCGGGCAGATCATCGCTCTCCAGCTTTTCCCAGGTCTCGCCGCCATCACCGGAACGATGCAGGCCACTGCCCTTGCCGGCAGTCGACAGATGCCAGGGCTGCCGACGCGCCTGCCAGGTTCCGGCATAGACGATGGCCGGTCGTTGCGGATCGATCGCCACATCGGAGGCGCCGGTATCGGCATCGACCTTCAGCACCTGCTTCCAGGTCGTGCCGCCATCCGTAGTGCGATAGACACCGCGATCGGCATTCGCCCCGAACGGTGATCCGAGCACGGCGGCGAAGGCGATATCCGCATTGCGCGGATGCACCACCATCGTGCCGATCTGGCCCTTGGTCTTCCACACATGCTTCCAGGTTTCGCCGGCATCGCGGGAAACAAAGATGCCCTCGCCAATCGCGACATTGCCACGGATATTGGCCTCACCCGAACCCACATACACCACGCTCGGATCCGATGGCGCGACCGCAATCGAACCGATCGACTGGGTGATCTCCTTGTCGAAGATCGGCTTCCAGTCGGTGCCGCCATTGCTGGATTTCCAGACGCCGCCTTGCGCTGTCGCAGCGTAGTAAGTCAGCGGATCGTCAATCACCCCGCTGACCCGCGTAATGCGTCCTCCGATCGCCGGTCCGAGCAGCCGATACTCCAGCGCACCCCAGCCCTCGGTCGCATCCTTCGATGCCACCTCGGCCGCCGAGACCGGCATCAAGACCACGCAAAACAGCAAAATCCCAGAACCGATCAAGCGCATGACAGCCCCCGTGATGGAACCCCGACGCTAGGGCCCTCGGCCACCGCGGTCAAGGCCAGAAAGCCACAGTGGCGTAGGGCGCCAGAGTGCTGATGTGGGAGGCCCGAATCGGGCCGACCGCGGTCTCGCAGCCAACCACAACGGTCGCGTCGCTTCGGCGCTCCCACACTGTGCGGGGATCCGGCACAACCATGTGGGAGGCCCGAATCGGGCCGACCGCGGTCTCGCAGCCAACCACAACGGTCGCGCCGCTGTGGCGCTCCCACAGTGTGCGTGGATCCGGCACAACCATGTGGGAGGCCCGAATCGGGCCGACCGCGGTCTCGCAGGATTGCCGCAGCGGTCGCGCCGCCTCGGCGCTCCCACAACGTGCGGGCATCTGGCACAGCCATGTGGGAGGCCCGAATCGGCCCGACCGCGGTCTCGCAGCCAACCACAACGGTCGCGCCGCTTCGGCGCTCCCACACTGTGCGGGGATCCGGCACAGCCATGTGGGAGGCCCGAATCGGGCCGACCGCGGTCTCGCAGGATTGCCACAACGGTCGCGCCGCTTCGGCGCTCCCACACTGTGCGGGGATCCGGCACAACCATGTGGGAGGCCCGAATCGGGCCGACCGCGGTCTCGCAGGATTGCCACAACGGTCGCGCCGCCTCGGCGCTCCCACAATGTGCGGGGATCCGGCATAGCCTTGTGGGAGGCCCGAATCGGGCCGACCGCGGTCTCGCAGCCAACCACAACGGTCGCGCCGCTTCGGCGTTCCCACACTGTGCGTGGATCCGGCACAACCATGTGGGAGGCCCGAATCGGGCCGACCGCGGTCTCGCAGCCAACCATAACGGTCGCGTCGCTTCGGCGCTCCGACACTGTGCGGGGATCCGGCATAGCCATGTGGGAGGCCCGAATCGGGCCGACCGCGGTCTCGCAGGATTGCCACAACGGTCGCGCCGCTTCGGCGCTCCCACACTGTGCGGGGATCCGGCACAGCCATGTGGGAGGCCCGAATCGGGCCGACCGCGGTCTCGCAGCCAACCACAACGGTCGCGCCGCTTCGGCGCTCCCACAACGTGCGGGCATCTGGCATAGCCATGTGGGAGGCCCGAATCGGGCCGACCGCGGTCTCGCAGCCAACCACAACGGTCGCGCCGCTTCGGCGCTCCCACACTGTGCGGGGATCCGGCACAGCCATGTGGGAGGCCCGAATCGGGCCGACCGCGGTCTCGCAGCCAACCACAACGGTCGCGCCGCTT
>JALHNO010000009.1:43069-80152 GCA_022843465.1 Pseudomonadota bacterium | reverse complement strand
CCACAACGGTCGCGCCGCTTCGGCGCTCCCACACTGTGCGGGGATCCGGCACAGCCATGTGGGAGGCCCGAATCGGGCCGACCGCGGTCTCGCAGCCAACCACAACGGTCGCGCCGCTTCGGCGTTCCTGCGCGGCAACGCGTGCTTCACATTGCCACTATCATGTCCCGCCTTCGTCCGCGCGATCTGCCCGTGTCCGATTCCGTAGCCCAACCCGAGATCACCTCGTTGCTGCAAGCCTGGCGCGCCGGTGTCGATGGCGCCGAGCAAGAGCTGATGCGCGCGGTCTATCCCGTGTTGCGCGATATCGCGCGAACACGGCTGCGGCGCACCCGCAACGATTTCACCCTCCAGGCCACCGAACTCGCCAACGAGGCCTACCTGAAGATCAGCGCGGCGAAAGACCACGCCTGGAACGATCGCGTACATTTTTTCGCCGTCGCCGCCCGCGTCATCCGCAGCCTGGTGATCGATTACATCCGCGCCGGCGATTCCGAAAAACGCGGCGGCGATCTACCCTTCGTGCCGCTCGATTCGGTTCTGGAGGAAGGCGGCGAGGGCATGATCGATCTGCGTGTGGACTGGCTCGCCGTGCACAGCGCGCTCGACGAACTCGAAACCCGCGATGCCAAGTCCGCCCGCGTCGTCGAGCTGAAATTCTTCTCGGGCCTGACCACCGACGAGATCGCCGAAGCCATGCAATTGTCGCGCGCCTCGGTGGTTCGCGAATGGCGGTTTGCCCGCGCCTGGCTGACGCAGCGCCTGCAGGCCTGATTCCCTCCAGCAAAGTGATTGCCGGTTTGCTCCACCCGACCACTGAGCAGCCAACCGACCTCAGCCCCAACGCGAGACCGCCATGCCCTCCGTCAATTTTGAACGCCTCAAGCACTGGTTCGAACGCCTGGCCGACCTCTCCGCCGATCAGCGTCTTGCCTTTCTGCGCGAGTCCGCCGACATCGACGAGGACACCCGGCGCCAGTTGATCGACTTGCTCGATGTCGATCAGCAATTGGTCGGCCACACGGCGCGGCCGGCGCTGCGTGCCACGCAAGCGTTTGCCTCCGAACAGGACATGCTCGGCCAGAGCATCGGCGCCTACGTCATCGCCAGTTCGCTCGGCAAGGGCGGCATGGGGCGCGTATTCCTGGCCGACCGCGCCGATGGCAGCATCAGCCAGCAGGTCGCCATCAAGATCGTGCGCCCAGAGCTGCTCGATGCGCATACGCTTGCGCGCTTTCATCTGGAACGCCAGGTGCTGGCCCTGCTCAAGCACCCGCACATCGCCAGCCTGCTCGATGCCGGCGAGCTCGCCGATGGCAGCCCCTATGTGGTGATGGAGTACGTCCCCGGGCTCAGTCTCACCGCGTATGCCGCCACGCACGCGCTGGATCTCGGCGCACGGCTGCGCCTCTTCCTCGATATCTGCGATGCCATCGCCTTTGCCCATCGCAACCTGATCGTGCACCGCGACCTCAAGCCCGGCAATGTGCTGGTGACCGAAGACGGCCAGGTCAAATTGCTCGACTTCGGCATCGCCAAGCCCCTGGTCGGTGTGCTCGGTGCCATCGATGTGCAGGAAACCGCCGCCGCGCAGCGATTCTTCTCTCCGCACAACGCTGCGCCCGAACAACTGCGCAACGAGCCGATCACACCCGCCTGCGATGTCTACGGCCTCGGCGTACTGCTCTACGAACTGCTGACCGGCCGCAAGCCACTCGACCTCAATGGCCTGACGCCCGGCGAGATGGAGCATCGCGTATTGCATGACGACCCGGCGGCGCCGAGTCTCGCGGTCGCCAAAACGCCAACGACTTCGCAATCCCAGGACAGCGCGTCATCGGATCCCGCGCAGAATTCAACCACAGTCCCAGCGATTGCGGCCCGCCTGCTGAAGGGCGACCTCGACGCCATCGCACTGCGCTGCCTGCGCAAGAATCCACAGGATCGCTACACCTCGGTCGATCAACTGAGCGCCGATCTGCGCGCTCATCTGCAAGGATTCCCGGTCGTGGCAAGACGCGGTGGGCTCTGGTATCGCAGTCGGCGATTCGTCTCTCGCCACCGTCTCGCCGTTGCCGCCTCTGCGATCGTGCTCGCCGTCGCCACGGCCGGCGGCCTGACCTGGCTACGCCAATACCGCGCCACCATCGAACAACAATCCCGGGCCGATCAGATGACGGGCCTGATCATGAATGCCTTGAATGCCACCGACCCGGCGCAGGCGCTCGGCAAGGACGTATCGGCCAGGGAGGTATTCGAACGCATCGCGACGCAGGCGCGTCTCGATGGTGCCGGCGGCACCGAAGCAGCACCGCTGCTGGTCCCCATTGCGGAAATCCATCGCCTGATCGGTGAGCCCGAGCGTGCGCTGGCCTTGCAGGCGGATATCAACGTGGAATCCTTGGGGGATGCGCCGCGCAGCCTGTACTGGTCGACGCGATCGCATGCGCTCGGTGAAACCGGGGCGTTCGACGAAGCGCGGAGGGCACAGGCCGAACTGCTGCGCCTCGCCCGCGATGATGAAGCCAGGCAGGCGGCCAGGCTCGCCTCGGCAGCCATCGAGTTCCAGGCAGGTGAACTCCCCAAGTCGGTCGGCATTATCGAAGAAGTGGTGGCTGCGCCATTGAGCCCGGCCCAATCGATACGTGCCCGCACCCTGCTGGCGCAGGGGTATCGGGTCACCGGCAAGCCCGAACGATCCGAGCAGATCCTTGAGCAACTGCTTGCCGAGGCCAAGGAGCACAATTCACTCGATTCGCCGCAGGTGCTCGAACAGGCCAATCTGCTGGCTGGACTCAAGGCCGATCTGCAGAAGTTCGATCAGGCAACGGCACTGGCCAATCAGGCCATGGCAACCGCCGAGCGACTGTATGGCGTGCAGTCCCTGCGCTATGCACAGGCGAAAAACGCCAAGTTCAGGGTGCTCACCGCCATCGGCGACATGGCCGCTGCCAAAGTGCTGGCGGCGGAATTGCTGGACACCTATGTTGGCGTGCTGGGTCGCGCGCATCCCACGACTGCGCGCGCGCACTTCAATCTCGCCGGTATCCAGAATGATCAAGGCGAGTTCGCTGTCGCCGATCAGAATTATCAGGCCGCCATCGACATCGCAAAGCAAGTATGGCCCACGTCCAATCTCACCACGCAATTGTTCCGCACCGGATACGCAACCGAACTCGCAGCACGCGGAGAATGGGCGAGGGCAGCCGCGCTCGCCGAGGACGTCATCCGCGTAGCCGAGGAACACCAGATCATCCAGCAATACGACATCTACCCGATCGATCTCTTGATCGTTGCCGCTGATCTTTATCGACAGCAGCCGACTGCGAGCCAGCACGCCAAAGTCCTTGGCGCCCTCGAGGAAGCCAAGAAGTCGCCCAATCCGCAGGCGCAGAAAGCGGTGGGGAAGATTGAGGCGGGGATGGTGGAGTTGGGGATTAGGTAAGTCCTTAGGTACCGTGCGGAGACCAGGCGCGAGAGTTGCCTTGTCGACACGCTGGCGGCGCGAGGCCCCGGCCCAACGAATTCCCTGCACCAGCCAGAGGGCCGTCGCGCGGCCCCAGGCGCGCGCACGCCGCAGTTCATGCTGGGGCGATCAATTTGGTCGTCCACGCGACGGCCGCGAAGGGATTGCGCCCTATGAAAAGAATCTGATCATGCCCAGCCCCGGATTCCGATAGGACAGCTACAAGCCGCTCATTCGCGCGGTCGTTGCTTCATCATCGGGAGTTTCCTGTGCGCAAAATACCAAGACTGTTCGATCACAAGCGCCGGTTGGTGCTGTCAGCATCGGCTGCCCTCGCGCTCCTTGCGCCCGCGCTGGCCAGCGCCTACCAGCCCCCTGATGAGTACTGCACGATCCGGCTCTCCAACGGACAGAATTTCTGTTCTCCGCTACTGAGCGAGACAGAAGCCGTGATGCGGGAATCCATTCCACAACGTCCCGGTCGCGAGCTTCTGGTTCGCGACGAGCAGCGACCGATCAATAGTTACTCAACCAACTTGATGGAGTATCGCTACAAGGTCATGCCGGCACCAGGCACCCCGGTCCCGCCATTGGCGTATACGCTTACGACGGCGTGGGAAGTTGCCTCATGTTCCGGCTCGCCACCTTCGTACGGCAGCGAGAATGAAGCGATCACGGCACTCATTGGTCACACCTCGCCACCGGGGTGTAGCCACACGGACAGCTTTTTCGGGGCCTACATGGATCCGCCGCTCTTGTTTGGCAACACGGTGCCATACAACTACGCATGCCCGGGATACAGCACGCCTGTCGGAGCATTTCATAAATACATGCGGCGGGTCACGACTTGCGTGCCTCCGTCCACGTCGAGCGGTACCACGCACTACTTGTTGAGAAAGACGGCGCAGCCTCAGTGCCCCTCAGCATTTTACCCTTCTGGCAAAGATACCAATCCGGCCGTGCTGCTGGCAGCGGGTGAGGCTCAGCGTGCAAAGAACGCCGTTCCACTCTCCGAAGCCTGTATCAACGACGAAATCGGCATCATCACCGCCGTTCCCAAACCAGAGCAATGTCCTGGCACCAACGCGCCCTGCGTGCCCGGCACTGGCGAAAAAATACTGACCGAAACTGATTGGAGGTCCGGCGGTCTGGAGCTAGTGCGCTCGTACTCGTCGATGCGCGAGGTGTCTCCGACTAGTGCAATGGGCAACCATTGGTCCACGAGCTACGACCTCCGTGTGCAGCCCGATGCGACCGCGGCACCGAGCCAGTTATTCCTGCTGCTCAATACGATGCATCTCGAGCGATACACACTGGTATCAAATGGCCAGTATCGCGCCACCAACCGACCCGGCAAGATTCTGACCAAGCAGGCGCCCGATTCCGCGGGTATCGCCTACATTCTGGAGGAAGGTTCTCAGCGTTGGTATTTCGACGCCAAGGGGCTGTTGCGCCGCCGTGCTCAGCCCGGCAATTCGGCAATGGAATTGCACTTTGCCTATCACGGGGATGTGCCCACGCCTCCCGGCGCTTCCATGTCGGAAGGGTTTGATCGACGGCTGTTCCAGGTCACGGACGCCAACGGGCGCACCCTGGTTTTCAACTACGCGCGATCTGATGTTGCTAGTTGTGGGGGGGCGTACAGCTTGACCTGCGGCACCGTCAGGCTGACGTCTGTCTCCACGCCCGAGGGTGCAGTGATCCAGTACCAGTATGGCGCGGACGGTGAGCTGAACAGCGTTTCGTATCCAGGCGGCTACCAGCGCAACTACCTCCGCAACGAAGCCGCCAACGTCTGCATCCTGCCAGGCGGAGCCACCGACGCGGCGTGTGCGGTAAATGGGATACCGGGAGCAATCACCGGCATCAGCGACCAGTTCGGCAGCACGACCACGCGCTGGTCAACATACCGCTACGACCAGGGTGGTCGAGTGCTCAGTACGGAATGGGCGGGGGGCGTCAATCGGGCAACCCTCGAGTACGTCACTGGGTCCACGACACTGGTTACCTATCCTTTGGGCGGAACCAAGCTATTCGAGTTCGACACTTCCCAGTTCAAGAAGCTGATCAAGGTGACCGAAACCGATCCGGTCACGTCGCTGCAGCTTGTGACCCAGAAGTTCTACTCGCCCAGTCGTGATCTTGCTGCGACCATCGACGCACGCGGGTTCAAGACTCAGATCGGCACTGATGCTTTCGGCAACGAAACGTCGCGCGTCGAGGGGCTCTTGCCCGCTCAGACGGCGGCTTGTCCTGGCACTGTGGACTGTTCAACGCCAGAAACCCGGCGCACGGAAACCCTGTGGCACCCCGCTTTCCGAACGCCGGTAGAGCGGACGACGTACAACAGTGCAAACGTGCTCCTCACAGTTACCCGCTGGACCCACAACAGCCGCGGCCAGACCACCGCCCGCTGCGAGATCGATCCCACCGACACCACCGCAATGGCCTACACCTGTGGCGCCAGCAGCATTGCGCCGGCGCGCGTGCGCCAAACCCTGACCACCTACTGCGAAGCCGGCGACGTGGCCGCGCCGGGCAGCACCTGCCCCTTGCTTGGCCTGGTCAAGACGATGAACGGTGCGCGTACCGATGTGAGCGATCTCAGCACCTACACCTACTACGCTGCCGATCACGCCAACTGTGCCTCTGCGCCGACCACCTGCGCCTATCGCAAGGGTGATCTGTGGAAGGTGACCAATGCATTGAACCAGGTGACCGAGTACATCAGCTACGACGGTGCCGGTCGCGTGAAGCGCATGAAAGACGCCAACGGCGTGATCACCGACCTGAGCTACCACGCCCGCGGCTGGCTGGCCACGCGCACCGTGCGCGCCAATGCCAATGGCACGCCCAATGCCACATCGGACGCCGTGACCACGCTGACCTACGACAATGTCGGCCAAGTCACCCGCGTCACCCAGCCCGATGGCGCCTACATCGACTACACCTACGACGCCGCCCATCGCCTGACCGACATAACGGACAATCTCGGCAACACCCTCAGCTACACGCTCGATGCCGCCGGCAATCGCACTGCGGAAAACACCCGCGACCCATCCAACACGCTGACCCGCACCCTCGGCCGCGTCTATGACAGCCTGGGTCGCCTGCACAAACTGCTCAATGCGCAGAGTGCCGAAACGGTGTTCACCTATGACGGCAATGGCAATCAGGACACCGTCACCGATGCCCTGCTGCGGGTGACCGACAGCAATGTCGATCCGCTCAATCGCCTGATCCAGAGCACCGATGCCCTGATGGGCAACACCCAGTACCGCTACGACGCCCGCGACAATCTGACCAGGGTGATCGACGCCAAGGGCCTGGCGACCGACTACGTCTACGACGGTCTCAGCGACCTGATGCAACTGGTCAGCCCCGATACCGGCACCACAAACTACACCTACGACAGCGCCGGCAATCGCGCCACGCAGACCGATGCGCGCGGGGTCACGAGCACCTACAGCTACGACGTGCTCAATCGGCTGACGGGCATTGCCTATCCGACATCGAGCAACAATGTCGCGTTTAGCTATGACCAGAACCACAGCGCCTGTCCGACCAGCCCGAGCAATGAACGCTTTGGCCTGGGCCGCCTCACCGGCTTCAGCGATCCCAGCGGCAGCACCCAGCTCTGCTACGACCGCCGCGGCAATGTGGTGCGCAAGATCGCCGTTGCCAATGGCATCACCACTACCACGCGCTGGGCCTACAACAAGGCCGACCGGATGACCCAGTTGGTCTATCCGAGCGGCAGCGTCGTCAACTACAGCCGCGATGCACTCGGCCGCATCAGCGCGATCAGCGTGACGCCGGCGGGTGGCGGCGCACAGACCCTGGTCAGCGCCGTCAGCTACTACCCGTACGGCCCGGTCAAGCAGATCACCTGGGGCAATGGCGCCACCAGTCTGCGCAGCTACGATCAGAACTACTGGATCGACAGCATCAACAGCAGTCAGGCCACCGGACTCGATCTTGAGTTCACCCTGGATGCGGTCGGCAATATCACCGGGCTGAGTGATGTAATCGCGGGTTCGCCGCCCAACAACGTGTACGGATACGATGCGCTCCATCGCCTGAAGACGGTCAACACGCCGACGGCACTCGCCGAAGCCTTTACCTACGACGCTATCGGCAACCGGACGTCAAAGACCTACAGCAATGGCGCTGTCCAAGGCTACGGGTACGCTCCGAATTCGCATCGATTGATGTGGATCGGTACACCGGAGGAAGAAAGCCGGCGATCGTCGAGCAAGACGAAATCGGTCCCCCTCAGCACGCGCGAGTACGATGCCAACGGCAACACGACGCGACGCGACGCTGCCTGGTTTCAATCGCCGATTCTGACCTACGATGACCGCAATAGACTGGTCAGCTCGATTGATCCAGGCGCGGCCGTGCATTTCCACTACAACGCCCGTGGCGAGCGCGTCTACAAACACGTGACATACTCGCACAAGGCAAGTTCGCGTTCCTTCGTTTACGACGAGTCTGGCCGCTTGCTGGTCGAAGGTGATCGGAATGGTGTCGTGCTTCAGGAGTACCTGTGGCTGGACGACCTCCCGGTTGGCGTCATCGCCGGTGGCGTGCTGAACCATATCCAGCCAGATCATCTCGGCAGCCCGCGCAAGGTGATCTCGGTCGCCGGCAACAACGCCATCTGGGACTGGCCCATACTCAACAACCCCTTCGGCGAAGCCGCCCCCAACCAGGACCCGGATGGCAACAGCGTTCCCTTCGTGATGAACCTGCGGTTTCCGGGGCAGTACTTTGACGCCGAGACGGGGTTGCATTACAACTACTTCCGCGACTACGAGCCGGGTACTGGAAGGTATGTGGAGAGTGATCCGATTGGGTTGAGGGGTGGGGTGGCTACCTATTCTTATGTGAACGGGAAACCTATTGGTTACAGTGATCCGACGGGACAACACCCGGTCTTGTGGGCGGCACTACGAGCCTGTGTGAAGGGATGTCTTGCGTCTGTTGTTTCAAGCAAGCTCTGGTGTGTTGGGCAAGGAATGTTTCGCGGCAAGACCCTGGGCGAATGCAATAAGGATTGTGCCTGGGATTTTTGCGAAGTAGCCGATGACTGCCTTGCAGGATGCATTACCGGCGGTGCCATTGGTGGTGGCGCCATGCTGAAGTGGGGGAAGAAGCTCAAGCGAAGTGAGGACGCGGCCGCGGGTGCAGCTCTCGGGCCCTTGTATTCCGAGATGATCCGAGGGTACTCATGCGAAAAATTGAGTGAATGGGGGTGGGCCCCGCCTCCACGTGCTCCTGCCATCTTCCCCACCTTTTAATACGAGACTCCCGGCATCCTTCGGTGTTCGGTGAACCGAGTGCGAGGACCAGCCTAAAAGTGCTGGTCAGCGCCCAAGACAATGCTGAGGCACTATGACACTCGTGGATTTCCAATGAAAAAGGTGGCATGCGTCTCGTGGATATTGGGCGCATGCCTAGTCTCCTCTTCGTTAGTGTCAGGGTTATTCGGCTGGGACCACTGGTGGCTTCCCTTGGTCCCCGCTATGGCTCTTGTACTCCTGGCGCAAGCAATCGATCGATCTAGGTAACGGGGAAGAACCAGGACATGGGGAAGAACCAGGACATCCACGATTCCGAGATTTCCTAGCCTCCGCCTCGCATTGATCTGACTGCCATCGCCTCAGTGCGGTGGCAGTCTGTGCAACATGACCTACCCACGATCCACACTTGTTCCACCAGGCGCGTCAGGCGTGTTCCACTGCGTCTCGCGCTGTGTACGTCGAGCGTTCCTGTGCGGTGAGGACAGCTACACCGGTCGTTCGTTCGAGCACCGCAGGCAATGGGTGGAGGATCGTCTCCGTGACATCGGCGAAATCTTCGCTGTCTCGATCTGGGGTTTTGCGGTGATGAGCAATCATCTGCATGTCGTCGTGCAGACCCTGCCGGAAGTGGCGTCGGCGTGGTCGGACCTGGAGGTGGCCGATCGCTGGGTTCGATTGTTTCCTCGGCCCGATCAAGCGCCTGAGTTACGAGCAGCGGTACTTTCTGGCCACGCTGATCGCATCGCAGTTCTGCGTGGCAGGCTCGCAGATCTATCGTGGTTCATGCGCGCATTGTCGGAGCCCATCGCGCGCCGTGCGAACAAGGAAGACATCTGTAAAGGGCGGTTCTGGGAAGGCAGATTCAAGTGCCAGGCTTTACTGGACGACACGGCGGTCGTTGCGGCAATGGCCTACGTGGACCTCAATCCCGTTCGCGCCGGAATATGCGACACGCTGGAAGCTTCACGCCACACCAGTGCCCGACAACGGCTAAGCGAAATCGAAGCCGAGCCCGCATCAGCAGGTCACGCGCTGGCGCCGGTGCTGGGCATTCGAGGTCTGTCGGTGCTGCGGATGACCCAGGCGGAGTACCTTGGGTTGGTCGACTTCAGTGGCCGCCAGATTCGCGCCGACAAACGCGGTGCGATCGTTGGCCCTGCACCGGTAGTAATCGCCAGGCTGGGGACGAGCAGCGCGTCCTGGACGCGGCAAGTGATGGCTGTGGGCTCCGGCTTCGGCCGTGCCATCGGAGCAGTCGACAGTCTGATCGAGAAAGCCCGAGCGATGGGGCAATGCTGGCTGCGCGGCATCGGCACCGCGCGTGAGCTGGCCAAGGTCACTGGCTGAGCACCTATCTCGCGGCATCGCTGGCGGAAGAGTCCAGCGAGTGGTGAGCCCATGGCCCGCACCGGCGATTGAGCCATGGTGCGCGTACTTGACTCCAAATTTTGAAGCAGAACGCCAAGCGCCTCTTCGACGGTGCGTGCGTCGTTGACGTCGGGCGTCGCTGTGGAGCAAAGTGTGGGTGTCCGGACTTCTTCTCGGCACCGCGCGTGAGCTGGCCAAGGTCACTGGCTGAGCACCTATCTCGCGGCATCGCTGGCGGAAGAGTCCAGCGAGTGGTGAGCCCATGGCCCGCACCAGCGGTTAAGCCGTGGTGACCGTGGCCGACTTCAAGTTTTGAAGCAGAACGCCAAGCGCCTCTTCGACGGTGCGTGCGTCGTTGACGTCGGGCGTCGCTGTGGAGCAAAGTGTGGGTGTCCAGAATTCTTAAGTGTGGGTGTCCAGAATTCTTCTCCAGAATTCTTGCTGCTCCGCGGTGCGTCTTGGTTCCGTTGCTCGCACGGAGAATGTTGTGAAGGATCAGGCAGTCTCCACGTCACCGACCGCGGCCAGAATCGCACTCGGGTTGCTGGTGTTTCCGCTGTTGGCGGTCATCGCAGTGTTCAATCTCCGTGCCTTGCAGGACGTGGACGAGTTGGTGCGGCACGGAGTACAGGCCCAGGCCCTTGTGACGGGCACGAATTGTGGAAACCATGGGTCGTTAGGCTATTCGTTCGAACACCTGGGGGAAACGCATCGTGGTTCTGGGACGAGTTGCGTCGCGAGGTGCGAAGCCGCGCGCGCCGGGGACTCGGTTGTTATTCAGTTTGTTCCCGATAACCCCTCCAATTCAGCATGCGGATCGATCCCGGAATTGCGTATGCGTGTGGTCGGCGACAATGTGTTGCATGCGCTGGTAGCGCTCGGAGCAGGAGTACTCATCTTTCTGGTTACCACCGACGGAAAGAAGGGGCATGGAGTGCAATGATGTTGCGCCGCGTCGAATTCGCAGGCTGGCAAGGGGGAGGCGGGGCTGGTCCAGCTTGAGGACCACGTCTCCAGCTGGGCTTGGCTGTGGCCCGAGCGGCCCGGATCGAGGGACATAGCGCGCAATGACCTTACTCCGCATTGAAATGTTTGCGGGTGTCCGTGTGCGGGAACCCATTCGAGGCAATGCCCGGCGGCTATCGCGCCGCACGAGCGTCAGCATCCTCACTGCTGCTGACGGCGTGTACCCAGCGAGGTTGCATGACAGGCAGAACACCGAGTGTCCATTGTGACCGTGGTGGAGCGTCGACAGTGCGGCTGGAATGGCGCAGTAGACTGGGCATGTTTCCCAGCAGGATGCCGCCGGATGGACGGCGATCATGGACGCGATTGAAGGCGCGCTGAAGCTTCTCGATCTGCTCGAACGCGACCAGCTTGCCGAACTGGAGTCGTGCGCGAGTGCGTTGCGAGCGTCCAAGGTCGCGCTCAAGGAAGATGGATTGGAGTTGCTCGAGCGCGCCATCGCGCTGGATCGTGCTGAGGCCGTGCGCTCCTTGCTGCGCCTTGGAATCAGTGGGCGTCCGGACGTGCTATTTGGTGCCTGGTGTCACGGCGCTTTGAACCGGCTGGCCGAGCGATGCCTGGCGTTGGGACGCATCCCGATCCTGCTGGAGTTGCTGGCCTGCGGTGCTACCGTGCCGGTGCTCCACCACGACGACGAAGATGGTGGATCGGATCGCCCGCGCAGCTATCGTCGAGTCTGCGCTGGATGATCAGGGCATCGCGACGATCGCGCGAGCCTGCGGTACCCATCGTGGCGCTTTTCTGCTGCATGCCCTGCAGCAGGGTCGCTGGGCGAGCGTGCAACATCTGGCCGCGATCTGCACGCGGCCGCAGAATTTTGGGGCTTCCAGTCTGGCCGATGTGCCGCTGGTGGCTGCAGCGGAAGCCGGCGCCACGCCGGTCTTGGCCGCCCTTGTCGCCGCCGGTGCAAAGCCCAATATCCAGTTGCGCGGCCACGGCTATCCGCTGCGCAAGGCCGTGGTCTGCCCGAGCCTGGCCCCATTGCCGCGCAGCCAGCTGGTGCACGAACTGCTGCGGCTGGGCGCGGTGCCGGAGCTTCGCGACAGCAAAGGTCGGGACGCCTATGCATTGGCCGAGGCGCAGGGCAATGTCGAAGTGATCGATGTGCTGCGCCGCCACGGTCTGGCCTATGGGCCACGTCAGTCGCGCGAAGCCCGTGCGCTCGGAGTCCGCGACATCTGCCTGCTCTACGACAAGGCGGATGGCCTGATCTATCGCATCGGACAGCCCGACGTGCCCTTCCTTGAGGGCGGCGACTACGACGGTCCCGGCCCCTGTCCGAACGAGAGCTTCCGTGTTCAATTCGAACGCGTGCGACACCGGCGCAGCGAAGCATCGCTGGCCTGGTTCGAACCGTTTCTGGATCGGATCGAGCGCGGTCAGGAGTTCGGCTACCAGGAACTCATCGCGAGCGCGCCGGACCTGAGGATCGTACGCTTCGACCAGACCAGCAACTGGAGTCAGATGGTCGATTGATGCGATCAGTAGTCAGGCAGCGGTGGATTTTGACGAGAGCGCGCAATAACCGAAGGGCATTGCGCCGCATTGAATCTACTTGGTTGCGTGCTTGAGCGAGAGCAATTCCGGCGCAATGCCCTTCGGTTATTGCACCCTACGGAGCTGCGTACGCGGTGGCCCATCCGGCGCAATGCCCTTCGGTAAATTCGCCCTACGGAGCTCAACGCAGCCGACGGTGTCGGGCAGGCCGCGCGTCAGCGCCAATCCCACACCACGACTTCCCACTGCTCATCGGCGGCGGGGTCGTTGTAGACGTGCAGGGTTTCGAAGCCGACGCGTTGGTGGGCGCGCAGGGAGCGGGCATTGCGTTGCGAGATTTCGGTGACGGTGAAATCGAAGTCTGGCGAATAGGTCTCGCGCAGCCTGTGGTAGATCCCGTCGAACACGCCCATGCCACGGAAGTCCTGCGCCACGCAGACTTGGCCCATCACGAACCAGCGCGGGTTGCCGGCCAGCGGCTGACCGCGCCAGTGCAGATGGTCGAGCATGGCGAACATCGGCTGCAGGATGGGTACCTGGTCGCGAAAGTTCTGCGGCATCATCAGGCAGTAGCCGGCGAGTTTGCCGTCCGCAACTGCGATGGCCGATGGGTGCTGCCGGTTCATCGCCTGCAGCACGTCGCGGTCGTGGCGGACGCTGGTGAAGCCATCGCTTGCGGCGGTGACGGCGTCGACGTGGTCGCGGTGGTTCCGGATCTGCAGTTCGAGAATCTGATCGACCTGATGCGGCGTGCTGACCGTGGTGAATTCGATTGCCATGGGGGCCGGGCGTCGTGGAATGGAATGGATGTGGAGCGGCTACTTTCGCAGCGAGCCGG
Source organism: Pseudomonadota bacterium (assembly GCA_022843465.1). Taxonomy (GTDB): domain Bacteria; phylum Pseudomonadota; class Gammaproteobacteria; order Xanthomonadales; family Ahniellaceae; genus 0-14-3-00-62-12. Next base: position 66,651 of record JALHNO010000009.1, on the reverse strand, counting down.
GCTTGCGACAAGCCGGGCGATGGGACCCTGACGCGGTTGGACGCGCTATCATCCGATCGCGTCGCTGCAGTCGGCGCAATCCGCTTCGTTTCTTGTGCTTTGTTTTCTCAAAGGGGCCCGGATGTTCGGGTGAGGAATCAGGACTGGTCGGAGGAGCTGGGTATGGTCAGCATCTCGGTTGCAGCGGTTCGTGGCGCGGCGGCAATGTCTTCGATGCTGCGCATTCTGGTGGTCTTGCTTACGGTGTTCGGGTTCTGCGCCGGGCCGGCGCTGGCCGATCCCTTGTCAGCTGATCGTGGCCGGGTGGCCGGCGCGCTTTCGAACTACGCCTATGCCGGCGTCCCCGCGCGCGACGCCGGGCTACGAGGAGGTCCAAGGGGTGGGCCGTCGCCGCCCACGATTGATGCGACGATGGGGATCACGCGCACGGAAGGCGAGGGCGATCCATTCCAGGAATTTGTGATTGCGCAGGTTTCCGATGCCCAGGATCCGCCGGAGTCCCTGACGCTTGAGGTCAATGGGTCGGATCAGGCGACCGTCAATTCCGTGTCGGTGGAAATTCTCGGGGTCACGCCGGGCGGTGAGGTGCGCGCCCTCGTACGCGCCGAATGCGGGGCAGACTTTGCGATATTCACCTTGCGCGCGACCGATAGCGAGCCTTCGTTCAACGAGGCAGACCTCGCCATACAGGTGATTCCCAACCCGCCGCCAGTACTGACCTACAACCCGGTCACCCTGTTGCTGGGCTCCGGTGTCGATGTCTCCCCCGCGCTCGGGCCGAGTGATGGCGGAACCTTGATGCCCCCGGTCTTGCAGGCACTGGGGACCTATGCGGGCTCGGCAGGTGTTGCGCCCAGTGGCGTGGTGACGCTCGCAGCGGCATCGCCGCTGGGCACCCACACGCTCGTCATTCGTGCCACCGACAACTGCAAGGAAAGCACCGATGCGTCCCTGGAAGTCAGGGTGCTGGCTGAGAACGTGTTTGCCAGTGGTTTCGAGTAGGATCGTCGTGCGCAATAATCGAAGGGTATTGCGCCGGATGGATCTGCGCGCACGCACACGTGCCGGCGATTTGACTGCGGCGCAATGAACTTTGGTTGTTGCTGCCGACACTGCTGTGACTCAAGGAACTGTGCATGATCTTCATGGCTGCCCCGTACCACGCCCAGCTGCCGCTTGCTGCCACCGAAAAATGGAAGGATGGGGTGTGGGATGTCGAGGCGTTCCGGCATGGCAGCATGTCCCTGCTGTACTTCGCGCCACAGCACACGGATTATCAGACGCCGCATAGCCAAGATGAACTGTATTTCATTCTGGAGGGCTCGGGCGTCATCGAGATCGAGGGCCAGCGGCATGCATTCGCGCCGGGCTCGGCGATCTTTGTCGGCGCCGGGCAATGTCACCAGTTCGTCGGCGATCTTGCCGGGATCAGGATGTGGGCGGTGTTCTATGGGCCCACGGGCGGTGAGCGAGACAGGTGACCAGAGGTCGCAGGGAACGTGGTGCCTGATTCTGCGGTCGCGCCGCCTCGGCGCTGCAGTGTAGGAGGCCCGAGGCGGGCCGACCGCGGTCGCGCAGATTGACCGCAACGGTCGCGCCGCTTCGGCGCTCCCACCGATGCGCTTGCGTAGGAGGCCCGAAGCGGGCCGACCGTGGTCTGGCAGGATGACCTCTGCGGTCGCGCCCCCAGGGCGCTCCCACCGATGCGCTTGCGTAGGAGGCCCGAAGCGGGCCGACCGCGGTGTCGCAGGATCACCACAACGGTCGCGCCGCCTCGGCGCTCCCACTGATGCGCTTGCGTAGGAGGCCCGAAGCGGGCCGACCGTGGTCTTGCGGGAATGCGACGATGATTGCGCCGCCTGGTCGGAATCGGTCGGGACGACCGAGCGGCCGGCTCAGGGCAACGGGGGTTCGTTGACCTTGGCCCAGAATTCGCCCAGGGATCGGACGGCGTCGTCGTAGTCCCCGGGGCCGACCGGTTTGACCACATAGGCGTTGACCCGCGCGTCCCAGCTTCGGGAAATGTCGTTGTCGTGGCGGGAAGACGTCAGCATGACCACAGGCAGTTTGCGAAACGTGGGGTCTGAGCGGATGTGTTCCAGCGTCTCTACGCCGTCCATGCGCGGCATCTTGACATCCAGGATCACGACAACGGGGTCCCCATAGGGCCGTTGCGCGAACGCTCCGCGGCGGTTGAGGTAGTCCAGTACCTCCAGTCCATCGGACACACGCACAACCGAATTGGAAATGCTTGCGGCGCGCAGCGCATCGAGGGTCAACTCCGCATCGAAGTCATCATCCTCGGCCAACAGGATCGGGCGCGGTTTTTGCTTCATTCCGGGATCCTCATGTGGTGTTCGGCGCCGGCGATCTGGCAGCCAGTGTAAAGTAAAACGTGGCACCTGAGTCCGGGGTGGACTCGGCCCAGATACTGCCCCCGTGGCGCTCCACAATGCGTCTGGCATTGGCGAGGCCGATGCCAGTGCCGGGGAAGGCGCCCGTCCGGTGCAGTCTCTGGAACAGGCCGAAGAGTTTGCTGCTGTGTTTCATGTCGAAGCCGGCACCATTGTCCCGCACAAAATAGGTGGGGACTGACCCGTCCCGGGTTTCGGGGACGACTCCGACTTCGATGACAGGTTCCGGCTTCAGCGCGCTGAACTTGATGGCATTGGCAAGCAGGTTCTGCCAAACCAGGCGCACCAGTGACGCATCTCCGGTTGCCGCAGGCAAGTCGCCAACGACCCAGTGGACTGCCGAGTCGGGACGCTCGCTGCCGACCATCTGGCGCATTTCCTCGAACATGGCCTTCATGTCGATCGAGGTCGGTCGCAGCAAGGATTGACCCAGTTGGGAGTAGTGCAGAAGCGCATCGATGGTCTCGGCCATACGGGCGACCGACTTCATGATGACCGCGATGTTCTCATGCGCGCTCTCTATGCGCGAATCCCTCAGGCTTTGATCGAGCCGTCGCGCATAACCAGAAACATGCCGCAGGGGCGCGCGCAGATCGTGCGCCATGGAATAGCTCAGTGTCTCCAGTTCGCGATTTGCACGCAGCGCTTCCTCGATGCGCTCCTGCAGCGTGAGATTGAGCCGCTTGACCTCCTGGGCGTCGCGCCGGCGCGATGTCACATCAGTGACGCGGATGACCACGATGCACGATGAATTCGCGGACTTCTGGATGCGTCGCGCATTGATCAGCATGATCCGGGGCGTCCTGTCTTCCAGTACCTGATGGAGTTCGAAGTCCCAGATCTCGCGACCCTGCAGGACCACGTCGCGCAGCCGTTGCAGCAGGCCCTCGTCGGTCCAGTTGCCGTCCCCGCATTCACGCAGCGGCTGATGCAGTTCCGGCCGGGCGCGATAGGACTCGACAAAGGCAGGATTGGCGTCGACGATATTCAAATCGGAATCGACCAGCACCACGGCGTCACGCATGCTCTTCAGTATCAGGCCGGCACGCTGGTCGGCATATTCGCGATCCTGCTGCATCTGACGTTCCCGTTGCTCGCGGCGCGCGCGCTGGTTCAGCCATAGGGCGAGCAGGGTCAGTTGTAGGATCAGGCCCAGCAGACCGCCCCACCAGACGATTCTGTGCAGGAACCGCTCGTGCACCAGATCGTCAGCGACCGACTGATCCTCCAGTCGGGTGAACTCCGTCAGTGCGGTATTGGGTCGTTCCTGGTTGTCCGGGCGTATCAGGGCCTGCAGGGCTTTTTCGCGCAGACCCTGATCGGCCAGTTCGACCGCGAGACGCAGACGGTCGAAGTGCGCGTCTGCCAGGCGTTCGAACCGGTTGAGCACTTCCAGCCGATCCGGATAGGCGACGGACAGGGCCAGCAGCGCCGACCGATGCTCGTTGATCGACTGGCGGGCCTGCTCGAATGCTTTCGCCGCATCCGGAGCCCCGGGCAGCAGCACGCCGCGCATGGCGGCTGAATTCGCCGAGATCATGGCGTCGCCGATATGGTGCAGGTGGAGACGGACCTGTTCGCGTTGCGCAAGCGACTGCTGGGCCGCTCCGCGCGACTTGAGCGCCAGCTGGATGGCGATCTGGGGGACCGCGAGGATGCACAGCACCGTCAGCGCCGCTGCTGGTGAGAGCGTGAACATGTTCCTGAAGAACGAAGCGATCGATCCCATCAAGCGGGCTCCTGGCAGCACCTGCGGCGTCGCAGCCGCCCGAAGATTTCCCCGCGGTGCCTGGCCAGTGTATCGGCATATGCGTGAGCGAACTTCGGTCGCGTCGCTTCGGCGCTCCCACCGATGCGCTTTCGTAGGAGGCCCGAGGCGGGCCGACCGTGGTCTGGCAGGATGACCTCTGCGGTCGCGCCCCCAGGGCGCTCCCACCGATGCGCTTGCGTAGGAGGCCCGAGGCGGGCCGACCGTGGTGTCGCAGGATCGCCACAACGGTCGCGCCGCTTCGGCGCTCCCACCGATGCGCTTGCGTAGGAGGCCCGAAGCGGGCCGACCGCGGTGTCGCAGGATCACCACAACGGTCGCGCCGCCTCGGCGCTCCCACAGGAGGGAGCGGTTGACCATGATTCAGGGCAGATACTGCACCGTCAACTTGGCGCTGGCGCCGCGGTCGATCCAGACATAACGCGTGCTGGTCTGGTCGGCGCTGAAGCGCAGGCGGATCTGGGTGCGGCCAGCCCGGTTGATGGCCTGCAGGCCAGCGCTGCTGAACGTCGAACTGTTCTGGTTGCCGCTGGTGAACTTCATGATCTCGGCGACGGCGCTGGCGCTGGCGGCGGAAAGAAAATCGCCGGTCTCGATCGTGCATCCTCCATAGCAGCCGTTTTTCACATCGACCACGAGGGTATTGTTGGCCGGGCTGGCCCAGGGATCGCCCGAGGCGCTGCGATAGCTGACCGTCAGCACGGCACTGACGATCGTTGCGCCATCGGGCAGGGCGCTGCTGTCGAACGACAGCACGCTGCGATTGAACTTGCTGTCGCTGCCGCGGCCGATCGCCAGGCCCATGCTCGATTCCAGTGTGCCCACGGCAGCCCCGGAGCCATTGCTGGCGGCCTTGACGTAACCATCATTGGCATCCTCATTGTCGAATACCACGGTGATCGGACCACCACCGCCGCCATTGCTGACGTTGACCTGGGTATCGTCATCGCTGCCGACGTTGCCCGCTGGATCGTAGGCCTTGGCCATCAGCGCGTAGCTGCCATTCTCGACCGCGCTGGTGTCCCAGGTATGCGTGAATGGCGCGGCGCTGTCGCTGTGCAGCAGACTGCCATTGGCATAGAACTCGACCTTGCTGACACCACTGGCATCGCTCGCGCTCGCCTGCAGTTCGACGCTGCCACTGACGGTCGCGCCATTGGCGGGCGCCGTGAGATTTACGCCGGGCGGTGTGATGTCCAGCGATTGCTCGGCATTGGCGATGCGGATGTCGTCAACGTACGCGCGTGCCCAGGCCTCCAGACAGACGGTGGTGTTGGCGGCGGCCTCGAAACGCAGCGTGATGGTCTGGTTGGCGAAGGTGGAGAGATCGATCTCCTCGCGCGCTACCCAGTCGCTGTCGGCATAGTTGGCAAAGGTCACCAACTTTTCATCGACGACCGTGCTGTTCAATTTCACCCGAAACCAGGCCGTAGTGCTGGAGTTGATATTGGCCTTCAGATCGAGACGACGCTGATAGCTCAGGCGCGGATTGGCGCCGAGCGTGATGCTGCGTTGCAGATATCTGGTCTTCAGGCCGCTGGCGCAGCCGACGCCCGACGAAGCCGCGCCGTAACTCGACTGGCTGCCGGCGATGCCGACGCTGTGATTGAGCGCATTGGCGCTGAAGTCTCCGCTCCAGCCGACTTGGTCAAAGTAGTCGCCATCGGCGTTGCGATTGGAGAAGGTCTCGTCAACTGCGGCGGGATTCTGGGTGACGGTGATCGCGCTGGCGGGCGAGGTGGTCTGGTTGCCGCTGCTGTCGATCGCACGTGCCGAAATATTGTGGGCGCCGTTGGCAACGCCGGTGGAATTCCAGTCGTAGGTCCAGGGCCCGGCCTGGCCCGGGGGATTGCCATTGCCGATGACAACGCCATCGACCAGGAACACCACACTGCTGACAGCGAAATCGTCGTTGGCATCGGCAGCCAGGGTGATGGTTCCGGAAACGGTGGCACCCGCCGTCGGGAAAACCAGTTGCACCGTCGGCGCGGTGGTATCGGATACGCCGCCGCTCACAGTGACATTGATCGCCGTTGAACTGGCGCTGTTGCCGGCCAGATCGAAGGCGCGCGCCTGCAGATTGTGTGCGCCATTGGCAGCAGCGGCGGCGTTCCAGCTGACGCTGTAAGGTGCTGCGTTGTCAGCGGCGAGCAGGGCGCCATCGACCAGGAATTCGACGCGATCGACACCGACCGCATCCGTCGCGCTTGCCGTGATGCTGACCGCGCCAGTTACCGTGGCACCCTGTGTTGGCGCAGTGATCGACACCGAGGGTGGCGTGCTGTCGAGGTTGTCCAGGCCCCAGAAGCGGCCGATGTAGTAGCTTGAGCAGACATTGACGTCGAGGATGTAGGCGCCCGCTGTACCGCATTGCGTGGGGCCAGTGCCGGGATCAACCGGTGTGCCGTGTCCCATGCCGGTGATCAGCATGGTCTCGACCAGATCGGCGCCTGCCGCGTTTCGATAGACCTTGTGCGGGTAGCCGGCAATGGTGTCACTGACATCGGCGATCTGATCGATGCCGTGCACATTGGTCCACTGTTCCATGCTCTCGGTTGCATTGACTGGGCGCACCGTGCTGTCGGAGGCCCCGTGCCAGATCGAGACACGCGGCCAGGGTCCGCTGTGTGTACTGGCAGCGCGCACCTTGTTGCCCCATTGCGCGGGCGTCAGATCACTACCGGGATTCATGCAGCTGAACGCGGCCGAGGTGCCGGTGCCACAGTTGTAGGGCACGCCGGCGATGATGCCGCCACCGGCAAAGACATCGGGATAGGTTGCCAGCAACACGGCGGTCATGGCGCCGCCAGCGGACAGGCCGGTCACGAAGACGCGACTGCCATCGCTGGCATGATCGCTCTTCATGCGATCGACCATCTGCCTGATCGACAGCGCCTCGCCGGAGCCGCGTGCGATATCGCCGCTCTCGAACCAGTTGAAGCAGGAACTGGAATTGTTGGCGCTCTGCTGTTGCGGCAGCAGCAGGGCGAATTTCCACTGATCAGCCAGCGCCTGCCAGCCGGTTTCATTGTCATAGGACGCTGCCGATTGCGCGCAGCCGTGCAAGGCCACCACCAGCGGCGCAGCGGCAGGCAGCCCGCTCGGCACGTACTTGAACATCTTCAGATTGCCGGGATTGCTGCCGAAGCCAGTGACTTCGCTGAGCGCGAGTGCGTTGTGGCTGGTCAGCAGGGCAAGCAGTGCAATGCATATCGTCAACGCGCGCTGATGCCGACGCGGCTGCGAAGAAAAAACGGATCGCATGTCCATCGATCACCCCTCCCGGTGATTGCCATCCGCGCGGTCCGCAGGATGGTCGATCCGGAGTAGGTCAGATCCGTCGCGCCGAAACCATTGCACCAAAGGGAATCGTGCGCCGCAGCAAGCATCAGCCGAATCATGGAATCGTAGGGCGCCCTACTGAGTGCGCGCCGTGAGGCCTAGACGGTGTTGCGGAGCTTCTCGAGGGCGCGCATGCGTTTGTTGGCGTAGTCCCAGGTATTGCTGGTGACGGCGGCGAGCAGGGATTCGCAGAGGGCCATCAGGGCGGTGTTGGAATCCCAGACCGAGGGTACGACGACGCGGGCGGGCAGCACATGGCGCGCGACCCTGGCGATCGGTGACAGCCATTGATCGGTGATCAGCAGCACGCAGACGCGTTGCGATGCCGCGGCTTCTGCGAGTCGTTGCAGTGAGACCTGATAGCGACGGATATCGAAGATCAGCAGCACGTCGCGCTGATCCATATCGAGCAGCTGGTCCTGCCAGTTGGCTTCCTGATCCTGCAGATGCGATACGCCGGGACGAATGATGCGCAGCTGCACCGACAGGTAGCGCGCAAGCGCATCGGTGAAACGGCCGCCGACCATATGGATGCGATTGCGACGATCGCCGAGCAGGGCCACGATCTGGTCGACCTCATGCGCGGAGAGGTGGGCAAAGGTCTCCTCGATATTGCGCGCGACCGCGGCAGAAAATGCGCGCGGCGCATCGGCGCTGGGGCCCGCGCCGGCCGCGGTCGGGCTTTGCGCCTTGCTGAGCGGCGAGCTGAGCTGGGCCGTCAGTTCCTCGCGCAAGCGGCGCTGGAAATCGACATAGGACTCGAAACCCAGACGCGCCACCATGCGCAAGACGGTCGGCGTACTTACCCCTACCGCCCTGGCCAGGTCGGTGGCGCTCTGCAGGCCGGCCATCGGGTACTCGGCCAGCAGGCGATGGGCTACGCGGCGCTCGGTGACCGGGAAATTGCCCAGGCTTTCCCGCAACTGGTCGACCACGGTCTGTGCCATCGGTCGCTGTTTTTCCGGTTTGCTGTCGAAAGAAGTTGACAGCGGTGTCGTTTTGTACGATTTTTTACCGGCGGGTGCAATGGGTCAGGTGTTGTAATTTTCGTTACATCAACCGATAGGCTTTGTGTACATGCACGGATTTGTTCGATCTTCTGCTGCAGCGCCGGTTGCGACCCTCAATCGCCAGGGCTTGGGCGCGGCTGTGCTGATCTGCGAACACGCCAGCAACTACGTGCCGCAGGGCTACGACCGGCTTGGACTTTCGGCGGCTGATCTGCAATCGCATATCGCCTGGGACATCGGCGCGCTTGCTCTCGCCGAGCAACTCTCCGCCCTGCTCGATGCCCCGCTGGTGTTTGCCACCCATTCGCGCCTGCTGCTGGATCTGAACCGTGATGTGACGGCTGCCGATTCCATCGTGCTGCAGAGTGAGGACCGCATGGTGCCCGGCAATCAGGGTGTCAGTCAGACCGAACGGCGCTGGCGTTGCGACTGGCTGTACGCGCCGTTTCACGCCGCCATCGAAAACCTGATCGATGAGCGCCTGCGCGCGGGTCTGGCCACCGCAGTGGTGTCGATTCACTCGTTCACGCCGCAGTTCCGCGGGGTTTCCCGACCCTGGCACGTCGGTGTGATCAGTCGCCGCGATCGTCGACTGGCTGATCGCCTGCTCGAATCGGTCGCCCGCGATTCCAGTCTGGTGGTCGGCGACAACCAGCCGTACGCACCTGAGCACGGTGTCTTTCACAGCATCGAACGCCATGCCGAGCGGCGCGGCCTGCCGGGCGTGATGATCGAGGTCCGCAATGATCTGATCAGCAATTGCCTGGGCCAGACGCAGTGGGCCGGGCGGTTGGCAAATGATCTGAAATCGTCACTGGAAGTTTTCGCAGGTCTGGCCGCATCGGGGATGCGGCAACCACCAGTCGGGGCAGCCATCAACTAGCCGGGGGAAAGCGCATGACAGAGGCAGCGGGGGTCACCTACACCAAGGTCGACAAGAGTTACTTCGACAAGCGCGGATTGCGCCGCTATGCCGGCGTGTGGTCGCTCTGGGCGCTCGGCGTGGGTGCGGTGATCTCGGGTCACTTCTCCGGCTGGAATCTCGGGTTGGCCCAGGGCTGGGGCAGCATGCTGGTCGCCACCGGCATCATCGCGGTGATGTATCTGGGCCTCACCTACAGTCTGGCCGAAATGTCGCCGGCACTGCCGCATACGGGCGGTGCCTATTCGTTCGCACGTACCGCGATGGGACCCTGGGGCGGATTTCTGACCGGCCTGTCCGAAAACGTCGAGTATGTGCTGACGCCCGCGGTCATCGTCTTCTTCATAGGCAGTTACATGGGCGCCATTGCCGGCACCCCAGCGGAATTGCAGCCGCTCTGGTGGGTCGGGTTCTATGTGTTCTTTGTTGGCCTGAACGTCATCGGCGTTGAGCTGTCGTTCCGCGTGGGGCTGGTGGTGACCCTGCTGGCACTGGGCTGTCTGGTGACCTTCTGGATCTTCTCGATCGGCCATATCGATTTCAATCGCTGGGCGATGAATGTCGGTCCTGGCGGAGTGGAACTGCCCGAAGGTGGCGGCCCCTTCCTGCCCAATGGCTGGCATGGTGTGCTGCTCTGTCTGCCGTTTGCGGTCTGGTTGTTCCTTGCCATCGAGCAATTGCCGTTGGCGGCGGAGGAATCGGTCGATCCCAAACGCGATATGCCGAAAGGAATCCTCGCCGGCATCTTCACCCTGATCGTCTCGGCCTTCATGATCCTCTGGCTGAATCCCGCGGTCGTTGGCGTCGGCTCGTTCAAGCTGGGTACCTCGGGTGAACCCCTGCTCGACGGCCTGCGTGCGATCTTCGGTGAGGAGCGTGCCTGGATGGTGCAGGTTCTGGCCCTGGTCGCCGTGCTCGGTCTGGTGGCGAGCTTTCATACGATCATCTTCGCCAAGGGCCGGCAGATCTATTCGCTGAGTCGCGCCGGCTATTTTCCATCCGGATTGTCGATCACCCACGGCACCCGGAAGACGCCGCATGTGGCAATGGTCAGCGGCAGCTTCGTCGCGCTCGCGGTGATGTTTGCGCTCTGGTTCGGCCTCGGCGCGGAAGGGGGCGGCAAGGTGATCGGCGGTGTCCTGCTCAATATGGCGGTGTTCGGTGCGATGTTCTCGTATTTCATGCAGGGGCTCTCGTTCGTGCTGCTGCGTCGCAACCGGCCCAATATCGAGCGGCCCTACCGCAGTCCGTTCGGTGTCATCGGCGCGACATTGACGATGATCATCGCCGTGGTAACCCTGTACATCCAGGTTACTGGCGATCCGACCTATCGGCAGGGCGTCATTTTTGTCGCCGGCTGGTTTGTACTGTGCATTCTGTATTTCCTGTTGGTTGGCCGGCACAAGCTGATCCTGTCGCCGGAAGAAGAATTCGCTCTGGACAAGAGTGGATCCGGTCACTAAAACCCACCCTGCCCGGCGAACTCCCCGTCGCCCTCGCAGGCAGTGATCGAAGGAGCCGCGGCCTGATCCGCCGCGGCTCGGTTTTTTTACTAGGGAAGAGCAGAGGAGTAGGCCAATGACGGCAGCGTTGAGTTTCGATGCACTGAAGAAGGCGGTAAAGGCCGGCACGATCGATACGGTGCTGGCCTGTCTGGTCGATATGCAGGGTCGCCTGATCGGCAAACGATTCCAGGCCGAGTTCTTCGTCGACAGCGCCTTCGAGGAAACCCATTGCTGCAATTATCTGCTCGCCAATGACATCGACATGGAGCCGGTGCCGGGCTATCAGGCGGCAAGTTGGGGCAAGGGCTATGGCGACTTTCTGCTGAAGCCCGACCTGTCGACGCTGCGACTGACGCCCTGGCTGGAAGGCACCGCCCTGGTGCTCTGCGATGTGCTCGACCACCACAGCCACAAGGACCTTGCGCACAGCCCGCGGGCGATGTTGAAGCGCCAGATCGCGCGCCTGAGCGAGCGCGGCTTCCTCGGCATGTTCGCTTCCGAGCTGGAGTTCTATCTGTTCGACGAAAGCTACGAGGCCATCCACGCGCGCAACTACCGCGATCCGAAAACGGCGGGCTACTACATCGAGGACTACAACATCCTGCAGACCAGCCGCGAGGAGCCGGTGATCCGTGCGATGCGCAAGGGTCTGCAGGCGGCCGGCATTCCGGTCGAGAATTCCAAGGGCGAATGGGGACCGGGTCAGGAAGAACTCAATATCCGGTATGCCGACGCGCTGACCATGGCCGATCGCCACGCCATCATGAAAAACGCCTGCAAGGAAATCGCCATCCAGCACGGCAAGTCGATCACCTTCATGGCGAAATGGCGCTACGAACTGGCCGGCTCCAGCAGCCACATCCACAATTCGCTATGGGACCTGAAGGGCCGCACCTCGCTGTTCCATGATCCGAAGGGACGCCATGGCATGTCGCCCCTGATGCAGTCCTGGGTGGCCGGCCAGGTCAAGTACGCGCGCGACATCACCTGGTTCCTGGCGCCGTACATCAACTCCTACAAGCGCTTCCAGGTCGGCACCTTCGCGCCGACGCGCGCGGTCTGGAGTCGTGACAACCGCACTGCAGGCTTCCGGCTCTGTGGTGAAGGCGGGAAGGGTATTCGCATCGAGTGCCGCATCGGCGGCGCCGATCTCAATCCCTATCTGGCCTACACCGGCTTGATCGCGGCGGGGCTGGCCGGGATCGACGAGAAGCTCAAGCTTGCCGAGCCCTACGAGGGCGATGCCTATCAGGGTGCGGCACTTCCCGAAGTGCCGAAGACGCTGCGCGCTGCGGCCGAGGCCTTGACCGGCTCGAAGATGCTGCGCAAGGCACTCGGCAACGAAGTAGTGGATCACTACCACCACACCGCGCAGTGGGAGCAGTCGGAGTACGACCGCCGCGTCACCGATTGGGAACTGCGGCGCGGTTTTGAGCGCTACTGAATGGAATCGGCGGCCGCTGCTGCGGTCGCAAAATCGAACGACGTACACGCAGGCAGGCAAGACCATGAGCAAGCAGGCGCAGATCATTTCTCCGGTCGATGGCAGCGTCTATGCCACCCGCGACTACCTCGGCAACAGAGAACTTTACGCCGCCCTCGAACGCGCCGCGCTGGCGCAACGGGCCTGGCGCGCAAGCTCAATGGCGGATCGGGCCGCGCTTTGTCTGCGGGTGGTCGATGCCATGCTGGCGATGGAGGCCGCCATCGTTCCCGAACTCGCCTGGCAGATGGGTCGGCCGATCCGCTACGGTGCCGGTGAGCTGCGCGGATTTGCCGAACGCGCCCGCCACATGATTGCGATTGCGCCGCAGGCCCTGGCCGATCTGGTGCCGGAGGCGCGCGCTGGCTTCACCCGCTATATCCGTCGTGAGCCGGTGGGTGTGGTGTTCGTGATTGCCCCCTGGAACTACCCCTATCTGACGGCCGTGAACGCGGTGATTCCGGCGCTGATGGCGGGCAACGCCGTGCTGTTGAAGCATGCCAGCCAGACCTTTCTGGTCGGTGATCGTTTTCAGCAGGCGCTCGATCAGGCCGGCGCACCGGCGGGCCTGTTCCAGCATGTGCTGGTGGATCATGCCAGCGCCGCGGAGATCATCCGTTCCGGTCGCGTGCACCAGGTCAATTTCACCGGATCAGTCGCGGGTGGCCGGGCGATTGCGCAACTGGCGGCCGAGCGCTTTCTGGGTGCTGGTCTGGAACTCGGTGGCAAGGATCCGGCCTACGTCTGCGCCGATGCCGATCTTGAGGACGCCGTCGCCAACCTGGTTGATGGCAGCTATTTCAATTCCGGCCAGAGCTGCTGCGGGATTGAGCGCATCTATGTTGATCAACGCATCCATGACGAGTTCGTCGAGCGCTTCCAGGCGATGGCCTACGACTACGTATTGGGTTCGCCGCTGGATTCGGCCACCACGCTGGGCCCGATGGTGACCGCCAAGGCGGCGGCGCACGTGCGCAACGAGGTCAGGCGGGCGCTGGCGCAGGGCGCGCGCGCACTGATCGACGCAACCCGCTTTGCTGCCGATGCCGTCGGCAGCAGCTATCTGGCGCCGCAACTGGTGGTCGATGTCAATCACAGCATGTCGCTGATGCGCGAAGAGAACTTCGGTCCGGTCGTGGGTGTGATGGCGGTAGCGTCCGATGAAGAAGCGATCGCGCTGATGAACGACAGCGACTATGGCCTGACGGCATCGATCTGGACACGCGATCTGGATCGCGCGCAACGCATCGGCGATCAGATCGAAACCGGCACCGTCTTCATGAATCGCTGCGATTATCTCGATCCGGCGCTGGCCTGGACCGGCGTCAAGGAGACCGGCCGCGGCGCGACATTGTCGAGTGTCGGTTACGAGCACCTGACCCGGCCCAAGTCCTTCCATCTCAAACACGCTGGGTGAATCTGCCGACAGCGCAGAGGTCACCGGAGTACCGCATGAAATATGTCTCGAACTGGAACTATCCGACCGCCGTCCGCTTCGGTGCCGGGCGCATATCGGAACTGGCGGCACAATGTCGCCAGCACGGCATTCAACGTCCGCTGCTGGTGACCGACGCCGGCCTGGCCAGCGCGCCGATCACCCAGGCGGCATTGGCCGCGCTGCGCGCCGCCGGTCTGGGTGCGCAATTGTTTGCCGACATCCGGCCCAATCCGGTCGGTGCCAATCTCGAAGCCGGCGTCGCTGTCTACCGTCAGGGTGGTCACGACGGCGTCGTCGCCTTCGGCGGCGGCAGTGGCCTGGATATGGGCAAGCTGATTGCCTTCATGAGCGGACAGACGCGGCCGGTCTGGGATTACGAGGACATCGGCGACTGGTGGACGCGCGCCGATCCGGCCGGCATTGCGCCGGTGATCGCGGTGCCAACCACGGCGGGCACCGGATCGGAAGTCGGCCGCGCCGGCGTGGTGACCGATGAGTCCACGCACACCAAGAAGATCATCTTCCATCCGCGGATGATGCCGGTGGTGGTGATCTGCGATCCGGAGCTGACCGTCGGCATGCCGGCAAGGATCACCGCCGGCACCGGCATGGATGCCCTGTCGCATTGCCTCGAAGCTTACTGCGCACCGGGCTTTCATCCACTGGCCGATGGCATTGCCGTCGAGGGCATGCGTCTGGTGGCCGCGGCGCTGCCGCGTGTGGTTGCCGATCCGGGCGACATCGAAGCCCGCGCGCAGATGATGGCGGCGGCAGCGATGGGTGCCACTGCCTTCCAGAAGGGCCTCGGTGGCATGCACGCGCTCGCGCATCCGATTGGTGCGCTCTGCGATACCCACCATGGCATGACCAATGCAACCCTGATGCCCTATGTGTTGAACTTCAATCGTGCGGCGATCGATGAACGCATCACTCGACTGGCCGCGTATCTGCAACTGGCGCGACCGGACTTCGATGGCTTCCTGCAATTCATCCTCGATCTGCGCAGCAGAATCGGCGTTCCGCATACCCTGCGCGAACTCGGTGTCGAGGCGGATCGGGCCGCGCTGGTCGCCGAGATGGCAGTTGCCGATCCCTCGGCAGGCGGCAATCCGGTGCCGCTGGATGTGGCTGCCACGCGCCGTATTTTTGATACGGCCTGGGCGGGGGCCTGAACGTGACAACACGGCAGTGAGTGCCGTGTTGCACGGTGTTGCAGCGGATCAGAATCCGAATTCAAATCCGAGCCAGGGCGTGCCATCGCCGCCGCCATCGAAATCGAACCACTGGTAGGACGCACGCAGGGCCAGCGGGCCATCAAAATGGAAGCGCACGCCGACCTCGGCCTGCACGCCGGTCTCATTGTTGTCGTAGGGAATCTGTCCGGCGATCGTGATCAGATGGCCGTCCTCATTGAGCTGGTAGATGCCGGCACCGGCAACCAGTTCGAAGCGCTCGGCGAACGGCTGGCGATACTGCACGCCCAGTGTCCACAGGTCAGCGTCGAGTTCGAAGCCGGCGTCCGAGATGCCAACCGCACGAATGTCACCGACATCGGTATAGCCGAGTTCAAGCGCCCAGTGCGAATGGAAATTCCAGCCGCCGTAGATGCTGTAGGGCGTATCGGTCTCGACGTTGTAGGGGCCGCTGGGAAAGCGGTCGTCGAGTTCGGAGCCGACACGCAGGCCGAGATAGCCGGCAGCGTCCTGATCGTTGGCAGCGGCTGCAGAACCGGCGAAGGCGAGGGCGCAGCTGCTGAGCAGCAGACCTGCAATGAACTTGTTGGACATGGATTGAATGCTCCGGAGGGGATTCGGATGGGGATCAGCCCGGATATTCCGTACTGCCTCGCGGTAGAAGCAGTACGAAATATCCGGGTTCGATCAAACGCATGGGCCTGATCTGCCGGCGAGTGAATCATCCGGCCGTATAGTCCGGCAAGGCGATGTGCGCGACCTGCTCAGCCTGCGTTCACGCGGCGAACACAGACGGCGCCCATGAACCGATTGCAGCGCGGTTCAGCCCTGAAAGTCGTAGATCAGGTCGAACACGCCGTGTCCCAGGCGCTCGCCGCGTTTCTGGAAATGGGTCTCGATGCGCCAGTCCGGGCGCGGCGCGACGGCGCGCGCACCGAGCCGATTGCGGAATCCCGGTGCGGCTTCCATTACGTCCAGCATGTGCTCGGCGTACGCTGCCCAGTCGGTTGCGAGATGGAACATCGCACCCGGCTGCAGCTTGCGTGCTACGCGCTCCACGAAGCCCGGCTGGACCATGCGCCGCTTGTTGTGACGCGCCTTGTGCCAGGGATCGGGAAAGTACAGTCGCAGTTCGGTCAATGACGCGTCGGCAATCTCGTGATCGAGGACTTCGACAGCGTCATGGTGGTACACGCGCAGATTGCTGATCGCGGCCTTGCTGGCATTCAGCAGCAGACGACCGACGCCCGGACGATGCACTTCAATGCCGAGGTAGTCGCGATCGGGATCGGACTGGGCCGCGGCGAGCAGCGCCTCGCCATTGCCGAATCCGATCTCGAGTATCTTCGGCGCGCTGCGTCCGAACGCATGATCGAGATCGCGCGGCGTGCCGAGATAGTCGAGCCCGTAGCGCGGCCAGGATTCGGCCAGCGCTCGTTCCTGACCCGGTGTCAGTCGTCCCTGGCGCAACACATAGCTCTTGATGGCGCGATGGCCACGTTCAGTGGGTTCGTTCATGGACAGGACCGTGGCCTGCAGGGCTCAGGCAAGAAGGGGGATGCCGGCCGTGGCAGCCGGCAGTCGAACTCAGAAGAAATTGCCGTCGATCGGGCTGGAGGCACTGGCGTAGCGTTTGCGCGGAATGCGTCCGGCGAGAAAAGCCTCGCGCCCGGCCTCGACGGCCTTGCGCATGGCGCTCGCCATCAGTACCGGATTGCGCGCGCCGGCAATGGCGGTATTCATCAGTACGCCATCGCAACCGAGTTCCATCGCAATCGCCGCATCGGAGGCGGTGCCGACCCCGGCATCGACCAGCACCGGTACCTTGGCATTCTCGACAATCGTCAGAATATTGTAGGGGTTGCGGATGCCCAGGCCCGATCCGATCGGCGCTGCCAGCGGCATCACCGCGACACAGCCCATTTCTTCGAACGTGCGCGCGACGATCGGATCGTCATTGGTATAGACCATGACCTCGAAGCCTTCGCGGATCAGCACCTCGGCCGCCTTGATCGTCTGCACGATGTCGGGGAACAGGGTTTTCGGATCGCCGAGCACTTCCAGCTTGGTCAGTGCATGGCCGTCGAGCAACTCGCGTGCAAGCCGGCAGGTACGGATGGCGTCCTCGGCGCTGTAGCAGCCGGCGGTATTCGGCAGGTAGGTGTATTTCGAAGCTGGCAGCACATCGAGCAGGCTGGGCTCGCCGGCGTTCTGGCCGATATTGGTGCGCCGGATCGCAACGGTGATGATCTCGGCCCCAGCTGCCTCGGTAGCGAGGCGGGTCTGTTCGAGGTCGACGAACTTTCCGGTTCCGGTCAACAGACGCGAGCGGAAACTTCGGCCGGCAATGATCAGAGGATCATCGCCCGAAGCAAGAGGTGATTCACGGAGGGCGGCATTCATCGCCACATTATCGCAGACTGTGCGCGCCATTCCGAATCGGAGTTTGAACCGGGTGGCGGCAGTTCGCCAGCCACCCGGAATCGTCAGGGAACCTGTGGTCAAATCCGGAGCCGCGACAGCCCCCTGAGTCAGGGGGCGGCTCTCAACAGCGGAGCTGGTCAAAACCGCAGGTTTTTGGGGGTTTGGCAAAAAACAAACTGGCTAGCGGAGACGTTCCGGTGACTTGTTAAGAGCTTCCTTGGGTCAGAAGCCGAACTCGACGCCGAGGTAGGGCGTGCGGCCAGCGGTCGGCTCGATGCCATCGTTGCGCACGCGTGAGTAATAGGACTCATCGAACAGATTGTTGACGCCGCCGAGCAGTTTGAAGTGCTTGCTCAGCGCCCACTCTGCGGTCAGGTCAAAGACTTCGTAGCCCGGAATCACGGCATCTATCGGGTACTGCGCGGTGCCGCCGCTGCTGTTGGAATCCTGCCAGTAATGGTCATCGACAAAGGTGCCGGTCAGCGCGAGCTTGAGCCAATCGCCGTTGCGATAGATCAGGCCGGCCTTCGCCACATGATCGGGTGCGAACGCGGGTGTGTTGCCGACCAGGGCAGCATTGCGACTGCGGACGATCTCGGCGTCAAGGATGGATGCACTGGCGAACACGGAGAGATGGCTGTCGCCAGCGGCGGCGGCAAAGAAGTCGTACTCGCCGGAAAGCTCGATGCCCTGGTGCCGCGAATCTCCGGAATTGACGCGGAGCACTTCGTTCAAGCCATTGACCACGACCACCTGGGTTTCGATCTTGTCGTCGAAATCGATGCGGAACAGGCTGACATCGAAGAACAGGCCGAGCATCGGCGCGCCGCGGAGTCCGAGTTCAAAGTTCATCGCATCGGCGACATCGGGGTCGTTGTCGAGCGAGAGATTGGAAGTGGGATTGGCGACATCATCGAAGCGCATCGGGCGATAGCCCTGCGAGACATTGGCATAGGCCTGCAACTGCTGTTCCGGCCAATCGTAGGTCGCGCCGAAACCGAACAATGGCACGTCCTGCTTGAAGGTGCGATCAATCGCATCGCGTGGCAGTCCGCGCAGCAGTTCGCGCTCGAAAATGTCGTATTCCAGCCACTCGAAGCGTGCGGCGGGAATCAGGCTGAGGCGGTCGAAGCGAAACACGTTCTCGGCGAATACCGCCGTGTAACGGGTTTCGCGTTCCTGCGCGAAGCTGGTCGGCGCGACCACGCCATCGGCAGGCACATTGAGCTGGCTGCGCGGACTGTCATCGCGGTAATGGGTGATGCCGTAGGTCAGCGTGTTGTTGCTGCCCCAGTCCTGACCCATGCGTACGTCCAGGCCGGTATTCTCAAACTGCTGCAGGTCGAATGCGGTGCTGACATTGATCGGCAGATTGCCCGGCAGGATGCGCGGCTGGCGCTCGCTGTAGCGGTCCATCTTGGCCAGCCAGAGTTTCAGATCCAGCGTGCCAGTCTCGCCGAGGCTGCGCTGATGGCTGAGCACGCCGATGTCGCGATCGATCTCGATGCGATTGTTCGGGGTCGACGACCACTCCGGCTGACTTGCATAGACATTGCTCGGCAGGCGGCCGGCCTCACCGCTTTCGGATTGATAGTTGTACAGATCCAGGCGCCAGCTGGCGTGATCGCCCTGGCGCCAGAACAGCGAGGCGCCGATGCCATCGACTTCGGAGTCGGCGTTGTAGCGCAGGCCATCAAACTGACGATGGTCGTAGCTGATCAGCCAGCCGAAATTCTCGCTGCCACCGCTGAGTTCGTTGTAGGTGGCATAGAGCCCGTCCTCGCCGCCGCTGTGGCGGCTGACGAAACCGAGTTCCTTGCCCGTGGCCGGCGCCCGCGTGATGAAGTCGATCGAGGGACCAGGCTGCGGTCCGTACAGCAGCGAGGAGCCCCCGCGGACGAAGGCGATGCGCTCGACGCGGTCGATCGGCGGCAGGTAGTAGATCGTCGAGTAGCCGAACCAGTCGCTGCCAAGCGGGATGCCGTTCTCGAAGAAGCTGACGAATTCGGACTCATGCGGATCGCCGAGGCCGCGGTAATTCACGTTGTAGTAGCCGGGGATCTGCTGTTCCGAGAGCAGCACGCCGGGCAGTCGCGAGAACGCCTGGCGCAGTTCGTTGTTGACGACTTCGGGCTGGTCATCAAGTGCGATGACCGTGCTCTTCTTGCCGGTCAGCACCTTGCCATCCTCGATCTCGCTGGCGATCTGGGTAAAGCGCGGATCAGCCTGCGCCTCGGCAGTCACGTCCTGGCGGTCGAGCTTGGTCGGGGCCGAACGGCCGCCCGCATCATCATCAGCCAGGGCGGGCTGGCAGAGCACCGTGGCCACTGCCAGGGCGAGGAGATTCGCTTTCATGTTGATTTCCTTAGGTTTATTCATTGATGACCAACTTGATACATAGCTTAATGCGAATCACTCGCGCTAACAAGAGGATTCAGCGGCTTGCCTGAGCCGTCAGCGCTCAGTAGCCTGAGCTTCCTTTTCGATACCGGCTCCCGCGAGCCCGGAGCCCCTATGACCTCAGAACTGGCCGCTCTCAATGAGTGGGTGCACAGCGTTGCCCGCTTGACCCGACCCGACCGCATCCACTGGTGTGATGGCAGCGAGGCCGAAAACCAGGCGCTGACCCAGCTGATGCTGGAGACCGGCGACCTGATCGAACTCAATCGCCACAGCCATCCGAACTGTTATCTGCACCGTTCCAATCCATCGGATGTGGCGCGGGTGGAACATCTCACCTTTGTCTGCAGCAGGGAACGCGAGACGGCCGGTCCCAACAACTGCTGGATGGCGCCGGATGCGGCGCATGCGCAGATGGACGCCCTGTTTGATGGCTGCATGGTCGGGCGCACTCTGTACGTGGTGCCCTACTGCATGGGACCGATCGCTTCGCCGATCGCGCGTTGCGGAGTCGAGATCACCGACTCGCCGTATGTGGTGGCCAATATGCGCCTGATGACGCGGATGGGCGCAGCGGCGCTGGCGCGGATCGAGCGTGAGGGTCGCTTCGTAAAAGGACTGCACTCACTCGGCGATCTCGATCCGGCACGTCGCTTCATCATGCATTTCCCCGAGGAACTGCTGATCCAGTCGGTCGGCTCGGGATACGGCGGCAATGCCCTGCTCGGCAAGAAATGCCATGCCCTGCGGATCGGTTCCTACCAGGCGCAGAGCGAGGGCTGGCTGGCCGAACACATGCTGATCGTCGGTATCGAGAATCCGCAGGGAGAAACCCATTACATTGCCGCCGCGTTCCCCTCGGCCTGTGGCAAGACCAATCTGGCGATGCTGATTCCGCCGGCGGCCTACAGGGAAGCCGGCTGGAAGGTATGGACCGTCGGCGACGATATCTGCTGGATGCAGCCCGGACCCGATGGCCAGCTGTGGGCGATCAATCCCGAGGCCGGCTTCTTCGGCGTTGCGCCCGGCACCAGCGCCAAGACCAATGCCAATGCGCTGGCGATGCTCAACCGTGATGCGATCTTTACCAATGTCGCGGTTACCGCCGACAACCAGCCCTGGTGGGAAGGGCTCGACCAGCGGGTTCCGGCCAAGGACTGGCAGGGGCGCGACTACGACCCGGCCAATGGCCCGGCGGCGCACCCGAATTCGCGTTTCACCGTTTCCGCGCGTCAATGCCCAAGCTGGACCGAGCGCGCCGAAGATGCCGGTGGCGTGCCGATCTCGGCGATTGTATTTGGTGGCCGCCGCGAGTCGCTGATTCCGCTGGTGTTCGAGGCGCGCGACTGGACCCACGGTGTCCTCGTCGGCGCGGCGATGGCGTCCGAGACCACGGCCGCAGCGACCGGCGCGGTCGGCGTGGTGCGCCGTGACTCGATGGCGATGAAGCCGTTCTGCGGCTACAACTTCGCCGACTATTTCTCACACTGGCTCAGCTTCGAAAAGGCCGGCGCCCGATTGCCGCGCATTTTCCACGTCAACTGGTTCCGCAAGGATGCCGACGGCAAGTTCCTGTGGCCCGGCTTCGGCGACAATCTGCGCGTGCTCGAATGGATCTGCAACCGCTGCGCCGGTCGCGCTGACGCGGTGGCAACGCCGATCGGCAACCTGCCCGACCCTGACGCCATCAATATCGAAGGTCTCGATCTTGATGCCGGTGCCATGCACACCCTGCTGCATGTCGACAGCGCCGCCTGGCAGGCCGAACTGGCCGCGATCGGCGAATACTTCGACAGTTTCGGCGACCGTCTGCCGCCGGCATTGCGCGGCGAACAGCAGCGGATTGCGGCGGCGTTGGCGGGGTGAACGATGCCGCTGGCGCAACCGCATCGCGGCGAGCATGCGCCGCGATGCGCCCCCAGACCGCACTGGATCACGGAGCATGTTGGTTGGTTACGCTGCGCTGAGCGGTGTCCGGCTGCGTTCGGGGCGAAGGCCAGTCGACCTGTGCGCCGCTGAGCCACGCAGTGAAGGCGAACAGGCTCGAAGCTGAGCTCTGCCTGGCTGTGATGCCCGTTCCGTCCGCGCCGGTAAGATGCCCAGGATCAATTGCAGCCGATAGGAAAGCGCAAGGCATGAAGCCCTATCAATGGATCCTGTTCGACGCCGACGACACCCTGTTTCATTTCGATGCCTACCGCGGGCTGCGCAATATGTTCGCGGGGTATGGCCACGAGTTCGGAGCGAGCGACTACGCGGCCTACAACGAACTGAACCGACCGCTCTGGGTCGACTACCAGGACGGCCGCATCACGGCGCAGCAGTTGCAGCAGCGGCGATTCAATGCCTGGGCCGAGCGACTGCAGGTCCCGGCGGCGCGATTGAACAGCGCATTTCTGTCTGCGATGGCCGACATCTGCGCACCGCTGGACGGTGCTGTCGATCTGCTTGATCTGCTCAAGGGCCGGATTCGACTGGGCATCATCACCAATGGCTTCACCGAGCTGCAGCGGACGCGCCTGCAGCGCACCGGCTTGCGCGATCATTTCGATGTGCTGGTGATCTCGGAAGAGGTCGGCTACGCCAAGCCGCATGCCGGAATTTTCGAGCATGCGCACGCGCTGATGGGCGCGCCCGAACGTGCGCGCGTGCTGATGGTGGGCGACAAGC
Source organism: Pseudomonadota bacterium (assembly GCA_022843465.1). Classification (GTDB taxonomy): domain Bacteria; phylum Pseudomonadota; class Gammaproteobacteria; order Xanthomonadales; family Ahniellaceae; genus 0-14-3-00-62-12. The sequence goes on along the minus strand of JALHNO010000009.1, from coordinate 44,082 downwards.
CGGAGACCGATATTCTGGGCGGTCTGAATGCCGGTTTCGATACCTGCTGGTACAACCCGGCCGGCTTGCCCGCGCCTGCGGACATTGCGCCGCACTATGAGGTGGCGTCGCTGGCGCAATTGCGGGAACGGCTGCAGGCGGTGTTGAACGCGTAATCGGGACCGGTTGGGGGAGGTCGATTGTCGACGTTCGCACATATTGTCGCCGAACCGACAGGCGCCGCAGGAGCAGCGCCCTCCAACGCAAAGCGGCGCCGCAGGAGCAGCGCCTTCAGGGTCATCGGGCGGTGTCGTGGATGGAGGGCCGTGCTCCGCGCGGCCGCTTTGGATCTGGCGCGCGCTGTCCATCCAGGGCAAAGCGGCGCCGCAGGAGCGGCGCCCTCCAATGCAAAGCGGCGCCGCAGGAGCAGCGCCCTCCAGGGTCATCGGGCGGTGTCGAGGATGGAGGGCCGTGCTCCGCGCGGCCGCTTTGGATCTGGCGCGCGCTGTCCATCCAGGGCAAAGCGGCGCCGCAGGAGCGGCGCCCTCCAACGCAAAGCGGCGCCGCAGGAGCGGCGCCCTCCAATGCAAGGCGGCGCCGCAGGAGCAGCGCCCTCCAACGCAAAGCGGCGCCGCAGGAGCAGCGCCCTCCAGGGTCATCGGGCGGTGTCGTGGATGGAGGGCCGTGCTCCGCGCGGCCGCTTTGGATCTGGCGCGCGCTGTCCATCCAGGGCAAAGCGGCGCCGCAGGAGCAGCGCCCTCCAATGCAAAGCGGCGCCGCAGGAGCAGCGCCCTCCAGGGTCATCGGGCGGTGTGGTGGATGGAGGGCCGTGCTCCGCGCGGCCGCTTTGGATCTGGCAAGCGCCGTCGCTACAGGGCAAAGCGGCGCCGCAGGAGCGGCGCCCTCCAATGCAGGGCGGCGCCGCAGGAGCAGCGCCCTCCAATGCAAAGCGGCGCCGCAGGAGCAGCGCCCTCCAGGGTCATCGGGCGGTGTGGTGGATGGAGGGCCGTGCTCCGCGCGGCCGCTTTGGATCT
>JALHNO010000009.1:0-43059 GCA_022843465.1 Pseudomonadota bacterium | reverse complement strand
GCGGCGCCGCAGGAGCAGCGCCCTCCAATGCAAAGCGGCGCCGCAGGAGCAGCGCCCTCCAGGGTCATCGGGCGGTGTGGTGGATGGAGGGCCGTGCTCCGCGCGGCCGCTTTGGATCTGGCAAGCGCCGTCGCTACAGGGCAAAGCGGCGCCGCAGGAGCGGCGCCCTCCAATGCAAGGCGGCGCCGCAGGAGCAGCGCCCTCCAAGGCAAAGCGGCGCCGCAGGAGCGGCGCCCTCCAACGGCAAAGGCAGCCCGCTCTCAGGAATCCGCAGACGTGTCTGCGCTGCGACGGATTTCGAAGCAATGATGAATGCGCTCATTGCGCGCGAAATCGAATGGAATGGTACGGCGACTGATGTCGACGATGTCGAAGCCGGCGAGGCCTTCGCGATCGATCTTGAAGCGGCGATTGTTGTTGGAGAACAGGATCAAGCCGCCGGGCGCAAGCCGCGCGCCACAGGCCTTGAGCAGACGCACATGATCGCGCTGGACATCGAAGTCATCGGCGCTCTTCGAGTTGGAGAACGTCGGTGGATCGACATAGATCAGCTCATAGCTGCCGCTGTCTGATTCGATGAAGCGCATGGCATCGCCCTGGACCAGGCGCTGGGCCGGCTTGGCCAGGTCATTGAGGGCAAGATTGGCTTCGGCCCAGTCGAGATAGGTATTGCTCAGATCCACGCTGACCGTACTGATCGCGCCCCCTGCAGCCGCGTAGACCGTGACCGCGCCGGTGTAGCAGAACAGGTTGAGGAAGCGCTTGCCGCTGGACAGTTCGCGCACGCGCTGGCGCAGCGGACGGTGATCCAGAAACAGCCCGGTGTCCAGATAATCAAACAGATTGACGCGGAACTTCAGTCCGCCTTCGCTGACCTCGAAGAAGCGGTTCTGCTCATCCTGGCGGGTGTATTGCTCGAGACGGCCGCGCTTGAGTCGGGTCTTCTCGGCGATGCGCTCGCGCGGCACCTCGAATACATCCTGGGCAACCCGCAGCAGTTCATTGAAGCGCCGACGCGCGATTGCCTCGGGAATGTCCTTGGGTGCTGCGTATTCCTGCACGTGCAGCCAACCCTCGTAGACATCGATGGCGGCGGCATAGTCGGGAAGATCGGCGTCGTAGGCCCGATAGCAACTGATGCCCTCGCGGGCGAGCCGTGGACGCAGATGCTTGAGATTCTTCTGCAAGCGATTCTTCAGGCCGCTGGCAGCCTCGGACAAGGGTCGGTCGGGATCGACCGCGCGCCATTCGGCCGCCGTGCTGCCGGGTTCGAAACAATACAGCCGGCATTCGATGGCGCCGTTGTAGAAGGCGTAGCTCTTGCTCGAGCGGATACCGGTGGCACGCGCCAGTTCGGGTTCGCTGGTGATGAAGGCGGCCTTCCATCCGGCGAAGGCCGGGTGCAGTCGGCTGCCGAAGGCGCGATAGGTGTCGACCAGCAGGCTGTTGTCGCCCATGCGCTCGCCATATGGGGGATTGCTGAGTACCAGCCCGGTGTCGAATCCACTGGGGCGTTCGAGCGCATCGACCGGTGCGTGGGTGAAGCGGATCAACTCGGCAACGCCGGCTGCCGCGGCGTTGATGCGCGCGGCGCCGACGATGGCGGCATCGCGATCGGAACCGAAGTAACGGGCCGGCTCGCGGGCGCGGCCGGCAGCGGCGCGGGCCGTGGCTTCCTCGCGCAGCTGGCGCCAGAGATCCGGGTTGAACTGCTTCCAGCCCATGAAGCCGAAATAATCACGCTGCAATCCAGGTGCGATGTCGGCGGCCATGGCGACACCTTCGATCAGCAAGGTGCCGGAACCGGCAAAGGGGTCCATCAGGGCGCCACCAGCGGCCGCAATCGCAGGCCAGCCTGCGCGCAGCAGCAGCGCCGCCGACAGGTTTTCCTTCAAGGGAGCCTCATTGCTGCCGCGCCGGTAGCCGCGCTGGTGCAGAGACGAGCCGCTGAGGTCGAGGCTGATCTGGGCAATGGCACCACGTACGAACAGATGCACGCGCACATCCGGGTCGCGGGTCTCGATGTCGGGACGGGCGCCACTGCGTTCGCGCAGGCGATCACAGATAGCGTCCTTCAATCGCTGCGCGGCGAACTGCGAATTGCGCAAGGCCTCATTGGTGCCGTGGGCATCGATGGCGAGGGTGCCACGCGGATCGATATGGTCCTCCCAGGCGAAGTCGTGGGCGCCTCGATACAGCGACTCGCTGTCGGCATCATCGATCTTGACCAGGGGCAGCAGCACGCGGCTGGCAAGCCGCGACCACAGGCAGGCGCGGTAGGCCAGTTCGATCGGGCCTTCGAAATGGACGCCGGCAATGGTCAGTTTGACCGAACTGGCGCCCAGCGCCGTGAGTTCGGCGGCGAGCAGCTCTTCCAGGCTCTTCGGACAGGCAGCGAAGAATCTCATCGAGCCGGGAGTCCGCCGAGAAAGCCGCTGAGCAGGTCGGCGCAGTACTGGACGTGCTCGCTCAGTCGATGGCTGTCGTCGACCAGATGCAGTTGCAGACTGCGCGGCGCACAGAAGTCGTAGACCGCGCGCGCCGGGATCAACTCGTCGTGCCAGCCATGCAGGACGCAGGTGGGCACGGCAGCGAGCTCGAGCGCGCCGTCGAAGCCAGGCAGTTGCAGAGGCAGGGCCAGCAAGAACAGGCCACGCACTTCGGTCTGCAGGGAGGCGAGCGCCGAGATGAAGGCACCAAAACTTGAGCCCGCAAGCACCAGTGGTCCGCCTTGCCGGGCGCAGACTTCAAGCAGACGCTGCAGCCGCAGGCCGGCACCAGCCAGGCCATTGGCCGCGTCCAGATCGCGGTAGTCGGGCCGCAGACTGCGCCAACCCAGGGCCTCTGCCGCGGCAGCCATGGCGCTGACCTTGCTGGCATCGGGGCCGGACTCCAGTCCGTGGGAAAGTATGACGGTGCCGGACATCGGCGGCCTCAGCGGTGACAGACGGGCGCGGATGTTATCGCGAAAGTCAGGGGCGACACGCTCGGGTGGTTCACGCCGCGTCGCTCTGCGCCTGGTAGTGCATTGCCGCGGCGTCCACATCGAGTACCAGGACCGGCTGTCCGCGCTCCGGCGGATGGCGTTGCAGGCTGCATTGGCGCCGGAAGCGGCCGAGTGCCTGGTCGAACGAGGCACTCCCGGTATGGCGCAGAATCAGCGCGGCATCACTGTAGTTGGGGCCGAACTGGGCGCAGAAACTGTGCACCGATGCGTCGCTGTAGGGAATGCCGCGCGCTGCCAGCCAGCGCGAAATCTTGACCGGATGCCGATCGAGTTCCACGATCCGTGTGCGCGCCAGCAGGCTCAGCAGCCGGTGCAGCAAGGGCGGCAGATGGCTGGCGATCAGCAGTCGCTGACCGCGCTGCAGCTGAGCGAAAAATACCTTGAGATCGCGCCAGCCGCGCAGTTCCTCGATGATCCGCAATGCCGGATCGTGGGCGAGTTCGGGATGCGCATGCAGCAGGTACTGGATGGCGCTGGACTTGCCACTGCCGCTGTCTCCACACAGCACGATCACCCGGACCCCGCGTAGTTCCAGTGAGCCCAGGCCGAGTGCATCGTCGAACAGCGCGATCATCGTGAGCGCGGCAGGAAGTCTTCGAACACCAGGCCGGCACAGGAGCACTTGAGTTCCTGATCGACGAACAGCGGATGCAGCAGCTGGATCTCCCAGCGCAGATCGATGCCGTGGCTGGAACTGGTCAGCAGCGGCGGGTAGAGCACTTCGAACATTTCCTCGAAATCGAGCTCACCTTCCAGATAGGTCTCTACCGGTGCATGCGCCGGGATATACGGCAGGTACTGGTCGTAGATCACCACGCCGCGAAACGGCGTGGCAAACGAGACCGTCCGCCGCTTGGTACCCGAGCCCTCCTCGTACTGGCCTTTCTCGTCATTGACCGCGACCACGCGCAGTCGGGTCTTTTCCAGCGCCACGCGCGCCTTGCCGCGAATCAGGTCACGTGCCAGCCGGCGTTCCCCGCGCCGGGGAAACGGACGCTGCGGCCCCAGTTCGAAGCTCATGTAGCGGCGCAACTGGGCGCGAATCGCCAGCCAGACCGTGAGACCCAGGCCGCCACTGCCGAACAGCGATTTCATCATCGGCGATTCGGAGCCATCACTGCCGGAGTGATCGTAGAAAAACGTGCTGGACTCAGGCACGAACTCATCGTGCACGCCGAGCAGCGAGTTCACCGCGATCAGAATCGACCCGACGGTCGCCAGCACCATCACGATCATCCGGTTGCGGGCCGGGATCGCGCGCAGATTGGCCCGGAAGTTGTAGGCATCCGGCGGCTCGATCAACTTCTCGGCATCTTCCTTCGGTGCCGGTGATCGCAGCAACTGGCGTTCGACTTCGGTATGCAGCTTGGTGTCGAAGATCAGGCCATCGTCGATCTCGATGTGCACCTGGATGTCGATGTCGATATGGCGACCGCTATGGCTATAGAGCTGGTGCAAGGACTCATTGAGCAGCATTTCATGGCGGCTGCCGGCGATCCGGAACTGCTCGGACTGGATGCTGCGATGCTCATCGATGCCGCGGCTGCGCTTGGTATTGACGTGCAGCCGCAGCTCGACCTTGGCCTGGCGGCCGACGGCGTTGGCGGGCAGCCCCTCGATGACCAGGCGTGCCTTGCCGGCACTGGAGGATTCGTCGAATCGTGCGGAAATCGGTGCGCTCATGGAATTCCCGGACCTGCGCCGCGGCGCCTTTGTTAAGATTGCCGCCAGTTCAATGGCAGCCCCTCATGACATTCCGTACCCGTTTTGCTCCCAGTCCCACCGGTTTTCTGCATATCGGCGGGGCTCGCACCGCATTGTATTGCTATCTGGAGGCCCGTCGTCGCGGCGGCCAGTTCGTCCTGCGCATCGAGGATACCGATCATGAGCGCAGCACCCAAGCCTCGGTCGACGCCATCCTCGACGGCATGGACTGGCTGGGCCTGGACTACGATGAGGGCCCGTTCTATCAGACCCAGCGCCTGGATCGATACCGGCACGTGGCCAATGAGCTGGTGCGCCAGGGCAGGGCCTATCGCTGCTGGTGCAGCCGCGAGCGGCTGGACGAAATGCGCGAAGCGCAGATGGCGGCGGGTGAGAAGCCGCGCTACGACGGACGCTGTCGCGAGCACCCGGTCGCCATCGATGGAGTGACGCCGGTCATCCGCTTCCGCAATCCACAGCATGGCACCGTGGTGTTCACCGACAAGGTGCGTGGTCGTATCGAGATTGCCAACAGCGAAATGGATGATCTGATCATCTGGCGCTCGGATGACTTTCCGACCTATAACTTTGCTGTGGTCGTCGACGACATCGACATGAAGATCACCGAGGTGATCCGCGGCGAGGACCACATCAACAACACGCCGCGCCAGATCAACATCTACCAGGCGCTGGATGCACAGCCGCCCGAGTTCGCGCATCTGCCGATGATCCATGGTCCCGATGGCGCCAAGCTGTCCAAGCGGCACGGTGCGGTCAATGTCATGCAGTATCGCGATGACGGCTATCTGCCACATGCCCTGATCAACTACATCGCGCGCCTGGGCTGGTCGCATGGCGACCAGGAAATATTCTCGCGCGAGGAGCTGCAGCAGTTTTTCGACGTCGAGAATGTCAATCGGGCGCCATCGCGGTTTGATTTCGACAAGCTGGCCTGGCTCAATCAGCATTACATGAAGACGGACCCGGCCGAGTCGGTGGCCGCGCATCTGCTGTTTCATCTGCGCGAGCAGGACTACGATCTTGAGCGCGGGCCGAGGGTCGAGGATGTCGTGGTCGCGCTGCGTGACCGCGTCAAGACCCTGAAGGAAATGGCCGAGCGCGCACGTTGCTGGTACCTGGATCTGGACGGATTTGACGCCGAGTCGGCGAGCAAGCATCTGCAGCCTGCCGCCGTTGCCGGGCTCACCGCCGCGCGCGACCGGCTGAATGCAATTGCCGCGGCCGATTGGAGTCCCGCCAGCATCGACGCCGCCCTGCGTGCCGCGGCGGAGGCGGTCGGACTGGGGCTCGGCAAGGTAGCTCAGCCGCTACGGGTTGCAATGACCGGCAGCCAGGTTTCGCCGTCGATCGATCACACCGTGTTTCTGGTCGGCCAGGCGCGCGCATTGGCGCGCATCGACGCGGCGCTGCGTCATATCGAGGCGGTCTCCGCATGATCGATGCGCTGCTTGCACTGGACGCGACCTGGCGGCTGATCGCCGTGACCGGGCTGATGCTGTTGTTCGGCCTGTTCGGCGCCTTCCTCGGTTCGTTCCGCAATCGCAAGCTGCTCGGCGCCCTGCTGGGCGCCCTGCTCGGCCCGGTCGGCTGGTTGCTGTTGTTCCTGATTCAGCCCGCCTATGTACCCTGTCCGGAATGCAATGCACGCGCACATCCGCGCTGGGCGCGCTGTCCGGCCTGCCAATGCGATCTGCAACGTGCGCTGCAACGTGTAAGCAGCGCCCAGCAGCGTGCTGCGCGCGCCGACTGGCGTTGAATCGAGGTTTTCCCATGACGACGTCAGGCACTCATCATCATCATGTCCACGCACCCAATCGCTTCATTCATGAGGTAGAGGCGACCTGCGAGCGGCGCGGGCTCCGGCTCACACCGTTGCGGCGGCGCGTGCTCGAGCTGATTGCTGCCGATGAGCGTCCGGTCAAAGCCTACGACCTGCTCGACCGGCTGCGCCAGGAGACCGGAAAATCGGCGCCGCCGACGATCTATCGCGCCCTCGATTTCCTGCTTGAGCATGGTTTCATCCACAAGCTGGAGTCGATCAATTCCTATACCGGCTGTCACCATCCGAGCGAGCGTCATTCGCCGCCGTTCTTCATCTGCAAGCAGTGCGGGCATGCCACCGAGTTCTGCAACAGCGAGGTGGCCGAACTGGTGTTGCGGCATGCCCATGAGTTGGGCTTCGCGGCCCAGGAACAGACCCTTGAAGTGCATGGCATCTGTGCGCGGTGCCGTCGTGGCTGAGTATCCTCTGTTGCCATTGAAACTCTGCCCGGTCGTGCTCCTTCTCGCAGGCCTTTGCGCTTCGGTGACGGCGCAGGACTTTCCGATCGAGCCTTCACCGCCGTCGGCAACCACGCCGGCAAAGCAGTCCGTGGAACCGGCGCAGACCGCGACCGCCAAGCCGGCGGCCAGGGCGCCGCCGGCACAGCCCGCGCCGCGCGAACGCAAGCCTCCGGCAAAGCCCAAGCCCGCGGCGACAGCGGTTGCGGCCGATGCTGCGCCGGCAAAGCCGACACCCGCGGCACCAGCGGTTTCGAATGCGCTGCCGACTGTCGCGACCGCCGAACCCGCGGCTACGGCGGCCCCGCCCGTGAGCCAAGCAGTGCCGGCTGCTGCGGCACTCGCCGAGCCCGCGCCCGTGATCGAGCAATCCTTTGTCGGCGTGCTCGAGGAAGTGCCGACCGAGGCCGGTCCCCTGGTCCTGCTGGGCGAAAGTATCGAGTCCGGCAGTCGTCACGAATTGCGCTGGGCACTGAGTCAGAGTTTCGATGGTGCGGTGGTCACCACTCCGGTAATCGTTCTGCACGGCGTCAAGCCGGGCCCACGACTGTGCATGACGGCAGCGGTTCATGGCGATGAGTTGAACGGTATCGAAATCATCCGGCGTGTTACCAACGAAATCGATGTGGCTGAGTTGACCGGCACGGTAATCGCGGTACCGATCGTGAATTATCTCGGCTACTCAAGGGCCTCGCGCTATCTGCCGGATCGCCGCGATCTCAATCGCTACTTTCCCGGTTCCCGCGGCGGCAGTTCCGCCTCGCGGATTGCCTACAGTTTCTTCAACGATGTCGCCCGTCATTGCCATGCCCTGGTCGATTTCCACACCGGCTCGTTCGATCGCAGCAACCTGCCCCAGGTACGTGGAGATCTGCGCATGGACGCGGTGCTGGCCTTCACCCGGGATTTCGGCGCGACCGCGGTACTGCACTCGCCCGGCAGCAATGGCATGTTGCGCCGCGCACTGACCAATATCGGAATTCCCGCGATCACCTTCGAAGTCGGTTCGCCCTTGCGACTGGAGCCCAGTGAAATCGATTTCGGTGTGCAGGCCATGCATACCCTGATGCACAAGATGGGCATGACCCGCAGCTTCAGGATGTGGGCTGAACCGCAGGCACTCTTCTACGCCGCCAAATGGGTGCGCGTCGATACCGGCGGAATGCTCTTTTCCGAGGTCAAGCTGGGGGATCGGGTGCGCGCCGGTCAGCGCCTGGGCAAGGTGATCGATCCGATGCAGAATATCGAGACTGCGATCGTGGCGCCGGTGCGCGGCAAGGTGCTGGGCATGGCGCTCAACCAGATCGTGCTGCCCGGATTTGCGGTCTATCACCTGGGCGTCGAGACCAGCGAACAGCGCATGGCCGAAGAGGCAGCCCGCGCTGCCGCGCAGGCCGGCAATGGCGTCGTCGAGGAGCCTGCCGAAGACGAGGATGTCGGCATGCCCGCCGAGCGCAGTCCTGATGATGAGGAAGACGAGCGCTGATCGTGTACTGGACGGCGCGCGGCATGGCGGTCCAGCCCGCCAGACCTCCGGCCCTTGACGCCCGCCTGAATGCCCGGGCTATGATCCGCAGAGGAGTGGGTCTCGGATGGGAGGTGTGTCATGCGCATGAAGTGTGCGGTATTGCTGACTTCGTTTTTCATGGCGGCGGCGGCGGTGTCGGCGGCGGAGTCGCAGCCCAAGCCTGTCTTTGGCGAGCGGATCGCACCCGGCGATCTGCCGCAGTTGATCGAGATGATCCGCTTCGAGGTCCAGCCCGGTGGTCGTTGGGAGTACGTTCCCAAGCGTGAGCTGCCCAAGCTCGAGGAAAAGCTCGCCGAGATGGAGCGCGTCATCGCTGGCCGCAGTTCGATCGAAGAGTTATCCGATGATGAGCGGATCCGGTTGATCAATGCCCAGGAGCATGCCAATGCGATCCTCACCCAGCACGATGGCCGCCGCCTCGTCTGCGAGCGCTACACGCCGACCGGCAGTCATCGTCCGCAGAAGCGCTGCATGACCCTGGCCGAGCGCGAACGCGCTACCGCCGAATCGAGGCGGTTCCTGGACAGTGTGCAGAGCCGGCGCGCGCTCAAGGCCAGCAATTGAGCATCGTGCGCCAGGTCGTGGTGACCGTGGCGCGCAACCGTCGAATCGTGTGAACGCCCGCGGGCGGATGGTGATCGCCGGCATTCCGCTGACGGCCATCGCGCTGCGGGATGCTTTCAGCTGAATCGGTCCCAGCCCGGTTTGGGATTGAACCGCGGGCCATACTTGGCGGCCAGTGCCTCGAGCTTTCCCTTGAGCACGGCGCCGCCGGTATCGCGTATGTACTGGATCGGGCCGCCGCGAAAGGGGGCGAATCCGGTGGCGAAGATGACCCCGGCGTCGAGATGCTCCTCGCTTTCGACCACCCCTTCATGCAGACACGCCACGGCCTCGTTGAGGAAGGGCAGGATCATGCGGTCCTCGAGGTCATCGGGGGCGCGGTAGTTCTTGTCCACGGCCGGCTTCACGGCGCGGCCATCCTTCCAGACGTAGAGTCCCTCGCCATCCTTCTTGCCGCGCTTGCCGGCCGCCAGCAGCGACTCCAACTGCGCCGGAACGCTGACGCCGACCACCGGACCGACAACCTTGCCGACCGAGGCGGCCACGTCCAGCCCCACCACATCCGCCAGTTCGATCGGGCCCATCGGCATGCCGAACTTCTTCGCCACGCGATCAATCACCGGGCCGGGTACGCCCTCGCTGTAGATCGTCGCGGCCTCGATCAGATAGGGCACCAGGATCCGGTTGACCAGGAAACCAGGCGAGGTTGAAACCGGTACCGGCAACTTGTCGATCGCCTTCACGAAGGCGGCTGCGCGGGCCGCCGTGGTCGGATCCAGCTTGTCGTGCCTGACGATCTCTACCAGCATCATCAGGGCCACCGGATTGAAGTAGTGGATGCCGACAAATCGCCCTGGATGCTGGAGTGCCGCACCCAACTCGGGCAGCGGGATGCTCGAGGTATTGGTCGCCAGGATGGCGGTCGGTTTCAGTTGCGGTTCGATCTTTGCGTAGAGGGCCTGCTTGGCATCACGATTTTCGAAGATCGCCTCGATCACCAGATCGGCGCGGGCGACACCGGAGCCTTCGACGTCTGCTGTCAGGCGCGCCAGCGCCGGCGCGATCCGATCCTCGGTTTTCAGCTTCCTGGCAAACATTTCGCGAGCGCGATCGAGCGCGGGCTGGATGTACTTGAGCTCGCGATCCTGCAGGGTCACCGTAAACCCCTGCAGTGCGCACCAGGCCGCAATATCGCCACCCATGACGCCGGCGCCGACCACGTGGACATGGCTGATCGCATGCGGCTCGGCACTGCCCAGATTCTTGAGCGCTTCCTGCAGAAAATAGACGCGGACCAGATTGCGCGCGGTCGCAGTCTGCGCCAGCCGAACCACGGAACGCGGCTCAGCCGCGAGGCCCGTGGCGACACTGCCGCCGGAACGACGCCAGAACTCGATCATCGCGAACAGCGCCGGGTAGTGCTTTGGATCGGCTTTGCGTGCCACCTGCTTGCGCAGGATCGGCGCAAGAATCTGCCGGCTGATCCAGAGATTGCTGGCAGCGATCTTCCAGCGCTGCAGCAGGGGCTTGGGTCGGCTTCTGCCGAGCAGTTTGCGTGCCTCTTCGAGCAACTGGTCAGCGGCAACCACCTTGTCGACGATGCCGAGCGCGCGCGCGGCGCTGGCGCTGACGCTGCGGCCGGTCAGCATCAGATCAAAGGCTGCCGGTGCACCGATCAGATGCGGCAAGCGTGCGGTACCGCCCCATCCGGGCTGGATGCCGAGTTTTACTTCCGGCAGGCCGAGCCGGGTGCGCGGGTCATCGGATGCAATGCGTTGCCGGCAGGCCAGGGCGATCTCGAGTCCGCCGCCCATGCAGTGGCCATGGATGGCCGCAATGGTGGGGATGCCGAGGCTGGCGAGCTTGCCAAAAACGCGGTGGCCGCGACGGATGGCATCCATGGTTTCGCCGCGCTCGGCAAAGGTCCGGAATTCGCGGATGTCCGCGCCGGCGATGAATCCGGCGGTCTTGGCGGAACGCAGGATCAGGCCCTTGGGAGGTTCGATGCGGATGCGCTCAAGGATGCTCTCGAGCTCGCTCAATACCGCTCTGCCCAGGGCGTTGACCGACTCGTCGGCGCGGTCGAGGCTCAGAACCAGGACGCGATCAGCGCCCAATTCGGTCTTCCAGTGCGCGAATCGCAGACCTTCGAACATGTGATGCTCCGTCAATGGACCAGCAAAATAGTGTGATGTGCGCTCCGGACAGGGCGGCTCTGCCAGGCCCGGATGCCTTGCGGCGAGACCCGCAATCTGTCGAGCAAAGCAAACTTATCCCTGCCGCGGGCTTGCTAGGATCGACCGACGCGCTTCTCTGCATCGCCCTGGAGGCCGGGTCATCTTCAGCGGCTTTGACTCGAGAGGTCAAGCGCGGGGCAGCGTGCAGCAAATCAGGAGAGCGGTCGTGGACAGGATCGAACCGGTGAAATCTTCGCTGCAAGCGGCTATGGTGGGCACCATGGCCAGCGGATCGAACATCATCACCAGCTCGGAGAACACGTCGCTGTTCGTGACCCAGCAGCTGATTGATTCGGTTTCCAACAGTGAACGCAATGTGGTGGCGATCGAGTCACCGCGGGTTCCCGATCTGATGGCGCAGTTCCGGCAGTTCGCGATGCGCAGTGGTACGCCGATCTACCAGTGGACCGCCGACGAGGGAATCGTCAGCCTGCGCGAGATGGATTTTGTCGTGCCGGGGAGCCAGCGTCTGCATGATGCGCTGCGGCATGTGGCCAGCACGATGCACCTGGGGCTTTACCTGTTTGTCGGCGCCAGCAAGGACCTGCGACCCCCGGCGACCGGCGTGCTGCGCCAGTTTGCGCGGCCGGGCAGTGCCATTCCCGGGCGCAAGATCGTGTTCCTCGACAACAAGGTCAAGTTGACCGAGGGCGTCGATGCCTTTGTGCACCGGATCGTGCACGATATTGAACAGCGCAAGCCGCCGCGGCTGCGCGATGGCCGCTGGGTAGTCTGATGAGTACCGTCCGCGGCTCGGTGCTGATCCTGCTCAACGACCGTGCCGAACGTCGGCGCCTTTTTGAGCTGCTCGACTCGATGGAATTCGAGGCGATCTACGCTGCCAAGGACGCCACCCAGGCACGCTCGATGCTGGGCCAGGAATCCGGCGTGGAGCTGATCGTCCTGGAGTTTGCCGCCGGCGATGCCGAGGCGCTCAATTTCTGCTCCGATATCCGGGCACAGGCGCGGACCGCGAAGATTCCGCTGTTGGCGATACTCGGGGCCGAGCCAGCGCTGATCTGGCCGGCCGGCAAGATTCCGGCAGCCGTCTCCGACTGGGTCACGATCCCCGTCGATGTCGAACTGATGCGCCGCAAGATCGAGCGCCTGTTTACGCCGGCCGCGGTAGAAAAGACCGAGCTTGCCGACAAGGGCGACAGCTTCCGTTTCGCTTTCGATCATTCCCTCGACGAATTGCTGGTGTCGGACCCGGGTTCTGGCCGGATCGTTGACGCCAATCAGACCTATCTGAGCCAGGCCGGCTTCGAACTGCCGGATGTCGTGGGCAAACTGCTGGATGATCTCGATCTGAGTCACCGCGACGAGGCGCGGCGCGAGCTGATGGCCGCGGTCGCCAAGTCGGGTGCTGTGCGTTACCGCGGGTTGACGCCGCGAGCGGATGGCCGGAAGGTAATGGTGGATGTGGTGACCCGGCTGGTCCGGGTCGGTGCCGACGTCCGCTGGTTGACCGCGATCCGACCGGCACCAGCCGAAGAGGCCGGACGACCGCTGGCCGAGTTCGTCGAGCAGCTCTGGAAGGCGCGCGGCGCCACCCTGCTGGCGCGTCAACTGGGTCAGAAGCTGATCGAGCTGGGCAAACTGGATTTTCTCTCGCTGGTCTCGCAGCGCGGCGAAGCGACCGGCGTCGGCGAACTGTCGATGAATTTTGCGCGGCCCGGTCTGAGCAAGTCGATCGTCGACCAGCTCACCCAGGTGGTGATGCGCAAGGTCTTGAGCGGGGACGCCTTTGTGGTGCCGCAGGGCGCCTGGAAGGCGCTGGGTCCCGAGGCTCAGCAGCCGGGGCAGCGCCTGGAGTTTCTCATCGGCGTGCCGCTGCGCGATGCCAATGATGAGCTGATCGGTGGCCTGCTGGCCAGTGGCCACGAGGTGCTCGCCGAGGCCAGCCAGCTCTTGGTAATGGCGCGTTCGTTTGCGGCACGCGTTGCGGTGGAGCTCGATCTTGAACACGCACTCGATCAGGGTCGCGCCAAGGGTCTGCAGGACTCCTTGACCGGTCTGCCCAATCGCCTGCTGTTCAACGACCGGCTGGAGACGACGATTCGTGAGGCACACCGCACCGGCGAGATGTTTGCCGTGTTGTTTGTCGATCTCGATCGCTTCAAGACGGTCAATGACAGCCTGGGTCATGGTGTCGGCGACGAACTGCTGCTGGCGGTCGCCAAGCGACTGCGCGCCGCGATCCGGGGCAGCGACACCGTCGCGCGCTATGCCGGCGACGAGTTCACCCTGATCCTGCGCCACATTGTCCAGCGCGATGATGTGATCCGTATCGCCGAAAAGATCTGCCGGGTACTGGAATCGCCGCTGACCCTCAGTGACAGCCGCGAACTGCATATCACCGCCAGCATCGGTATCAGCTTCTATCCCGACGATGCCGATTCGGCCGAGAAACTGCTGCAGCACGCCGATGTCGCGATGTACAACGCCAAGGGCATGGGCCGCAACAATTATCAGGCCTATGTCGCGGTACCCGAGGAATCGCACCAGCAGCGGCTGGCACTCGAGGCCAAGTTGCGCCAGGCCGAGAAGAACGGCGAGCTGCGGGCTTATTACCAGCCCCAGGTGTCGGCGCAGACCGAAGACATCATCGGCATGGAAGCGCTGATCCGCTGGGAGCATCCGGAGCTCGGCATGATTTCGCCGGGTTTCTTCATTCCCCTGGCCGAAGAAACCGGGTTGATCATGCCGATCGGCGAATGGATGCTGCGCACGGCCTGCCACGATACCAAGCGCTGGCACCAGCGTTTTGGCCACCCGCTGCGCATCAGCGTCAATCTGTCGGCGCTGCAGCTGCGGCAAACCAATATGGTCGAAATGGTCCGCAACATCCTGCTGGAGTCTGCGCTCGAGGCCGAATATCTTGAGCTGGAGGTCACCGAAAGCATCAATGTCAAGTCGATTCCGAACCTGATCGAGACCCTGCAGGGCCTGCGTGATCTCGGCTGTTCGATCGCGATCGACGATTTCGGTACCGGTCAGAGTTCGCTTGACTACATCCGGCGTTTTCCAGCCGACCGCATCAAGATCGATCAGGTGTTTGTCCGCAATATCGGGGTCGATCCGGATGACGAGGCGATTGTCCGCGCCACCATCAATATGGCGCAGAGCCTCAACCGTGGCGTGATCGCCGAGGGTGTCGAATACGAGGAGCATCTCGAATTCCTGCGCGACAACGGCTGCGAGGAACTGCAGGGCTATCTGTTCAGCCGGCCGCTGCCGGCTGCGGCGTTCGAGAGCATGATGTCCGAGCGCGAGAAGATGCTGAACGGGCAGGCTGCGACAAACTGATCCGATCCCGAGCGGGCGTCGTTCAGGAGCGGGCGCGGACTGCGCTGGCCGGTTCGGTGCCAGTGAACTTTCCCTGCTGCTGCCTGTCTCAAGGCGCGTTCCCCACGGAGACGCTGCCCATGACGATTTCGCTTGCTGCATTGCCAGGCGTGGCAAGGATCGGTAAAAGTCTCTTTCCAGCCGAAACGGCAACCCGGGTAGTGCGTCAGGAGAATGGTTTGAGCGAGCAGGATGCTGATATCAGCCTGGTCAAGCGCGTCCAGAGCGGTGAGCGTGGAGCGTTCGATCTGCTCGTGCGCAAGTACCAGCACAAGGTGTTCGGGATCATCTCGCGCTATATCGGCAACCACGCCGAATGCCAGGATGTCGCCCAGGACACCTTTCTGCGCGCCTACCGTGCCATTGCCAATTTTCGTGGCGAGAGCGCGTTCTATACCTGGCTGTACACGATCGCCACCAACACGGCCAAGAATCACCTGGTCGCCCAGGGCCGGCGACCGCCCAGCGACGATATCCAGATCGAGGACGCCGAGTATTTCGAGGGCGCCCTGCGCCTGAAGGAAACCTCGACACCGGAACGCGAATTGATGCGCCAGGAGATCGAGCGTGCGGTGACCGCAGCCGTCGATGGGCTGCCGGAGGAGCTGCGCATGGCGATCACCCTGCGCGAGGTGGATGGCTTGAGCTACGAGGAGATCTCGCAGGCGATGGACTGCCCGATCGGTACGGTGCGCTCGCGGATATTCCGAGCGCGCGAGGCCATCGACGTGAAATTGCGCCCCTTGTTGGGCAACCAGACAGAGCAGATGGAGGTCGTATGAACGACTCGATACGCGAGCAGCTTTCGGCCATGGCCGATGGCGAGATTGAGACCGAGGGAACCCGGTTCCTGCTGAAGCGGCTTGAGCGCGATCCGGAGTTTCGCGGTTCCTGGGAGCGTTACCACCTGATTCGCGACTGCCTGCGCCATCAGGGCACGATGGCGCCGGCGGATTTCTGCGCTGGCGTGGCGGCCCTGATCGATGCCGATATCGCCGCCGAAGCCCGTCCCGCCCAGCGTCACGTCTGGCGTGGTTTTGCCGGAGGTGCGATTGCCGCAGGTGTTGCCGCGATGGCGCTGTTCGCACTGCGGCCGGGCCCGGCCATCGACGAACTGGACAGCGCGCAGAATGGGCTTGCCAGTACCAACCTTGAGCAGGTCGCGGCAATGACCACCAGTGATCTGGTACCACCCTGGCGGGTGGCGCCGGTGGCCGAGCGCGAGCGCTTTGTGCTCGTCCAGCAGCCGATGCCCGCCGAGCTCGACGGATATTTTCTGCGTCACGGCGAGGCCGCTGGCGGTGTCAGCCTGCTGGGTCCGCTGCCGGCCGTCCAGACCGTTGCCAGCGCTGCGGTAGATCCTGCCCAGGGAGAATGATGGCGTGCTGAGCTTGCGTCGCCCGACCGCACTTCTGATTGGCCTGCTCGGCAGTATCGCAGTTGCTGCCGAGGACGCCGGTGAATGGCTCAAGCGCCTGCAGGATGCCCAGGCCCAGCGCAGTTATGAGGGCGTGGTCATCTATGTGCACGATGGCCGCATCGATCAGATTCGCGTGGTCAGCCGTTCCGGCATCGAGGCATTCCAACGGTTTGCCAGCCTGACCGGCAATCAGCGCGAACTGCTGCGCGCCGGTGGCCAGGTGCGGGCGCTCAGTCCGAGTCAGCCACCGGTGGCCTGGCCCGCGATGGCGGGAACCCGTGCGCCGCTGGATCTGCAGCAGGTCGCGCGGCTCTATCGCATGCAGGTGACGGGGAGTGATCGCGTCGCTGGATTCATCGCGCGGACACTGGAGGCTGAACCGCAGGATGGCCTGCGTTATGGTCAGCGGCTGTGGATCGATCAGGAGTCGGGCATGCTGCTGGGTGCCGCGCTGATCGGCCCGCGCAAGCAGATGCTCGAGCAGGTGATGTTTGCCCAGCTGGCGCTCGAAGGCGCGGTGGCGCCGGCCGCGGTGCCCGCCGATGCCGAGGCGCCCGCTGCGGGTGCTGCCCTGTTGCCCGGTTTTGCCCTGGTCAGCGCGCGTGTCGATTCCTCGCGTGGACTGGAGCAGCGCGTCTACAGCGATGGCCTGGCTACTGTTTCCATTTACGTGGAGCGTCGCGAGGGCGTGCCTGCTGGTGAGTTTGCGACTCAGCGTGGCGCCGTGCAGCTCTATGGCCGTCAAGTCGGCGCGACGCGCATTGTCGCGGTGGGTGCGGTGCCGCCGGAATCTGCGCGCCGCTTTGTCGAAGCCACCGCCGCCAGCCTGTCGCCAGCGCGGTAGGGCGACCGCCGCGCTCGATCTGGCTACGCGGGCGAGTCCGATCATCGTTGCGGGGCCCGCCGACGGCCGCGCAGCGTGACCGGCGCTGGTGACGACAGGAAGCGCGGATCTGCACCTGACAGCGCCCGCTGGCGCCTTGTACAGAGCGCTTGCAGTCCCCAGATTGGTGGCGCTGTCGACCTTGGAAGGCAGTCGCGAGGGCTGGCCGGCCCCCTGCCATTGGATGGGTCCGCCGGCGGGAACTATTGTTGGGCCGGTGCACACGAAGTTCTGCAAAGGCTGCAGTTGCAGGGCTTCGGGTGCAGCTCGGCAGGGCGGATACGGCAACTGCCGATGACCGCAGCATCGGCGCCAAGCCGACGCTGCTGGCCACTACGTATGCTTTCAGGAAAAGGAGAACTCTCGTCCATGTTCAGTCGTCGATTCAACTCCGTTTATCTGGTTGTGCTGATGTGCCTGGCCGGCCTGGGTGGCGCCCAGGCGCAGTCACTGCCGGATTTCACCGGCCTGGTCGAGCGCAACGCCCCCACCGTGGTCAATATCACCGCCACCAAGACCGCTGGCGCCAGCGGCAATGATCCGTCGGCGTTTGGTGATGAAGAAGTGCCGGAAATTTTCCGGCGCTTCTTCGGCGACCCACGACAGCTGCCGCAACCGCAGCAGCCCCAGGAGCGGATCTCGGGCGGCTCAGGCTTCATCATCTCGGCCGATGGTTATCTGCTGACCAACCACCACGTCATTGATGGCGCCGACGAGATCAAGGTGCGCCTCGAGGATCGACGCGAGTTCAAGGCCAAGCTGATCGGCAGCGACCAGCAGAGTGACGTCGCCCTGCTGAAGATCGCAGCCACCGGCCTGCCGGCCGCGACCCTGGGCGACTCCAGCAAGCTCAAGCCGGGGCAGTGGGTGGTTGCCATCGGTTCGCCGTTCAATCTGGACTACTCGGTGACCGCAGGCATTGTCAGCGCGGTCGGACGAAATCTCGGTGATCAGCAGCGCTATGTCCCCTTCATCCAGAACGATGTCGCGATCAACCGTGGCAATTCGGGCGGCCCCCTGTTCAACCTCGCCGGTGAGGTGGTCGGAATCAACTCGCAGATTTTCTCCAATACCGGTGGATCGATTGGACTCAGCTTCGCGATACCGATCGATTATGCCAACAAGGTAGTGGCGCAACTGCGCAGCAAGGGCCGGGTGGCACGGGGCTATCTGGGGGTGCGGCTGGACACGGTCAGCGCAGATATCGCCAGCGCGCTTGAGTTGCCGCGTATTGCCGGCGCCCTGGTGACCCAGGTCGACAAGAACACCCCCGCCGCGAAGGCAGGACTAAAGCTGCAGGACGTGATCGTCGCGTTTGATGATCAGGAAATCGTGCGCTCGGGTGATCTGCCGCCCCTGGTTGGCGCTACGCCTCCCGGAACCCGCGTCAAACTCGGTGTCATCCGCGATCGCAAGCGTGTCGAGATCCCGCTGGTCGTCGGCGAATTGCCCATCGAAGCCGGCGGCAGCTCCGCGGAGCCGGCCGAAGCCTCGGTGGAGTCCGCCGATGCCCTGGGCCTGAGCGTCAGCGATCTGACCAGTGCGCAGCGCGAACAACTGGGTCTTGATGCCGGAGCCGGTGTCCTGGTCGAGCGGGTCAACGGCACGGCGGCGCGCCGGGCCGGTCTGCAGGCGCGCGATGTGGTGCTGATGGTCGGGCGCACCCAGGTCGGCAGCGTCAGCCAGTTCCGCAACGCGGTCAGCAAGATCGCCAAGGGCCGACCGGTCATGCTGCTGGTGCGCCGTGGTGACGGCCAGCGCTTCATTACCTTGACGCCGGACGACTGACGGCGGGCGGCAAGCCCTGTTCCGCCAGCCAGTGCAGGCCAGGCTGGCGGCGGGGCAGGGTTGGAACGCGGCTTCAGCCTGCTTCATGCCATAATCCGCCATTCCCTCGAACACAAGGCGCCCTGGCCATCCGGTCGGGGCTTTGGCTTGGCATGAAACACATCAGAAATTTTTCCATCATCGCCCACGTAGACCACGGCAAGTCGACGCTCGCGGATCGCTTCATCCAGATTTGCGGTGGTCTGCAGGATCGCGAGATGGAAGCCCAGGTGCTCGACTCCAATCCGATCGAGCGCGAGCGCGGCATCACCATCAAGGCGCAGAGTGTCTCGCTGCCCTTCAAGGCGCGCGACGGCGAGACCTATCTGCTGAACTTCATCGATACCCCCGGCCACGTCGATTTCTCTTACGAAGTGTCGCGCTCATTGGCGGCATGTGAAGGCGCCTTGCTGGTGGTTGATGCCGCCCAGGGCGTCGAGGCGCAGAGCGTCGCCAACTGCTACACCGCAGTCGAGCAGGGTCTGGAAGTGCTGCCGATCCTCAACAAGATCGATTTGCCGACGGCAGATATCGAGAAGGTGAAGGCCGAGATCGAGGCGATCATCGGCATCGACGCCAGCGATGCGCTTGAGGTCAGTGCCAAGACTGGCCTGAACGTCCGCGAGGTGCTTGAAGCCATCGTCGAACGCATCCCGGCCCCCAAGCCGCGCGACTGCACCCAGATGCAGGCCCTGATCATCGACTCCTGGTTCGACAACTACCTGGGTGTGGTCTCCCTGGTACGGGTGATGCAGGGATCCATCAAACCACGCGACAAGATCATCGTGATGTCGACGGGGCGCACCCACGAAGTCGACCAGGTCGGCATTTTCACCCCCAAGCGCAAGTTGCAGGATCGGCTCGGGCCGGGCGAAGTCGGCTTCGTCTGTGCCTCGATCAAGGAAGTGCACGGCGCCCCGGTCGGTGACACCCTGACCCTGGCCAGCGATCCGGCACCGTCGGCGCTTCCGGGTTTCCAGAAAGTGCAGCCGCGCGTGTTCGCCGGCCTGTTCCCGACCGATGCTGACGACTTTCCGGACATGCGCGAGGCTCTGGAAAAGCTCACGCTGAACGACTCCTCGCTGTATTTCGAACCGGAAAGCTCGGAAGCTTTGGGCTTTGGCTTCCGCTGCGGCTTTCTCGGCATGCTGCACATGGAAATCGTCCAGGAGCGGCTCGAGCGCGAATACAACATCGATCTGATTACCACGGCACCGACCGTGGTCTACCAGTTGCTCAAGACCGACGGAACGGTAATGGATCTGGACAATCCGTCCAAGCTGCCGCCAGTCAACATGATCGAGGAAATTCGCGAGCCGATCATTCACGCCAGCATCCTGACGCCGCCCGATTACGTCGGCAATGTCATCTCGCTGTGCGAAGAGAAGCGCGGACGCCAGGTGTCGATCAATTACATGGGCAGCCAGGTCCAGATCGTCTACGAGTTGCCGCTTTCGGAAGTGGTGCTCGATTTCTTCGATCGTCTGAAATCGGTCAGCCGCGGCTATGCGTCGCTCGATTATCACTTTGTGCGATTCGAAGCGGGCAGTTTTGTCCGCCTCGACGTGCTGATCAATGGCGACAAGGTCGATGCGCTGTCGACCATCGTCCACCGCGCCCAGGCGGATCGCCGTGGCCGTGATCTTTGCGAGAAGATGAAAGAGTTGATCCCACGTCAGATGTTTGATGTGGCGATCCAGGCCGCAATCGGCGCACAGATCATCGCGCGCTCTTCGATCAAGGCGATGCGCAAGAACGTTCTGGCCAAGTGCTACGGCGGTGACGTCAGCCGCAAGCGCAAACTGCTCGACAAGCAGAAGGAAGGCAAGAAGCGCATGAAGCAGGTGGGCCGCGTCGAGATTCCCCAGGAAGCCTTTCTGGCCGTGCTGCAAACTGACAACAAGTAGCCAGGCAGCTGCCCGGCTGTCGCCCTTCATTATCCGGATCAGAAATGGAAACCATCAAATTCGATTTTGCCCTGCTACTGGTGATCCTGACCGCGTTTACCGGTCTGGTCTACGGAATCGATCATTTCTTTTTCGCCAAACGCCGGGCCCGACGCGGCCTGAATGCGACCGAGCCGACCCTGGTCGAATACTGTCGCTCGTTCTTTCCGGTAATCCTTTTTGTGTTGCTGATCCGCTCGTTTCTGGCCGAACCCTTCCGCATCCCGTCCAGCTCGATGATGCCTACACTGCTGATCGGAGATTTCATCCTGGTCAACAAGTTCGCCTATGGCATCCGGCTCCCGGTGCTCAACAAGACCATCATCGACGTGGGTGCTCCCAAGCGCGGCGATGTCGTGGTGTTCAAGTTTCCCGGCAATGGTCCGAACGATCCCAAGACCGGAACCGACTACATCAAGCGGGTGATTGGGCTCCCGGGGGATGTCATCGAATTCCGCGACAATACGATATTCGTGAACGGTGACGCGGTTTCCCAGCGACCCAACGGGACCTTTCATGGCGTTGGCGCACGGCCCGACATGATTGGCTGGGACCTGCGGATCGAACAATTGCCGGGACGCGAACACGATATCCTGCAGCGCCCCGGCCCAGCATTCGCGCCCTGGGCCAGGAATCGCTGGGAAGTGGGTCCGGGCGAGTATTTCGTGATGGGCGACAACCGCGACAACAGCGAGGACAGCCGGTTTTGGGGTATGGTGCCGGAAGCCAATCTGGTCGGCAGGGCGTTCTTCATCTGGATGAACTTCGACTTCGAATATGGCGGGTCTGAATTCAATCGCATCGGCACGATCATCAGAGGAGGTCAGTAATCATGTTTTCGTATCGTCGTCAGCGTGGCATCACACTTCTGGGCTTCATCATCGTGCTGGCCGTGGTCGGGTTTTTCGCCTTCCTCGGCATGAAGATCGGGCCGGCCTATCTCGAGTACTACAATGTGTTGACGGCGATGAAGGGCGTGGCAGCCGAACCGGGTGTGGGGGGCTGGACGGCCGCGGACATCAAGGCATCTCTGAGCAAGCGGCTGTTCGTCAACTACATCAATGACGAGCACGTCACCCTGCGGAATTTCGAAGTAAAGAAAGTGGGTGGCGAGCAGACCCTCAGGGTCTTCTACGAAGTTCGTGAGGATCTCTTCTACAACCTCGACTACATTGCGACATTTGACAAGACGGTCAAACTGACGCGTACCGGCAATCTGAACTGATAGGCATCCGTGAGCGCTCGACCCTTGCCAAAGTCCCTGATCGAGCAGGCGCTGACCCATCGTAGTGTCGGCGCGCACAATAACGAACGCCTGGAGTTTCTGGGCGATGCCCTGGTCAATCTGGTGGTCGCCGAAATGCTGTTCGAACGTTTCCCCAAGTCGGACGAGGGCGCCATGACACGGATGCGCGCCAGTCTGGTCCGCGAGGCTGCGCTGGCTGCGCTGGCGCGCCAGTTCGGACTCGGCGAGCGCCTGCGACTGGGGCCGGGCGAGCTCAAGAGTGGCGGCCATCGCCGCGATTCGATTCTTGCCGACGCCCTCGAAGCACTCGCCGCCGCGCACTATCTCGAGGATGGCTGGGACGCAGCGCGGGCGCGGATTCGCGACTGGTTCGATCCCATCCTCAGCGATATCGGGCCCGAGCATTTCAGCAAGGATGGCAAGACGCGACTGCAGGAATGGTTGCAGGGACGTTCGCTGGGCTTGCCCGAGTACGAGTTGCTCGACAGCACCGGCCCCGATCACGCCAAGGAGTTTCGCGCGCGCTGCTCGGTGCCGACACTTGCAGTCGAAGCCTGCGCCGAGGGGCCGAGCCGCAAGCTGGCCGAGACGCGCGCGGCCGAACGCCTGCTGGCCATTCTCGAGCGCGATGCTGCACTTGAATCCACCGGAGATATCCCTGCATGAGTGGCGAATCGTCACCACGTTTCGCCACCATCGCCGTGCTCGGCCGTCCCAATGTCGGGAAGTCGACCCTGCTCAATGCCTTGATCGGCTACAAGCTCTGCATCACGGCATCCAAGCCGCAGACCACGCGTCACCGTCTGCTCGGGGTGCTTACGCGACCGGATGCCCAGCTGGCCTTCCTGGACACGCCCGGCATTCACCGCGGCCAGACCCGGGCGCTCAATCGTGCGCTCAACCGTACCGCCAAGGCGGCCGGTGACGAGGCCGACATCTCGCTCTGGGTACTCGATGTCCTGCGCCAGGACGAGGAGGACGAGGCGGTCGGCCAATGGCTGGAAACCCAGACCAAGCCGCTGGTCATTGCCCTCAACAAGATTGATCGGCTCGCCGACAAGAGTGCCCTGTTGCCGATGCTGTCGGCGCTGCAGGAGCGTTACAAGCCGGTGTCGATCGTGCCCGTGTCGGCGCTCAAGACCCGCGGCATCGATCAACTGCGCGATGCGCTGTTGGCGCTGGCACCTGCCGGCGAGGCGCAATTCGATGAAGATGACATCACCGATCGCAGCGAGAAGTTTCTGGCCGCCGAGCGGGTGCGCGAACAGGTGGTTCGACTGCTGCGCGATGAGTTGCCGTTTTCGACTACGGTCGAGATCGAGAACTTCCAGCGCGATGGCAATCTGCTGCGGCTCGGCGCCATCATCTGGGTCGAGCGCGAGGGCCAGAAAGCGATCGTCATCGGCAAGGGTGGTGCCCAGTTGAAGACGATCGGCACCCAGGCACGACAATCGCTGGAGTCGCTGTTCGGCTGCAAGGTGCATCTTGAAACCTGGGTTCGTGTGCGTGAGAACTGGAGCGACGATGAACGCGCGCTCAGGCGTTTTGGTCTCGACCAGATCTGATCTCCCGCGCATCGACACCCCGGCCGGCGGACTGGATCCCCGGCTTCCGGGATGCGGCCGATGACCACGCGCATCGAGCATGAACCGATCTTCGTCCTGCACGAGCGTGCCTATCGCGAAACCAGTGCACTGCTCGAAGTGCTGACCCGTGATCACGGTCGCATCGGCGTGGTCGTACGTGGGCTGCGCGCCAGCAAGCCGCGGTTCCAGCGTGGCAGCCTGCGCGCCTTCCAATGCCTGAGCGTCGATCTGAAGCTCACCGGCGATCTGGCGCAACTGCTGAGTGTCGAGACCCTGGGTCGCCCACTGCAGTTGGGCGCGGAGTCCTTGCGCGCCGGCCTCTATGTCAACGAACTGGTCGCCCGGATGACCGAGCGCCACGATCCGCATCCCGAACTGTTCGAGCGCTACGCCCTGCTGCTGACCGAACTCGACACCACCACCACACTGGCATGGACGCTGCGGCGGTTCGAGCGCGACCTGCTGGCGATGCTGGGCTACGGTCTGCTGCTGACGCATGAATTGGGCAGCGGCCGAGCGCTGGACCCGGATGGGCAATATCACTATCTGCCCGAGCAGGGGCCGACGCCGGCCGACAGCGAACGATCGGCGACGCTCTGCAGCGGCGCCGCGTTGCTGGCGCTGGCGGCCGATGTCGCGCCGGTCGCAGCCGACCTTGGCAGGCTGCGCACGCTGATGCGTGCCGTGATCCGCCACCATCTGGGCGGTCGCGGTCTGGACGCCTGGCGCGTCCTGACCGGTTATCGCGCTAGCGGACCGCGTCCAGTCGATCAATGAGCCGCTGGGCACCGGCGCGCAAGGCATCGAAGTGTTCGTGCTGCAGGGGCGCGATCTGCAGCCGCTGCAGCAATTGCAGCATCTCGCGGGCGCCACAGAAGCCCAGCGCGGACTTCAGCCGGTGCAGAACTTCGTCAACGGCGAGCGCGTCCTGGCGCGCCATCGCCGCGGCGATGGCGCTGAGGTAGCCGGGCAACTCGATCGCAAGCAGGCCACGCAATCCGCTCAGCACTTCAGTGCTGCCGCAGGCCTGCACGCCGAGGTCATCGTCCAGCACCTCGATCCCGGTGCAGGCTGCAATCAACTGCGGCGCCAAAGCTGCTGCCGGTTCCGCGCAGCCGCCCGCGCAGGCGACACCGCACTGCGCCAGTGCCAGTTGCAGCCGCAGCAGTGAGACCGGTTTCTCGATCGCATCGGCGAAGCCCGCGGCCAGCAACTGGTCGACGTCAGCGTCGTGCAATTCCGCGCTCATCGCTATTGCCGGGGTCCCGGCATTGAGATGCCCGCTGTTGCCGCGAATATCGGCCAACAGGCTGATCGCGTCGCCGCCCTGCAGATTGCGGTCGAAGACCAGGGCCGAGTAGGTCTCGCGGCTGGCAAGCACGCGCGCTTCGGAAACACTTGCGGTCGCTTCCACCCGCAAGCCCAGATTGCGCAAGTGTGTAGCGACCACTTCGCGGGTGATCGGGTCGTCCTCGGCCAGCAGAATCAGTCGCTGCATCGGAAGCATTTCTTAACCCCTGGGATGCCAAGATTACGCCCATGCGAACGCTGTGCTCCATCCCCAGGCTGATCCTGGCCGGTCTCCTGCTGACGACCGCCGGTCCGCTGCGGGCCTGGACGCTGGAGATTGGCCGGCTGCGCTCGGGTGCCCAGACCATGGAATCCATCGAGTTGCAGGCGCAGGGCGAACAGATCCGGCTGCGTGCCCGCAGCGTCGACTTCGGCGGACTGGACATGCAGCAGTCCGGCCTGAGTCTGGACTGCGTGCTCAGCCGGCCCCATCCTGGCGAACTCGCTTGCGCGGGTAACATCGGTGCCCAGTCGCCCGCATGGAAAGGCAGCATCAAGCTCGAACAGCGCGCCGGTCAACAGGCGGTGGCGATTCAGACCGGCGGCGGCGCCATCCGCCTGCGTCGGGAGCGTGCGCCCGATGCCGCGATCGACGTCGACCTGCGTGCGCTGCCGCTGCACTGGGCCCGCTCGCGACTGCAGCTGGCCTGGCCCGAACTGGCGGCGCTTTCCGGACAGCTGCACGCGCAGTTGCGCTACACGCCGGCCGCGGCCCGACTGCAGGGCACGCTCAAGCTCGTGGCGCTGGAGTTCGATTCTACGGATGCCGAACTGGCGGGCGCCGGCCTGCAGATGGACGGTACCCTGGACCTGCGGCTTGCCCAGCTTCCGGAATTGCGCCTGGAGTTTCGCTCCCCGCGCGGCCAGTTGTTGCTGGGTCCCGTGTACCTGGAGTTGCCCGAAGCCGCCAGTCTCCTTGGGCTGTGGATCCAGCAGGACCGAGCCGGCAACTGGCAATTGCCGCTGCTGTCATGGACCGATCCGGAAGGTCTTGCCTTGCGTGCTTCCGTGCAGAATGACGTCAGCAAGGGGCTCGATATCAGCCTGTCGGAATTCAGCGCGCAACTGGACGCAACCGCCCAGCGCTATCTGGGTGCGGCCCTGGCCAATGCAGGCTTCCAGGGTTTGCAGTTGAGTGGCAGTGCCCAGGGGCAGGGTCGTTTTGTCGCCGGCCAATGGCAGTCGTTTGCGCTGGAGTTGCAGCAACTGGCCATCCGTGATCCCCAGCAACGCATCGAAGTAGCGCGCATCGACGGCAGTCTGAACATGGACGCGGTCAGTGGCGACAACGAGCTTCGCTGGCGGGGCGCCCGCCTGTTCCAAATTCCACTGGGCGACGCAACCGCCTACTGGCGCTGGACGCCGCAACAGCTGGCACTGACGCGGCCGTTGCGGATGGCGCTGCTGGGCGGCAGTCTGCAGATTCCAAAGCTGGAGCGGCGTCGTGGTGAACAGGCTGGCGAGTGGCATGCCAGCATTGAGCTCGATCAGATCGACATGCTCAATCTGGCGACGGCGCTGGACTGGCCCGAATTCACCGGCAGCCTCAGTGGTCGCCTGCCCGGGCTGGTGTTCCGACAGGGCGGATTCGTGGCGGACGGCGATCTTGAGCTGAGCCTGTTTGACGGCAGCATGCGCGTCTCGAAGCTGAGCAGTGAGCGCAGTTTTGGTGTCGCGCCGACCCTCGGTGCCGATATCGAGTTCGACAATCTGCAGCTCAAGCAGCTCAGCTCAGTGCTCGATTTCGGTGAGGTTGAGGGCTGGCTGGACGGCAGGATTGATGGTTTGAGACTGGTCGACTGGGCGCCGGTGGCCTTTGATGCCCGGGTGCGGACCGACCTCGACTATCCCGGGAAAAAGCGCATCAGCCAGCGCGCTGTCCAGGGGCTTTCATCGGTTGGCGGCGGTGGCAGTGCCAGCAATCCGATCATGCGCATGTTCGATTCGTTTCCCTATGCCGAGATCGGACTCAGCTGCCGGCTCGCGGAAAACGTCTGCGCCATGGGCGGGCTGGCCGAGACGGCGGGCGGCTACACGATTCTGCGCGGCGCCGGCATTCCGCGCCTGACCGTGGTCGGTCATCAACGCAAAGTCGACTGGCCGGTGCTGCTGGCGCGGTTGCGCGCGGTTTCCTCGGGTCAGGCGCCAGTCATTGGCGACGGTCCATAGTCGCTCGTATCCTGTATCCATCCCGCAACTTCGGAGAACCTCCATGCGCCCATCGTCATTCAAGAGCAGAACCGGAATTGCGGCCTTGTGTACCGCGCTGCTGCTCACCGCCTGTGTGACGATCAACGTCTACTTCCCTGAAGCCGAGGTCGAGGAAGCTGCCGGTCAGTTCATCGATCGGGTGATCGGCACCGAGCCGGCGCCGGCGCCGATGCCACCGGACAAGCCAATGTCTGCGCGCTTCGATTTTTCGCTGATCGGAGCGGCGCACGCTGCCGCCGATCTCAGCATCGAGACGCCCGCCGTCAAGGCCATCCAGCAGCGTATGGCAGATCGCTTCAGCGCCAGTCTTGCCGAGCATTTCGACAGCGGTGTGCTGGGCCTGAAGAACGACGGCCTGATCGAAATTCGCGATCCGGCCAAGGTGGGTCTGGCTGCGCGCGCCACCCTCAAGCAGACGGTGGCCGACGACAATCGCGACCGCGCCGCCGTCTATCGCGAGATCGCCGTCGCCAACGGACATCCCGAGTGGGAAGCCGAGATCCGCCAGACCTTTGCCGAGCAGTGGATCAGCAAGGCGCGCAAGGGCTGGTACTACCAGGATGGCAAGGGGCAGTGGCTGCAGAAATAGCCGACGCCACCACCAGCCCGTGATCGCGCGCCGGCTGCGGCCGGGCCGCGCCTCCGCTGGGATACAGGGAGCGGACCCGGCGCCGCAATGGGCGCCTGGGTCAGCGGACAGCAGCTCCCAGCTTGGCGGGATTGGCACAGGCTGATCCGTTGCCGGTGAACATCCAATCACTTGTTCAGAGCTTTGCTGGCTGTGAAACAATAGCCGGCCCATCCGGACGGAATGCATCGTGGGCCGAAGAAACCAGAAAGCGCGCGCACCCGAGTTGATCGAAGTCGATATCCATGACCTGCTGCCCGATGGTCGTGGTGTCGGCCGCCGCGATGGCAAGGCGGTGTTCGTTGCCGGCGCCCTCAACGGCGAGCGCGTGCGCGCCAATATCATTGATCGTCATCGTCAGTACGATGAGGCGGTGACCCTTGAAGTGCTGCTCCCGAGCCCCGATCGGGTTGCACCGCGCTGTGCGCATTTCGGTGTCTGTGGGGGCTGTGTACTCCAGCATCTGGACTCTGCTGTGCAGATCGCCGCCAAGCAGAAGACCCTGCTCGACAACCTCGAGCGGATTGGCAAGGTAGAGGCGCGCAACCTGCTGCCGGCACTGACCGGAGATGCCTGGGGATATCGACGGCGTGGCCGACTGTCGGTCCGGCATGTCGAGAAGAAGGGGCGCACCCTGGTCGGCTTCCGCGAGCTCAACGGCAAGTATGTCGCCGATATCGCATCCTGCCATGTGCTCGATCCGCGCGTCGGCATGCGGATCGATCGCATTGCCGAACTGGTGTCGTCCCTGCAGGCGCGCGCCAGCATTCCGCAGATCGAGATCGCAATGGGCGATGTCACGGTGGCCCTGGTGATTCGCCATCTCAATCCGCTTTCGCCCGCAGATCGTCAGGCGATGATGGAGTTCGCCGAGCGCGAACAGATTGCCATCCTGCTGCAGCCCGGCAA
This sequence comes from Pseudomonadota bacterium, assembly GCA_022843465.1. Taxonomy (GTDB): domain Bacteria; phylum Pseudomonadota; class Gammaproteobacteria; order Xanthomonadales; family Ahniellaceae; genus 0-14-3-00-62-12. The sequence goes on along the minus strand of JALHNO010000009.1, from coordinate 14,364 downwards.
CAACGATAGCGTGCATCCGCTCGGGGCCGATGAGGTGCCGCTGTCGTTCCGGATTCCCGCCGCCGATGTCGAGCTTGACTTCAAACCGCTCGACTTCATCCAGGTCAACGCCGACATGAATCAGCGGATGATCGCGCATGCCCTGGCACTGCTCGATGTGCAGCCCTCGGACAATGTGCTGGATCTGTTCTGCGGTCTCGGCAACTTCACCCTGCCCATTGCCCGCCGCGCACGTTCCGTGGTCGGCGTCGAGGGCGAACACGGACTGGTCGAACGGGCGCGCCACAATGCCCGCCGCAACGGCATCGACAACGCCGAGTTCTTTGTTGCCGACCTCGCCAGCGATCAAAGCCAGTCCGAATGGGCACAGCGATCCTACGACAAGCTGCTGATCGACCCTGCGCGCGCCGGTGCCGATCAGGTGATCGGCTGGCTCGGCAAGCGCAAGATTCCGCGCATCGTCTACGTCAGCTGCCATCCCGGCTCGCTGGCCCGCGATGCCGGTCTGCTGGTCCACGAACATGGTTACCGACTCAGCAGCGCCGGCGTCATGGACATGTTTCCGCATACTGCACACGTCGAGTCGATTGCACTGTTCGAGCGTTGATGGCGCGCCGTGGGCGCGCTCCGGCATCGGCTCAGGGGTGCTCCCAGCTGTCGCAGCGAGTGTCGGGGTGCGCGCGTGATCAGCCGATCAGGACGCAGTCGCGACCGCTTTCCTTGGCCCGATACAGGGCCGCATCGGCGCGCGCGATCCAGACCTCGAGCGGCAGTTCGGCGCTGCTGTCGATGGCGACCAGACCGATGCTGGCGGTCACCCGGATCTCGCAATTGGGTCCCGCGATTTCCGACTCGCGTACGCGCTTGAGCAGGTCATCGCCCCAGCGCTTGGCCTGGGTGATGTCACGGTCGTAGAGCAGGCAGACGAACTCTTCGCCGCCATAGCGGCCGACCACGTCGCCCGGACCAGCCTGTGCCCTCAGCCAGGCCGCGAAGTAGCGCAGCACTTCATCGCCGGCGATGTGCCCGAAACGGTCGTTGATCGCCTTGAAATGATCCAGATCGATCAACGCAATGCAGAGATCATGATGGTTGCCCTGACGCATGATGCGGCGGGTTTCCTCGAGCAGATGACGGCGGTTGAAGATGCCGGTCAGGCTGTCGCGGATCGACAGTTCATAGAGTTGCTGATTGGCGACTGCCAGCTCGGACTTCTGCTGTTCGATCTCACGGGTGCGCGCGCTGACTTCACTGCTCAGCCAGCGCTCGCGGTCGCGCAATGAGCGAATATGATTGCGGTACAGCTGCCAGCCAACGAGCAGGATCAGGCACACGCCGGCGATCTGGACGCTGCGCCGTTCCCACCAGTACGGCTGCACGTCCACGATCAGGGCCAGCTGTTCGCCGCTGCGACGGACATCGTCCTCGTTGGCGCGCACCTGCACCTGGAAGGTTCCAGCAGGCAGGCTGATGAAATTGCCGATGCCGTTTTCCGCTGCCGGCAGCCAGTCCTGGATGCCCTCGATGCGAAATTCGACGCGCTGTCCCGGTCGATTCGCGCCCAGCAGGCTGAAGCCGATGTGGAACTGGCGCAGGCCCGGCGGCAGACTCAACTGCCGCGCATAGGGCGGCGCCGCGTCCAATTCGGCGCCACTGGGGTTGTCGGCAGCGCGCAGGGCAATGCCTGCGACCCGCACTTCGCTGACCAGGGGCCGCAATCGTCCGCGCGGCGCCGATGTCTGGCGCGGATCGAACATCTGCAATCCATAGGTCGTGCCAAAGTAAAGTCGACCCGAGCGACCGGCGTGCGACGCGCGCAGGCCAAATTCGTCGGCGATCAGGCCATCGCTGGAGTGGAACGACTGCGCCTGGGTCTGGCCTGGCGGCAGCCGCCGCAGTCCATGCATCGTGCTCAGCCAGATGGCGCCATCCGCACCGGTTTCGATGGCCTGGATGCCATCCTGTGGAATGCCTGACTCCGGACCGTAGCAATCCAGCGTCACCGCTTCCAGATTTTCGAGCTTCGGATTGAGTCGGCAAAGCCCAGTCGACGCGATCAGCATCGTGCCGTCGGCCATTACGTGCAGGTCGCGTGCCAGGCCCGGGCCGGTTTCGGACGCGCGAAAGACCTGCAGGTTGCGGTACTGCGCGTCGAGCACACGCACGCCATCATAGGTCGCCAGCCAGAGCCGGCCGTAGTCATCGCGGTGCATCGCATTGAGGGTATGCGCGAGTGCCTGGCTGGGTCCTGGATCGGCGAACGGGATCGCGCGCGCCCTATCGTCGGGCTCGATCACCGCGAGGCCACTGGAGGTCGCCACCAGAAAGCTGCCGGTGGCGAGTTCGAGCAGGTCGCGCACGCCGGGGCCGGGCAGGCCGTGGCCATCGTTGCGCACCGGAAAATGTACCCAGATCCCCGAGTCCGGATCGAGCCGATCGAGCCCGGCATCGCTGCCGACCCAGATGCGGCCGCGACTGTCTTCGCGCAGGGCCCAGATCACTTGCGCGCCGCTGCGTGGATTGCTGAGTATCGGGATCAGTTCCAGTTCGATGCGGCCGCTCGCCAGCGGCTCGCGGGAACGCTGCAGCCCGGCGCCGAAACTGCCCAGCCAGAGGAATCCACTGCGGTCTTCGAGCATTGCCTGGACGCGGTCGGAGATCGACTCGACCGGCTCGACACGCAGCGGCTGCACGCGCTGAAAGGCGCTGGCATTGGCCGGCACATGATAGACGCCATTGCTGCGCGTTCCGGCCAGAATGCCGCCATCGTCGAGCGCTACCACGCTGTGCACGAAGGCGCGTTGCGACAGGCCTTCGCGCGAGCTCAACAGGGGAATCGGATGCAGGCAGTCGCAGCTGGCCTGGTAGCGTGCGATGCCGACATCGGAACCGGTGACCGGGTCGCCATGGACCAGGGTCAGGCTGCTGATCCGCTGGCTGTCGGTGCCACCGGCCAGCGGAATCTTCGAGACCTTGCCGCCGGATACCCGAAACAGCCCGTCGTCCCAGGTCCCGATCCAGTAGCCATCGTGACCATCGGCCGCGATCTCCTCTACATTGGCCTTGCCGTCGAGCGGGAACGGTGCGGGAAGGGTGATCGCCTCGAAGCGTTTGCCGCCCCGCACCAGGCGCGCCGCGCCGGCCTGGGTTCCGACCAGCACGGTGCTGCCATCCAGGCCAATGGTCCAGACGCGCTCGTGCGGCACGCCGCCGGCGCCCGGCATGAAGCGGGTGTAGACCGGCGCCACAGCATCCCACTGCACGCGCACCACGCCAGCACCATCCGTCCCCAGCCAGATGTCGTGACGGTCGTCCACCACGATGGCGCGGATCGTGGTTTCCGGCAGACCGCCCGGCGCGGGCAGCAGGCTCTGCACCGTCTCCCTGCGCAGATCGATCCGCTTCAGCCCGGTGTTGCGCATGCCGACCCAGAGCACATCGCCATCGCTGGCGAGGGCGCTGATCGCATCACCCTTCAGGGCCGCCGCGATGGCTGCTGGCGGCGCTACAAAATGACGGCCATCAAAACGGATCAGGCCGCTTTCTGCGGCAAGCCAATGAAACCCCAGGTCATCGCGGACGATGCTGTCGGCGGAATCCTGCAGCAACCCGTCGCTGGTACCGAACTGGCGCGCGGCCAGCAGCGGATTGCAGGTCAGCACAAAGAGCACCAGCGCAAGCCAGCGTGGTGCCCACCTGATTTTCCAGGCGCTCGCAGTCATCTTGCCAGCCAGTGCCTCCCGGTCCAATGTCCACAGATTAACGGCAGCGACGGATAATCCGTAGTGTCCAATCGGGATCAGAACGCAGGGCGTGGATGCAATGAATTGTTCTTGCTGCCGTTGCGGCCAGCGCGGGTGTGCCCCTGCCGGATCAGGCTTGCAACTGCCCGCGGTACCAGCGCTGGTCAGCTAGTTCGAGCATCGCCAGATCTTCTACGGTATCGCCGTAGGCATGCACCTGGGCATAGCGTTCGCGCGGAAAAAGACGCTGGATCAGCTGGACCTTTTCAGCGCCGACGCACTGGGCACCGGCATAGCGGCCGGTCAGGTGCTCGCCGATCGATTCGAGCCGCGAACACACTAGAGCCAGATCGTGCTGACGACACCACTCTGCCAGATAGAGATCGAACGCGCCGGATACCACCACGACCTGATCACCGCGGGCACGATGCCAGGCAATCCGTTGCATCGCCTCGCTGCGCAAGCGGGCCGGGATCCACTCCTCGGCGAAGGCGCGCCCGGCGTCCACCACAGGCTGAAGGGCGGCGCCCCGAAATGCAAATCGGACGATCTGTGCGCGCACCACGGTGCCGCTGATCAGGCCTGCGCGATAGGCCAGGATCAGCGGTGCCAGCAGGACACTGCCGATCCATAGTCGGCTGCGCGGGACCGCGCGCCGGACAAAGGCAGGAAAACTCTCAGCGTCGGTAATCGTTCCATCGAAATCAAAAAGCGCGAGATCCATGCGGTCCAGGCGGTGCGGGCAGGCCGCCGAAGATAGCCGAAGCCGGCGCTGCCCGTCACCCGTCGACGGCGCCGGCAATCATCTGCGCGATCGCATGGGCAGTGCCTTGAAGCGGATCGCCTGACCGCCGCCGGGGGCCAGCCGGATCAGCAGCCGGTCGCGACTGCTGACTTCGCGCTGTTCCGCGACGAACTCGAAGGGCGCTGTTCGCCAGTGTGCATCATCGCCATCGCGATAGATCTCGGCGGTGTAGCGGCGCCCGGGATCCAGGAACGACAGCGTCACCGGCAGCATCCGTCCATGCTCATCGGTGCCGGCGCCAAGGTACCAGTCGTCGCTGCCGCGATCCTTGCGCGCAATGGTCACGAAATCGCCGATCTCGCCATTGAGCACATGAGTCTCGGCCCAGTCGGTCGGCACATCCTTGATGAACTGGAACGCGGTGCTGTGCTTTTCGTAGTGCTCGGGCAGGTCGGGGACCATCTGGATCGGGCTGTACAGCAGCACATACAGCGCGAGTTGCTTGGCCAGCGTGGTCTGGATGGCCTGGCCACGGCCCTGCAGACTGAGGATGCCCGGCGTGTAGTCCATCGGGCCGCTGAGCATGCGGGTGAATACCAGGTTGATCTCGTGCTCGGGCGGATTCGGCGGATTGCCCCAGGCTCCGTATTCCATGCCGCGGGCGCCCTCGCGCGCCACCCAGTTGGGATAGGTGCGACGCAGGCCGGTGTCCTTGATCGGTTCGTGCGGATTGATCGCGATCCGGCGCTTGGCGGCTTCGCGCACCACTTTCAGGTGATGACGTGCCATCCACTGGCCGTCGTGCCATTCCCGATGCACCCTGCCATCGCCATCGTTGCGCTCGATCTGTCCGGCATCGGCGACGTAGCCGGTCTTGATCACATCGACATCAAGGGCGCGATACAGATCGAGCGCTGCGTCCAGCTGACGCTCGTAATGACTGACCGCGCCGCCGGTCTCGTGGTGACCGACCAGATGCACGCCACGCGATTTCGCATAGGCGGCAACCGCCCGCAGATCGAAGTCGGGCGTCGCCTTGCTGAAATCGAAGTCATTGCCATTGCCGAACCAGGCGCCATCCCAGCCGACGTTCCAGCCCTCGATCAGTACTCCGCGAAAACCATTGCGGGCAGCAAAATCGATATGCCGGCGCGCGTTCTCGGTGGTGGCACCATGACGCGCACCACTGGCCCAGGTGGTCTGATCCAGGTGCAGTTCCCACCAGATGCCGACGTATTTCGCCGGCTGGAACCAGCTGACATCGCCGAGCACATTGGGTTCGTTCAAGTTGAGAATCAGATCGGACTGGTAGAGCCCGCCGGCTGAGTCGGCGATCTGCAAGGTGCGCCACGGCGTGTGGAAGGGCGCCTTGCGGCGCACCTTCCAGCCTTCGGATGCGGGTGAGAGCTGGGCGCGGAAGCGCTGTCCTTCGGTACGCCGCAGCCACATGCCGGAGTAGTCGACCAGTGCGGCTTCGTGGAATGCGATGTGCAGTCCGGACTCGCTGCGAATCGTCATCGGCGTATGTGCCTGGGTCACTTCGGCCAGCGGCGTCCGCTGGTAAAGGTATTCGTAGCGATTCCACTCGCCGGCCGGGATCCACCAGGCGGTCGCCGGTTCCGCGACCACGAACTCGGTCAGTTCATCGTCGATGATGACGTCGCTGAGCTGGTCCTGCTGCGGAAATTCGTAGCGAAAGCCCAATCCATCGTCGTAGAGGCGAAACACTACATCGAACGAGCGCTTGAGTTTGATCGTCTCGCTCAGTCGCACGCGCAATTCGCTGTAGTGATTGCGGACATGACGGCGCTCGCCCCAGGGCTGTTCCCAGGACGAATCAAAGCTGCTGCTGTGCTGGCTGGCGAGTTGCAGATTTCGCTCCAGCTTCTCGGTATCGCGCAGCAGGAAGCCGAGCCGGGATGGCGCGATCACCACCTCGCCGAGCCGCAGCACGCTGTAGCTGGCGCGACCCTCGTCGATGCTGAGCTGAACCCTGAGCACCTTGCCGGGCGAACTGGCCTCGGCCACGACTTCGGCCCGGCTTGCACAGCTGAACAGGGCGGTGAGCAGAACAAGCAGCGGGTACGGACGCATGGCACTCTCCCAGAATTGCCGAATGCCGGCGCACCCCGCACCGATGCGGGCACGCTGCCGGCCAGGGCATTGAACCACCCGCGAACGCCCTCCGCGCATGATTGCAGCGCTTTGCAAACGTATGCATCGCGGCGGCGCCCCGGCAAGCGACTAACCTGCCCACTTTGCTACAGGAACTCCCGATGTCGGTACGACCCGCCCATCTGCTGGTGATCTTTGGTGCCACCGGCGATCTGGCACAGCGGATGCTGCTGCCCTCGCTGTTTGCGCTTGCCCGCGACGGTCTGTTGCCAGAGCGCCTGCGCATTCTGGGCAGCGCCCGCAGTGCACTGGACAACGAAGGATTCCGCCAACTTGTGGCCGAGTCGGTGGCGCGTCGGGTGGCGCCCGCAGACCACGACGCGCTGGCCTTGCAGCGCCTGCTGGAGCGTGTCGAGTACCAGCCGGCTGCCGTCGACGACAGTGCCGCGATGGCCGCCCTGGTGGCGCGCGTGCATGAGTTGCGCGGCAATGCCGACGTGGTTTTTCATCTGTCGACGGCGCCGCGCTGGTATGCACCGATCTGTGCTGCGCTGGCTGCCGCTGGTCTCGGTGGCCCCGGCATGCGGGTGCTGCTGGAGAAACCGATCGGTCATGACCTCGCCAGTTCGATGGCGATCAATGCCGGCGTCTGCCAGGCCTTCGACGAGGATCGGGTATTCCGCATTGACCATTACCTGGGAAAGGAAGGCGTACAGAACCTGATCGCGCTGCGTTTCGGCAACGCCCTGTTCGAACCGCTGTGGAATGCACAGCACATCGAGCAGGTGCAGATCACCGTTGCCGAGACCGTCGGTGTCGAAGGCCGTGGCGACTACTACGATGATTCCGGCGCCCTGCGCGACATGGTGCAGAATCATTTGCTGCAACTGTTCTGCCTTACCGCGATGGAGCCGCCTTCGCACTTCGAGCCGACCGCGGTGCGCAATGAGAAAATCAAGGTGCTGCGTTCGCTACGAATGATCGAGCGTGACCAGGTCGCCACGCATACCGCCATCGGCCAGTACGGGCCCGGTGCAGTCGCTGGCGTTGCCGTGCCGGGTTATGCGGAAGAACTCGGTCGCGAAAGCCGCTGCGAGACCTATGTCGCGCTACGCGCGCATGTCGACAACTGGCGCTGGTCCGGCGTGCCGTTCTATCTGCGCACCGGCAAGCGTCTGCCACGGCGCTGCACCGAGATCTATCTGCAGTTTCGCGCGGTGCCGCATTCGATCTTTGCCCAGGCTGGTGCCCGCGTCGAGCCCAATGCCCTGGTCATCCGCTTGCAGCCCGAGGAGCGCATCGAAATGATGCTGATGAACAAGACCCCCGGTCTGGATCGCGGCGGGCTGAAGCTTGCCCAGGTCGCGCTCGATCTGGATCTGCACGAGCGCTTCTCCGCGCACTCGCGCCGGCTGGCCTACGAGCGGCTGTATCTCGATGCGATCGAGGGCAATGGCACCCTGTTTGTGCGGCGTGATGAGACCGAAGCGGCATGGCAGTGGATCGATACCATCATCCAGGGCTGGCAGCACGGCGGCATGCTGCCGCGCAGCTACCCCGCTGGCAGCTGGGGACCGAGCAGCGCGGTGAGTCTGGCCGAGCGTCATGGCCATAGTTGGCGTGAGTAGGGCGCGTATCATGAGCAGACGAGGTCACGCATGATCACAGTTCCGGAAGCAGCGGTCAGCCGTAGCGACTTGCCCGACGCCGGCAGTCTCGGTCTGATCGCCGATATCGGCGGTACCAATGCGCGTTTCGCGCTGACCGATCTGGCTTCGCCGAAGCCCGGCATCCTGCAGGCGCAGTCCTTGCCCTGCGCCGAATTCGCCAGCCTGCAGCACGCCGCCAGGCACTATCTGCAATCCGTGGGTGTGCGTCCGCGCAGTGCGGCGATTGCGGTGGCTTCGCCGGTCGACGCTGACGAAGTGCGCCTGACCAATCGCGCCTGGTCGTTCAGCCGGCGCGAGCTGCAGGCGGCGCTCGGACTGGATCAGCTCTGCCTGTTGAATGATTTTGGTGCCGTGGCCTGGGCGGTTCCTTCAATCGGCCATGACGATCGGGTCACCCTCTATGGCGATCGCGGCCTGGCACTGCGCGGTCCGGTCACGGTGCTCGGCCCGGGTACAGGTCTCGGCGTGGCGGTGCTGGTCGGCAGCGGCCAGCAGGGCTGGCAAGTGGTCGAAACCGAGGGCGGTCATGTCAGCTTCGCGCCCCTGGGCGACGAGGAGCAATGCATCGCCAGCTGGATGAGTGCACGCTTTGGTCGAGCCTCGAATGAGCGATTGTTGTGTGGCACGGGGATCTCGCATATTCACGCGGCGCTGGCTGGCGAAGAACCAGGATCTCCGCTGGATCGCAGTCTTTCCATCCGCGAACCCGGCGAGATCGTGGCGGCTGCGCTTGATGGCAACGATCTGCTGGCGCGGCGGACCCTGGCGCGCTTCTGTGCCGTGCTCGGAAGCGTTGCCGGTGATGCCGCACTGATCCACGGCGCCCGCACGGTGATGATCGCCGGCGGCATCGTGCCGCGTTTCATTCCGTTCCTGCGCAGCAGTGCCTTCCGCGAACGTTTCCTCGCCAAGGGCCGCTTCGCCGCCTATCTGGAGTCGGTGAGCATCCACGTAGTCACTCATCCACATCCGGGCTTGCTCGGTGCCGCGGTTGCCCTGCGCAGGGATGCCATCTATGCCTGAGCCGCGCCTCCTCGTCGCTACGCAATCCGGTGCACCCGAGCAGATGCCGGCCCCACGGTGTGCCCCGCAACTTTCCGGTCGCGAGTCCGGCTGGATGACAGTGTGGCTTGTGCTGGCACTCCTCGGCATCACGCTGCCGATCGCCGCACAGCAGCCAGCAGCTGCCACGCTGACCGACTGCGACGCTGCTGGTCACCAGAGCGTCCTGGTCGCCGCCCCCGCCAGTGCCGCGCTGGCCGCGCGAGCGGTATGGCTGGATGGCCAGCGTCTGCGCTGGCCCCAGGCACAGCCAGCGGCAAGATTTCGCCTGCTGCACTCGGCGAACGGATTGATTGTTGCGCGTGCCGGCAGTGCCGCCACTGGCGCCGACGGTGCACTCGACCTGGCAGTCGTCACCACGGCGCTGCCGCCAGCGCTGGCGGATCGTTTCCGCTATGTGGCGGCGGGTGTCGATCTTGCGGTCGCCGAGTCGGATCTGGCGCGCATGCCCGGCCTGCATCGCCAGCAACTGGTGGTGGTGCGCGAAGATGCCCAGGGCCGGGTACTTGACGCGACCCGGATTCAGGTCGCCGGTGCGCTCGATGCCCTGTTTGCAGCGGCGCAGCACGAAGCCCAGCTGGGCGCACACCCTGGGCGTGATGAAACCGGTTTCCGCTTGTGGGCGCCAACGGCACAACGGGTTGCGCTGTGCCTGTACGAGCAGCCCGGCTCAACCGCATCGGTCCTGCTCCCGATGGAGCAGGAAGCCGGCAGCGGTGTCTGGCAGGTGCGCATCAAGCAGGACCGGCGCGGCCAGTATTACCACTATCTGGTGGATGTCTGGGCGCCCGGTGTTGGCATCGTGCGCAATCCGGTGACCGATCCCTATTCGATCAGCCTCAGTGCGGATTCCAGGCGCAGTTACATCGCCGACCTTCAGGATCCGACGCTGCAGCCGGCCGCGTGGAATGCCAAGTATCTGCCGCGTCGGCTGGCGGCCAATACCGATATGGTGATCTACGAACTGCATGTCCGCGATTTTTCGATCAATGACGGCAGTGTCGACCCGGCGCGGCGCGGCAAGTACCTTGCGTTCGCCGAAGACGACAGCGTCGGCATGCGCCATCTGAAGGCCTTGGCCGACGCCGGACTGACCGATATCCATCTGCTGCCGGTTTTCGATTTTGCCACCGTGCCCGAGCAGGGCTGCAGCAGCCCGCAGCCGAGTGGTGCGGCCGACAGCGAATCCCAGCAGGCCACCGTCGAGGCCAGCAAGTCGGCCGATTGCTTCAACTGGGGCTACGATCCATTGCACTTCAATGCGCCCGAGGGCAGCTATGCCAGTGACGCCCAGGATGGCGCGCGGCGCATCCTGGAATTCCGCGGCATGGTCGAAGCCCTGCATCAATCGGGGCTTCGGGTTGGCATGGACGTGGTCTACAACCACATGAGCGCATCCGGACAGAACGCCCGCTCGGTCCTTGATCGCATCGTTCCCGGTTACTACCACCGGCTCAACAACAACGGCGATGTCGAGACCTCGACCTGCTGTGCCAATACCGCGACAGAAAACGTGATGATGGCCAAGCTGATGATCGATTCGGTCGTGCTCTGGGCCCGCCACTACCGGATCGACTCGTTCCGTTTCGATCTGATGGGGCATCAGCCGCGTGCAGTGATGGAACAGCTGCGCGACCGCGTCAATGCCGAAGTCGGCCGCGCGGTGCAGCTGCTCGGTGAAGGCTGGAATTTCGGCGAGATCGCCAATGGGGCGCGCTTTGTGCAGGCCTCGCAGCTGTCACTGAATGGCAGCGGCATTGCGACTTTCAGCGACCGTGCCCGCGATGCCGTGCGCGGTGGCGGCGCCGGTGATGGCGGGATCGATCAAGTGCGCCGCCAGGGCTATATCAATGGCCTGTATTACGCGCCCAATGCCACCAGCGCGGGCGTGCACCGGGCCAGCGATCTGCTGCAGTCGGCCGATATGGTGCGGGTTGGCCTGGCCGGTTCCCTGCGCGACTACCCGATGCGCAATCATCTGGGCGTCGACGTCGTGCTCGAGCAGATCAGCTATGGCGGCGGGCAACCGGCCGGTTATGTGCGGGCGCCCGATGAAGTGGTCAACTATGTCGAGAACCACGACAACCAGACCCTGTTCGATATCAATGTCTTCAAATTGCCGACCACCACCACGCGCGCGGATCGCGCCCGCGTGCAAATGCTCGGCATGGCGATCAATGCCTTCAGCCAGGGCATTGCCTACTTCCACGCCGGCATCGATACCCTGCGCAGCAAGTCGATGGACCGCAACAGCTACGATTCGGGTGACTGGTTCAACCGGATCGACTGGACTGGTCAGGACAACTACTTCGGCAGTGGCCTGCCGCCACGCCAGGACAACGCCTCCAGCTGGTCGATGATGCGGCCCCTGCTGGCCGATCCGGCGATCAAGCCGGGATCAGCGGAAATCCTGTGGACACGTGATGTCTTTCGCGATCTGCTGCGTCTGCGCGCGAGTTCCAGCCTGTTCCGGCTGCGCAGCGCGGCCGATATCAAGCAGCGCCTGCGCCTGCTCAATACCGGTCCGGACCAGGTCGCCACGGTGCTGGTCGGGCATCTCGATGGTCGCGGCTATGCCGATGCAGGATTCGACGAACTGTTGTATCTGATCAATGTCGATACCGAGGCGCGCGCTGTGGTGCTGCCGAGCGAGCGCAACAAGCCCTATGTGCTGCATCCGCTGCAGGCCGCCACCAGCGCGGCCGACGCGCGTCCACGCACCCAGGCGACCCACGAGGCCGAGTCGGGCCACTTCAGCGTGCCGCCACGCACCGCCGTGGTCTATGTGATCGACTGAGTGGATCGGGCACACTGCGGGCAGTGACGTGCGTTGACGCAGACAGGAAGACGGAATGAGCAGCGGGCAGAACATCAGGCGGGTCGTGATTGTCGGCGGCGGAACGGCCGGCTGGATGAGTGCCGCGGCGCTCTCGAAATTGCTGGATCGCAAGATCGAGATCCGGCTGATCGAGTCGGACGAGATCGGCATCGTCGGCGTCGGCGAGGCGACCATCCCGCAGATCCGTCTGTTCAATGCCACCCTGGGTCTGGATGAGAACGAGTTTGTCCGACAGACCCAGGCGACCTTCAAGCTCGGGATCGAATTTGCCGGCTGGTTGCGCGAGGGCAGCGCGTACCTGCACGCATTCGGACCGGTCGGCGGTCGTGATCTCGGCCTGGTGCCGTTCTATCAGTACTGGCTGAAGCTGCATCTCGCCGGAGAAGCCTCCGGACTCGGCGACTACGTGTTCAATGCGATCGCCGCGCGTGGCAATCGCTTCATGCGCTCGGCCGATATCCAGAACTCGCCGTTGTCGAACATCGCCTATGCCTTTCACTTCGACGCCGGTCTCTACGCGCGTTTCCTCAGAACCTATGGCGAAGCCCGGGGCGTGATGCGCTGCGAGGGCAAGGTGGTCGATACCCTGCTCAATGCCGAGAGCGGCTTCATCGAGGCGGTTCAGCTGCAGAGTGGCGAGCGCATTGAAGGCGATCTGTTCATCGACTGCTCGGGTTTTCGCGGCCTGCTGATCGAGCAGGCCCTGCAGACCGGATTCGAGGACTGGTCGCACTGGCTGCCGTGCAATCGCGCGCTTGCCGTGCCCTGCGCCTCGGCTCCGGTTCTGACGCCGTACACGCGGGCGACTGCACGCAGCGCCGGCTGGCAGTGGCGCATACCCTTGCAGCACCGCATCGGCAATGGCTATGTCTACTGCAGCGACTACATCAGCGACGACGAAGCCGCAGCGTCCCTGCTTGGGCAGCTCGACGGCGCGGCCCTGGCCGAGCCGAGACCACTGCGCTTTGTCACCGGCATGCGCAAGCAGTTCTGGAATCGCAACTGTGTCGCGATCGGACTTGCCAGCGGATTCATGGAGCCGCTGGAATCCACCAGTATCCATTTCATCCAGTCGAGCATCGCCAAACTGGTGGCGCTGTTCCCCACGCGCAATTTCGATACTGCGGACATCGCCGAATACAATCGCCAGGTGCAATTCGAGTTCGAGCGCAGCCGCGATTTCCTGATCCTGCATTACCAGGCCAACCAGCGCATCGGACAGCCGTTCTGGGATCGCTGCAGGACGATGGCGATTCCGCAGAGTCTGCAACAGAAGCTCGATCTGTTCCGCAGCCACGCGCGGATCTTCCGTGAGCACGAGGAATTGTTCACCGAGTCGAGCTGGCTGCAGGTGCTGGTCGGCCAGGGCGTGTTGCCGCGCGGCTACCATCCGATGGTCGATCTGCTCGCCGACAACGAGACCCGCGAATTCGTTGCCAACGTGCGGCGGGTCCTGGAACGCTCCGCCGAGGCCATGCCCGATCACGCCGCCTTCATCGCCCGAACCTGCAAGGCCGACCCTCCGCCGTTGTCCCGCGAGCGGATTTCATAGCGCAGGGCGGGCCCAGTTGCCGTTGCCGTTGACGTTGACGTTGACGTTGATGTTGACGTTGACGTTGACGTTGACGTTGATGTTGATGTTGATGTTGATGTTGATGTTGCCGTTGCCGTTGCCGTTGATGTTGATGTTGATGTTGATGTTGATGTTGATGTTGATGTTGATGCTGCCGTTGTCCCCTGAAGGGGATTGCATAGAGCGGGGCTTGCCCCGCTGATGTTGATCTCCGTTCCAAGACAAACACTAATCAAAGGGAGCCGGGCAAGCCCCATAGGCGTTAACCTATTTGGCTGGTTCCTGAATTTTGCCACAGCACACCAGGACTTACGCCCCGAAGGGGCACAACAATTCAGCCCAGGGCAACGCCCTGGGTATGGTCGCGCGTCACCCGGAGCCCTGAAAGGGCGAGTCAAATCGATGTCTCAATCGCTGGCGCGTTTGCATGTGCATGGTATTCAGCACGAGAAACCCAGTACCTTGGTTGCAGGGAGGGTACGTGATCCGGTAACCGCATATCTCGCTGCGGTATCGAAAGACCTCGGTTGTCCGGCAGTGCTGATCAACCCGGTGGCCGATCACGTTCAGCCCCTTGCGCTCGGGCGTACCGTGGCATTGAGCACGTGAGTGAAACA
>JALHNO010000008.1:57687-199042 GCA_022843465.1 Pseudomonadota bacterium | reverse complement strand
TCCAGTTGCTCTCCACCCCGGATCGCTCCGACGCAGTTACTTTCGACTACGAGGCCGTGGATAACCTCGACGGGGACTTCCACCCCGCTGGCTGTGCGCCCTCACGGGCGCACCGGTTCCCTGCGGTCACCGCATCCTACAGGGGAGGCTTCGACGCGCCTGGAAGGGCTTGCGGCTTTGCAGGCGAGGACTATCATCGGCAGGCAATCCGCCCTCATTCCGGAGCGCGGCCACGCTGGAGGACCGTCATGCTGAGGAAACTGATTCTGGTTCTGATCCTGTCGTCGTTTGCGAGCCTGTGCACGGCTTCGTCCGCCGATGCTCCGCCCGCGGCCGAAACACCCGCCATGCCCGAAGCCTTTGCCGCCATGCTGGAGACGGTGCGCGCAGAATTGCAGCCGGGTGGCAAGTACGAGTCGGTGTCCGAGCGCGATCGTCGCAAGCTCGACACCCAGTTGAGCATCATGGAAAAGATCCTGACCGGGGTCAGCAGCATCGACGATCTCAACGACCGTCAACGCATCCGTCTGATGAATGCGCAGGAAATGGCCAACTCGATACTCACCGACAATCGCAATGGCCGCCTGGTCTGCGAGAACTACAAACCGGTCGGCAGCCAGCATCACAAGAAGGTGTGCGTGTCGGTGGCACAGCGCGACAATATCCGTGAAAACTCGCGCGCCTATATCAACGACGCCCAGAACTATCGCGCCCTGCCCGGCAATGGGCCAAGGGTTCCCGGTGGTGGTGGCGATTGAGGCTGTCCTAGCGCCACAGGACGTGGCGAGCGGAGAAGTGAACCGTAGGTTGTGGTGAGCATCGCGAACCGCATCAATCGGACTGCCAGACTTCCGGCCGATCGGGATTGCCCAGGAGCTGCGTTCACCACATCCTGCTTTCTGCGCTCACGGCATCCTACGGCCGCTCTTGCGGTAACGCGTTGCGCAGACGCTCGGCCAGTGCCTTGGCTTCGTCGATCGCGAGATACGGAATCGACAGACCAATCCCGCTGTAGCGCGCGCCTGCGGTGTCCACCGAAACCGTGTGCATGCCGCGCTGACGGTCAAACGGTGTATGCGAAATCGCCACGGTCTGCGCCTTGCTGATCGGCGCCACGGTCCAGCGTCGATGCAGCCAACCGGCACGGAAGGCGATGAACTGGTCGTCGCAGGCATAGGCCGCGAAGCGCGCCCAGCCGCGGGCGTAGCACCAGGCCAGGATGATGACGCCTGCCGCTGGAATCCACGCCCAGGACCCGAACAGCAACAGCGAAGGCACGGTCGCAAAGAGCAACCACCAGAACGCGGTCAACTTGAACAGCCGCCGCCAGGCCTGCGGGTGCAGGGGCTGCCATTGCAGTCGCGCAAAATCGAGTCCCGGCACCACGCGATCGGCAATGGCATGAATCTGAGACTCGGTGCCGATCGGCGCGAGCCAGCGCAGACGCATGGCCTGCTGCTCGGCATTGGCCTCGGCCTGGGTCCCGGCGGCGACTTCGCAACTGAGCCAACGTCGGCCCATCCAGCGGGCCAGCAGGGACTCACCGATGATCAGGCGCTGGATCTTGTCGCGACGCGCGCTCGCGACATGGCGGGTCAGCAGGCCGGCCTCGGTCGACAAGCGCTCGGCATTGCCACTGAGACGAAAGCCGTGGAGGCTGAGCACCGTCATCAGCATCGAAAGCAGCTTGATGAGCAGCCACAGCACGATCACCAGCGCGATGCCGGCGACGATGCCGAGCGACCAGTTCGCCACCGCATGACTGACTGAGCCAAAGAGTTCCGAGCCGAATCGATAGAATTGACGACCCGGATTCCAGCCATCATCGGCGAACTGCCAGAACACCGCGGCCATCGCACCGATGGCCACCCAGCCGCGATCGTTGAGCAGGCCAAGGCGGATCAGATCGGCGCTGCCGAGTTCCAGCCAAGCCGGTGTGGTCGCATCCAGCTGCGGATCTTCCGGGCCCGCCTCGCCGCCACCGTGGCGCAATACACGTTCCAGCTCGGCCGCGGCTTCCAGAGTGATCACGCTCATCACCGCCTCGGGCTCGCTGCCACCGGCGGACTCCAGCCGCAACTCGGTGACGCCGAAAAGCCGGTGCAGCAGATTGCGCTTCTGCACGATGTTCTGGATGCGTGTGTACGGCACATGGCGCTCGGTGCGCGAGAAAATGCCGGAGCGGACATAGAGTTCGCGAGCGCCAATGCGATAGCGAAACCCGTAACTGTAGACGAAGGCGTACACTGCGATGCCGACGGCGCCGACCAGACCCCACCATATCCAGCTGTCGCCACGGCCGAACACCACCAGCGCGATGACCGGCAAGACCATGGCGCGCAACTGGTTGAGCAGGGCGAACAGCCAGGACCAGGGATGCAGGCGATGTTCCGGCGGCTGTGGCTCCTGCGACGCCGGCACGGGTGCGGATTCAGACACCGTCTTGTCCATGGCGACCGAGCAATTCGTCGCGCAGCCAGACCGCATCGCCATGGATCAGGCCATCGATCTCGATCTCGCCATGACTGGCTCCGGCGGTAAAAACCTTCAGGCTGGCGACACCGTAGCGGCGCGCGATCGGACCCTGCTGCACCTCGGTGTGCTGGATGCGGGTACGCGGAACGAATACTTCGCTGCGCCACCAGACGCCGCGATCGATCCACAGCCCATCACGCAGCAGACGGCAGCGGAAGCGCGCGATGTAGGCACGGCCATACAGCAGGACGAAGGCGATGATGCTGGCGCCGACGATCGCTGCCAATGGGGCCACAGCCCAGTGATCGGCAAACACCGAGACCACGAAGGCGACCATCACGGCCGGCACAACAAAGACCAGGGCGCCCCAGAACCAGATGCTCAGCAGTTTCGGGTACAGATGCAGCACGCGCTCGACCGCTGCAGCGGCCGCGATGGGTGCGGGCGTCGGATTGGGCGGGCCTGCGGCCGCCGCCTGGGGTTCCACTTCGGGGCTGTTCATGCGTCGATGTTAGCGAAGCCCTGGCGGCAGTGCCCATGACAGCTGTAAGCAGAACCGCCGGTGCGCGGCCCGGGATCGGCCGCGCACCGGAAAGACCATCATTCCAGCGTGAACCACTGCACTTCGACCCGACGATTCAGATCGCTGTCGCTGCCCGAGGGCTCTTCCCAGCCACGGCCGACCATCTCGATGCGATCGGTCGCGATGGTGGGGTATTTTTTCAGCAGGGCATCGCGCACCGACTGCGCGCGCTGGCGCGACAATTCCATGGCATTGAGCGCCATGCTGCGCACCAGGGTCTGGCCACCCTGTTTCTGGAACTCCGCCACACGCGCGTTATCGACATGGCCGCGCAGCACCACCACCGAACCCGGACTGACCTGCAGGAAGCCCTTGATGGTGTCGAGGAATTCCTGATTCTGCTTGGCCTCGCGATCAAGCACGGCGGAATTCGGTTCGAAGAAGAAGCGGATGTCCTTGCTGAGCAGGGCATCGCCTTCCAGCGAAACGCCGCGGCCGGTCTTGATCGGCGCGATCGCGATGGTCTGACTGGCAAAGGCCGGTTCCTTGACCAGGGCATTGAGATACTGGGCGTCGATGAAGCGATTCGGGTCGGCCGGGTTCTTGATGATCGCGCCATAGGCCAGCACCGAAGACTGGAAGATGCCCGAGAATGAACCGGCGGCATCGATCGTGCCTTCGAAGAACGCGCGGTTCTCCGGCAGATTGGACAGATGCACCTTGCTCAGTTCGTCGCGACTCTCTTCATCGGTCCACTTGAACGCCCTGGAAACGATTCCGATGTGCTGCGCCGGCTCATCGCGCAGCAGGCGATTGCCTTCCAGCAGGCCATGCACCAGACCACGGGTCCAGTCCGGCTGCGCGGTGGCGAAGCCTTTATTGACCAGCAGCAGGTCGGCGATGATCAACAGGTTGCGATTGGATACCAGGGCCTTGGCCTTGCCGCCGGAAGCATCCACCACTTCGTCGGTGCGCGGCGTCCAGCCGACACAGCCATTGAGCAGGCCACTTCCGGTGTTCAACTCATGCTCGTAGGCATCGCAAGCGATGAAGGCATCCTCGTAGAACACCAGACCCAGTTCACCCGGGCCCGGCCGCGCATCGAGATCGCGCAAGACCTTGACCGCAACGCCGGCCTCGGAGGCCAGATAGCGAATGAAGAATTCGCTCTCGTTGAACTGCGAGGCAGCCAGCACCTTGTTCTTCAATTGATTGATATTGCTGATGCCAGCGTCGACGACCACCATGTCGGCACCACGCGAAAAACCAATCTGCGCCGGTACCACGACCTCGAACTGGCGGCCGAGCACGGCGAGCACATCAGCCGTAGTCACCGAAGCGGCGATGCGGCCGTTGTTGAGTTTGGACCAACCCTCTTCCTCATTGAGGGCGAGGCGCACCTGGAATCCGTAGTTCTTTGCGAAGAACGAATCCGGATTGGGATCAAGCCCACCATTGGCGACGATCAGTCCGGCATAGCCGGCATACTCGCTGATGTCGACATCGACGATGCCGTCTTTGGGCACATAGGCGGCGGCCGCTTCCAGTTGTGGGATCGCCATCAGGGGCTCGATCGCTTCCGGCGCTTCGCTGTCCGCCGGGGTCGCTGCGTCGCCACTCTTGACCTGGGTAGCGGTATTCGCCGCAGTGGCCTCATCGGGCTTTTTCATGTCGCGCAGGGCGAGCCAGCCACCCATGGCCAGCAGGCCAACGACCAGCAGGAAGGTAAAGAATTTTCCGGCGCCGTTGCCGCGCTGGAAGGATCGGTTCGGAAAACCTTTCATTGGGTTTCTCCTTGCTTGAGTACAGAGGGTCGCGTGCTGCCACTGAGCACCCGCTTGGGCAGGTGTTCGTAATCGGAGGTTTCAAATACGCCGAGCAGGTCGCGTTGATTATTGAGCCAGCGATTGGCTTCATTGAACGAAGCGGCGAGCGCGTCGAGCGAGCTGCCGATACTGCCTTCATCGGTGGCCAGCAGGGCCTGCTCGCGGATCAGCGCAATCTGCTGATCGATCCGGCTGAGCTCGGCTTCGACGTGCTCGAATCGGCGATCGGCATTCAGATGCGCCTCCTGGCGCTGATCGATCACGGCGACTTGTTGTTCCAGACTGCGGCGCAATTCCGGGCCGATCTCGCCGGACTCCAGCCGCTTGAGGATCTGTTCTTCCTGCGCCGCCAGTTGCGCACGCTCCTGCTGGGCGGTGTGCACGACGCGGGCAATCGCCTGGCGCGCGGCCAGCAGGCGCAGATGCAGCCAGACCAGTTGCTCCAGGCTGTCGGCATGGGTCGACATCATCGGCGAGGCGCGCAGCATGCCGATGATTTCGCGCGCCCGCGTCTCGATCTGCTGGTGCCGGCGCTGCTCGGACATGGCAAGTTTTTCCAGCAATTCACGATAGCGCCGATCGGCCGGATCCTCCGCCTGCTGCTGCTCGATGCGGCTGGCATCGACCACATTGCGGAAACGCCTGCTGCCTGACAACGCGGCCAGATACGCCACTTCGAGGCCGGCACCGAGCACCCAGAAGCCGGGACTGAGAAAAGCACCGAGCATCGCAAATGCCGCAATGCCAAACCAGTTCGGCGGCACCGGCATGCCGAACGGTCGCGCGTTGAACGCCGCCATCAGGTAGGAAGGCTTGCCGCTCATCGTGCTTCACCCTCCGCAATGCAGACACGCGGCATCACGGCAGCCCTCCGCCGAGCGCGTAATGGCGCAGCGACTCGGGAACAAAATGCATGTCGGTCGCTTCGCGAATCGCGATGCGCATCTGCTGCTCCAGCACATCCGGCGCCACCGGTGGCTGATAGCCCTGCAGACAGCTGCCGAGTGCTTCGATCGGGGTGACGCCAGCGGTGCGCACCTGACGATAGACCTTGACCGCGAGCGCTTCGGCCGCGCCCGGCGTCAGCAGTACCGGCAACGGCAACACCTGCATCGCCTCGACGCCCGGCGCGATATCCAGACGCTTGAGCAGGGCATTGAGCAGACCCGCGCTCTCGGCATGGGTGGTGGTCGGCAGCAGCGGAATCTTGACGTCGATGCGGCCCGGGCGCTTGAGATCGACCTCGATCAGATCGGGGCGCGACGAGGCGAGTATCCACATCAAACGACCACGATTGGAGCCATCACTCATTTCCTGCGCGATCATCGAGTACAGACGTCCCGACAGGCCACTGTCACCACTGCCTGAGTCGCGCTTGCCCAGCGTCTGATCGGCCTCGTCAACGAACACGATGCAGCGACCGAGCGCGCGGATCAGCCGGAATATCTTCTCCAGATTGCCCTCGCTGGAACCGACCCAGCGATCACGGAAATTCTTCAGCTTGACCACCGGCACACCGGCCTCGCCGGCCAGACATTCGACCAGATAGGTCTTGCCGGTACCGACCGGGCCGCAAAAAATATAGCCCATCGGCAGGGCGCGCAGATCCGACGCACGCCAGAGCGCCATGTCCTGGCGCAGCCAGACCTTCAGTGCTTCCTGGGCGTGGTAATCGTCGAGGGTCTTTTTCGATTCGATGAATTCGACCAGGCCACTGGAATCGCCTTCGACCATCTGCTTCTTGGTCGCGATCCAGTCGGCCGCGCTGAGCGCACGACCCTCGTGCTCGCGAATGCGGATCAGGCTGTTGAGTGCGCTGATGCTGACGCCGGTCAGCAGGCTGGCGGTCTCGGCCGCATCCTGCTCGGCAAAGGCACGCGGATGATCGATGCGCAATTGGGCCAGGGCGCGCTCAAGGGTCGCCGCATCCGGCAAGGGCACGCGCACCTTGGACACCCGCGGATTGGCGGCCACCTGCGGATGCAGATCATTGAGGTTGTCGGCAATCAGCACACTGGCGAACGGAATATCGGTGAACGGCGGCTCGGCCGCCCAGTCGCGCACCAGACTGGCCAGGCTGGCCGTTTCAAAATCGCCCTGGCGATTGCCCGGAAGAATCTGATCGGCACCGCGCAGGATGCAGGCGATCGGTTCGACCTCGCCGCGCCCCATCGCGCTGAGATTGGCGCGAAAACGCAGATAGCGGCTGATCAGTTCGACCGCGGCGCGGGGTTCGCGGGTGGCGGCGCCGACCAGCTGTGCGCCCGGCCATTGCTGGAAGGCTTCGCTGGCGCGGACCACGGTCAGCCCGTTGCCGGGATCGTAGAGAAACACCAGGGCGAATCCCGACAGCAACTGGCTGTCGAGATAAGCCGTCAGCCCGACCAGGCGTCCCTTCAGCGGAAAGCGATCGCCGACATTGCCATAGAGCACGAACTGCCCGTGCGCGCCGCTTTCATATGCCAGCGCGAGCTCGCGTGCCCAGGCCGGCGCCTCGCTCTCCAGCGGCATGGTCAGCCCTGCTGCGATTCGGACGCTGGCTTGTCGCTGGCCGCACCCATGCTGCGCGAGCTGGCCACCGGAGCCGCCTCACCCCCCAGGCTGATGCCCTCGGCCGCGGCAAAATCCGCCAGGGCCTGATCGGCCAGCGCCTGCTGCTCGGCTTCCTTGATATTGATGTCGGACATGTCGAGTGCGTCGCGCGCGACGCGGGCGCGTCCGGCGGCCTTGTTGCGCTCTTCCTCGACCATCTCGTGCAGACGGTTGAGGGTATCGCCCGAGCCGCCGATCGAGCTGATCATGCCCGAGGCCATTTCGTTCATCTCGGCCATGGCGACCTTCATCTTCATGTCATTGATCGCGCCCTTCAGACCTTCGATCTTGGCGCGCGCAGCCTGCACGGCGACGTCGCGGGCGCGCACCAGATCGCGGTAGGTGGTCTCGGCCTGCTCCATCTGCTTGCGATTCTCAACCAGCTCGCGGGTGACCGTCTGCAGGCGCAGGGCATGCTGACCGGCGGCATCCTTGTTGCCGGCGCGCAGATGCGCGGTGGTGCGCGCGCGCACTTCGGCTTCCTCGGATTCGAGCTTGCGCACCTGACCCATCAGGCGCTCAGCCAGACCGGCATGCGCGGCCAGCCCGGTGTTGTAGCCGGCGATCTGCTTGCGCAGGTTCTCCTGCTCGAGTTCGAGCAGGCCCTCGGGGTTTTTCTTCTCCATGTCCTTCACGAACAGGGCAAAAAAACCTTTGATTACATTCATCAAGCGACCGAACATGGCGTCTCCTCTGGCCCGGGTTCGCGCGTCGCGGCTCTGTGGTCGCGGCACGCACCGCACAACTTAGCGCGTCCGCGCGTTCATGCAAGGGGTACCACCCCGATCGGATGACGATTGTCAGCCTTGAGCCCGTGATCAAGGGAGGGCCGCGCCCGGTGAATCGCCGCGATCCCTGGAGGGCCGCGCTCCCGCACGGCCGCTGTTGCTCCTGCTCGACGGAGGGCCGCTGTCCCACGCGACCGCTCTGGCTCTGCTCTGCTCTGCGCTTGCCATCACCCGCCCCGATCCCGAGGCCACCGGCCTTCCGGCAATCACCAGGCGCCGCAGGAGCGGCGCCCTCCAACAGCACGACATCGCGGTAGCGCATCCGCGATGCAGGCCCGCTCCGTCGCGATGCAGGGCTGCTCCGTGGCGCTGCGCGCCCTGGAGGGCCGCGCTCCCGCGCGGCCGCTCTGGCTCTGCTCTGCGCTTGCCATCACCCGTCCCGATCCCGACACCACCGGCCTTCCGGTAATCACCAGGCGCCGCAGGAGCGGCGCCCTCCAACAGCACGACATCGCGGTAGCGCATCCGCGATGCAGGCCCGCTCCGTGGCGATGCAGGCCCGCTCCGTGGTGCTGCGCGCCCTGGAGGGCCGTGCTCCCGCGCGGCCGCTCTGGCTCTGCGCTTCCCATCACCCGTCCCGATCCCGACACCACCGGCCTTCCGGTAATCACCAGGCGCCGCAGGAGCGGCGCCCTCCAACAGCACGACATCGCGGTAGCGCATCCGCGATGCAGGCCCGCTCCGTGGCGCTGCGCGCCCTGGAGGGCCGTGCTCCCACGCGACCGCTCTGGCGCTGCTCGGCGCTTCCCTCACGGGTCCCGATCCCGACGCCACCGGCCTTCCGGCAATCACCAGGCGCCGCAGGAGCGGCGCCCTCCAACAGCCTCCTCCGAGGCCAACGAAAACGCCCCGGATGGCCGGGGCGTTGTCTGTGCTGCGACCGGAGAGATCAGCGACCGCGCAGATACACATGTCCGCGTACTACTTCTACCCGGGCGCCCTCGCGGACGCCGCGCAACTCGCGCTGCGTGATCCAGCGGGAACCGCCCTTGTCCATATCGACCAGGATGTCGTAGCTGTCGTAGCGGCGCGAACGGTCACGCTCGACCTTGTTGCCGGCGATACCGCCGATGATCGCGCCGGCTACGGTCGCGGCCTTGCGGCCATCACCACTGCCGACCTGGTTGCCGACCGCGCCGCCGATGATGGCGCCGGCGACTGCACCGCCACCGCTGGTGCGACCACGGCCATTGCGCTCAATCCGCTCAACGATGCCGCAGTTGTTGCAGCGCTGCGCGTAGTAGCGGTCATCGTCCCGATGACTGCTGTCACCGTTACGTGCGTAGCCACGGTCGCTGTAGGGGCCACTGGTGGCACAGGCGCTGAGGCCGAGGGCAAGCACAGCGGAAAGCAGGATTGCAGGTTTCATGAGGGTTCTCCTGGTGGATGTTGCCCCCTTGATGGCGCAAGTGCCGTGCCATCATGGCCGGCACGACTGACCCGTCTCAAGCCACTGTATCGAAAGCTTTTTTCTTGCGTATCCGGGCCTGGTGCGACGATCACCCAGGGCATCCTGCACGCCCGCTGCCGAGCGCCAGTGCAAGCTGCACGAATGGCTACCGGCCCACGCTCCCCGCCCATCCGCCCAGCGCAGATTCAGAGCCAGGCGAGCTTTGCGACGAATACCAGGGCAATCACCCAGACCGCGAGCGGAACCTCGCGTGCGCGCCCAGCCAGCAATTTGATTCCTGCATAGCTGATGAAGCCGAAGGCGATGCCATGCGCAATCGAGAAGGTCAGCGGCATCGCCAGCGCACACAGCACTGCCGGCGCCGCTTCGGTCAGATCATCCCATTCCAGCTCGGCCAGTCCGCGCGTCATCAGGATCGAGACATAGATCAGGGCTGGCGCGGTCGCGAATGCCGGCACGCTGCCCGCGAGCGGCGCCAGAAACAGCGCGGCAAGAAACAGCAGCGCTACGACGACCGCGGTCAATCCCGTGCGCCCACCCACGGCGGTACCCGCAGCGCTTTCGATATAGGCCGTGGTCGAAGAAGTACCCAGCATCGCGCCCGCCGCGATCGCACTGGAATCGGCCAGCAAGGCACGCTTGAGGCGCGGCAGTTTGCCCTCGGCATCGAGCAGGCCGGCACGATGCGCCACGCCGACCAGGGTGCCGGTGGCATCGAACAGCTCAACCAGGAAAAACGTCAGCACCACGCTCAGCAGGCCGAGTTCGAGCGCGCCAACGACATCGAGTTGCAGGAAGGTGGGCGCGATCGACGGCGGCAGCGAGAACACGCCGGAGAATTCCGAACTGCCGAGCAGGATCGACGCGACCGTCACCGCCAGAATGCCGATGATGATGCCACCGGTGATGCGGCGCGCCTCGAGCGCCACGATCAGCAACAACCCCGCCATCGCCAGCAGCGGCGCCGGCGCATGCAGATCGCCGAGCGTCACCAGGGTGGCCGGGCTCGCCACGATAATGCCGGCGTTCTTCAGACCGATCATCGCCAGGAACAGGCCAATACCGGCCGAGATCGCCGTCTTCAGCGAGCGCGGAATCGCATTGACGATCCACTCGCGGACACGGAACAGACTGACCAGAATAAACAGACAGCCCGAAATGAACACCGCACCGAGCGCCGTCTGCCAAGAGTAGCCGAGCGTGCCGACCACGACAAAGGCGAAGTAGGCATTGATCCCCATACCCGGCGCCATCGCGATCGGATAATTGGCATACAGCCCCATGATCAGCGAACCCAGCGCCGCCGCCAGGCAAGTCGCCACAAACACCGAATCGCGCGGCATCCCCGCCGCCGAAAGAATGTCGGGATTGACGAAGATGATGTAGGCCATCGTCAGAAACGTGGTGATCCCCGCCACCACTTCCGTACGCACTGTCGTCTTGTGCGCACTCAATTTGAACCAGGATTCCAGCATGGTCATTCCCCTCCCCACGATCATCCCGTACGCAATCCGGCCACCGTCAGCACCGGAACCAGCGCCGAGGATAGTCGAGGTTCGACAGGCTGGCACGCGCTCCACGGCGCGTATCGGCGCGATGCCGTGTTTCTGTAGGGCATCTCTGTGAGATGCCGTCCTGACCCCGCCGCGACGTGTGGATGGCATCTCACAGAGATGCCCTACAAGAAAAGCGTGCGCCTGTTGGGCATCTCGGCGAGATGCCGTCCTGACGCCGCCGCGACGTGTGGATGGCATCTCACAGAGATGCCCTACAGGTGCGCGGCGCGGCCCTGATCTGAGCCGCGCGGCGCGTTCCCACCAATTCCTTGCGCCCTCCCTACTGATGCAACCCCACCGGCCCGGTGCGCGTGACCTTGAGCGGCTTACCAAAGATATCGCGCTCAATCATCGTGGTAACGCCTTCGGGGGCCTGGATCAGGATCGGGCTGTCGTAGCTGGGCGCGCCGTAAGCCTGGTAGGTCGTTGTGGTGACCTTGCCGCGTGGGTTGGTGACGCGTGTGCGCAGGCCGGACAGGTACTCGGTTCGGGTTTCCAAGAGTCCGACTTCAGGCTCGCCATCGGTGGTCACCTTGGTGACTCGATCCAGATCATCGTATTCCGTGTGCACACCGTCGAGATCGAGCGAAAAATCAAAACCGCCGGCGCCATTGACCGGATACGAGGTGAATACCTCGCGGCCCCGAACGTCATACCGTTTGACGACCAGGCTGCGGCTGTCGGGATCGCCGACATCTTCGGTCGAGATCAGGATCGGCCGCCACATCTGATCGTAGTACGTGCTGGTTACCGCATTGCCCGTGGTGATGGTGTGCTTCCACAGCCCGTCGGGCAATTGGTAGGGTTGGGTGCCCACAGCTGGCGCGAACAGCAGCGATCGCGGTGTCCAGGGCGCACCGTTTTGCGGGTACTGCACCGAGGTCAATCGACCCATCAGGTCATAGCCGTACGTGGTGAACTGATTCGCGACATTCATCGCGTCGGTAGTCTGAATGATGCGTCCGAGCGGATCGACCACGGCGGTGATTGCTGTGTTGTCTGAGAACTCGATGCGCTGAGGCACGCCGCGCACATAGTCGGTCAGCGTCGTGGTCAGACCGCGGCCATCGGTAGCCGTCCGCAGCCGTCCTTTCATCGGGGCTGTCGTGTGATAGGCAAGCGTCTCGGGCACACGGCCAAAGCTCGACTGCGCGTACGGCAGCGCGGTCACGCTGTCGTATTCGGTCAGCGAGACCTCACGGCCGGTTTCCAGATTCTCCACACGGCGCACCTGACCGAGCACCCAGTGCTGCAGATCGTGGTGGTACTCGGTGATATCGGTACGCGACATGCCCAGCTCATTCCAGCTCCGCACGCGCAAGGGCTTGGCGAATTGGTCGAATTGCTCCTGCGTATTGGTATAGGTCACCTGATCCTGGCGGGTGGATTCCGATGTCATCGGCAGCAGCCATTCGGCCCAGATATTGTCCGTGGTCCAGAGCGGATTGGTGCCGACCCGGGGTGGGAACTGATACGTCGGTGGCGCGATATCTTCCTTCAGCACATAGGTATTGATCGTGCTGTGCACCAGGGTGCCGCCCTCGTGGCCGCGGTAGGTATCCAGCCGGAGCAACTGGCCCTCGTTGACGTTGTAGCGATTGCCAAAGTTGAACTCACGGCGGATGTCTCCGGGCTCCTTGACGATGACCTTGCGGGTGTGCAGTGCGTAATCACCGGGTGGAAATGTTGCGGGATCGGGGTTGTAGACCTCGTACTCGTATTTCCACACAAGAGGACCGCCCAACGTCGCACCTCCGATGCTCTTCTGAGTAATAGCGAGCACGTCGAAGTTGCGCGGCGTCCAGCACGTCTCATCCCAGGGCTCGCCTTCGCCGACCTGACCCAGATCCACCATGCCTGGGATCCCCGGGTGGGTGCGGGTGTAACAGTGATCACCAATCGGAAGCACGCTGGCGCGCGTATGACGCTTGTAGGCGAAGGTAAACGTTGCAGTCTCACCCGAGGGGTGGGTCACGGTGCCGCTGGCCGGGATATTGGACAGGTAGCGCTTTATGGCATAGTCCGGAGACGCTGGGTCCCAGCATTGGAACTGCCATTCAAGAAGCTCCTCAGGATCAGTCGGCCTCGGGCCGGGATCGAACTCGGGGTCACTGCAATCGCGAAAGTGTGGCGCGTAGACCTGATCCAGGTTCAGGATCCACTTGCTCTGGTCAGGATAAATCACTTCGCGCAGCGTCTTACCCACATAGACATAGTGAACGGTACGGGTTCCATCAGTCACCTGCTCGATCTGACCGCCGTTGCTGCGGTGCTGAAAGCTGAGCGTGCCACCGTCGCTGGAACTGATCGACTGCAGGCCGGATGCATCCCAGTGGTAGTCGATCGAATTACCGAAGCGATCCTCCACCCGCGTCGCGTAGATGCGTATCTCCTTACGCTCCGCAGTGACCCAGTTGGAGATGGGCGCGGTCTGATCCGCTGCACCCGATTTCCCCAAGCCCCGCTCAGGCAGTTCGACCATCCACCTGAAGTAGTACCGCGTGCCGTCCGGCGACAGCGCTACGAAGCCCTCGCCCAGGTGCGACTGTGCCGGCGCAAGATCGCCACAGGAGATGTGCCAGAAGCTGTTGGTGATCCAGCGATAGTCCAGCCCATCAGTAGGCACCGGGACTGCAGGATTGTCGCGGAACAGCACCTGTTGCATCCCGTTGCCGGGGATGTTCATGCCGTATCCCTTCCAGAATTCCTTGAACTCGAATGCGGTAGCAGGATTCCCAACCAAAATGCCTCGCGGTCGTGCTTCCTGCAGGTTGGTTGGCCCACTGCAGCGCTGGTTGCTGCCGCTCAGGCCCATCTCGACCAGCCAGCCCTGGTCAGCGCCAAACACCCCACCGATGTAGGGAAGATCGAGATCCCACTCGCCCATCATGTAGGCAAACTGATCCTCCTTCTCTCCCTCGACTTCGAACTTCCGCGTGACCGAAAGCGGCATCCCGCCATTGCTCGGTAGCACGAGGTCGGTATGACTGAAAGAAGTGCTGCCGGTGTAGAAGTTGACTTCTTCGCCGAACATATCGGGACCCAGAGCGCCGATCACCTCGGCAGACTTGATCAGGTCCGCATGGTTCTTGTCGTACATGCTGGCGCCTTCCGCCGTCAGCAAGGCATTGAGTTCCTCGATGCTGCCGGGCACGGTAGTACCGGGGTCGGTCTGCGCCATGGCCATCGGCGACAACAACAGGCCTGCGATCAAGGAGCAAGCAACTCGGGACATGTTCATACCTAACCTACCTCTATGTCTGTATCGACTGCGCCGGATGGAGACACACCAACGCGCACAAGAAATTCGCTGCGTATATCTGCTGCTTGAAACGTTTCACTTGCAATCGTGAATAGTCGTCCACACGCTGAACTCCGGCGCCCGACTACTTCATCAATCGAATCTCACCAGCAGTCAGTCGAGACGGGCCGGCGACGGACCACGTGTTGCTACCGGACAATCGCACTCTGAGCCCTGCCTACCGTCCCCTGTTCCGCCGGTCTTGCTCTTCACCAATCCGCCTTCTTCAGACAAACGACCACTGGCACATCACAACGATCAACCATTTCGTTCTTGTCAAAATGCTGGTGCGCACCGGGAAATCCTTTTACAGCTAACTCAAGGATTTTTAGAGCCACGTACTGCAAGCCTTCTTTATTGCAATTAATTCTAATTTCATCCATCCCATCCATTGTCACCTTCTCTATTTCTATGAAATGGTGTGAAACACCATTAACGGTTGACAGTTCGTCAATATACTTTAGAGCTGATATTACATCATGAATACTTGTCAACTTATTTTCTGTCATTATTTTTCCTCAGGTAGGAATATATGAATGTTTTCATCAGAGTTAAACGTTTCCCTTCCGTTCGGTTTAACCGATGAATTACCAGACTCAAAATTCATATGCGGATCACCGGCGTGGTTTCCTTTCTTTGCAAGATCGCTGTCTGTCATTCGAACAAGTCGCTTGCCGTCCTGAGACTTGAATACGCCCGGAGCAATCTCGGAATAGCCCGGGCCCAAATGATCCGCAGCCGCGTCCAGAGCATCGCCCGTCGAAAGCTTGTCGCCATCTTTCAAAGCACAGGGCGCGTTGTGCACCCATGCCTGGCTCACGCCTACAAAATAAGTATGATCATTTGCCACAGTCAGATTGAAGGCAGGTTGGCCGACCGCGATGCGTTCCAGCGAAGTAATCGCGCCACGAGCATCGTTTGCGAGCCGGATTTCATCTCCAATTATCAGGCCTCTCGCTGGAACAAATCCCTTACCGACGACGAAAAACGGATGTTCGTCAGTGGTGACGATCGAATCATCGACGTCTCCCACACTTACCTCAACCACCAGCATGCTGTCGTGCCACTCGTTGAATCGAGCTTCGATGGGCTGATAACTCTCGACCCCTGTTATCTCATTCCGAGCGAGCACTCGGTCGCCAACCTTCAGGTCGACGATGCGCTTTGGTCCCGCGTCAGTCTGGACCAGCGTGTCCTCATCAAAGCTGTTGCACGGACTGGAGGGTTTTTTCAGAAGCTTTGCGGCATCGGCAATATCGTCACTGTGTTTGAGCAACTTTTTGGCTACATCTCCTGCGACCGGTACCAAGCCGATGACAGCCCCTGCAATATTGGTGAACGACGGATCTTCATACGCTTCGTAAAAGCCCTTTGCATCCCCAATAATGGGAATGAAGTCAGCGACAAAGCCAGCCATTGCGGCAGGCGGAATCGGGTTCGCAAGTTTCTGGGGTTTGAATCCTGGGTACGGAACTCCAACGCGGCCGTCCAAGTCGACAAACCGGTAGGGATTGTTATTCGCATACCAGTACCGGTTGAAGTTTCCGCCGTTCTCAGGATTCGCCGGCGCAGGATCCACACTCAAAAACCTCCCAATCACCGGATCGTAATACCGCTGCTGCATATAGGTCAGGCCGGTATCGGCGTCCATATCGTGGCCGGTGTAGCCGAGGCCATCCATGGGGATACCGAGGGGGGCGCCGAGGGATTCGCCGTAGGGGGCGTAGCGGTAGCGGGCGGTTACGGTGCCGGCATTGGTGACGTCGGCGACGACGCTGCCCAGGGCATCGGTCAAGGTGTAGTTTGAGGTGCCCTCGTTGCCATTGACGGTGATGGCGATCAGGCTGCCGCCGAGGTAGATATTGCGGGTCTTGTCGTTGCCGATCTGCTTGAACAGTTTCTGGCCGGATTGGCTGTAGATGCCGTACTCGACCTGGCCATTGCTCTGCTTGGTCTCGCGAACGCGACGGCCGTGGGCGTCGTAGACATAGCTGGCGATGCCCTGCACAGCACGCAGGCGATGCGCGGCATCGTAGTTGTAGATCTCGACGCCGTTCCTGGTGGTGACATCACCGACCGGGTTGTAGCCGAGCGTGATGGGGTTGGTGCCCGCCGGGCTGATCATGCCGCTGAGCTGGAATTTTTCGTTGTAGTTGTAACGGTACTGACGCCCGCCCTGGGTGGCGCTGCGCAGATTGTCGAGACCATCGTAGATATAGCTGGCCTCACCCCAAAGCCCATCGGCGATGGCGAGTGTCAGGCGGTCTAGATCGTCGTATTCCATGCCACGCGTGGTGGTGTGGTTTTCGGCAGTGTCCACAATCGTGCTGACATTGCCGTTTGCATCGTAGGTGTAGTGATCGGCGAGCAATTCGGCGTTGTCGGCGAGCCGCACGGAGATACTGCTTTCCGGCAGCTGTCGCTCGTTCTGCTGCAGGGTGAATTGCACCCCATTGCCATAGGTAAACTGCTTGAGCATGCCATTGGGGTAGTATTTGATGCCGTTGGCGTACATGGTCTGCGCGCCCAGCCCGCGCACATGGGTCGCACGACCGAGTGCGTCCGGCGCATAGTCCACGCTGTAGCCTGGCGCGGCGGTGTCGGGATACCGGAGCCGATCGAGATGGCCATTGGCGTTGTAGCCATAGCCCAACTCGAAGGTCTTGCCGTCGAAGCTCATGCGCTCGACGGTCGGCATCCGGCGATTGTTGTAATCGTAGGTCCAGGTGGTTGCCGGCGTGGTGCCCACTGCACTCGTGGTGACGGTATCGAGCGCGCCATCGGCTTCGTAGGTGTAGCTGATATCTGGCGTGCCCGCCGGGTAGTTGATGAGGGCGACTCGATTG
Source organism: Pseudomonadota bacterium (assembly GCA_022843465.1). Classification (GTDB taxonomy): domain Bacteria; phylum Pseudomonadota; class Gammaproteobacteria; order Xanthomonadales; family Ahniellaceae; genus 0-14-3-00-62-12. The sequence continues at coordinate 181,724 of JALHNO010000008.1, read as the reverse complement.
GAATCCGGCTCGTAGACACGCACTACGCGATCGGGATCCTTGGCTGCGGCTGCCCGATCAGTCTCGCAATCTGGCCCGGTCAACTCGCTGCCTTCCAGTGTCCAGGCAATATTGCCGGCCTCATCGTAGGCATAAAGGGTGGCACCCGACTCCGGGTTGATCACCTTGCAGAGCCGCTCGTTGTCGTCGTAGATGTATTCGCGCTGCTCGCTGATGCTTTCGGCTGCTGCGACCGTGAACGTACGCGTAGCCGTCAGCACCTGGCCGCCGCTGTGGCGCGCGTGCACGCGAAGTTCCTGGGTGCCGCTGCTTGCCTCGGCGGTCCAGTTCGCATTGAGCGTGGCACTGGTAGCGTCGAATACCATGCCCTGCGGCGCACGCGATTGACCATTGACGAACAATTCGGCCCAGACCTGCTCGAAGCTGCCGCCCGGAAAGCCGAGCGCGGCCTTCAACTGGATGGTTTCACCGCGCAGGAATACCCAGTCATTGGCCAGCGGATTCTGGAAGGTGATACTGGGCTCCGAAGGCACGCCCGTCTGCAGATGGATCAGCACGGACTGCGAGGCGGCGCCGTAGACGCCGGGGCTGGTTTCGACCTGAGCGGACAGGGTGTAGTCACCAACAGGTGTGCTGCCACTTGGCCATTGCACGGTGATCGGCAAAGCAGTGCCCGAACCATTCTGCGTGGCGATGACGGCGGCATTCTGATCGCGCACAGTCACACGCAGCCCAATCGTGCCCGGCGGTGGATTGGCCACGGTAACTACAACGGGAACGGTTGCGCCGGGCGCGAAACTATCGCCGTTCAATGGTGCGCTGATGCTGGGCACCGGGGTGCTGGTGGGCACCACGGTGATTGTGCGCGCGGTTGACTGGCCGTCCAGATTCAGGTTGTCCCTGGCCACCGCGATGATGCTGTAGTTGCCTGCCGTAGCCGGCGTCCACGCAAGCTGCATGACACCCGCATTGAACGTAGCGGGGGTCGTAGTCGAGGAACCACCATCGCGCTGGATGATGAAGCTGGTGGCGACGATGCTCTGGCTCGGATCGTCGCTGGTGGTCGCCCGCAGGTTGAACGCCTGATTGATCGGAATCGAACTGCCGTTGGCGTTCGGTTCGGTAATCGTGACCTGTGGCGGCTGATTGGTGCCCGGTGGATGGATGGTGATGAGATGTTCGGGCGGCGCTGGCAGCACGATCGCGGGGTAGGACGCGACGAGGGCACCACCAGCGTCCCTTAGCTCCACGCTCAACGCATAGGTCTTTCTGGTATCCGATAGCTGTGGCGCATCCCAACTCGCCTGCGCAACGCCCGAGCTTGTGGTGACAGTGGCCACGTGTATCCGGCTCGGCTGCGGATTCGTGGGCACGATTTCCCGCTGGAAGAACTTCGCCTCGTAAGTATGACCCTGCTGTACGCCAATCAGTTCGGCCCGGGCAGTCAACTGCAGACCGGGGGCCGAGACAAATTCCTGATCGCGAACCGGCGCAGTGAGCTCGATACGCGGCGCTGGCGTGCCCCCGGCCTGGACCATGGTCAGATCCCAGTAGTCGAGCTTCACGCCACTGCGCGTCCAGCGGAAATCGATCCAGTAGTTGTTGGGTACTACGTTCTCGATATCGCAGTAATCGATGATGAACCAGTTGGGGCCGGAGTTCGGTTCGTCGGTGAGCTCGGTGCCGTCCCACTGCGGATACGAGAGACCGGCGGAGCACGGAACGGCTTCTGGGGACTCCGATCCAGAAAGCGATACAACGGAATTTGCGGCGCGCGCGTGCGAATCTTCGGGGACCAGCGGCGTATCAATATGTGGAATCGCTGATGGCTCGAAACGGATGACATCCTCGTCTCCGTTGGCGACTGCAGGTGCCGCAACGCCTGAGGGACTGAACCTGAGGCGAATCTTCGTCCCCCTCTCCTCCGTCAGGTAGTGCTTCACGATGGGGGCCGCGGGGTCCCCGAGCGGACGGGTACCCTGCTCAAGGGTTGCCTTCGCCCATACATACAGATCGCCCTCTTGGAGGGTAGTCTGATTGAATGTGTAATCGAGGGTGAACTTGCGCGGGCTCGCCGGCAACGACTCGACGTAGCTGCCGTTGTGAATTCTGACGCCGACGTTGTCGCTAGGATTCTGACTATAGAAAACATCGTACTTCACTCGCCCGCCAGGCCGCAGATAGCCGCCGGCCACTTCGAGCTCGAATCGCTCTTGAACCCCTCGAACGACGGTCTTTCCGACCGCCGGCTTGACGATCAAGGAATTGGGTGGCGGGAAGAAAATTCGTGAACGTGGCTTGATGGTGCCGGTACTACCCACAGTCAACGAGTAGCGATAGGTCTCACCATCGTCATAGTCAGTGAGTACGCAATTGGGTGACCACTCGGACACAGGGAGGCCGAGCGAACAGTCCATTGCGACAGAATCGCTGCGGCGAGGATTGACTGCACGCGTGGTCGTGGCAAAGGAGCCGACGCCCTGACCGCCGGTGTCGACGCGCTCGCCTTCGATTCTGAGCGTGCCATCGACGTTCAGTTGCGGACGAAGGTTCGCATCGCAATCCACCGTCGCGACTCCACCACAAGGTAGCGGTGCCGGCGGTGGCGCCGGCGCTACGGGAGCCGGGACAAAGGCAATCGGAACCGTGGTGTTGACGCACGCCGCGTACTCGCCGCCGCATTGCAAGAATCCATTGGCAGCAGAATCCAGACTGACAAGGGTCTCGCGGGTCAGGCCGCGAGTATCTTCGGCTATAGCGCGGATTTCCAGCGCGTAGGGGCTGGCCCACGAGAGTAGACCCAACTGCGCCAGATCGACGGTGGCGGTGTAAGTCTGCTGGCCCGGAGTACTTGTCTGTACTGTAGTCAGGGGAACCGACACGACGGCAGCTGCACTTGAGCGCTTGTCGAGATAGAAGCGCACCTGCTTTGGGTTGCTGTTCGGGTCGACCACATCCGCCGTAAGTAACAGTTGGGTATTGCCGCCTGCGAACAGCGTGGTGCGCGGGTACTCGCGCGGATCCGCCGGCGGATTCGTGCTTCCGTCGAATCGCGTGGTGGACGGTCGAACGGGCCGCGAGATCTTGACGGTGCTTGGCTGGACATTTACTTCGATCGATCTGCTATGCCGATCAGACTCGGCGGCGTTCAGCGGCGCATTGGCATTGGGGCCCACTGGGCCGTCGTCGAAGGCCTTGGCGTAAAAGCTCTGTGATCCGAGGCCTACAGTTCCGTCCAGCGTCAGCGTCGCGGTGTAGCTCGCCTGCGTGCCCTCCACACGGGAGATCAACACGGGCTGGGCACTGCCGAGTTGGCGATAGAACTCCATCGCGACGATGCGGCCGCCGAACTCGGCATCCGGATCGACGGCGCTTGCCGTCAATGTCACCTGGTCGCCGGTAAAGAGGAAGCCATCCGGGTGCGATCCACTCGGTGCCAGCATCGACACCACGGGTCGGCGGGCGCCCTGGATGAAGAAGTTGCGGGTCACCGTGGGCGATGGCGCGTTCTTGTCGTCGTAGGCGGTGATCTTGAGTTGATGGTTGCCGGGGGCGAGTCCGCTGAAGAACGTGTTCAACTGGGGCGCGGTGGCGGCAATCGGCACCTGTCCGTCAATCTGATACTCGACGCGCTGCACAAAGCCAAGAGGCGCATCCGGGTCCGCAGCCTGCACTGAGGTGTCAACGCGCTGGGTCTGGAAGTAGATTTTTCCTTCAACCGGATCGGCGACGGTGAGCGTGGGCGCGGTATTGATCGCGACCGTGACCGATACTTCGGCAGAATCCGTGAAGTTGCCGCCCGCATCAAACGCTCGTGCGCGCAACCGATGATTGCCGGCTGCCAGCCGCGAATAGACAAAGTCGAACGGTGTGATCGCGCCACCGGGCGCGGCAAGCACTTCGCCGACGAACTCGTCGTTGTCGTAGTAGCGCACCTTGACGACACCGTTGTCGTCGCTGGCATTGACCGCAGCCCAGACCGTAGCCGGTGCAATCAACCCGGCCGCATTAGGCACCGGGCTGACGATGGAAATCTGCGGACTTCCGCTGGTGATGAAGACGTTGACCGGTTCGGCATACGCAATATTGCCATCCGGACCGACGGCTTTGGCGCCGAGGCGGTAGGCGCCTTCTTGCGAGAGGCCCAGATTGGCCTGGAAGATATTATTGACGCTGGAGTAGATGATCCCGCCAACCGCGTCGCCATAGAGGAACTCCACGCGATTGACGCTGCCGCCGGAGGGATCGACAGCACGCACCTTGAATTGATGGAAGACCGAACTGGATCGATCGATGGACTGGCCGTTGATCGGATCCAGAATCGAAACGATCGGATTGAAGGTGCCGGGATGCGGCAAGACCGTGACGTCGAGCAAAGTCTCCGCCAACTGCCCATTCGCCCCGTTGATCAAAGCTCGGAACTTGTACTCACCTGCCGTGGTGGGTATCCACGGGATGGTTGCCGGCCCGGCGGGTCCCGACGAGAACATGTTTTCGCCGATCCAGATCGTGTATCCGGTGACCTGGGCGTCGGGGTCGGTGTAGGTCAGGCTCAGGCTGGTCGACACTGGCAAGATCACGGTCTTGGCTGCATTGGGCAACGAAAGGGTTGCCACCAGCGGAATCTTGTTCACCACATTCACATTGAACGGAACCGTATGCCCCGAACTCAGTGCACTCCCGGTCTCGCGCGCCGCAGCCGAAATTGCGTAGTTGCCGAGCGGCGCGTTGGTCGGGAGCGTATAGGACCCCGACCAGGTGGAGGTTCCCGTAGCGGGATCGATAGAACTCGGCGTGTCAACGCTGAGCACGATGCTGCCATTGCCTACAAAATTGAGACGGTTGACGCCCAGGTACTGCGGTGTCGTGCTGTCGTCCCGTGCCTGGGCAACAAAGTTGATGACCGACCCAGGTTTGAAATACCCCCCCGGTGCCGGAGAGATCACTTTGACAAACGGCTCGACATTGTTCTTGGACTTGGTGATGAAGACGTCATTTTCTGCAGATGACGTAGTGAGCCCCTGCGCGTCGACGGCGGTTGCACCCACGCGATATCGTCCCGGGCAGACCGGCGTCCATGAAGCCGAAAAGCCCTGCGCGGCAACACCTGCAATATTCAGCGTCGTGCAGTTGCCGTTGTTGGGCAGACTAACCGGCGTGATCCGGTAGTTGAGCGAGGCAAGCGGCTGGTTGTCGGATGCATTCACCGACAAGGCCACGGGACCCGGATGGGCAACGAATTGACCGTGCGCGGGTTGCAGCAGACTGACGACGGGCGCCGAGTTAGTGACAGTTACCGACAGTGGGCCCAGGCGTTTGATCAGGCCGCGATCATCTTCGGCCTCGGCATAGATCTGGTGCGTGCCAAGAGCTGCGCCATTCCATACGAACTCGAAGGGCGCTGACGAAGGTCCGCTCCGCGTCTGCGTATTGATGACGGTCTTGGAATCAGAATAGAAGCGCATTGTCGCGACATAGCCATCGATATCCGTGGCCAATGCACTGATCGTTATGCTGGTCCCGACGGCCACGGGTGTAGCCGCCTTCGGTGACAGAATGCGCACGACGGGTGCCTGATTTGGCGCTGACGTCACCAGAACTGGCGCCGACCGAGCTTTGTAGCCGCGGGAATCGGTAGCCACCGCATATAGCGTGTAATGCGCAGGCTCCAACGTGCGAGGCGGAAGCGAAAATTGTGGCGGCGAGTTGTCTTCGCCCAGTTTCGTGACCACACCGGGATTTGTAGTCGACTCCCCGAAGAACTCGACCTTGGCGATCGAATTCGGTGCGGCCACGGTCGCGATGGCGTTGAATGTGAACAGATCGGGATAAATGACGCTCGAGGCGTAGGGCCAGTCCAGCGTGACCGAGGCTGCACTCTGAGGATCGGGAAGGAACACAACGATGCGTTCCTCTACGTCGGTAATTTCCCCCACCGGGTTGAACGCTTTCGCCACCAGCCTGCACGTAGTCTCAACATTCGGTGCAGTGGCCGCAATGACAAAATTTTCGAACAGACTGCTGATGGTGTGCGTGCCCAGGTCGAAATTGCCGATGTCACAGTTCAGAACGATGCTGACATCTGCGTGGGGAAAGTCTTGACAGGATGGCTTGAGCTCGCCCGTGATGTTGAACCCTTCTGCAATCGGGTAATACGTCCAGTCCTCGTCATACAAGGTCAGCTCGAAACTTGCATCGGCGGGCAGGCAGGCCGCCTTGCTCAGCTTCTCCTGCTTCGGCGTGGACTCCGCCAGCTTCACAGTCAATAGATCGTGGGCCGAAGCCGACGCTGACGTAGCTTCCTGGCTCTGTGGCGCAATCCTATATTCGGGCTCCGATGCTGACGCGCCCTGACTGGGAATCGACGCAAGCACAAGCGAGACGGTCGCAGTAGCAATGAATTTCCGGAGCGTTTCGGATGCACGGCCGCGCAACGTCTTTGAACCGTCGATGGGACCCTGACCGCAAGAATTGATGAGCATTCGAAAAACCCCTCTAACCGGCGCGCACGCCAGTGGTCCATTAGTTTGGGCGCCGGAACGAAGCCCGCGGCGACCGAATTCGATTTCCATTCTGGCCTCTGTCCTAGGGACAAAGACGTCCATCCAAACTCAACGCCCCGCGGTCCTGATGAACGCGCCCACACTTCAGGACTCACGTGCAGCACCTACCTGCAACACAAAACCTCGACACGTCACCAGCCTGAAAGGGCCGATGGCGCTAGTAACCGTTGCGCGGGAGCGCTGCACGACGGTCGCGGGCTCTTGAGGCTCATCTGCTGTCAGCAGGAGAGCCCCGGCCCACTCATCCATCACAACGCGTAAAACGGTGGCGAAGATGATCAATTATTTTTTCGGTGGGTTTCGGTACCCAGCCGATCTGGACAGCCGGCCGGTGTCGGCCCAGGGGCACGAGCCAAACAAAGAACGTCACAATTTGTGACGCAGGCATGGTAACGGAGGTTCTGCGGGTGTCAATTCAAACGCGCTGGCGATTGCGGGGCAGCGCCCCGAGGTCAGCGCAGTCGGGCCATCCCAGGCGGCCCGACACAGCGGTCGGCCCGCTTCGGGCCTCCTACGCGGGAACAGGGGATGGGTGCGATCGCCAGCACTTTCAGCCGGCGCGGCGGATACCGCTGCGCGGGATCCGCCCTACGTGCTGGTCCCCGAGGGGATTGACCAGCTCCGCTGTTGAGAGCCATAGAGCGTAGCTTGCTGCGCTGTCTTTGCCTTTGATCTTGTAGCGTAGCTTGCTGCGCTGCCTTTGATCTCGTCGTTTTTCGTCGACAAAAATCCAAGGCAGCGCGGCAAGCCACGCTACAAGATCAAGATCAAGATCAAGATCAAGGGCAACGGCAGCGCAGCCGGAGACTGCGCTGGGCACCGTACTCAACGCTGCTGGGCGGGCCCAACAGGCCGCTGCGCGATCGCCATCGCCTTCAGTGCATTGAGCGCAGCGCTGAGGGCGTAGTCCTGGCGCAAGGCAGCGTCTTCCGGCGATTCGACGGTCTGCACCGGGCCAATGCTGATGCCGGGGGCATCGAGATGACCGGGAAGGCCGGCTTCGCTGGACAGCAACTGGGCGGCGCGATCGAGCGGCGCCAGCTGGACATCGGCGAGTTCGATATCGGGGGCGATGCCCTGAGCCTGAATGCTGGTGCCAGCCGGCGTGAAGTAGCGCGCCGTGGTCAGCTTGACGGCGCCGCCGGATTCCAGAGGCAGGATGTTCTGCACACTGCCCTTGCCGAAGGTGCGCTTGCCCATGATCACCGCGCGACGATGATCCTTCAGCGCACCAGCGACGATCTCGCTGGCGGATGCGCTGCCTTCGTCGACCAGCACGACAATTGACGCGCCGCCAATCAGATCACCGGCCGAGGCACTGAAGCTGAACTTCGCCTCATCTATGCGCCCGCGCGTGCTGACGATCAGACCTTCCTCGAGAAAGGCATCGGCGGTCTCCACCGCGGCGGTCAATACACCACCGGGATTGTTGCGCAGATCCAGAACCAGGCCGCGCAGCGGCAGGCGTGCGCTGTGCAGACTGCGCAGACGTTCGCGCAGATCGCGCGGCGTGGTCTCCTGGAACTGGCTGATGCGCACATAGCCGTAGCCCGGCTGCAGCAGGCGTGCCTGCACCGAGCGGGTGCGGATCACTTCACGCGTCATCGCGATCTGCAGCGGTGCGTTCTCGTTCTCGCGATCGATGCTGAGGGTGACCAGGCTGCCGACCGGGCCACGCAGTTTCTCGACCGCATCCGCTTCACGGGTATCGATCTCGACACCATCGATCGCCAGGATGATGTCGCCGGCCTTGATGCCGGCACGCGCCGCCGGCGTGTCGTCGATCGGCGCGATCACGCGCAGGAAGCCATCGACCATCAGCACCTCGATGCCGAGGCCACCGTAGACGCCGCTGATGTCTTCATCCCACTGCTGCAGTTCCTTGGGCTCGAGAAACTGGCTGTGCGGATCGAGTTGGCTGAGCATGCCGCGGATCGCTGCATGCATCAGCCTGGCATCATCCATCGGCTCGACATAGGCGTCCTTGATGGTCCGGAATACCGAGACAAAGGTACGGATGTCTTCATCGCTGATTGGCACCGATGCCACCGGCTCGGCAGCTGCATCCGCTTCGGCTGCCGGTGGATCGGCCGCGGGCTGATCGGCCGCCTGCGTCAGTGGTGCTGCCAAAAGCATGATTGAACAAAGCAGAATTCGGATCGACCGGAACATGGTGAGCACTCGTGGAAGCCGGATGGTGGCGCAGCGGGCCGCGCCGGATTGCTGGCCCATTATGCCCCAGCGCGGCGTGAACACGGCCTGTCGCTGGAACCAGCCCGTGCCAGCGCCGGTTTGCACCGCCTCATTCCGCTGCGTCGATCTGATCTCGGCGCTCTTGATCGGCGTTGTTGATGGCGTCCTCCACTTCTTTGGCCCGCCGCAATGCCTCGCCCTGATCCTGCAGCACGGTCCCCTGCAGCGGATTGTCGTTCGCCTCCGCTGGCGGGGCGCTGGGCGTGGGCTCGCTGCAGGCCGCGAGCACTGCAACAAGCAAGAAAAACATCAGCTGGCGCATCGGTTGTGCTCCCTGGGATTGCTCTGAATTTGTCTGCCTGAGCGAGATGGCTATGCTATCGGCAGAATCCTGAGGAAATCTGGCATGCGTCAACGTTGGCGACTCGACGGCAAGACGGCACTGATTACCGGCGCCAGCAAGGGGATCGGCCGCGCCTGCGCCGAAGAACTTGCCGGCTTGGGCGCCGACCTGCTGCTGGTGGCGCGCGACGAGATCGTGCTGGAGCAGACGCGCGCAGAGATTGCCTCTGCGTACCCGGACCAGCGGGTACTGGCAATGCCGGCCGATCTGGCCGACGACGAGGAACGCCTCGACGTATTCGACTGGATCAGCGATCTGGAGTGCGGTCTGGATCTGCTGATCAACAATGTCGGCAGCAATATCCGCAAGGACACGCTCGAGGTTTCTGCGGAGGATGTGCGCGCACTGTTTGATATCAATGTGCTGCCGGCGTTTCATCTCTGCCAGCTGGCGCATCCGCATCTTGCGCGGCATGCGCAGTCAGCGATCGTCAACATCGGCTCGGTCTCCGGTCTCAGCCATGTCCGCACCGGCGCGCCCTATGGCATGAGCAAGGCCGCGATCACCCAACTGACGCGCAATCTGGCCTGCGAGTGGGCCGCCGACGGCATCCGCGTGAATGCGGTGGCGCCCTGGTACATCCGCACCGGCCGCACGACACCGCGACTGGCCGAGCAGGCTTACCTCGATGAAGTGCTCGATCGCACCCCGATGGGACGGATCGGTGAGCCCGAAGAAGTCGCCGGCGCGGTGGCGTTTCTGTGCCTGCCGGCGTCGAGCTATGTCACCGGCGAAGTGATTGCCGTTGATGGCGGGTTTCTGCGCTACGGATTCTGAGCGCGGACGGCACGGCGGCCTTGATTGCGCCGCAGCCACCTGTCATTGATGGCGGCGGCCTGCCCGGCCGCCCCATGGAAAGTCCGATGTCCGAATCTGCTCCACATAGCGCCGCCTATCGTCATGGTCTCTGGCTGGGTGCGGTCGCGGCCATCCTGTTCTCGGCGAAGGCGATCCTGGCGAAGTTGCTGTACCGCCACGGCATCGACGCAGTGACCCTGATTGCCCTGCGCATGCTGTTTGCGCTGCCCGTATTTGCTGCGGTGGCGCTGTTTGAAACCTGGCGCGCGCACCAGCGTGGCACGCGCCTGAGCTGGGCTGAATGTGCGCAGATCGTGCTGCTCGGCCTGCTTGGCTATTACCTGTCGAGCTTCCTCGATTTCTGGGGTCTGCAGTACGTCAGCGCCTCGCTGGAGCGGCTGATCCTCTTTCTGAATCCCTCGCTGGTACTGCTGATCGGCCTGCTGTTTCTCGGTCGCAAGGTCATGCCGCAGCAATGGTTGGCGATGCTGGTCAGCTATGCCGGCATCGTGCTGGTGTTCTGCGAGGGGCTGCGCCTGGGCGGCAGCGAGGTCGCCTTCGGCAGTGCCCTGGTGTTTGCCGCTGCCATCAGCTATGCCCTCTATCTGCTGATGTCCGGCGCGCTCGTCAAACGGGTCGGCAGCCTGCGTCTGGTGGCCTATGCGATGTGTGTTTCCACCGTCGCCTGCCTGCTGCAGTTCGCCCTGATTCACCCGCTGGAAACTTTGCGCCAGCCGGACATCGTCTACAGCCTGTCCGCCCTCAATGCGCTGTTCTGTACGGTGCTGCCGGTCTATCTGACGATGTTCGCGATTGCCCGCATCGGACCGGCGCTCACCGCGCAGACCGCCATGATCGGCCCGGCATCCCTGGTCTTTCTCGGCTGGTGGTTGCTCGACGAGCCGATCACCTGGCTGCAACTGCTGGGCACGGCGGTTGTGCTGCTCGGCATGGCCCTGTTGCTGCGTGTGCGCGCGCCAGCGGTGGCCACCATCGAGACGGCATGAACGCGATGTGGGAGCGGCGACGGTCGATCAGGCGCCGCGGAGCCCCAGCATCGGGCTCATCGCGTCGCGACCGCGAGCGAACTACCCGAAGCCCTCCTGGAACAGCAGGCTGTCGTCGGCATGGATTCCGCCATCGACAAAGGGGCGATGCAATCGCGGTCGACGGCGGATTTCTGCGCTACGGTTTCTGATCACCAGCACCGCGCAACTCGGCGACGCCCGCCGCGTCGCCGCCGCAACTATTCGAAGCCGTCCAGAAACAACACCGAGTCATCCAGAATCGGGGTAGCGTCGACAAACAGTCCGGCACCGCGGATCGGCGCCATTCCGTCCATCACCGATCCCGAGCCCAGATTGAAGGTCCACAATCGCGGTGGATTGGGCGTCGCCGTCACTGTTCCGGGACCGAGCGTGATCAGGCTGTTGGTTGCCGTATCGACGGCACTGGCGCCGGCCATCACAAAGCAGCAATCGGTCATGCCGCTGCCGAGCGTGGTCAACGCCAAGCCAGCGTTGGCGGTGAACGCCTGCGTGGCTTCCGCCGTCGCGGACCAGGCCAGTCCGATCAGCCCGCCACCGGAACTGATGTTGAGCTCATCGACAGTCAGATCAACGGGAACTGCCACCGCCTGCGCCAACGCGAGTGGATTCATCGTGAAGCGAAACAGTTGATCGACGACGTCGGTGCCGCGTCGCCCCACCAGAAACAGACTGTCGTCACTGGCACGAAACGCCGAAACGCCTGCCCGAAAGGTGCAGCAATCCGTCTCGGGCATCCCAAGATCCGTGGTCACGCTACCCTGCACGACAAAAAGTCGACTGCTCTCGTCAGCGGTCGCCAAGGCAACACCCACCAGTCTCTGCGTGCCGCTGCTGTCCCACTCCAGATGGGTGGCGCGCAGCGCTGGCGGGAACGCAGTGGGGACCGCCACCTGCGTCGTGGTGTAGTCCAGCCGGTAGATGCCCTGACTGGCCCCGCTGTTGCCGATGAAGAACACGCGATTGCCGACCGGATCCGCAGCAACCGTTCCGACCTGGATCGCCATGGTCGCGGCGTCGGCATAGGCGGCGGAACCGGTTGCGCCGTCAAAGACCTTGATGCGGTTGCCATCGGCACGTTCTTCCACATCAACACGCAGCAGCGCCGCGCCGGCCGGCATCGCGCCCAGTCCGCAAATCAACGCGAGTCCAACTCCCATTCTGATCTTCATGGTCGCACCTCAGTGCGCGCTGCGCGCTTCGAGATCGGCCAGCCGACGCTCCAATGCCTCGATTTGCTGGTCGCGCTGCTGGACCTCCTGCTGAAGTGCCTGCACCGCCGCCAGTGCGACGCCGGCGAGATCGGAGGGCGCAATCATCTTGTCGGTACTGCCAAGTCCGAAGGCCTGGTGGAAATCCTCGGCGACCGGCCCAAGGTGGCGATCGGGCGCTGCGATATAGCGCCAGGTGCCGACCGGCAGGCCGGCGACGCGGGCCAGCAGTTCGGCCCGATCGATCGGCTCGAAGCCTTCCTTGGCAGTGCGGCTGGACAGCTGCGAAATCGTTCCGCGCGCGTTGACATTGCCATTGCTGTCGACCTCGAAGCGATGGTCTTCGGGCTGCAGGTTGGCGTCCGTACCGAAGTTCTGGTTGGTGACGCGCAGCATCGGCTCGGGCGCATTGATATCGACCGCCTTGCTGGCGTTCACGCGCGCTTGCGGCGATGCGGTTCCGAAGCCGACATCGCCATTGCCCGCGATATCGATGCTGGAAGTCGGCGCGCCCGGTCGGATCCGGAACGAGAGCCGGGAGCCGCCGGTGACATCGCGGATGAAGAAGTTGGCTTCGTTGCCGGAGACATCCCAGGTCTGGGCGGTGAAGCCGCCGTTGGCGTTCTGCTCCAGCCGTATAGCCGGCGAGTTGCTGGTGTTCACGTGCAGATCCAGTACCGGCGTCGCAGTGCGGAATCCTATCCGCCCGGTGGAATCAACGTAGACGGAATCCGTGGTCGCGCCGCCTTCGATGGTCAGCGGAACACGGGAACCGGTGATGTCCTCGATGGAGAATTTGTCCTGACCGCCGGCTGCGCTGTCGTTCGCGGTCAGTTGCCAGTCGACCGCAGGGAACCCGGCTGCTGACGTGTCTTCGAACTTGATCCGCGTGTTGTTTTCCTTGAGCCGGATGGTATCAAAGCCGAAGGATTCGCCGTTGACGCAGTCGGTGCCCACGCAGGCTGAAAACTGGACGATCAGATCGTCCGGGATGACCTGGTCCTTCGGCCGGGGCGCGGCCGTCTTGCCGGGAACATCCTGATCGCCATCAGCGCTGTTCGCCCTGGGGAAGATCACCTGGCCACCGCGCAACAGAAAGCCACCGCCGCTGGGTGCCGGCGCGATACCGCCAGGAAGTGCGCTGGTCACTGCGCGGCCATCTTCGTTGCTGGGGCTGTGCGTGCTGCCAGGCCGGGTGGCGGTCGCCGTCTGGAAGTCGAAGCGGTAATTGTAGTAACCATCCGGGAGCAGACGGGTATCGATGCTGAAGCTGTTGTTGCCCGCGCCGCTGCGCACCTGTTCGGAAACCAGACCATTGGGTCCGGTCACCAGCAGACGGACCTTCTCGTAGCTGGAGGCAACGGCATGCGTCGCGGCATCTCCGCCGGCCTGCACCGTTACCTGTTGCGCCGCCAACGGTGCTGCGGTGAATGCTGCGATCAAGGCGCTTGCTCGAATGACTGTATTCATGGAAATCCCCTCTGGACTGTGTCGCTGAACCATCGTACGAATGCACCTGCAGAACAGGGTGCACTACTCAAGACCATCACCAAAAAGTTCGCTGCCGCTGCCGCGCACCAGCAGCAGACGCTGGCGCAGCACGGGCGCTGCAAATCGCTCGTCCACGCCATCGGGCCAACGGACATCGATCATCGAGGTTCCGCTGGCTGCGCCCAATCCAAAATGCGCCTCGATCGGATTGGAGGACAGATAGTTGTTTCCCGCCGAAATCTCTCTGGTCTGGCGTATTCCTGCCGCGCTCAGCTGAACCCGCGCACCCACCGCATCGGGGTTCGCGCCGGGCTGGCGCAGACGGATGCGCAACCAGGGCAGCGTATTGCCTTCCTCATTGCGCCATAAGCGCGTGCGACCAGGCTGCGCCGCATTGCCGCCCGTGTTCTGGGTGTAAAGATCGATATCACCGTCATTGTCGAGGTCGGCACAGACCACCGCGCGGCCCTGCCCAATGTCCTGGATACCCAGTTCGGCGGCGCGCTCGCTGAAGGTGCCATCGCCATTGCTGATGAACAGGCGCGCAGGATCGACCAGATAGAACTCGGCGCCGGGCTGCTGAGGCGCCGGCCAGCCGTTGACATGGAACAGATCCAGCCAGCCATCGTGGTTGAAGTCGGCGAAGCAGCTGCCCCAGCCCCAGTAACCGGCACGGACTCCCGCTGCTTCGGTGACATCCTCGAATCCGCTGCCGGTGTTGCGATAGAGTCGATTGCCGGTGGTGCCGGCACCACCGCGGCGAGGATCGCTGGGGTACCAGACCGAGGACACGAACCAGTCGGGATCACCATCATTGTCGTAGTCGGCAATCGCCGAACCCATGCCATTCTCGTCGCTGATGACCGCCGTCGTGCTGTCGAGCATCGCGGCACCGGCCTGATTGAGAAACCAGCGCGAGGTGCCGAAATCCGCGGCGACAGCGAGATCCGGCCAGCCATCCGCATTGAAATCGGCAAATGCCGGCGTGAACGAGAAATCGCTGCTCGACCACGGCGCGCCCGCGAACCAGGACTCAGCCGAGATCCAGCTCCCCGCCTGCTGCAACCACAGATGTCCACCACCGCCGCGATCAGGCGCATCCCAATGGCCGAGGGCCATGTCGAGATCACCATCGCGATCGACATCGGCAAAGCTCGCGCTGTAACTGTTGCGTCGCAACTCGTTGCCCGCGGCTGCGGAAAATTCGACATTGGCGGCAGAGAGCGAGAACTGGCCCAGACCATCATTGAGCCAGAACAGTGCGGGCTGGCCATTGACGCCGCCCAGCATCAGGTCGAGGCTGCCATTGCCGTCGATGTCCACCAGGCTCGCGCCATTGATGGCGCCCTGGCTACTGGCGGCCAGACCGCTGCCGGCGGCGGTGTCGAAGATGCCGTCGCCGCGATTGAGCAGCACCGTGGGTGGCCCGAGATCGGCACGCACCACGACCAGATCGATATCACCGTCATTGTCGAGATCGCCGCCAGCGGCGCCCCCCGCGGTCATATCGGCCATGTTCTGGAAGCCGAACTGGTACCAGTGCCCGACCTCGGCCTGGGCCGTCGCTGTGGCATCACTGAATCGCCACTCTGCCTGCACGGCAGCAATGGGGATGGCGATCAGCGCAGCCGTGGCTGCGATGCGGCGCTCGAATCCAGGCATTCGGCCCTTCCCTTGTTCGACGAACAGGGTCGCACCATGGGACCGATGACGCAAGCCCTGACGCGGCGGCGCAGGCGTTCTGGCACGCGGTCATGTGCAACATTGGCTGCTCTGGGCGCGTCGCCGGACCCCGGCCTGGCGGGCGAGCAAGCCGACCCCCACATCCATGGGGTGGCTGCGTGCTGGCGGCATCGCTACGCTGTCTACACGTCGCCGCACAGGGCGCCGCAGAGGCGGCCAACGGGTTCGCTGATCGCTCAGGTGCAGCTACACCAGGATTTACAATCTGGAGGTCGGTCTGACCGCTGGATCGCAGGACGAAGTCGCTCAGTGGCAGGGTTCGCCCCGTCGACCGGCCGGCATTGCGCACGATAAGCGCAGCCGGCCGGGCGAATGTCGGGGACGGGGGATCAGAAGGTATCGCTGCGCACCAGGCCGCGCCGCGCCGCTTCCAGTGTGGCCTCGGCGCGGGTGGATACCCGAAGTTTCCGGTAGATGTCCTTCAGATAGCCGGCCACCGTGTTGCGGGTCAATGACAGCGTCTCGGCAACCTGTGGCACGGTGAAGCCCTTGGCGATCAATCTGAGCACCTCGGTCTCGCGCGCGGTCAGGGCACAATCATCGCTGCCGGTCGGAGTGATCGCAGCAGGCTGGAAATGCCGCAGCAGCCGCCGCGCGATCGATGGCGAAAGCGGCGGCTGGCCACTGGCGATGCCGCTGAGCATCGCGGCCAGCGACGCGATCGGCTCATCCTTCAGCACATAGCCATGGGCGCCGGCACGCAGCGCCGGAAACAAATGCGCATCATCGTCGAACACGGTCGATACCACCGTGATGCATTCGGGCACATCGCGCTTGAGCGCTTCGATGATCTGCAGGCCGGAACCATCGGGAAGACCGAGATCGATCAGGGCCAGTGGCGGCGCTGCCGCGACACCGCGCAAACCACCCTGCACGGTATCGGCCATGCCGATGATGATGCCGGGAAACGCATGCGAGAGCGCCTGCGCGACCCAGGTCCGGCAGTGCGGCAGATCATCGACAACGAGGGCGGAAGTGAATGAGCTCATGAGCGGCAACGATAGCGCCTTCGCCGCTCAGGGGTGCAACTGTGGCGCGGCTGGCGGCACTGGCAGCGGAAAGCTGAGCAGGACCTTGGTACCGCCGGCAGTGCCGCCCTTCCAGGTGATGTCGCCATCGAGTTGACGTGCGCGCGCGCGCATATTGTCCTTGCCGCGACCGCTGGCCGACTGGCCGGAATGCGGTCCGATGCCATCATCGATCAACTCCAGCCGCAGCACGCGGCTATCGGACACCATCCGGACACGGATCGCATGCGCACGCGCGTGCCGGATCACATTGCTGATGGCCTCGCGCACGATGCGGAACAGGTGCAGTGACTGCCCCTCGTCCAGCGCCGGATCCGGCAGATCGTCGGGCTGCTGCCAGTCGAGTGCAATCTCGACGCTGCGCAGCCGCTGTTCGGCCTCGCTGCGGATTTCACCGAGCACTTCGAGCAGACTGCCGGGCGCGCCGCGCGACCGCGTCACCACATCACGCACGTCCTGCAGGACGGCGCGCGCCAGATCGGCTTGCTCGGGACTGTTGGCCGAGTAGATCAACTGCAGCAATTTGGCACCGAGATCGTCATGCAGATTGCGGAAGATGCGTTCGCGTTCTTCACTGGCGGCACGGGTGCGTACCGCCTCGTGCTGTTCCAGCGCGTGCATCTGCAGTTGCCGCGCACAGGCCCGCAGGCGGCGCTGCTGCCACCAGAGCAGGATCAGGGCCAGCACCAGCAGCACGCTCGCGAGCAAGGCCCAGGCCAGCCACGGGCCGCCGCCTGCGATCATCCGGGCCGACGCTCCGCGGCGGCAGGAATGCTGTCGATGCGCAGCATCTGCGGATCCGCGAACACGGCATCGCCATCCAGAAAATCGATCAGCATCGGCGTGGCGTCTAGGCCCCAGAACAGTTCGCCAGCCACCGCGACTGTCGGCACTCCGAACACGCCGGCCGCAAGTGCATGCTCGGTGTGCGCGCGCAATTGCGCCTTGACCTCGGGCGCGGCGCAGGCCGCGGCGACATCGGCGATGCCAAAGCGGGCCGCGAGTTCAGCAAGATGATCGGGCTGGTCGGCCGGTCGTCCCTGCACCCAGATGTGCTCGTAGATCGCCGCAATCAGATCCCAGCTGCACGCGCCGGCGATGGCCAGCCGCAGCGAAAGCAGGGGATTGAATGGATGCGCGGGCGGGAAGCGCAGTGGCAGACCCAGTCGATGCGCCTGCCATTGCACGAAGCGATAGGTATAGCGGCGCTTGGCGACAATCTCGGCCGGACCCTTCTGGCCGTTGTGATCCAGCACGGCCGCCAGCAGGATCGGGCGCGGCTGCAATTGCAGGCGCGCGCGCAGCGGGCCCAACTGCTGCAATTGCATATAGGCGAAAGGCGAAATGAAATCGAAGTACCAGTCGGCGCCGGGCTTGGACGCCGAGTCCGCGTGATCTGAATGCATGGTCTCAGTCCAGTCGATAGCGATCACGCAGTTCCGTCTGCCGCGAGCGCTGGGGAAATTCCGTGCCGGCAATGAATACCTGCTCGGCCTGACTGTCGATCTCCAGTGGATCACCGCTCCAGAGCACCAGATCGGCACGCAGGCCAACCGCCAGCCGGCCGCGATCGGCGACACCGAACACCTGCGCCGGGTTGACGGTAAGCGCTGCCAGTGCCGCCTCCCAGGGCAGCCCCTGGGCGACCGCATTGCCGGCTGCCTGGCGGCTCTTGCGGGCATTGTGCGAGCCATCTCCAGTGCGCGAGATGATCAGGCGAACACCGGCTGCGTGCAGCAGGGCGGCATTGTCCAGGCGCGCGCCCAACTGGTCGAAGCTGCCCGGCAGATTCTGCAGGGGATCCAGTGCCACGGCAGCATTGGCGGCCTTCAGTTCCGCCGCCACCTTCCAGGCTTCGGCACCCCCTTCGATGACCGGGGTTACGCCGACACGAGCGGCAAATTCCAGCACACGTCGGATATCTACGGCACGATCCGCCGCGAACACGACGCGACCGCCGCGGAAGTAGCGGGCGAGCGCGTCGCGTCCATTGGCCGTCAGCAGGCGCGCATCACCATCGCGCAGATTGCCGCTGGGCGCAATCTCGCGCAAAGCCTGATCGAGCAGCATGAACTGCGCGGCGCGGCTGTTGCCCGTCAGTACCGAAGCGCCACCGCCCATGGCAATGAACAGCGTACGGCTGGCCGCTGGCGCCTCGGCGTAACGACCGTCGAGCACGGCGATACCGCCCTGCCCCGAGATCAGGGTTCCGCCGGGCTGCGATTGTGGACTGAGCAGGGTAAAGGTGTAGCCCTCGATACGGGTAACCGGGATCAGTTGCGAATCCGGATTGAAGGCCAGACTGACGTCGAACTCGGGGCGCATCTCGACGCCCGGTGAGGGCACGCTGATTCCGGGCACATAGGCACTGTCAACGGTGGCCACTTCCAGCGATACCTCGTCGAGGCCGATCTGGTTCATCCCGGCGAACAGGCCCGGCGTCACCGGCGCACCCCTGGCATCAATGACGCGAGCGTCGGCAGGGGCGGTGATGTCGCGACCGATCGCGCGGATCAGCCCATCGGAGAACAGGATGCTGCCGCCTTCAATGGTGCCGGTGGCGTCTGCGGTATGCAGTCGGGCATTGCGGATCAGGGTACTGGCGGCATCCGCCGAGACGCTGGCCAGGCCGAGCAGGATCAACAGCAGACGACTCATGGCTGCGCTCCGATGTCGGTACCCAGTTGGAAGTCCGAGCGCGGTTTCGCCGCCGGACTGGACCGGTCATGCGCCAGCACGCCGTCGACAAAAACCTGATCGGCGAGCGCATAGACACTGAAGGGATCGCGGTTCCAGATCACCACGTCCGCCATCTTGCCGACCTTGATCGTGCCGGTCTGATCGGCGATGCCCATCGCCTTTGCCGGATTCGCGCTGAGCCAGCGCATCGCCCGCTCGGGTGTGATGGCATAGCCCATGCGGTTGCCGCGCGCCATTGCCTTGGCGGCTTCCTGGTTGAGCCGCTGGATGCCCTCGGCAGAATCCGAATGCACGATGGCGCAGCCGTTCGCAGGACGATCGACGATCGCGATGTTCTCCTGGATGCCATCGAGCGCCTCCATCTTGAAGCCCCACCAGTCGGCCCAGAGCGCGCCGCAGATGCCCTCGCCGGCGAGCAGCTCGGCAATCTTGTAGGCCTCCACGCCATGATGGAAAGCGGCGATCTGGAAACCGAACTCCTTGGCGACATCGACCATCGTCGCCATCTCATCGGCCCGGTAGCAATGATTGTGCACGGTGATCTCGCCCTTGAGCACACCGACCAGGGTGTCGAGCCTGAGGTCACGCTTGGGTTGTACCGGCGCTTCGCCCTGTTTGCCCTTGCCCTTGCGCTTGGGCTTGTCGAATGCGGCCAGGGCAGCCGCGTACCTGTCCCACTCGCGCATGTAGGCCTGGGCATCGGCAAAGGCCTGGCGATAGCCGGCGACATTGCCCATCCGCGTCATCGGCGCCTGACCGCGGGTGCCATAGACGCGCTTGGGATTCTCGCCGCAGGCGATCTTCAGCGCATGCGGGGCACCGGGAAACTTCATGCCCTGGTAGGTCGTCGCCGGCATGTTTTTCAGCACCACGCCACGGCCGCCAATCAGATTGGCCGAACCCGGCAGGATCAGCATCGAGGTGACGCCACCGGCAAGGGCCGCCTCGAAGCCGGGGTCCTGCGGATTGACACCGTGTTCGGCCCAGACATTGGGGGTCACCGCGGCGGTCATTTCATTGCCATCCTGATGGCCGGTTGCCCCGGGCGATGAGAAGACACCGAGGTGCGAGTGCACATCGATCAGTCCAGGGGTCAGCCAGCGACCACGTGCATCGATCACGCGGACACCCTCGGTCGCATCAATGTGCTCGGCTACCGCGGCAATGCGGCCGTCGCGCAGCAGCACATCACCATTGTCGATGCGAGCCCCATCGCCGATCAGCACGGTGGCATCGCGGATAAGCACCGGTGCCGAGGCAGCCGCCCGATAGGTCGAAGCATACGGTTCGGCCGCCGGGACGGTGGTGGCAGCACAGAGCAGTCCCAGTGCCAGGCAGATCGGCATCTTCATTGGCGGTCCCCACGATGGAAAGTCCGACTATGCCATAGCCACCGCAGACGTGTGTGCAGCCAAACGTCACGGTCTCCCAGCCGACGCAGGCAACGCTGGATGCCTGGCCATCAGCTGCGCTTGAGTCGCGCCGCCAGATCGACATAGCCGAGCAGCACGGCGACGTCATACGCGCTGCGGCCGAGCAGATCGGTGCGTCGGGTGTCGGCGCCCGCCTTCAGCAGAGCCTCGGTCAGGTCGACCAGACCATGCATGGCAGCAGCGTGCAGCACCGAGACACCGCGCCGATCCTGCACATCAAGATCGGCGCCGCGTGCGAGCAACACGGCGACCAGTTGCCGCAGACTGCGATTGGGCGCCGGCGTGCCGGCATCGGCACGGGCACCGAGCAGCAGCAGCAGCGCCGAACTGCCCTCCTGGTTCTGCGCATTCACTGGCGCACCGGCATCGAGCAGGCGTTCGATGATGCGCTTGGCAGGTTCCAGCTCATTGCCGGCCCAGGCAAACTGGGCGGCCGCATGCAGGGCCGTGCTGCCGACCTCATCGCTGTTGCCGGCATCGGCGCCACGCACCAGCAGGGACTGCAGGATGCCGTCGTAACCCAATGCCGCCGCGATCATCAGAACGGTGATACCGCCGGGCAGGCGCTGGTCAACACTGGCACCGGCCGCGATCAGGCGGGTCACGATCTGCTCCTGGCGTGCGCTGACCGCGGCGCTGAGCGGCGTCGCACCGGTGCGCGCGCTCAGACCCGGATCGGCACCCTGCGTGAGCAGCCATTCGACCAGGGTCGGATGCCCGCTACCGGCCGCGCGCAGCAGGGCAGTGCAGCCCTGGGCATCACGGCCATTGAGGTCGAGCCCAAGCTGGACCAGACGACGCACCGCTTCCAGATCGCCAGTCCGCGCCGCATCGGCGATATCGGCGTCACGCAGCGCACGCATGGGCAAGGGCCACGGACCCCAGCGCAGCCAGGCCGCCTGTTCGTGGCGACCGAGTTGCAACGCCAGACCCAGCGCGGTCTGGCCGTCGCCAGCAGCGCGCAGCGGATCGGCGCCGTGACGCAACAGCAATTGCAGATGCGCGTCGACAAGGCCGGCCTGCCCCTGGATCACATGATGCAGGGGTGTACAGCCGCGACGATCGCGTGCGTTGGGGTCGAGTCCACGGATCAGACCGAGCTCCAGCAGACGTGGCCAGGGCGCAATGGCGGCGTGATGAAGCAAACCGCGACCGAGACTGTCGACCCCGAAGGGATCGGCACCGCGCTCGATCATCGACAAGGCCAGCAACTCGACCCGATCACGCCTTGCGCAATCCGCTTCGGCAACGCCACCCGAGAGCAGCGGAAGCAGACTGCCGCCGCCCGGAGCAGCACCTGCGTCCAGCGCAGCCGCGATGCAATCGAGCGCCAGCGGCGTATGCCGGATCGCCAGCAGCAAGGGCGACTCCTCGGTGTCCAGCGCAAGCCCGAACTGCAGCAGCAGGTTCAGCGCATCGGCCTCATCGCGCTGCAGGCAGGCGGGCACCAGCGTGGCGAGCGCCGCCGGCGCGATGCGCGGTTCGAGATCAAGCAATTCGCGGGCGATCGGCAGTCTGCCGCAACGCAGCGATTCGGCCAGCAGGCGCAGGCGCTCGGGCTCGGCCAGCGCTGCTGGCGCGCGCTCGTGCGTCTGCTCAGCCAGATCGGAAAATGCCGCGGGCAAGGGCCATTGCGGGTCGAGCACCTGCACCATCGCCCAGCGGCCGGCGGCGGCGGCGAGATCGACGGCGCGCTGTCCGTCCTGGGTGCGCTGCTCGGTGTCGGCGCCGAGCCCAAGCAGGATGGCGACCGATTCGGCGGTAGCCTGCTTGGACTGGCAGGCCAGATGCAGGGCGCTGCGGCCCTTGCCATCCTGGAACGAAGGATCCGGCTTGCGAAATACCAGCCGCTGCAGCACGCGATTGGCACCGGCGCGCGCCGCTTCCATCAGCGGGCTGACGCCATGACTGTCGCGGGCGTTGACCTCGGCACCGGCATTGAGCAAGACCTCGGCGACTTCCGCCAGCCCGTGCAAGGCCGCCACATGCAGGGCGCTGCGCCCAAGCTTGTCGCGCGCCTGCACATCGGCGCGTGCCTTCAACAGGCGCTTGCACAGTAATGGCTGATCCTCGGCCGCGGCAGCAGCCGCAATCAAGACCGGCACGCCGCGCTCGACCTCGCAAGGCGCTCCGCGCTCAAGCAGAAGCTTGACCACGGCTTCGTTGCCGGCGCGCGCCGCCACCGCAAGCGGCGTCAGGCCTTCGCCATTGAGCGGGCTGATCGCGGCGCCGGCATCGAGCAACATCGCGACAATGCCGGGATCACGGGTAACCGCAGCCAGATGCAAGGGCGTAGCGCCGTCGGGACCGGTGCGCGTGAGATCGGCACCATTGGCCAGCAGGGTCATCACCGCCTCGGGCCGGCCGACCAGGGTGTCGCGACAGGCCATCAGCAGCGGAACCAGGCCGTTGACGCCGAGATTGGGGTCGGCACCACGCTCGATCAGTGCCCGCAGCAGGCGCAGGTCGGAATGGCAGACCGCGCTCATCAGCGCGCTGCGCTGGTCGCGATCGTTGCGACCCGGCAGCACATTGGGATCGGCACCGGCAGCAAGCAGTTCCAGCGCCTGGGCGATATTGCCATTGGCGGCGGCATTCAACAGGGTGGCGTCGCGCTCCGGTTGCTCGGTGGCCAGCGCAACGACTGCGGCCGAGGTGACGACGGCGGATGGACCAGCATCGACGGCGGCAACCGGAGCGATGACCTCGGCGGGTTCGGATTCGGCGTCTTCGTCGCTGAGCAGCAGCCGCTCGGTACGCCAGAGCACCAGCAGATGCGCGAGCGGACACAGCAGCAGGGCGTACAGCAGGATCGCCAGATCGCGCAGTTCACTGGGCAGGGTGCCGCAGAGTCCGGCAATCGACAGCGCCGGAATGATCAACAGCAGCAGTGCAATGGTGACGGCAACACCGCTGCCAAAACTGTGCTCATGCGCATCGCTGGTCAGATGCCAGGAGAACCGTGTGATGCGGCGAAACGCCGTCGCGATCCAGGAGCCGGTCGCGGATTCGGGATAGGCGTCGTCCCAGATCAGGGTCAGGCCGAACACCGGCCAGAGTCGGATCAGGGCCAACAGGGAAAGCAGGAATCCGAGGGACAACAGGATTGCGTTGAGCGGACTGCCCTGATCCAGCAGGCGCAGCGCTGGCGTCCCGATCACCAGGGCAACCCAGGTCGCATACAGCGCCAGCCAGACCAGCAGCACCGCGCCGCGTCTGAGCATCAGTCCGAGAAACCCCTGGTCAAGCTGATAGCCCAGCGCAATGCTGGCACCCGCCGCCAACGGCGCCTGCGCCAACAGCAGCAGGAACAGCACGGCCGGGTGATTGATGAAAGACGCCGCCAGCACCGCGAGAACGCCAGGCAAAAGCGGGAGCACGGTCTGGCGCATGACCGCAAGGTGCCGGATCAGGAATTTCATGGGCCGCAGTGTAATGGGTTGCGGCACCGGTCCGGTCGCGACCGCGATCCGGGCCAGCCAGGATTCATCGTCGCCGGCCCGGCAGCGCGACCCGCGTCATTCAGGCCAGCGCCCTGTTCACGATTTCGCTGGTATCGGGCGACAGCTCGGGCAGGCCCCGCAAGCGCTCAAGCTCGGTGCGCATCTGCGCCTGCCGCAGCGGCTCCAGCCGTCGCCAGCCATTGAACACGCTGACCGTGCGCGCCGCGATCTGCGGGTTGATTGCGTCGAGTCGGGCGACGGCATCGGACAGCATCCGGTAGCCAGCGCCACCCATTTCGTGAAAGCGGATCCGGTTGCCGCGCGCGAAGGTGCCGATCAGGGCGCGCACCTTGTTGGGATTGCGCCAACTGAAGGCTGCGTGCCCGGTCAGCGCCTGCACGCGCTCGAGGGTACCGGGCTGCGGATTGCTCGCCTGCAGCCCCAGCCATTTGTCGACCAGTAGGGGATTGTCCTGGTTCTGCTGGTAGAACGCCTCGGCCAGCAACTGGGCGCCCGGGCAGGCGTTGTGCGTCAGCGCAACCAGCGCCGCCATCCGCTCGGTCATCGTGCCGGCTTCCTGGTATTGCTGGCGCGCCATTGCCGCATGATGATCAGCATCGCCGGCCATCAGCAGATGCAGGGCACGACCGCGCAGGCGCCGTGCCGCACAGCTTTGGGCATTGAACCCACCGAGGGCCGCAGCAGCGAGCTCCGCTCGGCGCTGGCGCAGGTCATCGGCGAGCCGACGCCCGAGCCATGCGTTCAGATCGCGGCGGGCCTGACTGAGCCGCACCGGATCGAGCGCGTCGATGCGAGCGCCCAGATAGACCTCGTCGGGCAGATCCAGACACTCGGCGATCAATGCAGGGTCGAGCGCGGGGTCGGCCAGCAGGCGCGCACAGGCATCGGCGAACACCGGCAAGGCCGGCAAGTCGTCCAGCCCGGCGCCCTCATAGCAGGCCATCAGCAACTGCTCGGCGAGCAGCTGTGAGGCTTCCCAGCGATTGAACTGATCGCGATCGTGCGCCACGCGAAACGCCAGATCGGCGCTGTCCTGGGCAAAGTGCAGCTGCACCGGCGCCGAAAAATCCTGCAACAGCGAGGCGACCGGCCGTTCTGGAATCTCTTCGAACGTAAAGCTGGCTTCGACCTGATCGAACAGCAGCACGCCCTGCTCACCCAACACCCCGGCGCCGCTCGGACGCAGAAGCAACGGGCGACCATCGGAACCGTAGAGCGCAAGCCGCAGTGGAATAGGCACCGGTGCCTTGTCGGCCTGATCGGGGGTTGCCGGCGTATGCTGGCGCAGGGCAAGGCGATAGCTCCGGCGGTCAGGGTCGTGATGACCGATCGCATACAACTGCGGAGTCCCGGCCTGGGTGTACCAGGGCAGCAGGAACTCGAGATCGCGGTCATTGCCATCGGCCATCGCGCGACGGAAATCGTCTACGGTCACCGCCTGGCCATCGTGGCGCTCGAAATACAGGTCCATGCCGCGCCGGAAGCCATCCTCGCCAAGCAGGGTACGGTACAGGCGTACGACCTGGGCACCCTTCTCGTAGACAGTGGCGGTATAGAAATTGTTGATCTCGACGTAACGATCAGGACGCACCGGGTGCGCAAATGGGCCGGAATCTTCGGGAAACTGGAACGCCCGCAGCGAGCGCACATCATCGATACGCTTGACCGCGCGCGAGCCCATGTCCGCAGAAAACTCCTGGTCACGGTAGACGGTCAGACCTTCCTTTAGCGACAGCTGGAACCAGTCGCGGCAGGTGATCCGGTTACCGGTCCAGTTGTGGAAATACTCGTGCGCCACCACTGCTTCGACATAGGCCAGATCGGCATCGGTCGCGGTCTCCGGATCGGCCACGATGCCCTTGGCATTGAAGATGTTCAGCCCCTTGTTTTCCATCGCCCCCATGTTGAAGTCGAAGGTCGCCACGATGTTGAAGACATCAAGATCGTAGGCGCGACCAAACTTTTCCTCGTCCCAGCGCATCGCCCGCTTGAGGCTGTCCATGGCGTGCTGGCAACGGCCGATCGCACTGTCTTCGGCATAGATGCGCAGCTGGACATCACGGCCCTCGCTGGTGCGGTAGTGATCCTCGATATGCGCCAGACGACCGGCCACCAGGGCGAACAGATACGAGGGCTTGGGCCAGGGATCGACCCAGCGCACGTAGTGGCGACCACCGCCGAGCACGCCAGCGGATTCCAGATTGCCATTGCACAGCAATACCGGAAAAGTGGCCTGATCGGCACGCAGGGTCACCGAGTAACGCGCCATCACATCGGGCCGGTCGCACATGTAGGTAATGCGGCGAAATCCTTCGGCCTCGCATTGGGTCGTCAGGAAGGCACCTGACTGGTACAGACCCTCGAGCCGCGTGTTGCGATTGGGATGGATGCGCACGGTGGTGCTGAGCACACCGGCTTCTGGAACGACTGCGATCTTCAGGCCCGTCGCGTCGCATTCAAATTGATCGGCGTTGAGCGCCACGCCATCAAGCGCGATCGCGAGCAGCTCCAGATCCTCGCCATGCAGACAGAGTGCGCCACCGGCGCCGGCCGCAGGGTTGCGCCGAAAATGCAATTCGGCGCGTACCTCGGTACTGGAAAAATCGAGATCGAAGAGCAGATCGATCTGCTCGATCAGATACTCGGGAACGCGGTACTCGCTGAGCAGAATCGGTGGTCGATCGGCAGTGGGTTCTGACATGGGCGGACCATAGGGAATGCTGCCCGAAGGCTAGCACGCAGCCAGTGCTGCACTTGTTCAAAGCGCCAGGCTGTACTCGCGGAATTCAGTCTCGAGTTGCCAGCCGAGGGATTCGTAAAGACGCTGGGCCTGCAGATTGCCGTGCGCGGTGGACAGACTCAGCGCGCTGGCACCGAGCGCACGGGCATGGCGCGCGGCGGCGGCGAGCAGGCTGCGCGCAACGCCGGAACGTCGCGCCTCTGGCACCACGAACAGATCGTTGAGCAAATAGGTGCGGCAAGCCTGAGTCGAGGAAAACAACGGATACAGCTGGGTAAACCCGAGCCCGCCCTCCTGGTCATTCAGCGCGATCAGGATCTGCGATTCCTGGTGGGAAAAACGATCCGACAGGAACCGCTCAGCCAAGGCCGGATCCGCCGGCTGTCCGTAGAATTGGCGATAGCCATCGAACAGGGGCACCAGCAGAGGCAGGTCGTGCACGTTGGCGACCCGGACAGTGCAGGACGTCGTCATGGTTCAGCGCGACGGCGTGAAGCGCGCAGCGTCGATGATCGACCACAGATGCACGATCCAGCCAAGCAGGATCACCCAGAGCACCGCAGCGAGCACAAACTGCACGAGCGCAATCAGGGGTCTGCCCTGCACCAGCTGACCCAGCCCGGGAATGAAAAAGCTGCACAATGCGGCGATCACATTGCCGCCAGAACCCTGTCCTGTCATCTATTCCTCTCCACGTTCAAGCACAGGCGTGCCGTAGACTTCAATGGTTGTGGCGGAACGCTGCTTTTGCAATGGCCGCAGGTCACGCTCACTGCAATTCCCGCACCAGTCTGAAGCCGACGTCCAGTGCTGCCGCGTCTTCCCGGCGACTGTCGCGCAGATCAAGCAGCGGCTCCTCGCGACCGCTGCGCCAGGAACTGCCAAACGCACGCGTTTCCGCGCAGTTGAGCACACTGGCCGGACACAGACTGACCCATTCGGAGACATTGCCGACCAGGTCATGGATACCCCAGGAGGTAGCCAGATAACGACCGACGCGTTCGGTGTGTTCGGCACCATCGGTGCAATCGAAGCGGTCGCGCAGCACAAGCTTGCGCGAGTTGCTCTGGTCGAAGACATTGCCGATCCGGCAAGCGGACTGGTTCACGTCGACCTGGGCAGCGGCCGCCCGCCACTCTGCCTCGGTGGGCAGACGGTAGCGTTGGCCGGTCTGTGCCGACAGCCATCGCGCATAGACCCGGGCATCCTCGGCGGTAACGCAGACCACCGGATGCTGACTGCCCTGTTCGAAGCCGGGATCGCTCCAGTCATGGCGCTGGACCAGGCCGAGCGCCGATCCCGGCGGTCGGCAGCGCGCATGCGCCCGTGGCTCGGCCCGCTGGAACTTCAGGTACTCGGCGCGGCTGACTTCGTGGACCGACATCGCCACATGACCCGAACCGACGGGAATTACGGTCATCGGCGGACCGCCGCGATCACGCAGGGCGCGCCCTGGGGCCCATCGTGTCGCCAGTTGTGACCAGCGATTGTGCAATTCAGGATCAGCGGCGAACAGGCTGGCGAGTCCGGCAACGGATTCCGGCCGATCCGCGCGTTCGGCACTGGCGAGCCGCTGGTCGAGGGTTTCCGCAAGGGTGGCGCGCAACTCGACACTGGCAGGCCGATCGCCGAGCGCTTGGGCCCGCACGAATTCATCCAGCTTCGCCTGCAAGGCCACGGCGGGCGCATCGCGGCCGGCAGCAAGCGCGTCGTCGATCACGGCGCCGACGGCACGGACAAAATCATCCGCGACCAGCAGGGTCTGCTTCGAGCGATTGCTGGCCAGGGCGGAGGCCAGCAGGCTGGAGGCACTGCCGGCCTCGGGCTCGAACCAGTGCCGGGCCTCGATCCGCGCGGGAAGTTCCAGCAACATCGGGTCCAGACGGGCGGCTTCCAGGCTGGAGGCATGGGCGGCCGCCACCGAGGTATCGACCGAGCGTCGTGCGTTCAGGGCCGGCCACAACAGCGCGCCAACGGCAACCAGTGAGACCAGCAGCAGGGACCAGATCAGCAGCGGATGGACAGCGCTGCCGGGCCCGGGGCGGACCAGGGCCGGGTCGATCCGGGTGCTGGCCAGGGTTCCGCGCAAGGCATTGAGCGCGGCGATGAATTCTTCCGCGTCCTGGAAGCGCTGATCCGGTCGCTTGGCCAGGGCCTTGTCAATCAGCGGCTGCCAGTGACTCTGTTCCGGCGGCAGCCGAGGAATGGGCTGGTCATGGTGGGCGATTGCCATCGAGACCGGATCGGTACGCTGGTAGGGCGTGTGCCCGCTCAGCATCTCGAAGGCGACCACGCCCAGACTGTAGAGATCGGAGCGGGCATCGACCGGGGCGCCGCGCGACTGTTCCGGGCTCATGTAGGCCGCTGATCCGGGTGCAAATCCGTCAGCAGTGACGCGGACATTGCGACTCAGACTGCGGGAGATACCAAAATCTGCGAGGCGGGCACGATGTTCGCGATCGAACAGCACGTTTTCCGGCTTGACATCGCGATGAATGACGCCCTGGGAATGGGCGAACCCCAGCGCCCTGGCAATCGATTCGAGCATGTCAGCGATGCGTTCGCCGTCGCCGCGGATGGCCGCCTTGCTCAGATCGCCATTGGGCAGATAGGCCATCGTGTAGTACGGCAGGCCATCGCGGGTACGGCCGACGTCGAAAACCCCGACAATGCCGGGGTGTTCAAGCTGTGCAATGGTCCGCGCCTCGTTCTCGAAACGCAGGGCCAGCGCCTCGCTGTCGGGCCCGGAAAAGCGCACCACCTTGACCGCAACCTGCCGATCCAGCGACAACTGGGTCGCCAGATAGACGTGGGCCATCCCGCCTTCCCCCAACTGCCGCTCGATGCGGTATCCGGGGATGTCTGGTACGCGCTCTTTCATGCCTGAAGTGTACCCGCGCGCCGGCTCGTTCCAGCCGTCTTCACGCTCATGATCACGCCCCCGGCAGCGCGCGCGCCCGACGACATATCGGATCGCACCCTGTCGAATCTTACAGGAGCGGACCAGGGGAGCAGCCTGCCAAGATCATCACTACGCCCAGACGCGCTCAGGCGTCCGGGATCAGATGCAGGGGTAGTGATGAATACGCGACGCTTGGCGGTGACCGGTCTCAGCGAAACGCTGCAGCGGACCCTGGAGTCGATGCTGCGCAGCATCTCGGAGCTGACCGCGGCGCGCTGGCAACTGGCGGATACCGATGCTGCCGAATTGCTGATCGCCGGCCCGCAGACAGCGGTTCGCCAGGTCGAGACCTGGGTGCATAGCGGCCGGCCCGTGATTGCGATTGTCGATGCCCACCACCCGCAACCGCTGGCCACTTTCGAATTGCGCCATCCATTCCGCGGCAGCCAACTCCTTAGTGTACTTGACGAAACCGACCTGCTGATCCAACAACGCGAGGCTCTGGCTATGGCGCGCAGTATTGTGGCACTGGGCCCCGGCCCCTGGAGCTTTGCCGAATCCCTGCGCACCCTGCCCAGGCGCGACGCCCGCGGGCTCTGGTACCGCGCCGATGGCGCCGAAGGCGATACCGTATATGTCCGCGACGATCTGCTGTTCGCGCGGATGGATGAGGAGACGCTGGCGCGGCTGCGACAGGTGGATCTGCAGCTCACGGCGCTGCGGCCTTGGCCGGAGGCGCCGCCGGCAGAGACCGTGGCAATGCCGGGCTTCGCGCTCGGCTGGCACTGCGGCCTGCGCGGCCCCGCAACCCTCGCCCCCTGGCTGGCGGCCGACGCGATCTGGACGCTGCGCCAGTGGCCGGATTTCGGCGTGGTGGGTGTTGAGCCCGGAGTCCTTGAGCTTGCCGCCCTGCTCGGCCGCAACCGCCTGAGCATCGAACGGCTGAGCAAACTCTCCGGACAGGAAATATCGCGAGTGCACCGATTCCTCAATGCCGCGGCGATGGCCGGATTGCTGGTTCGCGCACCGGAACCGATTGCCGTTGCGCCGACCAGCCAGCCCGCAATGAAGGCAGCCTCCGGCATCAGCGAATTGTTCCGCTACCTGCAGCATTCCTGGGTACCGAGCGGATGAATCAGCCGCCCACGCCCGAAATCCGGGTCATCTTCACCGGACCGAGGGGCGCAGGCAAGACCACAGCGATCAGCACGATCCGTTCGGAATCCGAGACCCCACGCCACGCGTCCGAAGCGTCTGTCCAGCCCCAGGGCATTCATCGTGGCAGCGGCTACGACGTCGGGACATTGACGCTGGAGGACGGTGGGCGGGTGCAACTGTTCGGCGTTCCGAGTGAAGCCGGAATGCGGGTGCTGTCCGATACCCTTGCCAGCGCGCCTATCGGTGTCGTGCTGCTGCTGGATGCGACTCAGCCTGACGTACTGAGCCAGCTCGATCGCTACCTCGACATGCTCTCCGAGATCGGTCGTCAGGGGGCGCTGCTGATCGGCCTGTGTCGCGCCCATCAACCGCGTTCTCTGCCGGTCGCTGCCATCCAGCGTCGACTCGATGGCCGGCCATGGCCACTGCCGATCATCAGTGTGGATGTCCGCGAACGCGCCGACGTGCTGTTGCTGATCGACATCATCCGCAGCATTCACAAAGCCGACGCCATGGTGCTCGCCGAGGCGGAGTGAGCACTCCAGCGTATGCTGACCTGATCAGGGTTCGGCGGTCCGGCGATAGGCGGCACGACGGGCGAGCAGTTCCGACGCGACCAGGGCCGCGAGCGACAGCAGCACCGAGACAACGGCCAGCCGGGATATGCCACTGGCGCCGCCGGGTACCTGGGTCAAGGTGTGCATCGCCAGCGCGATGGTCTGGGTTTCCCCCGGCACATTGGCGACGAAGGTGATGGTGGCGCCGAATTCACCCAGCGCCTTGGCAAACGCCAGGGTCATTCCTGCGGCGATGCCGGGCACGCTGAGGGGCAGGATCACCTGACGGAACCGTGCCCACGGACGCGCACCGAGGCTGGCCGCCATTTCATCGATTTCCAGCGGAATCGCCTCGATCGAAAGCCGGATCGAACGGACGAACAGGGGGAACGCCATCACCGCAGCCGCGATCACCGCGCCGGTCCAGCGGAACGCGAATTGCACACCGAATACCTGATCAAGCCAGGCCCCGATCCATCCCTGACGGCCGAGCAACACCAGCAGCACATAACCGGTCAGCACCGGTGGCAACAACAGCGGAAGATGGATCAGACCGTCGAACAACAGCTTGCCGCGGAATTGCCAGCGCGCCAGCACATAGGCAACGGCAATCGCGAATGGCAGCGCGCCCAGCACCGCCAGCAAGGCGACCCGCAGACTCAAGGCTATGGCGGTCAGTTCTTCACCGGTAAACATCGTGCGGCCCTGGATCAAGCCCGTCAAAACCGGCACGCACGAAAATCCGTGTCGCGACCGGACCAGCCAGAAACGCCTGAAACTCCGCGCTGGCACCCGCCTGATCCGAGCTGAGCCGGGCGACCGGGTAGACAATCGGGGCGTGCAGCCGCGGATCGATCGTGCCGAGCACGCGGACCCGCGGCTCGGCCAGCGCATCGGTTCGATAGACGATTCCCAGTGGCAATTCCGCCAATGCGACAAAGGCCAGCGCGGCGCGCACATTGTCGGCTCGCGCCAGTCGCTCCTGCAGTCCGGACCAGACGCCGAGCGCGCCCAGTGCCTGCCGGGCGTAGCGACCTGCAGGCACGGATTCGGGATCGGCAATCGCAAGACGACGGTCGTCCAGAGCCGTGAGCCAGCACTGCCGACAGGAGAGTTCGAATGGCGCCTGTGGCGAGCCGGCCGGTGTGATCACTACCAGGGAATTGCGCAGCAGATCGTGGCGGGTTGCCGGGTCGATCAGGGCGCGTGCCTGGAGCCAGTCCATCCATTCGATATCGGCGGAGATCATCAGATCCGCTGGCGCGCCCTGGGCGATCTGCCTGGCCAACAGCGAACTGGCCGCATACGAAATCCGTACGCGCTGGCCACTACGCTGCGTCCATTGCTCGGCCACCGCATCGAGACTCTCCTTGAGACTGGCAGCTGCGTAGACCGTAATCGCGCGCGGCGCAGGCGCCGGCTGCACCGGGGGCGCAGCGCCCAGAAGCATCACCACGAGCAGGAAACGGTGCAGCATCAGGGGGCTCAGGGCGGGCACGCCGGATCCATTGCTCAGCCCGCGCGCAGGCCAACGCCGACCAGGATGGCGATCCAGAGACCGAGCAGAAGCAACCAGCTGATCGCATAGATCGCAATGCGCTGGCGCAGGCGATTGCCGCCCAGATGCACGGCAGCGTGCAGCAAGCGCGCCAGCACGTAAGCCCAGGCAAGCGCGGGAAGGATCCAACCGTCGAGGCGCAGGATCATGGCGGCCAGACAGGCCACATAGAACAGCACGGGCGCCTCGAACAGATTGCTGAAATGGCGTGCCGCCTTGGCTGCCGCTTCCGGCTCGAGCTCGCCCTGATAGATCCGGAAGTAGCGGGTCGACACCCGGCCGTCGCGCACTTCGCGGACGCGACGCCGGAACAGGGTCACCAGCACCAGGGCGGTCAACACGACCATCGCGAACATCGGGTAGAGCAGACTGCTTGCGTTCACGGACAGCTCCTGGACTTCACTGATCGAATGCGCTGACTGCGCGTTGTCGGGCGTAGACTGGTCAGCCGTGCGCAGGCAGGCGCGGAATCCCCATGGCATCGCGCTCCTCGGCAACCGGCAGGGGCGCCAGCAGGTCCTCGGCCTGATGCTTGCCGATCAGCTTCTGCGGCTTCTCGCCATGCTGCACCGCGAGTGCATTGCTGAGCGCCCGCGCGGCACGCTCGGCATCGCCCTGCTCGGCATAGCCACGGCCGAGTTCTTCCCAGATGTCGGCTGCATACTCCTTGGCGCCTTCGTGTGCCAATGCCCGCCGCAAATAGTCCTCGTTCTTGATCCAGTGGCGTTCCTGCCGCGCCAGTCGACCCAGCGTCAACAGCAAGGCAGAATCCCGCGGTTGCGCCTCCAGCCAGGTTTCTGCCGTGCGCAGCCGCGGCGGCGCCTTGGGGTCGGTCGGCAACAGGCCGTAGGCGATCACCACGCTGGCCGCCCAACCGTGCTTGAGGGTGGCCTCCAGTTCGGTCGCAGCCTGCGGAATCAGATTGAGCTGCACGGCGCGCCGGGCATAGGCCAGCGCAACATCGGGCAGTCGCTTCTGGTCGCGATTCAGATCGGACCACAACGAGTGCAGATTGATGGCATCGGTGGTTTCAGCAACGGCGCGCGCGAGCAATCGCGACTCGAAGGCCAGCCAGTCGGCGTCTGGCATCTGGCGACTGCGCAGGATGCGCGGCAGGATCGCCAGCGTTTCCCGGCTGCGGCCGCGCTGTGCCAGCGCCTCGGCATAGATGCGGGCGCCGTTCGGGCTCAGCTGACCCTGATGGTCGAGCGGGGTCAGCAGTTCGATCGCGGTACCGGCGCGGCCATCCTTGAGTTCGTTGCGGGCGCGCAATTCGACCGACAACTTGCTGGTCTCCGGGGCGCGCGCCAACTCGACCAGCAACTCGGTTTCGCGCTGGCGATCGCCACGCGAATGCGCTGCGGCGTGTGCCACCATCAGTGCCGGAAGTTTCAGCGAACGCATCTGTCCAGCCTTCAGCATCTGCTGCTCAGCGCGTACCGGACGGCCACTGAGCAGGCAGAGCAGACCGTCAAAGAACCGCTGGCGGCCGCGCCGACGTGCGCCGCGCAGCCAGAACCGCACCGGCCAGCGCAGCAAGGCCAGCATCATCCAGAGCACGCCAGCGACCAGGCAGACGCCGATGATTGCCGCCGCCAGCGACATTTCGATCACGGTACCGCCGCGTCGGATCAATACCTCGCCGGGATCATCACCGATCCACCAGGCGATCAGCGCCACCAGCACCGGCAGTGCCATCAATAGCAGCACCGTGCGGAACCACTTCACTCGACGCCTCCGAACGGCTTGGCAAGCGAGCGGGTTCCCTGCAGGTTGCGCAGTTGCTGGAGCGCTCCGCCGGCCTCGGCAAATTCCGGAAACGGCGGCAGATCGGCGACTGCCGCCAACTCGTCGACCAGCCAGCGACCGCTCTCCGATTGCAGATCGAACGACTGCTCGGCGGCGGCGCGAATCCTTTGCAACTGCGCCTGAAAACGCTGGCTATTGCCTTCCATCAGTGCCGCTTCGGCATAGCGCAGCTGCAGGCGCAGATCGACGCGCGCCAGCGCTTCGTTGAGCGGGAGCGCATAGCCGGACTGATCCGGCCCGATACGGCGGATGCGAACGAACTCGCCCAGCAGCGCGCGCGCGCGCGACCGCCACCCGGGTGCCGGCGCGGACGCCTTGGGCTCCGGATCGCGCCGAAGCATCAACTGGTCGGCACGCTCGGCCATCTGCTGCAGTCGCGCCTGGGCCACCGCCCGGGCATCGGCCGGGAACGCGCTGAGCGCGGCCAGCTCACGCGCCAGCGACTGACGGATCCCGGTGATCACCGGGTCCTGCAAGACCGATAGCTCGGCATCAGCGAGACCAAGCGCAGTGACCGCGCCCACGGTGTCATTGAACAGGCGCAGACGGGCAAGACCGGCATTGAGCAGGAACTCGGCATTGTTCATTCGCAGTTCGGTGACATTTTCCATGCCGCGATCACTGACGCGCTTGAGCGCCTGTTCCATCAGTTCGGCGCGCTCGGCGACGCCGAGCACCTCATCGCGCAGACTGCGGTTGATCGCAGCGGCATCCTGGAGACGCTGCTGGGCGGCGCGCAATTCGCTCTCGACCAGGCGCAGACGCTCTTCCAGCAAGCGCTGGTTGACCGCCAGTTCACCGCGTTCGCGCTCCAGAGCACCGCTGCGGCTCTCGACCCGCCATAGCCAACCCATCGCGAGCACGGCCACCACCAGCGCGAGCAGGGCGGCGGCCATCGCCAGAGGTGCGGCGGTCGCGCGCGGCGCGTCAAGCTGGCTGGGATTCGATTCGATCATGGCCATCGTTCCATCATGGTGTACATCCTATCAGCGCGCCCGCGAAGCTTCTGCAAGCACTTCCAGGCCTGCCCGCAAATCGGCCGAAGCAGCCGAATGGGCCTCGTGGATACGGGCAAATCCCAGGGCCGCGGCGCGCAGTCGCAGGCGGCCACTGGAGACCAGCAGCCGGCTGGCATAGAGATCGCTACGACCCAGATCGGCGAGCACCTGGGGCAGGCGTTCGAGCGATTCGAGACTCGAAACAACCAGCACCGGATCTTGAAGTCCGTCGAGGGCGCGCCGATGGCGCAGGTCAAGTCGCGCCGGCTGGCGTCGGTACAGGGCGATTGCCGAGGCAAGGGCCCCGGCCCTGGTGAGCGTTTCGATCAGCAGGAGACGGCCGCCTTCTCCGGCCAGCCGGACGATACGGTGACCGGCAACCGAAGCGAAGTAGGGATCAGCCAGCAGATCCTCGCTGGTGTAGCCCTGGGCAGGCGCGCTGGCCTCGATGCCATGGCGGCGCAGCGCCTTCGCCGTTGCCGGGCCCTGGGCGAACACGCGACCCACGGGGCTGAAGTCCGGGCAGTGGTGCAGACAGGCGGAAACCGCGTTGGGACTGGCGAACACCAGCGCATCCGCCAGCATCGCCGCCCGCAGGCTGGCAGTCAACGCGGCGCTGGCCGACAGCACACGGATCGAG
Source organism: Pseudomonadota bacterium (assembly GCA_022843465.1). Taxonomy (GTDB): domain Bacteria; phylum Pseudomonadota; class Gammaproteobacteria; order Xanthomonadales; family Ahniellaceae; genus 0-14-3-00-62-12. The sequence goes on along the minus strand of JALHNO010000008.1, from coordinate 145,289 downwards.
TACATCGGCAGATTGATGCAGCGGGCGCCCTCACTGCGCCAGCGCCGGGCCATGGCATCAGCCGCCCCCACCGGCCGGGTAAGCACCAGGTCCAGGCCGGCAAGGGGCAGATCACTGCGGACGTCCTTCATCGAATCAGCATGGCCCTACCCGCGGCTTGCGCGCGGCATGCGACAGATCATAGCAATGCCACACGCGGCTTCCAGCACTGGTTGCGCCGGCCGCCGGCAGTGGGCAGACTGAGCTTCCATGACTCAGCCGCCTTCACGTGATCGATAACCCCACAGCGCTGGAACGCACCCTGCTCGAGACCATTCCGCTGGCGCGCGCGATGGAGGTATCGGTACTCGAATACGATGGCAACCGGCTCGCGCTCAACGCGCCCTTGCGCTGCAATGTCAATGACAAGGGCTGCGCCTTCGGCGGCAGCATGGCGAGCCTGATGACGCTCGCAGGATGGGGGCTGATCAACCTGAAACTGGGCGAGATGCAGTGTCGCGCCGACATTTACGTGGCGGACAGCAATATGAACTATCTGGCGCCGCTGTGGGACGAACTGGTCGCCGAGGCCGCCGCCGAACCGGGCCAGAGCTGGGATGATTTCATCAGCGATTTCAACCGTCGCGGCAAGGCGCGGATCGCCATCGCGATCGAGATGACATCGACCCAGGGCGCCGGTGTCGCCTGCCGCATGCAGGCCAGGTTCGTGGCCAAGCCGGCAAGCTTTTGATGGCGTATGCTTGCGCTGCGATGAAAAGGAATGTCCGCATGCAACGCACCCCCGCTCTGGTGATCGCCCCGGTCCGCTGGCTGCTGCTCGCCCTGGTCCTGTTGTTTGCTGCCACTGCCGCCCAGGCCAGGGTGGATCAGCGCCGGCTTCAGGTGACCCTGTACGACTACGCCGGCGCCATGCGTTGGGGCGACGTCAGCCAGATTCTCAGTTTCTTCGACAAGAGCGAGAAGGCGGCGCCGGCACCCACTCCATTCGAGCTTGAGCGCTGGAAGCAATGGAAGGTGGTGGGTTATCGGGCACAGCCCTATACCGTGTTCGAGGACGGCCATGTCGAACAGCGCGTCGAGATCGAGCTGAGCAATATCAACACCCTCGCCACCCGTACCGTGATCGATCGCCAGCGCTGGCGCTACGAGAAAAAGCGCAAGGCCTGGCTGCTGGTGTCCGGCCTGCCGAATCTGTCGCAGTAAGCTGGTACGGGATCAATCGGGTTGCGCGGGCGCTGTCGCGGGCAGTAACGGCAAGATCAGTCGCGCGACCGTCGACTCGATACCCCGGCTCAGCTCGAAGCGACCGCGATGCAGGGCCGCAGTGGCGCGCACCACAGCGAGGCCAACACCAAAGCCGCGCCTGTCGCCGGATTCGCGCAGTTCCTGACCGCCATCGGCCACCGCGATCTCGGCCACTTCGTCACCGACGGAAAGCCGCAGCGCCAACGGCGGCCGGCCGTGGTCGAGCGCGTTCTGCAGCAGATTGGAAAGCGCCCGGCGCAGGCCCAGCCGGCGGCCGTGCAGCCACACCGTCTGCTCAGGCAGGTCAAGCCGGATCGCAATGCGGTGGGCGAAGCCGGCGACCAGATCGCGGCAGAGCTGGTTGAGATCAAGCGCGGCTGCCGGCTCATCGCGACCCTCGCGCTGCATCAGCAGGAAGGCACCGATCAGGGCGTCCATTTCTGCAATGTCTGCCTGCATCGCAGTTCGCGCAACTTCCTCGTTGTGATCGCCCATCTCGATCGCGAAGCGCAGCCGCGCAAGCGGCGTCCGCAGATCGTGGGAAAGCCCAACCAGCATCTCCTCGCGTGCATCATGGCGACGGCGCGCGTCCGCCAATGAACGCGCCAGCGTCGCCGCCAAGGTGCGCACTTCTGCCGGCGCGTTGCGAAACTCCCGCAGATCAAGATCACCGGCCATCAGATCAGGCGCACGCCGCGCCAGCTGTTCCAGCGGTCGTGACAGCATGCGCGCAGTCCAGGCGCCGACCGCGAGCACCAGCACCGCGGTCAGCAGCAGAATCCACAACGAGGCACGCGCGATCGGGGCGCCCAGAGGCTGTACCGGTACACCGATCCACAACTGAGGGCGCCAGCGGCTGTGCAGCCACAAGCGACTCGGCGGTCCGTGATCAAAGCGCACTTCCGAATCCGCGCCGTACAGTCGGCGCACACGCGCCAGCACCGCCACGCCGACTGGCGCGCGCGGGCGATGGTCCGGCGGGGTGATTTCCTGCAGGCGAATGCCGAGCGACTGCAACTGCGGTTGCCGGGTGGCCTCGATGCCCGACACCCGCACCCGCTCATCAAGCGCTGATGCTGTGGCATAGACCAGTGCTGCCAGCTGCTCGGCTCCCGGATCGAGGGTCTGTACCGAAACGATCCAGCCGGCAGACAACAGCACCACGCCAGTCAGCAGGGTCAACAACAGCCACATGCGCATGCGCAAACCCAGGCGCGCGATCACAACCGCTCCCCTTCTGGCACGAAGACGTAGCCAACGCCCCAGACCGTCTGCAGATAGCGCGGCTGACGCGGATCGTCTTCGATCAGTTTGCGCAGCCGCGACACCATCACGTCAATTGATCGATCGAAGGCGCCATGATCCTGTCCGCGCGCCAGGTTCATCAGGTGATCGCGCGTCAGCGGCCGGTGCGCATGTTGCACCAGGGCGGCAAGCACTGCGAATTCACCGCTGGTCAGGCGCAGGGCAACACCGTCGCGCGCCAACTGCCGGGTATCCAGCCGCAGTTCATGGGCGCCAAAGCGCACGGGCAAAGCGCCTATCCGGGGCGCGGCGCCCGCGGTCGGCGGCATGCGACGCAGGCGCGCACGGATTCTGGCCAGCAGTTCGCGCGGCCCCACTGGTTTGGCCATGTAGTCGTCAGCCCCGAGCTCAAGCCCCACCACCCGATCGATTTCGTCGCCTTTGGCGGTCAGCATGATCACCGGCGTCTCCACCCCATCGGCGCGCAGTCGCCGGCAGGCCTCGAGTCCATCGCCATCGGGCAGCATCAGATCCAGCACGATCAGGTCGATGTGATGTTCGGACAGCACCCGGCGCATGCCGGCCAGATTGGCGACCGCATGGATGCGAAAGCCCTGCTCGCCGAGATAGCGCTCGATCAGGGCACGCAGACGTGCGTCGTCGTCGACCAGCAGGAGTTGCGCAGCCATGCCCATGATCCGCACTATCGCGGATCGTGTGCCGGGCACTCAAGCGCCATCGGTTGCCGGAGGTAACGGCTGATTTCCACAGTCGGGTCCATTCGCATCTGGTTACATCTTGCGCCATACCGGAAACACCGGGTTCACCCGTGCACGGCAATCTGCACCCGCTGCGAAATGCGCGGCGCCTGCTGGAGGAATCCCTATGCGTTCCCGTAGATTGCTGTGGTCGGGCCTGATCGGCCTGGTTGTCGCTGGCGGCGTACTCGCCGGATCCCAGGCTGAGCGCTGGCGCGGCATGCGCCTGCCGCCGATGACCGCTCAGGAGCTGGGCCTGGACCAGGCTCAGGCCGACAGATTGCTCGAACTGCAATCGCGCCAACGCGCCTACCGTCTGGCGGCCTACGACACCGTCGGCGGCCTGCTGCGTGATGCCCGCGTCGAGCTGGATGCGCCAGAGCCGCTGCTGAATTCGATATCGGTCGAATTCGAGCAGACGGTCATGGCCCTGGCACTGGAACAGCGAAGCCTGAAAGCCGAACGGATGGCCTTCTACCAGTCCCTGGATGCCGATCAGCAGGCACGCGTGCACGCCCATTTGCGACAACAGCTTGATCGCCTGGAACACCTGCACGCCCGACTGGGGTCGTGGATCGCACAAACACCCTGATTCCGACCGTATCCGGCAGATCCCGGCCACGGCCGCAACGAATTCCGCGCGCTCAGCATGGGCGCGCATCAACCGCACCACATACAGGAGTCACCCCATGAACCGATCCCTTTTGTTTGCCTTTCTCAGCTTCGGCCTGCTGGCAGGCGCGGATGCCGCACAGGCCGAGCGCGTGCGTGTGGCCGGCGCCAAACCGAATGCCGCCGGCGGAACCAGTGCCGGCAGCGCAGCGGCTGGTCGCGGCCCGAACGGTACGACCTATGCCCGCGGTGGTGCCGCCGCTGGCGATGGCCAGGGCAATGCAGCCGGTGCCAGCGCCGGCGCCGTGCAGACCGCCGCCGGCGGCCGCGCAGCGCGCGCCGGCTCCTTCAACCGCAATGCTGATGGCAGCGCCAACCGGCAAGGCGCTGCCGCTGCCACCGGAAGCAATGGCAGCGCGCAGACCAGCGGTGGCGTGACCCGTAATGCCGATGGCAGCTTTGCCGGCGCCCGCAACTCCAGTGCCAGCAATGCCAGTACCGGCAATTCCTATCAGGGTCAGACCAGCTATTCGAACGAGGGCGTCGAACACAGCGGCAGTTGCAGCGACGCCGGTGGCAATCCGATCGAGTGTCCGCGCAAGTAGGTGGAAAGGTTGTGCGCAAGGCAGCGGAAGGTCTCCGCTGCCCTGCCCGGTGTCATCAGGGGTCAACGAAGCTGCGGATTGTGCATCGGCTCGGTGCGATCGCGGTGCGGAACTACTTCGAGGTTGCGCCGCGACTGCGCCCTGAAGTTGTTTTCGCATCCGCAGGCGGCTGTGGATCATTGCGACGCAGATCCAGCCTGAGGTCAAGCGAGACCGAGTCCGACAGCGTCAGCCGCTTGCTCATCATGCCGAAGCGTCGGCGCGAAACTTCGGCATGCGCGCGCAGGCGGCAGTTGCGCTGTTGCTCATCGCATTCGGGACTGAGCAGGGCAACCCGGATCGGCGCTTCGATGCCACGCAGATTCAGCACACCCTGCAAGGCGCTGCCGAGGCGATCCATCCGCGCATCGGCCGGCACCGCCGCGGTATAGGTCAGGATCGGGTGCGCAGCAGCATGGAAGAATTCTTCGGACAAGGCCCAGCGCGCGCGGCGCTCGGAACTCATCCGCAAGGTCGACAGTGCCACGCGCACCTGCACCCAGGTTCCGTCGGCGTCGCGCCAGACTTCGCCTTCGACCGAATCGATATGGCCCTCGATCACCATCAACCCGAGTGCCCGCAACTCGAAGCGGGCCTGACTGCTGCTCGAATCGATTGACCACAGGGCCGTGCGCGGCGCCTCGCCGGCGGCGGACGCCATCATCGCAGCGGCCAGCAGCAGTCCGCCCAGGACGATCTGCCGTGCGCCCGCCAGGGCGTCAAACCGTTGACGCTTCGCCACAGCGGCAGCGTCCACGGAATCCTTCGCGCCACCGCGGCATTGCGCTCAGGGCAGCCAGAAGGCCGCAAGGCGACCACTGCCCGGCTCCACCAGACCGGCAGGCACTTCGAACCAGGCGATGGCGCCCGTTGGCATGCCGCGGTATTCATCGGTGCGGCCCTCGCCAAGCAGGGCGACGGTTTGCTCGAGTCCCGGATTGTGGCCGACCAGGACCGTGATCCCGGTCGCGCCGGCGTCATTGAGCAGACTGATCAGGGTGCCGGGCGTCGCCTCATAGATTTCCGGTTCCAGCTGAATCTCGGCACCGGTCACCTCGGCCAGGATGGCAGCCGTCGCAGCCGCGCGCGTCGCCGGCGAACTGAGAATACGCAGCGCTCGCCCCTTTGCCTGTGCCTGCAGCCACTGCGCCGCAGCGCGGGCCTCCAGCTGTCCATGCGGTGACAGCGCGCGATCGCTGTCCTTGCCACTCGCACTGCGCGCCTCGGCATTGGCATGCCGCAACAACACCCACTGACGTTCACCCATTCCGATTCCTTGTGGCCTCCGGGATGGAGCACGCCGTGCTGGGCGTGCTCCGGTTTGATCTTACTGCAGTGGCGTGGTCAGCAAGCGGATTGGCAAATTGTCACGATTCCAGACCGTATTGTGCGCGGGCACACTGATCGTCGAGCCGAACAGGCCGTTGTTGGCATCGCTGAAGCTGCGCGACTGGCTGCCCGCCGGGGTGAACGTGACCGAGGCGAAGTCGGTGATATTGGGACACCACGGACAATGCACCTGGAAAGTATTCATCGGAATGGTGCCGGTGAGATTGAACGCCGCGCCGAGCACCCAGGTCGCAGCCCCAGCCTGATCGTAGAGATAATCGACCGCCAGCGTCTCGACATTGCCGCCGCTGCGATGATCGTCGAGCAGCACACCCCAGCCCGATTGCCCCACCGTATTCCAGAGGCCGGTGTGGTTGGTCTGGCCGACACTGGTGTCGGTGAATGTGCGCGCCAGCTTGTCCATCCGCGAGACGTTGTCGATGGTCCAGCTCATCACGTAGTCGTCGCCGGCGCCGTCATGACTGAGCACACCCGTTCCCACTTGCGTTCCGATTGCAGGGAACACGCCGGGCGCCGACTGGTTGAACTGGAAGATGGTCAGATCGGCGCGACGATCCGTGCTGCTCCAGGCGCCATTGACCAGATACCAGGTCGGCAGCCGGTTGGCGCGGCCGCTGAACCAGGTGCCGGCCGGCACCGCGGAATCGCCGACCGCCACATTGAACAGGCCGATGCCATTGCCACTGCGGCCGACCAGTGAATACAGGCCATCGCGCGGCATGCCATTCAGCGGCGAGACGCTGACCGCGCAGTTGCTGACCTGGCAGGCGCCGCCATTGCCGAGCGTACCGGTGTAGAGATCGCTGCTGCGATTGGACGAGGAGAAATCATCCACCGTACCGACATAGCGGATGCCGATCGGCGCGCCGCAGACTGCGTTGGTCGGCACGCTGAAAGGCAGCATGCGCTGCGTACTCTGGCCGGAACCGAGAGCGGGCAAGGATTGCTGTGCGCCACCTTCGAAGCTGACCCGGGTCGACTGCAGACTCGCTGGCAGCGCCGACGGCTCAAAGAAGCACACGGCGCGCCCGGCAGGGGCCTGGTTGTTGACATTGCAGGCGTATTCCAGGCGCTCGGTCTGCTCGGCGTTCTCGATATTGATCGCCGCCGAGCCGCCGGCCAGCGGATCGGCTGTCAGGTACTGGTAGACGATCTCGTAGCTCTGATCGTACAGAATCGCCTGGAACACGGCATTGCCATCGGGTGGTGTCGATGAAGACGTGTAGCGGCCGAGATTGTTCCACTGGAACACGGTGCAACCCTGGGCACCACCGGCATCGGCCGGTCGCGGACAGGTAGCGAAACGCTGGTGGCGCAGGCTTCCACCCGCCTGCATCACCAGGTCATCGTGCAGCACGTGCAGGCGCGCATTGTTGTCGAAGAACGAGCCGAAGCCGCCGCAGACATTGTTGAAGTCGCCACCGTCCTCGTCGGCGCTATCGGCCAGATAGCCGTTGGTCGCCATCCGCAGTTGCGAGAGGTTGCGGCCGTAGAAGCGGAACGGTGCGCTGCCGCCCACCGCCAGCCCGGCGGTGATGCCATCGTCATTCTCATCGGGCACCACCGTGGTGGCGCCGCTCATGTCGACAGCCTGAAACCGGCAATCCGCCGAGGTACTGCTGTTGAGCACCTTGTAGTCGAAACCGCCACCACCAACGCCGGCAGCCGGCGTTGCCGGAGTGAACTGGGCGAACGCATTGTTCAAGGCATCCCCGCCGACATTGGCAAGCTGCACCGGCAACTGCCAGCGTTCCCCTGGCTCGATGGCAGCATCGCCATCACCGCAGACCTGGCTGGGCGCAGTTGCGGTAGCGACGATATCCGGCGCGCTGACATCCAGCGCGAGGCCAGCGGAAGCCGCGCAACCGGTGGCATCGGAAACCTGGGCTGTCACCGTCGTCGAGGAGGCAACCGGATAGCGAACAGGCAACTGCGTGCTCTGTGCAACCGCACTGGCCACGCGGTCGGTCACGCCATCACCATCGACATCCCAGCGCACGGTATAGGGGCCGGTGCCGCCGCTGATACTGGCGGTAAACAGAATCGCGGCATCGACAGTGGGACTGGCGGTGCCCTTGCTCAGACTGACCACCGGCGCGTTGCAGCCGCCACGGCCATCCAGCACCACAGCGCCGCTGCCTGCTGGATCGAGCCAGTCGCGTACCCGGGTGCTGGAACTGCCGCCACCTTCCCAGGCCACACTGAGCCGGCCGAAGTAATCATCCAGGTTGTTGCCGCAGGCAGCCAGCCCGCCGGAAAGGACACCAATCAGCCGCTTCTCCGGACTGAGCAGACCGGAACCCGATGAACCCGGTTCGGTGGTACCGACATCCCAATCGGCCACGCGCCAGTGGCGCGAACCCGGGACTCCTGATACCGGGGTATCGTTGAGCGTCAATGGATTGTTCTCGAAACTTATGCGCTTCTCATCGCCATTGGGGTGGTGGACGACTACACCGGAAGACTTGGCCGACTCTGAACGGTCCCAGCCATCCCAGAATGGCAACACGCCATTGGGAATATTGCTGTTGAGTTCGATCAGACTGGTATCCGAGGGCGAATGATTGGCGCGCAGCAGCGCACCGCCGGTCTGCGCGATCGAATTGCCGGAAACCGGCAACGGGATGCCGCTGGCACCCGAATTGGGTGTGCGGCAGGTCGGGCTCTCGTAATTCCAGTAGACCACAACGCCGTTGGCATCGGACTGCGAATCGACACAATGGTTGGCGGTAATGAACAGCCGCTTGCCGTCGTTGGCGGTATTGTTGACCAACTGTCCGCTGCAGGAGCCGCCGCCCACGGTATAGCGCGCCGCAGCGCGAATCTGCTCGCGGTGGGCGTCGCCCTGCGGACAGACCACGTCGACATTGCAACTCCCCGACTTGGCATACGGACTTTGACCGGTGAAGATATCGCGGTAGGCCTGATTGACCTGGCTGACCTGCAGTGCGAGATCCCGCTCGACGGCAGCCGGCACCAGCACTTCGACGTAGGCGACATCGCCTGGCACGAACGGCGTCCAGAACGCGCCATGCGCAGGAGTGTCGGCAGCGCTGTACGGCCCGCGGATAAAGGTACCTGCCGCATCGCTCAGGTACAGTTCGGCACCCGCCGGCAGTTCGAACGGACTGAACGCCAGATCGATGGTCAAGGCGCTCGGCGCTTCAATGCGCAGGCGCCACAGCCGCAACTCCGGCGTCACCGAATGCCAGACGCCTTCGCGGTGCAGCCGGCTCTTGGGATCAGCCTCGAAGCGGTGACTGACTGCATAGCGCAGCGGCTGTCCCTTCTGCGCCTGCTCCTCCTCGGCCAGCACCTTGGCAATATCCAGTGCAGGCACCCGCAGCGCCGTCTCTGCAGGCGTGCTGCGGTCGATCCTGTAGTGCAGACTGGGCGCGACCGTAAGCGCTGCCGAAACCGGTAACGGCAGCAGTCCGCTGATGAAGAGGAGGGCCAGCAAGCCCCGCGAAGCTGTAGTCACTGCTCTGAAACCTGGCATGCGCATTCCCTCCTTTGCCGCAGAGGCCGAGGATACATCCGACCGGCCAGACTGCGGCGGAACGGCGGGTAGCCAATTGCAACCGGAGACCGGATGCTTATCGCACAGGCCGCTGTCGCCTACACTGGGCACCCCCAGCGCGGTGCCGCCATGACTGAAATCCACGACCTCGCCAGCCTGATTCGTGCTGGTCATCCGATCATCCTGATCGAGACCGCCGAAGAGCCGCGCGTGGTCGAGACGTTCCGGCATGTGATCGCCCAGGTCTGGCGCCCGCTGTTCCACTGGTCGCTGACCGCTGGCCTGCGTCGACTGGATATGGACCTGGAGGACGAACTTGCGCCGCCCGAAGCTACCGCCGCGCTCGGCCACGCCCGCGAATCCAGCCAGCGCTCGATCTACCTGCTTTGCGATTTCGGTGGCTATCTGAGATTTCCGCTGGCGGCACGCCTGCTGCGCGAGATAGCCGAGCGCCAGCAGTGCGCCGCGCACACCATGGTGTTGATCGGCACCCAGATCGAACTGCCGTCCGAGCTCGAGAACCACGTTGTCCGGTTTGCGCTGAAGCTGCCGGATGAAGCCGAGCTGGCCAAGCTGATCCGCGACGAGGCATTTCTGTACTCGCGCGAGCACTCCGGCAAGCGCGTCGAGATCGACAGCGCCGCAATGAAGAAAATTGTGCGCAACATGCTGGGCCTGAAGCTCGCCGATGCGCGCCGGATTGCCCGCCAGTTGATTTTCCGCGACGGCGTGATCGATCAGAAGGATCTGCCCGAAGTCGCCAAGCTGAAATTCGAGCTGCTCAATCGCGACGGGCTGTTGCATTTCGAGTACGACACCGCCGCGTTTGCCGATGTTGCCGGCCTGTCACGGCTGAAACGCTGGGTTGAGCAGCGCCGGGCCATCTTCACCGGCGAAACCCGCGCCGCTGGCCTCGATCCGCCGAAGGGCTTGCTGCTGCTCGGTGTCCAGGGCTGCGGCAAGTCGCTGGCGGCCAAGGCGGTTGCCGGCAGTTTCGGCGTGCCCCTGGTCCGGCTGGATTTTGGCGCGCTCTACAACAAGTACCACGGCGAAACCGAGAAGAACCTGCGCGCTTCACTGGCCAACGCCGAGGCGCTGGCGCCCTGCGTGCTCTGGTGCGACGAGATCGAGAAGGGCCTGGCCACCTCGGACAGCGACGATGGCGTGTCCCGGCGTGTACTCGGTTATCTGCTGACCTGGATGGCCGAGCGGCGCAAGCCGGTATTTCTGGTGGCAACCGCCAATGATGTCTCGCGGCTGCCGCCGGAACTGCTGCGCAAGGGCCGCTTCGATGAAATCTTTTTCGTCGATCTGCCGACCGATGCAGCGCGCGATGAGGTATTCCGCCTGCACTTCGAGCGCCGCGACATTGCCTGGGAAGCATTTGAACTGAGCGCCCTGGTCGCCGCCACCGAGGGATTCTCCGGCGCCGAGATCGAGCAGGTCATCGTATCGGCGCTGTACGCCGCCCACGCCGACAATCTGCCGCTGGCCCAGCGCCATCTGCTCGAGGAGATCCGCAATACCCGACCGCTTTCCATCCTGATGGCCGAACGCGTCAACGAACTGCGCGAGTGGGCCACCAGCCGGACCGTCCCTGCCGACTGAGCCGGCGACCGGTGGTCGCGATGGAACGGGCGCTCATTCAGTCGTGCTTCTTCAGCCACTTGAGCAGCGGCGTCCAATCATCCTGATGGCTGCGCACGTGCTCGGAGTGGTAATCGAAAATGCTGCGACCGAGGCCAGCCATCAACACGTAGCCCTGCGAATCACGCAACTGGGCCACCAGGGGCACCGGCCAGGCCGCCATGCGCTCGACCGCAGCTTGCGAGGCATTGGTCCAGGGCTTGAGCCGGTTGGCCACGATCGCCACCGGAAACTTGCGGCGCTTGATCTCGGGCAGGGTTTGCAACTCGGCAAGAAAATGCTCGGTCGCCTCCAGATCGATGATCGATGGCATCACCGGAATGACCAGCACATGTGCCTGCGGCAGCAGTTCGGCGATCTCGCTGGCGCGGATGCCAGCCGGGGTATCAATGACGCAGCGCTTGCAGCCTTCGGGGATTTTGGCGACGCCACGGGCACTGATCCTGCCCGCCATGCCAAGCACCGGATGCGACTGATCGACACGCTTCTGGGCCCAGTGCAGTGAGGACGCCTGACGATCACAGTCAACCAGAACGGTCTCTTTGCCGGCGTCGGCATAGAACGCCGCCAGGTTGGTCGCTATCGTGGTCTTGCCACAGCCGCCCTTGGAACTCGCCACCAGGATCGTGCGCATGCTCGCCCTCCCATCGGTCCAGGGCCGAATCTACACCGGCCATGGTCAATCGGGAAAGTTGGCCTGCCGCATTCTGCCACCAGGGTCACCCTGATCCGGAACGCGGGAGGGTGGCGGCGGCCGGCCCAGGCCCTCAGTCGCCCTTGAAGATGGCGGTACCGCGGCTGCCATCGGGCTTGATCCAGCCCCGGTACATGCCCCCGGTATTGAACGGCATGGCGATATTGCCGTGGCGATCGAGCGCAATGGCGCCGCCATCGCCACCCAGCCTGGGGATATGGCCATTGATCACCGCGTCGGCGGCCTGGGCCAGGGTGTCACCGCGATAGGCCATACGCGCGCAGATATCGTGCGCAGCAACGGCCCGGATGTAGTACTCGCCCCAACCGGTGCCCGACACGCCACAATCTTCGGTGGCATAGGTGCCGGCGCCGATGATTGGCGAATCGCCGACCCGGCTCCAGCGCTTGTTGGTCATGCCGCCGGTCGAGGTAGCAGCGGCGATATGACCGTGGCGATCCAGGGCTACGGCGCCGACCGTGCCGAAATAGGTACCCGGCCCCGACACCGCTGCGGATTTCTGCTCGGCCTGGGCTTTGCGCAGTTGCTGCAGTCGGTGCGGCGTGTCGAAGTAGTCGCGCGCGACCCGCACGATCGAACTGCGGGTGTCGGCGAACGCCTCGGCGCCCTCGCCTGCGAGCATCACATGCGGGGAATGCTCCATCACCTCGCGCGCCAGCTGGATCGGATTGCGGACCGTGGTGACTCCGGCCACGGCGCCAGCGCGACGGCTGTGGCCTTCCATGATCGAGGCATCGAGTTCGTGGCCGCCTTCGGCGTTGTACACGGCACCCTTGCCAGCATTGAAGAAGGGCGAGTCCTCGAGCACGACGACCGCGGCAGTCACCGCATCGAGCGCGGTTCCGCCCTTGCTCAGCACCGCCTCGCCAGCTGTGAGGGCGCGATCAAGCGCGGCGTGGATCTCGTCGAGATCCTGTTCCGGGATATCGGCGCGACTGATGACACCGGCACCGCCATGGATGACCAGGGCGGTCGCTGCCGGCTTGTCGCGCGCGACGCTGTCGTGGCTCATGGCGAAACCCGCAAGAAGGACAAGGTAGACGAGGCGCATCGGACTATCTCCGGTTGAAGGTATCGGACGCGACCAACACCCGACACATGCGGTGCAGCGCTATCCGGCCCTGGTACAGGGCGGTCAAAGGCGATATCAGGGTAGTTCGGCATGGGCTTCGCCGTAGCGCGACATGGCTACCAGAACCGCCTCGGAAATCAGCTTGAGGAAAATGGTGCCCATGCCGGGATGGAAGCGGTTGGGATCGTGCGAGCCGATCGCCAGCAGGCCCTGCTCGGCGACCGGCAACAGAACCGCAGACTTCACCTTGTCACCATGCTGGCCGAACAGGAAGCTGAGTTTGTCGGGATTCAGGCGACCGCACAGGGGCTCACCGGCGGCGAAGAATTCATCGAAAGGACGCATGCCGGGATCGCTGCGTGCGGCGATCTTCAGCCAGTCGGCCTGGAAGTTGGTGACCGGATGATGCAGACAGAGGCGCACCAGATCGGTATGGAAATCTTCGGTCAGGGTCGCGACTACACGCGAAAGCGTGTCGGCCAGTGTGCCTGCGCGCATCAGCGACAGCGTGAAGGCGTGTACGCGCACCATCAACTGCTCGTTGTCCTGGGCAATCGCCATCAATTCCTGCAGACGCCGTGACAGCGCCCGTGTCTTGTCGCGCAGCACTTCCAGTTGATAGCTCGCCAGCGAGGTGCTGGCGCCCTGCTGGCGCGGCAGTGCCAGGGTCAGCGCCAAGTCCGGATAGCCGCTCAGAAAATCCGGATTGCGACGCAGAAAGCCGGCGACATCCAGCGGGTCGAGTTCACGTCGATGCGGGTGTTCAATCGTCATTCCATTCACCTTCAAAAACAAACTGGGCCGGACCGGTCATCCAGACCGGGCCAGCAGGATCGGGCCACTCGATGACCAGGGCGCCCCCTGGCAAGGATACGCGCACCCGGTGCTGCAGTTGCCCGCGCCGGATACCGGTGACGACGGCAGCGCAGGCACCACTGCCACAGGCCAGGGTCTCTCCGACACCGCGCTCAAAAACACGCAGGCGGATCTGATCGGGGCCTACGACCTGCATGAAGCCGACATTGCAGCTGTCGGGAAACCCGGGCAAGGCCTGGATCAGTCGGCCCAGGCGCGCAACATCGGCGGTCGCGACCGAATCAACAGCGAGCACCGCGTGCGGATTGCCCATCGAGAGAAGGCCGAGTTCCAGTGGTTCGCCAGCAACCATCACGGAGACCCGCGCCGAGTCGCCTTCGCCAAGATACGGTACCGATGCCAGATCCAGTCGCGGCGCGCCCATATTGACGCGCACCTGACCATCGTCCAGCAATTCACAATGCACCACCGCGGATGGACCCTGCAGGCTGATCGGACCCGGCGCAATCAGCTGCGCACGCGCCAGCCAGGCAGTGATGCAACGCACGCCGTTGCCACACTGGCCGGCGCGCGACCCATCGGGATTCCAGATGCTGTAGCGGAACGCACAATCCGCTGCCGTGCTGTCCTCGATGCTGAGCACCTGGTCACAACCGATGCCCGTGTGCCGATCCGCCAGCCGTCGGGCCAACGCTGCCGTCAATGGCGGCGCGTTGCCGCGGCAGTCGATCACCACAAAATCGTTGCCGATTCCGTGCATCTTGGAAAAGCAGAAGCTCACTCGTGCGGGTTCCGTCTTCGCGCCTCAAGCGTGCTCGGGTCCTGAGCTTCGTTCGGCGCCGCCGGTGTCGTCACCGGTGCCGCCTCGGACTTGGGATCGGGCATGCGCAGCGGACCTTTCTGGCCGCAGGCGGAAACCATCAGCACAGCCAGCAGCACGCCGCAAACGCGAATCAGGGATCGCTCAATGGCCATGGCCCACCTCGAATCCACTGTTCAGTCCGGACTCCGCGGCCTTCACTTCAACGTCCAGCTGATCGAGCAGGAAGGCATAGTCCATCGCCAATTCCCGATAGCGCTGGAAACGCCCCGACTTGCCGCCGTGTCCGGCTTCCATGTTCACGTGAAACAGCAGCGGGCGCTGGTCGGTCTTGACGGTGCGCAGCTTGGCGACCCACTTCGCGGGTTCAAAATATTGCACCTGACTGTCGTGCAGACCAGTGGTCACCAGCATGGCGGGATAGTCCTGGGCGCGCACATTGTCGTAGGGAGAGTACGACAGCATGTAGTCGTAGAACGCCTTCTGCATCGGATTGCCCCACTCGTCGAATTCGTTGGTCGTCAGCGGAATGCTCTCGTCCAGCATCGTCGTCACCACATCGACAAAGGGGACATTGGCGACCAGGGCGCGGTAACGGTCGGGCGCCATATTGGCAATCGCCCCCATCAGCAGGCCGCCCGCGCTGCCACCCTGGGCGACCACGCGATTGCGCGCGCCATAGCCTTTGGCAACCAGATAGTCGGTGACGTCGATGAAATCATTGAAGGTATTGATCTTCTTGAGCTGGCGCCCATTTTCATACCAGGCGCGCCCCATCTCCTCGCCGCCACGGACATGTGCGATCGCATACACGACCCCGCGATCGAGCAGGCTCAGCCGGGTGACGCTGAAGGTCGGGTCCATCGAGGCGCCATAAGAGCCGTAGCCGTAGATGTAGAGTGGCGCCTTGCCATCGCGCGCGACATCCTTGCGGTAGACGATGGAGACCGGAATCATCGTGCCGTCGCGCCCCGGCGCAAACACGAACTCGGAGGTGTAGCGCGCCGGATCGAAATCGCCCAGCACGGGCTCACGCTTGAGCAGCTGGCGTTCACCGGTCCGGATATTGAGATCGTACGTAGAAGCGGGCGTGGTCAGCGAGGTGTAGACGAACCGCAGCAGCTCGCTGTCGTACTCAGGTGTCGAAGTGACATAGGCACTGTACGCCGGCTCGTCAAAACTGATCAGTGACTCCGCGCCGGTTTGCCACTGCTTGATGCGGATCTTGCGCAGTCCACCCGAGCGTTCGTTGATCGCTACAAAATCGCGGAACACTTCGACGTCTTCCACCAGGGCGTCGTCGCGATGCGCCAGCCACTCGCGCCAGCCGGCGCGATCCGACGCACTGGCGATGGCGGTGCGCAAGACGCGGAAATTGCGCGCATTCCAGTTGCTGACGATGACGAACTCGTCGTCATGATCCTCGACCGTGTACTCATGGTCGCGTTCGCGCGGATAGACGACCTTGAATGCGAGCGCCGGATCGGCAGCATCGGCATAGCGCCATTCGGTGCTGACGGTGCTGGAGAGGCCGATGTAGACATAGCGGCCATTGCGACCGCGCGCCAGCCCCATGTAGTAGCTGTCGTCTTCTTCTTCATAGACCAGGGTATCGGCGCCCGGATCGCTGCCCAGCAGATGTCGGCGCACGCGCTTGCCGAGCAGGGTCACCGGATCCTTCTCGATATACAGGACGGTGCGATTGTCGGCAGCCCAGACCGCGCGCGAATCGACATTGGCAATCGTCTCGCTCCAGTAGGCGCCGGTTTCAAGATTCTTGAAGCGAAGCACATACTGGCGGCGGCCACTGGTGTCCTCGGCATAGACCAGCTGGCGGCCGTCATCACTGACCGCCAATCCGGCGGCCTGATAGAACGCCTTGCCCTCGGCAAGCTGGTTGGTATCGAGCAGGATTTCCTCGGCGGCTTCCATGCTGCCCTTGCGGCGCGCGTGGATCGGATACTCCTTGCCGGCTTCGAAGCGGCTGTAGTACCAGTAGCCATTTTTCTTGAAAGGTACGCTGGCGTCGTCCTGCTTGATGCGGCCGATGATCTCGCTGTAGAGCGCTTCCTGCGCGGGACGCGTGTGCGCCAGCATCGCATCCGCATAGGCGGTTTCGGCCTTGAGGTGATCCAGGACCTCGGGGCTGGTGCGGCTGTCATCGCGCATCCAGTAGTAGTTGTCCGTGCGATCGCCATGCGGCGAGTTGACGACATGGGGTCGGATGGCCGCGTTCGGCGGCTGGTGTGTTGAGGTCACGGTCGGTTCCTTCGGCATTTCGGATCGTGGGCTGGGTACCTGGGCACAGGCGGCCAGCAGGATCGTCAGCCCGAGGGAAACAGACGCGATGGAGCAATGGCGCATGGGTTCCTGCCTTTCGAGTCGAGCCACCGATTCTAGCGGGGTTGACGCGATGGCGAGGCGAAGTCAGCGCCTGAGCCTGTCCGGACAGCAGCCCTGGGTGGTTGGACGGACGCTTCGCCCTATCCCCTGAACGGCAGTGTCTGTAAAGGAATGACCGCGGACGAGTTGCGGCAGGGAGCCGGTTGCTCTGGGTAGATCAGCGCCGCGGGCGCGCCGCTGCCGGGCGCTGGACCCGCCCGGCTGTCCGCAACATGCCCTGGCGCAGCAGGGCGGAGAGCAGCGGGATCCAGAGCACGAGCACACTGGCTGGACCCAGGGGCGTCTGCACTGAAGCCAGTCCCGGAACGCCGAGCAAGACAACGAGGCCGAGCAGGGCGAGCACACAGAGCGGGCAGAAATGCGACGGTGACTTGTTCATGGCGGTCTCCTGGTTTCGGAGACCGATCCTTGCTGCGACGCATCTCAGCGCCTGCGATGGCCGCTTGGCGATACCACGCAGCGCGCCTGCACGGCGCGCTGCCCATCGCTGCCCAACCGGGGCTGCGGCGGGTCGAACCCGGTCCGACCCGCCAAATGGCCGATGGGTCAGGCCGGGTTGGACTTCTCGGTTGGCCGCATCAGCCAGCGACACAGCGCGGGCAGGAAGATCATCGCCGCGATCATGTTGACGATGAACATGAAGGTCAGCATCACGCCCATATCGGCCTGGAACTTGAGGTCGGACCAGTACCAGGTAAAGACGCCGCCAGCGAGCGTGAGTGCCGTGTAGAAGATCGCGATACCGGTGGTCTTCAGCGCCGAGAAATAGGCCTCGGTCAACTGCTTGCCCTGTTTCATCGCCTCGTCCATGCGCGCATAGATGTAGATCGCGTAGTCGACACCGATACCGACACCGAGTGCCACCACCGTGAGGGTGTTGACCTTCAGTCCGATGCCCAGATGCACCATCAGGGTATGCCCGAGCTCGGTCACCAGAACCAGCGGCAGCACGATGCAGAGTGCCGCCAGCGGATTGCGGAAGCTGAGCAGGCACATCAGGAACACGGCGGCGTAGAGCAGATACAGCATCTGGTGCTCGACCGCACGGACCTCGTCATTGATCGCCGCGGCAACACCGACATTGCCGGTGGCCAGCCGCAGGCTGACTTCATCGGTGCGGTACTCCTCGCCATTCTCGGCCGCCTTCTCCATCGCGGTGTCGCGCTCGACCCGGAAATTGATGTCGTAGGCATTGTTGGATTGACGGAACTCCTTGACCGCAGCCACCACCCGATCGATCGTCGTCGCCTGGTGATCAGCGGTAAAGATCATGATCGGCATGGCCTTGCACTCCGGGCTGTCGATCAGACCGGTGTCGGTTTCAACATTCTGCAGCGATTGCCGCAGCAGGTTGGAGTCACGCGGAATATTGCGCCAGCGCGGATTGCCCTCGTTGTAGCCGGCATAGATGATCTTGGCGACCTGGGGCAGCGAAATCACCTGCTGGACACCCTCGACGTTGGCCATGTGCCAGCTGAAACGGTCGATCACTTCCATCGCCTTGGGGCTCTCGGTACAGGCGAACGGACCGGCTTCGGCAATCACATTGATCATGTCGACACCGAGCGCGAACTTGTCGGTGATCACGCCGGAATCGAGGTTGTACTTCGCATCTGGATGCAACTCGGCAACACCTTTCTGGGCATCGCCGACCATGATGCGGTCGCCTTCGCGCTCGGCAAGGAACCACACTGTTGCACCGATGGCGATGATCACCAGGGCCGGAATCGGCCGACTGAATTTCGCCATCAGGCGCCAGATCGCATCGAACTTGGTCAGCTGGCGCAGGCGGAATTCGCGCTTGCGATCAAGATTGCGCAGACGTGTGTAGCTGAGCAGCACCGGCAGCAGGATCAGGTCGGTCAGGATCGTGATGCCGACACCGATGGTGGCGGTGATCGCCAGTTCGCGCACCATGTTGATCTCGATGATCATGATGGTGGCAAACCCGATGCAGCCGGCCAGCAGGGCGATGGTGCCCGGCACCAGCAACATGCGGAAGGCTGCCCGCGCTGCTTCGTAGGGGCCAACACCGTCCTTGGCGCGAGCGCGCAACTCCTCGACGTTGCCGTCTTCCAGGCCGCCGAAGAAAATTTCCCCGCGGAATCTGTTGATCATCTGTTCGCCGTGACTGACCGCAATGGCGAAGATCAGGAACGGCGTCAGCATATTCATTGGATCAATGCCAAAGCCCATCAGATGCAGGGCACCGAGCATCCAGATCACCGAGACGAAGGCGGCGAAAACCGTCAAGGTCGCGAGCTTGGCTGAAGTCGAGTACAGGAACAGCAGCAACCAGGTCAGCGCAATCGTGATGACGAAGAACTTGAGTACCGAGCGGGCACCGTCGCTGATGTCGCCGACCATCTTGGCAAAGCCGATGATATGCACGGTGGCACCGGGATTGGCTTGTTCAGCGCGCTGCCGGATGGTTTCAAGTTGGGCCGCGATGTCCTGATAGTTGAGCTTGCCGCCGGGCGCCGTGGTTTCTGGAACCAGTTCAGCCTGCACCATGGCGCCACTGAAATCCTTGGCCACCAGTCGACCGACGATATTGGCCTTGACGATATTGGCGCGGATCTTGTTGAAATCTTCCTCGCCAGGATCGAAACCTTCCGCCTTCGGCGTGAAATCGGCGGGAATCACATTGCCGCCAGCAAAGCCGTCTTCGACCACTTCGGTGAAGCGGACATTCGGAGTGAATATGGAGCGAACGCGGGCCTTGTCGACTGCATCCACGCTCATGACATCGTCGGTGACCGCATCGAGTGTCGTCATGAACTCGCGGGTGAACATGTTGCCGTCTTTCGCGATGACCGCGACCAGGACGCGGTTCGCGCCGCCGAACTCCTTCTCATAATCGAGAAAGGTCTGCATGTATTCATGCTTCAGCGGCACCTGCTTGCGGAAGCCGGCATCGACGCTGAGCTGTGCGGCGAAGTACGCCATTACCGCCGTAATGACCGCGAACAGCAGCAACACCAGTACGCGGTTGCCGAATACGAAGCCCTCAAGTGCGCGACTGAATGCGCCCTGCTCACCCTTGCTTGCTATGGCCATGAGTCTGCTCCGTGGCTCAGTTCGAGAAGACCGAGAGACCGGTCTCTCCGGCTACCGCAAATTCTGCGGAGGACAGCGACACCACACTGGCCAGCACATTGCCGTCCGGGTGGGTGCTGGTCTTGAAGGCGTCATCGGCGGTCGCCCGGCTGAGTACGATGCCATTGGCTCCAACCAGCACCACGCCGCCCTCGTTGAAGCTGTCGCCACCCATCAGGCTCAGGCTGGTTCCGGTTTCCACTTTCTGCCAGGTGGTGCCCAGATCGAACGTCTCATAGACATTGCCGCGCAGCCCGAAGCACAGCACATGGCGCCCTTCAAACCCGATTGCGCCAAACATCGAACCCTCGTAGGGAAGCTGGATGCGTTCCCAGCTGACGGCACCGTCGGTCGAACGGAAGGCGGCACCGCGTTCGGCCACCATGAAGAAGGAGCCGTCACCAGTACGGACGATGGCATTGAGGTGGGGGTCGCTTTCCTCGTCCAGCGCCAGATCCTCCTGGTCGAAGGTCCAGTTCTCGTCATTGATGGTGGAGTTGTCTTCTGATTGCTGGCTGAGAATTTCGTCATCGGTCTTGCCGAGCACATTCTGCTGGGTCCAGGTCTGACCGCCGTCGCGGGTGACCAGCATCAGCGAGTAGGCACCCACCGCATAGCCGGTCTGTTCATCGGTGAACATCACATCGAGCAGGGGGGCGCCATTGGTCAGGTCCATGCTGTCCTTGTCGAACGGCGCGACCCGCTGGCGGTTCCAGGTCAGACCACCGTCGTTGGAATGAAGGATCACGCCTTCATGTCCTACTGCCCAGGCCATGTTGTTGACTGCCGCGACTGCGGTCAGGGTGGATCGTGTCGGCACATTGGCAACCTGTCGCCAATCGCGTCGCGACTCGGAAACCAGAATATGCCCGCGCTCACCGACGGCGATCGCACGGTCGCTGGATTCGGCGATGTCCAGGATCAACGAGCGTGCCGCGCGCGGCATCAACTCGGCTGTCTGTGTCGCCTGGTCGTCGGGCGCCAGAGCGGCAGCTCCCGCTTGTTCATCGGCGGGTTGTTCATTCCCGGCAGCCATCGAGTCCGTAACGGTTTCGTCGGCCGTTGCGGCCGCCTCATCGACATTCTGTGCCGTGGCCTTCATCGCCAGCCAGAGCACCGATGCGGAAAGCACTGCCAGTACCAGTCGTGTCTTGCGCTTGCTCATTACGTTTCTCCGCGATCAAGGCCCGCGCACGGTCAGCGCGAAACCACGCCCTCAGTTGCAGTCAGCAATCGTTCCCACGCAGTGAATTGCGCGTTTGCGACGCCCCTGCCGAAAATGAAACGGCCAGCCGTCCCGAACGGAACGGCTGGCCGTGGACTTGCGCCCTCCCCTCCAACCGTCAGCGGATCCCGCGCTGACGCAAGGACTGCGGCGAGAAACTCTCGGCATTGGTCTGGAAACCAAAGTCGATCGGTGCGCGCTCTTCGTTGTCCAGCAGGCCGGAGATGTAACGGCCGGACTGGAGATCGTGGTGTGTCTCGATGGTGGCCCAGATGGTCGGAACTTCGTAGTAGTTGATGTTCGGAGCTTCCGAGTAGCGCCACAGCTGGCCACGGCTGTCGTAATGGTCCGTCGCGACGATCTGGTAGCTGTCCTCGTCGAGATAGAAGGTACGACGGCTGTTGATATGGCGCTTGCCTGCCTTCAAGGTGGCGTCGACAACCCATACCCGATGCAGCTCATAGCGGATGAAGTCGGGATTGAGGTGACCAGGGCGTACCAGATCCTTGACCTTGATCGTATTGCTGTGGGCCTTGTAGTCGTTGTAAGGAATGAACATCTCCTTGCTGCCGACCAGCTTCCAGTCGAATCGATCCATGGCGCCGTTGAACATGTCGGTCATGTCATTGGTGCGCAGGCCATCGGAGGCGGTGCCCGGATTGTCATAGGCGACATTGGGGGCACGGCGAACACGACGCTGACCGGGGTTGTAGATCCAGGCCTGACGCGGCGCAGCGGCGGAGTTGACGGTCTCATGGACCAGCAGCACGTTACCGGCGAGTCGTGCCGGTGCTACCACTTCCTGGAAGAAGTACAGCAGGATGTTGTTGATGCTTTCGATATTGTTGCCCGGCTTGTAGTACGGACCGAGAAACTCCTCGCGCAGGCGGACCAGGGTGTAGGCACCCGAGGCGGTTGGAGCCACCTGATTGGCCCAACGCATGCCGCCAGTGCTCTTGTACTTCAGCTTGTGGTTCCAGATCAGCTCGTAGCCATTCTGCGGAATCGGAAACGGAAAGCCCAAGGAGGCCTGACTGACACCCTCACCATTGGCGACCAGCTTGGCGGTCACGGCATTCTTTGCCGTCGCCGCATAGACTGCCTGCGAGAACGAGCCGCTGCGGCGGGTCGGATAGACGTTCATCTTGAACGTCTTGTACTTGTTGAACATCGCCATCTGGCCAACCGTCAGCTTGGCCTGGTAATCCTTGGCATTGGCTGGCGTGATCGCGAACAGCGGCCGATCGGCAGCGAACGGGTCGACATGGAAGGCGCCCGCCTTGTAGCCCGCGGGTGGACGGGTGATACCGCCCGTCCAGGCCGGAATCGTGCCGTCGCTGTTTCCTGCCTTGATCGCGCCAACCGGCGTGAGGTCCTTGCCCAGACGTGCGGCCTGTTCAGCGGTAACGCCGGCCTGCACCGAACTGGTGGCCGCAATGGCCAGCAGTGCGGCGATGATCCCTGTTTTCTGAATCCTCATGTTCCTGCCCTCGCTCAGAACGAATACTTGACGGTGAACGACACGAAGTCGCGATCGCTGATCAGGTTCAGATCACCAGCGCCGGAGAACCTCGAGTAGCTCAGGTCCGTGGCCCATTTGTTCAGGTAGTTCGCTTCGACACCGACCGTCATCGAGGTACGACCTTCCAGGAAGTTGCCGCCGGGGCCCGGGGTGATGCCGTTGACGTCGTGATTGAAGGCGACGCGTGGCGACAGGTTGAACGGCGTGCCGGCAACGTTGTTGTAGTCGGCACGGACCGCGACCCGATAGCCCCACGAGAACGAGGTGCAGAAGCCCTCGGTCTGGGTGATCGGATTGCGCAGCGCGCCAGTCAAGGAGTCGAAGCCGCCGCCGGTGTCGGTACCATCACACTGATAGCGCAAGGTGCCCTGGTTCGGCAGATCCCAAACTTCGGTTGCACCGATTTCGAGCACAGCCGCCACCTGTTCCGCAGCAAACCAGTTGCCCGGGCCAAAAACCTTGGTGGCCGTGGTCTGGAACTGCGAGACCTTGTGACGCTCCCAGCCGCGGATCTCCTGACCCGGCAGATAGGTACCGAGCTGGCTGCGGAAATGCAGGCCGGTCGAGGGTGTCAGGGCATTGAGCGGGCTCAGTGCCGCGAACAGCAGTTCGACGTCGTCGATCTGGTAGGGCTGGTTGTCGCGATAGCTCAACTCACCCTGCAGCGCCACACCCCAGCGATTGAGCGTCGTATTGAAGCTCAGGCCGTACATGCGGATGTCTTCGGGATACTCGATGAAGTAACGACCCGACGTCGGTGAGGTGGTGGTGACCGCGATGCCCGAAGCCAGCGGCAGTCGGCTGTGGTAGTTCATGAAGAACAGACCGAACTCGGTGTCGTTCAGGCTCGGCGAGAAGTAACGCAGTGCCGCACCATACTGGCCACTGTCCGAGGCGTTACGATCCGGCGCGCGCGGCACAGCCGCACTACAGGAAGCGAAGCCGAGGGGATTGGTCACCGGACTGACCAGACCACGCTGGCAGGCGGCGAACGAAGCGGGTTCATCGGTACGACCAAAGTTCAGCATCACGAACTCGGACCCAAGGGTGCCGAAGTCATTGGTGCCGAAATAGGTGCCCATCGGAT
This sequence comes from Pseudomonadota bacterium, assembly GCA_022843465.1. Taxonomy (GTDB): domain Bacteria; phylum Pseudomonadota; class Gammaproteobacteria; order Xanthomonadales; family Ahniellaceae; genus 0-14-3-00-62-12. The sequence continues at coordinate 121,509 of JALHNO010000008.1, read as the reverse complement.
CCGGTTCGGTCTGTTCGAACTCGAACAGATAGACCAGTTCACCGGACAGGTTTTCGCTGAAGTTGAACGAACTCGAGATCGACTCGACACCCAGGAAGGCTTCCTTCAACTCGGCGCCAGCGACGCGGAGCTTGGACACATCAATCGGGTTGATCGTATTGATGCCGCCCTGGATGAAGGTGCTCTCACCCCAGCTGTGAACCTGGCGACCCAGACGCACATTGCCCGCCTTGCCACCGAAGTCGAAGTTGTGGAAGACGAAGGCGTCCAACAGCTTAAGATCGCGCCCTACTTTTTCCTTGGCCTCAGAAGTCAGATCGGTGCGATCAGCATTTTCGAAGTCGTAGAAGTACGTAGCCCGGATGAACGCACCGCTGTTCTCGCGATAGTTGATGCTGAGTTCGGATGTGGCCTTGACGGCATTGGAGAACGGGTCTCCCTTGTCGTAATTGAGGTTGCCATCGTCCGAGTTCACCGAGAATCGGCCCGGCGCCTGGAGCTGCGTGCTCAGCGGCTGCAGTCCGATCAGGGGATTGATGTTGGCGAGACCGATCAGATCGGAATCACGGTCTTCCACGCGCACCGAAATGCCGTAGGAGACCAGGGTATCGAGGGTTCCGTTCCAGTCACCGGAACTGAACTCGAAGGCCTGCGCATTTGAGGCTGCGCCAGCCACCAGAGCAATCGCGATCGCGCTTCCCAGGGTGCGACGACGCACACCCGGAAGTGCGACTCGGGCGCTTGGCTTGGCATTGAGCTTGGTCATGGAATCTCTCTCCGCTTCTGCGTCGAATTACTGGGTACGGATGACGGCGGTGTTGGACACCAGGACCGCTGTTCCGTTGCTGACGATGTAGCTGGCCATCTGGCCCTGCATTTCTGCAGTCGCTGCGCCCGATGCGGCCGGGCTGAGCAGGGAGCCATGGTCGCCGACGATGAATCGGACTGCACCATTGAGGCCAGCCGGATTCGGGGCCACCTGCCCGGTGATCGAGGCCAGTCCCAGGCCACGGATCAGCGGTTCGGTGCCCGACAGGGGTGCGCCAGCGACCGAATTCGGAATGACCTGATCGGGCAGCACCGCGCCGCCGCCGACGACTTCGTGCAGCAGGATGCGCTCGCCACCAGCGACCGCCAAAGCGGCGAAGTTGATCGGATCAGCCGAGTCGATGGCCTGCTGGGCTGCGCCCATGAAGCTGTCGTAGGTCGGGGTGCCGGCATTGACACCGGACGCCGCCAGACCTGCGCGGATGCGCGGTCCAAAAGTCGGCGAGCCATCGAGCAGACGGGCAATGCCGCCGCCCGGCACCGACAGCACCGAGGTGTTCACCGTCGACTCGAGGGCAACGAAATTGAGACCCACGATGCTGCCCAGCGACTGGCCGACAAACGCGATGCGCGAGCCATCGAAGTCCGGAGTCGCGTCTCCGTCATAGCTGGCGCCGGGAATCGACTTGGCCAGCGTGAACAGATCGGCCACTGCCTGACGCAGATTGTCGCGCGAACTGAGCAGGCTGGTCAGATTGATCGTATAGGTACCCGAGGTATCGATGATGCCGTCGGGGCCCGGCGCGCCGGTGGTGTTGTTGCTCAGGTCCAGATCGAAGGTGCGCTCACCCGAGATCGCGCCGAATGGCGTGTTCTCGATATAGAACGGATTGGTCGGACCGACGCCATGCAGCGGCTGGTCGATGGCGATCACGGCAAATCCCTGCGCCGCCATTGTCGCCGATATCGCCAATGCATCGGTACGGTTGCGGGTGACACCATGCTGGAAGATCACCACTGGCCAGCCTGCGGCCGGCCTGGTGCGTCCGGATGCAGCGTTCGGAATCGTCAGCAGCACCGGCACGACCTGGGTCGAATTTGCCACCGGAATCGGATTGGCAAAGGTCAGATTGGTCGAGGTCGGATCGAGGCCCAGCGCATTGAACGGCGGGTTGTAGGCGCCCGGTGCGGCCTTCCAGGAACCGGTCAGTGGGCCGGTCGGATTGGCTGCAGTGGGTGCGGTCGAGTAGTAAGCCAGGGGCATCACGCCGATATAGATGTCGGCAACCGGCGGCAGGCCGGCGGCCGCTGTGGTCAGGCCGGAGTTGGCCAGCGTCATGCTGCGTGGCTGGGTGATTGCGCGTGTCGCCATCAGTACCGGCGTGATGCTCTGAGTCGTGGCAACCCAGCTCAGGACGATATCGGCACGCGGCACACCGGCGCTGGCGGCAGCGGCTTCCTGGGTGTTGATGATCTGCCGCAGCCCTTCCAATGCACAGCCGGTTGCAACGGGCAGCAAGGGGTCGGTGGTGGTTGCTACCGTGGGGCAGGTCGCCGGATTGGCGATTGCCGAAGCCGGTGTGATCAGCGGGCTGGTGCGCTTGGCCAGGAAGTAGGTCTGATCCGGCGTCGCGTCATTGCCCAGGGTGTCCTTGACGTCGTCGGTCACCACGACCATGTACGAGGTCAGCTGCTGCAAAGGCCGCAGCGGCACAACCCCGATGGTGCGGCCGGTGGTGTCCGTGCTCGATACCGCCAAGGCGTATTCACTGGCGGCAAGTTCACGGGTTACCCCGGTCACTGCGCGCGTGGTCGGATTGACCGTCACCTGGAACATGCGCACCGAGGAACCCGCCACCAGGGAACTGGCGCGGACCGCGGTGGATGTGCCGAACGACCAGGGCGAGGTCGTGCTCCAGCCGTCGAGGTTGTTGATCGCACGGGTCGGGTCGGTCGCGGGCGCCGAGGCAGCCACCGGGATATTCAGGGTCAGATCGGTCGTGCCGCGCAGCAGCAAGTCATTCGGGAGCGGAATGATGCTGTTGGTCGGGTCGAACCGGGCGGCGATCACGGCGGTGATCGGGGAGCCATCGTCATTCAGCGCGGGCGGCGTTTCAACGGCGCGCGGGCTGTTGCTGCTGCTGCTGCACGCAGCAAGCACAACGGATGACAAGGCAGTAGCCAGTAGAAGTCGGGCCTGCATGCTTGCTTCCTTCTAGGTCGAGAAATCGGGAGCGCGGGTACAGCGCTTGGGTATCATAGGTAGGGCATTCAACCGATTGCAACGAAAACTTAAGATTTTTCATTGCTGCATTGCAGCAGCAGCAAAGCCTTGACATTACAGCTTCCGGCGCGTTCATGACCTCCAAAAAAACTTTTGAAGATGTGCCTTCGCTGTGTGTGGTCGTTCCCGTCTACGACGAGTCGGCCATGCTCCCGCTGCTGGTGCCTAGACTAGTCCATGCGCTGGCGTATGTTCCAGCAAAATCGCACATTCTTTTCGTCGATGATGGCAGCAAGGACGACACAGCCGCCCTGCTGGCGGATTACGCCGCGCACAATCCGCAGATCGGATACCTGGTTCTGTCGAGGAACTTCGGCAAGGAGGCGGCGATGACCGCGGGCCTGGATCATGCCGATGCCGACGCCGTGGTGGTGATTGATGCCGATCTGCAGGACCCGCCGGAACTGATCGCCGAGTTCTGGAAGAAGTTCCGCGAAGGCTACGATGTGGTCTATGGCCAGCGCGCCACCCGCGCCGGCGAGAGCTGGCTGAAACGGATCACCGCGCGCGCCTTCTACCGGGTGATGAACCGCATGAGCAAGACCCCGGTGCCGCGCGACACCGGCGATTTCCGCCTGATGTCACGCCGTGCCGTGGATGCACTCAGACAACTGCGCGAGCGTCACCGCTTCATGAAAGGCATGTTCGCCTGGGTCGGTTTCAGGCAGCACGGGCTGCTGTACCACCGTGAACCGCGCGCCGCCGGGCGCAGCAAGTTCAATTACTGGAAGCTGTGGAACTTTGCGCTCGAGGGCATCACTTCGTTCTCGACCGTGCCCCTGCGGATGGCGACCTATATCGGCCTGTTCACTGCGCTGATTTCATTCGGCTACGGCATGCTGATCATCTTCAAGACCCTGATCTACGGCGAGAGCGTGCGCGGCTATCCCAGCCTGATGACGGTGATGCTGTTCCTCGGCGGCATCCAGCTGATCGCGCTCGGCATGATCGGCGAATACCTCGGTCGCATGTTCGAGGAAACCAAGCAGCGACCGCTCTATCTGCTCGCGGATGCCCGGCACCCACAGCGCGTCAACGCGCCGAACGACAACGATTGACGGCGCGCCTCAGCCAAAATCCTGCGGCGTCGGCGCGAAACCGCGCGGCTGCCAAGCGAGGATACGCGTTGCGGCATCGTTGTCGGCAAGTTGATCGGAGCCCCAACGAGCGAGTGTCGCACGCAGATTGCTGCCACCGGCACCGGGCGCATGACTGAGGGCCATCAGTACCGGCCCAGGCAGACGCAACGGCCGAGCCCCTGCCGCTGCGATCACCCGCGACCACATCAGGCCGTTGGCTAGCCGTTCGGCGCCGCCAAGGGCGATGGTGCGCGCGGCACTGGGGTCGCGACCCAGGGCCAGCACACAGGCAGCCGCCACATCATCGGCGTGCACGGGTTGCCGCAAGCCGCCCTCGCTGAGGGGCATGGGCACGACACGCCAGCGACGGCCAATGCGATACAGGGTGTTGAGGCTGCGATCGCTGGCGGCGCCCCAGATCAGGGTCGGACGCAGCAAGGTCCAGGCGATGCCACGCTGCTCGCAGATGGCCTGCAATCCCTGCTCGGCCTGCCGCAGTCGGTGGGCGATGTGCCGCTCGACTGGATCGCCCGAGTCGATTTTTGCGACGATGCTCATCGATCCAAGTGCAATCAATCGTGTCAGGGCCGGCGTTGATGTCCGTTCGAGCCAGTGGACCAGGCCGTCCAGGGGCCCCGCCGACACAATTGTTGTTGCGGAACTGGGCGCGTCCGCGCGCCAGAGATCCAGTTGACGCCAGCTGAGGTTGGCGCCTGCGTCAGCAACTCCGACCCCTCCGCGGGTGTAGGCAACGACACGATAGCCGGCTGCGCGCAGACGCTGCAGCAGGAATCCACCCACCGCGCCGCTTCCGCCAAGGACGTGAATCTCGCTCATCGCGGCATTGTCGCCCAGGCGCGCTGCTTACGCGCGGACGCTCAACTGTTGAAGCGCACGATCTGCACAATCCGCGAGGGCAGACCCTTGATGCGGGCGAGCAATGACTCGCTGATCGTGGTGGGTGGCAGCGCGAAACTGGGCAGATTGGCGACCGCAAAGCGCTGGATCGCGCGCGGATTGCGTTTGAGCTTCCAGTAGCGGGTGATGGCCGAATCCACGCTCAGCCGGCATGAGCCCATGCGCACCGGCTTGAGCAACATGCGGTAGACCTGGCCTTCGTTGATCAGTTCCATCGCAGTCTGCGCGTTCGCCCGTTCGGTGATCACCACGGTGGCGATGTGCGGGTGATGGATTTTCAGCGCCTTCAGCAACGAGGTCAGATCACCCTGACGCGATTCGGTTTCGGAAATGACCACGCCAGTTTCGTGTTGCTCGAGGATCTGCAGCGCGCGCTCGGCATTGTTGGCGAAGCGCACCTGATAATGCGGCGCCAGGATTTCACGCAGGCGCGCCTGCGAGTTCACATCGTCCTCAAGCACCAGGATACCAACTTCGGTGCGCGCCTCGGCAGCATCACGCTCGCTGATCGGTTCGGCGGTGATTACCGCAGCATCGCGCGAAATGCGCCCCGCCTCGGCCACCAGGGCACGCATCTCGGCATTGTCCCAGGGCTTGTTGACGTAGCGGAACACCTCGCCCTCGTTGACCGAGCCGAGCACCGCCTTCAGGTCGGCATAGCCGGTGAGCAGGATGCGCATCGCCCGCGGCGCGGTCGACTTGAGCTCGCGCAGTACCTCGATGCCCTGCATCTGCGGCATCCGCTGGTCGCAGATCACGACATCGACATCAAACTGGCTGGCCATCGCCACAGCCTGACGTGGGTCGTTGCACAGCTGCACTTCGCAATCGCGGAACAGGGCCTTGAGCGCGCGCAGGATGCGCATCTCGTCATCGATGCAGAGGATGCGCAGCGGCGGGCTGCCGGCGGCTGTCGGGCGATCCATCACTGAGCTCCTGCCCTGGCGGCCTGTGCCTTGCTGTCGATCGGCAACTCGACAAAGAACGTCGTGCCCTTGCCGATCACCGAGTTCACCCGGATGCTGCCGCCATGACCCTGGATGATCTTGTGCACGATGGAGAGGCCAAGCCCGGTGCCTTCACCGACTTTCTTGGTGGTGAAAAACGGATCGAAGATCTTCGGCAGCACATTATCGGGAATCCCGCTGCCATTGTCGGAGATGCTGACTTCGACGCCTTCCTTCTTTGCGGCGCTGCGGATGCGCAGGCGTCCCTCTTCACCCATCGCCTGGGCGGCATTGGTGATCAGGTTCAGGAACACCTGGTTGATCTGCGAGGGCATGCAACGGACCGGCGGCAGCGTACCCAACTCGGTCTCGACCGTGATGCGATCACGCAACTGATGGCTGGCGATCGTCAGGGAACTCCGGATCGAGTCATTGACATCGATCAGATCCATGCCATCGCGATCCACCCGCGCAAATCCTTTCAGATTCACCACCAGGGCGCTCATCTGCTTGAGCCCGTCGACCGAATCGGTCAGCAGCTCGCGCGCCTCGTTCAGGCCGGTGGCCTGGGACAACTGGGCACGCGCCTTGATCACCAGTGTCTTGGCGCGCTCGGCGATGCCGGCATCGGCATTGAGCAGGAAATCGACACCGGTCATGACATTGGTGACGGCCTGCTCGTACTCGGCGAGCAGATCGGCAACCACCTCGACATTGCTCTTGACGAAACCGAGCGGCGTGTTGATCTCATGGGCGACACCCGCAACCATCTGGCCGAGCGAGGCAAGCTTGGTGGTGTGGATGACCTGAGCCTGCGAAGCCTCGCGCTTCTTGCCCTCCTCCTGCATCGCCGCAAGGGCGCCGACCAGCTTGCGCTCACGCACAAACAGCAGCCCGACCGCCAGCAGCGCGATGATCAGAAGTGTTCCAAGCAACCAGGTCATCATCCGCTTTCGTATTCCCCGTCCCGTGCGGTTGCGGAGCAACCGTTCACGTCCGACCAGACGCCAGCATTGGCGCAGGTCATTGCGATGATCCCGGCAAGGGCCAGGACCAGCCAGCCTTTCGGGACCCTGGACCGACCCCCTTCGGATCGGACCGCCCAGCAACCGGTCCCGGCCTTGTTGGCTACCCAAATCAGCAGCGGCTCGGTCAGTATAGCCAAAGCCGCCACCCTGGCTGGCCGAGCTTATCGGCGCCGGGTGGCGATTCCTTGACCCAGTTGGCCATTCCATGAGCGAATCGATCACAGCAACCGCGAACTCCTCTTCAGGCTGGCAGCGCGCGGCGCTGTTTGCGGCGCCCCTGCTGGGCCTGACGACCCTGTTGCTGATGCGGGCGACCGGCTCGGAGTCGGCCCTGGCCTGGACCTGTGCGGTCCTGGTCTGGGTGGCATTGTGGTGGCTGTTCGAGCCGATTCCGGCACCGGTGACCTCGCTGCTGCCGCTGGCGGTGCTGCCCGCCGCTGGCGTCATTTCGCCCAAACAGGTGGCCGAGGCGTTCGGCAACGAGTTGATCCTGCTGATGGCCGGCGGCTTCATGATGGCGCTGGCACTGGAGCGCAATGGGGCGCACCGACGACTGGCGCTCGGCATGGTGCGTCTCTTCGGCGGTAGCAGCGGTCGCTCCCTGGTGTTCGGGTTCATTGCCGCGACCGCTTTCATGAGCATGTGGATTTCCAATACGGCAGCCACCCTGATGATGCTGCCGGTGGCGATGGCCGTGCTGCAGCAGCATGCGGATCAGCGCCTGCGGGTTCCGTTGATCCTGGGCATCGCCTATGCCGCCAGTATCGGCGGCTGGGGCACGCCGATCGGTACGCCGCCGAATCTGGTGTTCATGCAGGTCTACGAACAGACCACCGGTACCCGGATGGGCTTTGCCGAGTGGATGCGGGTGGGCATACCGATCGTGCTGATCTTTCTGCCGATCCTCGGCTGGTGGCTGACCCGCGGCATCCGCAGTGCCGACCCGGTGCGGCTGCCGGCCCTGGGCAACTGGACCTCGGCGGAAACGCGCGTGCTCGCAGTATTCGCACTGGTAGTAGTCGCCTGGGTGTTCCGCTCCTGGCCGCACGGCGGCTGGACGGGCTTGCTCGACATCAGCACGATCAACGATGCCAGCATCAGTCTCGCCGGTGTCGTGCTGATGTGCGTGCTTCCGGATGGCCGCGGCCAACGCCTGCTCGACTGGGAAACCGCCGAACGGATTCCCTGGGGTGCCCTGGTGCTGTTTGCCGGCGGCATCGCCCTGGCCACGGCATTCCAGACTTCGGGACTCGGTGATCGCATCGCACTCGCGCTCGGCGGACTCGGCAAACTGCCGGCCATCCTGCTGATTCTGGGCGTCTGTCTCTGTGTGACCCTGCTGTCGGAGATCGCCAGCAATACCGCGACCGCGGTGCTGCTGATGCCGATACTCGCCGCGACCGCGATCGGCACCGGCATCGAACCGGCCCTGCTGATGATGCCGGCAGTATTTGCCGCCAGTTGCGGCTTCATGTTGCCAGTCGCGACCGCGCCCAACCTGATCGCCTACGGCACCCGGCAGGTGCCACTCGCCCGCATGATCCGCGAGGGCGCGGTGCTTGATGTGGTCGGCGTCCTGGTGCTCTCGGCGGTCTGCTGGTTCATGCTCGCGCCCTGAAGATCGGGGCGCCGCACACTACAGGCGACCGGCAAAACTCTGGAACACCATCCAGGCAACGAACGCGAGCAGCAGGATTGCGCCCTCACGGCGCGAGACCTGGGCATCGCCGCGGATCATCGGGTAGAACGCCAGCGTGAAGGCAATCACGGCCGGTATCTCGACCCAGACCAGGGAATGGGCGACCGGAATCGGTTTCCAGAGCGCCAGCAGGCCGAGCACCAGCAGCAGGTTGACGATGCTCGACGACACCGCACTGCCGACCACGACATTGCCGTGACCGCGCGCCGCCGCGACCACGGCTGCGGCCAGTTCCGGAAGCGCGCTGCCGACCGCGAGCAGGGTGAGACCGGCCCACAGCTCGCTCATTTCCCAGATGCCAGCGAGTTCGTAGGCACGATCGGAAGCCATCCAGGCGCCGTAAGCCAGCATGCCCAGACCGGCCAGCACGCGCACCAGATTGCGCAGCAGATCGGTCTGGGTATTGGCGGCGTAGGCCAGTTCCTTGCAGACCGCTTCGGAATGGCCGCGCGCCGAGCGACGCACCGCCCAGCCGAAGACGATGACACCAACCAGCAAGACGGCACCATCGTAGTAACCGATCTTGCCGTTATGGCTCATCGCGAGCAGGGCCACGGCACTGATCAACAGCAGGGGCAGGCCCAGGCTGACCAGGCGGAAGCTGACCGACAAGGGTTTGACCATGGCCGCAACCGCGATGATCAGCCCGAAATTGGCGATGCAGCTGCCGATCACATTGCCGACCGCCAGTGCATAGTGCGCCTGGGCGATGGCCGCGATCGAAATCGCCAGTTCCGGCAGTGAAGCACCCACGGCGACCAGGGCAAGCCCGGCCGCGGTAGCGCCGGCGCCGCGCCGCTGCGCCAGCCCCGATGTGCCCTTGACCAGGGAATCCGCGCCCAGCGTAACCAGCAGCAGACCGAGCGCAAAGAATCCCAGGACTTCCCACATGATGTTTCGATCTCCACAAACCAGCGCGCAGGATAATGGTCGCGACGGTCGCGCGCCATCATCCGCGCAACGCTGGGTACTGCACCAGTTTGAATGTTGGCAACAGTCCCCTTCTCCCGCAGGCGGGAGAAGGGGTTCATCGCCAGAATTTCAAACTGATGCAGTGCGCTCCCACAGATGCGCTTGCGTAGGAGGCCCGAAGCGGGCCGACCGTGGTGTCGCAGGATCACCACAACGGTCGCGCCGCCAGGGCGCTCCCACCGATGCGCTTGCGTAGGAGGCCCGAAGCGGGCCGACCGTGGTGTCGCAGGATCACCACAACGGTCGCGCCGCCAGGGCGCTCCCACTCGATTCGCTTTCGTAGGAGGCCCGAAGCGGGCCGACCGTGGTGTCGCAGGATGACCTCTGCGGTCGCGCCCCCAGGGCGCTTCCACTGATGCGCTTGCGTAGGAGGCCCGAAGCGGGCCGACCGCGGTGTCGCAGGATGACCTCTGCGGTCGCGCCCCCAGGGCGCTTCCACTGATGCGCTTGCGTAGGAGGCCCGAAGCGGGCCGACCGCGGTGTCGCAGGATCACCACAACGGTCGCGCCGCCAGGGCCCTCCCACCGGTACTGCACCAGGTTGAATGTTGGCAACAGTCCCCTTCTCCCGCCTGCGGGAGACTGGCCCGCAGGGCCGGATGAGGGAAACCTTCGATGGTGTTGGCTACTTGTTGCGATGCGCGCGGCAGACCCCGAGCGCTAGCGCACGTTTCCCTCATCTGCCTGCGGCTGTCTCCCGCAGGCGGGAGAAGCGGTTCATCGCCAGAATTTCAAACTGATGCAGTGCCCAACGCTGAAGTGGATCGCCGCGGCGGGGACGCGGAGAAAGTGGCGCCGCACCAATAAAAGCGGGCCGGCAAGCCGGCCCGAAGGGACACCACTGAGCATTGTCTGACCGGCGTTGCGGTCCGCGGTCGCAACCTCGATCGGGCTGCACCGCAATTTCAATCAGGCGGCACCGGCATCGATCCGCGATCCGGGATCGATGCCACCACGCATCCCTGCGTGGCTCGTGCCGGGGGTGAAGCGGTATCGACCAACACGCGCCACGATGATCGCTGGCGCGCCGCTGGCCGCGATCAGATCACTGCACGCCGTACGACCAACCCTGGGTCCAGTCCGCCGCCGCGCTTTCGAATGCGCCCTTGAAGTTCACCGTCTCGAAGAAGCTGTCGTTGGGTACGGCAACACCGGTGCCGAGCAGAATCGAGCTGGCGGTCGGGAAGCGACCGTTCAGACCGAGCGATGCAGCGCTGCCGTCGGTGTTGCCGGACTGTCCGCGATACCAGGCGCTGACCAGGAAGGGCTCGCTCGCGCTGTCCTCGAAATTGGTCGCACAGCCCATGGCCGAACCTGCCATCGTGAGCACGCCGGTGGCAGTCGGGTTGGCCAGCGTGCCGCTCGCGGTGAAGGTCGCGCTGTCATTGAAGTTCAGGCATTCCTGGGCGAAGCCGGTCGCCACGATGTTGAAGAAATTGCCGCCGGAACCACGCCGGATGCGCAGGCCTTCATTGCCACTGGCGGCACCGATCAGGGTGACATTGGCGACGGTCGGCCGGGTCCGTGGCAGCAGATCGAAGGCATTGGGCTTGTTGTCCGATTCGACGCCATTGGAGTCACCCGATGCCGTGGCCGTCTGCACGCAGTAGGCATACTGGATCTTGCCGCTGTAGCCCTCGGCGAAATCCAGGCAATCGTCCTCGATCGCGGTGCCGATGATATGGCGCAGGTTGACCGTGCCGCCAAACATCTCGAAGCCATCATCCTTGCCGGCATGGGTCTGCACATGGTCGATCACGGTGCCGCTGCCCACACCCAGCAGGGTCAACGCATTGAGCTCCTCGTTCGGGCGGATCTCCTTGCCGGCGAAGCGGATCTGGGTATAGCGCAATGCGCCCGACGAGTCGGCGTTGTCGGGAATGATATTGCCGCCGCCCACCGCATCGCGTCCGCCGAACTTGATATCGGTATCGGCCTCGAACGAACAGGCGGTGGTGCCGACACAGCTGTTGTTGACGGCGTTGCCGGCGATCACCAGGCCGGCCCAGTCACCCGGAACATCGCGCGGCGCGGTAAACACGACCGGCGCGGTGGCCGTGCCATTGGCATAGATCTTCGATCCGGGCTGCACCACCAGATAGTCGATGGCGCCGCCGCTGCCCTGAATCTGGGTACCTGGCGCAATGCTCAGCACACCCGGGTTCGCGTTGCGACCGGTGCCGACCTGCACCTTGCCGCTGATGACATAGGTCGCCTGGTTCGGCAGATGCAGGTTGCCGGTGATCGTCTGCGGCAGCAGGCAGGTACGCGGCAGATTCTGGAATGCCACCGTGCCGGTTGGGCAGCCGGTGAATTCCTCGGTGTAGGCGCAGGTGGCCGGCGCCGCGCCGATATGTTGCAGATCCAGATTGGCAACCGGCAGATCGACGCCGCTATTGGGCGTGATGTCCATCGTGATGCGGTTGCAGGAATGTGCAGTGAAGCTGAGTTTGCCGATCGCGGCACCCGTTGGAGCGGCGAAGGTGTTGCCGAATCTGCCACCGGCGAAGCGGAACACGTCGACGTCCTGCTTGCTGAATTCGCGATCGGTCAGCGGCACTTGCGCCGTGAGCCAGAGCGGCTGACCGGCATTGTCGTAGCTGAAAATTGCCAGGAACAGCACACCCTGGCCGTTGCCGGTGGGCAGCCAGTCGGCCAGCACGCCGCGGCCGGACTGTGCCGGGTTGTACCAGGAGCCTTCGAACTGCTCATTGACGACGACGGCAGCGTCGACGCTGGCGGCGGCAAACAGGCCGGCCATGACCAGGGCGAGCGGACGCTTGAGGGAAAGGATCGACATGATTCAACTCCAATGCAGTGAGACAGGTGTCGCAACTCGACCGAGCTACGATTCGCTGCCCATCTTGCGGTGGCGCGATGACAGTTCGATGGCTGGACCTTTGCAATTGCGCGACAGTCAGCGTGACTGACAGCCGTCACTTAGCCCTCATCGGCCAATGCCGTAGCATTCTCCCTGCCGGTACCTTGCAGGGCGTGCAACAGGCCAGCCGGCAGAGGTATTCAAGTACTGGAGAGGCTTATGCAATTGCGGCGCTGGCTGGGGCTGGTGGGACTTCTATTGGCAGCGAGCACGGCACAGGCCGGGCCCGAACCCTTCGTGCTCGGCGCATTGCGCTTCAGCGAATGCGACTACACCAACCGCAGTCGCGGCGAGGTATTTTCCGGACAATGCACCCGCCTCGAAGTGGCCGAGAACCCTGCCGAGCCGGAAGGTCGCAAGATCAGTCTGCAGATCGGCCTGATCCGGGCACGCGATGCCGAGCCGCTGGCCGATCCGGTGTTCTTTCTGGCCGGCGGCCCTGGCCAGTCGGCCATCGAGGCCTATCCGATGATTGCGCCGGGCTTCGCCCGCATCCTGCAGAGTCGGCATGTCATCCTGGTCGACCAGCGCGGCACCGGCGACTCAAACCCGCTCAAATGCGAAGGTGACGCTGGCGAGAGTGCCTTTGCTGCCGACGACAATTCGGCCCACGCCCAGCAGGCCTTTGTCCGCTCCTGCCTGGCAGCGCTGCGCGAGCGCGCCGATCCGCGCTACTACACCACCACGGTCGCCATAGCCGATCTCGATCGGGTGCGCGCTGCAATCGGCGCCGAGCAGATCAATCTGATCGGCGGCTCCTATGGCACCCGGGTGGCCCAGCGCTATCTGCACACCTATCCGGATCGCGTGCGCAGCATCATCCTCGATGGCGTGGTGCCGCCGGAACTGATTCTCGGCACTGAACACGCGCGCAATCTGGAAACCGCGGTCGAAGGCATCTTCGAACGCTGCCGCAAGGACAGTGCGTGCCAGCAGGCCTTCGGCGACCCCGCCGAAGACTTCGCCCGCCTGCGTGCCGAACTCGCCGCACGCCCAATGCCGGTGCAGTTCAATGATCCCAAATCAGGCGTAGCGATCAGCCAGGAACTCAAACTCGCCGATGTCGCCGGCGTGTTGCGGATGTTCGCCTATGCACCCGAAACCGCCGCCCTGCTGCCACTTGCGCTGCACGAGGCTGCCAACGGACAGGCCGCTGCACTGCTGGCACAGAGCCGCCTGGTCAGCGGCGACCTGGGCGAGCAGATCATGCATGCCATGCAACTGGCGGTCATCTGTTCCGAGGATGCAGACCAGTTCAGAGCGCGGCCCGAGGATGCCGACACCATCATGGGAACCGACTTCATCGATGTGATCCGGGCACAATGCGCGGCCTGGCCCAAGGGCGCGCGTCCGGATGATTTTCACAAGGGAAAATCCAGTGCCGTGCCGGCGTTGTTGCTTTCGGGCGAATTCGATCCGGTGACACCGCCGCGCTATGGCGAAGCCGCGCTCAAACACTTCAGCCAGGGCCGCCATCTGGTCGCGCCCGGTCGCGGTCACGGTCTGCTGGTCGCAGGCTGCATTCCGCGCCTGCTCGCGGACTTCGTCGAGGATCTGGATGCAGGAAAACTCGACGCCGGCTGTCTGGATGATCTCAAAGTGATCCCGGCCTTCGTCAACCGCAATGGATGGACGCCATGATTGAAGTTCAGGATCTGCACAAGGCCTTCGGCGCCGTGAAGGCCGTCGACGGCGTCGGCTTCCGCGCCGAGGACGGCCGCGTCACCGGCCTGCTGGGTCCCAATGGCGCCGGCAAGACCACCACCCTGCGCATGCTCTATACCCTGATGAAGCCGGACCAGGGGCATGTCCGCGTCGATGGTTTCGACGCCGGCACCGACACTGTCGAAGTGCGCCGTCGCCTCGGCGTGCTGCCGGACGCACGCGGAATCTACAAGCGGCTCACGGCGCGCGAGAACATCCGCTACTTCGCCGAACTCCAGGGTCTCGATCCGGCGACGACGCGTACACGCGAAGACGCGCTGATATCGGCGCTCGGCATGGAAGACATTGCCGATCGCCGCACCGAGGGTTTTTCCCAGGGCCAGCGCGTCAAGACCGCGATCGCCCGCGCGCTGATCCACGATCCGCGCAATGTGATCCTCGACGAGCCGACCAATGGCCTGGACGTGATGGCGACGCGGGCGATGCGTGCCTTCCTGCGGCAGTTGCGCGATGAAGGCCGCTGCGTACTGTTTTCCAGCCACATCATGCAGGAGGTCGCCGCGCTCTGCGATCACATCATCGTGATCGCCAAGGGCCGGGTAATGGCCGAGGGCTCACCCGATGAATTGCGCGCACGCACCGGCGAGGTCAATCTGGAAGATGCCTTCGTCAAGATCATAGGAAGTGATGAGGGGTTCTTCGGATGAAACCAGCCTGGTTGACGATTTTCATCAAAGAGGTCCGCGAGAATCTGCGCGATCGCAAGACGGTGCTCAATGCCCTGGTGCTTGGCCCGCTGATCGGCCCGGTGCTGATCGGCCTGATCCTCTCCGCCGTGGTCTCGCGCGAGTCCAACCGCGCCGAGAAGCCGCTGGAGGTTCCGGTGATCGGTGCCGAATTTGCGCCCACCCTGATCAACCATCTGCGCACCCAGAACATCGTGATCGAGCCGGCGCCAGCCGATCCCGAGCGCGCGGTGCGCGAGCAGGACGAGGACGTCGTGCTGCGCATCGATCAGCGTTTTGTCGACGCCTGGCAGGCCGGTGATTCGGCACCGCTGGATCTGATCTACGACTCCTCGCATCAGGATGCCGAGCGCGCCCGTCGTCGTCTGGAAGCTGCGATCAACAGTTATGCCAGTCAGGTCGGCGCGCTGCGGCTGGTCGCCCGCGGCATCCATCCGGTGATCGTGCGACCGATCAGCGCGGTCGATCGCGACCAGGCCAGTGCCGAGGCCAAGGGCGGCTTGTTCCTCAGCTTCCTGCCCTACACCCTGATCCTGGGTGCCTTCATGGGCGGCATGTATCTCGCCATCGACACCACCGCCGGCGAGCGCGAGCGGCAATCGCTTGAGCCGCTGCTGGCCAATCCGGTGCCGCGCTGGAAGATCATGGCGGGAAAACTGCTGGCGACATCCGCGTTCGCGATGATGTCCCTGCTGCTGACCCTGGTCGCCTTTGCGGTGATCACGCCGATGCTGCCGCTCGACAAGCTGGGACTGAAGTTCAACCTCGGCGTACTGATCTTTGCCAAGATGCTGCTGGTACTGACGCCGGTGGTGGTGCTGGCGGCTTCGGTGCAGACCCTGATTGCGGCCAATGCCAAGAGCTATCGCGAGGCGCAGAGCTGGCTCGGTCTGATCACCCTGATTCCGGCGATCCCGTCGATGCTGCTGATGGTGATCCCGGTCAAGCCCGCGCTGTGGATGTTCTCGGTGCCGCTGCTGGCCCAGCATCTCTCGATCATGAAGCTGGTCCGCGCCGAATCGATTGCAGGTTCCGAATGGTCGGCGCTGTTGCTGAGCGGACTGCTGCTCGCCGGCATCGTCGCCTTCTTCGCCGCACGCATCTACAACCGCGAAGGTCTGGCGGTGTCGACCTGAGGGCTCCCTGCCCTACTGAGGCCGCCGCCGCAGTTGCGCGCGCAGGGCAGCAACCGAAACACTGGCGATCTCGCCATCGCCATCGCGACGCGGTTGGCTCGACTCCGGCGCCTGCGCCTGGGCAAAGATCACTTCGTAGCTGGCCGGCAACAGTCCTTCGGCGGTGCGAAAGCCTTCGTAGCGTGCCAGCATGCGCTGCAATCGCGACTTGCCGGTCAATCCGCGCGGGCGTTCGGTTGCGGCATTGCCGGCGCCGATCGCCTTGAGTTCACGCATCAGCTGGCGGGCATCGCGATAGGTCAGCGTATAGCGTTCGACATCGAGCATCGGATCGCGAAACCCGGCCGCGAGCATGGCATCGCCGACATCGTGCATGTCCAGGAACACATTCACGTGCGCACCTTCGTCGGCGGCGGCCCAGCTCTGGCGCAGTTCCGACAAGGTGTCCGGGCCGAAACTGGTGAACAGCAGCCAGCCGCCCGGTCGCAGCACCCGGCGGAATTCATTGAACACGCCGGGCAGATCTTCGATCCACTGCAGACACAGGTTGGAATAAATCAAATCCACCGATTGATCCGCGACCGGCAATGCACGCGCATCGGCACACAGCGTCCTGAATGGCTTCCACCAGCCGGCGCGGCGACGCGCCAGCTGCAGCATCGGCAACGCCATGTCGAGCGCCAGCACATCGGCTTTGGGATAGCGCTTGCGCAAGGCAGCCGCGGCGCGCCCGGTGCCGCAGCCGACATCGAGAATGCACTGCGGGCTTGCCTTGAACGGCGGCTCGATACCGCGGGCACGCGCTTCGCTGAGCAATTGCGCCGGCGGTGTGGCAAGAATTTCCAGACGCTCCAGCAGCAGGGTCTCGACCTCGTGCTGAAGGACCGCGACTGCCTCATAGCCGCTGGCAGCACGGCCGAAGGCGCGGCGGACGCGCTCGATGTCCAGCCTCATGGCGAGGCGACCTCGCGGATCAAGGCGAGCAGGCGGTCGACCACTTCAGCACGATGACTGATGAAGGGTGCATGGCCGGCACGCGCGACATTGTGGAAGCGGCCGCCGGTGGCGCGTGCTGCCCATTCCATCGCGGCCGCCGGTACCAGCCGATCGCGGCTGCCCGCCAGCCAGAGATTGGGACAGCTGATGCGCGACAACTGCGCGCGATAATCGGTGTGCTCCAGTATCTGCAAGCCCTGCGCGAGGGCACTGAGCCGCGGTGTACCGCGCTCGAACAGGCGCGACTTCAATTCACGTAGACAGGCGCCGGCATGTTCGTCGCCATGCACCTCCAGTGCCAGAAAGCGATCCAGTGTGCGCCGGTAGTCCTGCCCGAGCTCGCTGCCGAACTGCTCGAAAACCTGCAGGGCGACGGCGTCGCTCCAATGCTCACCGACGACGAATCGCGGCGACGCCGAAATCAGCGCGAGACCGCGCACCGCCTGCGGCTGCGAAATCGCCGCCCGCATGGCGATCAATCCGCCGAGCGACCAGCCGATCCAGATCGCCGCTGGCAGCAGTACGGTCAGCCGCTCGGCGCAATCGGCGACTTCCAGCACGCTGTCGTCGTCACGACTATGGCCATGCCCCGGAAGATCGACCACGTGGACACGGCAATGCTGGGACAGCGCCTCCGCCAGCTCGTGGAAGATGCCGCCATGCATGGCCCAGCCATGGATCAGCACAAGATCGGGACCGGAGCCCAGGGTCTGGATATGCATGGGCTAGACGACTCCTGCGGAGATGACGCCGGCGGCGGCCGGATGCAGCGCGCTGGCACTTGCCAGCGCATCAAGCAGGGCATCGATATCGGCTTCCGCATGCGCCGCCGACAAGGTGATGCGCAGGCGCGCGCTGCCGGCCGCCACGGTCGGTGGCCGGATCGCCGGCACATGGAATCCCTGCGCCTCAAGTGATTGCGCCAGGCTTGCGGCGCGCGCGGTATCGCCGACCAGCAGCGGCTGGATCGGCGTACTCGATGGCAACAGCGGCAACCCGCGCTCCGCCGCGCCGCGGCGGAAGTGCTCGATGTGCGCGGCCAGTCGCTGACGATGCTGATCTTCACTGCGGGCGATGCGAACCGCGGCAAGCGCGGCGCTGGCCAGTGCTGGCGGCATCGCCGTGGTGTAGATGTAGCTGCGCGCGAATTGCAGCAGCGCTTCGATAGCGTCGACGCTGCCCAGCACCGCCGCGCCGAAGCAGCCAATGGCCTTGCCCAGCGTCACCACCAGCAGGGGCACCTCGGCTACGCCCAGCCCTGCGTGGTCGACCGCACCACGACCGTGGCCACCGACCACGCCCAGACCATGGGCATCGTCGACCATCAGGGTGGCGTGCTCGCGCGTACACAGTGCCGCCAACTCGCTGAGCGGCGCGATATCGCCGTCCATGCTGAAGACACCGTCGGTCGCCAGCACCGCACCAGCATCCGGGCGCGCCGCCAATTGGCGGGCAGCGGCAGCGGCATCGGCGTGCGGATAGCGCAGAAGTTCGGCGCCGCTGAGGCGGGCGCCGTCGATCAGGCTGGCATGATTGAGGCGGTCCTGTACACAGACATCACCGCGGCCAAGCACGGCCGACAGCACGCCGATATTCGCCATCATCCCGGTCGAAAACAGCAGGGCGCGCGGGTAGCCCAGCCAGTCGGCGAGTTCCTCTTCAAGCGCCTGATGCGGGCCGCGACGACCGCCGAGCAGATGCGCCGCGCCGGCACCCACGCCCCAGATTTCGCTGGCCGCACGCAGGGCCGTCGCGATCCGTGGATCGGAGGCCAGACCAAGATAATCATTGCTGGCAAAGCTCAGCAGGCGGGCACCGCCGACCGTCACCTGCGGGCCTTGGGCGGCCGTGACCGTGCGCAGTCGGCGCAACAGTCCGGCCTGGGCGCGCTCGGCCTGGGCCTGGGCCAGACGGTCGATCAGTGAGGGGCGCGTCATGGTGATGAGGGTTGAACGTCTTGATCGGGCAATGGGTTGAAGCGCAGAACAGCGCGCGAGTGCCTGCGCGCTGCGATCACCGCGCCGCGTTGGCGACGCCGGCGAAGCGCCGGTTCGCGCCCGCGGTCAAAGCCGCAACGGCGGCGCCGGCGCGCGCTGCCGACGCCAGCTCAGGCGGCGATTTCCTGCTCGGTGATGCCGGCATGCACGGTACGCGGCGCCGTATCACCGGGCATCGCGGTCAGCCCGAGCCGGGCGAACAGAGCACGGTCCGCTTCGGTATCGGGATTGCCGGTGGTCAGCAGTTTTTCGCCGTGGAAGATCGAATTGGCACCGGCCAGAAAGCACAGCGCCTGCAGTTCATCGCTCATCGTCTCGCGACCCGCCGACAGCCGCACCATGGCGGCCGGCATCATGATGCGGGCGACGGCAATCGTGCGGACGAATTCGAAGGCCTCAAGTTCGGCGGCTTCGGCCAGCGGCGTCCCGGCAACCTGGACCAGACGATTGATCGGCACCGAATCCGGATGTGCCGGCAGATTGGCCAGTGCCTGCAACAATCCCGCGCGATCGCTGCGCGACTCGCCCATGCCGACAATGCCGCCGCAGCACGTCTTCATCCCGACATCGCGCACATGCGCCAGCGTGTCCAGGCGATCCTGGTAGCAGCGCGTGCTGATGATCTCGCCGTAGTACTCGGGACTGGTGTCGAGATTGTGGTTGTAATAGTCGAGGCCGGCGTCCTTCAACGTCTGTGCCTGACTGGCACTGAGCATGCCGAGCGTGGCGCAGGTCTCAAGCCCCAGCGCCTTGACCTCGCGCACCATCGCGGCGACCTTGTCGAGATCCTTGTCGCGCGGCGAACGCCAGGCG
Organism: Pseudomonadota bacterium; assembly: GCA_022843465.1. Taxonomy (GTDB): domain Bacteria; phylum Pseudomonadota; class Gammaproteobacteria; order Xanthomonadales; family Ahniellaceae; genus 0-14-3-00-62-12. The sequence continues at coordinate 101,581 of JALHNO010000008.1, read as the reverse complement.
GCGCCCATGCAGAAGCGCGAGGCACCGGCGTCCCTGGCGGCACGCGCACGCGTCACCACATCAGCGAGCGGCATCAGCTTCTCGACCTTCAATCCCGTGTCGAAGCGCGCGCTCTGCGGACAATAGGCGCAGTCCTCGGGACAGGCGCCGGTCTTGATCGACAACAGGGTCGAGACCTGCACCGCATTGGCATCGTGATACTGCCGATGCAGGGACTGGGCGCGGAACATCAGATCATTGAATGGCAATTCGAACAGCGCGACGACTTCGTCGCGGCGCCAGTCATGGCGTAGGGGTTGGTGCATCGGACGGCCCAGACGTTAGAGTGGCGGCAGTGTCCGTGCCGAGGGAGCGGCTGTCAACGTGAATATCATGGATAAAGTTGACAGCGGCTTGCGCAGGCTGAGTTTTGGCCTGCTGCCGGGCCGTTGCGTGCTGTGCGCGCAGGCAACCGGCAGCTGCCAGGACATCTGTGCCGCCTGCATGGCCGAGCTTCCCTGGAATACCCAGCGCTGCACCCGCTGCGCACTGCCATTGGCGAGAACCGAGCCGGCCTGCGGACGCTGCCTGCGGACAGCGCCGGAATTCACTTCGGCGCATTGCGCGTTCCGCTACGAATGGCCACTGGATGGTCTGGTCACCCGACTCAAGTTCGCCGCCGACCTGGCCGCCGGCCGCGTGCTCGCCGAATTGCTGACGCAGAGCCTGCGCGACACTGGCGGCGATCTGCCGACCGTCGACCTGATCATTCCGGTGCCCCTGCACGCCCAGCGTCTGCGTGAGCGCGGCTTCAACCAGGCGCAGGAGTTGGCCGGCCTGATCGCGCGGCGACTGGCGATTCCGCTCGCGGTGGAAGGGCTGCAGCGGACACGCGCGACCGCCCAGCAATCCGGGCTGAGTGCCCTGCGTCGGCGCCGCAATGTCCGCGATGCCTTCAACGTGCAGGCCACCGTGCAGGACCTGCACGTCGCCGTAATCGATGATGTGGTCACCACCGCCGCTACCGCGCGCGAATGCGCCCGCGCCCTCCGGCGTGCCGGCGCTGCCTCGGTACAGATATGGGCTGTGGCCCGCGCGCCGGCTGGACGTGGTTTGGGTACGCAGCCGCCGGTGGCCGCAAGCCAGTCCTGAACTGCGTCCAATCAGTGCGTGAATTCGGGCCAAACTGCGCGCGCGCCCGCGCACAACGGTCGTGGCGTTCACGGCTACCATGGGCACATGTCGAGTCGATCAACACGCTCCAACGGCCGCGCTGGTCAGCGCACCCGCGGCATCCTGTTTGCTGCCGGCCTGATCGGGTTTCTGCTGGCGCCCGGCGCGCTCGCACAGACCAGTGCCGAAGCTGCGCCTGCCGAACGTGTCGTCACCGCAGCGCGTGCCCAGATCGGCGTCACCCTCGGCTACGACGGCAGCTATCGACGACTGGCCTATCCCGGTGGCGATCCGCCGCTCGCGACCGGTGTCTGCACCGATGTGATCGTCCGCGCCCTGCGCGCAATCGATATCGATCTGCAACGCGCCGTCCACGAGGACCGCCTGCAGCATCCGGAACGTTATCGACGCCGCTCCGCACAAGCGGGGCCGGATCGCAATATCGATCATCGCCGGGTGCCCAATCTGCGCGCCTGGATGGCGGCACATCTGGAAGAATCCGCCGAGCTCGATGCACCTGACCAATTCCTCCCCGGCGATATCGTCAGCTGGAAACTGCCCGGCAATCTCGACCACATCGGCATCGTGTCCGACCGCTCGCAAGACGGGCGTCCGCTGATCATCCACAACATCGGGCGTGGCACCCAGGAAGAAGATGTGCTGCTGGCCTGGCCACGCACCGGCCACTATCGGCTGCGGCACTGAGCTGGAGCCCGTCGACCGGGGTGCGCCTTGCGGCCGATGGCTGCCGGCATGGACAATGCAGCGCCCTGGAGATCTGCAATGAGCTTGCTGGAAGCCGTCGAATTCGAGACCGGGCCCAACCCGCGTTTCAGTGTGATCTGGTTGCATGGACTTGGTGCCGACGGCCATGACTTCGAACCGATTGTGCCGGAACTGGTCCGCAAGAGCTGGCCTGCGATCCGCTTTGTATTTCCGCATGCCCCAGCCCGGCCAGTGACCATCAATGCCGGCATGCGCATGCGCGCCTGGTACGACATCTCCGGCCAGGAACTCGAGCACAAGCAGGACGAACCCGGCGTGCGCAGCTCGATGCAACAGGTCTCGGCCCTGCTCGATCGCGAGACGGCGCGCGGTGTGCCTGCCGAGCGCCAGTTCCTGATCGGATTCTCGCAGGGAGGCGCCATTGCGCTGTCCTGCATGGTGCGCCGGATGGAGCCGCTGGCCGGTGTGGTGGCCCTGTCCACTTACCTTCCCATCGCCGACAAGTCGCTGGCCGAAGCCACCGGGATTTCCAAATCGATTCCGTTGTTCATGGGCCATGGCAGCATGGACCCGGTGGTCGGAATGGCGCTCGGGGCGATGAGCCGCGAATGGCTGCAGCGCGCAGGCTACCGCGTCGACTGGCACAGCTACCCGATGCCGCACTCGGTCTGCGCCGAGGAGATCCGCGATATCGCCGATTTCATGCAGCCGATCCTGCTCAGCGGCGCCTGAGTGGCCGCGGCAAGAACCCTCAGCGCGCCGCAGCGTCCTGACTGGATGCCGGATTTCTGCAGTCTGCGGGTACTCGGTGCGGTCGTTCTGGTGGCCCAGCTGGTGGCCCTGGTCATTATTGTGGTCCCCGATCCGGCGGCGATCCTCAGTCTGCCGCGGGTAGCGGCGGCCAGCTTTCTGGTCCAGTGGATTGCACTCGCCAGCGCCGCCCTGCTCTGCAAACTGGGTCCCCGGATTGCGCGCCAGTCCAATACGGTCGGCATGATCAGCGCCTGGTCGGTACCGCTGATCGTGACCGCTGTGATCAGTGCGATGCTGCGTCTGGTCGATGAAGCCTTCCGCTTCGGGGTGATCTCCGAGGGCACCGGACTTCAGCCCTTCGTGATCAGTGCGGTCGCGCTGTCGGCGCTGTTCGCCGCCGCGGCACTGCGCTATTTCTATGTGCAGGAGCAGTTGCGCCTCAATGTCGAACGTGAGTCCGAGGCGCGCGTGGATGCCCTGCAGGCGCGCATCCGCCCACACTTCCTGTTCAACACGCTCAACACCGTAGCCAGCCTGATCCGTATCGATCCGGCCGCAGCAGAACGCGCGGTCGAGGATCTGGCCGAGCTGTTTCGCGCTTCACTCAGCCACGAGCGCAATCTCTGCAGCCTCAGTCGTGAGCTCGAGCTGGTGGATCGCTATCTCGACATCGAGGCACTGCGCCTGCGCGAGCGCCTGCGCGTCGAGCGCGATCTTGATCCCGCGGCAGGCGACTGGCCGGTGCCCCTGCTCAGCATCCAGCCACTGGTCGAGAACGCCATCCATCACGGCATCCAGACCCGCGCCGATGGCGGCTGCCTGCGCATCAGCACCCGGGTCGAGGGTGATCTGCTGCGGGTTTCGATCCACAATCCCAAGCCGCCCAGCGGCACCGCACCGGCACTGAGTCGCGGCAATCACATCGCGCTCGACAACATCCGGCAACGCCTCGCCTTACACTATGGCCGCAAGGCCAGGCTCGAGGTCGAGTCGGGTCCGGATCACCATGTCGCCACCCTGCTGTTGCCGAGGAAGCAGACCCCATGATGCGCGTACTGATCGTCGACGATGAAGCACTCGCACGCACCCGCATGCGTGCGCTGCTGGCCGAGATCGCGCAGCCCGCCACCGAGGTGGTGGCCGAAGCCGCCGATGGCCGGGCCGCGATCGAACTCTGCGATCAGTTGCAGGTGCAGGTCGTCCTGCTCGACATCAGCATGCCGGTGATGGATGGACTCGAAGCCGCGCGTCATCTTGCCGGTGCCGACAATCCGCCTGCGATCATCTTCTGTACCGCCTATGACGAGCACGCACTGGCAGCATTCGAAGCGCGTGCCATCGATTACCTGGTCAAGCCGGTCCGCGGCGAGCGTCTGCGCAGCGCGCTGGAACGCGCCGAGAAACTCAGCGTCGATGATCGGCGCGCACCCGGCAGCGGGCTTGGCAATCGCAGCCGCAGCCATCTCTGTGCACGCGTGCGCGGCAATCTGCGCCTGGTCGCGATCAACGAGATTTCCTATCTGCTGGCCGAGGACAAATACGTGGTGGTGCACTCCGACCAGGGCGAGGTGCTGATCGAGGAATCACTGAAAACGCTGGAACAGGAGTTCCCCGAACAGTTCGTCCGCATCCACCGCAACTGCCTGATCGCGGTAGATCGGCTGCAGGGACTCGACCGCGACGCCGAGGGCAATCTGCAGGCGCGCGTGCAGGGCGCCAGCCGTCCGCTCGAAATCAGCCGGCGCTGTCTGCCGGCGATCCGTGCCCTGGTCAAGCATCTGTAGAGCGCGGCTTGCCCCGCTGCTTGCCTGGACCTGTAGGGCATCTCTGTGAGATGCCATCTCAACGCCGCGGCGCCTTCATGACGGCATCTCACAGAGATGGCCTACAGAAACAGCGGACAAGAGCGGTGCTTGCCCCGCTGCCTTTGCATTTTCCGTTGCGCTTGCCCCAACATCAACATCAACATCAACATCAAGAAGAGCGGGGCAAGCCCAGCTCTACAAGATCAAGATCAAGATCAAGATCAAGATCAGGATTGCGCGTTTTGGACACCAGCACCAGCACACCCTTCAACTGGATTCACGATGTCGAGTAACTCATGACCCTGCTGCGCATAGCCACCCGCCAAAGTCCGCTTGCCCTCTGGCAGACCGAACACGTCGCCGACCTGTTGCGCCGACAACATCCCGATCTGCAGATCGAACTGGTACCGCTGAGCACACGCGGCGATGAGATTCTCGATCGCTCATTGGCGACCATCGGCGGCAAGGGCCTGTTCCTGAAGGAACTCGAAGAGGCCATGCTCGACGGCCGTGCCGATATCGCGGTGCATTCGATGAAGGATGTGCCGATGGCGCTCGATGCGCCCTTTGCCATCGGCGCCATCCTGCGTCGCGCCGATCCATTTGACGCCCTGGTCAGCGTGCATTTCCAACGTATCGACGCGCTGCCCGAAGGCGCCCGTGTCGGCACCTCGTCCCTGCGCCGGCAGGCGCAGTTGCGCGCGCGGCGGCCGGATCTGCACATCGGCGATCTTCGCGGCAACGTCAATACCCGGCTGCGCAAGCTCGACGAGGGTCAGTTCGATGCGATCGTACTGGCCTGTGCCGGACTCGATCGCTTGGGCATGCATGAGCGCATCCGGCAGCGACTGACGGCGCCGGATTTTCTGCCGGCGGTGGCCCAGGGTGCGATCGGCATCGAGATCGCCGCTGATCGCGCTGATCTGAAGTCCCTGTTGCAGGGATTGCACGATGCCGATACCGCGCTCTGTGTCGGCGCCGAACGCGCGATGAATCTGCGCCTGCATGGCTCCTGTCAGGTGCCCATTGCCGGTTATTGCACGCTCGACGACGACAGCCTGCATCTGACCGGCCTGGTCGGTCGCGCCGAGGATGGGCACTGCATTCGCGCACACGCCTTTGGCAGCGCCCGCGATCCGCAGGCACTCGGCGACCGCGTTGCTGCCGATCTGCTGGCGCGTGGCGCCGGCGCCCTGCTCGGTATCTGAGTCCACCGCGCCAGAGCCGGCGCGACCGCAACTGCGTTCAACCCAGCGGCGTGGGCACGATCAGTACCTTGCCGGCACGGGCGCCGCTGGCGGCCATGGCCAGCGCCTGTTTGATCTCGTCGATGCCGAACGTCGCCTGCACGCGCGCCTTGAGCTTGCCGGTTGCGATCAGCTGGACGATTTCGCCGAATACGCTGGCCTGCTGCTCGGGGCTGGCAGTGCGGAACCACTTGGCCAGCCAGAATCCGCGCAATGTGATGTCCTTGAACACGAAGGAACCCGGCGAGATATGGCAGGGCTCACCGCTCATCGCACCGTAATTGACGACGGTCGCGCCGTTCGCCAGACAACGCGTCAGATGATCGGTAGCCGCTCCGCCAACGGCATCGATGCCGAGCCGGATCCTGGCGTCGCCGGTGGCCTCGCGTACCTGCTTGTGCAGGTCTTCGTTGTCGACCAGAACGACATCACCGCCCTCAGCGCGTACCGCCGCCACGGCCGAATCCCGCCGAACCACATTGACCGTTTTCCAACCGCGCAGACGCGCAATCTGCATCAGATAGCCACCGACCGCGGAATTGGCAGCGTTCTGGATCACCCATTCGCCCGGCTCGAGCGTGACGAACTCGGTCAGCATCAGCAGCGCGGTCGGTGGATTCACCGTCAGCATCGCCAGCTGGCGCGGATCGGCCTGGCCCGGCAGGACCACCAGGCCCTTGGCCGGCACCACCACATGCGTGCTCCAGGTACCGCAGCCCACGGGCAGCAGGACGGTCTGACCGATGCGCGCGGCATCAACATCCGGCCCGACCTGCTGGATGCGACCGACACCCTCATTGCCGCCAATCGCCGGCAACGGCGGCAACATGCCGTATTCGCCGGTGAGCGTCAGCACATCGGAGGGATTGATCGCAGCGGCCAGCACCTCGACCAGTACCTGACCGGATTCCAGCGGCGCGAGATCGAACTCGACCGCCTCGATCACATCCTGCGGAACCGGACCGCGGACGTGGTACTGCGCGCGCTTGATCTTCATGCTGGATTACCTCGAGTGGTGAAGGCCAGGGCGGATTGCGCCCCGAGTCCTGATGGATAGACGACCGCAGCGATCGACAGCGCCGCGGTCGTTCCTCAGACCGTCACCGGATTGGGCTTGTCCGGATCGATCTTGTAGCGCTTGATCGCGCGGGCGACATCCTGTGGATTCATCTTGCCTTCGGCTGCGAGCGCAGCGATGGCGGCGTGCGCGATGTAGTGACGATCGACCTCGAAGAAGCGGCGCAGATTGGTCCGCGTGTCCGAGCGCCCAAAGCCATCGGTCCCCAGCGCCGTGTAATGCACGCCGCGCGGCAGATAGGCGCGTACCTGTTCGGAATAGGCGCGGACATAATCGGTGGCTGCAATCACCGGACCGGCACGGCCCTCGAGCTGTCCGGCAATCCACGACTTCTTCGGCGCGGCTTCGGGATGCAGACGATTCCAGCGTTCGACATCGACGCCATCGCGGCGCAACTCGGTAAAGCTTGGGCAGGACCAGATATCGGCGCTGACGCCGAAGTCCTTCTCCAGCAGTTCGGCGGCAGCAATGACTTCGCGCAGGATCGTGCCCGAACCCATCAGCTGGACGCGCGGCTCGTTCTTCTTGGCCTTGCCGCCATCCTTGAGCAGATACATGCCGCGCAGAATGCCTTCCTCGGCGCCGGCGGGCATGTCCGGATGCGTGTAGTTCTCGTTCATCAGGGTGATGTAGTAATAGACATCCTCCTGCTCGGTCATCATCCGGCGCATGCCGTCCTGGACGATCACCGCAACCTCGAAACCAAAGGTCGGATCGTAGGGACGACAGTTCGGGATCGCGCCCGCGAGCAGATGCGAGTGCCCATCCTCATGCTGAAGACCTTCGCCATTGAGCGTCGTGCGTCCTGCGGTGGCGCCGAGCAGGAAGCCACGCGCACGCATATCCGCAGCCTGCCAGCAGGAGTCGCCAATGCGCTGCATGCCGAACATCGAGTAGAAGATGAAGAATGGCAGCATCGGCAGGTTGTTGGTGCTGTAACTGGTCGCGGCCGCCATCCAGGAGCAGAAGGCGCCGGCTTCGGTAATGCCTTCCTGCAGCACTTGACCGGCAGCGTCTTCGCGGTAATACAGCAACTGGTCGGCATCCATCGGTCGATAGAGCTGACCAAATGGCGCATAGATTCCGATCTGGCGGAACAGGCCTTCCATACCGAAGGTACGTGCCTCGTCGGCAACGATCGGCACCGTGCGCGGCCCGATGGTCTTGTCGCGCAGGATGATGTTGAGTGCCTGCACAAATGCCATCGTGGTCGATATCTCGCGCTCGCCGCTGGACTTGAGCAGGCGCTCGAATACCGACAACTCGGGCACCGGCAGGGACTCGGACTTGCGCCGGCGCTGCGGCATCGCGCCGCCGAGGGCCTCGCGGCGCGCCTTCATGTATTGCACCTCGGGGGAATCCGGCCCCGGGTGATAGAACGGCACATCATCGAGCTTGTCGTCGGCAACCGGTATGTTGAAGCGATCGCGGAACGCCTTGATCGAGGCGGTATCCATCTTCTTCTGCTGATGGGTGATGTTCTTCGACTCACCGGCATCGCCCATGCCGTAGCCCTTGACCGTCTTGGCCAGGATCACGGTCGGCATGCCCTTGCGCGCATGCGCCTCGGCATAGGCCGCGTAGACCTTGTGCGGATCGTGACCGCCACGATTGAGCCGCGCGATGTCCTGGTCGGACAGATTGGCCACCATGGCGCTGGTCTCCGGATACTTGCCGAAGAAATGTTCGCGCGTGTAGGCGCCGCCGAAGGCCTTGAAGTTCTGGTATTCGCCGTCGACGGTTTCCATCATCAGCTGGCGCAACTTGCCCTTGGTGTCGAGCGCCAGCAGCGGATCCCAGTAACTGCCCCAGATCAGTTTGACGACATTCCAGCCAGCGCCGCGGAAGCTGCCTTCGAGTTCCTGGATGATCTTGCCATTGCCGCGCACCGGACCGTCCAGGCGTTGCAGATTGCAGTTGATCACGAAGACCAGATTATCGAGGCGCTCGCGCCCGGCCAGCGAGATCGCGCCCAGTGATTCCGGCTCGTCGCTCTCGCCATCGCCCATGAAGCACCAGACCTTGCGGTCAGTCTCGGGCAGCAGGCCACGGTGTTCCAGGTACTTGAAGAAGCGCGCCTGATAGATCGCGCTGATCGGCCCCAGGCCCATTGACACCGTCGGCGTCTGCCAGAAATCCGGCATCAGCCACGGATGCGGGTAGGACGGAATGCCGGCGCCATCGACTTCCATCCGGAAATGATCGATCTGTTCTTCGGTCAGCCGCCCCTCGAGATACGCCCGCGCATAGATGCCGGGCGCCGAGTGGCCCTGGATATAGAGCAGATCGCCCGGATGGCTGTCGCTGGCGGCGCGCCAGAAATGGTTGAAGCCGACGTCATACAAGGTGGCGCTGGAAGCAAAGCTGGCGATATGGCCGCCAAGCTCACCGGGCTTGCGGTTGGCACGCACCACCATCGCGGCGGCATTCCAGCGCAGGATCGAACGGATCTTCCATTCCATTGCGGCGTCGCCCGAGGAACGGGCTTCCAGCTGCGGCGGGATCGTATTGACGTATTCGGTGGTCAGCGGAAACGGCAGATGACCACCGGCGCGACGGGTCTCATCGACCAGTCGTTCCAGCAGATAGTGCGCGCGCTCCGGTCCCTCGACGGCGATCACGGCACTCAGGGCCTCGATCCACTCGCGGGTTTCCGCCGGGTCGAGATCCTGATTGAGAATATCGGTCAACTGGTTCATGGCATCCCTCCACTGGCTGGCTAGTGTGGTGTTGCATACTTGTCGGCACAGATAAAATCGATGGATTCGGCCATGAGGCTAGGCGCGCGTCGCCACCAAGGCTGGCGGCCTTGGCAAGATGCGCAACGACGCCACAGGGTCGAAGACGCGATTTTATGTGCCGCATAGTGTGCAACACCACACTATAAGCCTTCGTCATTGATATCGCGAAGACTGCAATCGTAGCCGAGTCAGGACCGAATCCCCACTGTGCGCATACGAATGGATGCGCGCAGCGCTCGTTGCGGCCGCAGCGCAGATCAGGGTGAGCGGTAAACCTCCATGTCGAGTTCACCCTCGCTCCTGGCCACGATCAGGGAGACCGCCGCATCGCCGGAGACATTGACCACGGTGCGTGCCATGTCGAGCAGTCGATCGACCGCCAGCACCAGGGCGATGCCCTCGAGTGGCAGGCCGACCTGGGTCAGCACCGATGCCAGCATCACGATTCCGGCGCTGGGCACGCCGGCCGTGCCGACCGCGGCAATGGTCGCCATGCCGACCACGGTGATCAGCTGCACCAGGGTCAGGTCGATGCCATAGAGCTGGGCAATGAAGACACAGGCAATGCCCTGCATCATCGCGGTACCGTTCATGTTGACGGTGGCACCGAGCGGGATCGAGAACGCGGCGACCTGGTTGTGCACGCCCATGCGCTGCTCGGCGACGCGCATGGTCACCGGCAGAGTGGCATTGCTCGATGAGGTCGAGAACGCGTACATCCATACCTCGCGCATCTTGCGCAGCCAGGGCCGTGGATCGACACCGCCCACGGTGCGCAGCAGGATCGGGAACACGACCAGCAACTGGATCGACAGCGCGGTCAGCACCAGCACGAAGTACACAATCAGCTTGCCGATCTGCTCAAAGCCGAGTTCGGCGATCGCCTTCGCCAGCAAGGCGAATACGCCGATCGGGGCAAACATCATGATGATGGTCACCAGTTGCAGCACCACTTCATTGATGTCATTGACCATGCTGGCAACACGCTTGCCAGGTTCGCCGGCCATCAGGATGGCAACGCCCATCAGCACCGCGAACACGATGATCTGCAGCATGTTCATCGTGGCCATCGCCTGCACCGGATTGGTCGGCACCATATTGATCAGCTGATCGAGCAGGGGCGGCGGCGGGCTCGGCAACGCCATCGGGGCCATGGTGTTTTCGACGCCGACGCCGGGCTCGATCCAGAGCGCCAGGCTGAGCGCGATACTGACCGAGATCACCGTGGTCACCATGTACAACGCGACCGTCTTTCCCCCGACGCGGCCGAGTTCGCCGATGTTGCGCAGCGAGGCAACACCGCCCATCAGCGAGAAAAACACCAGGGGCACGACCATCAGCATCAGCCCGTTGCGGAATATATCGCCGAGCAGCTTGAACACGACCCCCACCAGGACGGTGTCCAGCCAGGGCATCTGTGCCTTGAACAGATTGATCAGGACACCGACGACTGCGCCCAACAGCACACCGATCAGTATGTAAGCGGTCTGGCGGCTGGCCGCCTGCGGGTTCTGCTCGGTCATGGGATGGAAACTCCTGTACGGCGGAGTCCCGATCATAGCGATGCCCGTTGCCGGCCGGGGATTGCCGACAGCGCGCGCGCCGAATGCCACGATGACCCCGCAAGCGCTTGAAACTCGGTAAATTTTTTCTATTCAGATCAATGTGTTATACTTGGTCGTTGTCAACGCAACTGGCGTACTGAATGATCTCCGTGGTGCTGCCCCTGACCGCCTTGCTGGCGGGTGTGGCGCTGCTCCTCGCGGGCAGCGGGCTACTGGGTACCCTGCTCGCCGTCCGTGGCGGCATCGAAGGGTTCGACGACCGTACGCTGGGTCTGGTGATGTCCGGCTACTTCGCCGGATTCCTGGTCGGCACGTTTGCAGCGCCGGGGCTGATTCGCCGGATCGGACATGTCCGCGCCTTCGCCTTCTACACCGGACTGTGCGCGATTGCGGTGCTGCTGCATCCGCTCTGGATCAATGCCTGGTTCTGGTTTGCCTTGCGCGCGGTTACCGGTATCGCGCTGGTCGGGCTCTATACGGTGATCGAGAGCTGGCTCAATGCCCAGCCGGCACCGGAACAACGCAGCCGCGTATTTGCGCTGTACATGGCGATCAATCTGGGCGCGCTCGCCGCCGGTCAATTGTTGCTCGGCTTTGGTGTTGACCGCGGCTTTGCATTGTTCAGCCTGGTTGCCATCCTGATCTGCGCGGCTGCGCTTCCAGTGACGCTGACGCGGTTGGCGCAGCCGAGTTTTCCGGCGACGCCGCGGCTGGGCTTGCGCAGGCTCTACCGGATCGCACCCGCGGCCACCGCCAGCGCGGGTCTGTCCGGACTGGCGATGGGCGCGTTCTGGGGCCTTGGTCCCGTCTATGCCGGCCAGCTTGGCCTCGGTCGACAAGGCGTGGCCTGGTTCATGGTGGCAACTATCTTGGGTGGCGCCCTGCTGCAATGGCCGCTGGGTCGCTGGTCGGATCGTTTCGATCGACGCATCGGCCTCGGCCTGACCTGCGCTTTGGCCACCGTGCTGGCGCTGTTCGCGCTGCCGGCGGAAGCCTGGAGCGCAACCGCAGTGTATGCCCTGTTCTTCTGCTACGGCGGTCTCGCCTTCGCGGTGTATCCGATGAGCGTCGCGCATATGCTCGATACCCTGCCGGCGGAAGAACTGCTCGCCGGCTGCAGCGGCCTGCTGCTGGTACACGGCATCGGCGCCGCAATCGGTCCAGCCGTGGCCGGCGCCGCGATGTCACGACACGGTCCGGCGGCACTGCCGGCATTTTTCGCCATCGTGTTTGCGACGCTCGCGCTCTACCTCGGCGCGCGCCTGCTGGCCAAGCGCCGGCAACGCCTGCATCCCAGCCAGTTCCATCCGATGCTGCGCACGACACCGGGCGCGCTCGAATTACTCCCCGAACCCGACTCACTCCACAAGGCAGACCATTGAAAACACAAAAAAACATTGCAGCCCCCGACGCAACACCCGTCCGCATGATCCTCGCCACCGATCTGGATGGCACCTTTCTCGCTGGCGATTCCGGCCATCGCCAGCAGCTCTATCGACTGGTCGAGCAGCATCCCGAAATCCGTGTGGTCTGGATCACCGGACGCGGACTCGAGGCGGTGATGCCCCTGCTCTCCGACCCCGCCCTGCCGCGACCGGATTATCTGGTCTGCGATGTCGGTGCCACCGTAGTCGACAGCCGCACCTTGCAACCCCTGCAGCCCCTGCAATCCGAAATCGATGCGCGCTGGCCCGGCGAAGTGCTGGTCGCCGAAGCAATGCGGGCATTTCCCGGCTTGGTACGCCAGGACGTACCGCAGGAGCGCCGCTGTTCCTATTTCTGCGAACCGTCCACGCTGGCGCCACTGCGCAGCAAGATCGAAGCCGCCGCGCACGGGCTCGGTTGCGCCGTGCTGTATTCGGCCGACCGCTATCTCGACATCCTGCCTCCGCGCACCGACAAGGGCCGCACCCTGGCTGCGCTTGCGCGCCAATTGAAACTGCCGCGTGATCGCATCCTGGTCGCCGGCGATACCTTGAACGATCTGTCGATGTTCGAGGCCGGCTTTCTCGGGGTCTGCGTCGGCGAGTCCGAACCCGCCCTGCTCAACGCCACCCGCGAACAGGAACGCGTGCTGCACGCGCAGGCCACCGGCTGCGGCGGCATCCTGGAGGCGATCGACCACTTCCATATGCTGGAACTCGACGATCCGCATCGGGATACGCCCGAGGCGGAGTCCACCGGCCTTGCCGATCTGGTCATGGTCTACCACCGGCTTCCCTACGAAGAAGCGTTCGAGGAAGGCGAACTGGTGCGGCGGCGCCCGACTTCGCCGAACGGCATCATCCCCAGCCTGCTCAGTTTCTTTGCCGGCGGTCAGGCGGGTTCCTGGGTGGCCTGGAGCGTCGACGACCCCAAGCGCGGCAGCTTCCAGACGCATACCCCGGTCGATGAGGAACGCTATCCGCACCTGACCGCGGTCCGCGTGCCACTGAGCAAGGGCGAGGTGGATGCCTTCTACAAGCGATTCTCCAAGGAGGCGTTCTGGCCGATGCTGCACACCTTCTGGGAGCGCGCCCGCTTCCGCGAGGACGACTGGAAGGTCTTCCTGAAGGTCAATCGCCGCTTCGCCGAAGCGGCTGCTGCCGAGGCAGCACCCGGCGCAACCGTCTGGCTGCATGACTACAATCTGTGGATGGTGCCGGGACGACTGCGCGAACTCAGGCCCGACCTGAAGATCGCGTTCTTCCACCACACCTATTTTCCGTCGGCGGATATCTTCAACGTGGTGCCCTGGCGTCGCGAGATCCTCGGCAGCCTGTTGAGCTGCGACTACATCGGCTTCCACATCCCACGCCAGGTCGAAAACTTCGTCGACGTCGTCCGCGGGGCCATGCCCACCGAAGTACTCGAGCGCGAGTCCTGTGCGCCGCGCTTCCTGACCTATGGCTGCGCGGTGGGTCTCGATCGCATGACCACGCGCATCCGCATCGGCGATCGCGAAGTCAGTCTCGGTGCGCATCCGGTCGGCACCGACGTCGGCAGAATCCGCCAGGTGCTGGCACAGCGCAGCGTGCGCGGCGATCTCGAAAAGCTGCGGCGGGAAATCAGTCCGCGCAAGCTCGTGCTGTCGGTCGAGCGCCTGGACTACACCAAGGGCACGCTGGAGAAGCTCGAGGCTTTTGGTCGTCTGCTCGAACTGCATCCGGAATGGCGCGAGAAGGTGACCCTGATGGTGGTCTGCGTTCCGGCCGCCAAGGAAATCACCATCTACAAGCAATTGCAGAGCCAGATCGAACAGGCGGTCGGTCGCATCAATGGCCAGTACTCGCGCCTGGACTGGACGCCGATCCGCTTCTTTGCGCGTTCAATGCCCTTCGAGGAAGTGGTCGCCCACTATGCCGCCGCCGACGTCATGTGGATCACCCCGCTGCGCGATGGCCTGAACCTGGTCGCCAAGGAATATGTCGCAGCCCAGGGCATCGAGGGCGGCAAGGGTGTCCTGGTGCTGTCCGAGTTCGCCGGTGCTGCCGCGGAACTGAAGGGCGCGGTGCTGACCAATCCGCACGATCCGGTGGATCTGACAGCGGCGCTCCATCGCGCACTGGAGATGGGCCAGGACGAGGCCGAGGGCCGTCTGCGGCAGTTGAACGGCATCGTCGAGCACTACGATGTCGAGCGCTGGGGCAAGGACTTTCTGGCCGCGGTCGCCAACGGCGGCGATCACCAGAATGCAGCGACCATCAGCAGTGTCAGCAAGCCGAGCAGGAAGCCAAGCCAGCGCAAGCTGCTCGGCAAGGCAGGCACCGCAGCCTGATCGACCACCGCAAGTTGCGCTGGCAGCGGCCGAACCCCACTCAGCCACTGCCAGCCCGCGGCAAGGATCAAGGTGATCGCGAACAGCAGGCCGGCGACGATGCTGAAGTGCACCTGCAGCCAGCCGAGTTGGGTCGCCAAAAACCAGAGCACGCTGACGACATGCCCGCTCAGACAGGCACGCAGGGCGGCATCGCCACTGATCCGCTGGCTCCATAGTCCGAGCACGAACACCGCCACCAGCGGCGGCGTGACATAGGCAAAGGCCTGCTGCAGATAGGCGAACAATCCAGCGAAATGCTGGATCATCGGCGCCCACAGGGCCGCGATCAGGGTCAGTCCCAGTGTCAGCCCGCGGCCCAGTCTGGCCAGGGCGCGGCTGTCCATGCCCGGCCTGCGCGGCTGCACGAAATCGACGGTGATCAGGGTACTTGCCGAGTTCAGCGCGGAGTCGACACTGGACATGATCGCGGCGAGCAGGGCAGCCAGCACAAGGCCGGCGATGCCGACCGGCGCGTATTCGGCGAGCAGGCGCGGAAACACCTGATCGCCATTTTGCAAATCCGGCAGCAAGGACACCGCCATCGCGCCCGGCAGCACCATCAGGAACAGCGGCAACAATTTCAATCCTGCCGCGATCAGCGCCCCGCCACCGGCCGCGCGCATATCGCGGGCACCGAGCAGACGCTGCGAGACGTACTGGTTCATCGTCCAGTAGTAGAAGCCGAGGATCGGCAGTCCGATCAAGGTGCCGAGCCAGGGCAGGGTGGGATCATCCAGCGGCCGGATCAGGGAGAGATGGCCCGCCGGCATCGCCGCGGTCGCCTTGGCCCAGGAAAAATCAAACTCGGCGAACACCATCCAGGCCAGCACCGCGGAGCCGATCAGCAGAATGGTCGACTGCAGCACATCGGTATAGACCACGGCGCGCAGGCCACCGGCGGCGGTGTACAGACCGGCAAAGGTCGCGATGGCGGCGATCGTCATTCCCAGCGGCAACTGGGGGAAAAACACCTGCAATACCAGGGCGCCGGCGTACAGGCTGCCGGCGGTATCCAGCACGACCGACAGGAAGATCGACACCGCGGAAAGGTACTTGCGCAGGCGCGCATCGAAGCGGCGTTCGAGCAGTTCGGGGATCGTGGTCAGTCGATTGCCGAGCAAGACCGGCGCCACAAAGATCGCGGTGAACAGCAGGACCAGGGCCGCCATCCATTCGTAATTGGCGACCGAGATTCCGGACGACCAGGCCGCGCCGGGCAAGCCGACCAGGGTAGTAGAGGAAATATTGGATGCGAACAGCGACAGCCCGATCACGCCCGCGCCGAGACTGCGCCCGGCCAGAAACAGCTCGTCGCTGTCCGGACTGCGGCGGGTGACCCGAACACATACGGCGATGACAATCAGAAAATAAATCGCCAGCACCAGGTAATCGAACGTGTGCAGCGTTCCCATGGTTCCTGCTGTCGTTGAATCGACTGACAGGGAAACATGAAATGCGCGCTCGGATCAAGTCGAAGCGCCTCGTCGCAGAGTGCTGCACAGCCTCGAATGTGAGCCCTTCCCTGATTACGGGCCCACGGTTCGGGGTGCGCGCAGCACCCGTCGTACAGCCGGGCATTCGCTTGTGGCCCCGCGCATGCGCAAGAATGTGCGCCACGGCGGCGATTGTGCGCGCCGCCCTGACTAGGCTGCACTCGGCTGCCACGATTCCAGTGAGGAACGGTCTTGAGAATGCCCGTCACCAGTTGCCTGCTGCTCTCCCTGAGCTTCGCCCTGCCATTGCATGCGCAAAGCTTCTGCGAACCGGTGCTCGCGGAATCCATTGCCGGCGCCACTGTGCTCGGCAATGGCACGCCGGGCAGCGTCAGCACGGCACAGATCCAGGCCGCACTCAATGCCGGTGGCGCGATCACATTCAATATCGGTGCCAGCCCGACCACGATCACGGTGACGCAGACGCTGATCGCCAGCCGCGAAACCGTGCTCGATGGCGGCGGCCTGGTCACCTTGTCGGGCGGCAATGCGCGCCGCATTCTCAGCATCATCAACCCCAATCCAGCCGAGAACGCACCGCTGTTCCGGGTAACCCTGCAGAACATCAATCTGATCGACGCCACGATCAACGATGGCCGCGGCGGCGCGATCTACAAGGAGCATGATTTCGAGTTTCCGCACAAGGTAAGCCTGAAACTGCTCAACTGCCGCTTCGAGGGCAATGACGCGCCTCTGGATGGCAGCAGCCAGGACGATGGCGGCGGCGCCTTCTACGGCGAGCTGCTGAACCGCATCGATGTCGGCAACTGCCAGTTCATCAACAACACCGGCAGCAATGGCGGCGCGCTCTACTCACTCGGCAGCCTGCGCTTGAACATCGTCGACAGCCAGTTCAGCAACAACAGCGCGATCGGCACCGGCGGCAATCCAGGCAATGGCGGCAACGCCGGCGCGCTCGGCGTCGATGGTGGCGCACGTCTGGTCGATGTCTGCCGCACCCGTTTCGTCAATAACCAGAGCAATGCCTTTGGTGCGGGGTTCTTCAGCGTGATGTATGACCAGCAGAGTCGCACCCGCTTTGAAGATGTCGAGTTTCGCGGCAATGTCCAGCTCGGCGCCAGCCAGCACACCGGTGGCGCCTATATCCAGGATGGCCCCTGGGCAATGGAGCGGGTGTCCTTCATCGACAACGATGCCCGCGGCTTCGGCGGCCTGTTCGTAGCCGGCAATGCGCCCGGAACCATTCGCAATGGCACGTTCTCAGGAAACATCGCGCGCACCGGCCTTGGCGGCGCGATGGCACTGAGCAATACCGCCGCCATCACCATCGTCAACACAACGATCGCGAACAACGTGGCCACTGCCGCCTTCGCCGCCGGCATCGCAATCAGCGCGCCCAATCAATTGCGCCTGAGCAATGTGGTATTCGCCAACAACACCGGTGGCAACCAGTTCATCAACTGGGCAATGAACAATCCCGCCTCACTCGATGGCGGCGGCAATATGCAGTGGCCGGCGGTACGACCCGGCGGTGGCGGCAATGAGACTGCTGTCACCGCGACCAGCCAGTTTGCCAATGCGCTGGTACCCACAGTGTCCGGCGGCAACGGTGGATTCGTGCCAACGCTCGCAATTCCTGGCAACAGCCCGGCACGCGATACCGCCGTCAGCACCGTCGGCGGCACCGGCGCTGCCATCCCCAGCACCGACGCCCGCGGCGTCGCCCGCGAGGGCCCACCGGATCGCGGCAGCTACGAGTTCGTCGATCCCGGTTTACTCTTCGTCAATGGATTCGAAAACCCGTGAACGCCGTGCCAACGTAGGATGTGGTGAGCGCAGCGAACCGCATCGGCTCCACTATGGCGCGCGTCGGTCTGGCGCCCGGCGCCTTGCTCCCTTCGCCCGCCTGCGGGAGAAGGGCCGGGGATGAGGGCAGCTCTGCCCCCTTCGCCCGCTTGCGGGAGAAGGGCCGGGGATGAGGGCTGCCCCCTTCGCCCGCTTGCGGGAGAAGGGCCGGGGATGAGGGCAGCTTTGCCCCCTTCGCCCGCTTGCGGGAGAAGGGCCGGGGATGAGGGCAGCTTTGCCCCTTCGCCCGCTTGCGGGAGAAGGGCCGGGGATGAGGGCAGCTCTGCCCCCTTCGCCCGCTTGCGGGAGAAGGGCCGGGGATGAGGGCAGCTTTGCCCCCTTCGCCCGCTTGCGGGAGAAGGGCCGGGGATGAGGGCGACGTTGCGACAACGCTCACTTGTCACGAAGATCCAGAGCCAGCTTGCTGCGCAAGCGTCATCGCTCTGCGATGCCACAGAGCTTTCACTCGCTTACGCGAGCGAGTCACTTTCTCTTGCGTGCCAAGAGAAAGTAACCAAAGAGAAGGCCACCCCACAGCGCCGCCCTCCAGGCATCCTGCCTTCCGGGTTCGTGCTCGGTGCTCGCTGGTCGGCGGGCGCACATCCGGCAACTGCTCCTGCGTTGCTCTACCTCGGGCATCCATGCCCTCGCCCTGTGCGATCGCCGACTGGCCGCATCCATGCGGCCGCACTGCGTGCTGATCGCGACCACCGATCACCGGCGCTGAGGGGCCCCTGGGAAAAGAAGCGCGCTCCTGGCGCGCAGAAGCTCAGGAGCGGAGCAAAGCCGCCGGGATCATGGCTCCGGCTCCGGCTTTGGCTTTGCCCCCTTCGCCCGCTTGCGGGAGAAGGGCCGGGGATGAGGGCGACGTTGCGATGCCGTCTGCTCTACGATTGAACCGTAGGATGTGCTGAGGCCGCAGGCCGAAGCGCATCAATTGGCGGAAGATCGGTACTGTTCGAACTCGTCGAACTTGTCGAACTCGTCACGAAGATCCAGAGCCAGCTTGCTGCGCAAGCGTCATCGCTGCGCGCCGACACAGAGCTTTCACTCGCTTACGCGAGCGAGTCACTTTCTCTTGCGTGGCCAAGAGAAAGTAACCAAAGAGAAGGCCACCCCACAGCGCCGCCTTCCGGGCATCCTGCCCTCCAGGTACGTGCTCGGTGGCCGCTGGTCGGCGGGCGCACATCCCTGTGCGATCGCCGACTGGCCGCATCCATGCGGCCACACTGCGTGCTGATCGCGACCACCGATCACCGGCGCTGAGGGGCCCCTTAGGTAAAGAAGCGCGCTCCCCGCGCAGAAGCTCAGGAGCAGAGCAAGGCAGCCGGGATCTCGGCTTTGGCTTTGGCTTTGGCTTTGGCTTTGGCTTTGGCTTTGGCTTTGGCTTTGGCTTTGGGTTTGGCTCTGGCTTCTGCGCGCAGGAAGCGCGCGCTCTTCAATGGGGCCCCTCTGCGCCGGTGATCGGTGGTCGCGATCAGCACGCAGTGTGGCCGCATGGATGCGGCCAGTCGACGCTTGCACAGGGACGTGCAATCGTCGACCGCGGCCACCGAGCACGAACCCGGAAGGCAGGATGCCTGGAGGGCGGCGCTGTGGGGTGGCCTTCTTTTGGGTTACCTTTTCTTGGCCACGCAAGAAAAGGTAACTCGCTCGCGTAAGCGAGTGAAAGCTCTGTGTCGGCGCGCAGCGACGGCGCTTGCGGAGCAAGCTGGCTCTCGATCTTCGTGGCAAGTTCGACCAGTTCGAACGATATCGAGTCCGATGGAATTGATGCGCTTCGGCCTGCGACCTCAGCACATCCTACGGTGCAACCGTAGAGCAGACGGCATCGCAGCGACTCCCTCATCCCCGACCCTTCTCCCGCAAGCGGGCGAAGGGGGCAAAGCGCAAGCGGGTGAGAGCTCTTTGGTATCGCATCGCGATGACCCAGGCGCAGCACGCTGGCACTTGATCCTCGTCACGAGCTCGAAGAATCCGCAAACTGCCGAGGCTTTCGAGTCCGCGACGTCGGGTTCCCTTCGGGGACCCGACCTACGTTCTCCCGCAAGCGGGCGAAGGGGGCAAAGCGCAAGCGGGAGTACGGCACCTGGGCACGAGGCCAGCCAAGCCTCAATGCCGCGGCTACGCCGGCTTGACCTGATCCTTTTCTGCGATCTCGACCAGATACTCATCAGCGAAATCGATCTTGAACTCCTGCCACATCACCAGATGATCCGACATCTGGTGGGTGCGCCATTGCTTGAACGAGGTCTTGCCGCGCAGGGCATCGAAGCGCGCAGCGTCCTGATCGCGGAACACGTACTCGAAGAAATCGAAGATGCCGGCATTGGCAGTCGGCTCGAAGCGGAATTTGTAGGCACCGCAGGCGATCTGGTCGTAGTGTTTCTTCTTGTCGACATTGCTGCCAGGCACCGTCTGCAAAGCGTCCGAGATCGAGAACACGCCGTCCTCGATCAGCTTCTGCATGGTGACGTCGTCGCGTCCGAAGATATTGAAGTCGCCGAGCAGGACGATGTTCTCGCCCTCGATCTTCACCTTGGTGCCGCCACGATCGACTGTGTGCGCACGTGTGCGTTTGCCGAGCAGGTCGGCGAGCAGGCCGATTTCCTTGACGCGTTGCGGATCATCGGGCACCGACTTGCCGTAGTAGATGTGGACCGTGCACAGCGAGAACTTGGCCCAGCCGCACTTCCAGCTGGTGATGAAGGGCGAGCGCGCGAACTGCACCGCCGACAGGTTGCCGGGAATCACCAGTTCGCCGGCCAGCCCACCGAAACTGACCTTGCGGGTATCGAACAGGAAGGCCATGCGCTCGCCATTGCCCTGCGCGCCCAGGGTGACGTCGGTGCAGATGTACTGCCAGTGTTTGCCGAGCGCATCCATCAGCCGCTGCAGCGCGAACAGGTCGTCGCGCACCTCCTGCACGGCGACCAGATCGAACTGGTCGATGATCTCGGCGATGTAGTAGATCGATTCGTCGAGGCGACGACCGCCCTTGCCGGAATCGAACTCACGGATATTCCAGGTGGCGATCAGCAGATTGTTGCGCAGGTTGCGCGCCGGAATCGGCGCAATCGAGGCCGGCGTGATCGGCTTGCGAAAGCCGGCGCGCAGGCGCTGCAGACCGGACACGATCGGTTTGCGTTGCGCCTTGGTCAGTCGCAGCAGAGGATAGTAGTAGGGCATCAGACGACTCCCTTCGCTTGCCGATCATGGCGCAGGCGATCAGCGGCAATGGCTGCCGGCAGAGGAGTGGTGCAAGTGGCAAGGACAAACCAGGACGGATTCACGTTCACGGGGCACGCTCCACATCGTCGATGTACTCGGGCCAGCACCGGATCAAGAGCATCGGGCAGGCGAAAAGTCTCGGCACGCATGCGCAAGGGCGATGAACCCATGCGGCTGTCCGTCCCCCGGGACGAACAGCGAGCAGGCTAGTCTTGAGCATGCCAGGGGTCAAGTGCCCGGGCCCCACACACGATCCGGCCTGGATCGCATGTGGAACCGGGTCAAGATCAGCTCGCGCCCGCCTTCAGTTGCAGGTGCGGTAGTTGCTGTAGATATAGCCGTGGCTGCTGATGTACGCCTGGTGCGCGGCATACGCACTGGCGCAACCGGCCTCGCTGGTGGTGCTGGAGATCGACGAATGCACCACCGTCGGCGTCCAGTTGTTGGCCGCGGTACCCGGGATGATCACGATCTTGTAGTAGGTGCGCGCCGTGTACGACTCGGTCGGACCCGGGTCACGCGGACCGATCGGGCCGCCGATCTGAGCGGCACCGGCCACCGAGGCGGCCAGCAAGGTCACGGCTGTGAAGAGACCAAGTAGGGTTGTGCGATTCATCTTTTCATTCCTGCATGAGTAAGGGGTGCGCCGACCTTGCCGCGGCAAAGACGACGCTGCGCCATGCTAGGCACCGATACCGCCGCGCTCCAGAAAAATGCCGGGATGATCTGGGCTCGGCGTGGACAAAACGGGAAAAACTGCCGTCAGTTTGCCGTTGCGGTTGTAGCGTGGCTTGCCGCGCTGACTGCCTGGACCTGTAGGGCATCTCTGTGAGATGCCATCTCAACGCTGCGGCGACTTCAAGACGGCATCTCGCAGAGATGCCCTACAGAAAAGCCAGCGTATAAGAGCTTGGCCTACCGCGCTGCCCTTGATCTTCGCGAACAACCAACGAAAACCCATGGCAGCGGGGCTTGCCCCATAGGCCTTAACCTATTCGGCTGGTTCCTTAATTTTGGCCCGGCACACCAGGACTTACGCCCCGAAGGGGCACATCAATTCAGCCCAGGGCAACGCCCTGGGTATGGTCGCGCGTCACCCGAACAGCCCTGAAAGGGCGACTCAATTCGATGTCTCAATCGCTGGCGCGTTTGCATGTGCATTATGGTACTCGGCAAAAAGAACGGTGTACCTTGGTTGCAGGGAGGGTACGTGATCCGGTAACCGCATATCTCGCTGCGGTATTGAAATACCTCGGTTGTCCGGCAGTGCTGATCAACCCGGTGGCCGATCACGTTCAGCCCCTTGCGCTCGGGCGTACCGTGGCACCGAGAACGTGGGTGAAACAGCTGAAGCAGGCTTCGTCAAAATGGAGCAAGACGCCAGGACCGGATTTTGCTGGCCCCGCGTGGCAGGCCGGCAATGGCGCCGCTTCCGTGTCCGCATCAAACCTGACACCGGTGCATCGCTACGTTTGCGAGGCAGCCTGCGCATCATCGCGTCAGGACGTTCGAGGACGAAATCCGTGCACTTCTTGAACGGCATGGCGTCGCGTTTGACGAACGCAACGTGTGGGACTGAATCGCCCTTTCAGGGCTTCGGGATGATCTGCCGGCCTACCCAGGGCGTTGCCCTGGGCTGAATTGATGTGCCCCTTCGGGGCGAAAGCAAACCAATGCCGGAGATAGACAGCTGCGCGTTGGACAGGGCAATCATTCGCCGGGAAAACAGACTGACGCCTATGGGGCGAGCCCCGCTGCCCTTGATCTTCAGTCCCGTGGAGGAATGTCACGTCGGCGTGAAAGCCGGGTAAGCCGAGGCTCGGAGCCCCTCGGCACCGGACCATTCACCGACCAAAGCGCGAAATCGTGAACCAGCGGTATCGGTGATCCTGACGATCGGATTTACACTGGGCTCAGCATGTAAACAGCGGGATGCACCATGTTGCTCAAATCCGTAGCCGCCGGCATTGGCTTTTGCCTTGTGGCGCTTGTCGTGCCGGCCGCCGCCGTCGAACTGAATCGTGAAACCGTCGACCAGCTGCTCGCAGCGCGCGTAGGTGATCGCATAGCGCTGAATGTGTTGCCGAACGAAGTCGAGTCGATTGTGACGAAGCCTATTCGGCTTCGGTCAGATCTTTGATCCGGAGCACCTCCATGGTCTCAAGCACTAGGGTTTTCTACCTCATCTTGGCTACGTCGCTGGTGTTGGGCTTTGCGCCGAGGACAGCGGTGGCCCTGAGCTACGTGATGATGTCGGATCGCGACCTGCTCGCCGCATCGCCCCTGGTCATCAAGGCCAAGGTCACCGAACGCTTCGCCTCAGTGCGGGGCCCTTCAGGCATCGAAACCTCTTATGCATTGGAAATTACAGATCAGCTGAAGGGCGCGCCAATGCCGCGGATCGCGCAACTTGCGCTCCCCGGCGGTGAGATCTCCTCAGGCATTGGCCAGATTGCTTCCGGGATTCCTAGGCTTCGAAAGGGGGACTCAATCCTCTTGTTTGCGGAACAGAGAGCGGACGGCTTGTTGCAGGCCGAGCAACTGACACTTGGCCTGTTTTTCGAAGTCACCCTTGGCGACCAACAGTTCTATGTGCGCGCACTGGAAGAAGGTTCCGACTTAGGCGATGGGCTCAATGGCAAGTACCACGCTGCGCGCGACGCAAGGAAGTTCACCCGTTGGCTGCGAAGCGCATCGAAGGTTTCGATCGCGCAGAAAGAGCCTGACTATCTTGTTGCGCTTCCCGAGAATGAAATCCGCTCGGCCAAATTCAATCTGCTTCGGGACACTGACACCATCCCGATCCGCTGGTTTCAGTTTGACACCAGCACCAATTTGACCTGGGTATCGACGTCTGCCGGACAGACCGGCATGGTCCAGGACGAGTTCGCGATGATTACGCAGGCTGCAAATGCCTTGACCAATGACGCCGGAAGCATGCTGACTGTTGCCCATGCGGGTGGAACAATCGGAAGTCCCGATACACACTGCAACGATGGCACGTCCGATGGACATGCCGTGCTTTGGAATGATCCGCTAAATTCAATTCCCGGTAGTTTCAACTGCGGAGTCGGTGGTGTCCTTGCGCTTGGCGGGCCCTGCTATCTGACTTCGACGACCAACTCGAATGGTCAGCCCTACCACCCAGCGTTCGAAGGCCGGATCGAGATTCAGAATGGCGCAGGTTGCTATTTCGATCTTGATTCTGGAAGGGCGGGCGCTGAGGTCATGGTGCACGAGATGGGCCACGTTGTTGGTCTGGCGCATTCCTGTGGAGATGCGGAATCCGGGAGTTGTGCCACTGCGACGCCGGCCGAACAAGTAGCCACCATGCGCGCTTCCGCCTTCAACGATGGACGTGGAGCGGCCTTGATGCCGGATGATCGGGCTGCCTTGGCATTTGTTTATCCATCCGCGGCGGCTCCGAATGTGGCGCCGAATATTATTCGGCCGGCAAGCATCGCCGTAGTCGAAGACACCGCAACCAGCCTCAGCGGCATATCGTTCACCGACCCCGATGCCGGCACCGGGGTGCTCAATGTGACCTTGAGCGTGCCAGGCGGCAACGGCACGATTGCCGCTTCCGCAAGTGGTGGGGTCAGCATTGTTTCAGGTTCGGGCACGGCTACCCTCCAGGTCAGTGGCACCCTGGCGAATCTCAATGCCTGGTTTGCCAGCAATGCCAGCAACCCCGATTACACGCCGGCCGCGAACGCGACCGGCATGGTCAACCTCGGCATCTTCATTACCGACAATGGCAATTCCGGCACGGGTGGCGCGCTGACCGACAACGAGACCAGTGTGCTCAATATCAGTGCGGTGAATGATCCGCCGGTCAATACCCTGCCCTCGAGCTTTACCGTCACCGAGGACACCACCACCAGTCTCGCCGGCATCTCGGTCGCCGATGTCGATGTGGCCGCGGCCAGCATGAGCGTCAATCTGTCGGTGCCCGGCGGCCAGGGCAGCTTCACCGCCAGCAATGCCGGAGGGGTCACGGTCAGTGGCAGCACCAGCAATTCGCTCACCCTGAGTGGCACCCTGAGCAATCTCAACAGCTACCTCGGCAATGTCAGCAACCGCCCCAGCTATGTTCCGGCCAGCAACAACACCACATCGGTTTCGCTGACCGTAACCAGCAGCGATGGCGGTGCCACCGGCAGTGGCGGCACGCAGAGCGATGTCGATGCACGCCTGATCAATTTCATCGCGGTCAACGATGGCCCGACGCTCTCTGCGCCTTCGACCCAGACCGTCGCCGCCACCGGCACAACGCCGATTGCCGGCATCGTGATCGGCGATATCGATTCGGGCAATGGCAATCTGGATGTGGTGATGTCGGTCAACCAGGGCCTGCTGTCCTCGTCCAATATCGACAGCGTCACCGTGGTCAGCGGCAACAACAGCGCCACCCTGACCCTGCTCGGCACGGTCACCGCGTTTGGCAATTTCTTCAATAACCAGCGGGTCAACTTCAACCCCAATGGCGCCACCACCACGACCACATTGACGATCAACTGCGATGACAATGGCAACACCGGGGCCGGTTCCAGCATCGCCTGCCCGACCCGGCAGATCAGCCTGATCCAGGGAATATTTGCCAACGGCTTCGAATAGGGCAGGCCACGCCCAGGCCCCGGGCGCCGTTGCCTGGGGCCGATAGCGGCGGATGGCCTGCTGCGGGCAGTTGCCGGCAGTTCACTGCAGCGCCAGCCCGGGGCCATTACAATGCGGCCCCCCTGCCCTGCGTGTGTTCCCGTGAAAGATCTGATTCGTGGCCTGGTTGTCCAATCGCTCGCCGACCTCCAGGCCAGCGGCAAGCTGACGTTGGGCGCCCCGGTGTCCTTCACCGTCGAGCGCACGCGCGACAAGAGTCATGGCGATTTTGCCTGCAATGTCGCGATGCAGGCCGCACGTGTCGCCGGCCGCAAGCCGCGTGAGATCGCCGAACTGGTGGTCGCCGCCCTGCCCGCGCATGTCGATGTCTCCGAGGTCGCGATCGCCGGACCGGGCTTCATCAATTTCCGCCTCAGCCCCGATTGCCTGACGCGCACCGTGCTGCGGGTACTCGACGCCGACCAGCGCTACGGCTTCGCACCCGCCGGATCACGACCCTCGATCATCATCGAATATGTCTCGGCCAATCCCAATGGTCCCCTGCATGTCGGCCATGGCCGCGGCGCATCCTATGGCGCCACCCTCGCCAACCTGCTGGAGGCCGGCGGTCATACGGTATTCCGCGAGTACTACGTCAACGATGCCGGCCGCCAGATGGACATCCTCGCGGTCAGTGTCTGGCTGCGCTATCTCGAACTCGGCAATGCCGCCGTGCGCTTCCCCGACAACGGCTACAAGGGCGATTACGTACACGGTATCGCGCGCGATCTGCGCCTGCAGATCGGCGCGAAATTGCATCACCCGGCCGATGTGGTGGCGGCTGAACTGCCGCCCGATGAAACCCAGGGTGGCAGCAAGGAACTGCATGTCGATGCGCTGATCGCGCGCGCCAAGTCCCTGCTCGGCGATGACGACTATCGCCTGCTGTTCGAGAGCGGGCTCAAGTCCTGCCTGGCCGATATCAAGGATGATCTCGCCGAGTTCGGCGTCAGCTACGACAACTGGTTCTCCGAGCGTTCGCTCAGCACCAGCGGCGC
This sequence comes from Pseudomonadota bacterium, assembly GCA_022843465.1. GTDB lineage: Bacteria > Pseudomonadota > Gammaproteobacteria > Xanthomonadales > Ahniellaceae > 0-14-3-00-62-12. Next base: position 74,531 of record JALHNO010000008.1, on the reverse strand, counting down.
CGTGAAGCATGCGATCGAGACCCTGCAGGCCAAGGGCCATATGTACGAGAAGGACGGCGCGCAGTGGTTCCGCGCCACCGATTTCGGCGACGAGAAAGACCGCGTTGTAGTCCGCGAGAATGGCGCCACGACGTACTTCGCCTCCGACATCGCCTATCTGCAGAACAAGCTGGAACGCGGCTTTGACAAGGCCGTGTATGTGCTCGGCGCCGATCATCATGGCTATATCGCGCGGCTCAAGGCGGTGGCCCAGGGCCTCGGCCTCGATCCGGACAAGATCGAGATTCCGCTGGTGCAGTTCGCGATTCTGTACGAGGGCGGCCAGCGCGTGCAGATGTCCACCCGCGCCGGCAGCTTTGTCACCCTGCGCGATCTGCGCAAGGAAGTCGGCAAGGACGCGGCGCGCTTCTTCTACGTGATGCGGAGCAATGAGCAGCATCTGGATTTCGATCTGGATCTGGCCAAGTCGCAGTCGGTCGAGAACCCGGTGTATTACCTGCAGTACACCCACGCCCGCATCTGCGGACTGTTCCGTCAGGCGGTCGAAAAGAACCTGGCCTACGATGAGGCGCTCGGTCGTTCGGCGATCGCGTCCCTGGTCGAGCCCGCCGCGGTTGAGCTGCTGCAGCGCCTGATGAACTACCCGGAGGATGTCGAGACCGCGGTGGAGAATCGTGCACCGCATCTGATCGCTGCTGCACTGCGCGAAATCGCCGCGCTGTACAACAGCTTCTACAACGGCACGATCATGCTGGTTGAATCCGGCTCCGATCGTTGCGCGCGACTGGCGCTCGCCGATGCGGTCCGCCGTCTGCTGGCCTCAGGTCTTGAGCTGCTCGGCGTCAGCGCCCCGGAGACCATGTAATGGCACGCAAGCCGCAAGCGACGCGGGCGCAGGCCGACCGCAGGGAAATACCGGCCTGGATCTGGATGCTCGCCGGCGTCCTGGTCGGCCTCGGCATTGCCGGCGTGGTGTTTCTGAAGGGCTGGGCACCCAAGCTGCGCGGTGAGCAGCCGGCACCGGCGCCGGTCACGGCCAAGGCACCCGAGCTCGCGCCCGCCGCCGAGAACAAGCCCAAGTACGATTTCTACAGCGTACTGCCCGAGATGGAAGTGGTGGTGCCCGAGGAAGAGATCAAATCGAGCGCCACCCAGGCCGCGCCGCTGCCTGCCGACGCCTCCGGCAATCCGCAGCGCTTTGTGTTGCAGGCCGGATCGTTCCGCAGCAATGCCGATGCCGAGGCACTGAAGGCGCGGCTTGCGCTGATGGGTCTGCGCGCGCAGATCACCCCGGTCACGGTCAATGGCACCGACTTCTTCCGGGTACGGGTGGGGCCGTTCGCCGATCTGCGTGAGCTCGACACCGCCAGGCAGACCCTGCAGAGCAATAATATTTCGGCGATCGCGCTGCGCGACAATAGCTGAGTTGGGAACCGCTTGCGGTTGCCGAATGTTGCGATAGCCCAGGCCCGGCCTTATGGCACAGTGCAGCGCGGGCAGTCATCGCCTACCCTCGGAGGATCAGACCATCCTTCGATTCGGGGTACCTCATGCGCAAGCCACTGGCCGGCATCGCCGCCCTTCTGTCCTGCTCCCTGTTGAGCGCAACGGCTTCGGCCGAAGTCGGCTACTACCGCAGCCCGAGCGTGCATCAGGACACCGTGGTGTTCACCGCCGAGGGCGATCTCTGGAGCGTCGCCACCAGCGGCGGTCGCGCACGGCGCTTGACCACGCACGCCGCGGAGGAGTCGGAGGCGCGAATATCACCCGATGGTCGCTGGATCGCGTTCAGCGCCAGCTACGACAGCGCCGTCGAAGCCTATGTGATGCCGATCGAAGGCGGCCAGCCGCGGCGCGTCTCCTTCGATGGCACGCGGGTCTGGGTGCAAGGCTGGACTGATGCCGGAGAAGTGTTGTACGCCAGCGAAAACCTGTCCGGCCCTTCCCGTCGCAGGATCCTGCGCGCGGTCGATCCGACCACACTGCGCGAGCGCACCCTGCCGCTTTTTGACGTCAACGAAGCCGCCATCAGCGGCGATGGCAAGACGCTGTACTTCACCCGCTTCGGCTTGCAGCTGACCGGCGACAATGCGCGCGGCTATCGCGGTGGTGCGATGTCCCAGCTGTGGAAGTTTGATCTCGCCGGCAAGGCCGAGGCGGTACAGCTTGGCGCCAATATCCAGGCAGCATTGTCGCGGCCGATGTGGTGGAACGATCGCCTGTACTTTGTCAGCGATGCCGATGGCGTGCACAATCTGTGGTCGATGCGTGGCGATGGCAGCGATCCGCAGCAATTGAGTCGGCACAGCGTGTTTGATGTCCGCGGCGCAACCCTCGGCAGTGGCCAGATCGTCTATCAGAACGGTGCCGATCTGCGTCGCTTCGATATCGCCCGTGGCGAGGACAGCGTGCTCGCGATCGATCTGGTCTCCGATTTCGAGCAGCGCCGCCAGCGCTGGCTGCGCAATGCCACCAAGTACATGACGGACATCAGTGTCGCCGACGATGGCACTCAAGCCGTACTGACGGCGCGCGGAAAAATCGTGCTGGCTGCGACGGGTACACGCCGTCGCGTCGAGATTGCCGTACCCGATCAGCACCGTGCGCGCGCAGCCGTGCTCAGCCACGATGGCAAGCAGGTTTACGCGATCAGCGACATCGATGGCCGCAACGAGATCTGGCAGTTTGCCGCGGATGGCAGCAAGACCAGCAAGCAACTTACCCGCGACGGCAATGCCCATCGTTGGCGCCTGTATCCCTCGCCCGACGGCAAGTGGCTGGCCCACGACGACAAGCGCGGCCAGCTGTGGTTGCTCGATCTCGCCAGCGGCGCCAACCGACGCATCGACCAGAGTCCCAAGGTCGGCGATGACGCCTATGCCCACGTCGTCTGGTCGGCCGACAGCCAGTATCTCGCCATTGCGCGCGCGCAGGGTGAGCGCCAGATTCTGCAGCTGCACGTCTATGACCTCGCCGCTTCGACACTGCGTTCTCTCGGCAGCGATCGCTACAACGCCTATGCGCCGGCGTTTTCACCGGATGGCCATTGGCTCTACTTCCTGTCCGAACGCAACTTCGTCGCCAGCCCGGGCGCACCCTGGGGCGATCGCAACCTCGGCCCCGGCTTCGATCGCCGCGGCAAGGTGTACGCCTATGGCCTGCAGGCCGATGTGCGCTTTCCGTTTCTGCCTGCAGACGAGTTGCACGCCGATCCGCCAGAGGACAAGCCGGGTAGCGCTGGCGCCGACGGCGCAGGGAAATCAGCCCGCGACAAGGGAAAGCCCAAGCTACCTGCCGCGCAATGGTCGGGCATCGAGTCACGGCTGTATGAAGTACCGATCGAGGCCGGCAATTACCGTCGGCTCGAAGTGGATGCACAGCGCCTGTACCTGCTCGACAGCGCAGCCGGCGCCGACGCCAAGCCGCTGGTACGCACGCTGGAAATCAATGCCAAGTCGCCGACACCAGAAACCTTCCTGGCCGATGTCCAGGATTTCCGGCTGTCAGCGGATCGCAACAAGCTGCTGGTGGCCAAACACAAGGACGACGGCCCCGGCGACATTTATATCCTCGACACGGCCGCAAAGGCGCCGGACGACATCAGCAAGCAGCAGCTGCGCCTGAATGACTGGGCGCTGGCGATCGATCCGCGTCAGGAATGGCAGCAGATGTTCGTCGACGCCTGGCGCATGCACCGCGACTTTTCGTTCGATCCGAAGATGCGCGGCGTCGATTGGGATGCCGTGCGTTCACGCCATGAACCGCTGCTCGCACGTGTCAGCGATCGTGCCGAACTCGACGACCTGCTCGCCCAGATGAGCGCCGAACTCGGCATCCTGCATTCGCAGGTGCGCGGCGGTGAATTCCGCAAGGATGCCGAGAACGCGGTGACTGCCGGGCTCGGTGCCGAGTTCGAGCGCGTCGACAATGGCGTGCGCATCGCACGCATCTACCGCACCGAAGTCGAACTACCCTCCGAGCGTGGCCCGCTGCAGAAGCCGGGTGTCGATGTACGCGAGGGCGATGTCATCGTCGCGGTAAATGGCCGGCCCGTGCGCGAGGCCGCGCATATCGCCGAGCTATTGCAGAACCAGGCCGGCCAGCAGGTGCTGCTGGACCTCGAACGCGGTGGCAAGGCCAGACGGCAACTGGTCCAGCCGGTGTCCGCCGATGCTGACGCCATGCTGCGCTACAACGACTGGGTGCAGCAGACGCGCGGCAAGGTGGATGCGGCCAGTGCATCGCGGATCGGCTATCTGCATCTGCGCGCGATGGGCGCGAGCGACATCGCGAGCTTTACCCGTGACTTCTATGCCAGCCATGATCGCGATGGCCTGATCATCGATGTCAGGCGCAATCGCGGCGGCAATATCGACAGCTGGATCCTCGAGAAGCTGCTGCGCCGCACCTGGGCATTCTGGCAGGACGAACACACCACGCCGTACTGGAACATGCAGCAGGGCTTCCGCGGTCATCTGGTGGTGTTGATCGACCCGCTGACCTATTCCGATGGCGAAACCTTTTCCGCTGGCATCAAGGCGCTCGATCTCGCGCCCCTGATCGGCCAGCAGACCGCCGGTGCCGGCATCTGGCTCTCGGACCGCAACCGGCTCAGCGACAACGGCAGCGCGCGCATTGCCGAGAATGGTCAATTCGATGCCGAAGGCCGCTGGCTGATCGAAGGCCGCGGCGTCAGCCCGGATATCGCAGTCGAGAATCTTCCCTTCGAAAGCTACAACGGTCGCGACCGCCAACTCGAGGCCGCGATCGATTATCTCGAACGCAAACTCAAGGCCGAGCCGATTTCACGTCCGCGAGCCCAGCCGATTCCGCCGCGGGGGACACCGGCTGAAGATATCCGTCGGGAGACAGGGGAACCATAGCTCGGTCTGAGGCCGGCGCGGGCCGTAGGATGTGGTGAGCATCGCGAACCGCATCGATGCGTTCTGCCTCAGGACCGAGGAGATGCTCAAGAGCCGATGCGGTTCGCTGAGCTCACCACATCCTACGTTTTTCGCTTGGGATTGGCGCAGCCGATGCGATTCGCTGCGTTCATCACGGCCTACGTCCTCGCATCATCGGGAAATTCCGTAGGCCTGTTCCTGGCAGAGATTGACGACGGCCTGCAGCATGCCGGCACAGTAGTCCGAATCAACGCCTTCTGCTGCACAGCGTTGCTCGGTCCAGCGCGCTGCCGCGAACGCGTTCCACTGCGTGGGCACCTCTTCGCAGAACCCCTCGGACGGTTTTGCCGCGACCAGACAACCGGCCAGGAAGAAATTATTGCGCAGGCCATGTTCGGCCTCGCTGCCATCCTGGCTGCTGCGTCGACTGCGCTCGATGGACTCGGCCACGCAGGCGTCCTGATCGGCGTCCTTGCCAAACTCCATTCCTGCCGCCATGCCTTCTTTCAGGTCCGCCTGGAATCCGGTTCCGTGGCGCGTCCACCACCACCAACCGGTGGCGCCAACCACAACAATGGCCAGCCCGAGGAACGCGAACAGCAGCAGAAAGGCGCGCAACCCGCGGTTCACTTCCGGCTCCAGAACATGGCTGACTCCGCGCGATAAGGTGCCGGGCAGACTGCCGCAGAAGCGGCTTTGGCGCAAGTTCGTGGCGAATATCGCGGAATTCTTCGATGGGGTCAGGCGCGGAGTGGACCGCAGGATGTGGTGCGCATCGCGAACCGCATCAATGCCCTTTGCCTCAAGGCCGAGGAGATACCCAAGAGCCGATGCGGTTCGCTGCACTCACCGCATCCTACGTCCTTCGCTTGGGAGTGGCGCTGCCGACGCGGTGCGCTGCGCGCACCACATCCTGCATTCCGTGATCACGCGCAGGCTGAGAGCTGGGGTCGCTTCGCATGCGCCTGCAACTGCGTCTGCAGGCCGGCACGGTCGATCTGGATCCAATACTCCTGGATGCGATCGTCCTTGACCCGGTAGACCGCGCTCGCATATTCAACGAGCGGTTGCCAGGTCGGCCGCTGGCCGTCGATCACGCCAAGATGATGGCCGCGCTGGATCCAGCGCGCGTACACCTTGTCGCCATCAGCCAGCAATTCGGTCACCTCGAAGCGGAAGTCTCCGTAAAGCCGGCGAAATTCCTCGACATGCTCGGCATAGTCTGCCGGCGTACGCACAATCGTCTCCGGCTGCTCGGCATTGAGCTGGTGTGCGGTCACCCGATCGGCGAGAAACTCATCCGCCCGCGCGGGATCGAGTCCGCTGCGCACTACACGCAGAAACTCTGAAACCAGAGCGCCTGGCGTGCGCACCACCGCGCGACCGGCGGCTTCTGCACGCGCGCGCTCGAGTTCGATTTCCTCGGCGGCCAGGGCCGCCACATGACCAGTAGGCAGGTAACCGCCCAGAAACAACAGTCCTTCCCAGATATTCATTGCAGTCTCCTCGGATTCGATGCACCCACCGGTGCCAGGTCGCGTAGCGATGCGGACTTGCCACAGGCCACTTGAGTGTGATTGCATGATAAGCAGGCTCTACGCGTTCAAAAAGCGACGCTTTCTACACAGAGGCTTGAGGAATATTCAAGTGAACAGGATCCCCTTCAACGCCCTGCAGATCTTTGTCGAGGTCGCCCGCGCCGGCAATCTGTCGCGGGCTGCCGAGGCCATGCATCTGACGGTCAGCGCCCTCAGTCACCAGATACGCGCGCTGGAAGCACGCCTCGATCACCAGTTGCTGGTGCGCGGCCCACGCGGCGTGACCCTCAGCGCCGAGGGCCAGTGCCTGTTCGATGCGATCTCCCAGCAGTTCGACGCCATCGAGCAGGCCGTCGACAATATCTGCCGACGCCATGGCGATACCTTGACCGTCAGCCTGATGCCCTCGGTCGCCAGCAGCTGGCTGGTACCGCGGCTGCCGCGCTTTGTTGCCCGTCATCCACAGATCGAACTCAGCCTGCAGTCGAGCACGCAGCTGGTCGACTTCGCGCGCGAGGGCGTCGACTGCGCCCTGCGCTTTGGCCGTGGCGAGTGGCCGGGCGTACGTGCCGACTTCCTGTTCGAGGAGTGGTTGACGCCGGTGGCAAGCCCAGATTTGCTGGCGCGAATCGGCCGTCCGCGCCTCAGCGATCTCGGCAGTTTTCCTCTGCTGGGCGATCCGGGCGAGCGCTGGTCAACCTGGTTCGAGCATTTCGGCGGAAAGGCGCCGCGCCGGTTCGTTGCCAATTTCAGCGACTCCGACACCGTCCATCGCGCTGCGCTCGAAGGGATCGGCATCGCCCTCGGTCGGATGACGATGGCGCGCCCGCTGATTGATGCGGGCCGGCTGGTTGCGCTGAGCAAGAAGCGGCTGCGCGCCGAGTATGCGCACTGGTTCGTGCAGCCGCCGCGCTCGGAAGCGCACCCCGGCGTACAGGCGTTTCGCAGCTGGCTGCTTGCCGAAGCCGGTGTGTCGGGCGGACCGATGCCGGCAGAGCGCAGCTGAGTGGCTTGTCCGCTCAGCCTGCTCCGCTACACTCGCGCCGCCGCCATCGGGAACCTGTCATGCCTGATCCAGACTTCATCGCCTTGCCCGCGCTTGTCCAGCTGAGCGAGGGCGAACGTCTGCGCCGCGTCAGCGAGTTTGCCGATGAGCTCAACACCCGCCGCACGATCCGGGAATTTTCCGACCGACCGGTTTCTCGTGCGGTGATCGAGCAATGCCTCCGCGCAGCAGGCACAGCACCCAGCGGCGCCAATCAGCAACCCTGGCGATTCGTCGCGGTCGCCGATCCCGCGATCAAGTCGAGAATCCGGGTTGCTGCCGAAGCCGAGGAGCACGAGTTCTACACACGGCGCGCGCCCGACGAATGGCTGAGCGCGCTGGCGCCACTGGGCACCGATGAGCTGAAACCCTTTCTGGAGATCGCACCCTGGTTGATTGCGGTGTTCTACGAGCGTTTCGGTCTCAGCGCAGAGGGCGAGAAATCCAAACGCTACTACCCGCACGAATCGGTCGGGCTGGCCTGCGGCATGCTGATCGCGGCCCTGCACCGTGCCGGGCTGGCGGCCTTGACGCATACGCCGAGCCCGATGGGTTTTCTCAACGAGATTCTGGCGCGGCCGAAGAACGAAATGCCGTATCTGCTGCTGGTGGTTGGACATCCGGCGGAGGGTTGCAAGGTGCCGAATATCCGACGGCTCGAATTGAGTGAGTACGTGACGTTTCTGTAGTCATGCATTGAGGCGGACCGTGGGTCGGCGCGGGGGCGCCCAAAAGCCGATGCGGTTGGCTGCGCTCACCGCATCCTACGATCTTCGGTCTACGTCCTTCGAGGTTGGTCCGGGGGCGCAAACCGTAGGATGTGGTGCGCATCCCGAACCGCATCAAGGCGTGTGGCCTCAAGGCCGAGGTGAGACCCAGGAGCCGATGCGGTTCGCTGCGCTCAACACATCCTACGTTACTACGTTACGGCGACCACCACACGATCGCGGCCTTCGCGCTTGGCCTGGTAGAGCGCGCGGTCGGCGGCTTCGACAAGATCGACGCCATCATCGGCATGATCGGGAATCACGCTGGCGCAGCCGAGACTGACGGTCACTACATCGGCGGCGGAGTTTTCCCTGTGCGCTATCGCCAGCCGGTGCACTGCGTGGCGAACTTTCTCGGCAATCTCTCGGGCGTGCACGACATCGGTGGCGGGCAGGATGATCGCGAACTCTTCCCCGCCATAACGAGCCACAAAGTCGCCACCGCGATGCAGGCTGGCCAGCATCGCGGCGGCGACCTGCTTGAGGCACTCGTCACCGGCAACGTGACCGTAGCAATCGTTGTAGGGCTTGAAATGATCGATGTCGACCATGATCAGGGCCAACGGCGTGCCGTCGCGCAGCGCCCGATTCCACTCGCGCTGCAGAGTCTCGTCGAACAGGCGGCGATTCGGTACCTGGGTCAGGCCATCGGTAGCCGAGAGCAGGCGCAGGCGGTCTTCCAGCTGCTTCTGCTGGGTCGCATCACGAAACACCACGGCATAGTGCTGGATTTCCCCCAATGGATTGCGTACCAGGTTCACCGTGGTTTCCTGCGGGTAAGCCTCGCCATTCCTGCGCTGCGCCGGCAGCGTGCCCTCCCACTTGCCACCCTGCTCAAGCTCGGCATGAATGGCCTCGATGAATCCTGGCCTGTCGGCATCGACACCAGCGAGCAGCCGCGGATTCTTGCCCAGCACCTCGGCCTGACTGAAGCCGGTAATGCGCTCGAACGCCGGATTGACCGATTGGATGTTGCGCTCGGGACCGAGCACCATCACGCCTTCCTCGGTGTTGCGGACCACGACATCGGCAAGTCGAAGATCTTCCTGCGCACGCGCCAATTCGGCCAGTTCGTGGCCGAGGCGCCCATTGATCTCCTCAATCTGCAGACGCGAGCGCTGTTGCATGCGGGTGCCGATCAGGAAGATCACGACCAGGGTGAGCGCCAGGCCCGAGATGATCAGCGCGAAGCTGCGGTAGCGGGCGCGTGTGGCCAGCCAGTCGGCGGCATTGAGGTCCATGCCGAGCACAGCCACGACCTGATTGCTTTCCACCGCACGAATCGGTGCCAGGCCGGTGACCCAGTAACCCCAGCGATCCCGAGCCGGCGGTTCCACGGCTGGCGTTCCCGTGTCATAGACCTGTCGGATTTTCTCCGCCGGCCCATCGTAGACATCACCGGGTGCCGAGTACTGATCGGAGTCTTCGGCCTCGGCATCGGCGAGGAAAATCGGCCTGCCAGAGCCATCCGGACGCATCAGGTAGATGAATCTGAAATCCGGATTGACGGCATGGATGCGCCGCAACTGTGTCCGCACCCGAGTCAGCGCAATGCTGCCAGAATCACTCGGCACGCCCTGCAAGGTCGCTACAGCGGTCGGCGACAGCGATGCCGCGGCGGTAGTGGCGAGCGCCTGTACGCGGCGACCCTCCAAAGCCTCACCGGTATCGGTGACGAAATCGACGAACCAGATACTGGCGACCAGGGTAACCAGCAGCAAGCTGGCCGTCAGCCAGAGCGGCGGTTGGCGCTGCGGTGGTGGGTTCCAGTCCGACATGGAGGCAGTACACCCGGCGATGCGGCAAGCTTACACTCGCGGCATGCCGGACGGACATCCCATCGGTCCGGGTTCGGGCCTAGGCCGACTCGCGCAATGAGGTGATCCCATGCAATCCAAAGCCGCAACGGTTGCAGAATACCTGGCGGCCCTGCCTCCCGACCGCCGCAACGCCCTGCAGGCGGTACGCGAATGCATCCGCGCCCATCTCGACGGTGACTACGAGGAGGGTATGCAGTACGGCATGATCGGCTACTACGTGCCGCATCGGGTATTCGCCGAGGGCTATCACTGCGACCCCAGACAGCCGCTGCCGTTCGCCGCTCTGGCCTCGCAGAAGCAGTACATGTCGATCTACCTGATGGGTGTGTACTGGGGAGAGGGCGGCGACGACAGCGCGGATGCGCGCTGGTTTCGTGAGGCCTGGCTTGCCAGCGGCAAGAAGCTCGACATGGGCAAGTGCTGCGTGCGCTTCAAGCAACTGGAGGACGTCGCGCTTGATGTCATAGCAGAGTCGATACGGCGCGTACCCGCCGGTCTGTACGTTGAACGCTATCGCGCCGAGCGCGCCAGGCAGAAACAGAAAAAGACTTCGACGAAACCCGCCAAGGCTCGCAAGCGCGCAGGCGGCGCGTAAGCTTTTCGGTCGGGACATCCTGCCACTACGCTGCACTGGCCCGGCCAAGTGCCTGCGATCGCGCGCATCTTGCGCTATCGTGGCAGGACACCGCTTGGGCGCGACTGCCTCTGCGCCAGCGCCGATGATCTGGGCATTCCAGCATCGGCCACGCGTCCAGCGATTTTCAATTTCAACACAATGGTGTGTCATGTATCCAGGATTCCTCCGCCCCGTCATTCGACGCATTCCGAGTGGAGCCAAACAGGCGTTGCGCGCTGGCCTGTTGCGCGTGCGCGACAGCTGGCGTGCCTGGAATCGCGGTGCCGAACCCGCTGCAGAGCAACTGGGCCAGCCCTGTCGCTACTGTCTGCAGGCCGATGGCCAGCATCTCGTTCTGGGCGAGGTCGGCGTCACCCATCACGGCCCATTCGAGCGCGATGCCTATCAACTGTTGCAGTGCGCCCGCTGCGAGGTGGTCTATCTGGAGCCGGTTCCCAGCACCCAGGACCTGATCACGCTGTACCAGAATTCCGAGCAGTTCAGCGATCCGCACTACAGCGACCCCGAACAGGCCGCCCGCATTCTCGACTTCTATTCCGAGCGACTGCAGCGCCTCGATCTCACGCCCGCCGCCGGTGCCCATTGCCTGGAAGTCGGTGCCGGCCTGGCCTGGGTATCCAAGGCCGTCAAGCGGCACAGGCCGGATGCCCAGACCTGGGCGCAGGACGTCAGCAGCGAGTGCGTGCAATCCTGCCCCTGGGTCGATCACTATCAGGTCGGTGCCCTGGAGAATCTCGCGCCGATGCCGGCAATGCAGCTGATCTCGCTTACGCATGTCATCGAGCACGTGCCCGATCCCAACCTGATGCTGGCGCAGCTGATGCCGCTGCTGCAGCCCGGCGGCAAGATCTACATCACCGCACCGTATCGACCGGCGCTCTGGAAGACCGCAGACGGCATCGGACCCTGGCGCGACTACAGCTATCTGCATGTGCCTGCGCATATCTCCTATCTGAGCGAGTCCTGGTTCCGGCAGACGGCCGCGCGTGTGGGGCTCGACCTGATCCACTGGGAGCAGAATCACGACGCGCACCAGGCACTGGAAGCGGTCTTGCAGAAGCCGGCCCGCTGAAGGCGTCCACGGCTGACTCCAGCTCTTCGTGCGCCGCCACGCCAGTGCGTTGACAGTGCGCGCATCGCAGGCGCAATCTCCGTGCAGGCGGCCGGCCAGACGTGATCGCGATCCACGGCCGTATGAATGCACCAATCGACAGGGGTCAGCCGGGTGTCGCTGCAGCATCCAGAATTTGATCGCTTCAAGCAGGCACTGGCGGAGTCGCGCAGTGACGATGCGCTGCAGCATCTCGACCGGCTGCTGATCGAACACCCGGCATCGGCTGCGCTGCACTGGCACCGCGCCCAGGTGCTGGGCCGGCTGGGTCGTGCCTTCGAGTCGTTCGAGGCAGTGGAAAACGTGCTGCAACGGCGACCGGACTATCTGCCTGCGATGCAACTGCGCGCACAGCTTGAGGATGAACTGCGCGAGGCGCAGCCGACCGCGGCCGCGGGAGCCATTGCTGCGCCCGCACGTTCGCCGCCACGCCCCGATGAGCGCGCCAGCGGTAGCTTCAGGGCACGCCGCAATGACCCCGACGACGCCGTCATCGAACGCATCGTCGAGCAGGTCAGACAGGCGCTCGACGAACCGGCTCCGGGCCTCACCGTGGCCGATCCGAACGGTTTTCCGGAGTATCAACGGCGATTCCATCGCCAGCGGCTGGAAGATCTTTCGCGGCTCGGACTTCAACTCGTCGCCGATGCCGAAGCAAATGGACTGCGTGCCAGCCTGGCCCAACGGGTGCTGATCGGTTGCTTCAGCGATGTCGAGGGCGAGGTCGGCGTGATCAGCTTTACGGTTGAGCCAAGCACGCAACGACGCGCCAATCCGATCAGTCGCTGGCTGCGCAGCGCTGACCAGGCGTTTGAACTGACCGAGTGCAGCACCCGCTACGACGACGGCGCACATCTGAGCACACTCTGCGGCAATGAGCCGGCCTACCGCTACGGACCGCCCCTGCATATCGAATGTCTGCCTGCGCGAACCAGCCTGACCGAACTGATCGCCCGCCACAGCGGTCGTGTCGCCGAATATCGTCGCCAGCATCCGCAGGCGAACATCATCACCGCACTCGATCTCGCCGGCTTCGAGCAACGCTGGATCGCCTCGCAGCAGGCGCGCAAGGCCTATCGCCAGGCTTCGGGCTATCTCAATGACGCCGAACTGCGCGCCCTGCTCGGTCCTGACTATGTACGCTACGCGCGGCGCGTGCGCGAGCGATTGCAGGAAGGTAGGGCGCAATAACCGAAGGGCATTGCGCCGGATTGCTCGGCGAACACGCGCGCGACGAGGAAACTTCCATGCGGCGCAATGCCCTTCGGTTATTGCGCCCGACGGTGCTGCGATCCGCAACCGGCGAAAGCGGAGATACCGTGGCTACGGTGGCGGTCTATCGGCCAGTGGCGGGCTCGCCAAAGCAGTCCGGTCTGCTGCGGACATACCCAAGCAGATATGGGATGCGCGCTTCGAGCGTGGCCGTGCTGTTGGGCACAGAAGAGTAGGCAAGCTCAAGAAGGCCCTCGGTTTCGTCGCACACTTCCACACACAGGGAAAGCTGCCGGCCAACGCGATCGAGCGCTGCCGCCTCATCGGTCAGACCCAGCTGGACGTAGCAGGCGCAGATGCTGCGCAGCTTCGCCACGCCGATGTTGATCGCCGCGGTCCAGCCTTCAAACTGACGGTGTTGCTCGAATCCCAGCACCTCCAGCAGCGGAAGATAGCCGGAGGGAAGCTTGCCGAGATCAACCGAGATCCCGTCCGGCGGCAAGGCAGCGAGTAGCTTGTCGAACAGAAAATCTTCGAGTGCCTGATCCGATTCCATCGCCCAGAACGAAAGCTCCTCTGCAAGCGGAACCGGATGCTCGACAATGGCCGCCCTGAAGTTGAGCAGCCGCCAGAACACGCTGCGTTGCTTGGCGGCCTCGCTCAGCGTCCTCAGCCTGGGTTGCCGGGCCAGCAGCGCCTTGGCGACCTGGACCGGTAGTTGCAAGCCTGCGATGTCCGTGGTCGGGATCATTGTGCCTTTCATCAGGTTGCTCGGCGAACACCCGCGCTACGAGGAAACTTCCATGCGGCGCAATGCCCTTCGGTTGTTGCGCCCTACGGTGCTGCGATCCGCAACCGGCGCAGGACACCGGGCTCACGAATCCGGGTAGTCGACGACGGCTGGACGCTTCTTTGGCAGTACATCCTGGGCCGGCAGGCGCGCCTGGAAACGCTCCATTTCTTCACTCAGCGCCTCCCGCTCTGCATGCAGCCCGAGCGCATCAAGGCTCATGAAGTATTCGACGTAGGCATCCATGGCCTGCGCCGACGCATGTGCAGCAGCCTGCATGCAACCGACATGGCCGATGCTGGCCCGCGGCCACCACTGGTGAAAGGCCTTGACGCGGCGTGACAGCAGACTACCGAACAGGGCGTGGATGCGCTTGGCATCGCGCGTCTGACGGAAGTGATGACCGAGCACGGCGATATCGACCAGACCACCCTCCTGACCATACTTCTGCAGAACGCTGCGAATGAGTTCGTCCAGGCGACCCGCATCGATCCAGGCCTGGAAGAGCTGCCCTTCCACCTCGGTCGCCTCTTCCGAGGTCAGATCCCGCCCCAGCGCCCTTGCGCGCTGCTTCCAGGACTTTTCGAATTCGGAACTGAAGGAAGGCATGACGATGACGTGTTCCGATGGGGCGCCGTGTGAGGGTAGCGATCTTGCTGCGTAGGCGAAACCTGTGCAAGTGATCTGGAGCAGGAACGCAAGGCGCAGTGACCAGAGGGCATTGCGCCGGACTGCTCGCACTGTCCTCACACGGGAAGGAAACATCAATGCGGCGCAATGCCCTTCGGTTATTGCGCCCTTCTATGTGCTGCTTGCACCAGCTCTGGCCCTTCAAGCCACGATCAGAAAAATCAGTTCACGACGCCGCGCGCTGACTCAGCGCCACACTGCCAATGATCAGGGCACCGGCAATCGCCATCGGAAGGGTCAGGGCTTCGCCGAGCAGCATCCAGGCCCAGGCGACGGCGAACAGCGGAACCAGATAGGTGACGGTGACCGCACGCGCGGCGCCGACGCGCTGGATCAGGCGATAGTAGAGCGCATAGGCGGCGCCGGTGCAGACGAAGCCGATCATCACCGCGGCGAACCAGGCCTTCGGAGAAATCTGCTGCTCAGGCCAGCTGGCGACAGCGACCGGAAGCATCAACAGGGCCGAGCAGGAGAGCGTAGCCGCCGCCAATGCCACCGGCGGAATGCCATGAACCAGTCGCCGCAGCAGGTTGGCGCCGATGCCGTACATGAAGGCCGCCGCAACACCGGCGGCGACCGCACCGGCGACGTTGTCGCCTTCGGTCTTGCCGCTGGCGAGCACCACCACACCGGCCAATCCGGCAATCAGCGCGATGGCGCGTTGCAGGCCGATGCGTTCGCCATAGAAGAGGAAGGCGACCAGGGCGGTGAACAATACCGCCATGCTGTTGGTGATGGCGCCAACCCCAGCGGCGGCGTGCTGGGCGCCCCAGGCGAACAGGGCAAACGGGATCGCCGAATTGATCGCGCCGATCAGGGCCAGGCGCGGCCACAGCCGCAGCGGAAAACTGGAGCGCGCGATCCACAGGAAGGGCAGCAGGACCAGGGCGCCCAGACCCAGACGGATCTCGACCAGGGCCAGGGTTCCGAACTCAGGTGCCGCCACCCGCTGGAACATGAAGGACGCGCCCCACATTGCAGCCAGCAGGCACAGCTCCAGCGGCGTGAGCCAGGCGCGTTCGCTGTTGGCCGGCGTCTCGATGCAGCTGGTGGCAAGACTGTTCATATCGGCAATATCATTTGTGGCAGGGCGTCATTGTGCTGTTTCCATTGGAGCAAGCAAGCGCGCCTTATGCGGGACAGACACAAATCACATTTGAGGCTGATATGAACCTGAGACCGGATTGGCTGCCGGCACTGGCGGCATTCGAATCGGCGGCACGCCACCAGAACTTCGCCCATGCCGGCGAGGAACTGCATCTGACTGCGAGCGCGGTCAGTCATCATGTCCGCAAACTGGAGGCGCGCCTGGGTGCGGCCCTGTTCCAGCGACACGCACGCGGCGTCTCGCTGACCAGCGAAGGCCGCAAGCTGGCCGATGCGGCAAGTACGGCGCTGACCGATCTTGATGCCGTGCTCAAGGCGCTGCGACAACCCGATGCCGGCCAGCAGAGGATTCGCATCAGCACCCTGCATTCACTGGTCTACGTCTGGCTGATGCCGCGGCTGCCACGTTATGCCGCCCTGCATCCGGAGACGCATGTGCATTTCGAAACCGAGGTGGCGTTGACGCGCTTCGATAGCGGCTCGGCGGATTTTGCGATCCGCCACGGGCCGGGACACTGGCCGGGTCTGACTGCATTGCCGCTGATGGACGAGTCGCTGTTTCCGGTGGCTTCGCCCAAGCTACCCGGCACACGCACACTGCGCAGTGCCGATCAGGTTGCCCGCCTGCCGCTGATTGCCGATCTCGCCCGGCAGGGCTGGCAGGACTGGTTTCGCGCGGCCGATGTGCACGGCGCGCAGTTCGAGGAGCGCTATACCTTCAGCGACAGCACCGATGCCCTGCATGCTGCGGCCCATGGGCTGGGGGCCGCGCTGGCGCGCGAACGCATCGTGCAGCCCTGGCTCGACGACGGCAGTCTGATCACCCTGCCCGGGCCGCGCATCCAGGCGCGCTGGTCGTATTACATCGTGTATCCGGCGCATCGCCGGTTGCGGCCGCAGGCGCAGCGGTTTGTCGATTGGTTGCTTGCGGATGTTCGGGGGACCACGGGGAAATAGTCGCGGGGTGAGTTGGTGGGAAGTTCTGGTGTTATATCAGCCCGGCCGAACAGCGTACTCTCCAACGCGGGCAGACCTCGACGCTACCCCAACCACCCTCATCCGCCTTCGGCACCTTCTCCCGCAAAGCGGGAGAAGGGAACTAGCGCGCGCTGGTCGTATTACATCGTGTATCCGGCGCATCGCCGGTTGCGGCCGCAGGCGCAGCGGTTTGTCGATTGGTTGCTTGCGGATGTTCGGGGGACCACGGGGAAATAGTCGCGGGG
>JALHNO010000008.1:0-57677 GCA_022843465.1 Pseudomonadota bacterium | reverse complement strand
GCGCGCTGGTCGTATTACATCGTGTATCCGGCGCATCGCCGGTTGCGGCCGCAGGCGCAGCGGTTTGTCGATTGGTTGCTTGCGGATGTTCGGGGGACCACGGGGAAATAGTCGCGGGGTGAGTTGGTGGGAAGTTCTGGTGTTATATCAGCCCGGCCGAACAGCGTACTCTCCAACGCGGGCAGACCTCGACGCTACCCCAACCACCCTCATCCGCCTTCGGCTGTCTCCCGCAAAGCGGGAGAAGGGAATCCAGAGCACGCTGGTCGTATTACATCGTGTATCCGGCGCATCGCCGGCTGCGGCCGCCGGCGCAGCGGTTTGTTGTTTGGTTGCTGGCGGATGTTCGGGAGACCACGGGGAAATAGTCGCGGGGTGAGGTGGTGGGACGTTTTGGGGTTATATCAGCCCACCCGAACAGCGCACTCTCGAACGCGGGTAGACCTAGACGCTACCCCAACCACCCTCATCCGCCTTCGGCTGTCTCCCGCAAAGCGGGAGAAGGGAATCCAGAGCACGCTGGTCGTATCACATCGTGTATCCGGCGCATCGCCGGTTGCGGCCGCCGGCGCAGCGGTTTGTGGATTGATTGCTTGCGGATGTGCGTGAAGCTTCGGCGAAATAGGTGCGGGGTGAGTTGGTGGGAAGTTCTGGTGTTGTATCAGCCCACCCGAACAGCGCACTCTCGAACGCGGGTAGACCTCGACGCTACCCCAACCACCCTCATCCGCCTTCGGCACCTTCTCCCGCAAAGCGGGAGAAGGGAATCCAGAGCACGCTGGTCCTAGCCACCTTCTCCCGCTCGCGGGAGAAGGGTCGCGCCGTGCGCGTCAGGCCCGTGAGCCTACGGCGTGGGGCTCGACCACTGGTAGCGTTGCACATCGCCGCCATTGCGGACACCGCCGGCCAGGGTCGAGCCGCCGAGGGCGTAGAAGGCGTTGCCGCTGATCACGCCACCGACGCCGTGCACGGCAACCGGCAGATCGGGCAGGCGCGTCCAGCTGTCGGCACCCGCGACGATGGCTTCCACTTCATTGCGCACCGACAAGCCACTGACCACTACTTCACCCCCGGCGACGATCAGCACCGAATCCGACGCCGCTGCCGCAAATCCTCCACGCGGAAACTGCAGGCTGGGCCCTTCGCGCCAGGTTTCGCTGGCGGGATCGAAAATCGATACGCGAGCGGTCTCACCGATGTTGCTGCGGCCGCCGATCATCCAAAGCTCGCCCTGGAACGCAACCAGCTGTGAGTGATCGCGCAGACTGCCGGATGCATCGGCGGGAATGATGCGCCGGCGCTGCAGGCGTGGATCGAACTGCGCCAGCTCACCCGAGGTATTGCCGAACCAGGCCAGGCCATTGAAACTGGCGGCGCCGCTCGCCGCAAACAGCGGCAGACTGGACACCGGTTCCCAGCGATTTTCCACCGGGAGATATTTCCAGCCGGCATTGGCTTGATCGCCACCGGTAGTGGTCGAGTAACCGCCGGTCAGGTAGATCGAACCGGCGACGTTTACGGCAAGCGCGTGATCGCGCGCACCGGGGGTATCCGCCAAGGTCGTCCAGCTGTTGCTCTGCGGATCGTAGCGCTTGAATCCGCGTGGGGCGCCGAAGCCGCCGGCAACGTGAAAGGCGCCGTCGAGGGTGGCGGTGGCCAGCTCCGATTGCGCGCCGGGCATGGTCGCGCGCGCCGTCCAGATACCGCCGGCAGGTGTGGCCGGTGCGGAATCGAGGCAGACCGCGCCGGCGAGCCGTGTCAATCGTTGCGGGGCGAGGCTGCCACTGCCAAAGCCAGGCAGGCTCGATGTGTATTGCAGCTGGCCGCTGCTGCAGCTGTTGAAGGCCAGCGTGTAACTGCCCCAGGCTTGACGATCGATCTCGCTGGCGTCGAAGCCACTACCGAAATGGGTGCCGATGGGACGCACACTGCTCGCGATATTGAGCAGATCGCCGCTTTGCGCGGCGACGCCCACGGTCCAGGCCTGATCACCGTTTTCGTCGTAGGTGAACCAGTAGCTGAGTGCCTGACCGTTCGGCAGTTCTTCGATGAACCAGCCTTCGCCGCTGTGACTGGGGTCATACCAGGCGGCGCTGCGTTGTCGCAGCCCGCTGATCGCGCGCGCTCCGCTGGCGGTAAGCCGGGTCTTGCCGTCGCAGCCGAGCTCGTCGATGCTGGTCAGCCGTTGCAGCGTGCGCGTGGCCGCACCCCAGCTGGCGGGTCCTGCGTAGTTCAGTTCCACTTCGTTGCAGCTGGTGAAATTCAGTTCCAGACTGCCCCAGGGTTCGATCACCCGCGCGGCGGGATCGAAATCGGGACCAAAGCGCGGACCGCGCACGGTGAAAACCTGATCGAAACGCACGCGGCCGCCGTCGATCCGGCCGCCCTGGGCGAGAATCCAGGCCTGCTTGGCGCTGCTGCCTTCGGGTGGGAAGGTGAACCAGATCGCGATCACCGAACCATCTTCCAGCGCCTGCACGATGATGCCTTCGCCACTGCGTGAGGGCGCATACCAGGAGCCGGAAATCGCCGGCCCCGCCCAGCTGATCGCGCCAAGCTTTGACGAGCCGATCGCTGTCGGCCCGGTTTGCTGAAGGTCGGTCAGTGCCTGCGCCACATGCAGGGCGCAGGCAAGCGCGCTGGCCGGAAGTGCGAACAGGGAAAACAGCAAGAGGGCGGCGCGCGCGCAGGACGGCAGAATCATCAGCGACAGTACTCCCGATCAGGATGGCGTGGTCAGCACCGGCAGCGCCGGGCCATCGGCAGCCGCAATCGCCACTTGCAGGAACGTCATCGATTTGCCCGCGCCGAGCCGGGTCTCGACAGTGAACCGCAGGATGCCGCTGACAGGTTCAGATGCACTCAGCGGAAACAGCAGTTCCGACTCGCCTTCAGCGGCCAGCTCGAAGCTGCCGACCCAGCGCAGATTGTCGCGATTGTAATCGGCGACGAAGGCACGCATGGCCGGATCGTTCTGCTCCTTGCCGGACAGCGGCAGATCCTCGATGGTGAATCCGCTGGGCGTCTGCAGACCGAGCGATTGCGCCAACGAACGCTCCAGCGAGATCTCGGTGATCCGGTGGCGGCCCGAATGGACGCCGAACCCGATCGCCATCGACTGCCCCGGAACAAAGCGATTCATCCGCGCCGAGACCGCCGCCGGCTGTCCGGGGCGCACCAGTACCAGGGCATCTCCGCGCACCACAAACCGCCAGATCAGGTAGGCGAGCACAATCAGTACGAGAAAGACCAAGAGACGCAGCATCCGTCGCTCCTGCATGCCGATGCAATCCGGGGGCCCAGTATAAGGTCGGACGCGCCCGCCTGAGGACTGCTGGCTGTGATCAGGCTGAGGACTGCGCGCCGCGGCGCTCCGCCATCGCCCGCGCAAAACGACGGACCGTCGGTCCGACCAGGGGCCGGTACAGAAATCGCAGGAACCAGCCCGGGAAGCCGCGTCCGCGTTCTTCCAGCGCGACCCGCGCGCGTGGATGATCCATGAAGCGAAACGCCGAGGGCCGGAAACCCGAAGCATCGACGCAGTACTCGATGCTGCTCAGGTGTTTGACCGACTTGTAGCCATATTGTCGCGGCGCAATCAAGCGCAGCGGCGCACCGTGCTCGATGCCCAGCGGGGCATCGTCGAGCCGGTCGACCAGAAGCACATCCGGCTGCAGGGCATCCTCCAGCAACAGCGTGGTGCGGGCGCCGTCCTGGGCGCGCAGGATCAAGGTAATGGCGGCATCATCTGGGCGCAGTTTGGGCACCACGATGGTCCGATGGAAGTCGGCGAAGCGGACGCCGCTCCAGCGCAGTCCCTGTCGGCTCCAGGTGGTCACGCAATGAAAATCGCTGACCTGCTCGATGCGTTCGAGTCCGGCGAACACGTCGGCGATCAGCAATTCGCTGGCGACTGCGCCGCTGATCTTCAGCCCGCGGTGCTCAGTCTGCTTCGGGAAACGCGACGCAAACTGGCTGAGTCCGAAGCGCGGAAACTGCGTCAGCGCGCGTTGCCCTGGAGGCAGGTCGTGGTCCATGGCGATTCCGCACTCCCGGCTGATGGCAATGCCCGAGCCTACGGCAGCGCGCCCGAATGGGAAACCCAACGACCGGGCATCACGCTCGGCGCCAACGTCTCAGGGCATCGCAACCGCGGTAATTACATAACGCAGATCGCCACCCGCCGTGCGTGCATCAAGCGGCCAACAGGTGGTCAACACCAGGATATCCTCTGCAACTGACGCCAGCGCGTGCTCGGCACTATTGACCACCGCGAAGCTGGCGACGCGATAGCGACGATGGTCGCCGCCCTGCTCCCAATGCACTTCGTCACCGCGCTGCAACGCGCCGACCCAGTTGAAATGGGTATCACGATGCGCACTGATGATCGGCCCGGATCGGTGCGGGCGCCGCAGCAGACCCGGACCAAAAGCCAGCGCGCGCGGGCTGGCCTGATCGAGCACGATCTGATCGACGCCGAGGCGTGCAACCTGCAGCCGCGCAACGGCGCGAAAATCCGCCTGAGGCCAGGGCCGACTGCCGGGCGCGCGCGCATAGGCATCGGCGATCAGTTGCATGGCCAGCCAGCCCTTGGCGGGCAGGTAGAGCGACTGCGCGGTGACGGCGGCGCCGGTCAGCAACAGTGCCCAGGCCGCCGCGACAAGGACTGGGCGCCTCATCCGCGCGCCCTGCGCAACAGCCTGACCGCGATCAGCATCAGCGCGAGTCCGCAGAGCAGGCTGGACTGCCAGCCGAGGGCGGTCTGTGCGAAGGCAGCCGAATCGGCGGGGGCAGGATTGGCGAAATCTGCCTTGGCCAACGGGTCGCTCGCGGACCTGCGTATGCGTTTCTCGACTGCGACAAAGCTGGTGAATCGCGACAGCAGCTTGTGCTCGAGCGCGGTCTCCAGGATTTGAGCACGCATCGCGGTTTCATCGGCACCAAGATCGAGCTCATCTTCGAGCGTCTGGATCTTGCGGCGCGCCCAGATCTTTGAGGCGCCGATGGCCGGCGTCGCGGTGTCGGTCGCGATCGACTTGGCAAAGACACCGGCAGCGCTGGCAGCGCTGATCTGAACCGCGCCATTGCCGGCACGCAGGCGCCCACTCAACCACAGCGGTTCGCCGGCGTAGAGATCGGGAACCTGTCTCGGCCAGGCTTCGACCTCGCCCGGCCATTGCACCTTGATGCCGGTCAGCACCGGTGCATCGATGCGGCGGAACAGCGAACGCAGGGCGCTGTCGATGTTGTCCGTCGACGCGATGATCTCGGCAAAGCCGCGACCCAGTTCGGCCGAACGGCGCAGGAAGGCACGGTTGGGCGCTTCGCCAATGCCGACCATGTACAAGCGCGCATCAGTCTGCTTCGACGCAATCTGCCGGTAGATCTCGGCCTCATTGCCGACCGCGCCGTCGGTGATGAAGACCAGCTGGCGCACTTTCGCGTTGATCTCCGGCAAGGCAAGCGCGGTATCGATCGCGCCGGCGATTTCGGTACCGCCATCTGCACTGCGGGTATCGATGAACTCGTCCGCGGTGGCACGGGTCTGCGCATTGATCGGCAGCGACATCGGGCTGAGTGCGGTGGCCGTGCTGTCGAAGTCGACGACATTGAAGTAGTCGCCCGGCTTGAGTTGCGCCAGTGCAAAGTGGGCGGCGCGTTGCGCACCAGTCCAGGCGCTGCCCATCATGGAGCCCGAGCTGTCGATCACCAGGATCAGTTCACGCGGCAGCCGCGGTCCCTCCAGCGTCGGCGGCACCAGCATCACACTGAGGTAGCGTTCGCCATTGATCTCTTCGACAAAGCTGGCCGCGTTTACGGACTTGCCGGGCTGGGGCGCCCAGCTCAGGACGAAATCACGATCGGCGGGGATGCGCTGGTCACGGGTATGGATCTCGAATCGGCCGCCCTGCTGCACCACTTCGATCGCATGCGAGCTGGAGCTCGGTTCAAGAACAGGGATACCCGCGGCGAGACGCACATCGATCCGCGCCGGCAAGGTGATACCCGCGGTATCGGCTGCCATCTCGCTGGCATCAAGCAGGGCGCTGAGGTCCCTGGCCAGCGTGCTGCCATAACGCGGGCGAACGGTCAGCGGGAATACCAGCTGAAACTCGCCATCCGCGTAACCCACGCTCTGGAAATACTCGATCTCGACGGCGACTTCGGCGCCCGGCGGAATATTGGCAACGCGGGTCGAAAAAATATCGGCAGCCTGACGCTCCACCAGGGCGGTCGCCATGCCGGCACTGCGGGCGGCCTCGTACTCGATGCGGGCTTCCTCGCGCTCGCGCACGACGCCTTCGATCAGGCGGCCATCGAGTTCGATCCGCATTGCGAAGACCGCGGCATCGGCCGGCATCGGAAGCCGGTAGCGTCCTTCAAGAAAATCCTTGCCACCATTGAAGAAACGTTGTCGAACCCGCGCATGCGCAACCAGACCGGAAACTTCAATCTCGACGTCGGTGGCGGTCGCCGCCAGTACGCTGGTCGCAGTGTTGGGTCCACTGACGGTCATGCCGGCTTCCGGCAAGGGCTGCTGTGCGGCGAGCGGCATCGCGCAGGCGATGAACGCAGCTGCCAACAGGGAAAACCACGGGGTTTTGCAGCAACTCGGTACGCTCATGGCAGGACACTCGCTGGCTGGGGTTGGCGTGTCCATTGAAGTCCTGCATTGCGTTCGACTTCAGTCGGACAGCGGCCGCGCAGCCGGCGCAAGTGGACATTTTGCTGACAGGCGAAGCGCCCTGGTCGTTGCAGCGGTGTGGGATGGTGCTCGTACATCGCCCGCCGCCGCGGCAATTGCGCGTCGAAATCCGCCGCCAGTTTGCGCACGCTGGCTTGTGTTTCGGCCTGGCTCAGTTTGTGCAGTCAAAAGCAGGACGGATCATGGCGACGTCTCGGCGCAGACAGTGTCGTCATAGAGCGATCCGCAATTGCGTGCGCCGCTGCGTCATCGCAAGCCGGAGCAGTACCGGATCAGCGCTCGCTGTCCGCTCCCGGCATCCGCTGCGGTGCCATCGACTCTGCCAGACGCTCGGCACGGGCGCGATCGATTTCCTCGACGCGGCAGCAGGCGCGCAGGATCGGCAGCGCCTTGTCCAGCAGCCGCTGTGCCGCTTGCAGATCACCGCGACGCAGCGCGGATTCGGCCTGATCGACTTCGATCTGGGCGATCAGCGGGTGCCCAGCCGGCAGCGCCTTGCTGGCCTCATCATGAGCGCGCGTCAGATCGGCATCGGCATCACCGAGCCGATCCTGCGCCATGGCCACCAGGGCGCGCACGCGCAGCGCACGCGCGTGCCAGGGATGCGGCGGCGGAAACAGGCCATCAAAAAGTTGTACGCCGTCATCGGCGAGCAGCCGCGCCGCCTGCAGATTTCCGGCAATCTGCGCAGCGCGAACCGCGCGCACCGTATGCAGGGCGGTCGGGTAGGAAGACGCGCCGGTGGCCTTGATGGCCAATTGCCGCAAGCTCTGCAGTGAGCGCAGCGCCGCGGGCGCCTCGCCGGCCAATGACATCGCACGCGCGACATTGCTCGCCACGATCATCCGGTCGGGATGATCGGCGGCGGCATCGCGATGCAACGTCAGCGCGGCCCGACAATTGCGCAGGGCCTCGGCATAATCACCCTGGGCAATCTGCAGATCGCAGAGATTGTTCAGGAATACTGGGCTGGACTCGGGTGCCAGCCCGCCACTGGCAGCCTGGATTTCGGCACCGCTGCGGAATGCGCGTTCGGCATCGGGATAGCGGCCGAGCACGGTCAACAGGATGCCGTAATCGTTGTACAGCGAGCCGGCGCGTGCACCGCTGTCGCCGATCCACTGCTTCTGCGCCGCGATCGCCCGCGCAAACGCAGCCTCGGCCTCGATCATCTGTGCGCTCGCCATCAGCGCGCGCCCGAGTGTGCGCTCGAGCTGGATGAGTTGGGTGCGTGGCAGTTCCGGGTGGGCTTCCAGCAGGGCCAGGCCGGTGCGCGCCGATGCCGCTGCCGCATCGAAGCGACCTTCGTCGATCGCCAGTACCGACTCGCTGACTTCCAGCTGCAGGGCCAGTTCCGGAGCCAGCCTGTGGTCGGCGGCGCGTGCGCGGGCACGATCCATCTCGCTGCGGGCGGCGGCGACATCGCGCAACTGCAGGCGACCTTCGGAAAGCTGCAAGGCCGAGTCAATCTGCAACTCGACATCATCGGCACTGTAGGGTGCGCGCAGGGCGACCGCCTTTTCGATTTCGGCCATGGCCAGGTCAGGCTTGTCGACCGAAAACAATGCCAGCGACAGCGTCAGATGACGATTGGCCAGCTCCAGCGCTTCCTCGCGGCTACCGGCCCGTTGTCCGGCCAGACCCTGTTCGAGCAGGCGCACGGCGTTGGCGCCGTCGCCGAGGCGCTGATACAGACCGCCGAGCGCGGTCGCCAGATCGGCGCGCAAGCCTGGGTCGCTGGGCGGCTTCTCGCGCAGCAGGCGCTCGGCACGCGCCAGCAGTTCCGCCGGCGCCAGCGAGCGACCCAGCGCATGCTCAGGCGCAACGCCCTCGAACATTTCGGCAAAGAACTCGATGACCGATTTGGATCGCTGCAGGCTTTGCTCGGTCTGCACACGGGCATGGTCCGCCGCAACGCGTTCTTCGCGCGCCAGCTTGAGCGCGACCGAGAGATTCCAGATCAGCATCGCGATGACCGCCAGCGCCATCACGCTGGCGGCAGTTGCCCAGCGATGTCGCGCCACGAACTTGCGCGCGCGATACCAGGGCGTGTCCGCTGCCGCCGAGATCGGCAGCCCGTGGCGATATCGCCGCAGATCATCGACCAGGGCGTCCACGGTGGCATAGCGCTGCGCTGGCGCCTCTGCGGTCGCCTTGGCGATGATTCCGGACAGCTCGGCATCGACCGGTGTGCCGGTACCGGCAATCGTCAGCACCTCGCGCAGCATCGCGCCGAGGCTGTAGATGTCGCTGGCGATGCTGATCGGCAAACCCGCCTGTTGCTCCGGACTGGCATAGCCGGGAGTGAACACGCGGGTCGAGACCGAACCCGCGCCCTCGCTGCCAAGATCGAGCAGTTTGGCGACACCGAAGTCCAGCAGTTTGATCTCGCCGTCCTCGCGAATCATCACATTGGCCGGCTTCAGATCGCGATGGATCACCAGATGCTGGTGCGCGTGCTGGACTGCGGCACCGATCCGTTCGATCAACTCGACACGGGCATGAAGTTCGGGCCGGCTGTCGCGAAGGTGGGCATCGAGGGTGACGCCGCGCACATACTCGACGACCAGGTAGGGTTGGCCGGACGCGGTCTCGCCACCATCGATCAGGCGCGCGATATTGGGGTGATCCAGCGTTGCGAGGATCTGGCGCTCCTGGCGCAGACGTCGCATGCCATCGCTCGAAGGAAAGCCGCGAATCAGCTTGATCGCGACCTGCTGGACGAAGTCGGCCTGCTCGCGCTCGGCCAGCAGTACGGTGCCCATGCCACCCGAGCCCAGTTCACGCACGACCCGCCAGGGGCCAATGCGCAGGCCGGCTACGTGATCATCCAGTACGCCGCGGGCATCGATGGCGATGGCCTGGTCGATGCCGGCATCGGCCGCCGCATCGGCGATCAGCAGGGCCCGCAGCCGCAACGCAAGCGCAGGCTCGAGGCCGGCCAGCACAGACTCGCGCGCAGCCGGGTCCAGATCAATCAGCCGCTCGAACCAGTCGCTGAGAGACTCTGGTGCGAGGCTCATGCGCGCTCGCCGTCGGCCAGCGCTTCCTTCAGCCAGGCGCGTCCAAAGCGCAGACCGCGATCCACCGTGCTTGCCGACACATCCAGCAGCCCAGCGATTTCAAGTCGATCAAGCCCGGTGAAATAGCTGAGCGTGATGATTTCCGCGGCGCGCGCATCGCTGCCGGCGAGCGCGTCCAGTGCCTCGCTCAGGCGCAGGCTGTCCGGGGCGGCGACGGCCTCGGCCGACTCCAGATCGGTGGCGACACCACCGTCGCGCTTCAGCGCATGCCGGCGCCGCGCCGAATCGACCAGGACCTGACGCGTTGCCAGCGCAATCACATTCATCAGATGACGCCGGCTTTCCCATTCACCGGTCTGCTGCAGCACCCGCATCAGCGCCTCATGCGCCAGTTCGGTAGGTCGCAGGGTGGCCTCGCTGTGCAAGGCCAGCTGACGTCGCGCAATCGCGCGCACCTCGTCGTAGACCAGGCCGATCAGGCGATCGCGCGCAGCCAGCTCGCCATCGCGCCAGGCCTGGGTCAGTTCGCTGAAGGTAGTGGCATCGTTCACAATGCGAACAATAGGACCTGCGGGGTAGGCTTGTCTTGTAGCCGATCACAGGTCGAGGCAGTGCGAATCTGCCCGCGGCCTGCTGAACGGACCGGCTGGACGCGCGTTTGGGCCAGACCAGCCGGACTGGTCTCAGCCCTGCCCGGCCCCGCCTCGCATCAGGGCTGCCATTCGAGGCTCAAGCCCACTTCACGACCCCGACGATAGACCCGGGTCGTCTCATCGCCCTGCTGATACTCGACCTTGGGATCGAGCAGATTGCGCAGGCGCAGCTTGAGCGTCCAGGCCTCGGAAAGGCTATGCCGCCAGTTGAAATCCAGCGCATTGAAGGGCTGCTCGTAGATATCCGGCGCGCCGAACACGCCTACCTGGGAGATGCGCTTGCCGGCGACATTGTAGAGCAGGGTCGCTTCATCACCGCCATTGGGCGACTTGTAGCCGAGCTGCAGGTTAAGCACATAGGGCGACTGACCCTGCAGCGGGCGCGCGGCATTGGTCTGGATATCGTTGGCCGAGCCAAGCTCGATCTCCGACTCGATCCAGCTGAAATTGGCCGCAGTGTAGAACTGTTCCAGGCGCTCGTTGAGGAACCCCAGTCCGCGGAAATAGTCGATCTCGATGCCGTAGTTGCGCGCCGATTCGGCATTGGCCAGCGACACGAGGCTGCCGGTTCCCGGCACCTGGATTTTCTCGATCGGAAGGTCGAAATCCTTCAGGAAGGCCGCGATGCTGAGCGTCTCAGTGTAGGAAAAATAGTGCTCCCAACGCGCATCGAAATGTCGGATCGACGTCGGTTTCAGTTCCGGGTTGCCGATCGTTTCCAGGTCGAGCAAGGGGTCGGTATACGGCGCCGATGACAGCTCGCGGAAATCCGGCCGGGACACTGTCTCGGCAACGGAGAAGCGCAGCTGGTCATTGTCGGCATACAGCCAGGTGAAGCCGAGGCTCGGCAACCAGTCGGCGGTCGAGATCGACGCGACAACCGGCAGCGCATCGGGTACACCGAGCTGGAACGTGCTGACCTGTTGGGCATTGTCCTCGTAGCGCAGGCCCCCGGTGAAACGGTACTTGCTGCGGAAATTGAGATCGGCACCGAGGAACAGCGCGTCCAGGTCCTGATCGGCCACATAGTTGTCGGTCGCACGCGTGGTCTCGCGCAACTCAAAACCGTTCGGACCGATATTGGCCGGATTGAGGATATTGTCGAGCGTATTGTTGCCGATGACATTGGGATCATTGGCGAGCGGCCCGACACCACTGAAGCTGAAACGGCGGATTTCGGAATCGCGGTCGCGCCGCAGCACGCCGCCGCCGGCGCTGAGATCGAGATAGGTCTCGTCGTTGAGCATGGTCGGCAACTTGAATGCGAAGCTGAAGTCGTCGCTGTTGTCTTCAAGGTCGGCAAAGGTTGTGAAGTTGCTGTCGGAGCGCCTCGAGAACGAGAACAGGTTGCTGCTGTTGTTGCGGTCGTAGCGATAGTTGCGCGTGTTTGGCGACTCGCGTGTCGCCTGGGCCACGGTGTACTGCCAGGTCAGACTCAGATCCTTCAGGTCGGGGAAGCGATGCTCGCCAGCCAGCTGCTCGGCGATCAGCGCGTTCTCGATCCACTCCAACTGGGTGAACCGCGAGACATCCGCAGGGTCTTCCGGATAGCCGGTGGCGACCTGGGTCTCGTCTTCGGTACTGCGCAGCAGCAGGGTCGTGCTCTTCAGTCGATGATCGCTGCCGATATCGAGGCCGGCTACCAGGAATCCGGACAGTTCCATGTTCTGCAGGCTGCGCTGCACATCAAGCTCACTGGTCTGGGTCAGTTCATCGGCACCGACCACGGCAAACTCGCGGCGCACTTCGTCGAGCTGGTCGTAGGTATTGCTGTAGCGCAGGGCGCCGAGCAGACCGAGCTTGTTGTCGCCGAATTCGAAACTGTTGCCCAGCGCGGCGCTCATGCCGGCGTCCGGCTTGATGCGGGTATTGCTGTCGACGTCGTAGTTGCCGGCCAGGGCTTCTCCGAATCGCTCGAGTTCGGCCGGGCTGACGCCATTGGGATTGGTCGGCGACTGTGGGCGCAGGACCGTACCGTTGCTGATCGCAGCCGCCAGCTCGGCCGGAAGGCCGCGGCCACCATCAAAGCCCGTCCAGTCCTGGCTGTCGCCGCTGTAGCTCAGGCCATCATCGAAGGTGCTGCCCTGCTGATAGCCGGTACTGAGTCCGAGCTTGGCAACGAAACCTGCCGGCACGCCGCGCGTGCGCAGCTGCACGGTGCCACCGCCGAATTCGGCCGGCAGATCCGGTGACCAGGATTTCTGGATCACGACGCCTTCGAGAATTTCAGTGGGAAAGAGATCAAGCGGCAGGGTGCGCCGGGTCGGATCGGGACTGGGAATCTGCGCGCCATTGAGCAGGACGCTGGAGTAGCGATCGCCGAGTCCACGCACGAACACATACTTGCTGTCGACGACGGTCAGGCCGGTGACGCGCTTGAGCGTGCTGGCCGCATCGGAGTCACCGGTGCGCGCGATCTGTTCGGCACTGACCGCCTCGGTGACGTTGGCCGTAGTGCGACGCTCATCAACATAGAGCTCCTGGCCGCCTTCGCTGATGCTGCCTTCGACCTCGACACCCGTCATCTCGGTGGCGTCAGCGACATCGCCGACTTCCGCTGGGGGCACTGCTTCGATTTCTGCCGCGGATACGCTTGTCGGCTCTGAGTCGACAGCCGCGCTGGCGCCAGCAGCCTTCAGCACGATCTTCCATTCGCTGGCCGTCGCCGCACGGATGGCATAGTTGCTGGCCGAAAAACTTTCATAGCCAGCGAGGTCGACCATCACCCCATAGTCGCCATTGGGCAGGCGCAGGCTGAAGCTGCCGGCCGCGTCGGAGACCAGTTTGTGGGACTCGTCATAGACCGCCTCGCTGACGCCCATCACCATCACCTCGGCGCCCGCGACCGGCAGGCCGGCGGCATCGACGATCAGGCCACGCACCTCGGCGCCCTGCTCAGCCTGGGCAATCACGCGCTCCGGATAGGTAATGGCAAATCCGGACGCCAGAACGCTGGCGATCAGGAACGGCAATGCCGCGATGCGCGGCTGTGCAGGGCTGTTGGTATGCATGATGGGTGTCCGCAAGAAGAAGTCTGGGTGTTCGAGGCGAACACGCGATGGGGCGCAAATTACTTCCGTTGCGTGACACGGCGATGACGCGCACACTGCGGTTGCATGTCAGTGGTCCGCGCGCCTTGCCCCTGTCCGCGACCCGATTGCGTCGCCAGGCGAGGTTGACGGCGCGCGGCTCGCCACGCTGCCGCAGCTGTTGCTGTTGTAGCGTGGCTTGCCGCGCTGCCGTTGCTGTGGCTGTTGTAGAGCGTGGCTTGCCGCGCTGCCCTTGCTGTTGCTGTCGGCGTGCGTGGCCCGATGCCTTCCAAAAACCCTGATCGAACCTCGATCTTGCCCAACTACCCGAGCACGGCACTAAGCTTGGCGACCGCCCATGTCCAGCCCGATCCCCATGAAGCTCATCCGCCGCACCCTGATCCTGCTCACGCTTCTTGTGCTCGCCCTGCTGGTGACCGCCTGGTGGTTACTACGCGGCAGCCTCGCGCAGCTCGATGGCGAGCAGGCCCTGTCAGGTCTGAGCGCTCCCGTCCGCGTAATGCGTGACGAGCTCGGCACGGTCACCGTCGACGCTGCCAACGTCGAGGACATGGCGCGTGCGCTCGGTTTCGTGCACGCCCAGGATCGCTATTTCCAGATGGATCTGCTGCGCCGGATGGCCGCCGGCGAACTCTCGGAACTGGTCGGCGCTGCCGCCCTGCCCATTGATCGCGCCCACCGCGCGCATCGCTTCCGCGCCCGTGCCGAACGCGCGATTGCGGCGCTGACCCCGGAAGAACGCGCGCGCATCGAGGCCTATCGCGATGGCGTCAATGCTGGCCTTCAGGCGCTTTCCACGCGCCCCTGGGAATACCTGGTACTGCGCAGCGAGGCGCGCGCCTGGCGCAGCGAGGACAGCGCCCTGGTGATCTATGCGATGTTCTTCGACCTCAACAGCAATGGCGCCAATCTGCGCGAGCTGAACCTGGAGCGGATGCGCGCCGTACTGCCGACCGCACTGGTGGATTTTCTGGTGCAGCCGGGCAGCGAATGGGATGCACCGCTGCGCGGCGGTCCACTACCGGCAATGCCGATGCCGGGGCCGGAGCAGTTCGATCTCGGCGCACTGCCAGCGACCACGATTGCTGCCGCCACACTCGATCCGCAGGATCTCGGCTGGCTGCCGGGCAGCAACAATTTTGCGGTCTCCGGCGCATTGACGAGCCATGGCGCTGCCCTGGTTGCCGATGACATGCACCTTGGGCTTGGCGTGCCCTGTATCTGGTACCGGGCGCGACTGCGCTATCCAAATGCCGAGACCGAGGGCGGTCAGGTCGATCTCAATGGCGTCACCCTGCCTGGCGTACCCGGCCTCGTCGCCGGCAGCAATGGCCGGATCGCCTGGGGATTCACCAACAGCTATGGCGACTGGACCGATTGGGTGCGCGTGCAGCGCGATCCCGCTGATCCGAGCCGCTATCTCAATGCAACTGGTGGCGCCGCCGTCGTGCGCCATCGTGAGACCCTCAAGGTACGCGGTGGCGCCGACGAGTATCTGCTGGTCGAAGAAACCGAATGGGGCCCGATTCTGGCGCGCGCTGCCGACGGTGGCGAGTTGGCACTGCGCTGGACCGCACACGATCCGCGCGCCTTGAACATGCGCATGTTCGAGATCGACGGCGTCGGCGATGTCGCCCGCGCACTGGAACTTGCGGCCAGCTTCGGCATGCCGGCACAGAATTTCGTCGTCGGTGATCAGGCCGGCAATATCGGATGGACCCTGACCGGCAATGCGATACCGCGCCGACAGGGCTTTGACGAGCAGGCGCCAGCAGATTTTTCTGCTGACGGAACCGGCTGGCAGGGTTGGCTGGATCCATCCGAGCATCCGCGCCTGTTGAATCCCGAGAGTGGCCGTCTGTGGTCGGCCAATGCGCGCACCGTCGATGCCGACTGGCTGCGCCTGGAAGGTGATGGCGGCTACGATCTGGGCGCGCGCCAGCAGCAGATCCGTGACGGACTGTTTGCGCGTACCCGGTTCGATCCGGCCGCGATGCTGGCGATCCAGCTCGACGACCGCGCGATTTTTCTCGAGCGCTGGCACGGCCTGCTGCGGCAGACCCTGGATGCGCTGCCGGCCGATCGATTGGCGGCCTTGCGGGCACAGACCGCGCGCTTTGGCGGCCATGCCAGCATCGACAGTGTCGACTACCGGATGGTGCGCGCGTTCCGCATGCACGTCATTGAAGCGACACTCGCGCCCTTCGAAGCGCTGGCCAAGGCACGCTTCGAGGAGTTCAAGCTGCCATCGGCGCAGGGCTATGAAGCAGCGGTCTGGGCGATGCTCGAAGCGCGTCCAGCGCATCTGCTTGATCGCCGGCATGGTGACTGGAACGCGCTGCTGATCGCGGCAGCCGAACGCATCGAGAAGGAACTGGGCGGGGAGAACGGCGGACTGGCCGCCCGCAACTGGGGCGAACGCAATACCGCTGCGATCCGGCATCCGCTGTCGCGTGCCTTGCCTGGCTTTCTGGCGCGGCAGCTGGACATGCCGGCCGAGCCACTGCCCGGCGACAACAATATGCCGCGCGTGCAATCCCCGGAGTTCGGCGCCTCGCAACGTTTTGCCATCGCGCCCGGACATGAGGACACCAGCTATCTGATGATGCCCGGCGGCCAGAGTCCGCATCCGCTGTCACCGTTCCACGGCGCCGGTCACGCCGACTGGGCACGCGGGATACCGACACCGTTGTTGCCCGGTGCGGTTGCCTACACCCTGGTCCTGCGCTAGTCCTCGCGTCCTTGCATTGACTCCGGTCCCCGAGGAGATTTCCTGGACCGGGGCTTGCCCCGCCGCTGTTGTTGCTCTTGGTATTGCCGTTGCCGATGCCGTTGTAGAGCGGGGCTTGTCCCGCTGCTGTTGCTCTCGCGGTTGTAGAGCGTGGCTTGCCGCGCTGCTCTTGCCCTCTGCCAAAGGGATTAAAATCAGCGCGGCAAGCCACGCTCTACAACAGAATGCAGAGACGGGAGTGGTGCG
Organism: Pseudomonadota bacterium; assembly: GCA_022843465.1. Taxonomy (GTDB): domain Bacteria; phylum Pseudomonadota; class Gammaproteobacteria; order Xanthomonadales; family Ahniellaceae; genus 0-14-3-00-62-12. Next base: position 41,268 of record JALHNO010000008.1, on the reverse strand, counting down.
ACAGGCCTAGTGCTACCCAGTTCAACGACGCGCGAGTCGTCCGGCCAGCACGGTCGAGACCAGGATCAGCGCGATGGCGGTAATCGAAAACCAGAGCGGATGCGGGATCATCAACAGATTCGCCACGGTCGCCGCCAGCATCAGTGCGCCGATGATGCCAGCGAACAGGAAGGCTTGGCTGCGGGCAATCCGGGCGGCGACAAAACCACCGGCAAGGGTTGCAAGCGCGAATCCCGCGAGGACGAACATGAAGGCGCCGGCCGGCAGCGTCTGCATATAGCCTGCGACAATATCCGGCTGGGTGAAATCGAGATCCGACGGCGGCGGATAGACCCGATGCCCGATCATTTCGATCACGAAAACCAGGGCGAAGGCCACCACGATGCCGGTCAGTACCGCTGCGATTTTTCGACCCATGATGCGCTCCTTGGTGGGATACGGAGTTTCCATGGACCGGCGCACCGGCGCAATCGGGACAGACCCAGGACACAGTGTTGCAATGGGGCATGGAATTGCAGGGCCACATCTACCGAAGGGGAAGCTAACATCGGCGGGTCCCGATGGAGTCCTTGCCGATGCGTGCTCGCCTGATTGCCTTGCTGCTCACCCCGATGATGCTGTTCGCTGCTGACCTGCAGGCCGCTGAGGACACGCGCGCCCGAGATGCGGCGACGCAGCTGAAAGATCAGGTCATCGAATGGCGGCGCGATATCCATCAGCATCCGGAACTCGGCAATCGCGAGACCCGCACCGCAGCCCTGGTGGCGAAGCAGTTGCGGGCGCTTGGACTGGAAGTGGAAACCGGCGTGGCGAAAACCGGCGTGATTGGCCTGCTGCGCGGTGCCACGCCGGGCCCGCGCATCGCCATCCGCGCCGATATGGATGCGCTGCCGGTCGCGGAGGAGGTCGACCTGCCGTTCGCTTCGAAAGTGCGCGTGCAATTCAATGGCAGCGAGGTCGGAGTGATGCACGCCTGCGGACATGATGCGCATACCGCGATGACCCTGGGCGTTGCGACCGCGCTCGCCGGCCTGCGCGATCAGCTCAGTGGCGAGGTGGTTTTCATCTTCCAGCCGGCGGAGGAAGGCCCACCCACTGGAGAGGAAGGGGGCGCCGACCTGATGCTCAAGGAGGGTCTGTTCGAGCGACTGAAGCCCGATGCCGTGTTCGGCATGCATGTGTTCTATACCCTGCATGCCGGCCAGATCGGAGTCCGCGAGGGACCGATGCTGGCGGGTTCGGATCGTTTCCAGATCAAGGTGCTCGGCAAGCAGACCCATGGCGCGCAGCCCTGGCGTGGCATCGATCCGATCGTGACCGCGGCGCAGATCATCAATCAGGCGCAGACGATCGTCAGCCGGCAGACCAATATTTCCGAGCTGCCAGTCGTGCTCAGCTTCGGTATGGTGCACGGTGGCCTGCGCTGGAACATCATTCCCGATCAGGTCAGCCTGGAGGGCACGATCCGCAGCTTTGATCCGCTGATGCGCCAGCAGACCTTTGACAGCCTGCAGCGCACCGCCGAGCATGTGGCCGCTGCCCAGGGTGCACGCGTCGAGACCGTGATCCCGATGACCGAGGCAGTCAACAAGGTTACCCGCAACGACCCGGCGCTGACCCGCCGTATGCGCGCAAGCCTTGAACACGCCGTCGGCGCAGATCAGGTGCTCACGATACCGCCGAGCATGGTGGCCGAGGACTTTTCCGAGTTCGCCGACCAGGTGCCCGGCATGTATTTCTTCGTGGGCTCGGTACCGCCTGAGCAGGAACTCGCCAGCGCCGAACCCAATCACTCGCCGCGCTTCTTCCTTGACGAGGCAGCGCTCGAAGTCGGCATGCGGGCGATGCTGCAGGTTGCCCTCGATGCGCTTGCCGGCGCAGCCCAACCCAAACGCTGAAGCCGGAGCAGGATTGCCATGGGTCAGAACGATTTCATCGAAGTCTATCCCGGTGTACTGAGTCGCGCCGAATGCGCGCGCGCGCTCGAGCAGTTCAATGCCAGCGGCCAGGCCCAGCGCGGCTCGACCGGGGCCGGCGTTGATCTGGCATTGAAGGACAGCTGGGATATCGACATCAGTGGGCGCGAGGACTGGCAATGGCTGAAGAACGCCATCGAGACCGCCGCACTCAATGGTGTCTGTGCCTATATCCGCAAGTATCCCTACACCGTGCTGGCGCCGCTGGCGCTGAAGCGACAGGATCCATCGAACGGCGCCCTGGTCGCGATCACGGCCGAGGAGCTCGGCATGCTCAACGACGCCAATCTGCAGGCCATCGTCCGCCATTCGTTCCGCCCCGGCGGACTCAATCTGCAGCGCTACATCGCCGACCAGGGTGGCTATCCGTACTGGCACTGCGAGCACTATCCGAAACCGCAGAGCAGCGAGCCGCTGGGTCGGGTACTGCTGTACTCGATCTACCTGAACGAGGGCTTCGGCGAGGGCGAGACCGAGTTCCTGCATCAGCAGCGCAAGATCACGCCGCGCATCGGCGACCTGCTGATTGCGCCGGCGTTCTTCACCCACACTCATCGCGGCAATCGCCCGATCGGTGGCGACAAGTACATCGCCACCAGCTGGATCCTGTACCAGCATCCGGAACAGCTGTTCGGCACCGCCATCAACTCCGGGCAGCGCTGAGACGATCGCCCCACAGCAGCCCGGAGCGGCGCGCAAGCAGCGCTGGGTGCTGCCGGCGCCAAGCTGTGGCAACCCCTGCCGGCAGCATGGAAGTTCACTGTCAGCCAGGGCGTCACTGTGTAGACTTGCGCACAATACCGACGCGATGCAGGCCGGGGGGCTGAGTATGGGCGTTGCGCCAGACCATGCAATGGCTGCCAGGGCCGTCTCGATCGCGGACGACGACGAGCCGGACCTGCGCTTTCGGCGCGAGTTGGTGCTGGCTTTTGGTCTCTTTCAACTGGCGGTCTCGGCGCTGGCTGGAATCAGCGAGTTGACCGGTGGCAACCAGGCGCTCGCCTTCCTGTACCTGGTTGGCCTGCTGCCGATCGTCGGCGTATTGATCTGGTTGCGCCGGGGCGGCGTACCCGCCCACGCCGGCAGCGGTCTGCTGGTCACGATCTATGCGCTGGTGACCGCGACCAATCTGGCGACCGGCGGCCAGGCCATCGGCGCCAATCTGGCGCTGCCGACGGTCGCCCTGTTCGGCGTGCTGATGTCGCCGCCGCGACAGGGCTTGCTCTGGCTGGCGCTGGTCGTCCTGCAGATCGTGGTGGTCGCCCTGCTGCGTCGGAGCGACTACGATTTTCCATTGCAACCGGATGCCGCCTGGGTCAGCTCCGCGATCGATCGCGTGCCCCTGATCTTCAGCCTCGCCTCGGGCATGATCGGCTGGATGATCCTGCGGGCACTGGCGCAGTACCGGCAGCGACTCGACCAGTCGCAGCAATCCGAACGGCTGGCACGATCGGCGGCCAGCCACGATGCACAGCGCTTCGCCGAATTTGCCGAGATCGCCGCAGATGGATTCTGGGAAGTCGATGACGGGCTCCAGTTGCGCTATGTCTCGCCGGGATTCGCAGCCCAACTCGGCGTGCAGCCCGCGCAGATGCAGGGCCAGAGCCTGAGCAGCGCCTACGCACGGCATTCGGCGCATTCGCTCGGAGTTGCCGAAGTCGAGGCTGAAATGCTGCAGCGACGCGCCTTCTACGGCCAACGGATCACCACCCGGGGACGCGATGGCGTCGAGTCCTGCCTGTCGCTGCAGGGCCGCCCGGTGCTGGACGACAACGGGGTGTTCTGCGGCTACCGAGGCACCGTGCACGATATTTCGGAGCAATTGCGCGCCCAGGCTGCGCTGAAAGCCAGCGAACAGCGGCTGCGTCTGATCACCGACAATGTGCCGGCGCTGATCTCGTATATCGACGCCGATCGCCGATTTCGATTCAATAATCGCGAGTACAGCATCCTGCTCGATCGTCCGCTCGAGGAGATCACCGGAAAGCTGCTGGTGGACGTGTACAGCGCCGAGACCTTTGCGAAGATTTCGCCGCAGCTGGAACATGCGTTCAGCGGCGAAGCAGTCAATTTCGAAGTCGAGGCCAACGGGCGCATCATGCGCGTGGCCTACCTGCCGGATCTTGACGACAACGGCGTGGCACGCGGCGTCTATGGCCTGATCCATGACATCAGCGCACTGAAGAAGATCGAGCGTGAGCTACGCACGCTTTCGCAGTTCGACGCGCTGACCGGGCTGGCCAACCGTCGCCGCTACAACGAACGCCTGGCCGACGCGATCGACCGCAGCGAGCGCCGGAACGAGTTGTTGGCGCTGATGTTTCTCGATCTCGATCATTTCAAGTCGGTGAACGACAGCCTGGGCCACAAGGCCGGCGACCAGGTCCTGCAGGAGTTTGCGCGCAGGATCGAGCGCAGCGTGCGCAACACCGATACCGTTGCACGCCTGGCCGGGGACGAGTTCGTGATCGTGCTGGAATCCGTGCAGGGGCGCGCCGAAGCCGAGCGCGTGGCAGAAAAGATCCTGCAGGCCATGACCATCGAATTCCAGGTCGATGGCGGAGCGCGCCGACTGACCGCCAGCATTGGAATTACCCTGCGCAAGCCCGGAGAACTGGACGGCGAAGCCCTGCTGCGCCGGGCCGATAGCGCGCTTTATGCCGCCAAGGATGCCGGCAGAAACCGCTACGAAGTTGCCTGAACGGGTCGCGATCCACCCGCCGACGGCCAGTAGCGCCACCGACGGTGTGCAGTCCGCGGGTGCCAGCCGGTTCGGGAAATGCAAGTCTGCTGCCTGAACAGCCGGCAGGGGCGCGCACAATTGTCGGCCGCAGGATTACACTGTGCCCGCCAAAGGGAGCGCGACGATGCAGACGACGCGATGCGGACTGGGTTGGGCGCTGATCGTGCTCGCGGGCGCGACAGTGGCGGGTGATTCGGTGTGGACCAGCAGTGGGCCACTCGGCGGCGGCGTGTTTGAACTGGCTTTCCACCCCTCCGATCCGCAGACCGCCTATGCAACTACCCGCGGCGCGGTCTTCAAGACGATCAATGGCGGTGCCACCTGGACCCGCGCCAGTCGCGGCATCATCGCCACCAGTGTCTATCCACTGCCCCTGGTCCTCGATCGCGAAGCGCCCAATACCCTGTACACCGCCGACTCCTCGCAGCGGATCTATCGCAGCAGCGATGGCGGTGGCAGCTGGCAGATCGTCGACAATGATCTTGATCCGGATTTTCTGTTCGGCGTGCTCAGCGATGTCGCCGGCAGCTCCAGCAAGCTGTTTCTCGGCGGGCGCTCGCAGGTGGTCACCGGTCTGCCGCAATTGTTCAAGAGCAACAACCGCGGCGCCAATTTCATTCGCGTCGGCACCGGTCTGCCGGCCGACCGCCGGATCGCCACCATCACCATCGATCCGCTCGATGCCAATACCGTATTCGTCGGCACCTATGGCGAGAGCCTCAATGAAGCCTCGCTGTTTCGCAGCAGTGATGGCGGCAATACCTTCGCACCGATTCTCAATCTGTTCGGCGCGCTGGGCTATCAGCCCGACGTGCAGGACCTGAGTTTCATCCCGGGCACCGGAGCCACCGGATCGATCTTCGCGGTGATCGACTACAACATCTATCACAGCGCCGATGGCGGCAGCAACTGGACCGGACCGCATGGACCCGCCGAAGTGATCACGGCGCATCCGACCGATCCGCTGAAGGCCTACTTTGGCCGCGCCGATGGCGCCTTCGTCTGGTTTGCGCCCAATCCGCTGCCGTCGTTCTCTCCTTACAGCGAGGGCCTGACGCCCAATGCCTCCTATGTGGCGATTCCCGGTGGCGAGCCGGTTCCTGCAGCGGTGTCACGCCTGGTAGCACAGCCGGGCTATCCGGCAGCGGGCACCTCACTGTTCGCCAGCACCAATGGCTCGGGTGTGTTCCGTCGCGCTGAAGGCGCCAGCAACTGGAGTGCCGGTGGTCAACCGGCCGGGGTAGGCGTACGCGCGCTGGCCATCCAGCCGCATCCGGCACTGGCCAATGGCAATGGCAGCCCGCAGATTCTGGCGGGGCACAGCGGCTCGGCGGTGTCCTCCCCCGGTCTTTACCGAAGTACCGACCAGGCGCTGAACTGGAGCGCGTTCAACAACGGCGTACGCGCCGGCGAACTGCAGTCGCTGATCATCGATCCGACCACCCTGGGTGGTCCGATCAGCGCCACGGTGATGTACGCCGGCGGCGCGGCGGTCCGTCGCGACACCGCCTACAGCGGCGCCGGCCTGCTGCACAGCGCGAACAATGGCGCGAGCTGGCAGAGCATCGATGGCGATCTTCCGGATGATGGCAGTGGCGATCCCTATATCGGCCTGGTACGCGAGCTGGTGCTCGATCCGCGCTCCTGCCCGACGCCGCCGGTGACCGGTCCGTGCACCACGGGTGGCTTGCAGACGCTGTATGCGCTGGCCGAGGGCCGCGCCTTCAATATCGTGCGCGGCCCCGGCACGGCGACGCCCACCGGCGCGGGCAACCCCTTCGAATTCAGCCATCGCCTGGTACGTACCAGCAATCTGGGCAGCAACTGGACCGCGCTGGATGGCGCCGGCAGTGGCCTGCCGACCAGCTACGGCAATGATGATCTGGTCCAGCGCATCCACCCGACCGCGTTGGCGATCGATCCCAACAACAGCAGCCTGCTCTACCTTGGTACCGAGGCGATCTATGATGATCTCAATACCAGCGATGCGATCGTGCCGGCCGATCTCGCCAGCGGCATCTTCAAGAGCACCAATGGCGGTACCACCTGGACCCATCTGAACAGCAATGGCCTGCCGACAAAGACCGGGTTCAGCAATACCCAACTCGATGTCGCCGCCCTGCTGATCGATCCGCTCGACAGCAATGTGCTGTGGGCAGCGCTGACCGATCTGCGTTCGACCGGATTCTCGACGATCTATCGCAGTGCCGACGCTGGCGCCAGTTGGCAGCGACACGACGAGGGGCTCAACGGCAGTGTCGAACTGCGCGCCCTGGTTTTCGATCCGCAGAACCGACACATCCTGTATGCCGCGGCCGGCGGCTTCGAGGCGAATCCCGGCGCGGTCTACCGCGGGGTCTGGAATCCGGGTACGCAGTCGATCAGCTGGCTGTCGATCAGCATCGGCCTGCCGGCAGAATCCGCCTTCTCCATCGCCGTCGATCCGTTCAATGCCAATGTGCTGCATGCCGGTACCGATGCCGGCGTGGCCAGCATCCGGCGCCAGCCCGATGCCGATAATGACGGCATTCCCGATGCGCTGGAAAATCTCGCGCCCGATGTCCCCGGCGGTATCGTCGGGCCGGGCGATGGCAATGGCGATGGCATCATGGATTCCATCCAGCGCGATGTCGGGTCGATCGGCGTCAGCATCCGCCGCGGCGAAGGCAGCACGGCAATCGCGGTCACCAGCGATCTGATCAGCGGCAGCGGCAGCGCCGCCTGCAGCAATGGCACGGCGCAGGCGGTGGATGTGCAATTGCTGGAACCAATCGCTCTGGGCCGCGACCCGGTGGTCGGCAGCAACGCGTTCTATGCCCACAGCTACGGGACCAATGGATTCGAGGTGGTCGGCTGTGCCAGCGCAGTGATCAATATCCGCTATCACGGCGCGGTGTTCGCGCCGGGCGCGCACTGGAGCTTCCGCGTGTTTGCGCCAGAACAGATCGGCGATGCCGCCAGCATCCGTTGGCACGACTTCTCGCAGAATGCCACCCGCATCAGCGGCGATACCTGGCAGGTGCAGCTGACGGCCGGCGAATTCGGCAGCTATCGTCCCGATCTTGACGCGATCCGCTTCATCGGCGGCCCGGCCTGCTACGACCCGCTGCTGTTCGCCGACGGACTCGAGTCCACGCCGCCGCCAGCGCCAAGCTGTCCCGACTGAAGTCTCGATACCGGATCGCGCCGCGCTTCACGGCGCGTATTGGGCAGCTTCAGCCGGCTTGCCCCAGCGCCGATAAAGATCGGCGAGACGGCCACGAAATGTGCGACTGCGCACATCCTCATCGCCAAACTGTGCCTGCACGGTCTGATAGCTCTGCTTGAGCATCGGCTCGGCATCGGCGTAACGCCCGGCCTCAAGGAAGGACAGACCCAGATGCCCGCGGATCACGGCGAGAAACCAGTGGTCAGCCGGAAACACCTGCTCGCCGCGCCGGTGCAATTCGCTGAATCCGGCGACGGCTTCGTCGATGCGACCGAGATCGCGCACCGCGGCCAGGTAATTGGCCTGCATCATCACCGACTCCGGATGCAGCGGCCCCTTCGCCTTCAGATACAGCTCGGACGCCTGCCGGAACAGCACTTCCGCCCTGGCGAAATCCTTGCGCTGGCGCGCGATGACACCCAGCATATTGATCGCACTCAGGGTTTCCGGATGACCGTCGCCGAGGGTGGCGCGGCGACGCCGGAACACGTCTTCCATCTCGGCCTCGGCGTCGGCTTCCTTTCCGGCAGCGCGCAGGGCATTGGCATAGTTGGAGCGCATCGTCAGCACATCGGGATGATCGGCGCCCATCACCTCGGAACGCAATGCAATCTGGGCACGGAATTCCGGCAGGGATTTTTCAGCGCCGCCACCATCGGCCAGCGCCAGCAGGGCATGCGCGGAGAAGCGCAGAGTCTCCGGATGCCGCGCGCCCAACGACTGCTCGGCGAGCGCAGCGGCTTCGCGATAGCGCTGCTCGGCCAGGCTGTAGTCACCCTTGTGATAGGCCAGATTGGCACTCAGTGACAGCAGCGCGACGACAGTCGGATGGCTGCGCCCGTGACGCAACTGCTCATTGGTGTATGCCTCATTGAGCAGCCGCTGGGCCTCGTCCCATCGGCCCAGCTCGCCCAGGATCTCGGCAAGCGCCGCCTGCGCCCCACTGGTTGCCGACTCCTGACCGGAGCCCGCCGCCGCGCGTTGCAGATTGTCGCGCGCGATCTGCTCGGCACGCGCGCTGTCGCCGACGCCATTGGCGGCCAATGCAGCCATGCGCCTGACGTCAATCAGCAGATCGCGCGAAAGCCCTGGCGTCACTTCAATCATCGGCAGCAGCCGGGTCAGGGCCTGATCGGCTGCCTCGAACTCACCCAGCTCGCCCTGGGTGATGGCCAGCTGCGCCTCGGCCTCCAGTCGCGGCAGCGCCGACTCCGGATGCAGCGGGCGCAGCAGTTCCACGGCGCTGTCGAGTTGCTTGCGCGAGAGCTCCAGCTGGCCGAGGCGGCGCAGCGTGCGCCCGAGCATCGTCGCGATCTCGCCGCGCAATGCCGGTTGCTCCTGCAGATTGCGCTCGAGATTGCTGGCCGCAGCGCCCAGCGCATCCACCACGCGCACGTTGCGGGTCTCGGCCGAACCGCCCCCGAGTTTCCAGGGATCGGGCGCGGCAATCATTTCTTCGAGGAAGCTGCGGGTGGTGATCGCGCGCGCCGACTCCTCGGCGGCGCGGTCACGCTGCAATTGGGCTTCGTGCATCGCCGCTTCGGCACGCGCGCGTTGCCGGCTCGCTTCGACCGCCATATAGCTGGTGCCGATGATGCCAAGCACCAGGGACAGCAGCACGGCGGCACCGGCGCTGACCAGCAACTTGTTGCGGGCGACAAACTTGCGGGCGCGGTAGATCTTGCTGGGTGGACCGGCCAGCACCACCTCGCCCTGCAGATGGCGACGGACATCGGCGGCCAGTTCGGAAACCGATGAATAGCGTTGATCGCGATCACGCTCGAGCGCCTTCAGGGTAATCCAGTCGAGGTCGCCGGCCAGTGCACGCGCCAGGGCCGGCGCATCGCCGGCCATTGCCCGCTTCCATTCGGATTGATTGACGCGCGTGTCCCTGGCGATCTCCAGCACCTTGCGGCTGGGCGGACGAATATCGGCCTCGCGCAGCACCCGCGCCAGATCGCTGTCCATAGCGCGCGCAATGGTGTCACCCGAGATCGGAAGATCATGAGTGATCAGGCGATACAGCACGACGCCGAGCGAGTAGACATCGCTGCGGGTATCGACCGCTGCCAGATCGCCGGCGGCCTGCTCGGGACTCATGTACGCCGGCGTTCCGATCGGCACGCCCATCCGCGTCGAACCGGTATCGCCGCGACCGGCGTCCATGCTCTTGGCAATGCCGAAGTCGATCACCTTGACCAGCATCTGGCCCTGGTAGTCGGCCACCATCAGATTGTTCGGCTTCAGATCGCGATGGATGACGCCCTTCTGATGCGCATGCTGCACGCCCTCGCAGACCTGCAGGAACATTTCCAGCCGATGCGCGATATCGAGGCCACGGCGGTCGCAGAATTCGGTGACCGGCACCCCCGGCACGTACTCCATCGCAAAGTACAGACGGCCCTCGGGGGTCGCACCGACGTCGAGCACCTGGGCGATATTGGGATGATTCATCCGCGCCAGCAGTTCGCGTTCGGACTGGAAGCGCGCGATCACATCCTCGCTGTCCATGCCGGCCTTGATGACCTTCAGCGCCACCTGCCTGCGCACCGGCTCGAATTGTTCGGCGAGATAGACCGCGCCCATGCCGCCGGCACCCAACTCGGCGCGAATCCGATACGAGCCGATGATCTTGCCGATCAGCGAGAAGTGCGACTCGGCATCTGCCGCGGTGGCCGAGACATCCAGCGAAGAGACTGACTTGACGCCCTCGGCATGCGCAACCACCAGGGTGCCATCCGTCTGCGGTACGGTAGCCTCAGGGTTGCTGCCATCGATCCGCGTCGGCAGATCGGAAGGATCGGGTCGATCGCCGCTCATCCGTGTTGAAACCTCTCGCGATGATCATCGCAGTTTTACGAGCAGCGCGGCAACCATGACCACCGCCACCCATGGCAGCCGCCCACGGCAGGCAGGTCGCCAGATCGGTGCGGCGCCAGACAGGGTGTTCAGTGACTGCCGCGCCGGCCGCCCAGCCGCAAAGCGTTGGCAACCACCGAAACCGACGACAGGCTCATCGCCAGCGCGGCAATCATCGGACTGAGCAGCAGGCCGAAGACCGGATAGAGAACGCCCGCAGCAATCGGCACACCCAGTGCGTTGTAGGCGAATGCAAAGACGAGGTTCTGCTTCATGTTGGCGACCGTTGCCTGGGAGATTTCGCGCGCGCGCAGGATGCCGCGCAGGTCGCCCTTGACCAGGGTGATCTGGGCGCTCGACATCGCGACATCGGTGCCGGTACCCATGGCGATACCGACATCTGCGGCCGCAAGCGCCGGCGCGTCGTTGATTCCATCGCCGGCCATTGCAACACGGCGGCCCTCGGACTTGAGGCGCGCGACCAGATCGGACTTGTCCTGCGGTCGAACCTCGCCGTAGAACTCTTCGATGCCCAGTTCCCTGGCGACCGCCGCGGCCGTGGTCTTGCCATCGCCAGTCGCCATCACCACGCGAATGCCGGCGGCGCGCAGCGCGGCGATGGCTTCGGGTGTGCTGTCCTTGATCGAGTCGGCGACGGCGATCAAACCGACGACGCGCTCATCGACCGCGAGAAACATCGCGCTGCCGCCCTCACGACGCAGACGCTCAGCATCCTCTTGCAGTGCCGAGACATCGACACCAAGCTGCTGCATCAGGGCGGTATTGCCGAGCGCCACTCGTGCACTGCCGACACGACCGCGCACGCCGATGCCGGTTGCGGATTCGAAATCAGCCGCGGGCTCCAGGACCAGCGCTCGTCGCCGCGCCTCGCTGACAATGGCTTCGGCGAGTGGATGCTCGCTGCCCTGATCCAGACTCGCCGCCAGACGCAACACCTCATCGGCGGCAAGCCCCGCGCTGGCCAGCACCTCGCGGAATGTGGGCTTGCCCTGCGTCAGCGTTCCGGTCTTGTCGACGATCAGGGTGTCGATCGTGCGCAGCCGCTCGATCGCCTCGGCGTCGCGGAACAGCACACCGGCCTGGGCAGCGCGACCGGTCGCCACCATGATCGACATCGGCGTAGCCAGACCCAGGGCACACGGGCAGGCGATGATCAGCACCGCCACCGCGTTGACCACGGCATACGTCCACGATGGCTCTGGTCCCAACCATCCCCAGACCAGGAACGTGGTCAGCGAGATCGACAGCACGCCGAGCACAAACCAGAAGCTGACCTTGTCGGCCATGCGTTGCATCGGCGCGCGCGAACGCTGCGCCTGGGCGACGAGCTGGACAATCTGCGCCAGCACGGTCTCCGCGCCGACCCTGTCAGCCCGCATCACCAGACTGCCGCTGGCATTGATCGTGGCACCGATGAGCTTGTCGCCAGGCGATTTTTCGACCGGCATCGGTTCGCCGGTCAGCATGGACTCATCCACACTGGAACGACCTTCGATCACCTCGCCATCGACCGGCACCTTTTCGCCGGGACGCACGCGCAGGCGATCGCCAACATGGACGTGGGTCAGGGGAATGTCTTCCTCACGGCCATCATCACCCAGCCGGCGCGCGGTCTTCGGGGCAAGTCCGAGCAGGTCGCGAATCGCCGCCGAGGTACTCGAGCGCGCCTTGAGTTCAAGCAGTTGGCCGAGCAGGGTCAGCGACACGATGATCGCTGCGGCTTCGAAATAGACACCGACACGACCATGTTCCTGGAAGGAATCGGGAAACAACCCTGGCGCCAGAGTCGCCACCAGGCTGTAACCGAACGCAGCGCCCACGCCGGTGCCGATCAGGGTCCACATGTTCGGGCTGCGATTGCCGATCGATTGCGCCCAACGTTGGAAAAACGGCCAGCCTGCCCACAGCACGACGGGCGCTGAAAGCGCCAATTCGATCCAGGTCCGGGTCGCGGCGGAGAACAGTCCAAGCTGATGGCCAGCCATCGAGATCAGCAGCACTGCGACGGACAGCGGCAGGGTCCACCAGAAGCGCCGCCGGAAGTCGACCAGCTCGGGATTCTCGCCATCGTCCAGGCTCGGCATCATCGGTTCCAGCGCCATGCCGCAGATCGGGCAGCTGCCCGGCGCATCGCGCACGATTTCCGGATGCATCGGACAGGTGTACTGCGCGCCGGGAACGGCTGCTTCTGCCGCTGTATCGGCTCCGGGTTGCAGGTAGCGTGCCGGATCGGCAACAAAACTGCTGCGGCAACCAGCAGAGCAGAACCGGTAGTCGTGCCCTTCGTGCATGGCATGAAGAGGCGCGTCGGGCGCGACCGTCATGCCGCAGACCGGATCGATTCCACCGCGTGCTGTGGCTGTCGAGGAATCGTGCGAGGCATGTGCATCTGTCGATTTCAATTTGCCGTGCACATCAGCCCCTGTCGCCGGTGTCGCTGCGGACGGATCGACCGCATGACACTGGCCGCCAGAGCCAGACGCTTGCGGCCTGGTGTGCGCGGGATTGCTGCAGCCATCATGGCCGGGCTGCTTGTTCGAAGTGTTCATCGGGTTTCCTCCTGCGTGAGTGCGTTGAGGATCGGGCAGGCGTCGGCGCGACCATGGCCGGGGCAGGCGGCAATCAGCCTGCGCAGACCATCACGAACGCGTTCCAATTCGGCGATGCGCTGCTCGATATCGGCGAGCTTGCCTTGGGCAGCGGTCCTGACCTCGGCGACATTCTGCTCATCGCTGAGCGACAACAAGCCACGAATGTCCTCCAGCGTGAACCCCAACACCTTGGCGCGACGGATGAAACGAAGGCGTTTCAGCTCGATGTCGCCATAGCGCCGATAGCCTGATGCGAGCCGACCAGATGGCGGCAGCAAGCCATTGCGTTCGTAGTAGCGCACCGTGTCGATGGCGACGCCGGCGCGCTGCGCGAGTTGACCAATACCAAAGGTTGCCATGCACGATCTCCTGTGGCGCCCAGTGTGCAGTCTGGACCCGGGTCCAGAGTCAAGCCCGATGTCGGAGCCAACCCTGAACGCATTTCCGAATTTACGCCAGGATGCGCAACCGAACTGCGGCGAGATGCCTGGCCGGACGGTGAAGACGCAGACCACTGCCGCCCTCGTCAACCATGGTTCATTTTGGAATGATCGACCGGCTGTGCCTTCAAAGTCGGTGCGGGACCTGACACAGCAGCGCGCCGAACCGGCGAACCAAATTCCGGGTCGGTACTGATGCAGTAAGCCTGGGTGCCCTTGGGATTGGCATACCAGCCCGGATCGCGGTAGTCGCCGCGGGCGAGATCGTCGCGCACCTTGATCACGGTGAACATGCCGCCCATCTCCAGGTTTCCGTGCGGACCCTGGCCCATCATCATCGGCAAGGTGTTTTCCGGTCCCTGCATGTGGCCGGAGTCGGTGTGCTCCTGATGCTCGGCCATGCCGTCCCTGCCCATCGCCATATAGCCGGGCAACAGCTTGCGGATCTCGGCCTCGACGCCGGACTGGTCGACGCCCAGGGTGTTCGGCACCTCATGTCCCATCGCATTCATCGTGTGATGCGACATATGACAGTGGAAGGCCCAGTCGCCCGGCACCGCGACGAACTCCAGATCGCGGGTCTGGCCGACCCCAACCAGTTCGGTGACTTCGGGCCGCCACAGGTTTCTGGTCCAGCGCCCGCCATCCGATCCGGTAACCAGGAACTGCACGCCGTGCATATGGATCGGATGATTCCACATCGACAGATTGCCCACGCGCACGCGGACACGCTCGCCGCTGCGCGCGACCATCGGCTCGATGGCAGGAAATACCTTGCTGTTCATCGTCCACAGATCGAAGTCCTGCATCACCGAGGGATCCGGCCGATAGGTGCCGGGATGCAGGGCCCAGTTGTGCAACAGCACGGCATAGTCGCGATCGATCGGTTCGGGCTCGCCGCTCCTGGGATGAATGATGAACATGCCCATCATGCCGACCGCCATCTGCACCATCTCGTCGGCGTGCGGGTGGTACATGTGGGTGCCATGCTGCCTGAGCGTGAACTCGTAGACAAAGGTCTCACCCGGCTTGATCGGCGGCTGCGACAGACCGCTGACACCATCCATGCCACTCGGCAACAACAGACCGTGCCAGTGCATGCTGGTGTGTTCGCGCAGACGGTTGGTCAGGTAGATGCGGACGCGATCGCCCTCGACGGCTTCGAGCGTCGGGCCCGGCGTGGTGCCGTTGTAGCCCCAGCATTTGGCGCGACTGCCGGGCGCAAATTCATGCTCGACTTCCTCGGCAACCAGATGGAACTCCTTCACGCCATCGACCATCCGATACGGCAGGGTCCAGCCATTGAGGGTACGCACTGGCGTGTAGCGGGCATCGGCAGGCGCTGTCGCCTTGGCCTGCGATCCGGCCGGCTCCGCTGCGGCAGCAGGCATCGTGTCGGCCGCGTGATCCTGGCCAAGCGCACGTTGCGCCCACAGGGCCAGCGGTGCCAGCGCGCCCGCGCCTGCCCAACCGAACATATGACGTCGGGAAACTTTCATGGGGTATCTCCGTGATCGTGTTGCGCGTGATCGTGTGGTGCATGATCGGTGGTGGCGGACTCCTTGACCGGTACGGCCTCTGATGCCGGTCTGGACATGTCGTGACCCGCATGCGGATCGACAGCTGCAGGCTGATCGCCCGCTCGGGCGCCGTGCATCGAATGGTCCATGGCCGGCGCCTGACTGGCCGGCAGCATGGACTCGACACCGATGACCGGCTGCAACTCGACGTCATCGTCGGGCAGGCGGCCGCCGACGACACGGCGCAGTTCAGCGCGTGCGATCCAGTAATCGCGCACCGCCTCCAGATACTCCTGATAGGCGTCGTATTCCTGCTGCCTGGCAACGATCAGTTCGAACACCCCCATCAGCATGAAGTTCACTTCCTGCTGGCTGCGCGCCACGATCGCTTCGCGACTGGGCAGCAGCACGCTGCGGTAGCGCTCGGCGATATCACGCGCCACCGCCATGCCCTGCAATTCGAGCCGGGTCTCGTTGTGCACGGAAAGGATCAGCCCAGCGAGCCGCGCGCGCACATCCAGCAGCTCCGCCTGGGCACGGCTGATCGCGCCCTGCCCCTGATTGAACAGCGGCAGCTCCAGCGACAGCGAAGGGCCACGCAGCACACCGCCATCGAGTTCCGACTCGCGCTCGTAATCGAGCTCGACCGCGCCCAGCCAACGCCAGCGCCGCGATACGCCCAGCGCCTCTTCGCGCAGCACGAGTTCCTGATGGGCGGCGGCCAGATCCAAGCGCTGCTGCAAGGCCAGCTGCAGCAGTTGATCGGCGTTGAATTCACTGGCAGGTGGGGCCGGCATCCGGTCGAGCGTGGTCCAGGGCATTTCAACCGGCAAACCGATCAGGCTGGCCAAGGCGGCGCGGGCACGCAGGCCATCAGCCTTGGCGCGCACGGCCGAGATGCGCGCCTGGGTCGCGGCTGCGCGTTCCTGCTCCAGTTGCAGAGCACTGATATTGCCGGCGTCGAAGAAGCGTTGCGCCAGCACAGCCGACTGCTCGGCCGACTGCGCCACGATATCGCGCATGGCTGCGATCTGGTTGGCACTCACAGCACCGAACCACGCCGTCTCGACTTCAGCGGCCAGCGCCAGCAGTTCTGCCGCTACCGACTTCTGCAGGCGATCGAGCTCGCCCTCGGCGAAGCGTTTGCGGGCCGGCAGCAGCAGCAGATCGGTGAATCCCAGCGACAGGCTGCGGGTGATCTGACTGCCACCGCCCCGATCCGGTCTTGAGCGGCTGTAGCCGATGCCAGGATTTGCGATGCGGCGCGCCTCTTCGAGTTCGGCACGACCGATCCCGATGCGGGCATAGGCTTCACCGATACCCGGACTGTAGAGAAACGCCAGTTGCACTGCTTCATCGACCGACAGCGGATGAGTCGGCAGCGCGGGTGCAACCGGCTGGCTTGATGGGGAGACGGCTGGCCAGATCGGCGCCGCGCCGCGGCGCGCCGCGACCAGATCGCCGGTTTCGGCATAGCCACGTTCGCGCGGCAGACTGGCGCAGCCGGCCAAGGCGATTGCCGCGGCCACTGCGGCAGCGGAACGAAAACACAGGTGCATGCTGAATTCCTCGGGCAGATCGCGCGCGCGTCCATCGACGCGCAGCGGATTGCAATGACGGATGGACGCCGATCAGCGGGTGTCGAACTGGCACACCAGGTCAGCGCCGTTGTGAAGCCGCTGGAATCAGCTGGATGGTGGCCGGAACGGCGGTCCGATGGCGGCCACGGCGAGCCCGCCGACATAACGTGGCGCGGGCGCAACCGTCACCGCATGCAGCGCCGGCATGCGCAACGACAGCAGCATTGCTGGCGGGAGCACACAACCACACTGACAACCACTGGGATCGTCACAACAGGAGCGCTGCTGCTCAGGCTCGGGCACCGGCTCGATGGCCGTCAATGGTGACTCGGTGGCGACGGCGGATGCATGCATGGACGCATGATCATGCCCGGCATGGTGCAGGTGTCCGGCCGCCGCTGCGGCTGTGGTCGGGCGAGTCGCCATCTGGTGCTGGCCGTGCGCCATGGCGCCACTCGCCCAGACGGGCGACAGGCCATTGAGGATCAGGCTCAGGGCGAGCAGGAGGCGAAGGGCGGCTTGCATCAGACAGCTAGACTGCGCCGGTACGGCGAAAGTTTCAAGTCTGTGCATGATGACGGGCCGCAGTCAGCGCGATCGATGCCGGTAGAATGCCGAGCGATGGCAGCCGCGAGTGCAGATCGTATGCAGGTCAGGGGTCGGCGCGTACAGCTGCCCGATCGGGCCTGCGCGACACTGCGATGGGCCGGTGCCTGTTTGCTGCTGGTCGCATCGGCACAGGCGGCCGATCCGCTGACACGGCTGGGCTTGCGCGCCAGTGACGGCGCAGCACCCGGCTATCTGGCGGACGCCGCCTGCGCGCAATGCCATCCCGCGATTGCACGCTCGTATGCCGAGGTCGGCATGGCGCGCTCGTTCGCGCCTGCCGCAGGCACAAGGGCGATGGCCTTCGATGGCAGTCGTTACGCTCATGCAGCAAGCGGACTGGATTACAGGCTGCAACGACGCGGCGATGAACTCTGGTTTGCGCAGTCGGCAAAAGCCGCTGACGGCTCAACGCTCAGCCTGGAACTGCGTGTCGACTGGGTGCTGGGATCGGGCAATCGCGCGCAGAGCTTCCTGCACCATACCGAGGCCGGCGAGCTGTATCAGTTGCCGGTCACCTGGTACAGCGAATCCGGCGCGCTGGCGATGTCTCCCGGCTACGAGGCAGGCGATCATCCGGGCGTCGAACGTCGGGTGCGGCGCCAATGCATGTTCTGTCACAACGCCTACCCGGAAGTTGCGCTGGGCAGTGACCGGGCTGATCAACCGGATCTGTTTCCGCGCCGACTTCCAGCGGGCGTCGGCTGCCAGCGCTGCCACGGCCCGGGCGCCGAGCATGTGCGTGTGGTGCTGACCGGCAAGGGTCTTGAGCGCATCCACGCGGCGATCGTCAATCCATCCAGGCTGGCCTGGCCCGAGCGCAACGACGTCTGCTTCCAGTGCCATCTGCTGCCGGCGGTGGAAGTGGTCGGTGCCCGACGTATCGACCGCGCCGACTACAGTTTCCGGCCAGGCGAGCCGCTGCGCGACTATCTGCTGCACGTCGATATCGACGAAGCCGGACGGCCCCGCGATCAGCGCTTCCAGATCAATCATCATGCCTATCGCCTGCTGCAGAGCGCCTGCTACATCGAGAGCAAGGCGCAGATGGGCTGTGTCAGCTGTCATGACCCGCATGTGCGTCGCGTCGGTGCCGTGGCAACCGGCTGGTACCGCGATCGCTGTCTCGCCTGCCATCAGGATCTGGAACGCAGACACGGGCTGGCCGCTGCGGACGCCATGACCGCTGGCGATCAGCGCGATTGCGCGGGCTGCCACATGCCGAAACGACGTACCCAGGACGTGATCGAAGTGACCATGACCGACCATCGGATTGCGCGCGGTCCGTTCGACCGCACTGCCCTGGTTGCCCCCTTGCAGCCACGCGCGCCGGAAGTTCGCGATCTGCAGCTGTTGGCGCGACCGGCCGCCATGTCGGACCCCGAGGCAGCGGCCTATCGCGCCTTGATCGCGCTCGACAACAATATTGGCGGTGTTGATGGCGCTCGGGCGCTGGCCAGAAATCTGCAACGCATGCCGGACCCCGATGCATCCTGGTGGCTACAGCTGGCGCGTCATCAGATCGCCCTGGGTCAGCACACGGAAGCGGACGCGAGCATTGCGCGGATGGATCGTCCGACCCGCGAATCCGCCTCGGCACGGCAACTGTCTGCGCTGATCGATGTTGCCGGAGGACGCGTCGACGCTGGCCTGCGCACGCTGCGACGCCTTTCCCGACGCGGACAATTCCAGCCGGAACTCGATTACAACCTGGCCCTGCTCGAACGACGCAAGCGCCGCCTGGGCGCCGCGATCCGCGCGCTGGAACGGGTAGTGGAAGTGCGTCCGCTGAGTGCGGCCGGATGGCTGCAATTGGCGCGCACGTGGACCCAGGACGGCGATCAGGCGTCTGCGGATCGGGCGTATCAGCGCGCGCTGTCGATCCGCCCCGCCCTGCAGACGGAAGCACCGCCGCTCACGACACACGATTGATGCGGTTCGGCCGATGGCCTCACCACATCCTACGCCGGGGAATCACGCGGACCCGGAATATCCGTGTCGGGGTCGAGCGCAACTACATCAGCGTCTCGAACCCGGCCTTGAACAGGATTTCGGCATTCTCGAAAGCGCCGATATCGATCTGCCCATCATTGATGCGCTCGAGACCGGAGAAGTCGAGGACGCCGGCGTCATAGGCAGCGGTGCCGGCATTGCGCATCGGTGAACCAAATTCCAGTCGGAAGTCTTCGCTGAGAAAATCGACAAACTGGGGATTGGCGAAATTCAGGTTGCCGATGCTCAAGTCCGGCGTTCCCGAGAGCTGGTTGATATTGTTGAAGGCGAGCTCGGTGACCGTCGAGGGTGTAAGTATCTGGATGTCGTTGCCATCATTCATCGCGAACAGATTGTTGAACAGGGCGAAGCGCGCATTGCCCGTCAACACCATCCCGCCGGTCGTGCAGCCGCCCGTGCACTGGCCGCCGAACACGGTGTTGTTGCCGATCTGCACGCGCGTATCCACGGCCGAAGCTGCGTTGGCGAGTACCTCTGCCGAAGCAGCGCCCTGGCTGGCGCTGTTGGAACGGAACAGACTGTTGCGCACGGTCACGCGACCGTCGGTACCGATCGACAGCCCGCCACCGAACTGCGCTTCATTGTTGTCGACATAGACTCGTTCGATCACGATATCGCCAGCAAATCCACCACCGCCGATAAGCAGTCCGCCGCCTCGCTCGGTGGCGACGCCATCGCGCACAGTCAGTCGATCAACCCGCATGGCGCCGCTGGTTCCTGAGCTGCCGGTCATCTGCAGTACCTTTCGGACGCCTGAGCCGCTGAGTACAGTCGCCCCCGGATTGCTGGAGCGCGCGCCGCAGCCGGACTGATAGCCGCCCTCCAGATTCAGATCGAAGTTCTGTGCGGTGTTGTAGGCGAAGGCGATCGATGAGGTGCCGGTATAGGTGCCAATCCGCACCTGGATCGTGTCACTGGTGCCATTGCTGGCGGCGGTCATCAGTGCATTCTGCAGTTCGGTCGAAGTGCCGACGCAAAAAAACGCAGCTTCCGCCGGTTGCAGCGCGATCACCAGCAGTGCGAGCGCCGCAAGGCGCACTCCAGTCTGTTTGTTCATATCTACACTCCAGTGAACTTGCACTGTTCAATGGAATGTCGGAATACGGCGATTGCGAACGCCGGCATCGATGCGGTTCGGCCGATGACCTCACCGCATCCTACGAAGGCATGAACGCCGGCCCGGATCACCCACAGGATGCGACACGCAGGATGTGATAAGCGCAGCGAATCGCATCAATCACCGGCCGGGGTGGTCGCGGAATTCCCAGAATCGATGCGGTTCGGCCGATGGCCTCACCACATCCTACGAAGGCATGGACGCCGGCCCGGATCACCCGCAAGATATGACACTCGGGATGTGATGAGCCCTGCGAGTCGCATCACGCACTACCCTCGCTGGCGATCCAATCGCGGACGCGACGCTCCAGCAGGGTCAGCGGCATGTCGCCACCGGTCAACACCATGTCATGGAAACGCGCCAGCACAAAGCGTTCGCCAAGCGCTGACTTGGCTTCTTCGCGCAACGCAAGAATCCGGTTCATGCCGACCTTGTAGGCGAGTGCCTGACCGGGATTGACCAGATAGCGCTCGATCTCGGCGACGACATCGGTATCGGGCATGCCGGTCTTTTCGCGCATGTAGTCGATCGCCTGTTCGCGGGTCCAGCGTCGGTGGTGCATGCCGGTGTCGACCACCAACCGCACCGCGCGGAACATCTCGGCCTGCAGTCGTCCAAGATTGTCGAGCGGCTGGTCCTGGAAACCGAGTTCCCACGCGAGCCGTTCGGAATAGAGTGCCCAGCCCTCGGAGAAGGCGGTGAATGGCAGCACCTTGCGAAACGTCGGCACGCCCTGCAATTCCTGCTGGATCGTGGTCTGGAAATGATGACCCGGAATCGCCTCGTGATAGGCCAGGGTGCGCATGCCGAAGCGCGCCACTTCGGCGGTATTGCGCAGGTTGATCGAGAAGACGCCGGGCCGCGAACCGTCGAAGGCGGGTGCGTTGTAGTAGGCACCGGGCGCGGTCTTCTCGCGGAATACCGGCACCCGCTCGACCTTTACGCCGGCCTTGGGCCGGACCTGGAAGGCGTCGCCGAGACCGGCGTCGATTTCATCGATGATCTGCTGGAAGTCGGCAATGATCTGCGCGCGACCGGCGTCTGAATCCGGATACAGCTGGTCCGGCCGTGCGCCGATCTGCTGGACCCGGGCACCGACGCTTCCCTCCGTGAGTCCCTCCGCGATCAGGATGGCATCCATCTCCGCCTCGATCCGGGCGAC
Source organism: Pseudomonadota bacterium (assembly GCA_022843465.1). Classification (GTDB taxonomy): domain Bacteria; phylum Pseudomonadota; class Gammaproteobacteria; order Xanthomonadales; family Ahniellaceae; genus 0-14-3-00-62-12. The sequence goes on along the minus strand of JALHNO010000008.1, from coordinate 19,432 downwards.
TTCGCTGAGGCCCAGCTCATGCACCTGATCGGCGCTCATGTCGGTCGTGGTGTGCTGGCGAACCGCCCAAGCGTAGAAGGCCTCGCCATCGGGCAGGGCCCAGACGCCGTTGTTGCTGGTGGCCTTTGGCAACAGCGCCTCGTAGTAGGCGATGAATTTCCGGTACGAGGGATAGACTGACTGCTCCACCGCGCCGGCGACTTCGCCGAGCAGGCGCTCGCGACTCGCGGCATCGATCTGTTCGGCCGGCAGCTTGCCGAGCCGTTCGGCAAAAGTCGTGTACAGCATGTTCTCTTTCGGGACCACAGCAATGAAGCGGTTCATCTCGTCCAGCACCTTTTCGACGACAAAGCGCGGCGGGATGATGCCCTCGGTCTCGCGCGCCTTCAGCCCTTGCAGCGTCTGCGCGAACACAGTCGGAAACTTGCCGAGTCTTGCGATGTAGTTCCCGGCGGCCTTGCGGCTGTCGATCGGATGCTGGGTGGCCATGAAGGTGGGCAATCCGCTCTGCAACCCGAACAGCTGATTGAGCGGATAGTTGTGGTGGCGGAAGCGATCGCCCTCGTCCTGGATGGCCAGAAAATACTCGAGCATGTCGTACGAAAGCCGCTCGTCACCCTGCAATTTGCTGGCGTCGTAGCGACGCAGCATGGCCAGATCATTGCGGATCTTGGCCGTCATCTGATCCTCGAAGGCCAGCGAGGCGTCGTCGAGATCGTCGCTGTACCAGTCCATCCAGCTGGGCAGGATGCGCATGCTCGACAGCATCTGCGGACTGCGCAGTCCGTACTCGAAGAACACGCGCTCGTAGAACCAGTTGATGCTGAGCGGCTTGAACCAGACCGTATGCGCAATCAGCAGCATCAGGCCCAGCATCAGCAGCAGGACGAGGCGAACGCTCCATCGGATTACGCGGCGCATGCAAGTTCTCCAAAGGCTTGAAGTCCCACCCTATCAGACGCTGGATGTGACCTGCCACGGCCATCGGTCCGCCAATTTACCGGTCATTCCGGCTGCACGGGTGCCAGGGCCCTGCCGCTATACTGAACGGCTATGGGCCAGTTCGTGGCCGGATACCGGGCAAGATCGATGAGCACCGCTGCACTGGAGGTCGCTGACCTCCGCAAGACCTATGACAATGGTGTCGAGGCACTGAAGGGCATTTCGCTGTCCGTGGCACAAGGCGATTTCTTTGCCCTGCTCGGGCCCAATGGCGCTGGAAAGTCGACCCTGATCGGCAGCATCTGTACCCTGGTCACGCCAAGCTCGGGATCCATTCGGATCTTTGGCCACGATCTCGCCCGCGAACGCGAGGCGGCCCTGGGCTGCGTCGGTGTGGTGCCGCAGGAGCTGAACTTCAACCAGTTCGAGCGACCGTTCGACATCATCGTCAACCAGGCCGGTTTCTACGGTATCGCCCGCGCCGAGGCCAAGGTCCGCGCCGAGAAGTACCTGCGTCAGCTGTCGTTGTGGGACAAGGCCTTCACGATTTCACGCACGCTCTCGGGCGGCATGAAGCGGCGCCTGATGATCGCCCGCGCCATCGTGCATGAACCGCGCCTGCTGATCCTCGATGAACCGACGGCCGGCGTCGATATCGAGATCCGGCGCTCGATGTGGCAGTTCGTCAGCGAGATCAACCGCGCCGGCACCACCGTGGTGCTGACCACGCATTATCTCGAGGAAGCCGAGCAGCTTTGCCGCAATATCGCCATCGTCGACAAGGGTCTGATTGTCGAGAACACCAGCATGCGCACACTGCTGTCGCAACTCGATCGCGAGACCTTTGTGCTCGACCTGGCAGCGCCCTGCCAGCAGATTCCGGACAGTGTCGGTGTGCATCTGCGGCGACTGGACGAGAACACGCTCGAGGTCGATGTGCCCAAGGGCACCGCATTGAACCAGCTGTTCGCCGATCTCAGCGCCGGTGGCATCCAGGTGCGCTCGCTGCGCAACAAGTCCAATCGGCTGGAGGAACTTTTCCTCAATCTGGTCGAACGCAGTCAGGGAGCAGCGGCATGAACGCGGCCGGCAACTGGGTGGCACTGAAGACCATCGTGCGCCGCGAGGTCCATCGCATCCTGCGCATCTGGGGCCAGACCCTGGTACCACCGGCGATCACGATGACCCTGTACTTCGTCATCTTCGGCAAGATGATCGGCAGCCGTATCGGCCAGATGGATGGCCTGCCGTATATCGACTTCATCGTGCCCGGCCTGATCATGATGAGCGTGATCCAGAACAGTTACGGCAATATTGTGTCGAGTTTCTTCGGCTCCAAGTTCCAGCGCTTTGTCGAAGAGATGCTGGTTGCGCCGACGCCGAACTGGGTGATCCTGACCGGCTATGTGCTCGGTGCGGTCACTCGTGGTCTGATGGTCGGCGCCATCGTGCTGATCGTCGCCATGTGTTTCACCTCGCTCAAGCTCCAGCATCCGCTGATCACCCTGGTCACCCTGTTGCTGACTTCAGTGGTGTTTGCATTCGCCGGCTTCATCAATGCGATGTACGCCAAGAAGTTCGACGATATCGCGATCGTGCCGACCTTCGTACTGACGCCGCTGACCTACCTCGGTGGCGTGTTCTATTCGGTCAGCCTGCTGCCGCCGTTCTGGCAGGGCGTCAGTCATTTCAATCCGATTCTCTACATGGTCAATGCGTTCCGCTACGGACTGCTCGGTGTCAGCGATGTCGGCATTGGCACGGCGATGGGCCTGATGCTGGTGTTTGCCCTGGTGCTCGGCGCGTTCTCGATGCATCTGCTGCAACGGGGCACCGGTTTGCGCTCCTGAGCCCGGCGCGCACCCGGTATACGGCGCGACAGCGCTCCGGCCATCGGCGGTCGATGATCTTGATGTCCGCTGCCTACCGGCATCATCAGTACCGCAAGTGCCCAGACCTGCTCCCGGTTGCGCGCGAATCGCTGCGCGGTATGCCGCCAGGCGTCCCGGGCGTGACCGGGTGATTGACGACGAGGTCAGCACGTCCAGACACTGAAGCGCAGGACACCATCGCAGTGGCGACGGCAGCGCAGTTCGTGCTCCGGCCGACGCTGCGCGAAGCGCAGTCATCGGCCAGCCTGATCGGCCGGAATCACCCGATCGAGCAGTAGCGCATCACTGGTTGGATGCAACCGCTTCCTGCTTTTTCGGCAGATGCACCCAGATGACTTCGACGCCGCGTTCGCGGGCGGCGCGATTGACCCGGGCGACCCTGACTTCGTCGACGACAGTCCTCGAGCGCATTTCCTTGGATGAAGTGGCACGGTCTTCCATCGAAGCACAGCCCGAAAGGGCGCCGATCAGCAACAATGCAAGGACACAGAGCGTACGCATGGCTACCTCCAGAGTTGACGTTCACGCGTTCGGCGTAGGCGCTCTGGATCGACGATCCGGATCGCCTGCAATCGACTATACGCCGACCTGGGTACGCGGCCAGTGCCGGAGGATAGGGTGACCGATGGCGCCAACTTCGGCACAACCGGACGGCGGGTTTTCCGCGATGGACGGCGCGTTTCAGCGGCCGCTGCGTGCAGCGGCGCGCGGCAGGAAACCATCCTGCAGGACATCGAGTGCCTGATTGCCGAGGACGCCGAGGTCGGCATGGCCCTCCATCGCGAACCAGTGCCGCATGGTCGCCCGGATCAGGCCGATCGCGGCACCCGCCAGCATGCGCGCGCGCAGCTCGGCATCGTCACCGGGCGCCAATCGCTGCTCGAACGCGGTCGCCATCGCCTGCTCCCAGTCGCGGTCGATTTCCTGTTCGCGCGCGAGCAATGAAGGTGTTCGTTCGATCAGACGCTGCTGGGCAACCAGTTGCTCACGATTGGCGGCGTATTCGCGGGCGAAGATCTGCGCGATCCGGCGCAGACTGTCGAGCGGGCTCTCATCGTCGGGCGCTCCTTCCAGCAGTTCCTCGAAGCGTTCCAGACGTTCGCCGCGATGCGGGAAGGCCAGTGCGTCCTTGTTCGCGAAGTAGCGGAAGAAGGTGCGCCGGCTGACCCCGACATCGGCGCAGATGTCATCGATCGTGGTGGCCTCGAAGCCGTCCTGATGAAAACGGCGGTTGCCGGCCTTCACCAGGGCGCGCCGGGTGGCGTCCTTTTTGTGCTCGCGCAATCGTGGCTGTGGCTTTTTCATCGGCGCAAGGATATAACTGCCAACCCACGAAAGTGCCACTGAGTGCCATTTTTCATCGTGCACGCCGTTCTCGCTCCCAAACAGCCCACTTCGACGCCGGCCGGCAATATCTGGTTTGCCGCCGCCCAGACGCCCGCCTTCGCGCCTGACGAACTGATTCTGGCCGCGCAGGCCCCGCGTGAAACCGCTCATGTGATCCGCGATCCGGCCGATGGTCGGATCGGCGCAGGCGTCGGTGGCACCTTCGGCTCGGCCGCAGCCGGCAAGGGCTGGCCACTGCTGGCGGTGCTGCCGCCGATGTACCCGGAGTGGCTGGGCGACCGCGCCTTCACCGAGGTGCACCAGTGCCGCTTTCCCTATGTTGCCGGCGCGATGGCCAATGGCATCGCCAGCACAAGGCTGGTGATCGAGATCGCCAATGCCGGTTGCCTGGGATTTTTTGGCGCGGCCGGGCTGTCGCTCGGACGCGTCGAATCGGCCATCGATGAACTTCAACGCGCACTTGATCCTGCAGCGCTGCCCTGGGGCGTGAATCTGATCCATAGCCCCGCCGAACCCGCGCTCGAAGAAGCCGTGGCCGATCTGCTGCTGCGGCGCGGCGTGCGCCGGGTCGAGGCTTCGGCGTATCTGGCGTTGACCCCGGCGGTGGTGCGCTACGCCTGCAGTGGGCTGCAGCGCGCTCCTGATGGAACGGTCCTGCGCCGCAATCATCTGCTGGCCAAGGTCTCGCGCGCCGAAGTGGCGCGTCATTTCATGCTGCCGGCGCCGCCGGCGCTCCTGCGTTCGTTGCATGAACGCGGCCTGCTGAGCGCGCAGGAAGTCGAACTTGCAGCCGAGATACCCTTGGCCGAGGACATCACCGCCGAAGCCGACTCCGGCGGCCATACCGACAACCGCGCCCTGACTGCGCTGTTGCCGAGCCTTGCCGCCCTGCGCGACGAACTGGCGACGCTGCGCGGCGACGGCATCGCGATCCGCATCGGTGCTGCCGGTGGGCTTGGTACACCGGGCGCGGTTGCCGCAGCATTTGCACTCGGCGCCGCCTATGTGCAGACCGGCTCGGTCAATCAGGCCTGCGTCGAAAGCGGACTCGCTGCCGATGCGCGCCGGATGCTGGCCGGCGCCGACATGGCCGATGTCACCATGGCACCGGCTGCCGACATGTTCGAGATGGGCGTCAATGTGCAGGTACTGCGTCGCGGCAGCCTGTTCGCTGCGCGTGCGCGCCGCTTGTACGAGTTGTACCGCGGCTATCCCTCGCTGGAAGCGATTCCGGTCGCCGATCGCGAGAAGACCGAGCGCGACATCCTGCGCGCCAGTTTCGGCGAGGCCTGGGCCTCGACCGAAAGTTTCTGGCGGCAACGCGACCCCGAACAGATCGCGCGCGCTCAGAGCGACCCGAAGCATCGCATGGCCCTGGTATTCCGTGCCTATCTGGGCCTGTCCAGTCGCTGGGCGATTGATGGCCTGAAAGAGCGCAGCAGCGATTTCCAGATCTGGTGCGGACCGGCGATGGGCGCGTTCAATCGCTGGGTCGCCGGCAGCTTTCTTGCCGATCCCGAACAGCGCAGCGTGGTCCAGGTCGCGCGCAATCTGCTGGAAGGCGCGGCAGCGATCAGCCGTGCCCAGCAACTCCGCAGTTTTGGCGCACCGATGCCCGCGGCCGCATTTGATTACCGTCCCCGCCCACTGGGCTGATCCGAATCCACGAGTTCCCCATGTCCCCTTCGACTCATCCCAGCCGCCAGCCGATCGCCGTGATCGGAGTCAGCGCACTGTTCCCCGGATCGACCGATGCCGATGGCTTCTGGCGCGACATCCTGCACGGTCGTGATCTGTTGACCGATGTGCCCGCCAGCCATTGGCGCATCGACGACTACTACGATCCCGATCCCGCTGCGCCCGACAAGACCTATGCCCGCCGCGGTGGATTTCTCGGCAATGTCGATTTCGATGCGCTCGGCTGGGGCGTGCCCCCATCGACCCTGCCGGCGACCGACACTGCGCAACTGCTGGCCCTGATCGTGGCGCAGTCGGTGTTGCAGGACGCCGCCGGCGCCGCCTACGCGAGCATGGATCGCTCACGCATCTCGGTGATCCTCGGGGTGACCTCGGCGCAGGAACTGCTGTTCTCGATGGTCTCGCGACTGCAGCGCCCGGTCTGGGTCAAGGCTCTGCGCGAGAGCGGTCTGCCTGAGTCCGAAGTGCAGGCCGCCTGTGATCGTATCGCCGCGCAATACGTGCCCTGGCAGGAAGCCAGTTTCCCCGGCCTGCTCGGCAATGTGGTCGCCGGCCGGATTGCCAATCGATTGAACCTGGGCGGCACCAACTGCGTGACCGATGCCGCCTGCGCGTCGACCTTCAGCGCGCTCTCGATGGCGGTGAATGAACTGCAACTCGGCCACAGCGATATGGTGATCAGTGGCGGTGTCGACACGCTCAACGACATCTTCATGTACATGTGTTTCTCCAAGACGCCGGCGCTGTCGCCGAGCGGAGACTGCCGACCCTTCAGCGATCAGGCCGATGGCACGATGCTGGGCGAGGGCCTCGGCATGGTGGCGTTGAAGCGACTCGAAGACGCCGAGCGCGATGGCGATCGCATCTATGCGGTGATCCGCGGCATCGGTACGTCTTCGGATGGACGCTCCAAGAGCGTCTATGCGCCGGTCGCCGCCGGCCAGGCGCAGGCGCTGCGCCGCGCCTACGAAATCGCCGGCTATGGCGCCGATACCGTGGAGCTGGTCGAGGCCCATGGCACCGGCACCAAGGCCGGCGATGTGGCCGAGTTCGAAGGTCTGCGCACTGTGTTTGCCGAGACCGATGCCGGCGCGCGGCAGTGGTGCGCGCTGGGTTCGGTCAAGAGCCAGATCGGGCACACCAAGGCCGCCGCTGGTGCCGCGGGATTGTTCAAGGTCGTCATGGCCCTGCATCACAAGGTACTGCCACCGACGATCAAGGTGGCTGCGCCCAATCCGCGCCTGCAGCTGGAGCAGAGCCCGTTCTATCTGAATACCGAGCTGCGTCCGTGGATTCGCGGCCGCGATCACCCACGCCGTGCCTCGGTCAGTGCGTTTGGATTTGGTGGTTCCAACTTCCACGTGACGCTCGAAGAATATGCCGGGCCCGCGCCCCGTGCCGAACGACTGGCGACGCAGTCGCACGAACTGGTCCTGGTGAGCGCCGACGCTGCCGCGGATCTGCTGAGTCAAATAGACACCCTCGTCGAACAGACGAGCTCCCCTTCGCTGGCACGAATTGCCCGCGATAGCCGCATGAACTGGCGCGCCGAGCACGGGCATCGGTTGGCTGTCGTGGTCGATTCGATGGCGACCCTGCAAGCGCGTCTGGCGGCAGCACGCGGCCGCATCGAGTCAACACCCGAAACCAGCTTCGAACTTCCCGATGGCAGCGCCTACGGTGTCGGCGCAGCCCTCGGCGAGGTCGCCCTGCTGTTTCCGGGTCAGGGCAGCCAGTATCCGGGCATGGGATGCGATCTGGCATTGCAGTTCGAGTCGGCACGCAGGGTCTGGGATCTTGCCGCCGACATCGAGATGGACGGCGAGCGCCTGCAGTCGCTGATGTTCCCGCGCCCACTGTTCGACGACGCTGCGCGCGCGGTCGAGCAGGCGCGTCTCACCCGCACCGAATGGGCGCAGCCTGCGCTCGCCGCGCATTCCGGCGCCCTGCTTCAGGTACTGCGCGAATTCGGGATCCGTGAACAGCACTGTGCCGGTCACAGCTTCGGTGAGGTGATGGCGCTGCACGCCGCCGGTGTCTTCGACCTGAAGTCTGCATTGCGGATTGCGCGCCGTCGCGGCGAACTGATGCGTGATGCCAGCACGACACCCGGCGCGATGACCGCGCTCAGCATGGCGCGCGAGCAGGCGCAGACATTGATCGCCGAGCATGCTCCCGATCTGGTGATCGCCAATCACAATGCGCCGCAGCAGGTGATCGTCTCCGGACCAAAGATCGCGATTGAGTCATTCGAGTCCCTGTTGCAGACCAGAAGCGTAGTGTTTCGTCGCCTGCCGGTATCCACTGCGTTTCATTCTGCGCTGGTTTCCGATTGCCAGACCGCCTTCGCCGCAACGCTGGACGCGTTCGAGATGGCAGCGCCCAGGGTGCCGGTGTACTCGAATGCCACCGCTCAGGCGCACGCCGACGACGCCGACAGGATTCGCACCATGCTCGCCGCGCAACTGGCGCATCCGGTGCGCTTTGTCGAGATGGTCGAGGCGATGTACGCCGCTGGTGCGCGCATCTTTGTCGAAGTCGGGCCCGGCGCGGTGCTCAGCGGACTGGTGTCCAGCATTTTCGGCAGCCGCGCGCATGCCGCGCTGCCACTGGATCGCAAGGGTCGCTCCGGAGTCGAGAACCTGCTGATCGGGCTGGCACGGCTCGCCGCCGCTGGCGTGCCGATGCAGATCGAACGGCTGTACGCCGATATCCGTCTGCCCAGCGAACCAGCCAGCAAGCCCGGCATGTCGATTCCGATCAATGGCAGCAATCATGGCAAGCCCTATCCACCGCTGGATGCCAGCAGCTTGCCGCCACCCAATCCGCCGCGCGCACTCGACGCTGCTGCGCCTGCGGCCGTGCCGGCCGCCGACTTCGCGGCGACTGCAGCGCCCCCGCTTGGCCTGCAGCCGCAGCCAGAGCGCGCCAGTGTGACCCCTCCGACCTTTGAGCATCAAGACATGAGTGCATCCACGCCCGCCCTGGTGGCTTCCTCCGACTGGCTGCAGATCCTGCAGGAAAACCAGCTACAGACGGCCGCCGCTCACGAACAGTTTCAGCGCACCATGGCCGAGAGCCACGCCGCCTACCTGCGTCTTTCCGAGTCGGCTCTGCTCGGGCTGACGGCGCTGGCGCAGCCGGGCGCTGTTGTGCCGCGCCCAGGTGCGGTCCCGGGGTCGTCTGCGGCAGCGCAAACATCCGCGCTCAGCGCCTGCCCGCCAACGCCGACACGAGCGGCATCGGCACCTGGTCAGCACAGTGGGCCCGCCACCGCCGCTGCGCCTGCTGGAGTCGTTGTCGAGACGCCATCAGCCACGGCACCTGCGTCCATGGCAGTGCCCGTGGCGGCGCCTTTGGCGCCCGCAGGTGTCGCGCTGGAGCCCCTGCTGCTGGCCATCGTCGCCGAGAAGACCGGCTACCCCGTCGAGATGCTGCAACTGGATATGGACCTTGAAGGAGATCTCGGCATCGACTCGATCAAGCGCGTCGAGATTCTCGCCGCCGTCGATGAGCGCGCGCCGCAGTTGCCGAAACTTGATCGTGCGCGTCTGGGTGCACTGCATACGCTGCGCGAGATTCTCGGCTATCTGCAGGCAGCAGCACCGGCGGCATTGAACTCAGTCGCTGCACCCACTCCATCCACGGCAGCGGGCCCAGCGCCTGCGGCGCCCAGCCAGATCGCTGCAAGCGATCTTGAACTGGAACCTCTGCTGCTCGCCGTCGTCGCCGAGAAGACCGGCTATCCGGTCGAGATGCTGCAACTGGATATGGACCTTGAAGGCGATCTCGGCATCGACTCGATCAAGCGCGTCGAGATCCTCGCCGCCGTCGATGAGCGCGCCCCGCAATTGCCGAAACTCGATCGTGCGCGTCTGGGTGCGCTGCATACGCTGCGCGAGATTCTCGGTTATCTGCAGGCCGCTGCGCCCGCGGCTACGGCAACAATGGCGGCGCCCGCGGTGCGCGTTCCTGCTGTCGACACTGCGCCGCCGATCGCTCCGCAGTCGAAGGGCTCGGACAGTGCGCTCGACCTTGAAGCCCTGCTGCTCGCGGTCGTCGCCGAGAAGACCGGCTACCCGGTCGAGATGCTGCAACTGGATATGGACCTTGAAGGCGATCTCGGCATCGACTCGATCAAGCGCGTCGAGATTCTGGCTGCGATCGATGAGCGCGCGCCACAACTGCCAAAACTCGACCGTGCCCGACTGGGCGCCCTGCATACCCTGCGCGAGATCCTGGGCTATCTGCAAGGCGCCGGCGCCGCTGCGGTCGCGCAATCCGCCGTACGACTTGACGCTATGGCCACCGCAGCTGCGAAACCAGACATCGCGCGCTATGTAGTGAAACCAATTGCGGCACCCGCAAGCGGACTGGCCCTGCCGGGACTGCTGTCGGGCCAGCCCCTGTGCATCACCGGCCATGCCGGGATCGCACCCCTGCTCGCCGCCGAACTGTTGCGCCGTGGCGTCAACGCGACCGCGGTCGCTGCCCTGCCGGATAGCGCGACCGCCTGTGTCTATCTCGGCGGACTGCGTCCCCTGGAGAATTTCGAAGCCGCCGCCGCGATCAATCGCGAGGCCTTCCAGTTGGCGCGCGCACTGGCGCCGCGACTGCAGAGCGCGCCGGGATTGCTGGTCACGGTGCAGGACAGCGGCTGCGGTCCGGAACGCAATGCCATCGATTCCGTCCGCAGCTGGATGGCCGGCCTGCCCGCCCTGCTGAAGACCTGCGCACTGGAATGGCCGCTGGCCGCAGTGAAATCAATCGATGTCGATGCGGCCGGACGCTCGCCGCAGGCGATGGCGCTGCAGATTGCCGACGAACTGCTCGAAGGCGGTGGCGAGGTCGAAGTGCTGCTTGCTGCCGATGGCGGCCGCAGCACTCTGCATTGTGTTGAACATGCCGTGGTGCCCGGTGATGCCGTGATCGCGACCGGCGATCTGGTCGTGGTGTCCGGCGGTGCCCGCGGCGTCACCGCGGCCTGCGTGCTGGAATGGGCGCGTCGCTGCCGGCCACGCCTGCTGCTCCTGGGCCGCTCGCCACTGATCGCTGAACCTGAGGGCTGCGCCGACATCGAGGACGCCGCCGCACTCAAGCGCGTCCTGTTGAGCCAGGCGCAATCTGCTGGCGAATCGCTCACACCCGCCGCCTTGTCGACGCGGGTCCAGGCACTGCAGGCCAGTCGCGAGGTACGCGCCAGTCTCGCCGCCCTGCAACAGCAGGGCTGCAGCGCGCGCTATGAAGCCGTCTCGATCCGCGACGCCGCTGGCCTGCAGCGCGTGCTCGATCAGGCGCGTCGCGACTGGGGGCCGATTCGCGGTGTTGTGCACGCCGCCGGCGTGCTCGCCGACAAGCGCATCGCCGACAAGACCGATGCCCAGTTCGACCAGGTCTTCGACACCAAGGTTGCCGGACTGCATGCCCTGCTCGAGGCCACCCGCGATGATCCGCTGAAACTGCTGTGCGTGTTCTCCTCGGTCTCGGCGCGCTGCGGTAATACCGGACAGTCGGACTATGCAATGGCCAATGAGGTGCTGGCGCGGGTGATGGAGACCCAATCGCGGCTGCGGCCTCAACTGCGCGTCAAGTCACTCGGTTGGGGACCCTGGGAAGGCGGCATGGTGACGCCGCAACTGAAGGCGCGCTTCGCCGCGCTCGGCGTGCCGATGATTCCGCTGCAACTGGGCGCGACCATGTTTGCCGATGAGATGGAAGACGCCGGCGCCGACTCGGTCAATCTGGTACTGGGCGGCGCGCCGCGTGCCGAGGCACTGCTGTTCGATGGTGCCGAGGCCAGGGTCGAGGCGCTGGAAGTCAATGTGCGCCGCGCCAGCCACGCCTATCTTGAAGGCCACAGCGTCAACGGAGTCCCGGTGGTGCCGGTGGTGCTGGTGGCGGAATGGCTGGCACGCGCCGCGCGCAGCTTCCGTCCCGGGCTCGAGCTGGTGGCCCTGCATGAACTCAAGGTGCTCAAGGGCATCCGCCTGGCCGGATTCGAGAATGGTGGCGACTGTCTGCGCATCGAGGCCAGGCCGAGCACCAACGCCGCTGCCATCGAGTTGGAGATGAGCGTGCGCGATACCAGCGGCCGCCTGCGCTATAGCGCACGTGCCGAGTTGCACGAACGCGTCGCGGTGTCGGATCAGACCAGGCCGGACCTGTCGCTGGAGCGATGGCCAGGAACTTCGCCGTATCCGGATCTGCTGTTCCATCGCGGCCCGTTCGAATTGATCGAGCAGATGCAGGGCATATCCGATCACGGCATCGCCGCCCAGGTGCGCGGCGTGCAAACCGCCCAGTGGCCGAAGCAGAGCTGGCAGCTGGATGTCGCCGCACTCGATGGCGGACTGCAACTGGCGGTGTTGTTTGGCCAGCGCATGCTCGGCGGCAGCAATCTGCCGACCGCCATCGACAGCCTGCGTCGCTATGGACCCGCGGCCTGCCCTGGGCCGATCACCGCAACCGCGTATCGGCGTGCGGTCAGCGCAGCGGCCACGACGACCGATATCGTGTTCACCGATGCCGGCGGACGCCGCTTTGCCGAATGCCTCGGCGTACACAACCACGCCCTCACTGCGGCCTGACCGATGCAGTTCGAGCCAATCGCCATCGTCGGGCGCGCCTGTGTGCTGCCCGGCGCGCGGAGTCCAGCCGAGCTCTGGGATGCCGTCGAGCAAGGCCGCGACCTGGTGACGGCGGTAGCGCAGGATCGCTGGCGGCTGCCACATGCTGCGGCAATGTGCAGCGCCGAGGCGCCGCAGCCCGATCGCACCTGGTCGGATCGCGGCGGCTACGTACGTGGCTTCGAGCAGATATGGAATCCGGAGGGCTTCGCGGTTTCGTCGGCATCCTTGCAGCAGATCGATCCCCTCGTGCACTGGCTGCTGCATTGCGCACGCGGCGCATTGACCGAGGTCAGCAGCGGCCGACGCGGGCGTGTCGGTGCGGTGTTCGGCAATCTCGGTTTCCCCAGCGCGGGCATGGCCGCATTCGCCGATCAGGTCTGGACCGGCAAGGGTCAGGCTGATCCGCGCAATCGTGCGATGAGTGGCGGCAGTGCCCGCATCCTTCGCGATGCACTGGAACTGGATGCTGGCAGTCTGAGCCTGGATGCCGCCTGTGCGAGTTCCCTGTACGCGATCAAGCTTGCCTGCGATCGTCTGCATGAGGGCAGTGCCGATCTGATGTTGGCCGGCGCGGTGCAGCGTGCCGACGATCTGTTTCTGCATATCGGATTCTCCGCGCTCAATGCACTCAGCCGCAGCGGACGGTCGCGACCGTTCCATCGCGAGGCCGATGGTCTGATACCGGCCGAGGGCTGCGCGATGCTGGCGCTCAAGCGCCTTGCTGATGCGCGCCGCGATGGCGATGTGATTCACGCCATCGTGCGTGGGGTCGGGCTGTCCAATGACGGCCGCGGCCGCGGATTGCTGGTGCCCGATGCGGCCGGTCAGCAGCGCGCGATGGCCGATGCCTATGCAATGTCTGGCATCAATCCGGCCGAAGTCTCATTGCTCGAATGCCATGCAACCGGCACGCCGGTGGGTGATGCCACCGAGTTGCAGAGCAGCGCCGCCGTGTTTGCCGGCTGCGATGCAGTGCCCATCGGCTCATTGAAATCCAATCTGGGTCACCTGATCACCACAGCGGGCGCTGCCGGCCTGATCAAGCTGATCGAGGCCATGCGCGCCGGCGTGCGCCCGCCTACCCTGCATGCCGACGAACCCACAGCAGCGCTCGCCGGCACACCGTTCCGCCTGCTGCATCGGGCCGAGCCCTGGCCGGCAGAGCGGCCGCGGATCGCGGCGATTTCGGCGTTTGGTTTTGGCGGCAACAATGCGCACCTGATCGTGTCGGAACATGATCCGGAACTTGCTGGTGCTTCAGCATCAGCAAGGCATGAGACGCGCGGCACTCGGCCATCCCTGGCCATCGGCCGCTCCAGCACGTCCTGTGCCCGCGGCACTCGGCCATCCTTGGCCATCGTCGGGATTGGCTGCGTGGTGGGGGCTTGGACGAATCGCGCGGACTTCAGTGAGCGGCTGTTTTCCGGCGCGTCGCTACGCGGCGATGACGGCGCAGTCACCATCGACCATATCGAACTGGACCTCGCGGGACTGCGCTTTCCGCCGCGTGATCTGGAGCAGACCCTGCCTCAGCAAGTGGCCATGTTGCAGGCGGCGCGCGAAGCCCTGGCCGAAGTCGCGGCGCTGCCGCGCGAGCGCACGGCGGTACTGATCGGCATGGAACCCGATGCCGAGATTGCCCGCTATGGCACGCGTTGGCGCCAGGGCGCATCGGCGGAACGCGGAGTCGATATCGACGCCGTGATCGCGCCACTGGAAAGCGCCGGCGTGATCGGCTGCATGCCCAATATTCCTGCCAACCGGATCAGCGCCCAGTTCGACCTGGCCGGACCAGGCTTTACCCTGCAGGCCGGTGCGGAGTCGGGACTGCATGCGCTGCGTGTTGCCTGCACGGCACTGCAGCGCGGCGAACTCGATGCCGCCCTGGTCGGCGCGGTGGATCTCTGCTGCGAGCCGGTGACGCGCGCCGCTGGCAACAGCGACCCCGCCGATGCCGCAATCGCCCTGGTCATCAAGCGACGGGCCGATGCCGAGCGCGATGGTGACCGCCTCTATGCCCTGATCGATGCCCTCGATGAGGGTGACGAAGTCGGCGACGATGCGGCAAGCGCGGGACCATGGACCATGGCCCTTCATCGGCAGCGCATCGGTGATGCCGGTGCCGCCGATGGTCTGCTGCGGGTCGTGGAAACCGTACTCGGCCTGCACCATCGCCGCCTGCCCGATGGACGGCCCTGGCTATCCTCCGATGCACGCCATTGCTTGATCGCGTTGGATGGCTGCGCGCCGTTGCAACTCTGCGAGGCCGCTGAACATCCACGCCGCGGCGAACACGCGTTGCCGCGGCTGCATGTTTACGCTGGCATCGACAAGGCCGCGGTGATCGCCGCCCTGCAATCAAATCGCGCGGGCGGCGACGGGCCGGCGCGTCTGGTGATCGTGGCCAGCGATGAAGAACTTTCCGCGCAACGCCAGCGCGCGCTGGCGCATCTGGTCGACGGCGCCCCAGCCGGTGCTTCCGTGCACTTCCGCGAAGCGCCGATCGGCGGTGAGATTGCTTTTGCGTTCGCAGGTGCGGGCGCCTCCCATATCGGCATGGGACGCGATCTGGTGCAGCGGCTGCCGCACCTGCTCAACCGACTCGCCGTGCGCAGCCAGCGGCTCGCTACAGCGCTCGACTGGGCGTATGAAGCAGAGCCTGGGCAGCCGAGCGCGCTGCAGCAACTGTGGGGCGCTTCCGCGCTGTCGCAGCTGCATCTGGAACTGAGCGAAGGCGTGCTCGGCCTGAAAGCGGATGCCTGGCTCGGCTATTCATCGGGCGAGACCAATGCCCTGGTCGCGGCCGGCGTCTGGAACGACCCCGATGCCTTGATGGCGGAAATGGAATCCAGCGAACTGGTCACACGACATCTCGGCGGCTGCTTCGACGCGGTAAGCGCGCAATGGGGTCGCGCCGTGCAGTGGGCGAGCTGGACCGTGCTGGCGCCGCTCGCTGACGTGCGTGCAGCAATGGCGGATCTGGCGCATGTGCATATTGCCATCATCAATGGCGACGCCGATTGCCTGATCGCAGGTGACATCAACGCCTGCGATACCGTGGTTGCACGCGTCGGTGCCGGTCGCTGCCTGCAACTGATCTATCCGCTGGCGGTGCATGTGCCGGAATTGAAGGCCGTTGCCGAGGACTGGTTGCGGTTGCATCGGCGCGAAACGCGGGCACCGCGTCATGGCCGCATCTATTCGAATGCACGGGGCGCCAGCTACGTCGCAGATCGGGAAGCCTGCGCGCGCGCGATTCTCGATCAGGCCAATCAGACCCTGGATCTGCGACCGGTGATCGAGCGCGCCTGGAACGATGGCGTGCGGGTTTTCATCGAGCACGGACCCGGCGGGAGTTTTTCCCGCGCGATTCGCGGCGTCCTCGGCGATCGCGAGGCACTGGTCGTCAGCCTGGATCGCCGCGGCGCTGGATTCGAGGCAAGCCTGCAGGCCATCGCCGCCCTGGTTGCAGCTGGCGTAGCGCTGGATCATGCGCGATTGCAGGACTTGCTCGAGCCGGCGCGTTCGCTGCCGGCGGTGCCGCGTCCACGACGATTTGCGGCACACTGGCCGCTGATCGCAAGACTCAACACCGCCACCGACAGCCTGCGTCCACGCGCAGTTCCGAGGGAAGCTCAGATGGATCGCCCGGCACAGATCATGCAAGCGGCGCCGCGACTGCCTCCCGTGCACCGCAACGGTCACTACCAGGCCGCAACGTGGTCGCCTGAAGCGATCGCCTGGCCGGCACAGCGCATGGTGCCGGAAACGGTGCCGGAGACATCGGCCGAGCCGGCGGCGGCGATCGCAACGGCCACGACGAACGCATCGCGCAATCCCCTGCTGGCGGCAGCGCAAGCGCAGATCGCCCGCATCGGCACTGCACAACGGCAGTTCGTCGGTCGGCAGTCAGCGGCCCACCAGCAGTTCTTGCAGACGCGCGCTGAGGCGCAGCGATTATTGCTGAGTGGTATCGCCGGACGTGCGCAGCTACCGCTCGCCTGTCGAACCCCGGGCGCGGCGAACGACACTCTGGCATCGCAGCCTGCGCGCGCGACGACGGTTGATCGCGGGAGCGTTGCGGCAACGGTTTCGCCCGCTCCGAATGCGCTGCCGCATGCCCCGCCCGCGAGTGCGCCCGCGCAGCAACCCGCCGCGATCGCGCGCCTGCCGCAGGCGGCTGCGCGCGCGGACGCGGCAGAGAACCTTGCCAGCTGCACGCCCAGCGGTCCGCGCTTCGATCGCGCTCAGCTGCTGGTACACGCCGGCGGCGAGATATCGCGGCTGTTCGGCCCGGCATTCGCACAACAGGACCAGTACCTGCGTCAGGTGCGGATGCCGCGACCGCCACTGCTGCTGGCCGATCGCGTCAGCGGTATCGAAGGCGAGGCGGGCGGCATGGGGCGCGGCCGGATCTGGACGGAGACCGATGTCGGCGGCGAAGACTGGTATCTGCATCAGGACCACATGCCCGCGGGCGTGCTGATCGAAGCCGGCCAGGCCGATCTGATGCTGATCTCCTGGCTCGGTGTCGACGCCCACAATCGCGGCGAACGGGTCTATCGACTGCTCGGCTGCGAGCTGACCTATCACGGCGATCTGCCGCGTCGTGGCGATACGCTGAAATTCGAGATCGCCATCGATGGCCATGCGGCGCAGGGCGATATCCGCCTGATGTTCTTCCACTACCAGTGCAGCAATGGCAGCCGTCCTCAGCTCTCGGTACGCAAGGGACAGGCGGGATTTTTCAGCGATGCCGAGTTGGCGGATTCCGCCGGATGTCTGTGGTCTGCGGAGCAATTCGTACCGATTGAGAATCCGCGACTGGACCCACCCCTGCTTGACTGCACACGCGGCGAATTGAGCGGCGCGCATTTGCAGGCGCTTGCCGCCGGCGATGCAGCCGCGTGCTTCGGTCCTGGCTTCGAGCTGGCACGCACGCATACCCGCACACCCGGCATCCAGGGCGGACCGATGCTGCTGCTCGATCGCGTCGTCGAACTCGCCGTGCGCGGCGGGCCCTGGCAGCGCGGCTATCTGCGTGCGGAACTCGATATCGATCCGACCCGCTGGTTCTTCGACGGCCACTTCAAGAACGATCCCTGCATGCCGGGCACCCTGATGTTCGAGGCCTGTCTGCAGGCAATGGCGATTTATCTTGCCGCCTGCGGCTATACGCTGAAGCGCGATGGCTGGCGCTTCCAGCCGGTACCTGAGCTCGCCTACGCCTTGCAATGCCGGGGTCAGGTGACGCCACGTTCGCGCCTGCTGGTGACCGAGGTGTTCGTCGAGGAAGTCATCGCCGGTCCGCTGCCGACGGTCTATGCCGATCTGCTGTGCACGGTCGATGGACTGAAGGCCTTCCATGCGCGTCGCGTGGCGCTGCAACTGGTTCCGGATTGGCCATCGTTGCCTGCGCCCGACGATGTCGAACATATCGAACCGGCGGATCGGCCAGTCGCCGTCGTCGATGGCTTCCGTTTCGATCAGGCGAGCCTGCTCGCCTGTGCCAGCGGTCCGCCCTCGCAGGCATTCGGACCGATGTATCGCCGCTTTGATGGCCCGACCCGAGTGGCGCGACTGCCGAGCCCGCCCTATCACTTCATCAGTCGCATCGCCGAAGTGCAGGGGCCGATTGGCGTGATGCGTGCGGGTGCCCGCGTGGTGGCCGAGTACGATCTGCCGGCCTCGGTCTGGTATCTCGATCAGAACGGCTGCGCGCGCATGCCGTTCGCGGTCTTGCTGGAGGCCGCCCTGCAACCCTGCGGCTGGCTGTCAAGCTATGTCGGTTCGGCGCTTACCGTCGATGCCGAGCTCGGTTTCCGCAATCTCGATGGCGAAGGCACCGTGCTCGCTGAACTCGCCGGTGGCGCCGGCATCCTGCGCACCGAAGTGGAACTGACCTCGGTGTCGGCGAGTGCCGGCATGATCATCGAGAACTTCCGCGTGCATTGCTGGCTCGGCGATCAGGCGGTCTACCGGCTGAGCACGGTGTTCGGATTCTTTCCACCGGATGCACTGGCGGCGCAGGCGGGATTGCCGATCGCTTCGGCCGATCGCGAACTGTTGCAGCGCCCCTCCAATGTGCTGATCAGGCTCGATGACGAACCGGCGCCATACTTCGGTCAGGGCGAACTTCGGCTCGCCGGCCCGATGCTGCGGATGATCGATCGCATCGAAGGCATCTGGCCCGAGGCGGGTGCCGCAGGGCTCGGCCAGCTGCGCGCGGTCAAGGATGTCGATCCCGGCGAATGGTTCTTCAAGGCGCATTTCTTCCAGGACCCGGTGCAACCTGGATCGCTGGGGCTTGAAGCCATGCTGCAGAGCCTGCAGGCTTTCCTGCTCAGCCAGGGCGCCGGCGCCGACCTGAGCTGCCCGCGCTTTGAAACCATCGCGCTGGGCGTACCGCATCGATGGAAGTATCGCGGCCAGGTCTTGCCGCATCACCACCAGGTGCATACGACACTGGAAATCACCGAGCGCGGCAGCGATGAGCACGGTGTCTATGCGATGGCGCGCGCCAGTCTCTGGGTCGATGGCCAGCGCATCTACGAAGCCACGGATTTGGGCGTGCGGATCGTTGCAGGCAGCGCGTTGGCATAGCAACACGGCCGCCCCGACGGAAATTCGCACCCCGTGTAGGGCATCTGCGCGATGCCCACTGGTCCCCTCTCCCGCTTGCGGGAGTGGGCCACTGAGGGAAATCTGCGAGTTGCCCACTGGGTCCCCTCTGCCGCCTGCGAGAGAGGGTTAGGGTGAGGGAAATCTGCCCACTGGGTCCCCTCTCCCGCTTGCGGGAGAGGGTTAGCCCGAATATTTCATCAAACACCGTTATCGGCGGGATTTTGTAGCTGGTCGGTCGCGGGCTGGGAGAATTCCAAAATTTCGTCCTACATCTTGTGTTTTTCCGCTTTTTGGACGTAG
>JALHNO010000007.1 GCA_022843465.1 Pseudomonadota bacterium | reverse complement strand
TTTCCAGGGCATCGGCGGTTAGCGGGTTTCGCACTAAGACACCAGAATATTTCGCACGAGTCAGAGTACTATTTCGCAAAGCTTGGCTGTCGAAATGGTTCACTGACCCCTGTTTTTCTCGCTGTCGAAATGGTTCACTGACCCCTGTTTTTTTTCTATTGAATTGATGATCGTCATCGCCATCGTGGCGATTCTTGTGGCCATTGCGCTACCCGCCTATCAGGATTACACGATCCGTGCCCGGGTGGGTGAAGCGTTGGCTCAGGCGGCCGAAGCCAAGACTGCCGTTGCCGAGGCGGCTGCCGACTGCAGTACCGCGCTGGCGGGGGTTGAGGGTGGCGGTATCGGCTGCAACACCGGTTACGTGTTTGTTGCGGGTGGAACCACCAATGTGGCTAGCGTAACGGTGAGTGTGGGTGGGCAGATCACGGCGACATCACGGGCAACCGGTGCGCAGAATGACCCAATTCTGACCTTCACGCCAAGTCAGGTGACCCGGAACGATCCCGTGACATGGCGATGCCTGCATGATCCTGCGAGCAAGCCCTCGCATGTGCCGGCTACTTGCCGCTGATTCTGTTTAGCCGTTCGGAGCGCCCGGGCAGGCGTCCGGGCCCCCTGTTGCAGCATCGGAGGGCGCAAAAGCCGAAGGGCATTGCGCCGGCTGCCTCCCGGACTTGAACCCTCTCCGTCGGAATGAGGGGGCTGGTTTCGCAGCAGCCACTCAGCGTTTTCTACCGCACCGTCTTCGCCGCCCGCACCGCTCGCCCCACGGTAGTGAAATGCACGCCGAAGTGATCGGCGATCTGCTGATAGCTGTATTGGCCGGTCGCATGCGCGGCCACCATGGCGGCTTCCTTGCTGCGGTGTCGCGCGGCAATGACGGGAAGTTCGGCGGCGGGTTTGCGACGGTGCGCCTTGGGGATGTTGACGTCGTCGGCGGCCTTGGCAATGCGCTTCTGCATGCGCGCGACGAATTGATCGTCGCCGAGATACATCTGCCGGTTCAGATGCTGCCAGATCGGCTCGCTGCCAACGCCCGCCGCAACAAACTTCGCATAGCGGCGGATTGCATCGAGACGACGAGTGGCGAACTGCGCCAGCAGGCCATCGGTCGCCAGCCATTCGGGCGAAGTCTCGGCACCCACCATCGCCAGATAACTGCTCCACTGCCAATCGCCGGCGTCGCGCACCATACCAGCGCGGACCGGGTTGAGCACGACGTATCGAGTCAGTTCGAGTAGATAACTGTCCCGATCCACCAGGATCGCCTTGTAGCGCCCCTGGAACAGATGTCCGCTGCGGCGATGGCGGCGATTGCTGATCTGGGTAAACACGCCATTGAGCTGGCGCATGCCCTTGGACAGATTGCCATCCGGCGTCTCCACCACCAGGTGATAGTGATTGCCCATCAGGCAATAGGCATGCACCCGCCAGTTGAAATCCCGCACCACATCGCCCAGCACCCGCAGGAACGCCAGCCGATCCTCGTCATCCTCGTAGATCGCCTCGCGCCGATCGCCACGCGACGTCACGTGATACAGCGCGCCACTGAACTCGATGCGGATGGGTCGGGCCATGGCCAAGTCTAGCGGGGAGCGATGCTACTTTGCTAGACCTGACCCCTTTGACCCGCCGATCACCACGCGACGTCACATGATAAAGGGCGCCACTGAACTCGATGCGGGTGGGCCGAGCCATGGCCAAGTCTAGCTGGGAGCCATGCTACTTTGCTAGACCTGACCCCTTACTCCCGTCCAATTCCAACGAACTTCACGTCACCCGACCAGCGAGGTCGAAAAACTACACTGATCTCTTGAACTGGCTGTCTCAAAGTTATTGACGCGTTCCGGTTCAAACCAAGAACCAGGGGCAGGATCATCCTTGTGTACTCAATAGCCAAAGAACCAGCCCGATCGCCGAGGACTGCAGAACTGACGCCGAGAGCAACAGCGAGCTTTTTTTTGAGTGCCAACGGGAGGAAATTAGAGCAGTAATCAGCGCAATCGAACAAAGTAATGTGGAGAAGAGAATCAATAGTCGTGAGCTGCCCCATGTGGACCCGCTCAGCGCGCCCTGCAGGAGATCAAATACCGAGAGTCTCGAACCCAGGGGCAGTTGAACAAGTGGCGTAAAGAGCAACCCAAGGTATACAAATGAGGAGGCAACAAACGTGAGAACTGGCACTGACGTCCTCCTCATGGCACCTGCTTCTCAATGCAACTGAGCCAGTCGTCGCAATTCAATTCACGGGCCGGGCATGTCTTTTCGCACTTTTTCTTGTGGGTGTCCATTGCCGCATCATGCTCGCGCCTATCACGTGGTGGCACTACGCGATCTGGGACAACTCTACATGATCCTCGAGCAACCAATTTGCAGCGCTCGACCAACGCGATCAACTCCGCACCTTCGTATCCACCAAATCTCTGACAGACCCACGAAAAGGATCCAGCGCATTTTTTGGTCGCCTTCGCAACACACTCCTCATATGGATTGTAGCCTCCCGAGCTCTTGAGCCCCAAGGCGTCTGTCCAAATAGTCGGAGCGTTATCAACGTACGCGTAGCTATTCACCCCACCCCTCAACCCAATCGGATCACTCTCCACATACCGCCCAGTCCCCGGCTCATAGTCGCGGAAGTAGTTGTAATGCAGTCCGGTCTCGGCGTCAAAGTACTGCCCCGGAAACCGCAGGTTCATCACGAACGGCACGCTGTTCCCATCCGGATCCTGATCCGGCGCCGCTTCGCCGAAAGGATTGTCGAGAATCGGCCAGTCCCAGATCGCGGCATTGGCTGTAGCGTCAATCACCTTGCGCGGGCTGCCGAGATGGTCGGGCTGGATATGGTGCAGCACGCCACCGGCGATGACGCCAACCGGGAGATCGTCGAGCCAGAGCATTTCCTGCAGCGCGGCGCCGCTGCTATCGGACTCGGACAGCAAGCGCCCTGATTCGTCGTAGGCATACAGCCGGCTGTTGGCGCTGGTCGAGACATCGGTCTTCAGTACGCGCTCGCCGCGGGCGTTGTAGGCGTAGCCGTGGCTGGCATTGCCTGAGACCATGCGCGCTGCAAGGCGATTGCGTTCGTCATAGGCGAACGCGGCACTGGCGCCGGTGTCCTGCGCGAGCGTATTGCCATTGGCGTCGTAGCTGCGGCTGACACCGCCCACGCTGCTGAGGCGATGGCTGGTGGGCGGATAGGTGTACGGAATGGCCGCAGGCGCTGCACCGATCAACTTGCTGAGGCGGTTGCCGATCGGATCGTAGCTGTAGGACTCGACATTGCTGACGCCGCTGTCGACATCGGTCAGTCGATACAGCGCATCGTAGCTGTAGCTGTTGTTCGGTGGCACACCGCCGATGACATCACTCAGTCCGGTGATATTGCCGACCGCATCGAGGGTGAACTCAAGATCGAGCCCGCTCGCCTGACTGCTGTTGATGCTGTCGATCCAGTAGTTCTGATCGTAGCTGCGCAGAGAAGTGGCGCCATTGCCCCAGGTGATCTGCTTGACGGGCCCGTAGGGGTAGTAGCTGACGGCGCTGACCAGGGTCTGTGCACTGCCACCGGCGGGCGTGACATTGATCGCGCTGATGCGACCGAGGGCGTCGTGGCTGTAGTTGACTACGCTGCCGCTCGGATAGACCAGCTGCGTCATCCGGTCGGCCTTGTTGTAGGCCCAACGTGTCGTCGTGGTGATGCCATTGACCACGGCGATCTTGCGCACCACGTTGCCGCGCCGGTCGTAACAGAGCTGGGTACTGCCGCTGGGATCGCTGAAGCCGGTGAGGCGGCCGATGCCGAACAACTCGTCCGACGCACAGGCGGCATGGTTCTGGTCGTAGCTGAATGCGACATTGTGGCTCGATGTCGGATAGGCAATGCCCGTCAGCCGATTGAGCACGTCGTGGCTGTACGTGCTCGTGACCCCGCGCGCATCGGTCTGCGTGGCGCGATTGCCGGCGCTGTCGTAGGTGTAGTTTGTGGTGCCGGTATCGGGGCTGACCAGTTGCATCAGATCGCTGAGACCGTCGTAGACGTAGTCGGTCGCCAGGCCCTTGGCGTCGATCACCCTGGTCAGATTGTCGCGGGCGTCGTAGCGGTACTGGGTGTTGCCCATCAGGGCATCGGTGCTCTGGATCAGGCGATTGAGCGGATCGACATTGCTGTCGGTCACCCGCAGCAGGGCATCGGTAACCGTGTCCTGGTTGCCATTGCCGTCGTAGGTGAACACGGTCTCGGCGCTCTGCGCGTTCAGCAGCTTGTGCAGGCGGCCGAGGCTGTCATAGACACGACCCAGGGTGCGGGTCAGCGTGTTGGATGGGTCGCGGGTGTTTTCCGCAGTGCGATTGCCGGCGGCATCGAGCGTGTAGCTCAGGGTGTTGCCGAGATTGTCCGTTATGTCGGTCAGGCGATGGGCGGCGTCATAGGTGTAGTCGATGTAGGCGCCATCGGGCTGGGTGACGCGGGTGACCTGGCCGTCGCCGTTGTAGCTCAGTGTCGTGACTGCATCGAGTGCCGCATTGGGCGTGCCATCGCTATTGGCGCGCAGCGTGCGCGTCAGCAGCCAGCCACGCGGGTGATAGCTCAGATCGGAAATCACGCCATTGGCATCCATCATCCGCGTGACCCGGCCCGCGCCGTCATAGCTGAGGTACTGGCTGCTCTGGCTCAGCGCATTGCTGACCGCTTGCAGATCGCCTTTGCGATACGGGCACGTGGTCGGCGCGCTGGCACAGCTGGCGTGATCGGCGTTGAAGTAGGTGTACGCGGATACATCGCTGACATCGGTACGCGGACCATCGGTGGCGGTGACCAGGCCGATCAAGGGGCAGGTGCCGAGGCTGACATCGGCGGGTTCGCAATAGCGGGTCAGCGTTTGGCGGACACCGGCAGGTGCATTCGTGCTGCTGCCACAGACATAGGCCAGGGCCGTGCCATTGCCGGGATCGACCTGACACATTGCGGTGGCCTGACCGCGCGCGTTGTAGGCATAACGACTCAATGACTCCAGCTGCCAGCGTGTGGAGGTGGCCGTGCTGCAGGCCTGTGCGGACGTGTTGGGCGCCGAGCAGCGATAAATGCGGCGCTCGTTCGGCACCCGCAGGCTCGCATGCCAGTCGGTCTCGATCTTGCGCTCCTGGCTCACCGGGTTGGCGGGCTGGGTGTCCTTGCCCTGGGCTTCGATGCGACGAATCTCGAGTCCGCGGGCGTCGTAGTCGTGGTCGGTGTTGGTGCCGTTGAAGTCCTTGGCCACGTTGGTGAAACCATTGGCGTCGTAACTATAGGTGCGCGTATACAGAATCGGACAACTGGAGCAGGCGCGCCGCACCACACTGGTGACCCGCCTTGCGCCAGCAATCAGCGAGAACACGCGCCGCTCGAAACCGGTTGCCGAGGTGATGTCGGCAACGCTGCTGCCTTTCTCGACAGTAAACTTGTTCACGTCGCCGGCATGAAACGATTCGAACGCGCTACCGTCGGCCGCGTAACGGTAGGTGGCGTAGCGACTGCCCGAGGCATCCAGCACACCGGTGAGCAGATAGTTGTTGATGTACTGGACCGAGGCCGAGAAGGCAGGCTCGCCATAGAGATAGGTCACGCGCGGCCCCAGCGAATCGGACACGATGGTCAGCTGGGTGTAGATCGGATCGTAGGCGTAGCTGAGGGTGGTGCCGTCGGGGGTTTCGACGCTGGCGATGCGGTCGGCGCCGGAAACACCGGACCAGGTGAAATTCAGTGCGCGCCCGGAATCGCTGCGGACGCTTTCCAGCCGCCCTTGCACATCGTATTCCAGTGTAAAGCGGCGCGCGTCGCGTGCAGTGCGGTGCAAGAGCTTGCCATCGGTGTCATAGCCTTCCACGGTGTCATTGCTGAGCGTGAGGGTCCAGGCGGTGCCATCGGCTGCAGGCGGCGAGACCGGGTAGAGCACCATGGTTTCGCCCTGCCACGCGGTCCAGTTGCCGCCCGACTGGGTGAACTGGACCTGGGTACCATTGGGACGCAGCGCACGCATGGTCGTACTGTCGATGCGCAGGCTGGCGTGCCAGTTTGAACTCCAGTTCGGACCGAAGGGCAGGGGCGATGTGCTGCCGGGTTCTTCTGGCTGGTGCGGTGACTGGCTGTTGTAGTAACGAGTGAGGGATGGGCCACCAGACCCGGAATGGTCGGTGACCGCCAGACGCTTCTCCTGGGAATAGGGTGAGATCGGATTACCGACGAGGGTATTGGCGCCACTCGATCCTTCGCCCTCGCAGCCATCGCAGGGCACCCGCTCACGCTCGCATCGCCCCTGGGTGCTGTTGGTGCTGTAGCCTGCTGGGCAATAGAAGAAGCGTTGGCGTACACCGCTGGGATGCTGTTCTACTGAATTGCCATTGGACGAAGTCAGCGAAACCCGCCAGGTTTGGCTGCAACTCGTAGGCGTCAATACACCGGACCCGCCAGTGCAAATCTCTGCATTGTAGGGACCGATGGTACTGCCGCTGACATAGCCCGAACAGGCGATGAGATTTACGATCTGCCAGTCCATTTGTGCTTCGTAGGATCGAAAGCCGGGCGTCGCCCTTTCTGGGCAAAAGTCCCCTGGGGGTTGGACTCCACAGCCGCTGTTGGGCATGGCCCAGCACCAAGGCGTGCTGGAGACAGGAACGCATTCCTTGTTGGCGGGGCAACTCAGCGCCCAGGCGCCGATCGGCAGCATCCAGAGCATGAGTGCGAGCAGGCCGAGCCAGCGGGATGGCCGTGCGCGGGCCGCGGCGGGTCGTGCGCGTTCGCTTGCGGAAGTAGTCATTTCAGTACACCTCGTTGATGACGCGGGGTAGAGATTTCGTGTATTGGACACGCGGATGGACGGGCAAAAGGTTCCCCGCCAGCAACGCACAAGCAAAGTCAGCCGGCCCTCGAAGACCTGGCAGCCGTGGATGTGTAGTTCCTACTTCCCCAACGCGCAGCAGCGTGCGCAACTCACCCATTTATTTTTCGGGCCAGTGCGGGACGCTCATCAAGCCGCTTCAAATCACGGGCCGGGGGCGCCGCCGATCGCGGGGGCTATTGGCGCCTGGGACAGTTTGTTGTGGGCGTCGCCGGACTCGGCCCAGTGCTGGACTGTCCGGTCAGCCTCGGCGCAATGGCGCCGAGATCGCGGCAGCGTCAGACAGATCGCGGCTTTTCAGGGCACAGTCTGCTCCCCCAGTACAATCTCGCCGGGCAGGTAGTCTCAATGCGGCGCAATGCCCTTCGGTTATTGCGCCGCTCGAGGTCGGAGCATTGGCGCCGGATTGCTCAGCGCACACGAACAGGCGAGGCAAATTCCGCTCGGCGCCACAGCCTTGGCTGATTGCTATGGTTTCGAAGCCTTGACGAGATCCAAGGACTCCCGCACACCGCGCACTTCCGCAATCGTACGTTCAGGCGTATTGGCTTCCACCTTCAATGCAGCTTCGCACTCACGGATCAGCTCCTCGGCGGCGACGAAGTCGCCCTCGCGAAACAGGATCAGCGCGAGCCGGGCGCGGGCACGCATGCCGTTCGCGAACTTCGCATCGAGGGTCCCGATGACTTTGTTGAACAAGACCTTTGCCTCTGCGGTCTCGCCATGGCGCAGTTGAAAATCGCCGTAACTGACCCGAAAGGCCGCCAGATTATTGGATTTCTCACCAAAAACCGGTTCGGCGATCGCGAGCGCGCGCAGGTAGAAGCGTTTGGCTTTTTTCGCGCGCTCATCGAGATCCGGTGTTTCGTCGCCCTCGTCGTAGAGATTTGCCAGATTGATAGAAGTAACGGCGATGCTCGGATGCGGCTTGTCGCCAAACGTGCGCTCGAAGATTGCCATGGCCTTCAGGTAGGCAGATTCTGCTTCCTCAACCCGATCGAGGTCGCTGTACAGCGCGCCGGTCCTGAACAGAGAGACCGCGAGCAGATAGCTATCTGGACCAAACAGTCGTTCGCGTCGGGCGGCGATGTCCTCGTAGATCTCGAGTGCTTCGGTATCCCGACCCTGGCCGCGCAGCATGGTCGCGAAGCTCTCGCGAACCTGCCAGAACTCCGGGTCGTCAGGTGAGCGAATTGTGGCGAGCTTGGCGACGCCCTCTTGAACGAGCCGGGTATCTTGCTGCAAATCTCTGCCGGGCAGGTTGTTGCAATCGGCCACAAAGATCGCGGCAGTGGCAAACGGCTCCCCGCGCGTTGCGGGGTCCAGACTCAGGCTACGTACGAGCGCATCCAATTCAGCGCAGGCATCGTGATGTCCCAGGCTATGACGGGAGATTGATCGATTCAGGCGACTGCGCCAGGAAAGTGCCAGCGGATCGCCCAGTGAGTCATGGATTTCCAGAGCCTGTTCGACCAGGGCAAGCGCGTCCTCATTGGTGGCCTTGGTGGCATACACCGACCAGGCCCGATTGAGTTGGGCGATCCGCTCGCGCGGGTCCATGTCGGCTGATACTTTGGAAATACCTAGTGCTTCCGCAGCCAAGGCATGGGCGGTGTCGGTATCGCTGATCGCCGCGTAGACCTCGGCCATGGCAAGCAGGATGCGTGAGCGCGACTCTGGTGCATCAGCAAGATCCGATTCAAGCCGCTTGCGTGCATTGTCAACCACGATCCCGATGGGCATATCCCGCATCTTGCTTTCGCCAGGGTCAGCCGCCTTGAAGACATTGACGAGAAAGCTGGTCACATCCTGAGCCTGCTGGCGCTCGATGACCGCTCGGTCGCGCTGGGTACGCAGGTCGCGTGCCTGAATACCCAGAGTCGCGACGAAGGCTGAAACGAGCAGAACGCCCAGAGCGGCCACACTCAAGCCGCGCCAGTTGCGCTTGGCAAACCGCGACGCCGCATACCAGCCCTGCTGTCCCCGCGCACGCACAGGCAAGTCGGCCAAGTGCCGTTCAATATCCGCGCTGAGTTGCTCGACCGAGGCGTAGCGACGGTCCGGTTCTTTTCGAAGTGCGAGCAGGACGATTTCGTCCAGATCGCCACGGAGACGGCGGGCGAGGGTATCGGCATCGCCACAGGCTCGTGCCAGCGCCAGTTTCTCTGCTGCCGCCGACTGCACGGCGCGCACGCTTGGCGCCAGCGGAATCCGTTGCAGGATGTTCTCCTCGATCTGCGCCGGCGTAGTTCCCTCGAACGAGAAGATCGGGTGCCCGCACAGCAGTTCGTAGAGCACCGTGCCGAGTTGATAGACATCGCAGGCAAGGCCAGCGGCCTCACCGCGCAACTGTTCCGGCGCCGCATTGAGGGGCGAGAAAAAGCGACCCTGGGTCGCTGTGGGTTCGAGCGAGGCATCGGCAACCGACAGCGACTTGGCGATCCCGAAGTCGATCAGCTTGGGTTCGCCATGCTCATCGACCAGGATATTGCCGGGCTTCAGATCACGATGCAGCACCAGCTTGGAATGGGCATAACGGACGGCATCGCACACCTTGAGGAACAGCTTCAGGCGCGCCGGGATATCGAGCTTGTGTTCATCACAGTAGGCATGAATTGTCTGTCCCTGGATGTACTCCATCACGAAGTAGGGTTCGCCACTCTCGCGCTCACCGGCGTCGAACAGGCGCGCGATGTTGCGGTGATTGAATCCTGCGAGCAGGGCGCGTTCAAGACGAAATCGATCGCGCGTGGTGTCGTCCAATTCGCCCGGTCGCATCAGTTTGATCGCGACCTGTTGCTGCACCTGTCCATCGGTGCGCTCGCCGAGGTAGACGCGCCCCATGCCGCCACGGCCCAGCTCACCCAAGATCCGGTAACGCCCGAGCAGATCGCCTGGCTGCAGGGTGTCTCCGGATTGCGCCTGCTCGCGCAGTTGCGCCTGGGCAGCACCGGTTCGGCCGCGCCAACGCTCGGCCGCTTCCAGCATGCCGCCAAGCGCCTGGGCGACGCGCTGGTCCTCGATTGCGAGCGCATCGAGCAAGGTCATCCGTTCCGAATACGGCAGAGCAACGGCGGTATCGAAGGCCGACTGCAGTTTCGACCACTGCGCGGTGGAGAGCGTGTTGTGCACCAGCATGGGCTTGCTCCTGCCGATTGTTGTTTATGGAACTCGTGGATGGGTCAGATGCGTCGATGCAGCCAGGCGCGGGCGAACTCCCAGTGGCGGGCGACCGTGGACAGCCCGATCTGCAACTGGGCGGCGACTTCGCCATTGCTCATGCCACCGAAGTAGCGCATCTCCACAATGCTGGCGGCTACCGGATCGCGCTTGTCCAGGGTGGTCAGCGCCTGCTCCAGTGCCAGCCAATCGATGGTATCGGCGACGGATACTTCCGCGGCCTCGCCGGTCAACTCCAGCGATACTCGGTCAACTCCGCCACCGCGCTTCTCTGCCGCCCGTGCACGCAGCAGGTCGACCAGTACCCGCCGCGTCACCCGACTTGCGATGGCGAGAAAATGCAGGCGGTTCTCCGCCGGCGCGCGTTGCTCGATCAGTCTGAGGTAGACCTCATGGGCAAGATCGGTGGCGCTGAGTGACAGCCGGAACGACGCGCCCTGCAACTCCAGCTGGGCCTTGGCACGCAGCAGGGGATACAGCACATCCATCAATTCCTGCTCAGCCAGCTTGTCGCCGGCGCGCCACCGGGCGAGCAGGGCAGTGAAGCCAATCTGATCTGGAGATGGGGACACGGGCGATGGCACGGGGAGGGGGACATTGATGTTACTGGCGACCGTGCGACGATGGCGGGCACGGTCGTGGCGCAAGAAGGACCAAAATCATGTTGCCGCAGGCGTCGCCCATGACCGATCCATGCGGCGCGTTCAATGCGGCGCAATGATATCGCGCCCTACGTTCTGGCCGCGCGGTACTAAATCGTCGCGGCGATCTTGAAGATCGGCAGATACATCGCGATCACCATGCTGCCCACGAGGCCGCCGATGATCACCATGATGAAGGGTTCGAGCAGGCTGCTCAGCGCATCCACCGCATTGTTGACCTCGGCCTCATAGAACTCGGCGACCTTGGTCAGCATGGTATCGAGTGCGCCCGCCTCTTCGCCGATTGCGGTCATCTGCAGCACCATCGGTGGGAACAGTTCGACCTGGCGCATGGCGATATTGAGCTGGTAGCCGACGCTGACGTCTTCCTTGATCTTCTTGGTGGCTTCGTTGTAGACGATGCTGCCGGTGGCGCCGCCGACGGTTTCGAGTGCTTCCACCAGGGGCACGCCTGATTTGAAAGTCAGCGCCAGCGTGCGCGAGAAGCGTGCGATGGCGGACTGATGCAGGATCTGGCCGATGATCGGAAGCTTCAGCATCATGCGATCGACCAGGTGCTGCAGAGCCTTCGATCGCTTGTAGGCATTGACGAACACCACGGTGCCACCGACTGCGATGGCACCGATCAACCACCACCACTCGGTCATGAATCTTGAAGCGCCCACATACATCTGGGTGAATGCGGGGAGATCGCCGCCAAAGCTCTTGAACACCGCCTCGAACTGCGGGATGACGAAGATCAGCAGGATGCCGCTGACGATCACCGCAATCGCCATGACTGCCGCAGGATAGAACAGGGCTTTCTTGATCTTGCCCTTGATGGCTTCGATGTTCTCCTTGTACTTGGCTACGGTGTCGAGCACGGTATCCAGCACGCCGGCCTGTTCGCCGGCCCGGACCAGATTGCAGAACAATTCATCGAACTGCACCGGAAACTTGCTCAGTGCCTCGTACAGACTCGAGCCGCCCTCGATATCAGCCTTTATCTTGCCCAGCATCTCGGTCATCGCGGCGTTTTTCTGGCCGCTGCCGATGATGTCAAAGGCCTGCACCATCGGTACACCCGACTGCAGCATGGTGGCGATCTGGCGCGCGAAGATTGCGATCTCGCCCGCGGTGATCTTGCCCTTGCTGGCAAAGAGTCCCGTCGTTCGCGTTTTGACGGAGGTCGGATTGACGCCCTGCTTGCGCAGTTCGGCCTTGATGAGATTCTCGTTCTTGCCGAGCATCTCACCCTTCATCTTCTTGCCGCGCTTGTCAGTTCCCTGCCAGAGGAAGGTCTTGAGCTCGCTGGTGCTGGGCGCGGCGCGCCCACCGGTTGGCTTTCTGGCGGCTGTGGCTGTGGCCATGGCTTAGTCCTTGGTGACGCGGTTGATTTCTGCGAGGCTGGTGTGGCCGTCGCGAACCTTCTTCAATGCGGATGCTCTCAAGTCATTAACGCCGATCCGCTTCGATTCTGCTGCGATCTGCATAGCATTTCCACCCTCCAGCACGATGCGCTGGATTTCCTCATTCATCGGCATCACCTGATAAAGGCCGACGCGACCCTTGTAGCCTTCGTTGCAGCCCGAGCAGCCGACGGCCTCGAATACGGTAATGGTCTCCGCTTCCTCCGCGGTAAAGCCCTCGGCGATCAGGGCAGCCTTGGGCAGTTTGGTCGGTCGCTTGCAGTCGTGCAGCCGACGCGCCAGACGTTGCGCGGTAATCAGGGATACCGAGGAGGTGATGTTGTACGGGGCAATGCCCATGTTCATCAGGCGCGCGATGGTCTGCGGCGCGTCATTGGTATGCAGGGTCGACAATACAAAGTGCCCGGTCTGGGCGGCCTTGATCGCGATCTCGGCGGTCTCCAGGTCACGGATCTCGCCGACCATGATGATGTCGGGATCCTGGCGCAGGAACGAGCGCAGCGCGACGGCGAAGGTCATGCCCTTCTTGACGTTCTGCTGGACCTGGTTGATACCCGATACGCGGATCTCGACCGGATCTTCGCAGGTCGAGATGTTGACGCCATCGGTATTGAGGATATTCAGTGCCGTGTACAGCGAGACCGTTTTGCCGCTTCCGGTCGGCCCGGTGACCAGCACCATGCCGTAGGGCTTGGAGATGGCATCGGTAAACAGCTGCCGCTGATCGTCCTCGTAGCCAAGTTTCTCGATACCGAGCTTGGCCGCGGAAGCATCAAGAATACGCAGCACGCATTTCTCGCCGAACAGGGTAGGGCAGGTGCTGACGCGAAAATCCATCGAGCGTGTCTTGGAAATATTGAGCTTGATGCGGCCGTCTTGCGGCAAGCGGCGCTCGGCGATGTCGAGGCTCGACATCACCTTGATGCGCGCGGCAATGCGCGGTGCCAGCTTGATCGGCGCATTGGCGACCGGGCGCAGCATGCCATCGATGCGCAGGCGCACGCGGCAATTGGTTTCGTAGGGCTCGAAGTGGATATCCGAGGCGCCGCGCTTGATCGCATCAAGCAGCACCTTGTTGATGAACTTCACCACCGGTGTGTCATCGGCGCCGGTGGCATCGCTACCGCCAGGCGCATTGAAGTCGTCGATGTCCTCACCGCCCTCGGTGCTGAGGTCGCCGAGGCCTTCGTCGTCATCACCACCGAGCTGCTGGTTGAGCTGATCGACGCCCGCGAGTGCAGTGTCGATCGCCTTGTCGAGCTGATCTTCGGGAATGATGACCGGCTCGACCGGCAGGTTGGCCTGGAACTTGATTTCATCCAGTGCGCGCAGATTGGTCGGATCGGTGATGCCGACGAACAGGCGGCTGCCGCGCTTGAACAGCGGCAAGGCCTTGTGCTGCTGGATCAGTTTTTCTTCGACCAGCTTGATCGGTGCCACCCGCAGATCGAGTGCGCGGATATCGAGCAGTGGAATGCCGAATTCTGCCGAGGCCGCGGTTGCGACCTGGATTGAAGGCGCGAGATTCTGCTGCACGAGATAGCTGACCAGGGCGATCTTCTGCTTGTTGGACGCATCGACGGCTTTGCGGGCATCTTCCTCGCTCAGGACGCCGTCGATCACCAATCGCCGGGCAATGCCTGGAAGTCCTGTCAACGCCGCCGGATTGATCTGGGTGGCCATCGCGATCCCGCTCAAGGTCCATTCGGATCAACAATCTACAGCAAAATCCTGTGAGAGCGGTAGAGGATCGAGGATGGAAACCTCGGGTTGAACAATCGACACAATCGGGCCCACAACCAGGGCCCGCCGGAAGGTGGCGTCGCGCGGCGGCGCCAGCGCCCGCTGCTCCGTGGATTTCCGCTGCAATGCCCCCAGTCCGCTGCGGCTGCGCTGGCCGTCAGGTCCCGGGTATTGGCCAGAGTCCACTGATTCCTGCAATGCCCAGCGCACCGGCCTGCAGTGCCTGACGCTGATCCTCGCCGTTCAAGCCGCCCAGCGCAAACGCCGGCAGCCGGGTGGCCTGCTGAAGACGGCGAAAGCCGCTCCATCCCAGGCTGGGTACTCCGGGGTGGCTGGGTGTGGTCTGGACCGGCGAAAGTACCGCGATATCGACACCCAGCCGCTCGGCGCTGCGTAATTCTTCCAGGTCATGGCAGCTGGCGAGCACCAGGGTCTGCGGATCGCCGGCGCGCTCGCTCAGGGCATTGAGCTCGGCAGAGCGCAGGTGGATGCCGCTGCCTGGCCGCCGGCAGTGTGCAAAGTCCGCCAGGTCGACCACCAGCCTGCCGCCGCGACCGTTTACAAGGTCCTCGCAGGCGCGCAGCCATTCAACCGGCAGCCGCTGCTGTCGATCGGCGCAGCGCAGCCGGATCAGGCGTATGCCCGCCGTCAGTGCTGCGTCGATACCGCTGAGCAGTTCGGAGCGATCCAGCCGGGCGGCATCGGGGGTGATCAGATACCGCGTGCCCAGGGCCAGCGCGCGCGCAATCGGCAGATCGGCCGGGGCCAGCTCGGCCAGCGGCCATTCATTGGGTGTGCGCCAGCAGATCGCCTGCTGTTCACGGGCCTGCGCGGTCCCGCGATAGGCGAGCACGCGCCAGGCCTGCAGATGCAGATCACCATCAGGCCGCGGCTCAATCACGGTCATCAGCGCGGCGGCGCGGTCGATCTCGATGCCGAGTTCTTCATGAAGTTCACGCTGCAGGGCGGCGAAGCCGGATTCTTCCGGCTCACGCTTGCCGCCGGGAAACTCCCAGAGTCCGGCCAGGTGCTGGCCGGGGCGGCGCTGGGCGAGCAACCAGCGGCCCTGATCGTCTTCGATCAGGGCGGCGACCACGTGCAGGGGTCGCGGGGTCTTGATGGTCGATCAGGCCAGACGGCCGTGGCAATGCTTGAACTTCTTGCCCGAGCCACAGGGGCAGGCATCGTTGCGGCCGACCTTGGGCACCGAGCCGGATTGCCGCCCGGAGAGCTGGGCCTCGATCTCGGCTTCTTCCTCGACGCCGTAGTCGCCGGCATCGGCGTGCTGGAACTGCACCGGCGCCGCGGCTTGACGCTGTTGCTCCAGTCGTTGTGCTTCGGCGATGTCTTCCTCGCTCTGCACGCGGACCCGAGCCAGGATATTGACCGTCTCCAGCTTCACCCGCTCGAGCATCTGCTGGAAAAGCTCGAAGGCCTCGCGCTTGTATTCCTGCTTGGGCTGCTTCTGCGCATAACCGCGCAGATGGATGCCCTGACGCAGGTAGTCCATATTGGCGAGGTGATCGCGCCACTGGGTATCGAGCACGCGCAACAGGAAATGCTTTTCGACCGCGCGCATGAACTCGCTGCCGAGCAGGGCTTCCTTTTCACGGAAGTAGCGATCGACATCGTCCTGGATCTTGGCAACCAGATCGGAATCGCTGAGTTCCTCGTGCGTATCGAAGTGCGCCTTGCT
The DNA here is from genome assembly GCA_022843465.1 of Pseudomonadota bacterium. Lineage (GTDB taxonomy): Bacteria > Pseudomonadota > Gammaproteobacteria > Xanthomonadales > Ahniellaceae > 0-14-3-00-62-12. The sequence goes on along the minus strand of JALHNO010000007.1, from coordinate 189,315 downwards.
GTTGATCGCGATGCCGAAGTCCTGCTGGATGCTGCGATCGAGCGCGGCAAAGTCCCACTGGTCGGCAATGCTCTCCGGCGCGATGTGTTTGCGGCAGGCTGCCTCGATCACGTCGCGGCGGATGTTCTCGACGGTCTCGTGGACGTCCTCGGGCTCCAGCAGTTCATTGCGCTGCTGGTAAATGACCTTGCGCTGGTCATTGGCGACGTCATCGTACTCGAGCAGATGTTTGCGGATATCGAAATTGTGCGCCTCGACCTTGCGCTGGGCCTTCTCGATCTGACGCGAAACCAGCTTGTCCTCGAGCGCGTCGTCGTCCTTCATGCCGAATACCTGCATCCATTTGGTCACCCAGTCCGGCGCGAAGATGCGCATCAGGGTGTCTTCGAGCGACAGGAAGAAGCGGCTGGAACCGGGGTCGCCCTGGCGACCGGAGCGGCCGCGCAGCTGGTTGTCGATGCGGCGTGATTCGTGGCGTTCGGTGCCGATGATATGCAGTCCACCAGCTGCGATAACCACCTGTTGACGTGCCTTGGCGTCGCGGCGCACGCGTTCGCGATCGGCCTCGGTAGCGTCCTCGGGCAACTCGGCGAGCTCGGCATCGACGTTGCCGCCGAGCACGATATCGGTTCCACGGCCCGCCATATTGGTGGCAATGGTGACCGCACCCGGCCGGCCGGCCTGGGCGACGATCTGCGCTTCGCGCTCATGCTGCTTGGCGTTCAGCACTTCGTGCGGGATGCCCTTTTCCTTGAGCATCTTCGACAGCATCTCGGAGGTCTCGATCGAGGTTGTGCCGACCAGGACCGGCTGCTGGCGCGTATTGCAATCGCGAATGTCCTCGATGATGGCGTTCCACTTGGCCTTGGCCTTCAGGAATACCAGGTCGGCACTGTCCTTGCGGATCATCGGGCGGTTGGTCGGAATCACCACGACTTCGAGGCCATAGATCTGCTGGAACTCGTAGGCCTCGGTATCCGCTGTACCGGTCATGCCGGACAGCTTCTTGTACATGCGGAAATAATTCTGGAACGTGATCGAGGCGAGCGTGTGGTTCTCACGCTGGATCGGCACGCCTTCCTTTGCTTCGACTGCTTGGTGCAATCCGTCGGACCAGCGGCGACCGGCCAGCGTGCGGCCGGTGAACTCGTCGACGATGATCACCTCACCGTCGCGCACGATGTAATCGACATCGCGCTGATAGAGCTGATGCGCACGCAGTGCGGCGTTCAGATGGTGCACGGCGGCGAGATGCTTGGGATCGTAGAGACCCTCGTCACTGCCGATCACTCCGGCCTCACGCAGCAGCTGTTCGGCGCGTTCCATGCCCTGCTCGGACAGATGAACCTGCTTCTGCTTTTCTTCGACGAAGAAATCGCCCTCGCTCTCTTCGCTCGCCTGCCGGGTGAGCTTGGGCACCAGCTGGTTGATCTTCACGTACAACTGCGGCGACTCGTCGGCGGGGCCGGAGATGATCAGCGGCGTGCGCGCCTCGTCGATCAGGATCGAGTCGACTTCGTCGACGATGCCGAAAAAGGCGCCACGCTGATAGCGATCGTCCTTGGACAGCGCCATGTTGTCGCGCAGGTAGTCAAACCCGTATTCGTTGTTGGTGCCGTAGGTGATGTCGCAGCCATAGGCGGCGCGCTTGGCGTCGGCGCGCATGCCCGGTACAACCACGCCCACCTCGAGACCGAGGAAGTTGTAGACCTTGCCCATCCAGGCCGCGTCACGACGAGCCAGATAATCATTGACGGTGACCACGTGTACGCCCTGGCCGGCCAAGGCGTTGAGATATACCGGCAACGTCGCCATCAGGGTCTTGCCCTCACCGGTACGCATTTCGGCGATCTTGCCCTGGTGCAGCACGATGCCGCCGATCAGCTGGACGTCGTAGTGGCGCATGCCAAACACACGCTGCGATGCCTCTCGCATGGTGGCAAAGGCTTCCGGAAGCAGACTGTCGAGCGATTCGCCGCCGGCGATGCGTTCCTTGAAGCGCGTGGTGTTGGCGCGCAGTTCATCGTCACTGAGCGCCTGCATCTTCGGCTCCAGCGCGTTGATGGCAATGACCTGCTTGCTCATCTGGCGCAGCAGACGCTCGTTGCGACTGCCGAAAAGGGTGGTTAGCAATTTGTTGAACATGGGATTGGACTTCTGCAAGCGAAAAGTGCGCAGCCGCCCTGGGGCGGCCGCGTTGTCTGGAAACTGGGTGAGGCCGTTGCGGGGAAAATCAAGCCCGCTCAGCGCTGTCCTTTGATGAAAGTGCTGGGGTTGACGACGCGGCCATTCTCCCAGACCTCAAAGTGTACATGGGTTCCGGTCGATCGTCCGGTCGAGCCCATCTTGGCCACCACATCGCCCGGTCGTACCGGATCGCCGACCTGCAGCAGATTCTGGAAGTTGTGGGCATAGCGGGTGACATAGCCATTGCCATGGTCGATCTCGACCACATTGCCGTATCCGCTCTTGCGCCCGGAAAAGGAAACCACGCCGCCCGCCACTGCAAGGATATCGTCGCCCTTCTGGCCGTCGAAATCGATGCCGCCGTGAAACTGACGCGAGCCGGTGAAGGGGTCATGGCGATAGCCATAGCGCGAAGAGGTATAGCCCTGGCGCACCGGGATGCCGGTCGGCATCAGGCTCTGGTCGAGCGAGCGGTTCTCCAGCAGTTCTTCCAGCAGGGTGAGTTGTCGCGATTGCTGGGCGAGCTGGCGCTGCAGGCGGAACAGTTCATCGGAAAACTGGTCGGGTGGCACCATGGTGGCGGTCAGCTCGTGTGCCGGGCCGCCGAGATCCGGTTCGGCGTTGAAGTTGAACTCGCCGTCATCGAGCTTGCCGAGCTTGGCCAGGCGTTCGCCGAGCGCATTCAGCCGCGTCGAGGAGGCCTGGATTCTGCCGACCTTGGCGGCCAGCGCGTTGACGTCACGAGTGACGATGGAATTGAGTCGGTCGACTTCGGATTTCTGTTCTTCGAGATCGGCTTTGGCTTCGGCGAGCTGCGTGCGCAGTGCGTCCGGGCCAATGAAGGCGGTGCCGATCCAGGTGCCAAGACCGAATACCACCAGTACGGCTGCCAGCACGGCGGCCCCCGCCGCCAGCTGCATCCGCCGATCACCCATACGCAAGACGCGCGTGCCGGAGAACGGTTTCGAGACGATAATGATATTCATTGTCTGCTCAAGACCTCTAGGTGTTTCATCATGCCCCCGGTTAGCAAGCCCCGCTCCGTTTCCCGCAGTCCAGCCAATCTGCTGGAAAACCGTACTCCGGCGCTGTCAGCCCTGCTCGAGCGCGCTGCTCGCCTGCAGCGCCTCGACCACCAGGTGCGCCTCCAGCTGTCCTGGCCCGAGTCGGCGCGCTTCGAGATCGCCAACGTACGCTCCGGGACACTGGTTGTGACCACACCGCTTGCCGCCGTGGCATCCCGCCTCCGTCTGGAGCAGACCCGGATACTTGAGTCCGCGTCCCGGATCTGGGGCGCCCCGCTCAGCAAGCTGTTTGTAAAAACGGTTCCGGCCCAGGCGGGCAAGACCGCTGCCCCCAAATCGAAACCATTGTCTGCTGTTGCCGCTCAACAACTCCTTGCTGCAGCTTCTGTTTCAGCGGACCCCGAACTGGAAGCCCTGCTGAAAAAGATGGCATCCCTTGCCGAATGAGAATTCACGACCGTTGCGCTGGCCGGCCCGCGTCTGCGGACGATGTCTACAGGAAATGTGCGCAGAACTCAGATGGCCTGCGCGGGGTGGGCGTACGAAATCGGCGCTTCGCCGGCATCGGTGAAGGTGATCTCTTCCCAGGCCCGGCTGTCCGCGATCAGGGTACGCAGCAGCAGATTGTTCAGCTGGTGCCCTGACTTCGAACCGTAGAACGCTCCGATCAGGCTGTGCCCCAAAAGATAAAGATCCCCGATGGCGTCGAGGATCTTGTGTTTGACGAATTCGTCTTCGTAACGCAGGCCATCCTCATTGAGGACGCGGTAATCATCCAGCACGATCGCGTTGTCCATGCTGCCGCCGAGGACCAGATTGCGCTGGCGCAGCATTTCGATATCGCGCATGAAGCCGAAGGTGCGTGCGCGGCTCACTTCCTTGACGAAGGAGGTGGTCGAAAAGTCGATCTCGGCCGTCGAGGATTTCTTGGAGAAGGTCGGGTGCGAGAAGTCGATCGCGAAGCCGACCTTGAAACCGTCGAATGGATCGAACCGGGCCCACTTCTCACCATCACGCACGGTGACGGATTTCTTGATACGGATGAAGCGCTTGGCGACATTCTGCTCTTCAATACCGGCGGATTGCAGCAGGAAGACGAAGGGGCCGGCGCTGCCGTCCATGATCGGCACTTCCGACGCGCTCAGATCGACGTAGGCGTTGTCGATGCCCATGCCCGCCATTGCGGACAACAGATGTTCGACCGTCGAGACGCGTACCCCATCCTTGATCAGGGTGGTGGACAGGCTGGTGTCGCCGACGTTTTCGGCGCGTGCCTCGATTTCAACGGGTTGTGCCAGATCAATGCGTCTGAAGATGATGCCGGAGTCCGGGGCTGCCGGGCGCAGGGTCATATAGACCTTCTGCCCGGTATGTATGCCCACGCCCGTAGCGCGGATCACATTTTTCAGTGTTCGCTGTTTGATCATTGCGGTGCCTTCCCCGAAAACGTACGGGCGGATTCAGGCAAGATAGCACAGCAAACTGGCGCGAAGGAACCCTGGGCCTGCAAAAAGCCATGTTTGTGTTGTTTTCCTGCAACAAAGTGGTGTTGAAGTTGCAGATTGTTACAGGATTGGACGCCGCCCATCCGCTCTGTCATCGCGGCGTCACATCGAAGTGAAGGCGGTTTTCACGGGATTTTTGAACGCCCGGAGTCGCGGCCGCGATGCGCGAAGGGGCAACCCCACGCACCGCGGTCCCGCTTGGCCCGGCTGCCTTTCGGCACACCGGCGTCTGTCCCTCGATACCCGGACGATAGCGCTCAGCAGCGCGCCCGTCCCGAACCGTCGACCGGCTGAGGCAACGGAACCCCCGGCCCGTTGCCTGCGCTGTGGTCAGTCGGCCTGCCGGCGCAGAAAGGCCGGGATATCCAGATAGTCGTGACGATCCTTGCTGGCCGGGCCTGGTTCCGCTGCCTGCGCCGATTCGGCCGCTGCGCTTCGCGTTCCGGTATGCACGCCGGCCGCGCTGTTGCTGCGCACGTTGACCGGGAACTCGACATCGCCCGTGGTGGCATTGCGCACCAGCTTGACCGGGCGCGGCATGACCGCCTCCCGCGCCGGTTCGCGCTGGACCGGGCGTGCCGCGACGTTGCGGTTCAGACCGGTGGCGACCACGGTGACGCGGATTTCGTCGCCCATATCCGGGTCGAGCACGGTGCCCATTACCACGGTAGCGTCTTCGGCGGCGAACTCGGAGATGGTGCGACCGACTTCGTCGAATTCGCGCATCGAGAGGTTCATGCCGGCGGTGACATTGACCAGAATGCCGCAGGCACCGGCAAGGTTGATGTCGTCGAGCAGCGGGTTGTTGATGGCCGCTTCGGTCGCCGCGACCGCGCGATCATCGCCCTTGGCAACACCCGATCCCATCATCGCCATGCCCATCTCGCTCATCACGGTGCGGACATCGGCAAAGTCGACATTGATCAGGCCGGGACGGGTGATCAGGTCGGCGATGCCCTGGACGGCACCGAGCAGCACATCATTGGCCGAGCGAAAGGCATTGAGCAGGGTGACTTCGCGACCGAGTTCGGAGATCAGCTTTTCATTCGGAATGGTGATCAGCGAATCGACGTGCTGCGACAATGCCTCGATACCCTGCAAGGCGATCTGCAGACGCTTGCGGCCCTCGAACGGGAACGGCTTGGTGACCACCGCGACGGTGAGGATGCCCATCTCCTTGGCGAGTTGCGCGACCACCGGCGCGGCGCCGGTACCGGTACCACCGCCCATGCCAGCGGTGATGAACACCATGTCGGCACCACTGAGCAGTTCACGCAGGCGCTCGCGATCTTCCATCGCCGCCTGCTTGCCAACCTCCGGATTGGCGCCGGCACCCAGGCCCTTGGTGACATTGCCACCGAGTTGCAGGGTCGTTTTGGCCGGACAGTGCTTCAAGGCCTGGCCATCGGTGTTGGCACAGATGAAGTCGACACCTTCGACACCGGCGTTGACCATGTGGGCCACGGCATTGCCGCCACCACCGCCGATACCGACCACCTTGATGACCGCATTGGGTGCGGGTACTTCCACGAATTCAAACATTGCCCCTTCTCCTCTTGCTTGTGCTGTTGATTGATCGTTGTGCTGCTGTCAGTCGATCTGTTTATTCCAGGCTTTTCGCCTGGTGTTTGCCGGATGTCCCCGGCCTTTCCCGTCCGGTGTTGCCACCGCACGTTTCGATCCGCGCTCACTGCCATGGGCGCGCATCAAAAGCTGGTCCTGAACCAGGACTTGAACTTCTCCAGTACATTGCCGATACCGTCCGCCGCGGGTCCCTGCGGTTGTCGCATCTGGGTCTGCCGGCTGCCGTGCAGCAGCAGCCCGATGCCGGTTGCATGCACCGGATTGCACAGCACATCGCCAAGTCCGGTGACGTACTGCGGGGTCGCCACCCGTACCGGCATGTGGAACATTTCCTCGGCGAGTTCGACCACACCCTCCATCTTGGAGCCGCCGCCGGTCAGGACGATGCCGGCCGCGACCATTTCTTCCAGCCCTGAACGGCGAAGCTCGGCCTGCACCATTTCGAAGATTTCCTCGTAGCGCTTCTGCACCACGTCGGCGAGCATCTGGCGCGCGAGCCGGCGCGGCGGACGATCGCCGACGCTGCTGACCTCGATGGTTTCTTCCGGTCGCGCCAATTGCGCCAGGGCGCAGGCGTAGCGCACCTTGATGTCCTCGGCCGAAGGCGTTGGCGTGCGAAAGGCGAACGCGATGTCATTGGTGACCTGGTCGCCGGCTATCCCGAGCGAAGCGGTATGGCGCATGGCGCCCTGGGTGAATACCGAAATATCCGTGGTGCCGGCGCCGATATCGACCATGCAGATGCCCAGATCGCGTTCGTCCTGCGTGAGTACGGCCAGGCTCGACGCCAGTTGTGCCGGAATCAGATCGTCAACGCGCAAGCCGCAGCGGGTGACACACTTGCTGATGTTCTGGGCTGCCGATTGCGCTCCGGTGATCACATGCACGCGCGCCTCCAGGCGCACTCCGATCATGCCGACCGGATGGCGGATACCTTCCTGCTCATCGATCACGTATTCCTGCGCCTGCACGTGCAGGATGCGCTGATCAGCCGGAATCGCCACGGCACGCGCGGCATCCAGTACGCGCTCGACATCGCCCTCGGTGACTTCGCGATCGCGGATGGCGACCACGCCCTCGGAGTTCAGGCTGCGGATATGGCTTCCCGAGATCGATGCGTAGACCGAACTGATCGCGCAGCCGGCCATCAATTCGGCCTCCTCGATCGCGCGCTGGATCGACTGCACGGTGGATTCGATATCGACGACCACGCCCCGCTTGAGGCCCTTGGATACGTGCGAGCCGATGCCGATCACCTCGACCGGCTGACCGGGCTCAAACTCGCCGACGATCGCCGACACCTTGGAGGTGCCGATATCGAGGCCGACGATCAGGGATTTGTCGGACTTGCGATTCATGTGCGGGCAGACTCGGCTGGTTGAGGAGCGGGAGAAGCAGGAGCGGAGGACTCAGGCGCCGCAGCAGGCGTTTCGGTCTCGCCGGAATCGCCGGCGGCTGCCGCCTGCCAACGCAGGGCGAAGCCATTGGCATAGCGCAGATCGGCAAGCTGCAGTGTGGTTGGATTGCTGACGCCCAGGCTCTGGAACACGCCGGTGAAGCGCGCCAGTCGGTTGCGCGCATCGGTGCGGCCGAGCAGCAGGCTGCCGCCATGGGCAAGCGGCAGCGTCCAGGCGCCGCGACCACTGCGGACCACGCCTGAGGGCGCGAGGCCGGTGGGCCGCAGCGCACGCTCGGCCTGGACGAAGAAGTTCCAGATTTCGTGCCGCTGCGCAGCCGGTCCAACCAGACGCGGCAGGGCTTGCGGAAATTCATCGCCCGGTGCCGAAAACAGTTCGCCGCTTGCGCTGAGCAACTGATCGTTGCCCCAGATCGCAACCGCCTCGCGTTCGATCACGTTGAGCGCAATCTGGTCGGGCCAACGCTTGCGGACCTCGACCTGTTCCACCCAGGGCAGGGCGGCGACATCGGCGCGCACGCGTTCCAGATCGACCGCAAAATAGCCGGGCGCCAGGCCCTTGCTGGCGGCGGCGCGGATCTGCTCGAGCGATACATGGCGGAATTCGCCGTTGACGCTGAGTTGCCGGAACGGCCAGCGATCCGAGGCCAGCCAGCCATTGAGTACCGCGATCACCGGCAGACTGATGATTGCCAGGGCAGCCAGCCAGGCGGTGATGCGCAGGGCGCGTTGCCGGTTCATGGCGGGGTCTCCGACAGTGTCATCGCCAGGATCCGCCAGCACAGCTCGGGATAGTCGATACCGACTGCGGCGGCTGCCTTCGGCACCAGTGAGTGATCGGTCATGCCCGGTGCGGTATTGACCTCCAGCAGCACATTGCGGCCGCTCTGGTCGCGCATGAAGTCGACGCGACCCCAGCCGCTGCAGCCGACGGCGTCGAAGGCGGCCAGCGCCAGTTGCTGCATCTCGAGCTCGGCCGCGCCATCAAGACCGGGACAGATGTACTGCGTGTCGTCGGCAAGGTACTTCGCCTGGTAGTCGTAGAAGCCCTTGGCTGGAACGATGCGGATGCTGGGCAGGGCCTCGCGGCCGAGGATGCCGACCGTGAACTCGCCGCCTTCAATGAGTTGCTCGATCAGGATCTCGCCGTCGTACTGGCGCGCAGCCGCGATGCCGGCCACCAGTTCAGCGCGATTGTGGGCGCGACTGATGCCGACCGTTGAACCCTCATGCGAGGGCTTGACGATCAGGGGCAAGCCGATGCGCGCAATGATGGCGTCGGCATCGGCCGCGTGCAGGCGATCGACCACGCAGAAATCTGCGGTCGGCAGGCCGAGCGTCTGCCAGACCTGCTTGGTGCGGATCTTGTCCATGCCGAGCGCGGAACCGAGCACGCCCGATCCGGTGTAGGGCACCCGCAGTGCTTCCAGGGCGCCCTGCAGGACGCCGTCTTCGCCGCCGCGGCCGTGCAGGATATTGAACACGCGCGCGAAATGACCGGCGCGCAGCGCATCGAGCAGGGCGGGAATGCCATCGATGCCCTGGGCGTCGATACCGCGCGCGCGCAGCGCCGACAGCACGCCGGCACCACTGCGCAGCGAGACTTCGCGCTCGGCAGAATCACCGCCCATCACTACGGCGACGCGGCCGAATACCTTGGGATCGCTGACACTCATTCCTTGTCTCCCAGCAGGTGGCCACGGCCACCGATTTCATTGGCTACCGCGCCGATATCGCCGGCGCCGGCGAGCAGGATCAGGTCACCGGCGTGGGCCAGTGGCGCCAGTGCATCCGGTAGTTCGCGTGCCGACCTGACCAGCACCGGATCGACACGGCCACGGGCGCGCACTGCGCGGGCCAGCGCCTTGCCGTCGGCGCCGCTGATCGCTGCTTCGCCGGCGGCATAGACTTCGGTCAGCACCAGGACATCGACCTCGGACAGCACGTCGGCGAAGTCGTCGAGCAGATCGCGCGTGCGCGTGTAGCGATGCGGCTGAAACACCAGCAGCAGGCGGCGCTCGGGCCAGCCACCGCGCGCGGCATCGATGATCGCCTTGAGTTCGCGCGGATGATGGCCGTAGTCGTCGACCAGCAGGGCCTCGCCGTCCTGCACGCGCAGCGCGCCATGTTGATGGAAACGCCGTCCTACTCCGCCAAATTCCGAAAGCGATTTCGCGATGGCCTCATCGCTGACACCGAGCTGCCAGCCGATCGCCGCGGCGGCCAGCGCATTGAGCACGTTGTGCCGGCCCGGAATCGCCAGCGAGATCGACAACGGCGTGGCGCGCCGTGGCAGCCAGAGATCGAACTGCATGCGCCCCGCGCTCGCCTGCAGATTGGCCGCGCGCACATCGGCGTCGAGGGCTTCGCCATAGGTCATCACATTGCGCGGCGTGCTGCGTGCAAGCTCGGCAACTTCGGGATCATCGATGCAGAGCACGGCGAGCCCGTAGAACGGCAGCCGGTGCAGGAAATCGGCGAAGGCCTTGCGCAGCTGATTGAAATCGCCGCCGTAGTTTTCCAGATGATCGGCATCGATATTGGTGATGATTGCCAGCAGCGGATTGAGCAACAGGAACGAGCCGTCGGACTCATCCGCCTCGGCAACCAGATAACGGCCGCTGCCCAGGCGGGCATTGCTGCCGGCGCTGTTGAGCAGCCCGCCAATGACGAAGGTGGGATCGAGTCCGCCCTCGTTCAATACGCTGGCGGTCAGGCTGGTGGTGGTGGTCTTGCCATGGGTGCCGGCGACCGCGATGCCGTGGCGGAAGCGCATCAACTCACCGAGCATCTCGGCACGTGGCACCACCGGAATCCGGCGTTCGCGCGCGGCCAGCAATTCCGGATTGTCGGTACGGATCGCACCGGAGACCACCAGGGCGTCGGCTTCACCGAGATAACCCGCATCGTGTCCGCGTTCAACCCGGATACCGAGCGCCTGCAAACGGCGCGTGGTCGCGTTGTCGCCGAGATCCGAGCCCGAAACCTCAAAGCCCAGGGTGTGCAGCACTTCGGCGATTCCGCACATGCCGGTGCCGCCGATGCCAACAAAATGCACGCGGCGATACACCTGCATCACGTGACGGCTTTCGGAAATTCGACGCAGGGTCATGCCAGTGCCTCCATGCAAAGTCTCGCCACGGTGCGCGCTGCCTCGGGCTTGGCAAGGCGACGAGCGGCCCGGGCCATCGCCAGACGGCGGGCAGGATCCGCAGCCAGCGGTGCGATCAGCGCCGCCAGCGAATCGGCGTTCAATGCCGATTGCGGCAACAGCAGGGCGGCCTCCTGTTCGACCAGAAAGCGTGCGTTCGCGGTCTGATGGTCGTCAACCGCAGCGGGGAACGGCACCAGGATCGACGCAATACCGGCGGCGCAGAGCTCGGCCAGCGTCAGCGCGCCAGCGCGGCAGATCACCAGATCGGCCCAGGCATAGGCTTCCGCCATATCCGCGATAAAGGGCTCGATGGTGGCGGCGACGCGGTGCTCGGCATACATCGCGCGGGTGGTCTCGAGCATGCGCGCGCCCGCCTGATGGCGGACATCGATGCCGGCATCGCGCAACAGCGCAAGTGCCGCCGGCACATGGGTATTCAAGGCCTGTGCGCCCTGGCTGCCACCGAGCACGAGCAGCCGCATCCGGCGACGCCCGATTCCGCCGCGCTGTTCGGGCGCCGTGATCGCGGCGATGTCGGCGCGCACAGGGTTGCCGGTCCACTCGCTGCGACCTGGGCCAAAGCTGTCCGGGAAGCCGGTGAATACGCCGCGTGCCAGTTTGCCGAGCACCTTGTTGGTCAGCCCCGGCAGCCGGTTCTGCTCGTGCACGAACACCGGCACGCCGCGCAGACGCGCGGCAATGCCACCCGGCCCGGCGGCGAAGCCACCAAAGCTGATTACCGCCCGAGGACGATGCTTGTGCATCAGCTGACGCGCCTGCCAGATCGCCCGCAGCAGTCGCCAGGGTGCGCCGAGCATGGCGAGCAGGCCTTTGCCGCGCAGACCGCTGATGGTGATGGTTTCCAGCCGCAGATCGGCGCGTGGTACCAACTCGTTTTCCATGCCGTGGCTGGAGCCCAGCCAGATCACCGGCACGCCCTGCGCCTGCAATTCATGGGCGACCGCGATCCCCGGAAAGATGTGTCCGCCGGTGCCGCCAGCAAGAATCATGAAGGGGGCGTCAGACACGGCTGAACTCCTCCATCGCTGCCGGTTCAGCGTCCGGCTCGCGGTGACCGACTTCGGCGATCGCCTCGGCGCGACTGAGTTCGTAGCTGGCGCGCAGCCCAAGACCGACCGCGACGCAGGTCATCAGCAGGCTCGATCCGCCCGAGCTGATCAAGGGCAGGGTCAGTCCCTTCGTGGGCAGCAGACCGAGATTGACACCCATCGAGACCAGCGACTGGGTGGCGATCCAGACCGCGATACCGAAGCAGACATAGCCCTCGAAGTGCAGTCCGCGGCCGAGGCAACGCTGACCGAGCACGAACAGACGTCCGCAGAGGATCGCAAACATGGTGATCACCAGCAGCACACCAAGCAGGCCGAGTTCCTCCGCGATTACGGCAAAAATGAAGTCGGTATGCGCCTCCGGTAGATAGAACAGCTTCTGCACACTGGCGCCCAGGCCAACACCGAACCATTCGCCGCGGCCGACCGCGATCAGGGCCTGCACCAACTGGAAGCCGTCGTTGAACGGGTCTTTCCAGGGATCGAGGAAACTGGTCAGGCGACGCATGCGATAGGCCTCGGACATCGCCGCCCAGGCCATCATCGGTGTCACTGCCACGCCCAGCGCAACCAGATCGCGCGGTCGGGCGCCGCCGAGCCAGACCATGCCCAGGGTGATCGCCAGGACCAGACTGGCGCTGCCGAAGTCGGGCTGGCCGAGCAACAGGATCACCAGCACCGCCGCAATCGCGAGCGGGCGCAGGATCGCGCCCAGGCTGTTCTGCACGGCGACCTGGAAGCGCACCAGATAGCTGGCCAGATAGAGAATCAGCAACACCTTCACCGCTTCGACTGCCTGGAAGTTGGACAGGCCAAGATTGAGCCAGCGCCGCGCGCCATTGACGCGCACACCGACGCCCGGCATGAACACGGCCAGCAGCAGCAGGAAACACATCAGCAGCAGGACGCGGCTGTTGTGTTGCCAGAACTCCAATGGAACCCGCAGCACGAGCGCGGCGAGGCCGCCGCCCAGCGCCAGAAACACCAGATGCCTGATCAGATAGTGATACGGCGACAGTCCGGCGCCCTCGGCAACCGCGACCGAACTGGACGCGACCATGACGATGCCGAATGCCGCCAATGCGACCGCGATCAGCAGCAGCACGGGGTCGAGTCGACCCGGCAGCTCGTCGCGGCGCAGTGCTTGCATGGGGGCGGCCCAGTAATTCATCGTCTCAGCGCACCTTCAATGTGGCGAGGCCGAGCAGCACCAGCATCACGCTGATGATCCAGAAGCGCACGATGACGCGCGGCTCGGGCCAGCCTTTCAGTTCGAAGTGATGGTGGATCGGTGCCATCCGGAACACACGCCTGCCGGTCATCTTGAAGCTGGCGACCTGGATCATCACCGACAGGGTTTCGATCACGAAGATGCCGCCCATCAGGACGAGTACCAGTTCCTGCCGCACGATGATGGCGATGACACCGAGCGTCGCGCCGACCGAGAGGGCGCCGACATCGCCCATGAACACCTGGGCCGGATAGGTGTTGAACCACAGGAAGCCAAGCCCGGCGCCACCGAGTGCGGCGCACAGGATGGTCAGTTCACCGGCACCGGGAATCGATGGCACGCCCAGGTACTGCGAGAACACTGCATTGCCGGCGACATAGGCGAATACGCCGAGCGCCGAACTGACCAGAACGGTTGGCATGATCGCGAGGCCATCGAGGCCGTCGGTCAGGTTGACGGCATTGGAGAAGCCGACCATCCAGAAATACGCGATGACGACAAAGCCGAAGCCCAGCGGCAATGCAAAATTCTTCAGCAGTGGCAAGTACAGCGTGGTGTTTGCGGGTACGTCAGCGGTGTAATACAGCGCCAGCGCAGCCGCCAGACCGAACACCGACTGCAGCAGATACTTCCAGCGCGCCGGCAGGCCGCGGCTGTCCTTGAGCACCAGCTTGCGATAGTCATCGATCCAGCCGACCAGACCGAAGCTGACCAGAACGAACAGGACGATCCAGACATAGCGATTGCGCAGGTCCGCCCACAGCAGGGTCGATGCGGTGACCGCGATCAGGATCAGGGCACCGCCCATGGTCGGCGTGCCGGCCTTGGAGAAATGCGACTGCGGTCCGTCCTGGCGGATGGTCTGGCCGACCTTGTATTCGGCCAGTTTGCGGATTACCGCCGGGCCGGCAATCAGCGAGACCGCGAGCGCAGTCAGCGCCGACAGAATCGCCCGCAGGGTCAGATACTGGAACAGATTGAAGCCGCTGAAGTGCGGCTTGAGCCAGGCGAACAGTTCAAGCAGCATGGGGATCTCCCGAGGTGACGTTGGTCAGGGCACTGACCACGCGATCCATTGCGCTGGAGCGTGAGCCCTTGACCAGGATCGTGCAGCCGGGCTGAAGCTCGGTCCGCATGGCAGCGATCAGGCTGGCCTGATCGGCGAAATGGCGCGCGCCCGGGCCGAACCCGGCACAGGTCTCCAGCGAGCGCGCGCCGACTGCCCACAGGGTTTCGATGCCGCGTTCACGGGCGTAGGCACCGACGCCGCGATGCAGCGCTGCACTGTTGTCGCCGAGCTCGGCCATGTCACCCAGCAGCAGCCAGCGCGGCCCCTTCAGATCCGCCAGGGTGTCGATGGCGGCCCGCATCGAGCCCGGGTTGGCGTTGTAGCTGTCATCGATCAGGCTGCTGCCATCGGCAAGCTCGAATCGGGCCTGGCGTCCACCGACTGCGCGTGCCGCTTCGAGTCCCGCCTGGACATGGCTGAGATTGGCGCCGGCCGCCAGCGCCAGCGCGGTTGCCGCCAGCGCATTGCGCGCATTGTGCGCCCCCGCGAGCGCCAGTTCGACTTCGATCTTGCCGAGCGGCGTGCTGATGGCGAGGCGCTGCGTGCTATCGCTGCGCAGCACCTCGCCGCGGATGTCGGCGTGATCGACCAGACCAAAACGGAAGATCTGGCGGGCACCGGCGATACCCGCGAAATAGCTGGCGAATTCGTCCTCAGCATTGATCACGGCGATACCCTGATCGCCGAGCGCGCTGTAGATCGCGCCCTTGGTGGTGGCGACGCCTTGCAGCGATTGCATGCGTTCCAGATGCGCCGGTGCGACGTTATTGACGACTGCGACATCCGGTCTGGCGATATTGGCCAGGTACTCGATGTCGCCGGGCTTGCCGGCGCCCATTTCCAGCACGGCATAGCGTGCCTCATCGGACAGCGCGCACAGGCTGAGGGGAAGACCCAGTTCGTTGTTGAAGTTGCCCGAGCTGGTGTGGCAGCTGCCGGCAAGCCGGAGAATCTCGTGCGTCAATGTCTTGACCGTGGTCTTGCCGTTGGAGCCGGTGATCGCCACCACGCGGGCGGCGCAGCACAGGCGCCAGCGCCGGGCGATATCGCCGAGCGCGGTTTCGGTATTGGCGACCACCAGTTGCGGCAGGTCGATTGCCAGTGTGCGTTCGACCAGGGCAGCGCTGGCGCCGCGCTCGCGCGCAAGGCCGGCGAAATCGTGGCCATCAACCCGCTCGCCACGCAGGGCGACAAACAGATTGCCGGGCTCGACACGGCGGCTGTCGATGCTGACTCCGGAAATCTCGGCGTCACTGCCGCCCAGACGAAGTCCGAAGGCCGCGGCAAGATCGCTGAGGCAGGCGTGAATCATCGGCTGTCCATCCCGGGTGCAGAGTGGCTGGAAGATCTCGGCTTGAGCATCGCAAGCGCGGTCAATGCCTTTGCGGCCTCCTCGGTGTCATCGAAGTGTTGCTTCACGCCGTCTACTTCCTGGTAGGGCTCGTGGCCCTTGCCGGCGATCAGCACGGTATCGCCATGGTTCGCCATCGCGATGGCGCGCCGGATGGCGGTGCGGCGGTCGCGCACGATGCTCGCCGGCGTTGCCTTCGCCATGCCGGCGAGAATCTCGGAGGCAATGGCTGCGCCGTCCTCGCTGCGCGGATTGTCATCGGTGATCAAAGCGATATCGGCACCGCGGTCGGCGATGGCGCCCATCAGCGGGCGCTTGTCGCGATCACGGTCGCCTCCGCAGCCAAATACGCAGATCAATTGGCCCGCCGTGTGCGCACGCAAAGTCGACAACGCTTTCTCCAGTGCATCTGGCGTGTGCGCGTAATCGATCACCACCAGCGGCAGATTGCCCTCGCCACCGAGCCGGTTCATGCGGCCGTGGACCGGCTGCAGACTGGCAAGCACGGCGGCAGTATCGGCGAACGACCAGCCCAGTGCGCGCAGTACACCAGCGACCAGCAGCAGATTGGCGACATTGAAGCGGCCAAGCAGGGCGCTTTGGATGACAGCATCATCGGCCTCCTGCACAAGACGAAATCGGGTTCCGTGCGCATCGCTGACAATATCCTCGGCACGCAGGTCGGCTGCCGGATTGCCCTCGGCGCTGAACGCGATGCGTCGGCCTGCCGTGGTCTGTGCCAGCAGGCGCGCACCTACCGGGTCGTCGACATTGATCACCGCCGCGGCCAGTCCGGGCCAGGCAAACAGCTTGGCCTTGGCCGCGGCATATGCGCTCATGCTGCCGTGGTAGTCGAGATGGTCATGGCTGAGATTGCTGAATGCCGCGATCTCGAAACGCAGTCCGGCCACCCGGTCCTGTTCGAGGGCGTGCGACGACACTTCCATCGCGACATGGTCGGCGCCCTGTGCCTGCATGCCGGCAATGGCGGCATGCGTGCTGAAGACATCCGGCGTCGTGCGTTCGCCAGCGACCAGCCGGCCGTGCAGGCCGCTGCCGAGGGTGCCGATGCTGCCGACCACGCAACCGGCCCGGCTCAGGGCTTGCGCGATCAACTGCACGCTCGAGGTCTTGCCATTGGTGCCGGTGACCCCGATCAGCCGCGGCTGGGCGGCATCGGTGCCATGGAAGCGCGCGGCAATCGCTGCGAGATGCTGGCGCAACGACGCCAGTACCAGAACCGGCACGGCCAAGTCGGCGGCACCCGGCTGATCACTGAGAATGGCGTAGGCACCACGGTCCATGGCCTGCTGGGCATGGCGGATTCCGTGTTGCGCCGTACCCGCGACCGCGACGAAGAGATCGCCCGGCGCGACCTGGCGGCTGTCCAGGCAGATACCGGACACACTGATTTCCGGCACGTCGATCCAGTCCGCCAGCAGGCTGCGCAGGCTCATGCCGCTCATGGCATCACCCCTTCAGCGGACAGGCTGGGATCGATGGCGGCCGGATTGCTGCCAGGATGCAGGGCGAGTAGGCCCGGCCTCAGATCATCAGGAGCCACATTGAGCAGGCGCATGGCGTCGTCCATCACCTGGCCAAAGACCGGAGCGGCCACCAGTCCGCCGTAGTAGGCGCCCGCGCTTGGGTCATGAATCACGATGGCCGCCGCGAGCTTGGGTCGCGAGGCCGGCACCACGCCGGCGAATACGCTGGTGTAGCGACTGGAATAGCCACCGGCACTGGCACGCCGCGCGGTACCGGTCTTGCCGGCCACCCGGTAGTTGGGCACGCGTGCCTTGCCGGCGCCGCCTTCCGGTCCGGTGACGGTTTCCAGCATGCCGAGCAGGGTCTGCGCGATTGCCGGATCCAGAAGTTCGGAGGCGCGTTCGTCAAGCGCCGCACCCAATACAAAGGTCGGCGCATGCCGCACGCCAGCATTGGCCACGGCGGCATAGGCCTGCGCCAGTTGCAGTGCCGTCACCGATAGCCCATAGCCGTAGGACATCGTGGCTTTCTCGACCGGTCCCCAGCGCTTGGTATCGGGCAGGCTGCCGGTTGCTTCGCCGGGGAAACCACAGCCGGTCAGTTCGCCGAAGCCGAAGCGATGGAACATGTCGTACAAGTGCTCGCTGTCGAGCGACTGCGCGATGCGGGTCGCCGCCACATTGCTCGACTTGGTGAGCAGGCGCGTGGTCGTCAGGACGCCGAAGTCGCGGATGTCCTTGACCAGCAGATTGGCCACGGCCAAGGTGCCCGGATGGGTATTGATCTCGGTGTCGGGTTTGAACTTGCCGCTCTCCAGTCCGGCGGCAACGGTAAACGTCTTGATCACCGAACCCGGTTCGAAGACATCGGTCACCGCGCGGTTGCGGCGTACCGAGGGGTCGCTGTTGTCACGCGCATTCGGGTTGTACGAGGGATAGTTCACCATCGCCAGCACTTCGCCGGTCGGCACATCCATGATCACCATCGAGCCGCTGGTGGCGCCGTTCTCGAAGATCGCCGCCTTCAGCTCGCGATAGGCGAGGTACTGCAGACGACGGTCGATCGACAGCCGCAGTTCGCGGCCGGCTTCGGCGGCGCGCAATTCCTCGATGTTCTCGACGATCTCGCCGCGGCGATTGCGGATCACCCGCTTGACGCCCGGCTTGCCGACCAGCCACTGGTCGAACGCCAGCTCCAGACCTTCCTGGCCCATATCGTCGACATTGGTATAGCCCACCACATGGGCAAATACTTCTCCGCCCGGATAGAACCGGCGGTACTCGCGCTGGCCATTGAGGCCGGGCAACTCCAGCGCCAGAATCTCCTCGGCCGCTTCCGGTGGCAGCAGGCGGCGCAGATAGATGAACTCGCGATCGAGGCGCGATTCGATCCGTGAGGTCAGATCTTCGGTGGTCAGCCCGAGCAGGCGGGCAAGTTCGGGAAACTGCGCGCGGCCTTCCATCAGCAGGCGCGGCTCGGCCCAGATCGAGATCATCGGGGTTGAAATTGCCAGTGGCTCGCCGCTGCGATCGGTGATTGCGCCGCGCGATGCGGCGACCGGCATATCGCGCAGGAAGCGGGCATCGCCCTGGCCCTGATAGAAGCTCTTGTGCAGCACCTGCATGCTGAAGGCCTTGCCGATCAGGCCGAGTGCACAGGCGCCGAGCACGGCCAGCACGATGCGCAGGCGCAAGGGGCTGATGCCGCGTGGCTGCAGACGCGGCGCGTTCATCGCAGGCACTCGCAGGCACACGGCACGCCGGCCGTTGCGATTGCAGGCAATAGTCGCCGGTCACCGGTTTGCACCAGTATCCACGCACCATGGCTGCCGGCTTGCGCCAGCAGCAGATGTGGGGAGTCCGAAAGCCCAGGCTTTCTGATCCCGGCGTGAGAATGCTTCCCCCTCACGGCCTCTTCCTTCCTCAGATTTTGACGAACGCCCCGCGACCTCTGCGTGCCGCTTCAGCGCTTGCTCGTGGGTGAGTCTTGTTGGCCTCACCCTGGCCGGACTGATCCTGCGATCGCCCCGCCTGTTGTTGTTCCGTTGCGCCGGAAAACCCGGTTCAACGTCTGATCACCACCGTTTCTGCCGGGCCCGGAAACACCATGCCCAGCTGATTGCGCGCCAATTGCTCCAGGCGATTGGTTTCCGTCCAGGTCGCCTGCTCGAGCTGCAGGCGGCCGTATTCGATGTTCAATTCGTCGCGCTCCAGCTCCAGCGCTGACAGTGCAACAAACAGCTGGCGCGATTGCTGCCGCGCCGAGACCACGCCGATCGCGCTGGCAACGGCGAACACCAGCAGGGCCAGTGCGGCCAATACGCGCGCGCTCATGGCAGCCGCTCCGCAACCCGCAGCACCGCACTTCGTGCCCGCGGATTGCGCGCACTTTCCTCATCGCCGGCGAGTTCCGCGTCGCTCAGGGCGCGCAACAGCGGCGGCTTCTCCGGCAGCGGTGGCAGACCGCGGCGCACCTGCACGCGGCCGGCATCACCACGGATGAAGCGCTTCACTCTGCGGTCTTCCAGCGAATGAAAGCTGATCACCGCCAGCCGCCCGCCCGGCTTCAATACCTTCGCTGCGGCCTCTAGCCCGGCATCGAGATCGCCGAGCTCGCGGTTGATGTGGATGCGGATCGCCTGGAACGTGCGGGTCGCCGGATGCTTGCCCGGTGCGCCGCGTCCGACGGTCTGGATGATCAGGCCGGCCAGCTGCAGCGTGGTGTCGAGCGCCAGCTGATCGCGGCTGCCGACTATGGCGCGTGCGATCCGACGACTGGCTTTTTCCTCACCGTATTCCCACAACACATCGGCGATCTCGCGCTCACTTGCCCTTGCCAACCACTGGGCCGCGCTGAGCCCCGAGGTGGGATCCATGCGCATGTCCAGCGGACCATCATTCATGAAACTGAAACCGCGCTCGGCCTGATCGATCTGCGGCGAGGAAACGCCAAGATCGAGCAGCACACCATCGACACCCGGCTTCGCCTCTGCCCACTCGGCCATCTCGGCAAAGCTGCTGTGCCGGATCGCAACGCGGGCATCGTCTGCAAATTTTTCCTGGGCCACCCGGATGGCCTCCGGATCCTTGTCCATCAACAACAGCCGACCGCGCTCGCCGAGCCGCAGCAGGATTTCCCGCGCGTGCCCGCCACGACCGAAGGTGCCGTCGAGGTAGGTTCCCTCGGGGCGTACCGCCAGCGCTTCGATCGCCGCGTCCCGCATCACCGGGATGTGTTGATCGCGCCTGCCGGCGGTGTCTTCGTCGCTCACAAGCTCAGCTTCAACATCTCCGGCGTGACCTGGGTCTCGCCGATCGTGGCCGCGATCTGGCGCAGATGCGCCTCCTCGCTCCACAGCTCGAATTTGGAACCCATGCCCAGCAGCACCGCCTTCTTGTCCAGCCCCGCCGCGCTGCGCTGGCTCGCCGGCACCAGAACGCGCCCACTGCCATCGACATCGGCATGGGTGGCGGCTCCGACCAGTTTCAATTGCAAGTTGCGATGCACCGCCACCAGGTTCGACAGTGCATTGACCTGGTCGCGCACCTTTTCCCAGTCGCGCACCGGATACAGCCACAGACAGCCCGGCTCGAAGGGGTTGTAGGTGAACACCAGACGATTGCCGCACTGGGCCGAAATCAGCTCGCGATGAGCCGTCGGAATGGACATCCGGCCCTTGTCGTCGATCGTGATTGCGGTCTCGCCTTGGAACATCTGATTCCACCAATTGCCACTTTATTCCATGATTTCTCACAGGTGCCCACATTAGACCCCGATTTCCAGCCCGTCAAGCAGGAAATCGGGCCTTTGTGGGCCAGGGCGCGGTTGCCCAGACCGGGGTGGACTTGTTGCGGCTCGGGGTGCCGTGATCGCAGGCGCGCTCGCCAGCAGGCGCGGCTCAGCTGCACGGAAGGTCGGAGTGGGCCAATAGCGTGGGTGTGGCCGGCGCGCGTCCGCGCAACGGTCGACTGTGCCGCAGTTGCGCCATGGTGCGCCGCAGCGATGCCTGCTGAAACCGATTTGGAATGAGTTTGGAATGGTATCCAGGTGCCGACTTGGCGCAGTATCGGCCGGGATGCAGGTCGGGTGTGGGGACTCGGGCTCGTGCATCGCTTTCCACGCCGCGCGATCGGGGCTGAGTCGCCATGCCGCCACGCGCACTTCCGGTTTGAACCTTCAACGAGAGATTCCTTATGCGCTCCAGTCTGTTGGGTTGCTTTGCCCTCGCTTTGTTGTTCGGTTGTGGTTCGCTCTCGGCGCAATCGCGCCTGCAGTCCGATGATGTCGATCCGGCGTTCCAGGCACGGGTGAACGCGGAGCAGTCGGCGCTGGCCAAACTGCGGGTCGACTATCCCGCCCTGTTTGCGGCCGCCTACGCACGCTATCCGGAAATCCCGACGGGCACGCTGGAAGCCATCGCCCATGTGCAGACCCGCTGGGTCCATCTGCAGGCAGCGCCCCACAAGGATCATGCACCGGAGTCGGCCACCGCCATTGGCCTGATGGGCCTCTATGCCGGTGATGGCTTCAGCGATCAGGTCGGCGAGGCGGCTGCCCTGCTCGGCGTGGCACGTGGTCAGATCGAATCCGATCCCTACTGGAATGTGATGGCGGCCGCTGCCCTGCTGTCGGCGAAGTCGCAGCGCTCCGCGCCGGCTTTGTCCGAGGCGCAGTTGCTGCAGGCCTATGCCGGATTCGGCAAGCAACGCAGTGGCGATCGCATCGACGCCTTCGCACGCGAGAGTTTCGCTTTCGATGTGCTGCTCAGTATCGACCGCGGGGTCGATGACCATGGTGTGCTGATCAAGTCACGGCCGATTGACTGGGAAGCGCAGTTCGATGTCGAGGCACTGAGCCGCCAGCGTGCGCCCTTCGTGCGTCTGGACCTCAAGCGCGGCACGGTCGAGGCCGATGGCTATCGCATCGACACGCTCGACGAATCCCTGCGCGCGCCGGCATCGCTGGCTTCGGCCCAGGCCAAGAGTACCGATTACGGTCCCGCGCTCTGGGTTGCCTCGCCCTACTATCACTCGCGCGGAACCGCGGCGACGGCGGTGACCATCCACACCATGCAGGGCTCGTATGCCGGCAGCATTTCCTGGTTCAAGAGCAATCCCTACTCGGTCAGCGCGCATTACCTGATCCGCAGCTCCGACGGCCAGATCACCCAGATGGTGCGTGAGAGCTCGGCGGCGCACCATGTCGGCAGCGAGAACAACTACACCCTGGGCATCGAGCACGAGGGCTATGTCAACAACGCAGCCTGGTACACCACCGCCATGTACAACGCATCGGCGGCGCTGACCCGGCATTTCTGCAGCCGTTACGGCATTTCCTGCGCTTCGGCCTACAGCGGACCGGCGCACAGCGGTGTAGTCGTGCTGTCCAGCGCGATCAGGATCAAGGGCCATCAGCACTTCCCGAACAACACCCACACCGACCCGGGCATCAACTGGAGCTGGTCGCGCTACTACAGCCTGCTCAATCCTGGCGCGGGCGGCGGCACCACGCGCATTCTGGATACCTTCGAGAGCAACGAAGGGCATTTCACCAGCACGCCGAGTTACTCCGGAAGCACCACCGGCATCAGCGCAAATTCGACCGCAGTGCGTGACTGCGCCATGTCCAGGGTGGGCAGCTGTTCGGAACACCTGACCCTGATCGACAATTCAGCCAACAGTTCGGCCTGGTCGGTGCGCTTCCTGTCGGGTGGCGGAGCACCGGCGAGCAATACCAGCTTCTCGCGCAACGGGCGCATCGGCTTCTGGGTCTTTGTTGCCGGCAGCGGATTCAGCGTCGGTGTCGGCATCGATGACAGTTCCGACGGCACCGAACGCTCGACGCTGAGGGCGGTCAATGCCAACACCTGGACCTATGTCGAATGGGATCTGAGCAATGCCGCGCAGTGGAATACCTGGGTAGGCGGCAATGGCACGATCAACTCGGCCAACGTCACCCTGGATGCGATCTGGCTGGAGCGCGCGCATACCACCTACACCGTCAATGTGCATCTCGACGAGGTGCAGTGGCGTCCCAACTGATCCGCTGGCAGCGGCGCAAGGCGCAATGACCGAAGGGCATTGCGCCGGATGGCTCGAACGGAAAAAAGACGGCCCGCATCTCTGCGGGCCGTCTGCTGCATCATCAGAGCGATGAATCTCAGTCGGTGGCGCTGAGGTACTGCGTCATGAAGCGACCGGCCGCAACCGCGTAGGCGGCACGGGTGACGAACAGATCACCCTTGAAGCTGGCACGCACCGTGGGCTGCAGATCGAACGGCCCCTGGCTGACGCTGAACACCGCGTTGATCACGCCGGCATCCAATGCCAGCTGCACATAGCCACGCAGATCGGCGGGGATCATGGCGCTGTCGTCGAGCACGATGCGCTGGGCACCATAGGCCACGCTGACATTGCCCGTGAAGCTGCGCGCGGCACTCTGCAGGCCCAGGCTCTGGGTCAGGGCATAGGCGAGGTCGTAGCGACTGACACTGCTGTTGGGCCGGAACTGGCCATTGACCAGACGCATCACGCCGTCGTGGGCCTGAGTCAGGTCGCGCAGGGGCGCTGCCGGAGTGACCGCGGCCTGGGCGAACGGATAGCTGGCATGGCCGACGGCCAGATCGTTGAAGCTCGGCACACGATTGAACGGCAGTGCCTGGCGCACGCTGGTGCCCATCATCAGGTACTGGGCCAGTTCGCTGCGCTTGAGGTAGTCGTCCGGGCGGAACATGCGGTCCGAGTAACCATCGACCAGGCGATAGCTGACGGCATGCTCGATCGCAGTGCGTGCCGGATGATTGGCGACATCATTCATGCCGGTGTAGCCGGCACTGTTGAGGAAGCTGACCTCGCCACTGATCGGTCCGGGCAGGGCCACGCCATTGGTCACGCCCAGCGGATCGAGGCCAACACCGGAGACCGAACCGATGCCGCGCACGGTCAGCGTCCAGGTGCCGGGCTTGCCGGGGCCGCCAGCGACTACGGTGCTGCCAAGCACGGGCAGTGCAATCGAGGAGCCGTAACGGTTGCCATCGGGATCGGTCAGCACGATCGCCACCGTGTTGGCGTCCACTTCGGCACGCGCCGCCACCCAGGCGACATTGGCAGCGACTTCAAAGCTCTGCACTTCGGTTTCGCCTACCGGCAGGAAGGTGATCTCGAACGGGAAGCTGGCGCCGCTGGCAAGATTGGCATTGGCGTGGAAGCTGCGGCGCGCATTGACCGTCGCGCCGTAGTCGGTACGCAGACCCGCTGCATGCGCCACCGCCGCATAGGCATTGATGTGGCCGGCGCCGGCTTCCCATTCCAGGCGACCGGTCATATTGGTCGCGGTGCGCTCGATCACGTCACGGACCTGCGCCGGGGTCATGTTCGGATTGGCTTCCAGCATCAGGGCGACGACACCGGCCACGTGCGGGGTGGCCATCGAGGTGCCGCTCATATGCGTGTAATACGGCAGATGGGCGGGCTCCAGATTATTGATGTCCTGCTCGGACGCGAGCAAGGGCAGGGCGCCCGTCAGTGCGCGCGCCGATACGATGTCCACGCCCGGCGCGACGATGGTCGGCTGGTTGCGATAGGTCCACTGGCTGCCATCGGGCATGCTGAAGGTGCCGGTCTCGCCGCGCTTGCCGCGTGAGGAGAAATCGGTGAGCACGGCGTCTTTCTCGCTGGCGCCGACCGAGATCACCCAGGGCGACTGCGCGTACGGATTGTGGGTATCTTCGCCGGAGCCATCATTGCCGGCCGCAAACACGCTGACGATACCGCGCTTGTAGGACTCATAGCTGGCGATATTGACCGGGTTCAGTGGCTCAAAGCTGCCGGAGCTGCCCCAGGAGTTGCTGATCACGCGGATCGGGTGATCGAAGCGGAACTGGTTGGTGATGGCATAATCGAAGCCGCCGATCGCATCCAGGATCAGCAGGACGCCGCCCGAGCCATAGCCCACCAGGTCGGCACCTGGCGCCACACCACGATGCTTGCCCGCCGAACCGGCGCCGGTGCCGCCGACGCTGCCCGCGCAATGCGTGCCATGGCCCGAGCCGGTGTCGGTGTTGTGCATGCCTTCGAGATAGCTGACCGGCAACAGGGTGTCGATCGAACGCAGATTGGTCGCGGCCTGCACATTCTCCACGACATGACTGCCGTAGCGCAGATCCGGATGGGTGGCATCCACGCCGGAGTCATTCACCATCACGGTGATGCCCTGGCCGCTGTAGGGAATCGCACGATTGAACTCGGCCGGGCGCTCGGCAACGCGGCTGGCTCCGGTGAGCTGGCGCGCCTGTTCATTGAAGTAGCGCAGCGGCTGATTGAGGTAGATCGAGACGACTTCATCATCCTGCGCCAGTGCCGCGATTTCTGCGGGTGTGGCCAGCGCGCCGGCGATCGGGAGGCTCTGCATGGCAACACCGCGCTCGATGCCGAGCGCGCGCAGGTCAGCCAGTTGCGCGGCAGTGAGTGGCCCCGACTGGCCATAGCTGACGATGATTTCCAGTTCCTCGGTGGGCAGCGCGCCCAGCAGCCGCTGGCTCAGATCGCTACCCATATGGGCGTCGGCCCAGGCGCCGCCGCTCGACATCATCGCGGCGAGACTCAGGGCCAGACGGCGCTTGCGGGGAAAACTGTTCGAAACATTCACGGTGGATTTCTCAGTCATGGGGTCTCTCACTCGGTGTTTGTTAAAAAGGGTGTCCGGTTTTCCGGAGCCCGCGCACTCTGAGGGCAGCGGTCGTGACTGGGCATCCGGTTTTGCCCTCACCCGCGCTGGGGGAAAACCCCCAGCGCGGGTGCCGGACGGAGGCCCCGGTGCGCGCGCTCGCGCAGTCGCCAGGGCCGACGCCGGCCTGCCGATCGGGCGCGTGGATGGACGCGTGGCGCACGCGCCGAGGGTCCTGGCCGCGGCAGCTGAACCGTCGGCAGCGCGGGTCAGGGTCGGCATCGACTGCGGATCAGGGCTCGGCCCGGCGCGTGGCGCTGATCAGGATCAAGGCTGCGCCGGCGACGCCGGGCCGGTCAATTCGCGCGCGCCACCAGCCGCTGGCGACCTCGGTCAGTGCGGGGTGCGCAACAGCAGCTGACGCAGTCGCAGCGTGGGCAGCGGACGGGGCAGATTGAGCGGCGTGATGCTCAGATCGAGTGCGAAGTCGCCGGGCGCTGGCGATTGCATCGCAAGCCACTGCTGCAGTTGATCGGCAAGACGGATGCCCAGTTCGTCCAGTTGCGACGAGGTGAACAGACCGGTCGGCAAGATCAGGACGGGGATGCTGGTCGGCAGCGGTCCATCGGTGCGAAAGGTGCAGGCGATCGCGAGCAGGAACTCCGGCACCTCGCTCAGCAGGGTGTCCCAAAGGCCACGTAGTTGTGTGCTCAGCGAAGGCGAACTGTCGGCCGCGTCCGCAAGACCGGCGATCTCGAACCGTTCGCTGCGATCGAGCGCGATCTGGAAATCATGCGCGAAGCAGGTCGGAATGCCCTCGGCATCGGCCATGACGCAGGCGCGGAGCGCACCCATGCGTATGGCGTCGAGTCGCTTCAGGCCAACGCGGAACAGGCGAACCGGTTCCTCGCTCAGGAAACTCAGCTGCGCGCAATCGTCATGCCCGTCGCTGCGTTCAAACGCGATGGCGCGCTGCTCGGCGTCGAGCGGTACCAGTTCGAACGCGGCGATCGGCAGCGTGCCTTCGACGCGCCGAAGTCGCAGCGTTTGCTGCGCCGCATCGGCGTCGCTGGTCACGGTAATGCCGAGGTATCCAGCCACTGCCGAACTGTCACTGGATTCCGCGCCCAGCCTGATCCAGATCGAGAAACGTGCGGTCGGTTCATGGAAGTACAGCTGGCAGACGTAGGACCAGCCCCGTGCAGCGCGCAATCGATCGTGCTCGCTGACGCCAGTTCCCGCGTCAGGCACCGGTTCGGCGATGCCCTGCTGGTCCCGCAGCAGTGGCGGTGGATAGTCGGATATCGCCATGCACTGCCGCTCCACGTTTTCGCGCCATCGCATTTCTAGCATGCATTCTGGTGCCTGTGTCACCGCCCATCGATGTCCCCGGCACGGCGGCTTTATGCGTACCATTGCCCGGTCCTGTCGCCCGTATCCGGAAAGTCTTCGATGCCCTCGCAACGTCCACGCATCTGTCTGTCGATGATCGTCAAGAATGAGTCCGCTGTCATTGCACGTTGCCTGCAATCCCTGCGGCCGCTGATCGATGAATGGCTGATCGTTGATACCGGCTCGAGCGATGGCACCCAGGATCTGATCCGCGGCTTGATGCAGGACCTGCCCGGTGCGCTGCATGAGCGACCCTGGCGCGATTTTGCCCACAACCGTAGCGAGGCGCTCGCGCTGGCCAAGGGCCGTGCCGACTACGTATTCGTCATCGACGCCGACGAAACCCTGGAGTGGCCCGAGGGCTTTGAGCTGCCCGCGCTGACAGCGGACGCCTACAGCCTGGACATGCGCTATGGCGAGATGCGCTACCACCGGGTATGTCTGATTCGCGATGCGCTCGACTGGCGTTATCGTGGCGTGCTGCACGAGTACCTCGAGGCCAGCGATCAGCAGAACAGTGCGCATCTGCACGGGCCCTGGGTGCAAGTGCGGCCGGATGGCGCGCGCAGTGGCAATCCGCGCAAGTTCCATGACGACGCTGCTGTGCTGGAGCGCGCCCTGATCGACGAGCCGGACAATGCCCGCTACCGGTTCTATCTCGCCCAGAGCTATCGCGACGCGGGTGAGCCGGCGCTGGCGCTGGAGCACTATCGCCGGCGCCTGGCGATGGGCGGCTGGGAGGAGGAACGCTGGTATGCGCAGTGGCAGATCGGCGTCCTGCTGGAGCGCTTGCGGGCAGCGCCGGTGGAAATCACAGCCGCCTATCTCGCCGCCTACCAACTGCGGCCAAGGCGTGCCGAATCCCTGGTCGATCTGGCGCGCTTCCATCGCCTGCGTCAGGAGTATGCCCTGGCCTACCTGTACGCCGCACGCGCTGCCCAGCTGCCGCTGCCGGATGACGGGCTGTTCATCCAGCTCTCGCATTATCAATGGCAGGCACTTGATGAGCTCGGCATCTCTGCCTTCTACGTAGGCGATGCGGCCGCGCTCGGTGCCGGTCGCGAAGCGGTGGAACGCTTGCTGGCCAGCCCGCATCTGCCGGCAGATCAGCGCGAGCGCGTTCAGGCGAACCTTGCGTTCTACCGTTAGCGGCGGGCCAACATCCCTGCGATCAGCCCCGGCGGTCGCGCAGGATAAAGCCCGGAAGGTTCCAGCAAGCCGATCAAACACGCGTCCATGGCGACGGACTTGAGATTGATTTCGAGCGCCGCCGCGTCCGCCAGAGCCGGGGCAACGGTGCGCCAGTGCAGTCGACGGGCTCAGGGACCACGGAGTCGCCGGGCCGCTGGGCATCCGCGGTGCGCGTAGGGCAAGCTGGAATCGTGGCGCCGATAGCGACAGCGGTGGCCACCTGCGCATTCACCCGGAGGAACTCGCCAAGATCGGCCAACTGGTACTGGACGGCGGACGTCATGGCGATATCCAGCTGATATCGCATGGCTGGATCGAGACCATGACCACGGCGCACACCGACATTCCGGATCGGCCACAACAATATGGCTAACTCTGGTGGGTCGATCGAATTCGCAGTGCCAATTTTCCGCACGGACGCATCCGGATGGCCATGGGCAATGGCGGAAACTTTCTTGTGCTGATGCCGGAGCAGCGCGCGCTCGCAGTGTTCTCCGGCATGCGCTTCAATCGTCCAGATGCGCTGGAGTCCCTGGTGTGGGTCCGCGATCACATCCTGCCGGAGCTGGCCGCCCGACCCTGGGGCCGTGGCGGAAAGCGGAGTCGACCCGTTGCGCGCGACGCCCGGGGTTTGCGGCCCGGACGCACCTTGCAGATTCTGCAACAGCAGTTCCCGGATTGCGTGCTCCTCCAGCGCCTGCCTGCACCTAACCTGTCTGCACCCGGTATCGGCTGAGCGGCTCTGATCCGCCCCTGACCGACCAGGGTTCATTTCGTTCCGAGCAGGTTCACGGCGGAATACAGACGGATCGCAGCATCATTGGGGAATCACTATGAGCAGCAGCAAGGGTTTGGCCATTCTGGTAACGCTTTGGGCAGGTCTCGCCGTCGGAGTGACGGCTTCGGTCTCTGCGGAAACCCCGCTGGAGACCCAGCCCGAAGCAGAAATTGCGACGCGACCGGTGGAGACCGGCGTGCTCAGCATGCGCAGAAGCAAGTCGCGTTCGGATGATGTCGGCGGCCGTCTCGCCACCAGCGCGGGCATTCTCGAATTCAGCACCCTGAGCCGCAAGGGCGCCAAGAACGCAGCTGTTGGCGAAAATCCGGACGCGGTCATCGTCAGTCTGGAAGTGAACGGCGCCGAGATCCGTCATGCCTTCGATTACGCCACCGGCACGGTCACCATCACGACCGCCAACGGTGTCCGACTGGGGCGCCAGGAACTGGACCTTTTTGCCTCGTTTCAGCCGGCGATCGCCAAGCATCTCGACTCGCTGAATCTGGAGTCCATGTCGAGCGCGCAGGATGCGATCTGGCGCCTCAGCGAGATGTATTCCGAGGCGCCGCTGAATCACACACTGGAGAAATCCTGGGTGATCGAACGAACGCCCCCGCAGACCGAGCCCAATCCGATCGACACGCTGTTCGATGCCAAGCCGGCCACCGGTGACGAGATCGTCGGTTCGCTCGCCAAGGCCTGCGCCGGCGAAAGCCACAACAGCTTCACCGACTTGCACGATGGTCATGATGTCTGCCGCAGCGATCTGGCGTTCTCCAAGAATGCCGGACACGACTATTGCCAGGGCCCCGGTGCCCTGCACGGCTACCTGCTGACCAATCAGCGCTATGGCTGTTCTTCCTCGCAATGCTATGGCCGCTGCGGCGGCGGTTGTGGCCTCGATGGTCGTGGCGCCTGGATGCACGACTGCCTGCGTCATGACATCTGCAACCGCAGCCACAATGGCAATGGCTGCGACGACGAATGGCGCGAAGCCGCTGACGACTATTTGAATGGCCCGATCCACTGCACGATCCGCGGCTGCCACACCTGATCTGCAGAGCTGAGCCGGCCCGCGTGATCATGCGGGCTGGCTCTGGCGCATTTGCCCTGCCGTCACGACGGGGCCCTTCTCAGTCCAACGCAGCATCCGGCATCGCCGGCTACAGCGTCCAGGATTTCCACTGGTTGGCGATTTCGGCGGGCCGCCCGGTTTCGGCATCGTCGTCGCCATCACCATCGCCGGCCACCAGTCCGGAGGCCTTGGCAAGCTGACGTCGGTAGTACTCCTCACTGGGTGCCGAGCTGGCGAAGGCATCGATCCTTCGCAGCGCGCCCATGGCGAGTTCCAGCAGCGCACCAACTTTTGCCGATCGCACGCCGGCACGGCGCAGGGTGGCTGCAATCATGATCGGGCGGAAACGCCATTCCGGAAGTACCGGTTCCAACTGTCCGGCGCGCGCGGCATTGGCCAGGAAGCCGAGCGGCATGCGGCCGATGCCGGCGCCGCAGATGGTGGCGGTGTACAGCACACGGACTTCATCGCTGAGAAACATGCCGCCGGCGGCAGGCAGGACGATCTCGCGACCATCCTCGTGCATCAGCAGCCATTCGCTGGCCTTGCCGCGGTGCGAGACTGCGCGCACCGTGCGGTGCTCCAGCAACTGTTCGGGTGTCGTCGGGCGGCCGGCGAGGTCAAGATAGCCCGGAGACGCCGCCAGCATGGTTGGATGCTGGGCCAGCATCACATCGCCGGGATGGCGGTCGGGCGCATCGGTGAGATAGAGGGCGGCATCGAAGCCGCGACCGATCACATCGACCGGGCGATCGGAAAGCCGCATCTCGATCGAGAGGTCGGTGTGTTTGCGAAACAGCGCAACAAAGTCATCGAGTACTCCGGTCTCGGCGGCGGCGGTGGGCAGGCTGATGCGCAGGGTGCCCTTGAGCTCGTTGGCCTTGGAGCGCAGCGCGGCCTCGGCTTCGCGAACCAGAAGCAGGATTGACTCGGCGCGCGCGTGGAAGTCGCGACCGTGTTCGGTCAGTACCAGCATGCGGCTGCTGCGATCAATCAAGCGCACGCCGAGCGAGCTCTCCAGGCTCGCCAGCCGGCGGCTGACCAGCGAGGTCGACAGCCCCAGCGAGACCGCAGCCGATGTCAGCGATCCGCGATCGACGATGCGTACAAACAGATCGACGTCTTCGATTCGATCCACTCCGCCGCGTTCGGCCTTCATGCCTGCTCCCCGTGCAGTCGATGTCGTTCGACTGTAGCCAACTGCACGTCGCAATGGGAGGGCAACCACCACGCGGTCTCGCCCGGTCCCGGTCTGCACGCACACTGCCTGCCATCTGGCAGCGGGCACGCGCCGCGCGATGTTTGCAAATACTGCAAGCATTGATCGCGTTTTGGCGCCGCCAGCAGGACGCGCAAAAACCTAGGATCACGGCCGT
The DNA here is from genome assembly GCA_022843465.1 of Pseudomonadota bacterium. Lineage (GTDB taxonomy): Bacteria > Pseudomonadota > Gammaproteobacteria > Xanthomonadales > Ahniellaceae > 0-14-3-00-62-12. The sequence goes on along the minus strand of JALHNO010000007.1, from coordinate 157,758 downwards.
CTGCGGCTGACCATGCGCAGACGCGCCACCCTGGGGAAATCGGCTGGACAGCAAGCGTCCACGGACGACCCGATTGGGGCGCAATCACAGCGACCGACAAGTCTCGGTCAGATCGCAACTTATCCATTGGAGTGAACCTATGAATCGAATGACAGATCGCAGCCGGCGCCTGCTGGGCCGCATCACCGCGCTGGCACTTTTTCTCGGTGTCGGTGCCGCGAGCGCTGCGCCCGCGTATCAGATGCCGTTTCCGTGTGGTCAGGTCTGGCGTCTTGCCACCTGGCAGGGCCACAACCCGGATCGCGCGGTCGACATGAACCGCGACAACGACTTCGGCGATGCCGTCGTCGCATCGGCAGGCGGCACCGTGACCACGGCGCGCGACCTCGGTGACACCAGCTACGGTCGTTACGTGGTGATCGATCACGGCAATGGCCACAGCACGCTGTACGCGCATCTGAGCGGCTACCGAGTCATTGTCGGCGAGTCAGTGAGCAAGGGCCAGCGGATCGGCTCGGTCGGCAGTCGCGGCACCGCCAGTGCCCATCTGCACTACGAGCAGCGCGTATCCGGACGCGCGGTGTCGGCACGCTTCAATGGTGTTGCCATGCCGTACTACGCAGTGGTCTTCTGGACCAGTCACAACTCCTGCAACTGAGCGGAGCAGGACGACACGCAGCAGGCGGCGCACGGTCAGCGTGCCTGTTGTGGTGTCGCCGTAATCCGCCCGCATCGACTCCGAGGTAGCCGTGAACACCCATCCATCAAACCCGTCCCGACCCGGTGTATTTCCGCAGTCTGCGCCGACCGATCCGCACGCCGGGGCGCTCACCTGGCGCCGTGGTGTGCTGGCGGTGACGGTGGTCGGCATGGCCGCCGTGATCGCCTGGGGATTGCAGAGCGATCGTGCGTCACCGGCATCGGCGTCTGCTTCGCCAGCGGTCGCTGAGCTGGAACGGGAGAGCGCTGTCGACGCGCCAGCCGGGAGCGACCGCGTGGCGCGGGATGCTGCCGGTGCGCACAGCACGCGGGTAGCCGTGCGCGATCCCGTGCTCGGCCTGCGTCGCGGTACGGCCTCGCTGGAATCCCTGATTGCGCTGGCAGCAGAAGATGCCGGGTTCCGCGCCGATCTGCGTCGACGCCACGCGCTCACCAGCGATCCCGAACTGCGCGCGACCCTGCTGGAACTGTTGCAGTCGGCGCCGCTGGAGGAACAGCTCGCCTTCGCCTATCAACTGCTGGCCGATGCTGATCCGCAGCGACGTGCCGACGGTTACCGGGTACTCGGTCAGTTGCCGCTGGACGATCCCCGCGTGCTCGACAGTGTGCGCCGTGGTCTGCACGAGGAAACCGACCCGGCGGCGCTCAGTGTGCTGGTGGCTGGCATGCAGCCTGGCCTGCTGGCCACAGAAGACGCGCGCCCGATCGCCGCAGAACTCGCGGAACTGACACAGCATGGCGACCCGCGGGTACGCGCGAGCGTCCTGTCGCAATTGTCCAGCTGGATCTCCGGCGTGCAACTGGAAGCACCTTACTTCGCGGCGCTGTCCGATCCGGATCCCGCGGTGCGTGCTGCCGCGATCGCGGGTATCGGCGTTTCCCAGGCGCGATCGGCGCGTCTGCTCGATGCCCTGTTCGCGCTGGCTGCCAATTCGCAGGAACCTGCCGAGCATCGTCATCATGCGCTGCAGGCTCTGCTCGGATTTCCCCTGACGCGGGCCGAGATCGACCTGTATCGGTTGTTGCAGGCCGAAGTGCCGCTGCATCCGGGCCGCGGTTGAACCGGCGCGGTCTGCGAATGTGCGTCCGGCCTGGAGTGTTCAGAATCGGGGCAACGGCGCGTTGCGCGTCGCCCCGTTGCGCTCATGCGGCCCGCTGGCTGGCCATCGTGTCCGCGCAGACCAGCTGCATCACCGGAACCTCGAAGCAGCGCGCCAACTCGCGAGCGATCCGGAAGCGCACCGCGCAGCCGGTCTCGGCGCGCTTGATGGTGGCGATCGAGATGCGGATATTGCGCCGCCAGCAATCATCGGCGAGATCCTGCTGACTGAGCAGGCGACTCTGACGCAGCTGGCGCAGCAGATCGCTGTTGAGGGTGATGCGTCCAGCATTCAACTGGTCGCTGGCCAGCGCCGACTGCACGCCCGGTTCGGCATTGTGGCGCAGCGCGCCGGTCGCCGGTTCGGGCGCAAACTCGTACGCGGTGTCATCCGAATTCCATGAGTCCGTGATCGCCAGGTCATCTTGCATGGGGGGTTCCTCGTCTGATCATTGAGCAGGCCATCCGGGGGGATGGCGACCTGCGATGGACACTGCCTTGAGTCGGCTGGGCGACCCATTCGTGGACTGCTCCGAACGGATCGCGTGCTTGGACTGGCCGGCAGTGCCACCGCGGTTCGCATACTCCCGGAACCGCCCACAGCCAACCTTCCGGAAACCTGCCGGAATACAACGCATTGTTTTGCAATGATTAATTTCCCCCGTCGGGCTGTCGACCGGGGCCCATCCCGGACTGCCGGCGAGACCGCGGAGCCGTCCGCGACTGGCCTGCCGGCGCCCGGACCGCGCGTTCGCGGCCGGTCCGGGTTGCGGATCAGGGCGCAATCGCCTCGATCGATTCGATCATCGGCCGTTCCTCGACCTCGGACAGCGGATTGGCCAGCGGCTGGTAGATCCGCATCTTGACCACGGTCGTCGCTGGCGACCGGTTGGCGGCAACCCCCTCGCACAGGAACGAGTAGCCGGTGCCGGCGACGGTCTGGGTGGCAAAGGCGAATGCGGTGTACTTGACGCCCAGCAGGCCCGAGGTCGCCTCGGCGAAGACGTGCTTGGCCTCGGGCGTCAGCGTGAACTCGAAACTTGACCAGTTGCCAGCGGTTCGTGGGGACATCATTGACTCCTGGTGCGCTTGCTCGGGTCTGCGGCAATCGCGACTTCGCGAATCAGATCCAGTGACCATCGCGGTTGGCGGCGCCAGAGCCTGGCGCGACCATACGCCTGCATTGTCGGCCAACGGTCGCCCCGGCGTGGGTACAGAGCGGTGGCAAGACGGCATCACTGCGGCCGCCGAACCCGGCAACAAGGGAACTGAATCAGGGCTCGATGGTCTCGATCGAGAGCAGGATCGGCGCGATTTCAATCGGTGCGTTGGGGCCATGCAAGGGCTCGAACACGCGCAGTTTGACCAGGCTGCAGCCGGCGGTTTCGGCGGCATACTCGGCCGCACACAGGAACGAGTAGCGGGTGCCGGCGGCGACCTCGGTGGCGCAACTGCAGGGTCGGTAGCGAACGCTCTGGAAACGCTCGGTCACCCTGGCGAATACCCGTTGCTCCTGCTCCGACGGGGTATGCCAGACCTCGAAGCCCGCTGCGGATTCCTGCTCACACATCACGCACCCTGGATTCATTGTGGCAGTTCGGATGGAGGGCAGGTGCGGCACAGGCCCCCTGAACGGAGTTCGTCGTTCCTGTGCCGCACCCTTGAGTGGAGCTACTGAGTGGGGGTGCTCCACAGCTCAATCATCTCCGTATCGAATGGGCACGGCGGGTTCGATTCGGACGCATTCTGGTATCAGACGACGCTGATCCTTGTCGCTCGGCTGCAACTTCATTGCGGATCATGCACCGGCGCGCGAGCGCGGCCGGAATCGCCGGTACCAAGGATCGCAGAGCTGGACCTGCCCAGGCAACGTGGCAGCCCTGCCATCGCAACTGCAGTGCGCGCGAGGGCTGCAGCTTGTGTTCGGCAGAGGGCACGGGCGATCGAGTCACCGGCAAACCTCGATGCGCAGGCCGCCGATGACTCTTCCGGGCGCTCGACTACTTCGGATCGTTGCCGATCTGCGGGTCGCAGAACACCGTCGTGGTGTTGCGCGATGTATCGGTGATTTCCACAAAAATCGCAAAGCTGATCAGCTGGTTGGTCGCCAGCGTCAGCGAGAAGATCGCCGACTGGGTCCCGACGGCGAAGGGCGCTGAAGCCGGCGATTTGGGCACCAGCGCATTGACATCGGTGCAGGCATATTCCCGGATGTAGGCGCTGTAGCCGGAAGGCAGACTCGTTGAAATCAGATTGACCTGCACTTCGCCTGTTGTTTCCTGGCTGATGATGTGGGGGACGTCGTAGGAGTAGGAATAGTTTCCCGAACTGCCGCTGACCGTCAGGTTGACGACCAGGACTTCGGTGCCGCCGGACTTGCTGGGTGTTGGAGCTACGATTGCGACCATCTGCTTCCTCGCTTCGGTTGGGGGTGGAATATGCAACGCCTTGCATCGGGAGTCCGAGGTATGCGACGGCCTCGGACGTTCGATCGATCACCGGACTGGAATGGCGCTCCCGGATCCACTGCGGGTACCCACAGCCTGTCAGGCCCAATTCTCTGTGTCGGCATCAATTCGGTCTCGCTGCGGTGTCCAATGCCAGCACGGCGGCGCCAATGCTGCCATCGGTGGCTCTGATGAAATCCGGATGGCGATAACCGATCCGCTGCAGCCAGTCGAGTTGCGGCGCAATCCGCTCCCTTGCGCCGAGCAGGGCGTGCGCCGCCACCCAGGCCGCCAGTACATTGGGCTCGTGCGACGTCGGCGCGATATCCCGCAGCAGTTCGATCACCCGTTGGCAATCGGCTTGGGCATCTTCGGAGTTCCCGGCGTCCATCAACTGCAGGCTGCGGGCAATCAGAAAGTTCGCGATCGCCGATATCTCCACCACGTCGCCGCCGGCATGGGCGGCGACGTATTCAAGCTCCGCCAGCGCCTTGACGATCTCCTGCGCACTTGCAGCGGCAGCAGGCGCACGTTGCGCGGACTGGATCCGGATGATGGCGTCGAGCCGTCGCCAGGGCAGTGGCGGCTCGACTTCATCGCTCATTTTTCCGGCCAGCTCGGCGGCAAGTCCGACGTGCGCGCCGGCGCGCTCCTGCTGCCCGCGCAGGCGTGCAATCTCGGCAGCCTTCATGTGGGCATCGGCAAGATCGCGCACCCAGAACCGGTTATCCGGTTCCTGTGCGGTCAGTCGCGAAAGGCGCTCGACACTTTCGTCGATCAACGCGGCTGCTTCTTCGAGCCGACCGCGCATCATGGCGAGCGCGGCAGTGCGGATCAGTGAGGTCGCCAGCCGCCGCTCCCAGCGACGCGCGCCGGGATGGGCGTCGAGCAAGGCGCGCAGCATGGCGATCTGTTCCGCGTAGCCGAGCGCAGCTTCCTGCAGTCGCCCGGTCGACTCGTCGCCGCGGCTGATGCTTGACAGGGTGTCGATCAGGTCGAAGCGCAGGTTTTCATCGTCGGGCCGGATCTCGACCACGCGCTGCTTGAGTGCTGCCGATCGCCGGAAATGGGCGATCGACTCATCGATCTGGCCGAGATCGCGCGCCACTGCTCCCAGATTGTCGTAGGCATAGGATTCCTCGACCAGCCAGGTCGGGTTCTGCGGGTTGAGCCGGACCAGTCGCTGGCTGCTGTCGAGGTAGGCCGACATGTGCTTCTCGGCCTCGGCGAAGGCATTGCGTCGATAGTGGTAGTTGCCCAGCCAATAGGCCGCAACGCCGGATTCGGCCAGCGCGTTCTCGGATTGCGGCGCGCGCTCTACCGCGGCCCGCGCGGCGCGGTCGGCGCCGCTGAAGGCGGTCAGCGCGTCCTCGAATTTCGCCTGCTCCATCAGTACTTCGCCGAGTGTGCGCAGCGCACGCGAACGATTGATCAGGTCGGCCGTCTGCAGTTGCCCGCCGGGCTGTCGATCCAGCGACGCCAGCGCGGCGCCGCTGATGCTGTTGAGCAGGGTCAGATTGCCCAGTGGCCGCAGTTTGTCGGCGAGGTCGCCGAGCATGAATTCATTGAGTCGGAGGGCTTCTTCGCGCCGCCGCTCGGCTTCGTCGCGGGCGCGCTGGGCGAGCACGGAGAGCGCGCTGGAGACGATCGCCAGCACGGCCAGCGCGGCGGTTGCCGCGATCCGCAGCCAGCGCCGCCGCTGGTGCTGGCGTTCGGATGCACGCAGCAGCTCGCGCTCATCGCGGCTCAGATCAGTGGGCAGTCGTTGCGCTGCCTCAAGTCCCTCGCTCAGCGGTCGTCCTGGATTGAGCAGGTGATCATTGCGTCGGCCTTCTTCAACCCAACGCCGGGCAGCACGCTGCAGGCGCGCGCGTGCCTGCAGCAGGCGGCGATTGTCCTGCGCCCAGTCGCGGACGCGGGGCCACTGCCGCAACAGGGACTCGTGAACCACGCCGAAGGCAGGGTGGCCTTCACTCAATTCACCAATGAACAGGCGGGCGCGGATGAAGGCCTCGACAAGGGCGCGCGCCGCCGCATCCGGCAGCGCGGACCACGGCACCCGACGCGCACTCACGCTGTCAGTGTCGGCCTGGATGACGATGAGCCGCGACAGGATCGACTCCAAGCTGTGCTGGGCGTCACTCGATAGCGAGGCAAATACGCTTTCGGCGCGATGGGTGAGCGCGCCTTCCAGGCCGCCGATTTCGCGGTAGGCCTTGAAGCTCAGTTCGCCGTGCTCGTCACGCCGCTCGTACAGCGATTGCAGGGTGTGCTGGAGCAGGGGCAGGGCATCGAGATGCTTGCAGGCGGCATCGCGCAATACGTCGTCCAGTCGTGACAGCGTCTGCGCATCCTCTTCAAAGCTCAAGCCGGCGAGCAGCGCCGGGCCGCGAATGATCTGGGCGATTTCACCGGGGCGCGGCGTCAGTACATCGACATGGCCATCGCCGCCCTTGCGATCGGCCAGGTCGGGCATGGCATCGATCAGTTTCGGATAGAAGTCACTGCGGGTGACCATCACCACCAGAACCCGGGCGCTCTCGCACAGCGCATTGAGCAGACGTTCGAACTGCGCCCGTTCTGCGGCCTGGATGCTGGGCTCGGCGACCACTGCCTCGGCGTGATCGATCACCAGCAGGAAGTGGGCGCGCGGCTGCTCGGCAATGCCGCGGATCGGATGGCGGACGATCGCCTCGTCGATGGACTCGGCCATCATCTGTGGCCGCTCGATCAGCGCCTGCGCCAGGTCCGCCGCTGGCTGCGTTGCCAACAGCGGTCGTTCGCCATGCGTCCAGCGCGCCAGGGCGGTCGCCAGGGTGGCGATCAGATCGCCCCCTTGCACACCAGCCAGATCGCAGCAGGCCACGGCCAGGGCTCGGGTGCCGTCGAATCCGCCTTCCTGCTCCAGCAGCGGAATGGCACCGGCATGCAGCAGGGAGGTCTTGCCGCAGCCACTGGCACCGGTGACCAGCACGAAGCGGCACTGATTGTCGATCTGTCTGCGCATCGCCGACAACAACTCGGCCGTCATGCGGCTGCGCCCGAAAAAGACGCCGGCATGCGCGCCATCGAAGGCCGCGAGTCCGACGTAGGGGCTGCGCTCGGACCATGCCGAAGTCGACACCGCGGCGCGCCGATAGTCGTCCGGAAAGCTGACCGGTGCGATCAGCCGGTAGCCGCGCTTGCGGATGGTTTCGATGAAGCGCGGCGCCCGACTGTCGTCGCCGACCAGGCGGCGCAGATGGGCGATCGCCTTGTGCACCGGATTGTCACCGTAGAAGCTGCCGCGCCAGACTTCGATCAGCAACTGCTCGGCGCTGATCACCTCGCCGGCATGCTCGGCCAGGGCCACCAGCACTTCCATCATGCGCGGCTCGAGCGAAATCTCGGCGCCCTCGTGCACGATCATCAACTGGTCCGGATGTACCAGTACGGCGCCGACGCGAAACCGCGACATCGACGCCAGCGATTTGACCCGGTCGCTACGCTGCTGCATGGAAATCCTGGCTGGCAGCGGCTGCCATCGACGCGGGCAAGGCGCGCAGCCCGATGCCGGTCTGCGCCCAGCCGGATGCGGACAGGACGCGCCGTGACCGGTGATCCCGGCGGATGGGTGCAGCGCGGTGGTCGCGGTCAGCAGCAGCGTGCAGCAAGATCGAACGCTCCCGGGCGGCGAAGAAGAAGTCGACAATCCCACAAGCGCAGGCGGCGCGCAGGACAGCGCACAGTGTATGCCTTCGGTCGGCCGCGGTCAGCCACGGGAACCGGTCCTCGATCACGATTTCGAGCAGGCTGCCCGCATCAGGAACGCGGCCTTCGCCCCTGTCCGTGTCGGCCGCAGCCCGGCGTCCGCCGCTCAGCCGGTTGCCGCCGGCACATAGATCAGCGGCGCGTCCGGGCCAATGGGAAGCTCGAACCAGATCCAGACGCCGAACATCAGGCTCCAGCCGACCAGGAACACGATCGAGTAAGGCAGCATGGTGGCGACCAGGGTGCCGATGCCGGCCTTGGGCTCGTAGCGCTGGAAGAACGCGATGATCAGCGCGAAATAGCTCATCATCGGCGAGATGATATTGGTGACGCTGTCGCCGACACGATAGGCCACCTGGGTCATCTCCGGCGAATAGCCCAGCAGCATGAACATCGGAATGAACACCGGCGCCATCAGGGCCCACTTGGCCGATGACGAGCCCATGAACAGATTCACCACGGCGGTCAGCAGGATGAAGCAGATGAACAGCGGGATCGTCGGCAGGCCCAGCGACTTGAGGGCATCAGCGCCTTCGACGGCAAACACCAGGCCGAGTTGCGTCCAGTTGAAGAACGCCACGAACTGGGCGGCAAAAAAGACCAGCACCAGGTAACCGCCCAGGGTGCTCATGCTGGCGCTCATGCCCTTGATCACATCGACGTCCGACTTGATGGTGCCGGCGCCCACGCCATAGGCGATGCCGGCGATCACGCCATAGCCGAAGATGATGGCGACGATGCCACTGAGGAAGGGTGATTTGAGCAGATCTCCGGTCTGCGCGTCGCGCAGGAACCCGGCGCCGGGCAGGCTGCCCTGTGGCAGCGTGGCCCACAGCATCAGCACACTGAACCCGACCACCGCCAGGATCGCCCAGTACATGCCGCGGCGTTCGCTGGGGTTCAATCGTTGTGATTGCGGATCATCGCTGTCCACGGCATCGTCAGCGGCATTGGGAAAGCGTGGCGCGATGATGCGTTCGGTGACAAACCAGCCGAGCAGGGTGATCAGCGGTGTCGACGCGATCATGAAGTACCAGTTGGCGAGAGGGCTCACCGTGTAGGCAGGATCGATGATCCGCGCGGCTTCCTGCGACAGACCCGAGAGCAGAGGATCGATCGTGCCGATCAGCAGATTGGCCGAGTAGCCGCCGGAGACGCCCGCAAACGCTGCTGCCATGCCGAGAATCGGATGGCGCCCGGCCGAGCGGAAGATCAGTGCGGCCAGTGGTACCAGCAGCACGTAGCCGATCTCGCTGGCCATGTTGGACATGACGCCAGCGAACACGAGGATCGGTGTCAGCAGATAGCGCGGTGCCGACAGCACCAGCATGCGCAGCGATGCGCCGATCAGGCCGCTGTGTTCGGCGACACCGATGCCGATCAGAGCGACCAGGACGGTGCCGAGCGGAGCGAAGCTGGTGAAGTTGGTCACCAGGTTGGTGAGGATGCGATGCAGGCCGGCGACGCTCAGCAGATTCACCGGGTGCACGGTTTCGCCGCTGGCCGGATGTTGCACCGAAAGCCCGGCCAGGGTGGCCAGCCAGGACATCAGGATCACCAGCAGGGCCAGCAGGGCGAACAGGGTCGCAGGATGCGGCAGCGCATTGCCGCCGCGCTCGATGATGTTGAGGAAGCGATCCATGGCGCTTCGCTTGGTCGACAGGGCTTCATTCATCGGGTCAGTCCCACGGCTTCTGGAGTCCCCTAGGATGTCATGACGCGGACCTCAATGTGTACCTTGCGCGGGAATCGGGATTACGGTGGTATGAAAGGCTGACGCGCCGTGCAGGCCTGCGCATCGCGGCTGAGCGAGCGGCAGCGTCGCCCCGGCAGATCCAGAGCGACGCTGTTGCAGCGACCGTCCTGCAGCGACCGCGAATTCAATCCGACAGGGCTGCGGCAGCGCCGGGCACGGTAAACGCTTGCTGCTGTTCCACCGAGCCGAAGCCGTCCCTGAAAATCGCCTCGGGCACGATCGGGTCGGAATCGCTGGCAAGGTCATTGAGCATATTGATCGCTGCGGTGCCTGCGGGTGTGGAGATGCTGGTGTGCACGCTGACGAAGGCGCCGGCACTGGCATCGGTGGTCGCGCTGAGATCGAAGCGCAGGTATTCATCGACGCCCAGCGAAACCAGGCCGCTGATCGCGCCGGTGCCGGAGTCTGGACTCGGACAGGTCGCAGTCGAGCTTGCCTGCACACAGGTCCAGCTGGCATTGACCAGATTCGCCGACAGCGTACTGGCGAGCACAGCATCGGCGACCGCATTGGGTCCGGCATTGGCGACCACCACGGCGTAGCTGGTGATTTCGCCGTCGAGCAGGCCATTGCGCTGATTGTCGACGGCGATCTGCAGATCGGCTCCGCGCGCCACCTGGATGCTGAACTGCGATGCTGGCGAAGTGTCCTCGCCGCCGTTGCCGGTGCCACCATCGTCGCGGACACGGGTGCTGATCGTGGCGATGCCACCGACACCGGACAGCGTGTAGCCGAGCGTGCCGGCGTTGCTGATGTCAAGACTTCCGCCCACCAGCACACCATCGGGGTCGCTGATTGCCCCGATCAGATAATCCGCGACAGTCTGCGTCGCATCTTCATCGGCGGGACCGGCATCGAACAGAGCGAAATGACTGAGGCTGCGCACGCCGGTAGCTGCAACCGGGTGTTCGGCAACCGCGCCGAGCACGATCGACGGCGCATCATTGACGGCGGTGACCGTGATGTCGAAGCTGGTCTGGGTGCTCGCGCCCAGCGGATCGCTGATGTTCAGGGTGATGGTGATGGGCCCACCATTGCGCTCTGCAATCGGCGCGAAGCTGAGCAGGCGCTCGCCATCCAGCAAGCCGGCGCTGATCAGCGGATGCGGCACCAGGGAAGGCAATGAGGACGTCGCCGTCACCACCAGATCCGCGGCGGCTGATTCAAGGTCACTGACGCTGACCGTCAGCATGCGGGTACCGCTGTCTTCCAGCACGACCTGTTCGGCAGGAGCAGCAATCGCCGGCGCCGCATTGGCGAACACAGCGCTGACCGAGAGCGAGGCGATGACGCCGTGGTCGCTGCGCGGATTCTGCGTGCTGCCATCGCTCCACTGCACGAAGTGGTAACCGGCGGCCGCTGTTGCAGTGACTGCTGTGCCATCTCCACCATGGGCGACCGTCTGCATGCTGTCGCCGAGCACGCTGCCCCCGCTGCCCGCGCTGTAGCTCAGAGCGTAGGTATCGATCGCGAACACGGCGCTGGCATTGACATCGGCCATCACGTTGGTGTCCATTCGCAGTGCGCCCTGCACGCCATCGCTCCACTGTACGAAGTGATGGTGGGCCTGCGCCACCGCATACACCGGTAGTCCCGATGTGCCGTAGTTCACCGTCTGCGACCCAGGCCCGACCAGCAGGCCATTGGCGCCCGCGCTGTAGTTCAGTGCGTAGGTGTCGATCGCAAACGTCGCCGTGACGCTGAGATCGGCCATCACATTGCTGTCGGTACGTGCCGCGCTCAGCAGGCCATCGCTCCACTGCACGAAGTGGTAGTTGGCATCGGCCACCGCGACGACCTCGGATCCCGCGGCACCCTGCAGAACCGATTGCGGGCTGATTCCGCTGATTGATCCGTTGCCACCCGCGCTGTAGGTCAGCGTGTAGGGGTTGTGCAGAAACTCGGCGGTGACACTTATATTGGCGCTGACATTGGTGTCGGTGCGTGCTGCTGTCAACACGCCGTCGCTCCACTGCACGAAGAAATGTTCGGCATCAGGAACCGCGATGACCTCGCTGCCATCGCTGCCGATATTGACGGTCTGCGGACTGCTGCCGCTGATCGAACCGTTGGCTCCAGCAACATAGGTCAACGTGAAGGTCGGCAGGGCGAACTGGGCCGTGACATTGACGTTGGCGGTGACATTGCTGTCGGTCCGCGGATTGTCGGTCCGGCCGTCACTCCATTGAATGAAGTTGTAGCCAGAATCCGGAATCGCCGTGATCGCTGAGCCGGACTGGCCATATTGCAGCGTCTGCGGCGTGATGCCGCTGATCGTGCCGTTCGGGCCGGCGGCGTAGACCAGCTGATACTGCTCGATGCCATCGAGCACCTCGTAGACCTCGACGCGGTCGAGCTGGATATTCGCGTACCCCTGTGCGCCGATTGCGTTGTTGGCACCGAAGGGATAGGTGTGCCGGTTGACGTAGCCGACCAGCATCGTACTGTCGATGTAGATATCGTGACCGCCGCCAAACGTCGGTCCGTAGGCGCTGTTGTTGTACTTTTGATACGGCCAGACCGGGACAGCATGGGCCATGGTATCGAATTGCGTCATGAAGGCGTTCGATGAGCCCGCTGGCACGATGTCGTAGGTCTGGTCGGTGCGCCATGGCGTGTCGACATAGCCGGATACCACGGCGTTCACCGGGCTGGTGATCCGATACACGCTCAGTGTGCGCGGCAACCCATCCACACGCGTGTGGAAGATTGCCGAACTGGCACCGTGGACATCGCTGCGGTAGCGCAGCGAAAAGGTCTGAAAGCCGCGTCCGATTCTGGTCTCCAGGGCGTCGGCCTGGGCTTGGTTCAACAGCGACGCGTTGCCCGCGATGTTCGCGGCGGTCGCGCTGCCTACTGATGCCAGCAGCAGGATCGTGATCACCGCGCGGGCAAGCCAGTGTGGAGTAGTCACGCGATGGCGACTGTCGAGTTCATGGGTACGGCGTGCGCGGCAATGCTCAGTCATGACGAAGATCCCCCGGGTAGTCAATCACCAGGGAGACATCGGTACGTCATTTGTCCCGGTCACCAGCGGTCGCAATCGGCTGCATTGCCCGGGCGGCGTGAACCAGGGACTGCTTGCCGGCCTGGGCCGGGTTTCTGGTTGGATGGGCCTGACGGTAACCGAGGCGGGCTGTGGCAGTGGCTAGCGCCCGCCCGCAGTATCTGGACTCCGCCTTGATCCAGGTCAGGTGCTGGCGCATTCGACCGTGATCAAATCCGATCATGGGCAGCGGACGCCGGCAGGCACAGTCTGATGCGGGTCAGTTGATCAATGGGAGGGTGTCTTGGCTGTTGCGATTTCCGAACGACGAATGCTTGCACTCCGCATCCTGCCGCTGCTGGACCTGACCAGCCTGGGCGAAGACGATACGCCGAGTCGCATCACCGCGCTCTGTGCATCGGCCTGGACGCCGTTTGGCACGCCCGCGGCGATCTGCGTATACCCTGAGCACATCACCACCGCACGCAATGCGCTGGCGGACTCGAACATCAGAATTGCGACCGTGGTGAATTTTCCCGATGGCGGCAGCGATCCCGAGCGCGTGGTGCGCGAAACCCGCCGGGCCATCGCCGCGGGTGCAGACGAAATTGATCTGGTGCTTCCCTACGCGGAGTTGCGATCGGGTCACCCGGATCGCGCGGAGCGTGTCGTCAAGGCCTGCCGGGAACTCTGCGCTGACGGGATAGCGCTGAAGTTGATTCTGGAAACCGGCGCCCTGAAGCATCCTGCGCTGATCCGGCAGGCCTGCGCGATAGGTCTCGCAGCCGGTGTCGATTTCCTGAAGACATCCACCGGGAAGGTCCCTTGCAATGCCACGGCCGAGGCTGCGGTGCAGATGCTTGATGCCATCGCCGAGGATGGTGGCCGCTGCGGTTTCAAGGCGGCCGGCGGAATCCGCACACTTGCCGACGCCGCGGTTTATCTGGATCTGGCAGAGGCACGCCTGGGCGAGCCGTGGATTTCGCCGCAGCACTTCCGCTTTGGTGCGAGCACGCTGTTCGCCGAACTCCAGGCCGCGCTCGCTGAATCGGCATGAAGGCAACGGCGCCCGCAGACTTGATCCGCCTCAAGCGCGACGGGCGTGCACTGGATGCGGCGCAGTTGGCGCAGGTCAGCCGGGGTATCGCCAGCGATCAGTGGAGCGAAGCTCAGGTTGCGGCATTCGCGATGGCAGTGGCACTGCGCGGCATGAGTGTGCAGGAGTGCCGCGCTTTTACCCTGGCACTGCGCGACTCCGGCAGCTGCCTGCGCTGGGATCATCTGAACGGGCCGGTGCTGGACAAGCACTCCACCGGCGGTGTCGGCGATTGTGTCAGTCTGCTGCTGGCGCCGATGCTCGCTGCCTGTGGCGCCTATGTGCCGATGATTTCTGGGCGCGGACTGGGCCATACCGGCGGTACCCTGGACAAGCTGGAGAGTATCCCCGGCTATCGGGTCAACCCGGATCCGCTGCTGCTGCGCCGGGTCATTGCCGATGTCGGCTGTGCCATCGTGGGGCAGAGTCAGGATCTGGTGCCGGCCGACCGCCGCCTGTACTCGGTGCGCGATATCACTGCAACCGTGGATGTGCCCGATCTGATCGTGGCGTCGATTCTTTCCAAGAAGCTTGCCGGCGGCGCCCAGGCACTGGTGCTGGACGTCAAGACCGGCAGCGGTGCCCAGTTCCCCGGCATGGACGCGGCCGAGTCGCTGGCTGATCGCATGCTGGAGGTTGCCGAGGGCAGCGGATTGACGTTGCGCGTGGCCTTGACTGACATGAACCAGGTGCTCGCGGCGAGCGCCGGAAATGCACTCGAAGTGCGCTCTGTTGTGGATCTGCTGCGCGGTGATGGCGGCAGCGCACGATTGCTGGATCTGAGCGTGGCGCTGGCCGGCGAACTGCTGATACTGGGCGGGCTGGCGCGTGCACCTGCCGAGGCCGAGCGCCGTCTGCGTCGCGCGCTGAGCTCCGGGGCGGCTGCCGAACGATTTGGCCAGATGCTTGCAGCCCTGGGTGGACCGGCCGATTTTCTCGATCGCGCTGACACTTATCTTCCGACAGCACCGCTGCGGCTCTCGTTGCTGGCCGATCGCTGCGGTTACGTTACGGCGATGAATGTGCGCGAACTCGGCGATGTTGTCGTGCACCTGGGTGGTGGTCGCCTGCAGCCCGGGCAATCGATCGATCACGCGGTCGGCCTGTCGGATGTCGTCGGTGTCGGCGCCTGCGTCGCCGCCCAGCAGCCACTGGCCGTGGTGCATGCGCGCGACCGGGCCAGCGCCGAGGCCGCCGTGGCACGCCTGCGCGCAGCGATCGGAATCGAGCCTTCGGCGCCCGCAGGCGTGCGGCCCCTGTTGCGCTGGTGCAGGGATGTCGAGGTGGCGGCATGAGTCGCGCAATCTGGCTGGTGCTCGACTCGCTCGGTCTGGGCGCAGCACCGGATGCGGCTGACTACGGAGATGCCGGCGCCGATACCTTTGGGCATATCGCGGCGGCTTGTGCGGCCGCGCCACGCGGGCCCCTGCACATTCCCAATCTGACGCGCATGGGTTTGCCGCAGGCGCATGCCGCTGCCCATTCACGGTTGCCGAACGCGGCGGGCGCATGGCCGGCAGCGGACAGTCTCTGGGGTTTTGCTGTCGAACGTTCCTGTGGCAAGGACACGCCTTCCGGACATTGGGAGAGCGCTGGCGTAGTGGTGCACAAGCCATTCGGTTTGTTCGAATCAGCGGAGTCATCCTTCCCGGACGAATTGCTGCATGCTTTGATCCAGCAGGGCGATCTGCCTGGCGTCCTCGGCAACTGTCATGCATCGGGGACCGAAATACTCGAACGGCTCGGCGAAGAGCACATGACCAGCGGTAGGCCCATTGTCTACACCTCGGCGGATTCGGTGTTCCAGATCGCCGCGCATGAGCAGACGTTTGGACTCGAGCGCCTCTACGCGCTCTGTGTGTTGGCGCGCAGACTGCTGGCCCCGTACAACGTGGCGAGAGTCATCGCGCGCCCCTTCGTTGGCAGCGCCGGGCGCGGGTTTACCCGCACCGGACATCGCCGCGATTATTCGTTGCCGCCGCCCGCGCCGACCCTGCTGGATGCGGTTTCCCGCTGCGGCGGCGAAGTGGTCGCGGTGGGCAAGATCGGCGACATCTTTGCGCGCCGCGGGGTCACTCGCAGCGAACTCGCCCATGGCCATGAGGCGCTCTTCGACGCCACCCTGGCGGCGATGGCGGACGCCCGTGATGGCAGCCTGATCGCGACCAACTTTGTCGAGTTCGACAGCAGCTACGGCCACCGCCGGGATGTTCTCGGCTATGCCGCTGCGTTGGAGGCCTTTGATGCCCGCTTGCCCGAGGTCGCGGCCGCCTTGCGCAGCGACGATCTCCTCGTGCTCAGCGCTGACCATGGCTGCGACCCCACCTGGCCTGGCAGCGATCACACCCGGGAGTGCGTGCCCCTGCTCGCCCTCGGCGCCCGCTACCCGGCGCGGGCTCTGGGACGGCGCGACAGTCTTGCCGACATCGGCCAGGGCATCGCAACGCACCTTGGGCTCGACCCGCTGAGCACGGGCCGATGCTTTCTCACCGCCGACTGAGCGAGGACGCATGAGCACACCACACATCCATGCAGCAGTTGGCGCGATCGCGGAAACGGTCCTGTTGCCAGGAGATCCGCTGCGCGCGCGGCATCTGGCCCAGTCGCTGTTGAGCGATGCGCAAGAGGTCAGCAATTGCCGGAACATGCTGTGCTACACCGGTCATTATCGTGGCGTCCGCGTGTCCATCATGGGCAGCGGCATGGGTATTCCATCGGCCGCGATTTATGCCACCGAACTGGCCCGTGTCTACGGCGTGCAACGCATCGTGCGGGTCGGAACCTGTGGCGGCGTCGGTGACGTCGGGCTCGGCGACCTGCTGCTGGCGCAGTCGGCGTCTACCGATTCCAACTTCAATCGCCTGCAGTTTGGCGGACACGACCTGTCGGCTTGCGCGGATTTCGGTCTGCTGTCCGCTGTCGCAGGCGGCGCAAGTCGCATGGGTCTGCCGATACGTGTAGGCGCGATCTTCAGTACCGACGTTTTCTATGGTGGCGACGCTGCCCTGCTCCCGCTGCTGTTGCGTCATCGCATCATGGCAATTGAAATGGAGTCTGCCGGTCTTTACGGCCTGGCAATGCGCGAAGGCTTCAAGGCGCTGTCGGTACTGACGGTCAGCGACCACTTGCAGCGCGAGGAGCGCATGCCCGCCGATCAGCGTGAACGCGGCCTGGCACAGATGGGTGCGTTGGTGCTGCAGAGCTTGAGCTAGTCCGCGAGCGGTTCGCTATCCGGTTGCCAGATGTCGCGGACCGGATCAGGTTTCCGGCAGGACGAACAAGTGCGGGAGCAGGGCGCTCGCAGGGGTTACCACCCAGTTGCCGTCGGCGCTGCGGAAGGTGATCTGCGCTTCTTTTCCGAATTCGACCAGGGCCTGCCGACAGGCACCACAGGGCGCCACGGCGAGAAAGGGGTCCTTGGCTGAAAACGCAGCGACGGCCAACTCAGCCAATTGAAAGTCTGCACCCTCGGCGAGCACCGCTGCTGCAATGGCGGCGCGTTCGGCGCAGCCACCCACCGGCAGCGCCCCGTTTTCCACATTGCAACCACGATAGATATTGCCTTGCACCGAACGCAGCGCGGCACCGACGAAGAGTCCGGAGTAGGGGGCATAGGCCCGTGTCGCCGCCAGATTGGCTGCTTCTCGAAGTGCGTCCATCACGTCACCCATTGCCTGTGCACAAGACTGATAAAACACTCATGGAAGATGCCATGCGCATTCTCCAGCGCAGATCATCCTGCAGCCAGAATAGCGCTGATTGCCTTGTGCAGGTACGCGCCAGCCTGCTGGACAAGTCATTGCAGCGCGTCCGCAACACAGTTTGCTGACGGCCAGTGCCAAGGAGCTCGCAGCTTGTTGCCTGCTGACGCAAACGACGCCCGCCGCGGCCGACCTGCTCAGTGGGTCCACGGACACGGTCGACGCCTCAAGAGAACGGCCGGTTGCAGGGGCGATCAAGCGCATCTGTCCAGATCAAGCCAGTTCCGGGTCCGGACCCCTGCGCAATCGGAGGGGCAGTTTCGGCAGGGATCAGGGTTCCGCAGCGGTCCTGTTCCGGCCGCGGCGGAAACGTGTGTACTTGATCCAGCTCAAGACATGCCGGATCGAGCTGCTGGACAATGACCATGCTCAGGGTGTGCTGAACACCCGAAGGCACTCCGATCCGGCCGACCTCGCTTCCTTCGGGAATACGGTTTTCCGGACGTGACCGCAGGGTCTCAGGGCGTACGTGGAAACGCGGACGCCTCCCGCACTAGGAAAGGAGTTACCGATGGCTTGCCTCGTCGACCCGCTGGGTCGGACGTTTCCGTATTTGCGCCTCTCGCTGCTGGAGGCCTGCAATTTTCATTGCAGCTACTGCCTTCCCGATGGCTATCGGGCTGGCCCCAGGCCCACGCGCTGGTTGACAGCCGAGGAGATCGCACGTCTGTTGCGCGGATTCGCTGCGGTGGGTATGCGCAAGCTGCGTTTGACCGGGGGCGAGCCCAGTCTGCGCGCCGATCTCAGCAAGATCATTGGCATCGCCGCTGGCACGCCGGGGATCGAAAAGATCGCGATGACGACCAATGGCATCCTGCTGCAAAGGCGATTGCAGGACTGGCGTGCCGCTGGCTTGACCGCGCTCAATGTCAGCGTCGACAGCCTTGATCCGGTCCGCTTCAAGGCGATAACCGGGCACGATCGGGGTGTCGAGGTCATTGCCGGTGTCGAGCAGGCATTGGGCCTGGGCTTCGATGCGGTGAAGCTCAATGCCGTGCTGCTGCGCGGACTCAATGACGACGAGCTGCCAGCCTGGCTGGCCTACCTGCGTGATCGCCGGATCAGTATCCGCTTCATCGAACTGATGCGCACTGGAGACAACCTCGAATACTTCAGGCGTCATCATCTGCGCAGCGAGGACCTGGAGCAATCCCTGCTCGACGCCGGCTGGCAGCTGCTGCCGCGTCTCGCAGATGCCGGTCCTGCGCGCGAATACCGGCATCCCGAGTATCAGGGCAGGATCGGCATCATCGCACCGTACTCCAGGGATTTTTGCGCCTCATGCAATCGCCTGCGGGTAACCGCCAAGGGCGATTTGCGCCTCTGCCTGTTTGGCGAGTTTGGCATCCCCCTGCGCCAGCTCCTGCAGTCTGACGAGCAGCAGGCCGAGTTGATTGCGAGTTTGCATGCACAGCTTGGTCTGAAGCAGGCTGGCCACGGTTTGCATGAGGGCCAGACCGGCATGACGCCGCATCTGGCGTCGGTGGGAGGATGACCGTGCCCGCGAGCGCTGCTGCTTCGGCTGCCGCCGAGGGCCGCTATTTCATGGCCGATGTGCGCACCAAACGGCCAACCCGGCGTCGCGCCGTGGCGGTCGGTGAGATCCAGCTTGGTCAGCGGGTATTCGATCTCGTGATCGATCGTCGCCTGCCCAAGGGCGATGCCCTCGCAATGGCCGAGATCGCCGGCGTGCAGGGTGCCAAGCTGACCGGCATGCTGTTGCCGCTTTGCCATCCGCTCAATCTGGAGATGGTGCGTCTGCGTTGCGTTCCGGTTCCCGAGCGCGCGGTCATCCGGGTCTACTGCGAGGTCGCCGTCGAGGCCCGGACCGGCGTCGAGATGGAGGCTTTGGCAGGCGTCAACGCTGCGTTGCTGACGATCTATGACCTCAGCAAGCCGATTGATCCGGCATTGAGTCTTGGCATGGTGCGCCTGCTGTTCAAGGAGGGTGGCAACAGCGGCCTGTGGCTGCATCCGCTGGGCCTCAGCGCCGAGGAGGCCGGCAGCTACCAGCCCAAGGCGCTGCCCACCCTCGACGGTTGCCGCGCTGCGGTGTTGACCTTGAGCGATCGCGCCAGTCGTGGCGTGTACGCGGACGACTCCGGCCCCGTGCTGGCCAGAGCGCTGGGCGCGCTTGGCGCAAGGGTGGAGCCCGTCGAAGTGCTTGCCGATGACGTCGATCCATTGGTCGATCGTCTGTCTGCGCTCGCTGCGATGGGGATCAAGCTGGTCCTGTGTACCGGTGGAACCGGCATGGGTCCGCGCGATACCACGCCCGAGGCACTGGCGCGCGTGGCGACACGGCGGGTACCCGGGCTCGCCGAAATGTTTCGCAGTGAGAGCCGCCATCACACGCCTCTGGCCTGGCTCAGTCGCGCTGACGCTGTCCTGGTCGACGACATGCTGGTGATCGCGTTGCCGGGCAGTCCGCGCGCGGCGCAGCAGGGGATCGCTATTGTCGGCCCTCTGCTGGCGCATGCGCGCGCCATGATCGAAGGCGGGACGCACGGATGATCCCGGTCGCGGAGGCACAGGAAATCGTGCGCGCCCATTGCAGGCGCGGATCCGTGGAGCGGGTGCCGCTGGCGCGCGCCATCGGGCGCACCCTGGCGGTCGACGTGTTCAGCCCGGTGGACCTGCCGCCATTCGACAACTCGGCGATGGATGGTTTTGCCCTGCGCTGCGGAGATGGCACCTTCCGCGCAGGCGACGAACTCGCTGTCTGTGGTGAGCAGGCTGCGGGTGATGGCGCAGCCCGCAGCGACGCTGAGGGTGCCTGGGAAATCATGACCGGTGCCAGTCTGCCCGCGGGCCTGGATACGATCGTACCGATCGAGCAAGTCGATCTGCTCGAGTGTGACAACCAGGGTCGGCCACGACGCATTCGCCTGAAGGAGACCGTCGTGGCGGGCGCTCATGTGCGCCGGGCCGGCGAAGATGTTGCGCGTTCGGCGCTTGCCTTGCCCGCTGGTACCCGGATCAAGGCGCAGCATGTGCTGTTGCTCGCAGGTCTCGGCGTGGCCGAAGTTCCGCTGATGCAACGGCCACGGGTCGCAGTGATCGCCACCGGACGCGAACTGGTAGACGACCCGGGGCAGCCCTTGCTTCCGGGGCAGATCCGCAATTCCAACGCCCCGTTCCTGAGCGCGCGACTCCATGCCGCCGGTGCTGATGTGGTCCACGTGGAAACCGTGTCCGATGACGCCGACCAATTCGCGCGCGCGCTGTCGCGAGCGATTGCTGCTGGCGCGAACACCATCCTGAGCACGGGCGCGGTATCGATGGGGCGCTACGATTTCGTACCGGTTGCCCTGCGCGCGCTGGGCGCAGAGATCCTGTTCCACAAGGTGCGCATGCGGCCGGGCAAGCCCCTGCTGTGTGCGCGGCTTGCACAGGGGCAGCTGTATTTCGGTCTGCCGGGGAATCCGGTGTCGAGCGCGGTCGGTTTGCGTTTTTTTGTTGAAGCTGCGCTGCGGATTGCGCTGGGGCTCGCCCCGGAACGGGCCTGGCGGCTGCCGCTGCAGCATGCCGTGGAGAAGCGGTCCGGGTTTCGATTCCATCAGAAGGCGCGCTGGCAATTGTCCGCCAGCGGGGTCCTCGGTGTGCAGCTGCTGGAGGGCCAGCAATCGTTCAAGACACAGCCGCTCAGCGAGGCCGACGTCTGGGCCGTGCTGGCCGAAGATGCCGAGCATCTCGCTGTCGGAACCCTGGTTGACGTGTACGCACTCGGCCACGAGGACAGCGACTTACTGGGAGCAGCGCAGGGATGAAGGTTGAATTGAGTCTGTTTGGCGCCTTTCGCAGTTTCGGGCCGACCGCATCGATCGCACTCGAGCTTGAGCCTGATGCCCAGGTCGGCGCATTGCGCGCAGCCCTCGCTGTCTATGCGCAATCAAACTGGCCCGATTTCAGTCCCGGATTGCTGGCCTGTTCGGTCTTTGCCAGCGCCAGTAGCGTACTGCGCGAGTCCGACGTCATACCCGAAGATCGACGGCTGGCGATCCTGCCGCCGGTAAGTGGAGGATGACGATGGCAGCCGACGATATCCACTGCATGATTGCCGACATCGAGACGGAAGTCCTCGACCCGGCCAGGGCGCTCGAGTTCGTCTCGGATCCCGGCTTTGGCGGCATCGCGCTCTTCGTCGGCCGCGTTCGCGACGTGAACATCGGTCGCAGCGTGACCGGGGTCAGTTATGACATGTTCGACCCGCTGGCGCTGAATATTTTCGCCGAGGCCGCCGGCGAAGCGAAAGCCAGCTGCGGTCCCAGGCTCAGGGTCTATGTCGGACACGCCAAGGGGCGCCTTGGCGTGGGTGAATTGGCGGTCGTGGTAGCGGCGGGCACACCCCATCGTGACGAGGCCTTCCGCGCCTGTCGCTCGGTGATCGAGGCGGTCAAGCATCGTGCCCCGATCTGGAAGCAGGAGCATTACGCCGAAGGCGACAGCGTCTGGAGCGAAGGCTGTTCCCTTTGTCCGGGTTCTGGTCATGTGGCTACCGAGCACGCCCATGGACACTGACTCCGGCGCGCCCCTCTATTGGAACAAGGAGCCATTGCCATGAAGATCCAGGTGCAATCCGAAGACTTGCGTTTGCGTATCAGCGAGTCCGAACTCGCCTGTCTGATCTCGGGGCAGCCAATATCCTTCGATACCGTGCTGGCCGATCAACTTCTGTTTTCTGCAAGAGTCGAGCTAGGCACAGCAGTGCACGTACAACGGACCGAACAGCGGTGGCTGTTCGTCCTGCCAGCGGCGCAGGTGGGCGACTATGTTGCCCAGTTGCCGCGACGTGATGCGCTGCGCTGGGTACTCGCAGACGCCGCCGGGCCGCAGCTGAATCTGGACTTTGAAGTCGATGTCCGCGACAGCATCAGGCTGCGCGGGACCCGGCGCGGTCGTCGCGCGGCCTGAAGTCTGCCTTGGGCCCGCATCTGGCCGGCCTGTCGTTCGCATCCGTCGCCAAGCCGCCCGGTCCGGCGCACGCGGCAGCAGTCGCCCCGCGCCCGGTCCACTAGCCGCAACAGCCCGGCCGGCATTCGGTAACGGGTTGACTCAGGTCAATGCATCCATCGGACAGCAGCCTATGCTGACCTTATTCATTTGCCCTGGCCTTGTCGGGGCAACGGCTCGAGTTTCATGAAGATTGGAGCATCCGATGAACCCCGCAGCAAGCGCGACCGCAGGTGGTGGCAGGGCGACGATTGAAAATTGGCAACCCGAGGAACCTGAGTTCTGGGCCTCCCAGGGTTCCCGGGTTGCCAGCCGCAATCTGGCGATCTCGATTCCGGCGCTGTTGTTGGCCTTCGCTGTATGGATGATGTTCTCCGCGGTGACGGTGAGTCTTCCCAAGATCGGCTTCGCCTTCAGTACCGACCAGCTGTTCTGGTTGGCCGCGCTGCCCGGCTTGTCAGGGGCGACATTGCGCATCTTCTACAGCTTCATGGTGCCGATCTTCGGCGGGCGTCGCTGGACGGCGATCTCGACCGCATCATTGATGATTCCGGCGCTCTGGTTGGGGTTCGCGGTCCAGGATCCGAGCACGCCCTACTGGCATTTCGTGGCGATTGCCGTGCTCGCAGGTTTCGGCGGCGGCAACTTCGCCTCGTCGATGTCGAACATCTCGTTCTTCTACCCGAAGGCCAAGCAGGGCTTTGCCCTGGGCATGAATGCCGGCCTTGGCAACCTGGGCGTATCGGTTACCCAGTTCGTCATCCCGCTGGTATTGACCGCAGGCATATTCGGCGCGATTGCCGGCCCTGGCCAAGTCACCGCCGAAGGCAAGACGCTGTATCTGCAGAATGCCGGCTTCGTCTGGCTGCCATTTCTGCTGGTGAGCACCTTGGCAGCCTGGTTCGGGATGAATGATCTGGGCAGCGCCCGCTCGAGTTTTGCCGAGCAGGCGGTGATCTTCAAGCGCAAACACAACTGGCTGATGTGCTGGCTGTATATCGGCACCTTCGGCAGCTTCATCGGCTTTTCGGCGGGTTTCCCGATGCTGATCAAGACCCAGTTTCCCGCCGTCGATGCGCTCAGCTACGCCTTCCTGGGTCCCCTGGTCGGTGCCCTGGCACGTCCCGTGGGCGGCTGGATGTCCGACAAGCTGGGCGGCGCAATGCTCACTTTCTGGGTATTCGTGCTGATGGTCGCTGCCGTGTTTGGTGTCCTGTACTTCCTGCCAAGCGGCGGTTCGGGTGGTCACTTCATCGGCTTCCTGTCGCTGTTCATGCTGCTGTTCGTGCTTACCGGAATCGGCAATGCCAGCACGTTCCGGATGATACCGGTCATTTTCCGGAACCAGAGCGAGCGCGAGGCTGCTGGCAAGGACGCCGCTACACGAACAGCGGCAGCGCGCCAGGCCGGCATCGAATCAGCTGCCGTGATTGGCTTCTCCTCGGCCATTGGCGCCTACGGCGGATTCTTCGTGCCAAAGAGCTACGGCACCTCCATTGCCATGACTGGTGGCCCGGAGGCTGCGCTCCATGTGTTTGTTGCCTTCTACGTCAGTTGCGTGGCGGTGACCTGGTGGTGGTACTTCCGGCGCGGTGCCGAGGCGCCGTGTTGAGCGCCCGTCTGCCGGTGCCTGGACAAGTCGCATTACGTTTCGGAGCAAATCGATGAGCAATTTCCTGAGCCGACTGAACTTCTTCAAGCCATCGCCCGAGCCCTTTTCCGGCGGCCATGGCGCGCTGCGCACTGAAGACCGAAGTTGGGAAGACAGCTATCGCCAACGCTGGCAGTACGACAAGATCGTGCGCTCGACGCATGGCGTCAACTGCACCGGCTCGTGCAGCTGGAAGGTGTACGTGAAGAACGGTCTGGTGACCTGGGAAACCCAGCAAACCGACTATCCGCGTACGCGACCGGATCTGCCGAATCATGAGCCGCGTGGTTGTCCGCGTGGAGCCAGCTACTCGTGGTACCTGTACAGCGCCAATCGGGTGAAGTACCCGCTGATGCGCAGTGCCTTGCTGCGTCTTTGGCGTGAGGCGCGCAAGAGCAAGTCTCCGGTCGATGCCTGGGCCAGCATCGTCGAAGACAAGGCCAAGGCCAGCAGCTACAAATCCAAGCGCGGCATGGGTGGCTTCGTCCGCGTGGACTGGAACGAGGCAAACGAGCTGATCGCTGCCTCCAACCTCTACACGGTCAAGCAATACGGCCCGGATCGGGTGATTGGCTTTTCTCCGATACCGGCGATGTCGATGGTCAGCTATGCCGCCGGCGCCCGCTATTTGTCGCTGCTCGGTGGCGCCTGCCTGAGTTTCTATGACTGGTACTGCGATCTGCCTCCCGCCAGCCCGCAAGTCTGGGGCGAGCAGACCGATGTGCCCGAGTCGGCCGATTGGTACAACTCGCGCTACATCATCGCCTGGGGCTCCAATGTGCCGCAGACACGTACCCCCGACGCGCACTTCTTCACCGAGGCGCGCTACAACGGTACCAAGACCGTAGCGATCACGCCGGACTACGCTGAAGTCGCCAAGCTCACCGATCATTGGCTGCATCCCAAGCAGGGTACCGACGCGGCGCTGGCGTTCGCCTTTGGCCATGTGATCCTGCGCGAGTTCCACCTCGACAGGCCATCGCAGTATTTTCAGGACTACTGCCGGCAGTACTCGGACATGCCGGTGCTGGTGCGGCTCGACCGGCGCGACGATGGCAGCTTTGTCGCCGGTCGATTCCTGCGCGCCAGCGATCTTGCCGGCGCCATGGGTGAGTCCAACAATCCCGAATGGAAGACCCTGGCCTTTGACGAAATCAGTGGCAATCTGGTGGTGCCCAACGGCTCGGTGGGATTCCGCTGGGGCGAGAAGGGACGCTGGAATATCGAGGAACGTGACAGCAAAGGGGCGGACACACGCCTGCGCCTGAGTCTGGTCGACGGCCATGACAGCATCGTGCCGGTTTGCTTCCCGTACTTCGGCGGCGTCGAGCACGAGGGCTGGACCGCGAGTCCGCGTGAGGACATTCTCAAGCGGAATCTACCGACGCGTCGCATCAAGCTCGCCGATGGCAGCGAAGCTCTGGTCGCCAGCGTATACGACCTTTTGCTGGCCCAATATGGATTGGACCGTGGCTTCGGTGGCAGCCATGTCGCCAGCAGTTTCGACGATGACGTGCCGGGGACGCCAGCCTGGCAGGAGCGCATCACCGGCGTGCCACGCGCCGAAGTCATCGAGATCGCCCGCGAGTTTGCCCGCACGGCCGACAAGACACGCGGCCGCAGCATGATCATCGTCGGCGCTGCGATGAATCACTGGTACCACAACGACATGAACTACCGCGGCCTGATCAATATGCTGGTCATGTGCGGTTGCGTCGGTCAGACCGGTGGCGGCTGGGCGCATTACGTGGGTCAGGAAAAGCTGCGACCGCAGTCGGGATGGACGCCACTGGCCTTTGGTCTGGACTGGAGTCGTCCACCGCGCCAGATGAATGGCACCTCGTTCTTCTACTTCAACTCGAGTCAGTACCGTTACGAAAAACTCGACGTCAGCGAAATCATCTCGCCGCTGGCGGATCCGAAGAAATACAGTGGCTCCCTGGTCGACTACAACCTGCGCGCGGTGCGCATGGGCTGGCTGCCATCGGCGCCGCAGTTGAACTGCAATCCACTGGACTTTGTGCGCAAGGCAGAAGCCGCCGGCCTCGATCCGGTAAAGCATGCAGTGGCGGAGTTCAAATCCGGTGCGTTGGACTTTGCTTACGCCGATCCGGAATCGCCGGAAAATTTCCCACGCAATCTGTTCATCTGGCGCTCGAACCTGCTCGGTTCTTCCGGCAAGGGCCACGAGTACATGCTCAAGCATCTGCTCGGCACCCGCAATGGCCTGCAGGGCAAGGATCTGGGCGATGACGGCGCAGCGAAGACGCAGGATGTGCGTTGGCGCGAGCAGGCCGGCGAGGGCAAGCTGGACCTGCTGGTCACGCTCGACTTCCGCATGTGTACGACCGCGCTCTACTCGGACATCGTGCTGCCAACAGCGACCTGGTACGAGAAGAACGATCTCAACACTTCCGACATGCACCCGTTCATCCATCCGCTGTCGCAGGCGGTGGATCCAGCGTGGGAAGCACGCAGCGACTGGGATATTTTCAAGGGCATCGCGCGCACCGTCAGCGAGCTGTCACATGGCGTGCTCGGTGTCGAGCGGGATATGGTTCTGGTGCCGACACTGCACGACACGCCCAACGAACTATCGATGCCGTTTGGCGTTACCGACTGGAAAAAGGGCGAATGCGAACCGATCCCCGGCAAGACCATGCCGGCAATGGTCGTGGTGGAGCGTGACTATCCCAATCTGTACAAGAAGTTCACTTCGCTGGGGCCATTGCTCGACAGGCTCGGCAATGGTGGCAAGGGCATGAGCTGGGATACCCAGGATGAGGTGAAATTCCTCGGTGAGCTCAATCACCGGGTCACCGATCCCGGCGTCAGCCAGGGTCGGCCGATGATCGAAAGCGCGATCGACGCGGCCGAAGTGATTCTGCACCTGGCGCCCGAGACAAATGGCCATGTGGCCGTCAAGGCCTGGGAATCGCTGGGCGGCTTCACCGGCCGCGATCACACGCATCTGGCGGTCGGCAAGGAACACGAGGCGATTCGATTCAGAGACGTGCAGGCGCAGCCGCGCAAGATCATTTCATCGCCGATCTGGTCGGGGCTGGAGGACGAGCACGTCAGTTACAACGCCGGCTACACCAATGTCCATGAGTTGATTCCCTGGCGCACGCTGACCGGACGCCAGCAGTTCTATATGGATCACGAATGGATGATTGCCTTTGGTGAGGGACTGATGGGCTATCGGCCACCCGTCAATACCAAGACCATCAAGCCGATGCTGGGCGCCAAGCCCAATGGCAACAAGGAAATCGTACTGAACTGGATTACGCCGCATCAGAAATGGGGCATTCACAGTACCTATTCCGACAACCTGATCATGCAGACGCTGTCGCGCGGCGGCCCGATCGTCTGGTTGTCTGAAGACGACGCCCGCTCGGCCGGAATCGAGGACAACGACTGGATCGAGCTGTTCAACGTAAATGGCGCAATCGCGGCGCGTGCCGTGGTCAGCCAGCGCGTGATGAGCGGCATGGCGATGATGTATCACGCACAGGAACGCATCATCAACACGCCTGGCGCAGAAATTACCGGTACCCGCGGCGGCATCCACAACTCGGTCACCCGCGTTGTGGTGAAGCCCACGCACATGATCGGTGGCTACGCGCAGTTCTCGTATGGCTTCAATTACTACGGTACCACCGGAACCAATCGCGACGAGTTTGTCATCGTCCGCAAGATGAGCAAGGTGGAGTGGCACGACGGCGAGCCGGTAGTGGCGGATGCCAGGGAGGTGGTGTGATGAAAGTACGCGCCCAGATCGCGATGGTGCTCAACCTCGACAAGTGCATCGGTTGCCACACCTGTTCGATTACCTGCAAGAACGTCTGGACCTCGCGCGAAGGAGTCGAGTACGCGTGGTTCAACAATGTCGAAACCAAACCCGGCGTCGGCTATCCCAAGGAATGGGAGAACCAGCAGAAATGGAACGGTGGCTGGGTCCGGACCAAGGGCGGTGGCTTGCAGCTCAAGGCCGGAGGCCGCTGGAGAATTCTGGCGAAGATCTTCGCCAACCCCGACCTGCCGCAGATCGATGACTACTACGAGCCATTCGACTTCGACTACCAGCATCTGCACCAGGCTCCGGAAGGACAGCATCAGCCGACCGCGCGGCCACGTTCGCTGATCACCGGTCAGCGCATGCAGAAGATCCACTGGGGTCCCAACTGGGAAGAAATTCTCGGTACCGAGTTTGCCAAGCGCAGCAAGGACAAGAACTTCGACAACGTCCAGCGCGAAATCTACGGTGCGTTCGAAAAAACCTTCATGATGTACCTCCCGCGTCTATGCGAGCACTGCCTGAATCCGGCCTGTGTAGCGGCCTGCCCGAGTGGCGCAATCTACAAGCGCGAGGAAGATGGCATTGTACTGATCGACCAGGACAAGTGTCGTGGCTGGCGCATGTGTGTATCGGCCTGTCCATACAAGAAGATCTACTTCAACTGGAAAAGCGGCAAGTCCGAAAAGTGCATCTTCTGCTACCCGCGGATCGAGATGGGCGAGCCGACGGTGTGTTCCGAAACCTGCGTGGGGCGCATACGTTATCTGGGTGTGATGCTGTACGACGCCGACCGCATCGAGGCGGCGGCATCGGTGGCTTCAGAAAAGGACCTGTACCAGGCACATCTGGATATTTTCCTGGATCCGCATGATCCCGTTGTGATCGCCGCGGCGCGTGCCGAAGGCATCAATGACTCCTGGCTGGAGGCCGCCAAGGCGTCTCCGGTGTACAAGATGGCGATCGACTGGAAGCTGGCATTGCCGCTGCATCCGGAATATCGCACCCTGCCGATGGTCTGGTACGTGCCGCCGTTGTCGCCGGTGCAGTCGGCTGCGGATGCGGGCCGCATCGGCAAGAACGGTGAAATTCCGGATGTGAAGTCCTTGCGCATTCCGGTGCGCTATCTCGCCAATATGCTGACCGCGGGCGATGAGGGCCCGGTCATTCGTGCCATGGAACGCATGCTGGCGATGCGTGCCTGGCGTCGGGCGATGAATGTCGATGGGGTCGAGGACATAGAGGTGCTCGCCCAGGCCGGCCTTACCGTGAAGCAGGCCGAGGAGATGTATCGCTACCTGGCGATCGCCAACTATGAGGACCGCTTCGTGATTCCGAGCGCGCATCGCGAATATGCGAACGACGCGTTTGGTGAGCGCGGTGGCTGCGGCTTCACATTCGGCAACGGCTGTGCGCCGTCCTCGCCCGCTGAGGCCTTGTTCGGTGGTCGCGCGCAAACCACCTATCAGGTGCCACCCAATCGGCAGTCAGTCACGAGGGAGAAAGCATGAAAATCCTGAAGCTCCTCGGGGTCCTGCTCGACTATCCACGCGACACGCTCTGGCAGCACGCCGACGAACTGATCGATGCCTGTCAGGACGAGTCATTGCCAAAGCACAGGCAGCAGCAGCTCGCGGAATTTGCGCGCAGCCTGTTCGCATTCGATCCACTGGACGCGCAGGAGCGCTGGTTGGGCCTGTTCGATCGCGGTCGCTCGATGAGCCTGCTGCTGTTCGAGCACATCCATGGCGAATCACGCGACCGTGGTCAGGCCATGGTCGATCTGGTCGAAACCTATCGCAAGCACGGCCTGGAATTGGCCGAGAAGGAGCTTCCGGACTATCTGCCGCTGGTGCTTGAGTATCTGGCCTATCGACCCACCGAAGAAGTGGCCGATTGGCTCAAGCACATTCAGCACATTCTTGAGTTGTTGGCGGCGCGTGCCCTGGAGCGCGAGAGTCCGTATGCACTCCTGTTCGAGATACTGACCGAACTGGCGCAGGGCCATGTCGATCTGAGCCTGATGCGCCGGCGCGTCGCAGGTGAAGTCCGCGACGACACCGCCGAGGCGATGGACAAGGTCTGGGAGGAAGAAGCCGTTCGTTTCGGCGTCGAAGCCCCGGCGGAGGACTGTGCCGCACCGACTCGGCTGCCGAGCGGCGTGCAGCGCGTTGAACCCAAGGTGATGCCATGAACCATCTCAATACCTTCCTGTTCCAGTTCTATCCCTACATTGCGCTGTCCGTGTTCGTCATTGGCAGCTGGATGCGTTTTGATCACGACGCCTACACCTGGCGGGCCGGCTCCAGTCAGATGCTCTCGGGAAAATGGATGCGGCTGGGCAGCAACTGGTTCCATGTCGGTGTGATCGCCATTCTGGCCGGTCACTTCGTTGGCTTGCTGACCCCGCACTTTGTCTATGAGCACTTCATTTCCTCGTCGCAGAAGCAACTGCTTGCGATGGTGGTGGGCGGCGTGTTCGGTATCGTGTGCCTGGTTGGCATGACCATTCTATTGCTGCGCAGAATGTTCAACGCCCGCGTGCGCGCGACTGGCAGTGGTCGCGACCTGCTGGTCCTGGTGCTGCTCTACGCCCAGTTGCTGCTCGGGCTGGCCTCGATCTTCGTTTCCTCTGGCCATATGGACGGTGCCCAGATGGTGATGCTCGGGGAGTGGGCTCAGCACATCGTGACGTTCCGGGGCGGGGCTGCAGAATTCATGCTCACCGCACACTGGATTTTCAAGGCGCACGTCACCCTGGGGCTGACCTTGTTCCTGATTTTCCCATTCACGCGGCTGGTCCACATCTGGTCGATTCCGCTTGGCTACCTGCGTCGGCCCTATCAGGTTGTACGCAAGCGTCAGAGCGCCGTTGACTACGCCCGGAGATAGGCTGATGAATCGCTCAATTCCACTGGTGGTCGACTATGGCGCAGGCACTCGCCCGGTCGCGGCGCAGGCGGGTACTCACGCCCACGATCCGGTGAGCGGCAGGCCCTTGCCAGGCGCGGCCCCGGTGCTGCTTCGTGTCGGAGAGACCGAAATCAGCGAGGCCGAGGTTGCTCGGGAAATGCAGCACCATCGAGACCACGACCCGCATCGCGCGCGCAGCGAAGCAGCGCGCGCCCTGGTGGTACGTGAACTGCTGCGGCTCGAAGTGGAGCGTTTGCAGCTGGCCAGCGAAGTCACCCCGATCGGTGCCGAGACAATCGAGGAAGCCTGCATCCGCGTCCTGCTTGAGCGGGAGGCGCCAACGCCCATCCCCGATCTTGCTGCCTGTCGTCGCTACTACGACAGCAATCGTGCGCGATTGCGCCAGCCTGACCGCATTCTGGTCCGGCATATCCTGCTGGCGGCGGCCCCTGACGATCCGGCTGCGCGGCAGCGTGCCTTGCAGGAAGGCGATCGGCTGATCGCCGAATTGCGCGCGCATCCAGAGCGCTTCACCGAGTTTGCCCAGCGCCACTCCGATTGTCCGTCGCGCGATCAGGGCGGCGAACTGGGCTGGATTGAGCGCGGCCAGACCACGCCGGAATTCGAGCGTCAGATCATGATGCTGAAACCGGGATTCGCCGGCCTGACAGTCGAGTCGCGCTGGGGACATCATGTGGTCTGCGTTGATGCAATTGAACGCGGACAGCCACTGTCATTCGAGCAGTCGGCAGAAAAAATCGCCAGCTATCTCGAAGCCCAGGTCCGCCAGAACGCCATCCATCAATACTTGCAGATCCTGCGCCAGCGCTATCCCGTGCATGGTCTTGATGATCTGCCGGAAGAAAACTAGTGCGTTCGTACACCCTTCGCAATTCGAAGAAGTGAGCTCCTCATGCAGCATGCCAACAATGCCACTCCAGGTCAGCAGCAATTCGCACTGTGGAGCAGTACATTCGCGTTCACCGTGTGTTTCGCGGTATGGACCATATTTTCCATTATCGGCATCCAGATCAAGCGCGACCTCGGACTCAATGACACCCAGTTCGGCCTGCTGGTGGCGACCCCGATCCTGACCGGTTCACTGTCGCGCCTGGCGCTGGGCATCTGGGCCGATCAGTTCGGCGGACGCATCGTGTTTACCCTGGTCATGCTGGCGGCCGCAGCAGCAACCTGGTTCCTGACCAGCATGACGACCTATCACGGCTATCTGTTTGCGGCCTTGCTGGTCGGGCTTGCCGGTGGTTCGTTCTCGGTCGGCGTTGCCTATGTTTCGAAGTGGTTCCCGAAAGAAAGGCAAGGCACGGCACTGGGCATTTTCGGCGCTGGCAATGTCGGCGCCGCAGTCACCAAATTGTTGGCGCCGATGATCATGGTGGCCTACGGCTGGCACGCGGTTGCGCAATACTGGGCAATCGCCCTGGCCGTGGTCGCCATCGTTTTCTATCTGGTCACCAGTGACGATCCGCAGCATGTGGCGCGCCGCGCCGCCGGCACCAGGCCGGTGCCTTTTCTGAAGCAGCTCGAGCCGATGCGCAATCTGCAGGTCTGGCGCTTCTCTCTTTACTACTTCTTCGTGTTCGGCGCGTTTGTTGCGCTGGCGCTCTGGCTGCCGCGTTATCTGGTCGGCGCCTACCAGCTGGATATCGGAACCGCAGGTCTGATCGCGGCCGCGTACTCGATCCCCGCCAGCCTTTTTCGTGTGGTCGGCGGCTGGCTTTCTGATCGCGTCGGCGCCCGCACGATCATGTACTGGACCTTCAGCGTATCGGCGCTGTGCACGTTTCTGCTTTCCTATCCGACCACGACCTACACCGTGACCGGCATCGAAGGTCCTGTGGTGTTCACCCTGGCCATGGGCGTGGTGCCGTTCACGGTACTGGTCTTCGTGCTCGGATTTTTCATGTCGCTTGGCAAGGCCGCGGTGTACAAGCATATTCCGGTCTACTACCCGGAAAACGTCGGCGCCGTGGGTGGTGTTGTCGGGATGATCGGAGGCCTTGGTGGCTTCATTCTGCCGATTGCCTTCGGCATGATGAATGATCTGGTCGGAATCTGGACGAGCTGCTTCATGCTGTTGTTCGTGCTGGTCAGCACGGCGCTGGTATGGATGCATTTCGCGATCCGTCGTATGGAGCGTCGCCAGCATCCCGAGGTCATGCGCCACACCGACCTGCCGGAAATCATGGCAGCCACGGGGAAAGGTGGCTGAGCCGTGGATCGTCGACTGGATGCGGCCGAGGCGCTGCAGCGATTGCAGGAGGGCAACCGCCGCTTCGTCGATCACGTGGTGAGTCTCGATGCCCTGCTCAGTCATGCCCGCCGTGCCGAGCAGGCGCTGTCGCAGGCGCCCTTCGCCGTGATTCTGGGCTGCTCTGATTCACGCGCGCCGGCTGAGTTCGTCTTCGACCAGGGGCTGGGTGATCTCTTTGTCATCCGGGTTGCCGGCAATATTGCCGCGCCATCGCAAATTGGCAGTATCGAATTTGCCGTTGAGCAATTCGGGGTGCGTCTGGTCGTCGTGCTGGGGCATTCCAATTGCGGCGCGGTGCGCGCCACGCTTGACCATTGCCGGGCGCCGCACGCCACATCGCCGGGCTTGCATGCGATCGTGGATCGCATCAGCCCGGCGCTGATGCCCTTGCTGGAACATGCGAAGGCCGGCGACCCCGAAGCCCTGATGCAAGCCGCTGTCCGCACCAATGTGCGCGCCACCCTCAATGTCCTGCGCAACGGTTCGCGCATTCTTGAAGAAAAGCGGCTCAATGCCGGGTTGAAAATCCTGGGCGCCGACTACAACCTGTCCACTGGCGCCGTCGAGTTCTTTGACGGCGTTGATTGAAGCTTGCGAGCGGCCTCAGCTTCGCTGCAACTCGACCAGCGCTCCGTTGCGGTCAACCGCCAGAAACTGCGCGACGCGACCCTGCTTGATCGCCTCCACCATCATCTGCAGGGGTTGTACTGCTTCATCGCTGTTGGGTGCATGGCCGCCGCGACCAGAAAGCGCCGCGACGAACAGGATGCGCCAGTTGACCCCGGTCTGGGCAGCCTCGGTGCGCAAGCTCTCAAAACTTTCGATTTCCACTGCCAGCTTGTCGACGCAGACCCTTGGCGCCAGTGCGCCGCCTTCTCCCCGCGCAAATGCGGCGCGCTCCTCAGCGGTGGCATCCGCAGGACACTCGGCATCGGAAAAAACCAGGAGCAGACGCTGTGGTTCCGCCTGGGCACGCGCCGCAGACAGTAGATCGGAGAAGCTGCCAAGGTTCATGCAGGAGATATCCATCGGCTCAGGGGTTGACGCTTGGGCAAGCGTGCAGGCATCCCATGATGCCGGTAGCCGTCCGGGCCGGATTTGACCTGGGTCAGTTACTTGACGCGGTGGCCTGCATAGTATCGATGTTCCTCGTCAGCTCAGCCGTGTCGCATTGGCACGGTCATCCCGGGAACAGTCAAGTGAGCACAATGATCGATCTCCTGAAGCCTTGCCCGTGTCGCCCGCGATCCGGTTTGGCCGCAGGGCAGCGGAGGCGCTGATGGCTGCCCGACTGCCCCTGGTCTACTCCTGTTCGGGCTGCTCAAGCGCGGCCCAGATGGCCAATCGGTTGGCCTTGCAGCTGGATCGCGAAGCCGTTGCCGAGATGTCCTGCATTGCCGGTGTCGGCGGCGGGGTACCTGGCTTGCTGGGCACCGCACGCAGCGGTCGCCCGATCCTGGCCCTGGACGGATGTGTGCTGGCCTGCGTGGCCGCCTGTCTGGCGAGGGCGGGCGTGGTGGCAGATGTCCACTTGATCCTGTCAGCGTCCGGGGTCAGGAAGCGCAGGCATGCCGATCCCGATCCGTTGCAGACCCAGGTCGTGTACGCGCGCGATGTGCTCCCCGCTGCGCGTGCACTGGCGGCCAGCGCAGCCGATCTCGATGAGTGACAACGCGCATGCGCTGGATCTGTCCGCACTGCGTGCCCTGATCGACGCTGTCGATGATGCCCTGATCGTGCTGATGGCGGGCCGGGCACGCCTGACGCAGCGTGCCGGTGACATCAAGGTGCGGTTGGCACTGCCTTCACGTGACAGCGAACGCGAGCGCCGCGTGCGTGCCCGGGCGGTGGCGCTGGCCAGGCGCCTGAGCCTGTCGCCATCGATTGCGGTGCAGTTGATGAACCTTGCGCTCAGACAATCGCACCGCCAGCATCAGCGAAGGCTTGATCCAGATCATGGTGCCGCTGGCGGCAAAGTCGCCATGATCCCGGTCATGTCCTCTGTTCGAAGTCTTTCGCCGAAGTCGATGCAGCACCTGCTGGCATGGCTGCCATCGCCCAAGAGACTTCGGCCGCTGGTGCGCCGGATTCCCGAAGCCTTGCAGCACCGGGTTCTGCAAGCCGTCATGGCGCAGACGCTCAAGTCACCATTGGCCGAAGGCGCACTCGACTTCATGGCCGGGCGCCGCTTGGGCATCGAGGTGGTGGATCTGGGGCTGCGCTGGACCATTGAACTGCGTGAGGGCGTGTTGAGGGCTGATGATGGCCCTGCCGAGGCCAGTGTCTGCGGCTCGGCCACTGATCTGCTCCTGCTCGCCGGTCGACTGGAGGACGCCGACACCTTGTTCTTCCAGCGTCGGCTGACACTTACCGGCGACACCGAACTCGGCCTTGCCGCGCGCAATCTGCTCGATCGGCTGCCCTGGGAGTCGATCCCGCTGGGCTTGCGCATTGTGCTCCATCGCGGCGCAGACCTGCTGCGTGCCGCGCGCGCCGCGCATCGCGCTGATCCCGGAACGGCATCGGGCAACTGATCAGATGACGGTGGGCTCAGTCTGGCCGACGCGCATGCCGGCTTCACCATGCCAGTAGCCGTTGCGACCGCCGGCACGCGCCGGAGCGAGCAGGGTGCCGCGCGCGCTGTCGAAGCGTTGCACAACTTCGGGCATGCCCTCCGCCTGCGGGTACAGGCGCAGAATATCCACGCCGAGCTCACGCAGTTCGCCCAACTCCGGTCCCAGGTCAGTGATTTCCTCACCCTGGATCTGGATGCCATTGATGCGCAGGAACGGCTGGCCCTCTCGGGTGGTCAGCGCCATGCCTTCGGGGTAGTCGATACAGCGGAACTTGCATTGGTCCTTGGCGATGTCGAGTGCGCGCGCGGTGAAACAGCGCGCGGAATAGGCCAGCGGCAGACGCCCCCAGGCAATCACCTCGATCTCGGGCAGAGTGGCAGCCTCTGAAAAATAGGCACCGCAGAGCTCAGCGACGAGCTGTCGGCCCTGTTCAACGCCCGGTACCCATCGCCGCAGTCCGTCTTCCACCAGGAGCGCCAAAGCCTGGTGGTTGTAGACGTTGAGTCCAGGGCCAGCGACGAAGGGCAGGCCCTGCTCGCGACACAGTTGTACCGCTGACAAGTCGTTGGCCTCGACCCAGAAGCCACCGTGTTGCACCAGTCGATTCAGCCCGCTCAACTCGGATTCGGACTCGATCAGGGTGAGCGATGACAGCACGATCTGCTTGCCACTCTCCGCCATCTGTTCGGCCAGCGCAATCCAGTCGCGGGTGCCGAGCTCGCGTCGCTTGCTGCACACGGTTTCACCCAGATAGATGATATCCAGTGGCCATTGCGTGGCCGCGCGGTAGAAGTCGAGGACGCGCGGCTTTGGCCAGAAGTATTGCAAGGGACCCAGACTCAGGCGCAT
This sequence comes from Pseudomonadota bacterium, assembly GCA_022843465.1. Lineage (GTDB taxonomy): Bacteria > Pseudomonadota > Gammaproteobacteria > Xanthomonadales > Ahniellaceae > 0-14-3-00-62-12. The sequence goes on along the minus strand of JALHNO010000007.1, from coordinate 121,133 downwards.
GTGTGGTTTCCTCTGATCCAACGGAGCGCCCTCTGTCAATGCCAGGCGCGGTGGTAGGGTCCAAGCGTGGTTTGATGACCCTCGGCAAGTTCGCTGAGGGTGTCCTGCCACGCGGGTGGAATTTGCCATTCGGCTGGATTTCTGACGAGCTGATCAATCGCCCTGCGCCAGATGCGCGTCACCGATTTCACATAGGCGACGCCACGTTGACGGCCCTCGATCTTCAGCGCCACCACGCCGGCCTTCAGTAGCTGCGGCAGCAAGGACAGCGTATTCAAGCTGGTGGGTTCCTCGAGTGCGTGGAAGACTTCGCCGGCGACTTCGAAGCGCCCCTTGCACACGGTTGGGTAGGCGGCGGGTTCGGATTCCTGGAAGCGGTCGATCAACACACCGTTGAGTCTTGCCGAGCGGGAACCATCCGCGTGTTCGTGCCAACGCACGAATCTGGCCGGCGAGCATACGCCGTGGCGATTGGGCGAGGCGCCGGTGACATAACTGGAGAGCTGGCAGCGGCCCTCGACCATGATGCACAGACTTCCGAAGGCGAACACTTCCAGTGGCACCGGAGATTTCTGGCAAAGCCGCTCGACCTGCTGCAGCGACAGCACACGCGGCAGTACCGCGCGACTGATCCCAAAGCGATCGTGCGCGTAGCGCAGCGCCGGCGCGGTTGTGGCGGAACCCTGGACTGACAGATGTCGTGGCAGATCGGGGTGGCTGCGCGCGGCATAATCCAGAACCGCCATTTCCGCCGCGATGATGGCGTCACAGCCGAGTGCGGCGGCCTTGTCGATCGCAGCAAACCATTGCCCAAGGCGGGCACTGTCCGGGTAGGTGTTCAGCGCCAGATACAGCTTGCTTCCGCGATCGTGTGCGTAACGAATGCCCTTGGCAAGTTCCGCGTCATCGAAATTCAGTCCCGGAAAGGCGCGCGCATTGGTCTGATCGCGAAATCCGGCGTAGACCGCATCGGCGCCGGCATCGACGGCCGCCATCAATGCCGGCAGATTGCCGGCCGGACAAACCAGTTGCATGTCGGACTCCCGCAGCGATCAACGGCAATCCTCGGTCATTCGCCGATCATCAGCCTTGACCCAGATCAGCTGGCTGGCGACTTGCCGTTGTGGGCATCGGCGTGTGCCGTTGGGCATTGCATGATCTGGGACCAGAGCACGTCTACGCGCTTCTCGACTGCCACATCTGGTTGAATCTGCCGGCTCCAGGCGCGTGTTGTCTCGCCTGGCCACTTGTGCGTGGCATCAATGCCGAGCTTGGAGCCAATGCCTGGTTGCGGGCTGGCGAAGTCCAGATAGTCGATCGGTGTGTTTTCCACCAGCATGGTGTCCCGCGCAGGATCGACGCGGGTAGAAAGTGCCCAGATCACCTGTGCCCAGTCACGCACATCGATGTCTTCATCAACCACGATCACGAACTTGGTATAGGTGAATTGTCGAAGGTAGGACCAGACGCCCATCATCATTCTGCGCGCGTGCCCGGCGTATTGTTTGCGGATGGACAGAACGGCGATGCGATAGGAGCAAGCCTCCGGCGGAAGGAAAAAATCCACGATTTCCGGGAATACCTTTTGCAGGATAGGGACGAAGACTTCGTTCAGTGCCATTGCGAGCTGTGATGGCTCGTCAAACGGCGCGCGCCCCATATAGCTGCCATGGTAGATCGCAGCGCGACGCAAGTGCATGCGTTCGATCGTCAGGACCGGAAAATGTGCGGCGGCATTGTAGTAGCCGGTATGGTCTCCGAAGGGTCCTTCGATGGCGGTGTCGCCGGGATGCACTACGCCCTCCATCACGATCTCGGCGCCCGCGGGTGCATCCAGTCCAGTGCGCACACTGTGCCAGAGGCGTGTCCGTTGGCCGCGCAGCAGACCGGCGAATTCATACTCGGACAGAGTGTCCGGTACCGGCGCGACGGCCGCCAGCATGGTCGCCGGATCGGCACCGATGGCGACCAGAACCGGAAATCCCTGTTGCGGGTGCAGCGCTTGCCAGTCGGCATGATCGAGTGCGCCGCCGCGATGCGGCAGCCATCGCATGATCACGCGATTTCGGCCAATCACCTGCATCCGGTAGATGGCGACATTCTGTCGCGGTTTGTGTGGCCCGCGGGTGATCACCATGCCGAAGGTGATCAGTTTGGCGACGTCCTCTGGCCAGCAGCGCTGGATCGGCAGGACGGACAGGTCGACCTCATCTCCCTGTCGCGTTTCCGCCAGGAAGGCGGCGTCGCTGGTCATGCGCGGCGCTACGTGGGCCAGCTGCGCCAACTCGGGCCACATCGACAGGGCCTGACGCAGGCTTGATGGCCAGCGTGGCTCCTTGATCGCCGCAAGCAAGGCGCCGAGTTCGCGCAGGGACGCCAGTGGTCGCCCGGATAGCGCGGCTTCGATGCGCGCCCGTTGTCCGAACAGATTGCCGAGCAAGGCGTGATCCGAGCCCAGGGGCGCTTGCATGAGCAGGGCCGGACCCTGCGCGCGCAGTGCCCGCGCACACAGTGCTGTGGACTCCAGGTCCGGGTCGACCGGCGCAGTCACTTGAAGCAGTTGGCCGTCGCCCTGCAACTGTTCCAGAAATGAACGCAGATCATGGTGCGTCACCGGGCTGGCGCTGATGCTGGCGTGCGTATCCGGTCAGGACCGGGATGCCGACGGTCGCGCGGGAGCGGGGCCGAAGCTTCAGGATTCATTGTGTACCCTGCCAACGATCGTCGAGCGATTCGCGACGATTTGTCGGGCCAGCCTAACGGGCGCGACTGAATTGACCTTGATTCCGGTCAAGCGCGGGGCATTCGGCCGTGGCCTGTTTTCCCGCCAGCATGGGATGTTGCACGCCCGGCTCATCGGCTTGAACAGTGGCGGGTGAATGGCGCGATGATTTGGCTTGACCCTGGTCAGTTTGCTGGCGCTCGGTAGACCCTAGAATCTGTTCACCCGCTCGTTCTTCAAGACAGACGCGCTCCAGGGAACTATCTGTATGAAAATGCTCCTGATCATCCCGCTGATTTATTGCGCAGCCAGTACCGGCGCCAGCGCCCAGACCGGCCCCGACCACGCGCACGACCATCATGCCACCGCGTCGCAGCACGCGCACAGCGCGACGCCGGCTGCGGCCGATCGCTGGCAGTCGGATCAGCCCTTGCGCCTCGGCATGGCGCGTGTCCGGGCCGCATCCGAAGCACTGGCGGCCCAGCCCCCGCAGGCGATAGACGCCGAACAGGTGCGTACAGTCGCCAAGGATATTCGCGCTGCCGTTGACACCATTTTCGCCGAGTGCAAGCTCGCGCCAGAACCCGATGCCGCCTTGCATCCCCTGCTCGCAGCGTTGATAGGCGCCAGCCATGCCCTGGACGCCGACCCGAACAATCTGCAGCCGAAGCAGCGCCTGGACTCGGTACTGGAGCGCTACTCGGAACTGTTTGTCGATGAGGGATCGGCAACGCCGTGATGGCGTTGTGCCGCCAGTCCACCAGGCGGTTGCAGGCAACAGCGGCGTTTGCGACCAGAGCTCAGCAGCGGGCGAACGCGCCGGCCAGGCATCGCGTCTGCTTTTCACGATGGACTTCCCCGTCTGCAAGGCCAGTGCGCGCTCAGGTCGCAAGCATCAGCCCGCGGCCCTCGCTCAGCGCGCTCTGCAATGCCTCCTGCCAGGGCCTGATCGCGATATCGCGCTGGGCTCGCCAGGAATTGCAGAACAGGGTGTCATCGTAGCGTTCGCCACGGTCGCAGAGCAGGCTGACGATACTGCCCTGTTCGCCGCGTGCCAGCATCTGCGCGGCGAGGTGCAAGCAGGCCACGAGGTTGCAGCCCGAGGATCCGCCGTAGCGTCTCCCGAGCAGGTCGACCAGTTGGCAGGCCGCGGCGATGGACGCAGCGTCCGGGACTTCGACCACGGCATCCACAACGTCGAAGACGAATCCGGGCTCGACGGTGCTGCGACCGATACCTTCGATCAATGTCTTACCCGTGGCGTGAACGTGCCGGTCGCGTGATTTCCAGCCCTCCGCAAATGCGCCACCGCTGGGCTCGGCCACGCACAGTCGCGTGTTCAATCCTCGATAGCGCAGATAGCGACCCAGGGTCGCCGAAGTGCCACCGGTGCCGGCACCGCAGACCAGCCAGGCCGGTTCGGGGTGCGCTTCCAATCGCATCTGGCCGATGATCGACTCCGCGATATTGTTGTTGCCGCGCCAGTCGGTCGCGCGTTCGGCCAGGCCAAACTGGTCGAGATGACAGGCACCGCGTTCGGCGTGCCAAGCGGCGCGCGCATGGACGGCTGCGGGCTCGTCCACCAGATCGCAGCTGCCACCCAGCGCACGCACAGCCGCAATCTTCCTGGGTGCGGTTGCCGCCGGCATGACCGCGATGAACGGAAGCCCGAGCATGCGCGCGAACCATGCCTCGGAAATTGCGGTGCTTCCGGACGACGCGTCAACCACAGTCTGGCCTGAGTCGAGCCGGCCATTGCACAGGGCGTACAGGTACAGCGAACGGGCCAGGCGATGCTTCAGGCTGCCGGTCGGATGGGCTGCCTCATCCTTGAAATATATTTCGATTCCATGAAACGCAGGGACATCGAGGCGCAGCAGATGGGTGTCTGCCGAACGCGCCGATTCCTTCTTCATCAACGATAATGCATGCTGCACGAACGCCCGATTGGAAGCGGCCTGCTGCGCGCTGTGGACGATTGCGCAAGGTTCATTCGCCTCGTGGGCAGCACGGATACCTGTCATTTTGCCGCCGCAGTCAAGGCCCGCAGGCGCCGTGCAAGGAATTCGAAATAGAGTCCGATGTAGCTGATGCCATTCTCGTGATCGGTCAGGAAGGGATTCATCAGGGTGTGACGAAGAATGGTCAGTCGGTCCGAATTGACTTCACCCGCGATCAGGCTTGCCGGATCGAGTCGCAGGCTTGTCAGCAGTCTTGTGGTTTCGTCGGTTCCGACTATTTCCGGGCGCAGGGTTGTGCTTGACCCGAAAAACTCCTTGAGTTGCAGCGGTTGCCGCGGGTCGCAGCGCAATTCCTCATGCAACTGGCGAACAAAGGCATTCATCCTTGCAACCGAGGCATTTCCCACCGGGTTGAAGGCAAGGCAGACCAGATTGCTGTCGGGTTCAATCGGGATCACCACGGTGACGACGTCGGCCACTTCGCGCGCGAAGCACAAGGCGCGCGTGTGGAATTGTTCGGCCGAGAGCAGGGTCTGTCGCGCCAATCGGCCAAAATTCCGATGATCCAGTGGCAGCACCTTGTGGGTGACATAGACCGCCGCCGCCGCGGCACCCGACTTGGAGCCCTCGGGGATAAACTGGCCCAGTGAGCGATATCGCCTGAGGTAGTTCTCGGCGACCGGCTCATGGAACACGTAGTCGGCGCGCTCGGCCAGCAAGGCCATTGCACGGTGGTCACGACAGACAAATGCTCCGGACCCGTACGGCAGATAGCCCATCTTGTGCGGATCGATGGTGATCGAGTCGCTGTCCGCCAAGGCCGAAAAGGCAGCATGGACATGCGGCGCCGGAAAATTTTCAAACTCGGCGCGCACTTCATCGAACGTGCGCAACTGTCCGTTCTCGGCGCGAAAGACAGTGGCAAGATAGCCACCCCAGGCGGCGTCGACGTGGACACTGAATCCCAGCCCACGTTGCGCGAACCTGTTGCGTGCGGTGATCAGATCCTGAAGCGGATCAATGCTGCCGTACTCGGTGGTGCCCAGTACCGCAACCGCCATCAGGACCGGCTGTTGTGCCCGTCGCAGGGCTTCGAGCCGCTCTTCCAGTCGTTCGACATCGAGCCGCATGTTCTTCTGCTCGACCAGCTCGAGTTGCTGGCGGCCCAGACCAAGCAGCTTGAGGCCCTTGCTCCACGAGTAGTGCGCGGTAATCGGCGCCAGTACCTTGGGCGGGCTGATGTCGGGGTGCTGGGCGAAAAAATCGACGAGGCCGCGATGCTCGATCCTTTGCGCGTCCAGGCGGTCCTGCCATCTGGAACGATCCGGCGCTGACTGCGCCGTCAGCCACTGCTGCCAGCGCAGCAGCAGGGCGATGCATTCCGCGGGCGCAAGGTTGAAGCCGATTCGATCGTCATCGGGCAATTCGATATCGGGAGGGCGTGCCGCGCGCAAGGCAGGCGCAAAGGCCTTCAGGGACAGTGCCAGGCGCAAGGCCTGGTAGTTCGCCAGCGTGCCGCCCGACGTCAGGTGCCCGAACGCGCATCCGGGCTGCGCAGGATCATCCTGATAACCCACCATGCGTGCCAATTGCAGCCCGACCTGGACCTCCATGTCGACCGTGACAGGTGCCGCATCTTCGCTGACATTGTTCGGGTTGTAGGGCAGGGCGAGCATCTGTGCCGCCAATCCCGGCAAGAGCAGGTCCGACACCATATGTCCGAGATAGCGCGGGCTGTGGAAGGGCACCGAGCGTTTCAGTGCGGCCGAGAGCTGGTGCAGTTCGCGGCGCATCCGTGACTCGAACTCCTGGTAGTCGGGATGCAGGGCGGCACGTGTCGAAATGGCCGGTGGATCTTCGGGATGAAAATTGCGCCGCCAATAGACGTGGTCGCGGAGAAACTCCACGACCAGTTTTTCCAGCATGGCGTCATTTTCGGCGTAGGGCCCAAGGAAGCAGGCATCGAGCAGATGACGATCGTGGGCAATGGGCAGCATGGGCACGCCTGCAAGGGTGCCGATCAGTGTGCGTCGTCGGGCGTTGCCGCGCGTTGATCCAGATCAAGCGGCTTGAACTGGTCCGATGACGGATCGCTGCCGGGTTCGTGCAAGCCTGGCAACGGCCTGGGTGATCTCCGGCAGCATGATCGATGCGCAAGCGTGTGGGTTACCTGCGTTCTGCGCGCGCCGTCTTCAGTATGGCCGCGATGGCAATCTCGACATCGGCATCCGTGGTCGCCCAAGAGGAGACGCTGATCCGCATGGCGGATTGTCCCTGCCACACGGTACCGGCACACCAGCAGCTGCCCTCGGCCTGCAAGGCCGTCATCACGCGCTGATTGGTATCGGCGTCGCCAAAGCTCACCAGTACCTGATTGAGCACCACTTCATTGAGCACGGCATGGCCAGCGCCATGCAGCGCCTCGGCAAACCGGCGCGCCTGGCGACAGTTGCGCTCGATCAGTTCAGCAAGCCCTGCTCGTCCGAGATTGCGCAAGGCCGCCCACACTTCGACGCCACGCGCACGCCGCGACAGTTCCGGCGTGTACTCGCAGGGATTGCGGCGATCATTGTCGAGGGGCAGATAATCCGCGCTGATCGCCATTGCCGCGCGCAGGGCATGGGCATCGCGCACGAAGGCGACACCACTGTCATAGGGCACGTTCAGCCACTTGTGGGCGTCGGTGGCCCAGGAATCGGCGCCCGCCAATCCCGTCACCAGCGCACTCAGTCTGGGCGAAGCCGCAGCCCACAAACCAAAGGCACCATCGACGTGAATCCAGGCGCCACTGCCCTGGTAGTGATCAACGATATCGGCGAGCGGATCGAAGGCGCCGGTGTTGACGTTGCCGATCTGCGTGCACACGATGGTCGGGCCCTGCGCTGGGGGTAACGCATCAGCACGGATGCGTCCTTGGCCGTCGACCGGCACCCGTGTCAGCCGGGTTCGACCCAGGCCGAGCATGCCCAGCGCCTTGATCACGCTGGCATGCACCTCATTGCCGACAATCACCGTGATCGGCGGCGCGCCGAACAGACCATCGGCCTCGACATTCCAACCCACCTGTTTCAGCACCGCATGGCGCGCCGCCGCCAATGCGGTGAAATTGGCCACGGTCGCGCCGGTGACGAACGCGCCGGCACTGCCCGCAGGCAGACCGAGCAGATCCAGCATCCAGCGCAGCGCCACCGACTCCAGTCGCGAAGTCGAAGGCGTGACATGATCGAACGCGCAGTTCTGATCCCAGGCCCCGGCCAGCCAGTTCGCCGCCAGAGTCGCCGGCAATGCGCCGCCGATGACAAACCCAAAATAGCGTGGCCCTGCCATCGCCATCGTCGCCGGTGAGCCAATCCGATCCAGCAAGTCCAGTGTCTCTCCGGCATCCGCGCCCTGAACCGGCATCGCCTCATCGAATGCCACCAGCGCCGCCACTGCTTCCGCCGCAGGCGCCACCGCGCGTTCGCCGATGTCATCGAGATAACGCATCGCCCGCGTCGCTGCCGATTGCAGAATCTTTGTCATTGGATCGCCTCGCCACCGCACAGTGCGGGTGCGGGCGTAGTATGGCGCAGCGCGCCCCCGGTTCTCCTGAAAGGACCGCCGCGCTGGCGCGCAACGGGATGCTCGAGGATCGCCGCTCGACGCCCCATTTTCCTGCACGCGCGTGTCGGGCCAGGGATCATCGGACGCGCCGCACAGACCGCGAAATGGTGCCAGGGACAATTTGCAGCCGGCAGGCTGGCGACACGGGCTGTGCTGAACGGCGCTCCATCGACAAAAATTGTCCCTGGCACCATTTTCAGTCGCGCCTCCGGCGACCGGGTTGCCAGCGCTTGGCGCCACTGCTTCCTTTGCCTGTCGGTGCAGCTCAGTCCATCCATCGCAGCTTCGCGCCAAAATAGTGCCAGGGACGCATTCACCATCGGCATGATGGCGACTCGGCAGCCAGCAAATGCGGCGCAATGACCGCAGGGCAATGCGCCGCACTGGCGCAGGTCGGATCAAGCGCGTAGCGCAGAGCCCACTGTCTTTGCCTCGTATTTAAGCGATGGCGCAGTGTCGACTGTCGGCACCACGGCGGCGCTGCTTGTGCCGACCTGCAGGAGCGCGCGGCACTTCCTGTATGTTCGAACGCATCGCTTCCCAGAGTGCGGGCTACTGTTTCTTGGGCGCTCGACTTGATGACGAAGCTCGGTGACGCTGACCTCTGATGTCTTGTACATCAACGATGTATTCTGTCGTACTGCAACAAATCCATTTCAACAACAGTTTGTCAAGGCGATGAAATGCGAACAGAGTGTGTCGTCGAGTTCATCGAGCGATTGAAAAAAGCGGGCTGGTCGGTGCGGTCAAATGATTCCATCCCGAACGCGCTGCCCGCAACGGTGCCATGGTTTGACGAGCTTCATCAACAGTTTGTGCGGCAGGTCGCGTCCTGCGAATCGGGTGGCGGAGCGGTTTGGCTCCTCGGCCTGGATGACTACGCTCAGGCGGATGGCGAGGGATGGGATTTCCTGCAGCGACAGATTTCGGAAGCCGCCGGTCTTGATGATCCCGAACTTCTGTCGGAAATCCGCTCGTTCTGGAGGGACCACCTTCCCATCGCCATTTCTGCGGTGGGGGACTACGCTTACTACGCGATTTCCCGGGCTGGGACGGTGGTTTTTGCCGTGGCGCCTGAACTGGAACACACCACTCAGGTTGCCGGTTCGTACTCGGCTTTTGTTCAACTGTTCTCAACTGAGGTCGAGCGCGGCGCAGGGCCACTTCTGGATCGATTGGGTGTCGACCTGAAGTCGCCGCATGATTTGGATTGAAACGTTTTCCTCGAGAAGCTGGCAAGGAGCGCGGAGTCCTGTGTTGGCACCTGGCATCATGGCAGCGCGGCACGTTCGCATGCTGCTAGATGATTTCGCTGGCTGTATCTGCAAGCCATGGATCGCGCGATGTTGCCAACACTTGAATGGTGGTGCTGAAGCAGCCGAGTCTTCCCAGCAAAACCGTGCCGTACACAGCCTGTACCACCTAAAAGCGTATCGAAAAAATGCTGGCGGGAATCAGACCCGCACACAAAGAGAGAAGATGCCAATCAGATGCTGACCAACAAGCAGGAACTGAGTATCCAGCGCGCGAAAAGCGCCGATGCGACGACGCGGTACATCGCCTTCATTGAGTTGGTGGCCGAGACCGAAACACTATGGATCCTCGAATCGCAGGATTACGTTTTGACGCTGGATTCAGAGGACGGCGAGGAACTGTTGCCGGTCTGGCCCAGTGAGTCGCTCGCGCACGATGCCATCGAAAGCGATGAAGCTGAAGGCGGCTTTCAGGCAGTGTCAAGGACACTGCAGCAGTGGCTGGAAAAATCTGTCCCCAACCTGGTGAGCGAGAATGTGTTGGTGGGTGTGTTTCCTGACAAACGTCGAAAGTGCCCGGTTATCGCTGCTGACAAGCTGGCATCGGACCTTGAGAAGGCGATGTCCCGGCTGCGGCTGATGCCCTCGGCTTTGGTGGAACTGACGCGAAGAGTCTGATCGCAACGGAGCGTCGGTGCCTGCAATGCGACGCAAGTCCTGCAAGGCCAAATCGGCCGCCATGGTGCGGAGCCGGTTTCGACTCAATGGCCTGCTTGTGTGCAAACGCGGTCGTAGTGCCCATCGACGGCGCGTTCATCGATCGTGCTGAATGATCGAGAGTGAGCGTGCCCAAGGGCGGATGGTCGCGCGTACAATGGCCAGGTGACTTTCATCGCGGGGGAATGGATGCCATCGAACCAACGAAAACTGAATCCGCAAGCATTGAATAGACGGGTTTCAATGCACATCGCATCAATTTGCGGTCAGCCAGACGGCACTTGGTCAATGCCCGACCCAAAAATTTCGGCCATGAGATTTATCAATACCCCGATGGACGGCATCACCTCGTACGTGACACTCGGTTTGTCCGCGTGGGCTTTTGTCCAGCGTGGATCAGGCAGACGCATTCGTCAGGAACTGGTTGCAACCTGTCTACCTGAATTCGACTCGAACGAAGTCGCTGCAATGCTTTTGGCAACCGCAGCAATCCTGGTGGATCGCGCTATACCCCTGCAACGGGATGAACTGGTTTGGCCCCTGCCTCCCTTCCTGGAGCATGTCGGCGGGAAATTTGTTGGTTTCCTGTCCAGCTCGCCTGGATACTTTGACGACCGTTTTGCATTGCTGGACGCCGACCTGCCGATACTTTTCGTAGAAATCTATCCGCTGACGGAACGCGAGTGCCGTTTCGCCGAGTGCGAGGGCGTTGAGGCATTGCTGGACGCGATCGAGCAGGGGCAAGTGGATGTGCTGGATTTTTCCCGGGCGTGGTCATGAAGTCAGATCAAGCCATTGAGCTCGCGTCCAGCGGCCGTCATCCACTGCGTTCGGGATTCAGGCCAAGCGCATCGCAATCCATCGAGTTCTCAAATTTTGCCAGCGGTTCAAGGCCAGCAAATGATCGAAGTACGTAGCGATCCTGTTTTGATGGTCGAAACCGCGCTGCAGAAGCACTTGGCGTTGCGTTGGGGGATGACTTCGCGGCGGCAGTTCTCGTTCAAACCAGCGGCGAGTGGTGAACAGTCTGGATTCTGTGGTGTGATTTTTTGGCGCGACCGCTCGGTGATCGGAAAAAGAAAGAGAATCACCTTCGATATCGCGTGCGGGTGGCAGTGCCTGCACACCACGTTCCAGACTTCAGATAAACCGTTTGGAGCCAGGGCCTGCTGCGCACAATTTCGACTGCGCCCCGTGGCTCAGCAACTCGACCGCTGGTGGGCACTTTGGCCCTCGAGCGATGTAGCCGAGATCGTGCAATCGATGGAGCAGTGCCTGGATTCCGAGCTCGGGCGGTGGTTGCCTGTTCTGGAAAACCCGGTTTCCCTGGCGAGCGCGCTCGAGGCTGGCCAGGTTTCCACGGTGGCTTACGGGAAGAATGCATCGGCCGCGGAAATATTGAGATTGGGAAGCCGCTGATGCTCATGTTCGGGCTCCGGGCCTTGTCGTCTGGATGCATCGAACGATCATCCACCGGCGTCGAGCGGATGGCAACAGTGTTGTCGTGAGCAATGGGGCTCTGGTGGCGCAATTCAACCTGAAAACCTGTCGTCGGAGAGCAAGAGATGAAGTCGATTACCAAACTCGCCGCAATAAGCGCAAGCCCGTTTCCAGTGGACCAACCGCGACTGGATGCTCTTGTTGCTGCATTGGGAGAAGCATCTGCGAGTTGTCTGTGGCCGCTGCTGAGCCGGAGGAACGGCTTCTTCTCATTCAAGAGCGCGCTGCAAGTGTTCGGATTCGGCGAGGGGCCGTTCAACATCGCCAGCTGGAATAGCGGCGATGGTTGGCGCAAGCACTACGGCGCACTGACTGACAATTTGCTGTTCTTCGCTCAGGATGTTTTCGCAGGGCAGTACGCCATTCGCGATGGCGTTATCTGCAAGTTCGACCCCGAACTTGGCGAAGTCAGCGAATTCGCGGAATCCATAGAACAATGGTGCGAACAGATTCTCGACGACTACGATTACGAATCGGGTTACACCTACGCCAACGATTGGCAGGTCGTGCACGGCCCACTGGCCCCAGGCGAACGCTTGTTCCCGAAGCTGGCATTTGTCCTTGGCGGCGACTACGAAGTCGAAAACTTCTGGTCGTCGACGGTAGAAAAAGCAGCCCCGCTGAGAGGCTTTCTGGCGCAACGGTTGGTTGGCACCGCCGATGGCACCCACATCAGATTGAAACTTCCGGACGATCGACTCATTGAAGGGGTCCTTCAGCGCTGAACGATGCGCCTGGAGGAGGCACGAGCGCTGAGGCACGCTCGAAGATCGGGGCAAATCCGATCATCAGAACAGTGACCTCCTTCAATCCCACCCTGGAATTGGCGCCGAGTGGACTGATCAAGGCGGCGCATACGCGCAGGGCTTCTCAAAATGGTGCCAGGGACAATTTGCAGCCGGCAGGCTGGCGACCCGGGCTGCGCTCCGTCGCCAGAAATTGTCCCTGGCACCATTTCCCGGGTCAGCACTGCCGCGGCGTGAGGTGCGATGGGAGACGTCGGGCCCGGTGGCGGAAACAGATGGGATTGGTTGCTTCTTTGAAGTCACCTCACTTACCCGTCTTGTCGGGTTCCCTCAAGCACATGTCCCACGCTAACCTGGTGCAGTCCAGGACAGCAGAGGAACTGCACGTGTCGCCGACTCGCTGGAGACGCTGGGCCTACGCAGCACCGGTCACGGCGTTTCTCGGCGAGGACGTGCACGCGGTGCTTGGGCAGCTCACGGAGCACTCGGACTTTCCAGTGGAGGAGGCGCAGAAACTGGCCTGGCTGCAGGAGGTCGAACTGCTGAAGCCTCTGCTCGCGGAATTTTCCGGCCGAGGCGCATTGTATCTGGAGTACGCAATCCCTCGTCTCGGCAAGCGAATCGATGCCGTGCTGATCCTGGACCATGTCGTCTTCGTGCTGGAATTCAAGATCGGCGAGCACAGGTACAGCGTCGCTGCGATCGATCAAGTCTGGGATTACGCGCTGGACCTGAAAAACTTTCACGAGCCCTCGCACACATTGGCGGTCGCCCCCGTTCTGATCGCAACCGAAGCGCCAGCCGCGCATGATGCGCCAACGCTGACCGTGCACCAGGACAAGCTGCTGCAGCCGCTCCGCGCCAATCGAAGTACGCTTGATCAGACAATACGCGCGGTGCTTGATTTCTTCCGCGAATCCCGGATCGATTGGCAGCACTGGCAATCCGGACGCTACCTGCCCACCCCTACGATTATCGAAGCCGCGACAGCGCTTTACGCCGGCCACGCGGTGGAGAACATCTCGCGCAGCGATGCTGGCGCGCAGAATCTGGCGCTTACCGCCAACCGCGTCAGCCAAATCATCGAGGATGCCCGTGCGCGGAGCCGCAAGGTGATCTGTCTTGTCACCGGCGTACCCGGCGCCGGCAAGACCCTGGTCGGACTGGACATCGCCAATCGCCATACCGACCAGGATGATGCGCTGTACAGCGTCTTTCTCTCGGGCAATGGTCCGTTGGTAAAGGTGCTGATCGAAGCGCTGGCGCGCGACAAGGTACGCCGGGCCCTGGAGCAAGGGAAGCGCGAACGCATTGGCGAAGCACGCAGTGCAGTCAAGCAGTTCGTTCAGGCCATCCACCATTTTCGTGACGATGGCCTGCACGATGACGAACCACCTGCGGAGCACGTGGCGATCTTTGACGAAGCGCAGCGCGCCTGGACACAGGCGCAGACTGCAGATTTCATGCGCCGGAAGCGCGGCATCGCGGATTTCGCGTTCTCCGAGCCGGCGTTCCTGATTTCCTGCATGGACCGGCACCCGGACTGGGCGGTAGTGGTTTGCCTGGTAGGCAGCGGGCAGGAAATCAACACCGGCGAGGCCGGCATCAATGCCTGGCTCGACGCGGTCCACGAGCGCTTTGCGCATTGGGACGTGCATCTGTCGCCGCGACTTGCCGAGATCGAATACCGCGCGGAAGGCGCACTCGCCGCGCTGAACCACGGGCATCGCATCTGTCACGAACCGGCATTGCATCTGGCGACATCGGTCCGATCGTTTCGCTCGGAGAAAGTCTCCGCCTTCGTCAACCAACTGCTCGCTCTCGAACGAGCAAGGGCACGGCGCACTTTGACCGAGGTCCTCGGTCAGTTCCCGATTCGATTGACGCGAAGTTTGACCGAGGCCAAGTGCTGGCTACGGCAGCAGGCACGCGGCAGCGAGCGCTACGGCATCGTGGTTTCTTCCCAGGCCCTGCGCCTGAAACCGCATGCGATCGATGTCCGCGCCACGATCGATCCGGTCCACTGGTTCCTGCATGAGAAGGACGACGTGCGCTCTTCCTATTATCTGGAGGATGTCGCCACCGAATTTCAGGTGCAGGGGCTGGAGCTGGATTGGACCTGTGTAGTCTGGGACGGCGACCTCCGAGTCACCGATCAAGGTTGGGACTACTTCGGGTTCGTCGGTCACCGCTGGCAACGCGTTCTCAAGGAAGAGCGAAGGCGCTACCTGCTGAATGCCTATCGCGTCCTGCTGACGCGTGCGCGGCAGGGCATGGTCATCGTCGTGCCGGAAGGTGACTCGTCCGACCCCACCCGCATCCCGGATTTCTACGACCCCGCATTCGCGATGCTCAAAGCGGCCGGGATTCCGGCGATTTGAGCATCGTTTCGTCGCCTCATCGCGAGGCAGTCACGGTGGCGGTCCAAACCGCTTCAGCAAGCCGGATCGTCTTTGAAATGATCACAATACGTCGCAGGCAGGACGTCGGTACTTGCTGCGGGAAAACATTCCATGTCCGGTCTGAGCGCCTGGGCAGGCCAGTTTTCTACAATGTCCTGGGCAAATCGATACGTGATGTTGTTCGATTTCAATGGCTCGACGGTTTTTCCGTTCACTTCGTCAATGAGGACCGCGGCACGTTCTGTTCGAATAAGAAGACAGGTGCCATCGGCAAGATCGAGTCGAATGAAGCTGTCGCGTGAGGTCTCGATTGATGGATTGTTCTGGTCGAGCGTGATGGTGGTGAAGGTGCTGGCGCGAGCCACCACGGCGGAATGCAGGCCTGTATTGCCTGCTACCTTGCGCTGCATTTCGCGCAGCCTGGTGTCATCTGAATTGCCGTGGCACGCAGAAACTGCGCAGACCAACGCGATTGAGATCAGGAGCAGTAGACCTGGGGTGCGTAAACTCGGGCGCGCTCCTGCGCGGGACAAGCCATCGAACAAGGATGCGCGCTGGAACATGGGCAGAACTCCGGGAAGACCTCCTGGATTCCAGCACTCCGGCCCTGCTTGCCGCAAGCAGGGCCCAGTAACAGAGGAGCAGGGCAGCGCGTGAAGACGTGCAGGCTCCGGCAGTTCCGGAGACAGCATGCGGCGCAGCGCTATTGCGCTCTTCGGTTTTACGTTCTTAATACCCCCTCGCCCGATCCACGATTCCGGTGATGCTTTCGCCTGCCTGCAGCCGTCGTATTTTTTCGGCGACCTGGATGCAGGCAATGGCATACGGAGTGAGTGCGGCGACGTGAGGTGTGATGCAGACCCTGGGGTGCGACCAGTAGCGATGTCCGGCGGCCAGTGGCTCGTGCCGAAATACATCGAGATGAGCTTCTTCGATGTGCCCGCGGTCGAGGGCATCGAGCAGTGCCTCATCGTCGAGGACTTCGCCGCGCGAGACATTGGCCAGGCAAGCGCCGGCCGGCAGTTGAGACAGTCGCTGCCGATTCAGCAGTCCCTCGGTGGCGGTGGTCAGTGGCAGAAAAACCAGCAGCAGCTGACTGCTGGCAAGCACCGTGTTCAATCCGTTGTCACCGTGCGTGCAGTGCACACCGTCGAGCGACTTCGGGCTGCGACTCCAGCCCGATACCGTAAACCCGAACTCGGCGAGCGCCTGCGCGACGGCACCGCCGAGCACGCCGATTCCGAGCACACCGATATGGAACTTCGCGCGCGGACGGAAGCCGCGTGGCGCCCAGCGCTGCTCGGTCTGGGCCGCGGCAAATTGGCGAAAGCGACGAAACTGACGCAGGGCCACGTAGTAGGCGTACTCGACCATCTGCGCGGCCATGCCGCAATCTTCCATGCGCACCAGGGGCACATCGCGCGGCAGCTCGGGCATCGCCAACAGGCCATTGACGCCCGCACCCAGCGAGAACATCGCCTGCAGTCGCGGCTGGCGCGCGAACACCGCCGCCGGTGGCTTCCACAGCACGGCATAGTCGCAGGGCGGTGCGTCGACGCCAACATGCAGTCGTGCCTCCGGCAGGCAGCCTGCCAGCGCATCGTGCCAGCGGTCTTGCTCCTTGTCGGTGCAGATCAGTACATCCATAGCAGCTCCGGGCCAAAATGGTGCCAGGGACAATTATCAAGCGAGATGATGGCGACTTGGCATCCGTTGGGCCAGGAATCATCCAGGAAAACTGTCCCTGGCACCATTTCCCCACCCAATCCAAGCGCTCGCACACTCGAGCGAACTCCGCCAGAAACGCAATACGATCGTCGTCGTCAGCAAACACGACCGCGCGCATTGCCGCGCGCCATCATGTGATGAAGCGCACCGGCATACGCGACTCGGAGGCGCGGGTCATAGCGGAATCCAGGTTTGTCGTCCAGCAAGTCTGCGAGACCCCGCGATCTGACGACGAGATGAAGGTGGATACGAGCGGTCGCTCACGTCATTTGCTCAGGTCAGCTTGTTGAAAAGACAGGGGCTGCGAGTGCTGGCGGTGGTCGTCCGTGCCCACACGAAATATCGCAACACAAGACGCGACCACTTTTCCCGCGATCCGACTGCGCGGGTGAATCAATGCGGCTCGACTGCGCGGCGAATCAATGCGGCGAAAATTCATTGCGCCCCACAGTCCGTGGCTGGTTGTGCGCGCTCTGACGCATGCTTGACAGGCGACACTGCACGCCTCCTTGACCCTTCTGAAATGCATGGATACATTCAATGATTGCCGCGACTTCGGAGGGAAGATGGCTGACCAGGGTGTGAATTACCGGAGAATGTTGCGCGGCATCTGGCGCCCTGAATTTGCTGACCATCGACCGCCGATCAAGGCAAAAGGCGAAGGCGTGGTGGCGCGTGGCAGTTACCAGATTCTGCCGTGGCTTGCGTTCACGCGAGAGACCCGGGATGGGCCACTGCATCTACTCTCGGATGGCGCGCTGAACCTGCAACTGGCGCCAGTTGCCGGTGACCCCCTGGCGTTTACGCTTGCCGGCGCGCCCGGCACGATTCGCTTTGCCGACAAGGCCGGCAAGGGCGGTTTCGAAGTCACTGGCACCGCGGTCGGCGCCGGTCTGGCGGTCGGTCGCTATGTGCGCATGCAGGTCAAGAAGCAGGACCCCGGGCTGCAACAGACACTCGGCAGCATTTTCGTGCATACCGTGGCGCAGTTCGGTGCCGTTCGTCGCGGTTACAACGTTACCCAGATGGAGCTCGACAACCCGCAGCAGGCCGGCGATGCTGTCAATGTATTCAAGCTGCCGAGCCGATCATCGAAGGCTTACGAGCAAGTCGGCGACATGGTGGTGCCATTCGGCTGGACCTATGCACCTGACGAGATGAAGTACGGCGGCGGCGAGACGCGCATTGTCAGCTCCGGCCGCGACTTGCAGACCCGCGCCACCGAGACGCTGGGCCAGCACGCCGGCCTCGACATCTTCGGACTGAAGCTGGGTGCAGACCAGTCCCAGGGCCAGACCACCCAGGTCGACGAGATGTACAGCAAGGAGCTGACCCTGTCGACGCACTCCAACGTGCTGACCAAGTTTGCGTACGTGCTGGACAAGTCCAATGCCCCGCTCACTGACGATTTCTATAGGGCGGTAGTCGAATTGATGCAGGACCAGAATTTCCCACGCTTCTTCAGTGTGGTCGGTACCCACTACACGCACGCCACTACGTACGGCGGCAAGGGCTACGTCGTCAACACCTACACCAAGGATCAGGTGATGTCGATGCACGACCAGGGCGTTGACCTGAAGACGGCGGTGAACTTTGGCTTCTCGGAGCAATACGGCGGCGTAGGCGCCGGCGCTTCGGGAGGTATCGACGCTGCCTCTGGTCGGGCGCAGCACGATAAGTTCGAGCGCATCGTCGGCAAGGAAGCGAGCCAGTACCGTTGCATCGGCGACTGCACCAATGGCGATCCGGCCGGCGCGTCCCTGGTGCCGGTCTACCTCGACCTGCGGCCGATCTCCGACCTGCTTGCTCCGCCGTACTTCACCGAGTGGCAGATCTGCGTGCAGCTGCGCCAGGCAGTGGCGCGCCACCTTCAGGACTACGCCTTCTACGCGATCGACGCGCGCACCGGGCAGTCGTCGGCGCGCTTTTACTCCTATCGCTACGATTCCAACCACGTATATTTAGCCAATGGCGATGGCTCGCCGGCAGAATGGGCTGCCGCGATGCCGGGCCCGCACTCGGTGGTCAATGTTCCCGGTGGGTTGATCGAAGTCGAGCTGCTGCGTGGCACCGATGTCAACGCACAGGCAACCGCGGACGCCCCGTCGAAATTTTTGCGCGAGCCGGGGGACAGGGTGCTGCTGATGTCGGGTCCGTACGTTTACCGATCGCAGACGCGCCAGTACATGCTGTATGACGTTCTGCAGGTCCCGATGGTGCCCATGTCCATGCCGCGCTCGGCAACCATCGGCAAGAGTCAGCCGGTCGTAGTGCACGTAGGTGGCGGGGGAGGCATGAGTCTGGAATCCGCCGAAGGTGACGTCGGCAGCATGTACATCGATGACGCGGTGCGCCGGTTTTACAACATCCCGCCGCATGCAATGATGGCGATGACTGCGAAGTTTACGCTCGAGACCATCACCTCGCTTGACCTTCTGACCGCGCAAGCGCAGAACCACTGATCGGAGTCAGCGCCATGGCGACCTGGAGACAAATCAAGGCACTTCTCGTCAAGTCCGGCATCCGCTTCGGGCGTGGCGTGCATGTCGAGGAGCGCGACAGGACCGAACTGTTCGTGCCGATGGCGCTCTACATTGTGGATCCCGATCACCCGGATCAGCTCAAGCGACTCGCCTTCCTGCCGTTCAACGAGGCCAACGCACTGAGCGCCGAACCGGCGATGGATACAAGCTGGAGCAACGAGGTCGTCTACCCGTTGCTCGTCGATCGACTCGGCATGGATCCGCAAGTGGCAGCCGCCGGCCTGGACCTGACCGATGACGAGCGGCTGATTATCGACTTGCGCCACCGCCAGCGGGCGCAGCCGGCACTGCTGCCTGAGGGCGATGACTCGGCGCTGGATGATGTGGTCTTCCTGGGCACCATCAACGACTCGTCCAGCGTCATCGAGGACGATCCTGATGAGCTCGGAATGCCTTCGATGGCCAGCGCCGAATGGAGCGATTCGGACGCAGAGGACGAATGGGAGATTGACGAGGATACGAGGTGACCCGGCAACCGTGAATGGGCTGTGCGCGCGAAGGCGCCGGCAGAAGGATGCTTGCTGATTCAGCGCACACCGTTTTCATGGGTTGGTCAATCGCCGCGATTGCCTAACGGCCCTTGCGGCGTTCTTCGAGTCTATCCCGTCAGAAATGTCGGCATGCCGGCCGCGCCGTTGGTGCCGACCCAGACCCGCACCCCGCTCTCCCGAGTGTCCCGGGTGGCAAGATGTGGACAACCATCTTCACCCACCTGCAAACATCCTCCTCGCCCCCGATGCTGCGGGTGTCTTGATCAGCCATACCGCGGTGGCGTCACTGCAGGCTGACCC
The DNA here is from genome assembly GCA_022843465.1 of Pseudomonadota bacterium. Classification (GTDB taxonomy): domain Bacteria; phylum Pseudomonadota; class Gammaproteobacteria; order Xanthomonadales; family Ahniellaceae; genus 0-14-3-00-62-12. The sequence continues at coordinate 101,167 of JALHNO010000007.1, read as the reverse complement.
GGATCCATTCAACAGAGAGATCGTGTTCACAGCGGAGATTCGCGAGCCGTAACGGGCCCCGGATGCGGTGATGATGCGCAGGCTGTCTGCTGACCCATGGCCCCGGCGATGCCCGTACTGAGCTCGACCTGCAGGAGTCAACCTGCAGACCGGATTAGCGCCTGTCGCGGGTGAGCCGGGGCATCTGACATCGCGGATGCCCGCTGGATCCTGTTTCTGCCCTCAGCACCCTCGCTTGTAGCCCAGCGCTCAGACGTGAAAGAATCGGCGCAGTCAAACTTTGAGGTGCCGGGCGTGATTGATCCCGACGGCTACCGACCTAATGTGGGCATTGTGCTGTTGCACGCGGACGGGCGCGTTTTTTGGGCGCGGCGGGTTTCGCGGGATGGCTGGCAGTTTCCGCAGGGCGGCATGAATTCAGATGAGACGCCACTCGAGGCGATGTATCGCGAGTTGCGTGAGGAGACCGGTCTGATGCCCGAGCACGTGGCTGTGCTGGCATCTACGCCCGGCTGGCTGCGCTATCGGCTGCCCAACCGCTTCGTGCGCCGCCATGAGCGGCCCACCTGCATTGGCCAGAAGCAGGTCTGGTTTCTGCTGCATTTCCAGGGTTCCGAGGCCGATGTCCGGCTCGATCTCTGCGAGGATCCCGAGTTCGATTCCTGGACCTGGGTGGATTACTGGCATCCGCTGGATCAGGTGGTGCCGTTCAAGCGCGAGGTCTACGAGCGTGCGCTGCGCCATCTGGCGCCGCATGCTTCCAAGGTCTGCGAGATTGCCGAGGCGGCGCTGTCGACCGCGACTACGACGGAGCGGCCGGGTCGCGCTGGCTGGGGCATGGGGCGTTCGGGCTGGCGCTGACGCCGAATCCGGGCGCAGTTCCCCGTACATGCTGAACCGGCCCGGAGCCGGCGCAGCCCCGTGGACTTTGGAACAAAACGATATTATTCAGAGACTTGATGGCGATCTGCAGGCTGGCCGACAGACGCGGATGGTGTCTGCGCGAGGCTTTCCAGGAATGGTTATTGACAACTATTCGCATTTGCATTGAAATGCGGTCACTGCCACACAGGACCGCTCATGTACGTCTGCCTCTGCAATGCCGTTACCGAATCCGCTATCCGCGCCGCTGCCTGCGCCGGCGTGCGTGATCTGGATACCTTGCAGGCGCGTACCGGCTGCGGCAGTGGCTGTGGTTGCTGCCGTGAACTGGCCGCGCAGACGCTCGCCGAACACGCCGTCCTGCTCGATACGCCCGAAGTTCATGGCGGCAATGTCTTGCCGTTCCGACAGGTTGCCTGAGGCGCGGTTTCGCGTGATCAACCGCGCTAACGATCCTCATTCGCAATAGCTTGCCTGAAGGCGACACGCAGACTTGCTAAAGTGCGCGCACATTCACGGAGTGACACCATGCGCGGCGATGCCAAGACGATCGAACTGCTCAACAAGGCGCTGACCAACGAGTTGACAGCGATCAACCAGTATTTTCTGCATGCCAAGATGTTCAAGAACTGGGGCCTGAAGGAACTGGCCGAGTACGAACACAAGGAATCCATCGACGAGATGAAGCACGCCGATCGCCTGATCGAGCGCATCCTGTTCCTGGATGGCCTGCCCAACCTGCAGAAGCTCGACAAGCTGATGATCGGCGAGTCGCCGAAAGAGTGTCTGGCCTGTGATCTGAAGCTTGAACATCTCGCCATCCCCGATCTGCAGGCGGGCATCCGTCATTGTGAATCGGTCGGTGATTTCGGTACGCGCGGCCTGTTCGCCGACATCCTCGACTCGGAAGAAGAGCACATCGACTGGATCGAGACCCAGATGGGGCTGATCGAGCGACTCGGCGAGGCGGCCTACCTGCAGACCAAGGTCGGCAGCTGAGCGGAACCGCTTGCAAGCGCCTGCGCGATCCGATTGCCGCGTTGCGCGGTGCCCGGATCGCGCCGGAGGAAGGCTCGGTTGCTGGCATGACAGCGCTTGCAACCGATCGATCGCCGCGACAGCGGGTTGCAGTAGACAGCAGCACACCAAAGGTCCGTGATTCAGTGGTGTTCCGGGCAGCGTCCGGCCGCCCGCGCGCAGCTGCGCGGAATCTGCGTCCGGTGTGGCGTTGTGCAGGCCTTGGGGTGCATTCGGCCGCTGGGGCTTGTTCAGCGGGTCCCTAGCCGGTACGGTTGGCGCAACCTCTTCAACTCTCCGACTCTCGGCGGCCAGATGGGCGCTGACAGTATGGAATTCCCGGAAATCTCAGCAATGCGGATTGTTTTCCTAGGTGCGCCCGGCTCGGGCAAGGGCACGCAGGCCGTCAAGGTCAAAAGCGAACTGGGCATCGCCCATATATCAACCGGCGATCTGCTGCGGGCCCAGGTCCGCGCCGGCACGCCGCTCGGGATCAAGGCCAAGGCGGTGATGGACGCCGGCCAGCTGGTCTCCGACGACGTCGTGCTCGGAATGCTCGAAGCGCGTCTTGCCGAGCCCGATACTGCGGTCGGCTTCATTCTTGACGGCTATCCGCGCAACCTGGTCCAGGCCAATGCGCTGGATGCGCTGCTGACGCGGATCGGTCAGCCGCTCGATGTCGCGGTGCTGCTGGCGGTGCCCAGCGAATTGATCGTCTCTCGTCTGGCCGGTCGCGCCCAGGCCGAGGGTCGCAAGGACGACACGCCGGAGACCGTGCGCGAGCGCCTGCGGGTTTACGCCGAACAGACCGAGCCCGTGGTCGATTTCTATGTGCGGGCAGGCAAGTTGATCGAAGTCGATGGCGTGGGCGAGGTCGATGAGGTCAATGCCCGCATCCTTGCGGCGATCCGGGTGCCGGCCTGAGCGATCAGGCTTCAGCCGCGCGCGACGGTAAAGCGCGTATGGCCGTCGACGGTTTCCTCTGCAAGCAGTACATGTCCGCCGCGCAAGCAGAACGCACGTACATCGACACTCGCCATCGGATCGGTAGTCAGCAAGGTCACCCGGCAGGCCGGGTTGGGTGGACGCAAGGCCTGCCGCAGCAGCAGGACCGGCTGCGGACAGCTGAGCCCGCGCGCGTCAATCACCTGGTCATCGACTGATGTCATCCACTGCACGCTTCAAACCGATTCGTGCGCGCAAGCCTAACCCATTCAGCGGCTGAGGAGCCGAACGCCCGCATGACTGCTTTCCTCGTTGTGATCTCGCGCCTGCTGAGCTTCCGCGCCGGTGGTGCCGATCTACCGTATGCGCCGCGCCTGCTGGGTGTGCTGGTGGCGGTGACGGTGGCGCTCGATGTCTGGTTGTCCGCGCAACTGGAAGGCAGCGATGCCTCGCCGATCTGGATCCTGCTGCGTACCTTGCTCGGAGTGGCGCTGATCTTTCTGGTGCTGCGCGCCGCCGACAAGCCGGCCCGCTTTGTGCAGACGGCTACCGCGCTCAGTCTGGTGGCACTCGCCATCTCGCTGATCTCGGCGCCGATCCTGCTGCTGATCTGGCCGCTGCCGCAGGATCCCAAGCTGATCACGGGACTGCAGGCCTCCCTGACGATGCCCCTGTTGGCGGTGATGCTGTGGTTTCTGATGTTGCGTGCGCATGTCCTGCGCGGTGCCCTCGAGTGCCCATGGTTCGCTGCCTTCATGCTCTCGATCCTGCTGCTCTTCGTTGAGAGTGCCGTCACCCTGTCGCTGATGAACCTGTTCAAATAGCCGCAGGCCTTGACCGCAGTGCACAGTTCAGACTTGCCCGATTCCGGAACCTCACGATGAAACTGCATATCCTCGGCATCTGCGGCACCTTCATGGGCGGGCTCGCCGCACTCGCGCGTGAACTCGGCGATGAGGTGGCCGGCTGCGATCAGCAGGTGTATCCGCCGATGAGCGATCAGCTCAGCGCACTTGGCATCGCCCTGAAAGCTGGCTATCGGGCGGAACATCTGCAGCCGGCGCCGGATCTGGTCGTGGTCGGCAATGCCACCTCGCGCGGAAATCCCGCGGTCGAATACATGCTGGATACACGTCTGCCGTTCGTATCGGGACCGCAGTGGCTTGGGGAGCGGGTGCTGCCGGGTCGTCGGGTGCTCGCCGTTGCAGGCACGCATGGCAAGACCACGACCACCAGTCTGCTCGCCTGGATCCTCGAAGCCTGCGGCGAGCGTCCGGGTTTTCTGGTTGGCGGCGTGCCCGATAATTTCGGCGTCTCGGCGCGCCTGGGCACGGGTGCAGCCTTTGTCGTCGAGGCCGATGAGTACGACACTGCCTTCTTCGACAAGCGGTCAAAATTCGTCCACTACCGTCCCGAGGTCGCGGTACTCAACAACCTCGAATTCGATCACGCTGACATCTTTGATGACGTCGCCGCGATCCAGAAGCAGTTCCATCACCTCGTGCGCACCGTGCCCGGCAATGGCCGGCTGATCGTGAACGGCGAGGATGCGCGGCTTGCACACGTGCTGACCATGGGCTGCTGGACAGCGGTGGAACGCTTTGCGATGGCCGATCATCCGGCCGCCGCTGATGCCGAGTGGGTCGCGCGCCTGATCAGTATTGATGGCTCGCGTTTTGAATTGCTGCGGCGGGGCCGGCTGGTCGATATCGTCGACTGGGGCCTGCTCGGTCGCCACAATGTGATGAACGCGCTGGCCGCCATCGCTGCGGCCGAAGCGATCGGAGTGAGCGCCGAGCGCGCCATTCCGGCGCTGTCCGGGTTCCTCAGCGCCAAGCGCAGGATGGAACTGGTCGCCGACACGGCGGGCATTCGCGTCTACGATGATTTTGCGCATCATCCGACCGCAATTGCTACCACGCTGGCGGGCCTGCGCGCACGGGTAGGCGATGCCCGCATCCTGGTCGCGATGGAGCCGCGCTCCAATTCGATGCGCCTGGGTGCGCATGCAGACGAACTGGCGCCTTCACTGCACGATGCCGATCAGGTGTTTTTCCTGCAACGTGCCGGCCTCGCCTGGGATGCCGGCAAGGTGATCGCCGGCCTGCGCGGTGTCGGCATTGCGGCGGCCACGGTCGATGAGCTGCTCGCACGATTGCAGGCCGAAGCCCGCGCCGGTGATCAGGTGATCTTCATGTCCAATGGCGGTTTCGAGAACGCGCCGCGGCGGTTTGCCGCGATGTTGCAGCCGCCGACCAGCTGAAAATTCGGGCTTGGCATCGGCGCCAGGCAGAGTCTCGGTTTGAAGTGCGCGCAACTCTCCCCTCGCGCGCGTGACTCCCGAACGCAATTCGACATGGGCGTTACCCCAACCACCCTCATCCGGCCTTCGGCCACCTTCTCCCGCAAAGCGGGAGAAGGGAACCCAAAGCAACGAGCGCGGCATGATCCCCTCTCCCGCTGGCGGGAGAGGGTTAGGGTGAGGGAAGCCTGCCGATGGTGTTCGCTGCTCGCGAATAGCGGCAATGACCTTGCGCTGAGTCAGGTTTCCCTCATCTGCCTTCGGCATCTTCTCCCGCAAGCGGGAGAAGGGAACCCAAAGCAACGAGCGCGGCTTGATCCCCTCTCCCGCTCGCGGGAGAGGGTCAGGGTGAGGGAAATCTGCGATGGTGTCCGCTGCTCGCGAATAGCGGCGATGAGCTTGCGCTGAGTCAGGTTTCCCTCATCTGCCTGCGGCATCTTCTCCCGCAAGCGGGAGAAGAGAACCCAGAGCAACGAGCGCGGCTTGATCCCCTCTCCCGCTTGCGGGAGAGGGCCACTGAGGGAAATCTGCCGTGCTCGCCAACAGCGGCGATGAGCTTGCGCTGAGTCAGGTTTCCCTCATCTGCCTGGGGCATCTTCTCCCGCAAGCGGGAGAAGGGAACCCAAAGCAACGAGCGCGGCTTGATCCCCTCTCCCGCTGGCGGGAGAGGGTTAGGGTGAGGGAAGCCTGCCGATGGTGTTCGCTGCTCGCGAATAGCGGCGATGAGCTTGCGCTGAGCCAGGTTTCCCTCATCTGCCTTCGGCATCTTCTCCCGCAGGCGGGAGAAGAGAAAACCATCTCCTTGGGCTGAGCCAGCCGGCGCCAGCGAGAATTGCTGTGCTGCGGGGCGCGTTTGCGGCCTCAATGCAGGGCTCGAACGCTGCCGGATACCGCGCTGCAACAAAAAAGACTTGACAGCTCGATCCGACCCATGTTTTGCTCGGGCCATGTCGCAACGCATCCACGCCCATGTCAGCAAACCGTATCGGGACGCTCCCGTGTCGGCGCGTGACTGCGGTATGTGTCTGCTTCTTGTAGGCCTCCTTATTACGCCCAGACATCGGAGCGGGATAGGACGCTGACAAAATCAGGGTCCCAATCAAAAACCCCGCACCGACCAAGTGCGGGGTTTTTCATTTTGGGCCTGCGCGAACGCTTTCCAACATGACACCAGGACTCCACCGTGCTCAGTGATGCCATCAAGAAAGGTCCCGCCCGCGCCCCCGCTCGCGCCATGCTGCGTGCCACCGGTCTCGACGATGCCGCGATCGCGCGGCCCCTGATCGCGGTCGTGCATACGTTCTCCGATGTCTCGCCGTGCAATCTGACCTTGCGCGATCTGGCCCAGCATGCGCGCGCCGGCATCAAGGCGGGTGGCGGCACGCCGATTGAATTCAACACGATCGCGGTCACCGATGGCATCGCGATGGGCTCGTCGGGCATGCGCGCGTCCCTGGTCTCGCGCGAGGTGATCACCGATTCGATCGAACTGGCCGTGCGCGGACACTGTCTGGACGCCGCGGTCATCCTGGTCGGTTGTGACAAGACGATTCCGGCGGCTGCGATGGCGCTGGCGCGACTGGGCATACCCGGTGTCATCCTCTACGGCGGCACCATCATGCCGGGCTGTCACAAGAATCGTCAGGTCACCGTGCAGGATGTGTTCGAGGCCGTCGGTGCGCATTCGGCAGGCCGCATCGATGATGCCGAACTCGCCGCGCTCGAGCGCGTGGCCTGTCCCGGCGCCGGTGCCTGTGGTGGCCAGTACACCGCCAATACGATGGCGATGGTGCTGAGTTTTCTCGGCCTGTCGCCTTTGCAGCTCAACGATATCCCAGCCCTGCATGCCGACAAGAACGCGGCCGCCCATCGCTGCGGTGAACTGCTGATGGCGATGCTGTCGCGCGGGCAGTCGGCACGCGAGATGATCACGCCGGCCTCACTGCGCAATGCCGCGCGCGCGGTGGCAGCGACCGCGGGTTCGACCAATGCCGTGCTGCATCTGCTGGCGATCGCGCACGAAGCCGGGGTGCCGTTCGAGCTTGATGAATTCGATGCCGCCTCACGCAATACGCCGGTGATCGCCGACCTGAAACCGGGTGGGCGCTACACCGCCGCCGAGATGTTTGCCAAGGGCGGCACCGCCCTGGTCGCGCGCGAGTTGCGCATTGCTGGCTTGATCGACGATGTGCCGACGGTGACCGGTCGCAGTTTTTTTGCCGAACTCGATGCGGTCGCGCCGGCGGCGCCCCAGGACGTCGTGGTTCCGGTGGCCAAGCCGATCAAGCCCGATGGCGGCTATTCCATTCTTTATGGAAATCTCGCACCCGAGGGTTGCGTGGTGAAGCTTGCCGGCCATGGCCGCCGTCAATTCACCGGCACCGCGCGCGTCTTCGATTCCGAGGATGCCGCCTTCGCCGCGGTCCAGGCCGGCGCCATCAAGGCCGGCGATGTGGTCGTGATCCGATTCGAAGGGCCCGCCGGTGGTCCGGGCATGCGCGAGATGCTGGCGGTGACTGCCGCCCTCGTGGGCCAGGGTCTTGGCAACGATATCGCCCTGATCACCGATGGCCGCTTCAGCGGTGCGACCTACGGCTTCATGGTCGGTCATATCGCGCCGGAAGCAGCGCGCGGCGGTCCGCTGGCACGCCTGCAGGATGGCGATACGGTGACCATCGATGTCGATGCGCGTCAGCTCAATGTGGCGGCCGATCTTGCGCAGCGCACGCCCGCCGCAGCGCCGCAACATCGCGAGCGCGGTGCGCTTGCCAAGTATGCCCGGATGGTCGGATCGGCTTCTGCCGGTGCCGTTACCAGCTTTCCATTGAACGCACCAGCTTGATGGCGCGGCCTACAAGTCGGGATCACTGAACAGCCTGCACACCGATCGTCACTCTCCAACTCCCATCGCAAGGACCAGACCATGAGCAACCAAGACGCCGCCCTCTCGAACCTGCAAAACCTCCGTGTCGCGATCATTGGCTATGGCAGCCAGGGCCGTGCCCACGCGCTGAACCTGCGTGACTCCGCGGTCGATGTCGTGGTCGGCGTACGTGCCGGCGGCCCGAGCGCCGACAAGGCGCGTGCCGATGGCCTGACTGTGGTCTCGCCGGAAGAAGCCGCGCGCCAGGGCGACATCGTGGCGGTGCTGACCCCGGACATGGTGCAGGCCGAGCTGTATTCCAGCGTGATCGAGCCGAACATCAAGAAGGGCGCCCTGTTGCTGTTCGCGCATGGGTTCAATGTCCACTTCGGCACCATCAAGCCGCGCGCCGACCTCGACGTCGCCCTGGTCGCGCCCAAGGGCCCGGGTGCCCTGGTCCGTCGCGAGTACGAGCAGGGCAAGGGCGTGCCCAGCCTGATCGCCGTGCATCAGAACAAGTCCGGCAAGGCGCGCGATCTCGCGCTCGGCTATTGCGCCGGCATCGGCGGTACCCGCGGCGGCGTCATCGATACCAGCTTTGCCGAGGAGACCGAGACCGACCTGTTCGGTGAACAGGCCGTGCTCTGCGGCGGCGCCACCGAACTGGTGATGATGGGCTTTGAAACCCTGGTCGAAGCCGGCTACCAGCCGGAAGTCGCCTATTTCGAGTGCCTGCACGAGCTGAAGCTGATCGTCGATCTGCTCTACGAGGGCGGCATCGCGCGCATGCACCAGTTCATCAGCGACACCGCCCAGTACGGCGACCTGACCCGCGGTCCGCGCGTGGTCAACGAAGACACCCGCGCCCGCATGCGCGAAGTGCTCGCCGAGATCCGCGATGGCCGCTTTGCCCGTGAATGGGTGGCCGAGCACAAGGCCGGCAACAAGCGCTTCCACGAGCTGCGCGAGAAGGACATGGCGCATCCGATCGAAGTGGTCGGTCGCAAATTGCGCGCACAGATGAGCTGGTTGAAGACGGACGCTACCGCATAGGCGACATCGGCGGGCGCGTCTACGGAGCGCCCGCCGATCGCCGCACCCGAGGAGAGAGGCATGTCACTGAATATCTGGTTTGACGGCAACATCGGCAGCGCCGAGTCGCTGACCGCCCCGCTGACCACCCACGCTTTGCATTACGGCACCGGCGTCTTCGAAGGCATTCGCAGCTACGCCACCCGCGCGGGTGCGGCGGTGTTCCGGCTACCCGAGCATCTTGAGCGGATGCGTCAGGGCGCCGATGCACTCGGCATGCAGATGGATGTGGCGGCCGCGAGCGAGGCGACCGTCGCCGTGCTGCGTTCCAACCAGCATCGTGATGCCTATGTGCGGCCCCTGTTCTGGCTCGGTGTCGGCTCACTCGGGCTGGATGTGGCGCCGCTGTCGCGGCACCTGATGGTGGCCTCGATGCCCTGGGCTTCGCATCTGGGTGCGAGTTCGGTCAGCGTTGCGGTGTCGCCGATGCGGCGCAATCGCGCCGAGGCCATGCCGCCGCTCAAGCTCTGCGGCGCCTATGTCAACTCGATACTGGCCAAGCGCGAAGCTGGCGGCCGCGGGTTCGGCGAGGCGATGTTTGTAGACGACAGCGGTTTCGTCGTCGAATGCACCGGCGAGAACGTGTTTCTGGTCCGCAGCGGCAAGATCACCGCGGTACAGCATCCGGATGCGCTGCCCGGCATCACCCGCGCCACCCTGATCGAGATGACAGGCGCCGAATCGCGCCCGGTGACGCTGGAAGAACTGCTCGATGCCGATGAAGTGTTCCTCACCGGCACCTCGGCCGAAGTCACCGCGGTCTCGGCGCTGGAGCAGCGCAGCTTCGCGCCTGGCCCGGTAACGGCCGCCCTGCGCGCGCAGTATCTGCAGATTGTGCGCGGCGAATCACCGCAGTACGCCCACTGGCTGACCGAGGTCTGATCCGATGAACAGCAACCATGCCAGCGGCGGCAATGCCGTGGAGGACGATGTAGCTGCGGTCCCCGTAGCTCCGATCCGGATTTTCGATACGACCCTGCGCGACGGCGAGCAGTCGCCGGGATGCAGTCTGCGTCCGCGCCAGAAACTGACGCTGGCGCATGCCCTCGCCGAACTCGGCGTCGATGTCATCGAGGCCGGTTTCGCCGCCAGTTCGGCCGCCGATGCCGAGGGTATTCGCACGATTGCGCGTGAAGTGCGCGAGGCCAGCATCTGCAGCCTGGCGCGTTGCCATACCGGTGATATCGAGGCTGCCGTGCGAGCGCTGGAACCGGCCGCCAATCCGCGCCTGCATGTGTTCATCTCGACCAGCCCCTTGCATCGTGAGCACAAGCTCGGACTCGACAAGGCCCAGGTGCTGGCGCGCGCGGTCGAAGGCGTGACGCTGGCGCGTCGGCACATTGCCGATGTCGAATTCTCTGCCGAAGACGCATTGCGCACCGAGCCGGAATTTCTGGTCCAGATCTTCGATGCCGCAATCGCAGCTGGTGCCAGCACGATCAATGTGCCCGATACCGTCGGCTACACCACGCCGGCCGAGATCCGTGCGCTGTTCGAATATCTGCGCCGCCATGTCCGCGGCGCCGATGGCGTGGTGTTCAGCAGCCACTGTCACGATGACCTCGGATTGGCCGTGGCCAACAGCCTGGCCGCCATCGAAGGCGGCGCACGCCAGGTCGAGTGCACCATCAATGGCATCGGCGAGCGCGCCGGCAACTGCGCGCTGGAAGAACTGGTTATGGCCTTGAAGGTGCGCCGTGCCTGGTTCAATGTCGATACCCGTATCGATACCACGCGTCTGGTGCCGACCTCGCGTCTGCTTGCGCGCAGCACGGGTATGGCGGTACAGCGCAACAAGGCCATCGTCGGCGCCAATGCCTTCGCACACGAGGCTGGCATTCATCAGCACGGCATGCTCAAGCATCGCGGTACCTACGAGATCATGCATCCGGAATCAGTCGGCTGGATGCGCTCGCATATGGTGCTCGGTCGCCATAGCGGTCGCCACGCGATCAATGATCGGCTGACCGAGCTGGGTTTCGGCTTCGATGAAGTAGCGACCGAGCGCGTGTTCGCCGCCTTCAAGGCGCTGGCCGAGAAGAAGCGCGAAGTCTTCGATGCCGATCTCGAAGCGATTGCGCTTGGCATCGAGCCCGGCCTGTCGCGCGGCTGGCAGCTGGTGCGCTGGACGGTGCACACCGGCACCGCGCAGGGCAGCATGCCGACCGCCAGTGTCGAACTGTGCGCGCCCGATGGCAGTGCGGTCTGCGAAGCCGCCGTCGGCGATGGTCCGGTGCATGCGCTCTGTCATGCGCTCAGTCGTGCCACCGGCCTGGCGCTGGAACTGGACAGCTACCAGGTGCAAAGCGTGACCACCGGCGAAGACGCCCAGGGTCAGGCCACGCTGTCGGCGCACTTCAATGGCGAGGAACTCAACGGCAGCGGCACCAGCACCGACATCCTGGAAGCGACCGCGATGGCCTGGCTCGATATGGCGAATCGTTGCCTGCGCGCCAGCCAGAACGCACCGCGCATCAATGCCACCGAGCCGCTGCCCGAAGCGACTGCGCCGGTAGCAGCCTGATCGACATAGCGGACGCAGCCATGCAATCGATCTTTCACGGACCCGACATGAAGCCGATCACTACACCCGATCCGATGACAACCTGCGCACCGGGAGCACGACAGTGAGCGCGCGCACCCTGTTCGACAAACTCTGGGACGCGCATCTGGTAGTCGCCGAGACTGCCGAGGCGCCGGCCCTGATGTATATCGACCTGCATCTGATCCATGAGGTGACTTCACCGCAGGCCTTCGCCGAACTCGAATCGCGCGGCATCACGCTGCGCCGGCCCGAGCGCACCAAGGCGACGCTCGACCACAGTACGCCGACCTTGCCGGCCGGCAGCGATGGCGAGCTGCCGTATCACAATGACGCCGCCCGCAGTCAGGTGCAGCGTCTGCGCGAGAACTGCGCGCGTCATGGTGTCGAACTGTTCGACATGGATTCCGACGCGCGCGGCATCGTGCATGTGATCGGACCCGAACTCGGTCTCACCCAGCCCGGCATGACCATCGTCTGCGGTGACAGTCATACCAGCACGCATGGCGCGTTCGGCGCGCTCGCCTTCGGCATCGGCACCAGTGAGGTTGGTCATGTCATGGCCAGTCAATGCCTGCTGCAACGCAAGCCGAAGACCCTGGCGATCGAAGTCGATGGTGCGCTGGCGCCCGGTGTCTCTGCCAAGGATCTGATCCTGCACATCATCGGCGCAATCGGCGTCAATGGCGGTACCGGCCATGTCATCGAATATCGCGGCGCGGCGATCCGCGCGCTCGATATGGAAGGCCGCATGACCCTGTGCAATATGTCGATCGAAGCGGGCGCACGCGCCGGCATGGTCGCGCCCGATCAGGTCACGTTTGACTATCTCGCGGGACGCGCACGCGTGCCTCAGGCCGCTGCGTTTGATGCGGCTGTCGCCGGCTGGAAAACCTGGTACAGCGATGAGGGCGCGGCGTTCGATCGCGTGGTGCGGATCGATGCCGCCAGCGTCGGCCCGACGGTGACCTGGGGCACGCATCCCGGTACCGCGCTCGCCATCGACGCGGCCATTCCGTTGGCGCGTGATGCCGCCCAGCAACGCGGCATCGACTACATGGGTTTCAGCGCCGGTGGCACCGTGGCGGGTGCTGCGGTCGATGTGGTCTTTGTCGGCAGCTGCACCAATGGGCGCCTCAGCGATATGCGCGAGGTTGCGCGCATCCTGCAAGGTCAGCGCATACACGAGCGCGTGCGCATGCTGGTGGTGCCCGGATCGGCCCAGGTCAAGCGCGATGCCGAGGCCGAGGGCATCGATGTCGTGGTGCGTGCCGCCGGCGCAGAATGGCGTGAGCCCGGCTGCTCCATGTGCATTGCGATGAATGGTGACCTGGTACTGCCCGGACAACTGGCGGTCAGCACCAGCAATCGAAACTTTGAAGGCCGTCAGGGGCCGGGTGCGCGGACCGTGCTGGCTTCGCCGGCAACGGCGGCGGCATCGGCGATTGCCGGTGTGGTGTCGGATGCGCGTGCCTATGCGGACGTCATCCGGGCCGTGCCACAGGCATCGGCGATGCCGGTCGGGCCCGCAGGCGCTCCCACAACGGCGGGAGTGTCGGCATGAAGGCGTTGCGTACGGTCACATCGAAAAGCATCTGCTGGGCGCGCAGCAATATCGATACCGACCAGATCATACCGGCGCGCTTTCTGTCGACCACCGAACGCGTCGGGCTGGGTCGCTTTGCGTTCAACGACTGGCGCTATCTGAAGGACGGCAGCCCCGATCCCGATTTCGTGTTCAACCAGGCGCCGAACGCCGGCCGCAGCATCCTGGTTGCCGGCCCCAACTTCGGCTGTGGCTCCTCGCGCGAGCACGCACCCTGGGCGCTGACCGATCTTGGTCTGCAAGCCGTGATCAGCAGCGAGATCGCCGACATCTTCCGCGGCAATTCGCTGAAGAACGGACTGTTGCCGATCGTGCTCGATCAGGCCATCGTCGAGGAACTGCTGGCACATCCCGACTGGGAACTCGCCATCGATGTTGCCGACAAGTCGCTGCGCCTGCCGGATGGCCGCAGTTTTCACTTTCATCTCGATGCCTTCCAGCAGCTGTGCCTGCTCGAAGGCGTCGACGAGCTGGGCTATCTGCTCGCTCGCTCACCCGCCATAGCCAAGTTCGAGGAGTCGCATCATGCGTGCTGAAATCGTTGTGCTGGCCGGCGACGGCATCGGTCCCGAGGTCACCCAATCGGCGGTGACGGTGCTGCGCGCGATTGCCGAATCGCATGCGCACCAGTTCGTCTTCCACGAACATCTGATCGGCGGCGCCGCCATCGATGCCGAGGGCGCACCACTGTCCGAGACGACGCTGGCCGCCTGTCAGCGTGCCGATGCGGTATTGCTCGGCGCTGTCGGTGGCCCGAAGTGGTCCGATCCGCGCGCCAAGGTCCGCCCCGAGCAGGGCCTGCTGGCCTTGCGCAAGGGCATGGGGCTGTACGCCAATCTGCGACCGGTAGTGCCGCATCCGGTGGCCCTGGGTGCCTCGCCGATCAAGTCGCATCTGCTGGCCGGTGTCGACATGATCGTGGTACGCGAACTGACTGGCGGCATCTATTTTGGTGACAAGACCCGCACGGCGGACGCCGCCAGTGATCTGTGCACCTATACGGTGACCGAGATCGAGCGCGTGATACGCCGCGCCTGCAAGCTGGCACAGAAGCGCCGCGGTCACGTGGTCTCGGTCGACAAGGCGAATGTGCTGGAGACCTCGCGGCTGTGGCGCGAAGTGGCCAGTCGGATTGCTGCCGAGGAGTTTCCGGAGATCAAGCTGGAGCATCAGCTGGTCGACTCGATGGCCATGCACCTGATTTCCAAACCGCGCGAGTACGATGTGATCGTCACCGAGAACATGTTCGGCGACATCCTGACCGATGAGGCTGCGATGCTCGCCGGTTCACTCGGCCTGCTGCCCTCGGCCTCGCTGGGCGAGGGCACGGTGGGACTGTACGAGCCGATCCACGGCTCGGCCCCCGATATCGCCGGTCGCGGCATCGCCAATCCGTACGCGGCTATGCTGAGTGCGGCGATGCTGCTGCGGCATTCCTTGCGCCTGGAGAACGAAGCGCGGGTGATCGAACGTGCCGTCAGTGATGCACTCTACGCCGGTGAATTGCCGGCGGATCTGAGCGATGGCAAGCCGGCACTCGGCACCCGCGACATCACCGCGAACATCGTCGAGCGGATTGCCAATTGCTGCTGCAGTCAGGTCGCCGAATTGCGTGATTGAGCGCAGCGAAACCGCTGTTGTGCGATCACGTTGGCAGCGCAAGCACGACCCGGTTGCGCCCCTGATGCTTGGCGAGATAAAGCGCGCGGTCGGCTGCGTTGAGCAGGTCCTGCGCGTTCCCCGGCACCAGCAGGCCAGTACCGGCGACACCGGCACTGATGCTGAGCACGCCCATCGGTGAGCCACAGTGCTCGATGCCCTCGCTGGCGATGCGCCGGCAGAGCGTGTTGACGGCGTGGTGTGCGGCTTCGGGTGGGCAATCCGGAAACAGCAGGACGAACTCCTCGCCGCCATAGCGGGCAATCTGTGCGCCCGGCCATTGACAGGCGCCGGTCAGCAGTTGCGCGACCCGACGCAAGCCATCGTCGCCGACGAGATGCCCGTAGTAGTCGTTGTAGGCCTTGAAATGATCGACATCGATCAGCGCCACCGACAACGCGTGACCCTCGCGGCAGCTGTTGTCCCATGCCTCGCTCAGCCAATGATCAAACTGGCGACGGTTCGCCAGACCGGTCAGCCCATCGACCTGGGACAGTCGATAGAGGGTAGCATTGGCCTCGCGCAGATCGCGATTGAGGCGCAGGGTCTCGGCCAGCGTGGAGGACAGCCGTACGGCGCCGGCGATCTGGTCGGCCACGGTTTCCAGCAGCACGCGCTGACCTTCGAATGCATGCAGATGTTGGCTCTCGACGTTGAGCACGGCCAGCACCCGGCCCTGATGCTTCACCGGGACACAGAGCTCTGAGCGCGTTCCGCTCAGGGTTTCGACAAAATTCTGGTGCAGCCGCGTGTCTGGAATGTCGAGCGTCTGTCCGCTCTGGGCGACTTCGCCTACCACGCCCGATCCCATCCGGCGGCTGTAGCCGACCACCACTTCCGTTTCGAAATCGGAGTGCAGCGCCTCGCAGACGAAGCTGTCGTGCACGTTGTCCACGGTGGCGCAGGCGATGAAGCTCCAGCCGAATTGCTCGTGCAGGGCATCGACAATCCTCTGCAGCATCGGTCGCAGCTCCAGCTCCTCGGTCGCGATGCGGGCGATCCGGTTGAGTGCTTGAAGTTGCGCCAGCAACTGCTGCTCGGGCGCGTGTGTCTCAGGCTGCAGGTCTTGACGACTCATGGCTGACGGAGACCGGGGAGGCGGCGCAGGTCGAGTTCGGATCTCATGGTGGCGTCACTCCGGCCTGGCGAGCGCGCAGCCAACGCACCTCCTGTCCGACCAGCACGAGACCGAACACATGCAGAGGAATCAACAAGCCCAGGCCAGCGTAGAAGCAGAGCAGGATGATCCGCGGCGCCGATTCTGCATCCGCGCCCGTAACGTTGATTGCGATGATTGTCGCGAACGAGACCATGACGAGGCCTGGACCCAGGCCGCCCGCGCGCATGGCGACGGGACGTTCCCGGCCGCGGCCGACACTGTGCTGGACCACCACCGCGACCGTCATCAGCACCTGGATTCCGATGCTCATCATCGCGATGCGCACAAAGTCGCTCTGGCTCGCCAGTGCGGCTCCGATATCCACGTCAATGTCCTTCAGATAGAACCACAGGCCAGCCGAGCAGACTCCGGTCAGCAGCCAGTCGAAAAATACGCCCGTGCTCGCGACATAGCCGACCATCGCCTTGGAGAAGCGCTCGCGTTTGCTGAGCAGGGCGCGAGTGATTGCCCAGACTTCCTGATCCTCGTTGTATAGGCGTGACCACAGATCGACCTGGTGGCGCGCCATTCGCAGCTTGATCAACTCGCCGAGATTGCGCACCCAGAAGCTGGCAAACAGCAGCATCAGGCTGCTGACCGGATCCCAGCCTGCGATCAGCAGACCCCAGAGTCCGATGGCGATGATCCACAGCCATTCAGCGCTCAGCAGTATCTGCTCGATGAAAAATCCGGCGTCGCGCCGCGACAACGCGCCAGTGGCGTGCTTGTTGAGGAATCGCCGATGCTGCACGGTGATTGCCGTGGTCTGGCTCGACTCCGCGGAATCCGGATCATTGCGCGAGGCGCTCATCGGTCCCCCTTGTGCGCAGATTGTGCCAGCAGTTGCGGCGCCATGCAGCAGTCTCGGGGTTGCCGCGCCCTGCGATCGACGTGCCCCGCAGGCTCCACTGGCCTTATGATATCGGCCCATTGCCCTAAAACCGCGGCTGCGTGGCGTCGCGCCCGGCTGCAAGGATGCCCCCTGATGAACCTGTTCGACCTTGCTGCGATCCTGATCACCGCCGCGGCACTGTTCGCCTGGTTCAATCTGCGCTTCCTCAAATTGCCCAGCACCATCGGTGTCATGCTGATCGGGCTGGTTCTGGGTCTGGCCCTTGCGGGTCTGCGCTGGTTCGGCGTCGGCTTCGCGGACGAAGTCGAGGTGCTGCTGGCCGTCATTGATTTTGATGAGGCACTGCTGCGCGGAATGCTCAGCTTCCTGCTGTTCGCCGGCGCGCTGCACGTCAACCTCGACGATCTGCGCACGCACAAGTGGGTGGTCGCCACCCTGGCCAGCTTCGGCGTATTGATCTCGACCCTGCTGATCGGTTTTGGCTCCTGGCTGATATTCGATCTGATGGGCCTGGGCATTCCGTTGATCTGGTGCCTGGTGTTCGGCTCGCTGATCTCACCAACCGACCCGATTGCCGTGCTGGCCACGCTCAAGCAGATCGGTGCCCCCAAGCGCCTGGAAGTGAAGATTGCAGGGGAATCGCTGTTCAATGATGGCGTCGGCGTGGTCGTATTCATCGTGCTGGTCGGTATCGCAACCGGGCAGACCACGGCCGATCCGATGGCGATTTCAAAACTGTTCCTGACCGAGGCAGTCGGTGGTGCGGTGTTCGGCATGCTGATCGGTTACGCCGGATTCCGGTTGCTCAGGAGCGTCGACCAGTACGACGTAGAGGTGCTGCTGACGCTGGCCATTGTGATGGGCGGCTATTCGGCTGCCTATCATCTGCATTTTTCGGCGCCGATTGCGGTGGTGGTTGCCGGCATCATCATCGGCAATATGGGTCGACGGCATGCCATGAGCGACAAGACCCGCGAGCGACTCGACGATTTCTGGGAGCTGGTGGATGAAATCCTGAATGCCGTGCTGTTCCTGCTGATCGGCGTCGAGGTGCTAGTGATCACCTTCAATATGCAGCACCTGCTCGCGGCCCTGCTGCTGATCCCGCTGGCGCTGGTGGTGCGCCTGATCAGTGTCGGTCTGCCCATCACGCTGTTCCGCCTGCGTGCAGAGTTCCCGGCGCGCACGATCCGGATTCTCACCTGGGGCGGTCTGCGTGGCGGTATTTCAGTTGCACTCGCGCTGTCCCTGCCGGCCGGCCCGATCCGCGAACAACTGCTGATGGCGACCTATGCAATCGTTCTGTTCTCGCTGCTGGTGCAGGCAACCACGATCAGGCACCTGTTGCCGGTTGCAGCGTCGGAGCGTGAGTAGGGCGTCGGGTGCGATCGCGGCGCGGCTTGGGCGGTTGCTGAAGCTCGAGGAGCACGATGATGCGGTTCACTGCGTTCACCACATCCTACGTCGGCCAATGTAGTTGACGTTGATGTTGATGTTGACGTTGACGTTGATGTTGACGTTGATGTTGACGTTGATGTTGACGTTGATGTTGACGTTGACGTTGATCTTGTAGAGCGGGGCTTGCCCCGCTGCTCGTCTCTGATCCTGTAGGGCATCTCTGTGAGATGCCGTCGGGAAGCTGCCGAGTTATTGAGATGGCATCTCGCAGAGGTGTTCTACAACAGCCCGCGATTTCCTGCAGTGGCCGGCCGCGTTTTACTCGGGACGATAGACTTCACCGCCTTGCTCGCGGAACTGCTTCGCCTTCTCGGCCATGCCGAGTTCCAGTGCCTTGGTCTCGTCGCCGATGCCCTTGTCGGCAGCGTAGTCGCGGACGTCCTGGGTGATCTTCATCGAGCAGAAGTTGGGTCCGCACATCGAGCAGAAGTGGGCGACCTTGTGAGCGTCCTTGGGCAGGGTTTCGTCGTGGAATTCCTTGGCCTTCTCGGGATCGAGACCAAGATTGAATTGATCCTGCCAGCGAAACTCGAAGCGCGCCTTGCTGAGCGCGTTGTCGCGCACCTGGGCACCGATATGCCCCTTGGCGAGATCAGCCGCGTGCGCGGCAATCTTGTAGGTGATGATGCCGTCGCGGACATCCTGCTTGTTGGGCAGGCCGAGATGTTCCTTCGGCGTCACATAGCAAAGCATCGCGGTGCCGTACCAGCCGATCATCGCTGCGCCGATCGCACTGGTGATGTGATCGTAGCCGGGTGCAATATCGGTGGTCAGCGGGCCGAGCGTGTAGAACGGCGCCTCACCGCATTCGCGCAGCTGCTTGTCCATGTTCTCCTTGATCAACTGCATCGGCACATGGCCTGGGCCTTCGATCATGGTCTGCACATCATGCTTCCAGGCGATTTTGGTCAGTTCGCCGAGGGTTTCGAGTTCGGCGAATTGCGCGGCATCATTGGCATCGGCAATCGATCCCGGGCGCAGGCCGTCGCCGAGCGAGAACGCCACGTCATAGGTCTTCATGATTTCGCAGATCTCTTCAAAATGCGTGTACAGAAAACTTTCCTTGTGGTGCGAGAGGCACCACTTGGCCATGATCGAGCCGCCGCGCGAGACGATGCCGGTGACGCGGCGCGCAGTCAGCGGGATGTAGGCGAGACGCACGCCGGCATGGATGGTGAAGTAGTCGACGCCTTGCTCGGCCTGCTCGATCAACGTATCGCGGAAAATTTCCCAGGTCAGCGCTTCGGCGCGGCCATTGACCTTTTCCAGTGCCTGGTAAATCGGCACGGTGCCGATCGGCACCGGTGAATTGCGCAGAATCCATTCGCGGGTTTCGTGGATGTGCTTGCCGGTGGAAAGATCCATCACGGTATCGGCACCCCAGCGGATCGACCAGACCATCTTCTCGACTTCTTCGGCAATTGAGCTGGTCACCGCCGAATTGCCGATATTGGCATTGATCTTCACGCGGAAATTGCGCCCGATGATCATCGGTTCGGATTCCGGATGATTGATATTGTTCGGGATGATCGCGCGGCCGCGGGCGACTTCATCGCGGACGAACTCGGGCGTGATCAGGCCCGGTAGCGAGGCGCCGAACGACTCACCGGCATGGCGTCCCTTGCCGCCATAGGCGGCGATCATTTCTTCGGCGCGTGCGTTCTCGCGGATCGCGATGAATTCCATTTCCGGGGTGATGATGCCGCGCTTGGCGTAGTACATCTGGCTGACATTGGCGCCGGCCTTGGCGCGCCGCGGCGCGTGCAGATTCGGAAAGCGTACGCTGTCGAGCCGGCTGTCGTCGGCGCGCTTGCGGCCGAATTCGGAACTGAGGCCGGGCAACTGCTCGGTGTCGCCGCGTTCCTCGATCCAGCGCGCACGCAGGGCCGGCAGTCCGGCTGCGAGATCGATCCGCGCCTCGGGATCGGTATAGATGCCCGAGGTATCGTAGACCGCGAACGCCGGATTGGCTTCGGCACCAAACAGCTTGGGGGTATCGGCCAGCGCCACTTCGCGCATCGGCACGCGCAGATCGGCGCGCGATCCAGTCACATAGATCTTGCTCGAACCCGGAATCGGCCGGGTAACGGCCTCGGACAGGGCTTCGGTGTCGCGGATAACGTCATTGGTATTGAGCAGGGCGTTCATGGCTTCATCCTCGGGACGGGAACGAAGCGGACGCCGGGTGCGCGCCAATGCGCAGCACCTGCAAGCTTCCCTACGCCGGTATCAACCGGATCAGGTTCCAAGGGTATGTCTCAGCCCGAATTTCCTGGGCACCCCCGCTTCAGGCTGCCATTGAACCACGGACCAGGCTTGCCAGCCACCGGTAGGGGCAAGATCGCCCGCGCTCCGGCACGGCGAAGTGCAGCACGCCATGACGGTGCGGGATCGCGCGGCTTGCCGCTTCACGGAAAAAGGCGCGTCAGCGCGAGCGCCCGGGAGCCCTGTCGAAAGACAGGTCCCTGACGAAGGTCAGTGTTGCGCTGTTCGCAAGCTGCCTAGCCTGCATGCTCGCCGCGGCCATCCGGCCTGCGGTACCACCGGAGGTTCAAGCAGATGTCCAGATTCCTGATGTGGTTCAGCACCGTGCTGGTCAGCGCGCTCGTGCAACTGGGCGCGGCTGTCGCGCTGGCGCAGTCACCGACCATTGCCATTCCCGGCGTGGCCAGCAATGGCAAGCTCGATATCTTCGTGCCGAGTACGGGCTTGCCACTCGTGGTCTTTCAGGACGCCAGCACCATCAAGGCCATGCAGTGCGCCAATGCGCTGTGTACCGGCGCGCCGACCAGCGTCGCCACCGTCGCGAGTCTCAGCAGCATTGCGCGAATCCGGGTTACCGGCGCAGCCGATGGTCTGCCGCTGATCAGCATTTCGGTCAGCTTCAATGGGCTGCGCGCGATCAAATGCTCCAATGCCAGCTGCACGCTGTCGACCACCACCGTGGTGGATCCGGGCAATCATGGCAACGGCGATCATGCGGTGGTGGTTCCAGCCGATGGCCGTCCGATCTTTGCGATCTTTGATGGCAGCAACAGTGATCTGAAGGTTGCGCGCTGTGCGAACGCGCAGTGCACCGGAACTGCCAGTGTGGTCGTGGCGGATGGCGCCGGCACGGCCGGTCGGGCGCCAGCGATTGCCATCATCGCCGGGCTTCCGCAGATTGCCTACAACCTCAACTTCGCGAGCCTGCGGCTGCTTCGCTGCGGCAATCTCGACTGCACGGTCGGCAACAGCTTTTCCATGCTGGCAGCCGAGAGCCCAATCGCGGCCTCGATGATCGAGGGACGCAGCGGCTCCGCCCTGATTGCCTACCAGGCGGACGCCAGTCCAGCCGATTCGCTGCGGTTGCTTCGCTGCCTGGATACCAGTTGTGTTGGCAGCAGTGTCAGCACGATCGATACGCACAGCAGTGGTCCGGGCCTGGGTGCCGGAGTCCAGATGCGCTCCGGAGCCGACGGCTTGCCGGTCATCAGCTACTTCGACAATACGCTGGGCGCAATCAAGCTGGCCCGCTGCACCCGCGCCGACTGCGCCGCGACCACAGTGACCACGGTACACGCGCCGGCACTGGCACCACTGACACTCGCTGCTGGCACCGGTCTGGCGATCAATGGCAATGCCGTGCCGATGATTGCCTACGCGTTGTCGGGCGTCGCCCCCAACCTGATCGTCAACAGCTGCAATACCCGAAGCTGCCTGTAGGTCAGTTCAGGGCCAGTCACCGGAACGGTTTCGGTCCGCGGTTCTGGCGTCTGTCGCAGCGGAATGACCGGTCCGGCTCGGCCCGCTGCATGCAGGGGGGCGCGGCGCTGGAGTGTCTTGCAGGCAGGTGTTGCGGCAGGTCCGCGGCTCAGGATTCTTCTTCCGCGGATCGCCAGGTAGCGATCAGTCCCTGCAGGCCACTGCGTGCGATCAGATCGAGCCGGCCCCTTGGGATGCAACAGTCCGGTGTCTGCCCGATCCGATGCAACAGGGCCTGCGCCTCGACTTCGGTCAGCGCATCGCCGCGCTCCAGGGCGGCATGCGCCAGCGCGGCCAGTTGCTCGGCGGCCTGCAGCGACTGTCCTTCGTGCGCGGCGCGCAATGCCGACAGCATCGTGAGCGCGCTGCTGATCGACCAGTCGTCAGCGGCCGCGAGTGTGCGCGCAGCATCCGCCGCGGCAACCACCTCGGACCAGCGGCCTTCCTCGGCGGCGAGTCGGGCCAGGGCCAGTCGGGTTTCGGCCTCCAGTGTGCGCATGCCATCGGTGCGCGCCGCCTGCAGCAATTCGATCAGCAGCGGGCGTGCCACGTCGGCGGCACCGGCCTCAACGGCGACATCGGCGATTTCGGCCCAGAGCCCGCGCTGATCGGTGACGCTGGGCACGTCGATCACCTGATCACGGGCCTGCAGCAGGCGCCGCAAGGCGCTCTCGCGATCACCGGTGTAAAGATCGAGCCGGCTCAGACCGATCTGACCCATCACCTGGTACACCGGCGCCGGCGAATTGCCGCAGCGTTCCATCGCCGAACGCGCCGGCCCGACCCGGCCTCGGATCAATTCGAGTTGACCGCGCATGCACAGGATCAGGGCGGTGACGGCGGGTCGGCCGGGATCAGCGGCCATCAATGCGCTCGCTGCTGACAGCCGCGCCTCGGCGATATCGAACTGGCCACGCCGCAGCGCCAGCACCATCGCCATCTGCTGCACCCAGAATTCGATCTCGCCCTGGCGCGCGGATTGATCCAGGCGCTGCAGCCGGATGTCGGCCGCGGCGAAATCACCAGCGTCGATGTCCAGTACCAGCAGGTCCAGATCGAAGCGGCGCAATGCCAGCTGATCGCCCACTGCTTCGGCCACTGCAAGCGCCTGTCCAAGCAGATCGCGATAGCCGTTCAGATCGCCAGCACGGAACTTGCGGAATGCAGCGATCCGCAGTGCCTTGATTTCCAGTGCGCGGTGTCCAGCAGCGTGCGCCTGTGCGAGCAGATGCTCCAGTTCGATGTCGGGTCCGCGACCCGATCCGCGCGAGGCCTCCAGCAGTTTGGCCTCGGAGGCGCGCATCTCATCGCCGGCCGCATGAAAATGCGCAGCGGCCTGCGCGAACGGTCGATCATTGACGACGCCGCGCAGTTCGACGATGTCCGACGAGGCGAGGCTGAGCAGGGCATCGCCCATTTCCCACTCCCATCCCGCGACTTCGGCCAGTCGGTAGGCTTCGCCAGCACTCTCACGTGCGCCCTTGCCGTCACCCAGCATCAGCATGGCGCGCGCGCGAATCTGCAGTTGCTGGTGCCGGATGGCGATTGACTGGTTGCTCCAGTCGCTGCGATCGAGCACCGCGAGCGCATCGGCGGGGCGGTCCGCGCGCAGCATCTGGCGCGAAAGCGCCAGCGCAAACTGGGCCTGGGCAGGGTATTTGCGGGCAAGTTCGGCATAGGCACGCAGGGCCAGTTCCGGATTCGGCGCGGGCGTCAGCCGCTCGGCCTGCAGGATTTCCCTGGCGTCGTCGGCGAGCGGTTGCAGCAAGCTGGCCGCCTGTTCGGCGAGCCGCTGTGCCTCGCGAATCTGGCCGAGCTGCAACTGCACCTGGGCCAGTTGCGAATGCACCAGTCCGAATTGCGGAGCACGGGTCACCAGGGTGCGACCGAGGTCGCCAGCGCGCGACCAGTTGCGGGCCTCATAGGCAACCACGAAGCTGGCATAGTCCTTGGCCGCGGGGGCGGATATCTGCAATGCCGGCCATGGCTGCCGGCGCCGATCCGGCAGCAGCCGCTCGATCAGGGTAGTCGACAGGCGTGCGGTCAACTGCGGCATCTCTTCGTGGCGCCCCTCCAGACGTTGTCGCTGCAGGCTGCCGTCGAACTCGTACTGTGCCTGGACGAACCACCGGCCCTGCTGGCCCGGTATCTCACCGGAAGAAACCAGCACCACGGCGATCTCGTCGCGGTTGCCATGATCGGCCGCGAGGTGATCACGCGCCAGCAGGGTCACGTCGGGTATCTTGGCGAGCTTCCATTCCGTCCACTGGCGCAGCAGGGTCGCCGGCCAGTGCGCATCGCTGGCTGCGGCGGCGTCGGCGATCTGCAGGATTGCGACCGCCCGTGGTTGCCGCCCGCCTTGCGTCGCATAGAGGCCGCCGAGGAGGAGGGTGACGAACAGACCGGCAATTGCCCCATGGCGAAGTGCAGAGCCGCGGGGGCGCGCCGACCGATGCGACGCAACGAGTGCAGCGGGACTCCCGGTTCGCTGAGCGCTGATGTGTTCCAGCGTGATCTCTTCGGGTGCCGGCACCGCATCGGGTGCAAGCGGTGCGATCGCGACATCGGGCTCGAACACGTAGCCGCTCTTGGATACGGTTCTTATCCAGTCGCGTTGCGGTGCGCCGAGGGCATTGCGCAAGGTCCAGATCGCCTGCGACAGACTGGCGTCCTCGACCACCACATTCGACCACACCCGCGCGAGCAGTTGCGCGCGCTGATGCAGCACGCCGGGTTCGGCGAGAAACAGCACGAGCAGATCGAAGACCCGCGCCGGCAATTCGATCTCGCCATCGGCACGCAGCACGCGGCGATAGCGCAGATCGATCTGCAGCGCACCCAGGCGGAGTTTCTGCGTGGACTCGGGCCACGGCGGAACGACGGCATGCACGGCTGCGACCTCCCCAGGACAGCTGTTCAAGCGAGCGCTCAGCATACGGCCAGCAATCGGTGCTCACAACCGCCTCGTCATGCGCAATCGGCATGTCACGCGAACACGATGATATGTGTGAAATATGCTGCGTTGCGCCATGGATTGAGCACGAATTGAGAAATAAATGAGCGCGCGCAAGAAGCGCCGGGGTGTTGATCGCAATACATCTGCGTGGCCCTGCGTCGACCTGCCGCAGGGCGACCGTGCCGGGTCGGTGCGGGCTTCTGC
The DNA here is from genome assembly GCA_022843465.1 of Pseudomonadota bacterium. Taxonomy (GTDB): domain Bacteria; phylum Pseudomonadota; class Gammaproteobacteria; order Xanthomonadales; family Ahniellaceae; genus 0-14-3-00-62-12. Next base: position 75,885 of record JALHNO010000007.1, on the reverse strand, counting down.
AGGTTGGATCAGACCTACTGGGGAGTGGAGAACAATGAGTAATCGCATGATCAGCCTGGCTGCAGCCATGGCAGCTGCACTGGGTGCCGGTGTCTGTGCCGATTCGGCGCAGGCGGGCGAACTACGGTTCAGCGAGAAGCCGATCGAGGGCCGCTACATCGTGGTGCTGAAAGACGGATCGGCCCGGCTGGCCAGCGAGCAGGGCGCCGAACACGCGCGCAAGCCGCAGGTCGCTGATGTCGCGCGCGAATTGAGCCAGCTGCGCAAGGGTGTGCAGCTCGAACGCAGCTACGGCAATGTGCTGCGCGGTTTTGTGCTGACCGATGTCAGCGATGATGCGCTGGCAGCCTTGCTTGAAGACGAACGCGTCGCCTATGTCGAGGAAGACAGTCGGGTGTCGATCAAGGTCACCCAGACCAATGCCACCTGGGGCCTCGATCGCGTCGATCAGCCGAACCTGCCGCTGAACGGTCAATACGTCTACGACAGCACGGCATCCAACGTGAATGCCTACATCATCGACACCGGCATCCGCGCCTCGCACAATGATTTTGGCGGACGCGTGCGCAGCGGTTACAGCGCGATCAATGATGGCAACGGAACCAATGACTGCCAGGGCCATGGCACCCATGTCGCCGGTACCGTCGGCAGCGCGACCTATGGCGTCGCCAAGGGCGTGCGCCTGTACCCGGTGCGCGTGCTCGGTTGCGATGGCAGCGGCAGCACCTCCGGCATCATCGCCGGCATGGACTGGGTGCGCGCCAATCGGGTGTCGCCCGCAGTCGCCAATATGAGTCTGGGCGGTGGCGCTTCCTCGTCCACCGATTCGGCGGTCGCCAATCTGGTCAATGCCGGTGTTGTAGTGGTGGTCGCTGCCGGCAATGACAATACCAGTGCCTGCAACTACTCACCGGCGCGCGCCCCGAGCGCAATAACCGTCGGTTCGACTGCCAGCAATGACAGCCGCTCGTCGTTCTCCAACTATGGCTCCTGCCTCGACATCTTCGGGCCGGGATCCAGCATCCTGTCGACCTCCAACAGCAGCAACACGGCGACCGCCACGCTGAGCGGAACCTCGATGGCATCGCCGCATGTGGCCGGTGTCGCGGCGCTGTATCTGGCAGGCAATCCCAGCGCATCACCGAGCCAGGTCGCCTCGGCGCTGAACAGCGGCGCCGCGAGCAATGTGATTTCCAACGTCGGCAGTGGTTCGCCCAATCGACTGGTGCAATCGCGTCTGGGTGGCGGTGGCGGCGATCCGCCGCCGCCCGATGGAGCACCCTGCACCGGTTGCACCAAGTACAGCGGATCGCTCAGTTACACCGGTGACAGCGACGTGCAACCGAATGGCAATTACTACAGCTCGGGTGCCGGGACGCAACGCGGTTGGCTGACCGGTCCGGCCAGCGCCGACTTCGATATCGAGCTGTACCGCTGGAGTGGCAGCGGTTGGGTCAAGGTGGCCGAGGGCATCAGCCCGACCAGCACCGAGAGCGTGCAGTACAACGGCAGTGCCGGCTATTACTACTGGCGTGTGCTGTCGTACTCGGGCAGCGGTGCCTACGACTTCTACCTCGCCGCACCTTGATGAGCATAGCCGCCGCATAGGATGAATTCTGGCCAGGGATGGCCGCTGCGGTGGAGGTGCCTCCGCTTGATCCTTGCGAAACTGAAAAAGCTTGCCCGCGCTGATCAGGCCGCAACACGCAGCATGGCCGCGGGCGTTGGACGCGCATCGATCGCCGGGGTCCCGTACCAGCCAAAGCGCAACGCGCGCTCGGCCTGCGCGCCGATGATCAGCAGTGCCGGCGCCTGCAGTGCATGGTGCTCGGCAGCCGATTGCATCTGGTCCAGTTGCGTCACGATCACGCGTTGATTGTTGCGGCTGCCGTTTTCGATGAAGGCCACCGGCGTGCGTCCCGAGCGACCATGGCGCTGCAGTTCGCGGGCGCTGTTGGCGATGCTGGCTACGCCCATGTAGATGACCAAGGTGTCATCACTGCGACCCAGACTCGGCCAATCCGGCTCGTGCCCGGTCTGGCAATGCGCCGCTGTCACCAGGCGCACACCGTCGGCGCTGCCACGCGCCGTCAGCGGGATGCCGGCGTAGGCCGCGCAGGCGCTGGCCGAGGTAATGCCGGGTACGATCTCGAACGCAATCGAATGCGCGCGCAGCACGTCGAGTTCCTCTTCGATGCGTGCAAACAGCAAGGGGTCGCCGCCCTTCAGGCGCACCACGATTTTTCCGGCGCGGGCGTGTTCAACCAGCAAACGGGCGATGTCGTGCTGGATCGCGTCGGCCTCGCCGTGCCGCTTGCCGACTTCGATCCAGGTTGCATCTCGACGTCCCATCGCCAGCACTTCGGGCGAAACCAGGCGGTCATAGAGCACGACATCGGCATCCTGCAATGCCCGGTGGGCGCGCAGGGTCAGTAGACCGGGATCGCCGGGACCGGCACCGACCAGCAGCACACGGCCCGTCGCAGAACTGCCGCTGCCGATGCTCAGCGCCTGTTCGACGGCCCGCTCGGCGGCGCCGATGTCGCCCGCGCGCACCGCCTGCGCCACTGGTCCGCTGAGCAAACCCTGCCAGAACCGGCGACGCTGGTCATTGTTGCGTATGTGTGCCGAGACGCGGCCACGCAGGCGTGCGGCCAGACGCGCGAGCGGGCCGATCGAGTGGTCCAGCATGGCTTCGATGCGGCCGCGGATTTCGGTTGCCAGCACCGGCGCGGCACCGCCGCTGGAGACCGCCACCACGACCGGGCTGCGGTCGATGATCGCCGGCACGATGGCAGTCGACAGCGCCAGATCGTCGACCACGTTGACCCAGATGCCGCGGGCTTCTGCGGCGGCAGCGACTTCAGCATTGACGTCGGCGTCGTCGCTCGCGGCGATCACCAGGCGCGCGCCCTCGATGTGCTCGGGTGCGAATCGGGCTGCGATCCAGGTGATTTGCTTCACTGACAGCGCTTGCTGAAGTGGCGTGCTCAACTCGGGTGCGACCACCTGCACGGCGGCGCCGGCTGCCAGCAGCGGCCGCAACTTGCGGGCCGCGACCGCGCCGCCACCGATCAGCACCACGCGCTGACCTTGCAGTCGCAGAAACAGGGGGTAGTAGTCCATGGCCGATCCCGGGGTTCGCTGGACCTGCAGACTGCCGGCATCGCCGAGCGGACGGAAATAGCGCGGCTGCATGCGGATATGCCGGAAGCTCCGGTTGCGCTCATGACCTCTGGCTATATCGTTGGAATCAGAGCTTGAACTCTAAATTCATATGGTTATAGTCGGGCTGTCGGCGAAAACACCGACGTCAGTCAACATCACGCAGGCACAGGATCGCTCAAAGCTCATGTCCGTACTCCGAATGCAAATGTCGATGTGTTGTTGTTGTCCAGGCTCCACCGCCTTGGACAACGCAAGCATTCGTCTTTTGTCTCATTCTGGAGTAACCCGTCATGACCCTGAACCAGCTGCGCATCATCGTTGCCATCGTTGACGCCGGATTCAATATCACCCACGCCGCTGAGCGCGTTCATGCGACCCAGCCCGGCCTCTCCAAACAACTGAAGCAGATCGAGGAATATCTCGGTGTTTCGCTGTTTGTCCGCAAGGGCAAGAGCATCCAGGGACTGACGCCCGCCGGCGAAGGCATTCTGGTGCACGCCCGCCGCATCATCACTGAAGTCCGCCAGATCCGCACCGTGGCCGCCAACATCCGGCTGTCGCAGGCAGGTTCGCTGCGGGTGGCCACCGTGTACACGCAGGCGCGCTATGTATTGCCGCCGGTCGCTGCCGAGCTGCGTAATCGCCTGCCGGACGTGTCGATCGATATCGAGACCGGCGAACACGACGAAGCAATCGCGCGCCTGATCCGTGGCGATGTCGATGTCGCCGTCTTCAGCACCAGTGGTGCCGCGCCCGAGGGCGTGTTCTCGATTCCGGCCTATCACTGGCATCGCGTCGCCCTGGTACCGCACGATCACCCGCTTGCTGCGCTCAAGCGCCCGATCACGCTGGAAGACCTCGCCGAGCATCCGCTGATCAGCTACAGCTCCTCGCGTCTGCCTACTTCCAGCCTGCTGCATGCCTTCACCGAACAGGGCCTGGAGCCCAATGTCGCCTTCACCGCGCGCGATGCCGATGTGATCAAGGCGCATGTACAGGCGCGTCTGGGCGTGGGTCTGATCGCCGGCGTTGCCGTCGAGGCCAGCGATCACGAGAGCCTGGCCGTGCTCGATGTTTCCACCCTGTTCCCGCGTTGCACGACCTGGATCGCGCTGCGCCGCAACGACGTCGTGCCGCACTTCGTCGCCGAGTTCATTTCGCTGTACGCCCCGCGGATTACCCGTTCCCTGCTGAAGGAACTGCGCGAGCGGCCTGCGCTCATCGACAATCTGAGCGTGCCGGTGTGGTCGACGTCGCCACTGCCGGGGGCGTTTGCGATAGCGGCTTGAGAAGTATTGGGCTCTGGACTCCCTTCTCCCGCAACGCGGGAGAAGGTGGCCCGAAGGGCCGGATGAGGGTGGTTGGGCTAACGGCTACGTCGAACTGCGTTCGGGAGTCAGGCAGATTTCCCTCACCCTGGCCCTCTCCCGCGAGCGGGAGAGGGGATCAAGCGCAGGTCCATGCAGCGTGCTTTGAGTTCCCTTCTCCCGCTATGCGGGAGAAGGTGGCCCGAAGGGCCGGATGAGGGTGGTTGGGCTAACGGCTACGTCGAACTGCGTTCGGGAATCAGGCAGATTTCCCTCACCCTGACCCTCTCCCGCGAGCGGGAGAGGGGATCAAGCGCAGGTCCATGCAGCGTGCTTTGAGTTCCCTTCTCCCGCAACGCGGGAGAAGGTGGCCCGAAGGGCCGGATGAGGGTGGTTGGGGTAACGGCTACGTCGAACTGCGTTCGGGAGTCAGGCAGATTTCCCTCACCCTGACCCTCTCCCGCAAGCGGGAGAGGGGACCAAGCGCAGGTCCATGCAGCGTGCCTTGAGTTCCCTTCTCCCGCTATGCGGGAGAAGGTGGCCCGAAGGGCCGGATGAGGGTGGTTGGGTTGCCATTGTCCCCCGGCTGAGGCCTCTTGAAAATTGCGGTGTAGCGTCGATACTCCAGGATAACCGCAGCCAGCACGCCGCATGATGGGATTGGAGTCGCAGGATGCGATCCGGGAAACTCACTGATCGTGCACGCACGCTGCGTGCGCACTCTACAGATGCCGAAGGTGCGCTCTGGCGCCATCTGCGCGGCAGCCGGCTCGCTGGCTTCAAGTTTCGCCGTCAGCATCCAGTGCATGGATATATTGCCGACTTCATCTGCCTTGAGGCGAATCTGATTGTCGAGTTGGACGGCAGTCAGCACTTCGATCACGCCTCATACGACGAGCGACGAAGTCAGCAACTGATCGCGCAAGGGTTCCGCATCATCCGTTTCTGGAATCATGATGTGTTGTTGCGGACTGAGGCAGTCCTCGAAGAGATTCTGCGGAATTTGCGGGAAGTCAGCGGCGGTTGAGTTTCTCCGTTCGCCTCTGGATGGGGCAGGGCCATGGATTCGTGGGTGCTGGATCGGGTTGGTTCGCGCGTGCCCACCTTCGTGGCAATTCCGGACCGACAGCGCCCAGCATTTCCGCAGGCTTCCCTCACCCTAGCCCTCTCCCGCGAGCGGGAGAGGGGATCAAGCCAGCGGTCGGGAGATCCTTGATTTCCCTTCTCTCGCTTTGCGGGAGGAGGTGGCTGAAAGCCGGATGAGGGTGGTTGGGGCAACGGCCAGGTCGAACAGTGTTCGGGACCGCGGCACCCCGTGTTGCGGCGCTGCGCGTTCCTCGCGAGTGAGAGATGCGGGCGATCCGAACGCGCTTGATAGCCGCTGCGAATCTCGATCGACGGTGTCTGGCACCAAGTTGGATTTCCCTCACCCTAGCCCTCTCCCGCGAGCGGGAGAGGGGATCAAGCGCAGGTCCATGCAGCGTGCTTTGAGTTCCCTTCTCCCGCTTTGCGGGAGAAGGTGGCTGAAAGCCGGATGAGGGTGGTTGGGGCAACGGCCAGGCCGGACGATGTTCGGGGTTGAGGCAGACACCGTCCCTGGTGCAGGGCATCCGGCCCGCGCGTCCGGCAATTGCTCCTGCATTGCTCTACCTCGGGCATCCATGCCCTCGCGGCGCGGGCGTTCGACCTGTCTCGACATGCGATTCGATGCGGCTTCGTTCGGGAGGGAGGCAGACACCGTCCCTGGTGCAGGGCATCCGGCCCGCGCGTCGGCGCGGGCGTTCGACCTGTCTCGACATGCGATTCGATGCGGCTTCGTTCGGGAGGGAGGCAGACACCGTCCCTGGTGCAGGGCATCCGGCCCGCGCGTCGGCGCGGGCGTTCGACCTGTCTCGACATGCGATTCAACGCATGTCGAAAGCGACAGGTCTCACCCATGCGCGTGCGTTGTCGTCGGCTGACGATGCCTGTGATCGGGCTTCGTTTTTTACCGGAGCAGCAACCATCCCTGGTGCAGGGCGCCTGCCCGCGCATCCATGCGCGTGCGTTGTCGTCGGCTGACGATGCCTGGGGGCATCGTCAAGGCGCCTCCTCCAACCCATGCAAACCGCATTCGCGTTTGAGGCCGAAGAAGCGGGTGTCCTGTTCGCGCAGGCCTTCGCTCCAGGGGATGGTGCTGTGGCGGTCGCCGATGGAGACGTAGCCTTGATGCCAGAGCGGGTGATAGGGAAGGTCGTGGCGGGTAAGGTAATGCCAGACGTCGCGATCGCTCCAGTCGGCGAGCGGATGGAATTTCCAGCGGCCATCGCGGTGTTCGAGGATCGGCACATGACGACGCGAATCCGATTGGCTGCGGCGCAGCCCGGCATACCAGGTGCGGATTTCCAGTTCACGCAGGGCGCGCTGCATCGGCTCGACCTTGTTGCGCTGGTTGTAGCGGTTCAGCCCTTCAACGCCTTGCTCCCATTCGCGTCCGTAGCGACTCTCCTGCCAGGCGGCACCTTCGGCGGCACGGTAGACGCGCAGATTGAGCTTGAGCCGCGCGGACAGTTCATCGACGAAGCGGTAGGTCTCGGCGAACAGATGGCCGGTGTCCATCAGCAGCACCGGAATATCCGGTACGCGCTGGGTCAGCAGGTGCAGGGAAACCGCCGATTGCGCACCAAAACTTGAGGCCAGCGCCTGGTTGCCGGGCAGGGTCCAGGTCGACCAGTCGACGCGTGATTCGGCACTCTGGCTCTCCAGCCAGCGATTGATTTCATCGCGGGCATCGACGTCATGCGCAGCTGTTTCCAGATCGGGAAGGCTCACGGCTGTGTCTCCGATGCCGTGTGCAGCAATGGCACGCTCGGCGGCGCTGCAATGACGCCCTTGCGGATCACAAAATCGCCGAAGCCCTCATCGCTGCCGCGCGCGCTGGCGTAGTCGGCAAGCAGGGGATCGAGTGCGGAAAGAATATCGGCCTCGACGATGTTCTCGCGATACATCACATTCAGACGCTGACCGCGGCGATCGCCACCGAGATACAGGTTGTAACGACCGGGTGCCTTGCCGACCAGGGCGATCTCGGCGAGGAATGGACGTGCGCAACCGTTCGGGCAACCGGTGATCCGCAGTCCGATCGGCACATCGCGCAGGCCATGGCCAACCATCAGTTGTTCGAGCTTGCCGGAGAACTCTGCCAGATAGCGCTCGGCCTCGGCCATCGCCAGCGGGCAGGTCGGCAGTGATACGCAGGCCAGCGCATTGAGTCGCAACGGCGACTGTGCGACACCCGAGTCGACACCATGCGCATGCAGCAGCGCATCAATCGCGGCGCGCTCAGCATCGGCGACATTGGCGATCACCAGATTCTGATTCGGCGTGATGCGGAATTCGCCATGATGTATCCGCGCAATGGCTGCCAGCGCCTGGCGCCAGTTGCGGCCGCCGCGATCGGCGATGCGGCCGGCTTCGATGCGTACCGTCAGATGCCACTGCCCGCTTTCACCCTGTACCCAGCCGAAGCGATCGCCGTTGTGCTCGAACCGCACCGGCCGCGCCGGCGCCAGCGCGTAGCCAAGGCGGCGCTCCACCTCGCTGCGGAGCCAGTCCACGCCCTGGGTCTCGATCGTGTACTTCAGCCGCGCATGCTTGCGCACGATGCGATTGCCGAAATCGCGCTGTGTCGTAAGCACTGCCTCACCGGCAGCCAGCAGTTGCCCGGGCGTAACGAAGCCAAGGGTATCGGCGAGCCGCGGAAACGTCGTGGTATCGCCATGGGTACTACCCATGCCGCCGCCGACAGTGAGATTGAATCCCTGCAGCACGCCGTCCTCGACGATGGCGATGAAGCCAAGATCCTGCGAATAGATGTCGACATCGTTCAACGGTGGAATCGCGATCGCCGCCTTGAACTTGCGCGGCAGATAGGTCGGCCCGTACATCGGTTCTTCTTCGGTCGCTTCGATCTTCTCGCCATCCAGCCAGATCTCGCGATAGGCGTGCGTCTTCGGCAACAGATGATCGGAGAGCGCACGCGTCCAGCCGAGCGCCTCGGCGTGTGCCGCGCTCAGATAGGGATTGGCCGCAGACATCACATTGCGATTGACATCACCGCAGGCGGCGATGGTGTCGATCAGCACCGCATTCATTGCCGCGATGGTCGGCTTGAGTTCGCGCTTGATCACGCCGTGCAGCTGGAAGGCCTGCCGCGTAGTCAGCCGCAGGCTGCCATTGGCGTACTGGTCGGCGAGTGCATCCAGTGCCAGCCATTGTTGCGGTGTGCAGACGCCGCCGGGCAGGCGGGTGCGGATCATGAAGCTGTAGGCAGGTTCGAGTTTCTGCTGGCGGCGTTCCTCGCGGACGTCGCGATCGTCCTGCTGGTAGCTGCCATGAAACTTGATCAGGGTTTGATCGTCCTCGGCGAGCGCGCCGGTGACTGGATCGGCAAGACTCTCCAGCAGGGTGCCGCGCAGCAGGCGGCTGCGTGTCTTGATGCCCTCGACCGGGGACAGCGCGGATTCGTGGCTCATCAGTAGACATCCCGCAGATAGCGTTGCCCGGCATCGAGCTCGGATAGATAGGATTCGGCCTCTTCGCGACCGCGGCCGCGCTCGGCTGCGATGACATCGAGCAGGGCCTGATGGACGTCGCCGGCCATCTGGCTGGCATCGCCGCAGACGTAGAGGCGCGCACCCTGTTGCAGCCAGGCGTAGAGTTCACGGCCCTTTTCGCGCAGACGGTGCTGCACGTAGATCTTGTTGGCCTGGTCGCGCGAGAAGGCGAGGTCGAGTGCGTGCAACTGGCCGCGGCGCAGCGCCTCCTGCCATTCCACTTGATAGAGAAAATCGCTGGAGAAGTGTGGATTGCCGAAGAACAACCAGTTGCGCCCGCTGGCGCCGATGGCAGCGCGCTCCTGCACAAAGGCGCGGAAGGGCGCGACGCCAGTGCCGGGCCCGATCATGATCAGGTCGCTGGCCGGATCGGCCGGCAGGCGGAACCGGGTGTTGGGTTCGACGTAGACCCGGACCTTGTCCTGGTCGGCCGTCCGCGTTGCCAGCCAGTCGCTGGCGACGCCGCGATGATCATGACCGTGATCGTGCCAGCCGATATTGGCCACGGTCAGGTGCACTTCGTCGTCGACGTGTTTGCGGCTGGAGGCAATGGAATAGAGTCGTGGCGCCAGCGGACCGAGGGCGCCGATCAGCGCCGCCGCGTCCCATTCGGTCGGATGCGCCGCCAGTACATCGAGCACGCGATGGCTGGAGAGATACTGCGACAGCGCGCTGCGCTGTTCCGGCGCAAGCAGGTGCTGCAGGTCAGGATGGCCACTGCGCTCGGCCAGCCGCAACAGGAACGGCCGCGACAGCTTGCCGATCTCGCGTTCGTGGCGCAGCCACTCGGACAGCGGACGGCTGCGCTCGCCGACCTGCACCGTGGTTCCGGCGTCCAGACCCGTGGCGGCAATCACCGCACTGATCGCGGCATCGCTGTTCTCGGGCCAGACGCCGAGCGCATCGCCGGGCTCATAGGTCAGCCCGGAATCGGCCAGCGATAGTTCGATGTGGCGGATGTCCTTGCTGCTGGTGCGGCCGGTGATGCGTTGATTGGCGATGACTTCGGCGGCAAACGGCTGGTCACGATGCCAACTGCCGGCAGCGCTGCGCGAACGCAGGGTGGTCACCGTGCCGGCGCCGGGCGCGGCGGCCAGTTCGGCGCGCGCGATCTGCAGTGCCTGCTCGGCCCAGGGCTCGCTGACCGAGACGATGTCGACATCGGCTTCGCCGCGCGCCAACCAGCGTTTTGCCCCAAGTTCGGCCAGACGCTCATCGACCTGACGCGCGACCTCGCAGAACTTGGGGTAGGAAGAATCGCCGAGTCCGAGTACCGCATAACGCAGCGACGGCAACTGCGGTGCCCGCTTGGAGGCCAGCACTTCGACGAAGCGGCGGGCATCGTCAGACGGATCGCCATCGCCCTGGGTGCTCAGTACCAGCCAGACCGCGCGCTCGTTCTGCAGATCCTTGGCGGCGTATTGATCGAGCCGCAGCAAGCGTGCGGCGATGCCTGCCTGCAAGGCCTGATCGTGCAGTTTTTCGGCCGCGCGCTTGGCATTGCCGGTCTGCGATCCGTACAGGATGCTCAGTGCCGGTGAGGCACTGGCATCAACTGCCGCCGCCGCGCCATCGAGTTCGGCGGCCGGTCGTGCCGCCGCCAGGCCAGCGGCATAGCCTGATATCCAGAGTAGCGAGCGTGCGTCCAGGCCATCGCTGAGCCAGGCGAGTTTGTCGCGCAGGGCTGCGATCTGGGGCAGGGCATCGGCAAGGGGGGAGACGGCAAGCTTCATCGGACGCTCTCAGGATGATTTCATCCTAGAGACGTCGGCAGTCCACCCGGAAAGGATCGAAGGGCATGGCCATATACCCGCAGGGCATGTCCGCGCTGATCGCCGCGCTGACAGCGGGCGACGCTTCGCACCGCAAGTGACTCAGTCGCGCGGTTCGTAGGCGCGCAGAAACAGATCGACCACACTCCTGATATGCGCCTCGGTCTCCTTCGGCTCCATCGGACAGGCGCAGCCAACCAGTTGACGCATATGGCTCAGGCCCTTCAACAGCACCAGGAAATGGCCGGCGGCGCGGGCCGGATCCTTGATCTCCAGCTGACCGTCGGCTATCGCCTCGCGCAGGAATCCCTCGAAACCCTCAAGCGTGCGCTTTGGGCCCGCTTCAAAAAACAGTTCCGCAAGATGGGTCGACTGGCCGGAACTGGTCACCATCATCCGGTGCAGCGCGATGGCCTCGGGGCTGTGGATCAACTCATGAAAGCCGTGTGCCAGCGCCAGCAGCGCCCGCCGGATCGGCGTGCCGCGTGGGACATGGAACATCTGCTCGGGCATCTGCTGCTCGCAGCGCGACTGCACTGCTGCCTTGAACAGGGTGTCCTTGTCGCCAAAGTGACTGTACACGGTGAGCTTGGAGACACCGGCTTCGGCGGCGACGGCATCCATGCTGGTGCCCTCGAAGCCGCGCGAAACGAACAGAGTCTTGGCGGCTTCCAACACGGCGGCACGCTTCTCCATGTCCTTGGGTCGACCCTGGGCGGGTTTGGCGGGTTGCTGTGTGCTCATAAAAACAATACTGGACAGTTCGGTTTAGTATCTTTAGCATACCGCCTGGTCTACTAAGTCGTCCAGTCCATTGGTTCCGGAGTCCTTCATGTCCCGCTCATCCCCGCGTCTGCTTTTCTGGTCCGTGCCGATCACGCTTGGTCTGCTGCTCGCCGCCTGCGGCAATGGCAGCAAGCCTGAAGAACCCGTGCGCCCGGCCATTGCCGCGCAGCCAGTGCCACTGGAGTCGCTGGCCATCGAGACCTATTCCGGCGATGTGCGGGCGCGCTACCAGAGCATGCTCGGCTTTCGCATCGCTGGAAAAATCGAGACCCGCGCGGTCAACAATGGCGAACGCGTGCGCAAGGGCGACGTGCTCGCCACCCTCGCACCCGAGGACGCCATGCTGGCCTTGAACTCGGCGCAGGCCGCCGTGGCTTCGGCCGCCGCCGATCTGGCGCTGGCCGATGCCGAACTCGAGCGACATCGCCAGTTGCTGGAAAAGAACTACGTCAGCAAGACCTTGTTCGATGCCCGGGTGAATCAGCAGAAGGCCGCCAAGGCGCGGCATGAGCAGGCACAGGCGCAGATGCAGGTCGCGCGCAACCAGAGTCGCTATACCCGACTGATTGCCGATGCCGATGGCGTGATCACTTCGGTCAATGCCGAGGTCGGTCAGGTGGTGTCCCCGGGCACGCCGGTGGTCTCGCTCGCCCAGGCCGGAGAGCTCGAAGTCGAAATCGATGTGCCGGAATCGCGCTATGCCGAGTTCAAGCCCGGACGGCCGCTGATTCTTGAACTGTGGTCGGAAGGCGGCAAACGCTATGCCGGTCAGATCCGCGAGGTGGCGTCCGAGGCGGATGCCGCCACTCGTACTTACTCGGTGCGCGTCGGCTTCGATCAGCCCGATGAAAGCGTGCAGCTCGGCATGACCGCACGCGTGTTCTTCACCGATGCCAACGCGCCGGCCGCGGTGCTGATTCCGCTGGCCGCCCTGCACGAAAAGGATGGCAAGACCGCGGCCTGGGTGATCGATCCGCAATCACGCAAGGTCAGTCTGCGCGAGTTGCGCGTCGGCAAGTATCGCGAGGACGGTGTCAGCGTGATTTCAGGCTTGCTGCCGAGCGACTGGATCGTCACGGCCGGCGTGCACAAGCTGGTCAGCGGACAGCAGGTGCTGCCGATCGACCGCGAGAACCGCGCGGTGATGCCGTGAGCCAGTCGCCCAATGACGAGCGCGAGGCGCTCAGCTCCGGATTCAATCTCTCGGCCTGGGCGCTGTCCAATCGCCCGCTGGTGCTGTTCTTCTCCCTGGTGCTGGCCGTGGTCGGCATCATGTCCTATCGCGCCCTCGGCCAGTCCGAAGATCCGCCTTTCACCTTCAAGGTGATGGTAGTCCGCACGATCTGGCCAGGCGCAACGGCCGATGAAGTGGCGCGCCAGGTCACCGACCGCATCGAGGAAAAGTTGCAGGAACTGCCGGATTTCGAGTTCATCCGCAGCTACTCGCGGCCGGGCGAATCCAATGTCTTTCTGGTTGCCAAGGACTCGCTGCCATCGAAGGCGCTGCCCAATACCTTCTATCAGGTGCGCAAGAAGCTCGGCGATATCCGACATACCTTTCCTGCGGGCACCCAGGGCCCCTTCGTCAATGACGAGTTCGGCGATACCTTCGGCAATATCTATGCCCTGATCGGCGATGGCTACGACTATGCCCTGCTCAAACGCTACGCCGAGCGCATCCAGCTGCAACTGCTGCGGGTGCCCGATGTCGCCAAGGTCGAGCTGATCGGGCTGCAGGACGAGCGCGTCTTTGTCGAGATATCCAATTCCAAGCTGTCCACCTTCGGCATCCCCTTCGAGGATGTAGTGCGCCAGCTGGAGGCCCAGAACGCGGTGACGCCGGCGGGCAGCTTTGAAACCGCAAGCGACCGCATCTATCTGCGCACCAGCGGTGCCTTCGAGACTGTTGATGCCATCCGCAACATCAATATCCGCGCCAGCGGTCGACTGTTCCGGCTCGGCGATGTCGCCGAAGTGCGGCGCGATTTCGTCGATCCGCCGCAGGCGCGCATGCGCTTCCTCGGCAAGGAGGCGCTCGGTATCGCGGTCGCGATGAAGCCGGGCGGCGACATCGTGCAGCTGGGCCGCCTGCTTGACGAGGCCACCGGCAAGATCAGCGACACCTTGCCCGTGGGCCTTGAGCTGGCCCGCGTTGCCGATCAGCCCAAGGCGGTGCGCAGTTCCATCGCCGAGTTCATCGAGACGCTGGCGATCGCCGTGCTGATCGTGCTCGCGGTCAGCTTCTTTTCGCTCGGCTTCCGCACCGGTCTGGTGGTGGCCCTGACCATCCCGCTGGTGCTGGCGATGACTTTCGCCTGCATGCAGTTGTTCGGTATCGGCCTGCACAAGATCTCGCTGGGTGCCCTGGTGCTGGCGCTCGGCCTGCTGGTCGATGACGCCATCATCGCGGTCGAGATGATGGCGGTGAAACTCGAACAGGGCTTCGATCGGTTTCGCGCCGCTGCGTTTGCCTATACCAGTACCGCTTTCCCGATGCTCACCGGTACCTTGATTACCGCCGCCGGCTTTCTGCCGATTGCGACCGCGCAGTCGGGTACTGGCGAGTACACCCGCTCGATCTTCCAGGTGGTGACGATTGCCTTGCTGCTGAGCTGGATTGCTGCGGTGATCCTGATTCCCTATCTCGGCTATCGCCTGCTGCCCGAACATGGCCTCGCCGCAGATCAGCATGCCGCCGCCCACGACCCCTACGATACGCCGTTCTACAAGCGCTTCCGCGAGACCGTGGAGTGGTGCCTGGATCACCGCAAGACGGTGATTCTGGCCACCATCGGTCTGTTGCTGGTCTCGATGTTCTCGTTCCGGTTTGTCCAGCAGCAGTTCTTCCCGGCCTCGACTCGGCTGGAGCTGATGGTCGATCTGAAATTGCCAGAAGGCAGCTCGATCCATGCCACCGAGAGCGCGGTGATCAAGATGGAGGCCTTTCTCGAAAAGCAGAAAGGCGTCGAGAACTATGTGGCCTATGTCGGCACCGGTTCGCCGCGCTTCTATCTGCCGCTCGATCAGCAATTGCCGCAGGCCAGCTTCGCGCAGTTCGTCGTGCTGACCAAGTCGATCGAAGAGCGTGAGGCACTGCGCGCGCAGTTGATCTCGCTGTTCGAGAAGGACTTCGCCGAACTGCGCGGCCGCGTAACGCGATTGGAGAATGGACCGCCGGTAGGTTTCCCGGTGCAGTTCCGCGTTTCCGGCGAAGACGTCACCACCGTGCGCAAGCATGCCCGCGAGGTGGCCCAGGTCATGCGCGCCAACAAGAACCTGTCGGGTGTCCATCTCGACTGGGAAGAACCCAGCAAGGTGATCCGGCTGGCGATCGATCAGGATCGCGCCCGCGTGTTTGGTGTCAGTTCGCAGGATCTGTCCAATTTCCTGCAGAGCTCGATCTCGGGTTCGCGCATCACCCAGTTCCGCGAGGGCAATGAACTGATCGATGTCGTGCTGCGTGGTCCCGGAGAGGAGCGTGCCAAGCTCAGCCTGCTCGATTCCCTGGCGATTCCGACGCCTTCCGGCAAGAGCGTGCCGCTGGCGCAGATCGCGCATCTGGAGTACGGACTGGAAGAAGGTGTGCTCTGGCGGCGCAACCGCTTGCCTACCGTCATCGTGCGCGGCGACGTCTACGGCAAGATCCAGCCGCCGACCGTCACCGCCCAGGTCAACGCCGAGCTCAGCGATATCCGCGCCAAGCTGCCCTATGGTTATCTGATCGAGCTCGGTGGCACCGTCGAGGACAGCGCGCGTGGCCAGAAATCGGTTGCCGCCGGTGTGCCGCTCTTCATCATCACCGTGCTTACTCTGCTGATGATCCAGTTGAAGAGTTTTTCGCGCACCTTCCTGGTGTTCGTGACCGCGCCACTGGGATTGATCGGCGTCACCCTGTTCCTGCTGGTGTTCCGCGTGCCGTTCGGCTTCGTGGCCATGCTGGGTACGATCGCGCTGGCCGGAATGATCATGCGCAACTCGGTGATCCTGGTTGATCAGATCGATCAGGACATCAGCGCCGGACAGGCGCCCTGGGATGCCGTGATCGGCGCCACCACGCGGCGCTTCCGACCCATTGTGCTGACCGCGCTGGCGGCTGTGCTGGCGATGATTCCGCTGGCCTGGAGCGCGTTCTTTGGTCCGATGGCGGTGGCGATCATGGGTGGCCTGACCGTGGCGACGGTGTTGACGGTGCTGTTCCTGCCGGCGCTGTACGCGGCCTGGTTCAAGGTCCAGCGGCCGCGGATCCGACCCGAGCATCTGGGCGCGGATCCCTGGCCCGGTGACGAGATCGAGGTGGCGGGCGGCCGATGAGTCGATCTGACAGCCGTCAAGCGCCGCCAATGACTTCCTGCACTCTCAGCAAAATCAATGTCTTGCAATCATTCATCTTGCCGGAAAAGCAGCGAAGGCCCAAACTCGGCGTCTTCATTCCGGCCCGGACCCGAGTTATATGAATCTTGATCTAGAACGTACCCGCTTCAACATGGTCGAACAGCAGGTACGTCCCTGGGATGTCGTCGACATGCGCGTGCTCGAAGCAATGAGCAAGGTGCAGCGCGAAAATTTTGTGGCCGACGAATATCGCGATCTTGCCTTTGCCGATACCGCGCTGCCGCTGGCGCATGGCGAGACCATGATGGCGCCGGTGGTCGAGGGCCGCATGCTGCAGGGTCTGGCGGTGCAAGCCAGCGACAGCGTGCTCGAGATCGGTACCGGCAGCGGCTTCATCACCGCCTGCCTGGGCTATCTGGCACGCGATGTACTGAGTGTGGAAATTCACGCTGACCTCGCCGAAAGAGCGCGGCAGAAGTTGCTGGAAGCGCGCACAAGCAATGCGAGTGTGGTGACAGCGGATGCTTTGGGGAGTTTTGCTTCGGAACGCGAGTTCGATGCCATCGCCGTGACCGGCGCGGTCCATCGCGAACCGGAGAAGTTTCGTCGCTGGCTGAAGCCCGGTGGCCGCCTGTTTCTGGTCCGGGGCGTGGCGCCGGTCATGGAGGCGGTCGTGATCACCCGCATCGGTGCCGATGTGTATCGCGAGCAGAGTCTGTTTGAAACCCAATTGCCCTATCTCGTCAACGCTGCTCCGCCCAAGCGCTTTGCGCTGTAAGCGGGTTCATAACAAGGATTGATCATGTTGAATCGTTTGGTATTTTCCGCTCTCGCCCTGGCGGTTTCCGCCTCGGTTTCCGCGGCCGACCTCTTTGAGGTGTACGAACTGGCACGTGCCAGCGATCCGCAGCTGGCTGCGGCCGAATCGCGTCAGCTGAGCGCAGGTCAGAGCGTGCCGCTGGCGCGTTCCGCCCTGTTGCCGCAACTCAACGCCAGTTGGGATGCTCGGCGTAGTACGACTGACGGCACGATCTTCAGTGAGGCTCTTGGTCGCGAAGTCGGCTTCAGTTCCGACAGCCGAGATCGCAACTATGGTGCAAGTCTTCAACAGACGATCTATCGCCACAGCCAATACATGGACCTGAAGGCTGCCCGCTTCCAGGCCGCCCGCGGCATGTCCGACTACGACGCCGCACTCGACAATCTGCTGTATCGCGTCGCCGAGGCCTATTTCGGCGTGTTGACCGCGCAGTCCAATGTCACCTCGGCCGAGGCCGAGGAACGTGCCGTCGGTCGTCAGCTCGAGCAGGCCGATCAGCGTTTCGAGGTGGGTCTGACTGCGATCACCGACGTGCACGAAGCCCGCGCCCGCTTCGACGGTGCGCGCGCCGCTGCCATCCTGGCGCGCAATGCTCTGGACGATGCCTTCGAAGCCCTGATCGAAATCACCGGGCGGCCGCTGGATGCAGTCAAGCCGCTGAAACCCGAAATCGAACTCAAGGCACCGGAGCCGTCCGATGCCGAGCAGTGGGTCGAGACTGCGATCGCCAACAGCCCTTCGCTGGCCTCACAGCAGAATGCCGTTGACGCTGCTTCCGCCGCTGCCAAGAGTGCCTGGTCAGATCACCTGCCCTACCTTTCCTTCGGCGCGACCTACAGCAAGGAAATCAGTGGTGGCGAAGCCGGACCCTTTTCGCCTACCGATCCTGAAACCACAGCGTTTTCGCTGACACTCAATGTGCCGCTGTTCTCTGGCGGTGCCACCAATGCCCGCTACAAGCAGGCGATCCATGACCGCGATGCCAGCGGCGATGCCCTTGAGCAGACCCGTCGCGCCACGGTGCGCCAGACCCGCAGCGCCTATCGTTCGGCGGTTGCCGGCGTCAGCGAGGTCGAAGCCCGCAAGCAGGCCCTGGTCTCGGCGCAGAGCGCGCTCGAAGCCACCCAGGCCGGTTTCGAGGTCGGTACCCGTACCATCGTCGACGTGCTGCTCAGTCAGCAACAGCAGTTCGCTGCCGAGCGCGAATATGCCCGCGCCCGCCATGCGTTCATCCTCAGCAATCTGCGCCTGAAGCAGTCCGCCGGCACCATCGACGTGGCGGATATCCAGGCGGTCAACGCCATGCTCGACTGAGCTTCGCGGTTCTGGTCATCGTTGAATCAGAGGCCCGTGCAAGCGGGCCTCTGCGTTGGTGCCAGGCAACCCGGACGATTGCGACCCCGATGCAGCCTGCGTCGGATGACAAGTCCCGGTTGCGGACTGCGGGCTGTTGCGTGGTTCCTACTCGAAGCCATTGCCGAATACCGCTTCGGGCGGGATCGTGAACAGGGTGGCGCGATTGTCCTGGGGCAAGCCGACGATCGTCCGGTCCGTGCTGGCGCGGTGACTGAAGTTCAATGTGGAACCGCCGTTTTCGTTGGCGCCAAGCACGCTGTTGTTCAGGTCGATGGTCCCGCGCAAGGCGCCATCCCGGCGCAGCCAGGTGATCGCGCCGGCGGCATTGGCGACGCCGTTGCGAAAATCCGCGCTGACCACGACAAAATCGCCGGTGGCCAGTTCGCTCATGCCGAAATTGCCGATCTGATCGGATGCGCTGAGCCCGATCAGCGCATTCTGCGCACTGACCACGCCGACGCGCTGATCCGGACGCAGTACCCAGGTACTGGCGCCAACATTGGGGGTGCCGGCCTGATCGAACTCCAGACTGCTGACGTGATAGCCACCGTTGCTGATCGCGGTGACGCCGCCGAAGCCGACGCGATCACCGGCGCTGGCGCCAATCAGCGAATTGGCCGGAGCCACCACACCCACGAGGCCGCTGCTGCCACTGGCAAAGGTCGTCGCGCCGACATCAATCAGGGTGCCATTGTCCCATTCGAAACTGCTGACAACGTAGTTGCCATCGCTGAGTGCCATGACGCCACCGCTGCCAACGCGATCATTGGTCCGGCTGCCGATCAGTGAATTGGCAGCCGACACCGTGTCGACGTGCGGAGCGTTGCCGAGCACAAAGGTGACGGCACCCGCGTCAATGGCAGCGCCGTTGTTGAAGCCGGTGCTGACCACGACATAGTGGCCATTGCTCAAGGCGGTCACCTGGCCGACCGCGTCATTGGCTAGACTGCCGATCAGCGAGTTGCTGCTGGCGACCACGCCAACCAGACCGGTATTGCCATCGGCCCAGGTCACCGCGCCGACATTGGGGGTGGCGCCATTGTCCCAGCCGGGGCTGGCGACGACGTAGTGGCCATTGCTGAGCGCGACGGCGCTGCCTACGCGGCTCCCGGTTCCGGTGCCGATCAGTGAATTGCCGGCGCTGACGGCCGCGGTGCCGGGGCCGCCGCCATTGACCCAGGTCACCGCGCCCACCGGCATGGCGTCGGCCAGCAGCCATTGATCACTGTTGATGACGTAATGGCCGTTGCCGAGCACGGTCACGCCGCTATTGCCGACCTGATCGCCGCTGCGGGTGCCGACCACCGAGTTGCTGATGCCGACCAGACCCGCGGTGCCGGTGTTGCCATCGCCCCAGGTCACTGCGCCGACATCGGCGACTGCGGCATTGTCCCAGGCGCTGCTGACCACGACATAGTGCCCGTTGCTGAGCGCATAGACGCCGACGCCGCGCTGATCGCTGCCGACGTAATCTTCGATGCTGGCGCCAACCAGGGAATTGCTGGCACTGATCGCGCCCACCCGGCCGGTCGTGGCATTCATCCAGGTCACTGCGCCGGCGTCAGCGCGGCCGTCGATATCGCAACTGATACAGCGCAGCACGAGATGGCCATTGCCGAGGATCAGCGGCTCTTCATCGCCGACGCGATCTCCAGGCGCCGACCCAACCAGTGAATTGGCTGTCGAGACGATGGCAGCGAACGCGCCACTGCCATTTCTCCAGGTGACGGCGCCGGCGTCGGCGATGACGCCGTTGTCCCATTCCTGGCTGCGCACCAGATAGTGGCCATTGGCCAGAGCCTGCACGCCGCCACGACCAATGGAATCCCCAGCGCGGGCGCCAATCAGGGAATTGGCCGGCGTGACCGTGCCGTTCAATCCGGTTGCGCCATCGACCCAGGTCACGGCGCCGACGTCGCTCATGTTGCCGGCGACATCGTCCCAGCGTGGGCTGACCACCACGTAGTGGCCATTGGCCAGCATGATGATGCCGCCACTGCCGACGTTGTCCTCGAAGCTGGAACCGGTCAGCGTGCTGATCAGGACGCCGGCGGGGTTATACAGATGCACGGCGCCGACATCGGTTTCGGTCGCGCTGTCGAAGCTCGGATCGCTGACCACGAAATTGCCGTTTGCCAGGGCGCGGACCTGCTCGCCAAAGCGTCCGCTGCCGACCGGCGCGGTCAGATCGATCTGCGCGGCGGTGCTCGTCATCGAAGCGACGCAGAGCGCGCTCAGCAGAACAGAACGGATAGTCATCGGGGCGCTCCATCGGCAGGGTTCCTCTACATACCCTGAACGCTGCAAGGTTCCGCCAGCAGCGCTCTGCAAAGCCCGCGAAGCGTCGAATCAGCTCATTCGAATCCGTTGTCGAACAACAGGGACGATTGCAGTCGCAGCACCCCCGTGGCGTAGGCGGGCTGGGCCAGGGTAGCGTTGATGCTGCCGGCGACGACCGCGCGCTCGTTCGAAAGCGTCATCGCATTGGCTTGATCGGAGGCATTGACCACGATGTCGAAGGGCACGCGCTTGACCCCGTTGCCGTCGAAGCTGTTGTCCAGATCGCCGTTGGCGAGCACGCGGGCGAGATAGAAATCGCGTTGGCCGACGCCGTTCGGATCAATCCAGCCGGCCGCCATGATGCGGCGGTCGGCACGAATGCTCAGGGCATCGACATGGCTGCCTTCGTCACGCGTCAGATCAACCAGGCCATTGTTGCCAAATGCACTGTTGATGACGCCGCTGCTGTTCAGCCGCATCAACATCGCGGCCGGCGTGGCGGCGCCGGGATCAATCAGGTTGACCGCAATGACCGGGCCATCCGTGGTCAGGTCCATCGCCACGGCGAAGGCGCCCCAGCTGCCGAGCAGTTCAATCTGCAGGAAGCCGCTGCCGTTGAACCCGGTGTCGAGTTGGCCAGAAGCCGTGAACCTCGCCAGCAGGGGATGCACGATATCGTTGGGATCGCTGTCCAGTTCGCTGGTGCCGACCAGCACGACCCGCCCCAGGCTGTCGACCGCGATGTCCTTGACCTGCTCGTTGAGAAACATCCCGTTCTCGGTGCGACCGAGGCTGGCCCAGCCGGCATTGCCGAAGCTGGTGTCGACATCGCCTTCAGCGAGCAGCCGCAGCACCACAAAATCGGCCGGGCCACCATTGCCGCAGTTCTGGCAGTAGCCGGCGATCAGCAGCTTTCCATCGGGTGCGCGACGGGCGACGCTGAAATTGAATGAGGCGTTCGCGCCCAGCGGCTGCGTCGAGATGACGCGCTTGCCGGCCGCGCCGAAGCTGGTGTCGGCCTGGCCATTCGCGTGCAGGCGCAGCAGTGCCGGTCGCCGGTAGGCGGGTGCACCGACATCGGCCTGTCCGATCACCAGCAGTTTGTTGCCGGCGACGGCGAACACGCCGAATGCGCGGTCATCGCCATTGGCGACCTGGTTGAACGCGACCAGGAGACTGCCGGCGCTGCCAAACCCTGCATCAACGGCACCGGCGGCGGTGAATTTGCAGACGGCGAAGTCGCGGTTGTTGGCGCCGTTGTCGGCCCAACCCGCGCTGACCACACTGCCGTCCGCGAGTGCCAGCACCGCGGTGGTTTCAACCTGGATCAGGTTTGTCGGCCATTCGAACCACGCCTTGCCATCGCCTGAGAAGCTGGGATCAAGGTCGCCGTCAGCGGCGTGTACTGCGGCAACATGCAGGTTGGCCGACCACAACAGGGCGGCAAGGGAGAATCGGCTGAGCGTCATGATGGGTTTCCCGGAGTATGGAGGCGTCACAGCCTCTCGTACGAGGAAACCGGAACAGGAGGGACACCCAGGCTCGGCAGGAGATGCGTGCCGGCGTGCATGTCGTGCCGCGTCCTGACGGCGTGCCGCAGTCAGGACGGGCAGCCAGAGGCTACAGTCGTTGCCGCAGCGCGCCTGTTCCGATCAGCAACAGCGCAGCGAGCAGGACCATCCAGGTCAGGCGGCCGCCCAGTGGCACCGGGACGGCATTGCTGCCGCCGAGCAGATCGTCGTCGCTGATCGTGCCGATGCCGACGGCGTCGCCGATACTGCTGCCGGCACTGGCATTGGACAGCAGGACGTTGAAGGTCTCGTCGCCCTCGATATCGGTGTCACCAAGCACGGAGACCACAAAGGACTGGGTTGCCACTCCATCGGCGAAGTTGATCGTGGTCGCGGCGATACCCACGTAGTCGAGTCCAGCCAATGCGCTGACATCGGACGTTGCCGCCTGCACCGAGGCTGCGCCGTTGCTGGGGCTACGGCTGATCGTGAAGGTGAACGCGGTCGTGCCGGCATTGGTTTCCAGTGCGGTCACATCATTGAGCGCAAACACCGAACCTGCCGCATCGTCGTTGCTGATCGTGCCGAGACCACTGCCATCGCCGATGCCGCTACCGGCGCTGGCATTGGACAGCAGCACATTGAAGGTCTCGTCCGCCTCGACCATCAGGTCGCCATTGACCGTGACCGCAAACGGCTGACTGCTGACGCCATCGGCGAAATTGAGCGTGGTCGCGGCGACCGCAACATAGTCGCTGCCGGCGAGCGCGGTGATGTCGGCGGTCGCGGCCTGCACGCTGGCAGCCCCGGTGCTGTCATCGCGCGTCACGGTAAAGGTAAAGGTCGTGGTACCGGAATTGGTCTCGGCTGCGGTCACATCATCGACCGCGAACAGCGCACTGACACCATCGTCATTGCTGATGGTGCCGACGCCGGTGCCATCACCGATACTGGTGCCGGCACTGGCATTGGACAGCAGCACATTGAAGGTCTCATCCGCCTCGACCATCACATCGCCATTCACCGTGACCGCAAAGGGCTGGGTCGCGACGCCATCGGCGAAGTTGATCGTGGTCGCGGCGATGCCGACATAATCGCTGCCGGCCAGGGCGGTGACATCGGCCGTGGCCGCCTGCACCGACGCTGCGCCGACCGTGTTGTCACGACTGATGGTGAAGGTGAAAGTCGTTGTGCCGGCATTGGTCTCGGCGGCAGTGACGTCATTGACCGCGAAGTTCGTTGCCGCGACATCGTCATTGCTGATGGTGCCGACGCCGGTGCCATCGCCGATACTGGTGCCGGCACTGGCATTGGACAGCAGTACGTTGAAGACTTCGTCGGGCTCTACCATGAGGTCACCGTTGACGGTGACAGCGAACGGCTGGGTGGCGACCCCATCGGCAAAGTTCAGTGTGGTCGCCGCAACCGCAACATAGTCGCTGCCGGCGGTGGCCGAGACATCCATCGTGGCGGCGTCCACACTGGCGGCACCGCTGCTGTTGCTGCGCGACACCGTGAACGTAAACGTGGTGGTGCCGGCATTGGTCTCGGCCGCAGTGATGTCATTGACCGAGAACACCGTCGCCGCGACATCGTCATTGCTGATGGTGCCGACGCCGGTGCCATCGGCGATGCCATTGCCGACACTGGCGTTCGACAGCAGTACGTTGAAGACTTCGTCGGGTTCTACGGTCAGGTCGCCGTTGACCGTCACCGCAAACGGCTGGGTGCTGACACCAGCGGCGAAGTTCAATGTTGTAGCGGCGACGGCAACATAGTCGCTGCCTGCCATCGCGGTGACATCCGCTGTAGCCGCCTGCACGCTGGCAACGCCGGTGCTGTTGTCGCGACTCACCGTAAAGGTAAAGGTCGTGGTGCCGGCATTGGTCTCGGCCGCCGTCACATCATCGACCGAGAATAGCGCGGTGGTGCCGTCGTCATTGCTGATCGTGCCGACGCCGGTGCCATCGCCGATGCTGGTGCCGGCGCCGGCATTGGATAGCAGCACATTGAAGACCTCATCGGGCTCGACATCGGTATCGCCATTGACGGTGACCGCGAACGGCTGGGTCGCGACGCCGTCGGCAAAGTTCAGCGTAGTGGCGGCGATCGCGACATAGTCGCTGCCAGCGGTGGCCGAAATATCCATCGTCGCAGCATCCACATTGGCGGCACCGCTGCTGTTGCTGCGCGACACCGTGAACGTAAACGTGGTGGTGCCGGCATTGGTCTCGGCCGCCGTCACATCATCGATCGAGAACAGCGCCGTGGTGCCGTCATCATTGCTGATGGTGCCCACGCCAGTGCCATCGCCGATACTGGTGCCCACGCTGGCATTGGACAGCAGCACATTAAAGACCTCATCGGGCTCGACATCGGTATCGCCATTGACGGTGACCGCGAACGGCTGCGTGGCGACACCGTCGGCGAAATTGAGCGTGGTCGCGGCGATCGCGACATAGTCGCTGCCGGCGGTGGCCGAAACATCCATCGTCGCAGCATCCACATTGGCGGCACCGCTGCTGTTGCTGCGCGACACCGTGAACGTGAACGTGGTGGTGCCGGAATTGGTCTCGGCCGCAGTGATGTCATTGACCGAGAACACCGTTGCCGCGGCATCGTCATTGCTGATCGTGCCAACGCCGGTGCCATCGCCGATGCTGGTGCCGGCGCTGGCATTGGACAGCAGCACGTTAAAGGTCTCGTCGGCCTCGACATCGGTATCGCCATTGACGGTGACCGCGAACGGCTGGCTGGCGACGCCATCGGCGAAGCTGAGGGTGGTGGTGGCAATGGCGACGTAGTCGCTGCCGGCGGTGGCCGAGACATCCATCGTGGCGGCATCGACCGAATCGGTTCCGGTGCTCACGCTGCGGGAGACCGTGAAGGTGAACGTCGTGGTCCCTGCATCGGTCTCCAGCGCGGTGACATCGTCGACCGAGAAGACTGCGCCACTGGCATCGTCATCCAGAATCGTACCGCTGGCCTGGTTGTCGCCGAAGCTGGCATTGCTGGGCGGGCTCAGATTGACGAAGAAGTTCTGATCCGGCTCGACCATCATGTCGCCGACCACGTCCACCGTGATGGTTTCGCTGACATCTCCCGGAAGGAAGGTCAGCATCCCACTGGCCTGGGCGTAGTCGGCCGGCTGGGTCGCGCTGCCGTCGGCGGTTGCAAAGTTCACCGTCACCGTGCGACCACTCGCTGTCGAAAGCGTTACCGGGAAGACAAATGACGTGGTTCCGCTATTGCCCTCGGCCAGGCTGACATCGCCGATCGACAGCGTCGG
Organism: Pseudomonadota bacterium; assembly: GCA_022843465.1. Classification (GTDB taxonomy): domain Bacteria; phylum Pseudomonadota; class Gammaproteobacteria; order Xanthomonadales; family Ahniellaceae; genus 0-14-3-00-62-12. The sequence continues at coordinate 50,669 of JALHNO010000007.1, read as the reverse complement.
CAGCGGGTCATCATCGGTGATCGTCAGGGTCGCGCTGCTCGGGGCGACCAGCACGGCGTTGCCGGTCGGCGCACTGAGGCTCAGCAGCACGGTTTCATCCGCCTCGTTCAGGGCATCGGAGACGATCGCGATGTTGAAGGTCTTGTCGGCGCTGTCGCCGTCGGCCCAGCTCAGCATGCCTGCATTGGCGGCATAGTCGGCTGGATCACTGGCGCTGCCATCGGCGCTGGCAAAGCTGACACCGACCACGCCATCGCTGCCATTGATGCGCTGGACGCTGATCGTCGCCATCGCGCCGGCTTCGGCCACCGTGTAGGCGGCCATGCTGAAACGCAGCTCGCCCGGCTGTGCCACCACGACCGGCGCCGAGAACTCGGAAGTGTTGTTGCTCGGCGCATTGATCGGGCCCATGCCAATCGGCGGTACATCGGCCGGGAACAGATCGGTCGCGGTCAGCATCAGTTGCGACATCTGGGTATTGGTACTGCCGCCGACACTGCTGGTGCACAGTCCCGCGACACAGCCACCGCCATTCAGTACCCCAGCGACGTCGGTGGTCACGATCTGCTCGGCCAGGAAGGTCTGGCTGTCGGGCATCGTGGAGAAGAACTCGACACGGAAGCTGCTGCTCGGCCGTGCGCCCTCGATGGTCCACTGCACGCTGGTATTGCTGCCACCGAAGTTGGGCGGTGTCGCGCCAGCGCATACTGCCGGCTCGCCGGGACCGCCGGTGCAGATCGCGGGTTGATTCTGGCCGTAGTTGGCGTACAGCAGATTCGGATCCGGGTCGATCGGATCGGGAATTGGATCCGGCGCATTGACGATGCGCTCCAGATCGATGCCGAGTGCATCGATGCCATCGCCGGCATTCTGGTCATTGCCATAGATCTGGTTGCGCTGGATCAGGTTGGCCCAGCCATTGGTGGGGGAGCCATTGCGCAGCACGATGCCGTGGCGGCCGTTGCCGGCAATCACATTGTCGTCGGTCGCGCCGGTGCCGCCGATGGTCAGGCTGCTGGCCGACGAAACATGGATGCCATCACCGGCATTGCCGAAATCGAACAGGCCCAGTCCGGTTGGATCCGATACCCCGATGAAGTTGCCGCGAATGCTGACATTGGCGGTTGTACTGCCGCGCACGAGGATGCCGTGACGTCCATTGCGCAGGATCAGATTGGCCTCGAAGGCCTCGCTGCCGCCGATCTGGTGATCGCTGCTGGTGACGACGATGCCATTGCCGGCATTGCCGGTATCGAGCGATCCGATCGGCGAGCCACCGGCCGGAAACTGGAACATGCCGATGAAATTCCCATACACGCGCGTATTCGCGCTGGTTCCGGTGATCAGGATACCGGCCGAGGTATCGCCACCGACGGCGTCCAGGCTGCCGCCGCCATTGTCGCTGCGGTTGTCGCTGATGGTATTGGCAGGACCCAGAAACAGGCTGTAGCCGGTCGGATTGTCGGCGCCGATGCCGTCGCTATCCGGGCGCGTGTTGACAAAGATCCCGACATCGCCGTTGCCGACATTGCTGACCGGCGTGCTGCCAGGTCCGACCAGATTGCCCATCACGAAATTGGGCAGCAGGACCGCGCCAGGTTCGATCGACATGCCATCATCGCTGCTGTCTTCGTTCTGGCCGCTGAAGATGTTGCCCGGACCGATGAAATTTCCGTAGGCGCCTGATGTGAGCCGGATGCCGGCGCCATTGCCGGAGCCGCGGCCATTGGGAACCGACAGCGTCGCCGCCTGGTTGGTGCCGACGATATTCCCGAGCACGAAGACATTGACTGTCGATGGCGAGAACAACTGGATGCCATCGCCCTCATTGCCCGAGATCAGATTGCCGGTGATCGTGGTCGGATTGGCGATCACGGTCAGCGCCGTCTGCAGCAGGGCTGAGAAGGCCGCGATCTCGCCGAAGTTGGCCGGCGGGTCATCGATCAGGGACTGGATATTCGGCAGCATCGAGGGCGGCGTCACCGTGCCCGAGAGAATGATGCCGTGGCCGGTATTGGCATCGTTGCTGATATCCGATCCGCTGCCCCCCGGATTGGTGCCGATGCGGTTGTTGGAGATGGTGTAGCCATGGCCTGACAGCGAGATGCCATCGCCACTGCAATTGCGGATCACCAGATTGCTGATCGTCGATCCGCGGGCGCCATTGGCATTGAAGGCGGTTGTTGTTTCGGCGAGGCTGAAGCAACCGGTATTGCCGCCGTTGAAATCGACGCGGCCGCCGCTGCCGGCGTTGCCGGGATTGCTGCCATCGAGGGTCACCGGGGCGGTGATCGTGGGCAGGCCAACGGTGGACGTAATCGCCTGGATCGCACTGTCGAAGGTGATGTTGTGTGGTCCAGTGACTGCGTTGCCCTGTTCGATGGCGGCGCGCAGGGTGCACTCGTTCTGGTTGCCCGCCGCCGGGTTGCGATCGCAGAAGCCATCCGCGGTATTGGCGTCCCCCTGTGATCCGGCCTGATTGACGATGTAGTTGGCCGCGTGCAGCGGCAGGGACAACAGCAGGGTGAGGGCGATGGCCCAGTGCAGGCGCATGATCTATTCCTTGCGATGGTGGGTATTGAACAGGAAACGAGAAATCCATCCTGGAGAGGACACTCCAGAGTCAAACGGCGGCTGAGACCGCCCTGCTTACGGACTGCTGAACGCCAGACAGGGGCAATAGCGAACGCCGTTCCTGGGTTAATCGCTGCTGAGGGGGCTCGCCGGGCTTTCGGTTGGGTTGCCCTTGCCCTTGCCCTTGCCGTTGTCCCCTCGGGGGACAGAATCAAGATCAAGAGCGGCGGCGCAAACCCCGCTCTATGAAATCCCCTCGGGGGACAGGATCAAGATCAAGAGCGGCGGCGCAAACCCCGCTCTGCAACAGCGAGAGCAAGCGAGGCAAACGCCCGATCTTCAGAACTCGAAACCATCGAGAAACAGGCCGTCGGCCGCCGCGCTGACGCTGAAGGCCTGATTGACGCGGGTGATATTGCCCTGGAGATCGCGGATCGATACCTGGATGTGCCTGTTGCTGACCAGGGCAATCGGTGTCGACAGCGCAATCCGATAGCGACCGTCTCCCAGTGACTGCGCCAGATCGGCCAGTTCGCTGCCGGCGGCGCGGCCATTGATCGTGACATCGGCACGGACCGAAAGGCTGGCGGCGTCGATCCCGGAATGGCCATCGGCGAACGCGAACCGCAGCTCGCTGATCGCCTGCATATTGATGCCGGGACGCGGCATGCTGACCGTCAGCGTCGGCTTCAGATCATCCAGCAGATAGCCATAGGCGGCATTGCCGGTGTCGATCGGGGCGCCGAGATCGATCCAGCGCACGAACAACAATTTTTCTTCTTCGCTCAGCGGCATCGCCGGCGGTGGCGGCATGATGCTGCCACTGAAATCGAGATCGGCTTCGTTGCGGTCGGCACCGGCGGGCAAGGTGGCGGCATTGCCGGGCACGCTCTCGGTCGGATGATCGGCATTGCTCCAGCCGTCGAGACGCTGCCCGAACAGTTTCCAGATCAGCAGGCTGCGCCGGCTCTGAAACATGCGGATGTAGCGACTGGCATTGGTCTGACGCCAGCTGCCATTGCTGATCACCGGCGGGTAGCCGAACTGAGCGCTGCGATCATCCGCGAGCCGCCGGTAGTCGCCGGGCACGCCATTGCTGATCGCGGTATCGGCCAGATTCAGATTGCCCGGCGGATTGCTGCCTTGATGGCAGCTGACACAACGCGCTTGCAGGATTGGCCGGATGTCGCGCAGAAATTCCACGCTCACCTGCGATGTGTTCTCGATGCGCAGTCCGGGCTGCCCCTGGGCATTGCGTGTCAGCAATGGCGTCGAGGTTCCGAGATCGAATACCGGATAGTCGGGCAGACTCGCTGCCGTGCTTTCGAACGCAAGCGGTTGCTGACTATGGGCATGGCAGCCGCCGCAATCGGCGCGCAATTCACCGGGCCTCAGCTGATGCCAGGTCTGCGCCATGTTCAGCAGCATGCCATTGCGGTCGAGGGTCTGGAAGGTGAACGGGGTATCGGCGGCCAGCTTGGCCAGAAAACTGGTGTCCGGATTGCCTTCGGCATCAAGGACGGGCTGGCCCTGGGCATTGAACTTGCGCAGCGGAATCTCGCCGAGGATGCGCAGCCGTTCATCGGCGTGACTGCGGAACTGGCGGCCAATGTTCGGGCCATAGCTGCGATGGCTGTGCGGTTCCATCGCGACCACGCGCACCGCCCAGATATCGCTGTTGGCGTATTTTCCGGCATCGGCGCCCTGGCTGAACCAGTTGCCGGATTGGCCGTTCTCGCTGGTGTTGAAGGCATCCAGGCCGTCAAAGGTGTTCGACCACGACAGCACCAGACCGGGAAAACTCTCGCGCTTGTAGAAGCTCGAGGTGCCGACGAGTCCGTGCGCGGTTCCCTCCGGAAGCAGTGCATGCGCGGCACCATCGTTGGGCAACCAGGGCAGGCGCGCGGGCTCGCTGATGCCATGCACCTGTTGATACGTCACTACCGCGCGTGGCCAGGCTTCGTTGTACTGCGGACTGTTCTTGATCAGGACCAGTTCCTGCGGGCTGTTGACGACGGCGCTGCCGGCGATCAGGTACAGCCCGGCATCGTAGTAGGGCAGCGGCGTCGGCCGGTTCAGGTCATTGGCTGGCCCCGGTGTCCACACCACCAGCAGATCGTTGTTGGGCGCCGCCGACGGATGGGTGAACTTGCCGACGCGCACGCCATTGCTGCCGATCGGCGCGGCTTCATCCTGCGCCGTAGTGAACGGGGTCAGCGAATACAGTCCGCGTGGCGTGAACGGAATCCGGAAGTCGTAGCGGAAACCGGCGCCGACCGTCTGCGCGATCTCGGGATTGTCGATCAGGAAGGCGCTGTGGAAAGCGGGCATCCCGGGAGGCGGCTGCACCGGCATCCGGTACAGCGCGCCAAAGCCATTGCTGTTGAGGTTGTAGTAGTCGACGATCACCAGATCGGAGTTGCCGAGCTGGGTCATGAAGTGGAAGGCGCGATCATTGTTGAAGGCGCTCGCCACCGGGGCCCAGTTGCGGCCATCCGGCCAGATCGACCAGATGCCCCAGAGCCGCTGATCGCGCAGGCCCTGGCTTTCATGCGTACTGAACATCATGCGGCCATCGCGCAGCACGGTCGGATGCAGGGCGCTGGAAATGCTCATCGGTCCGATCGGCGTGACGTTTTGTCCATCCTCATCCATCACGTACAACTGCAAGGTCGGATTGGTGTAGCCCTTCGGTGGTTCGAAGCCATTGCGGTTGCTGGTGAACGCGATCTTGCCGCCGGGCAATGGGCAGGGACCCAGATTGAGGATTCCGTAGCCGAGTCGATTGAACGCGGCCGGTGGATTGACCGGATTGCCTTCGTCCCAGTTGCCGGCGCCGGTGTTGGGCGTGAACTCGCCATGGGTCAGTCGCTGGATCTGACGTGAGGCCAGATTGATCCGGTAGATATCCGCCCCGGCGTACGGCAAGCCGCGTTGCGTATTGATCCCGGAAGGCCGCATATCCGGAAAGTAGCTGTAGTACACCCACTGCGCATCGAACGACAGAAAGGGATCGGTGACACTGCCATTGCCACCGGCAACCAGCACTTCCTCGCTGCCATCGGGATGCAGCAGCATCAGGTCGGCGCCGGGGTCGATCTCGGCCGGATGAAACACTTCGGGCCAGGTGGTGTTGGTGTTGTCGCCGTAGCGCGGCTGGCGCACATAGACGATGTCGTAGTTGACGGCCTGGGCCGCAACCGTCGTGATCGCGGTCAAGCCCGCGAACAACACTCCGCTCAGCGCGCGCATTGCATCCCCCGCCGACCTGATGATCGGGCAGACAGCTCTTCGAGGGCTCCATCATAGTCCTGCGCCGGTCCCGCGACTGCGAACTGGAAGACAGATATCCCCTTCGCCAATGAGACCGCCAGGCTCAGGTGCAGGTCACTGGGAAATGCTCCGGTAGCGGTTGAGCAGGTACGTAGACGATTCCGCGGCCGGGTCGGTGTCCGCCCGATCTCCGCTGGTCAGCACGGACGACATCGCTGCCTTCCCCGGCTCGTCCCTGACGAAAGTCAGGGCGTGGCGCCTGTCGTCATGAGGTGCCGTATCGCGATGGCCAGGCATAGATTGCATATCGCCGGACGCGAAGCCGCAGTGAACGCTCACTGGGCAGCGCCTTCGGCGCGAGCGCTTCCGCATCCGTCCTCTGGATGCCGAGCCTCACCACACCCCCATTCGATCTTTCTGGAGAAACCTGATGAACACCGACACCAATACCCCTTCCGTACCATCCCGGGTTCCCCGCCCACGGCATCCGCTGCGTCTGCTGCTGGCCAGCGCCCTGGGTCTGCTGATCCAGCAAGCCGGCTTCGCGGCGACCGTCTCTGGCGACGGCGGATTCCTGCTGGAATTCGACGCTGGCTTCAACGAGGTCAACAAGGTCGAGATCAAACCGGTTGAAGTCGCCGGACTTCCGGTTCTGGATATACGGGACTTCGCGGGGCTCAGCGGATGTCCGCGCTTTCCGGCCGGCAGCGTGATCTCGATTCGTTGCGATGCCCGCAACCTGGTCTTCTTCTCGGTGGAACTGGACAACCAGGACGATATCCTGGAGGTCAACGAATCCCTGGCGGTACTCACCGGTTACTCGCTCGCGGTCAACGGCGGGCTGGGTGACGACGACATCATCGGGGGTGCCGAGGACGACCAGTTCTACGGCGGCTCTGGCAATGATCTGCTGATCGGCGAGGGCGGCATCGACGGACTCTACGGCGAGGCCGGCGACGACCGCCTGGTTGGCGGCGATGGCAATGATCAACTGGTCGGCGGCAGTGGCAAGGACATCCTGTATGGCGAAGCCGGTGCCGACAGCCTGGACGGCGGCAGCTTTGATGATTTCCTCGATGGCGGACCGGGACTGGACAGCCTGCGCGGCGGCACCGGTGATGACCGCATCCACGCTGTCGATGGCGAGCGCGATACGATCGATTGTGGCCTGGGTCGCGACATCGTGCGCGCCGATCCGATCGACATCGTCGATCGCAACTGCGAAGACGTCACCCGCGTGGTGTTCTGATCATCAGACTGTTTGCGCAGCCAGCAGTGCCATGGCGGTGACGGTGACGCCACCGCCATCGCCTGCTCGACCTGCCGCGGCACCTGTGCTCGCCGTTTGCAGAGCGGGGCAATTCCCGCTGTCTGTGCCCTTGATGCCTACAGAGCGGGGCAATTCCCGCTGCCTGTGCCCTTGATTTTTGCAGAGCGGGGCTTGCCCCGCTGCACTTGCTCCTGATGTCTGTAGAGCGGGGCAATTCCCGCTGACGCTGCCCTTAGATTTTTTGTAGAGCGGGGCTTGCCCCGCTTATCCTGAATTGCGCTTTTCGGTCTCAAGGATCAAGGGCAGTGGGGCAAGCCCCGCTCTGCAAGCACACGGGCAGCGGGGCAGTCGCGCTCAAAAGGATCAAGGTCAGCAGCAGTGGTGCGAGCGCGGTTCTACGAGATGCGTTCGGAGACGAAATCCCTGTTCGCCGCGCGCGTCGCGGCCGGCCCGCGTATTGGCTGCAGTTCGACCCAGCCCTTGCGCACGGCATACAGCGCAGCCTCGGTGCGATCTTCAACATGCAGCTTCTGGAAGATCTGGCTGATGTAGCCCTTCACGGTGCCCTCGGTGAGCCGGTAGGCATTGGCGATTGCCTTGTTGCTCAGACCCTGGGCGATGCCTAGCAGGACCGAGTGCTCGCGTGGCGTAAGCGCGGCGCCGGGCGATTGCACACCTTGGGCATTTTCGAGCAGGGCGGCTTGTGCGCTCGCATGCAACCAGCATCGCCCGTCTGCCACGCTGCGCACCGCGGCAAGCAATTCATCGCGTCGGCAATCCTTCAGTATGAAGCCACGCGCGCCTGCCTCCACCAGTTCGACGATGCGTATGTCCGATGCGTAGCTGGTGAACATCAGAACCTGCGGCGGCGCTGGCAGAGCCCGGAGTCGCCGCACCAGCTCAACCACCGGCATGCCCGGCATGCGGACATCGACGATCACCAGGTCCGGCAGGCACTCGGCGCATCGCTGCATCGCCTGCTCACCATTGCTGGCCTCGGCAATCACCTCCAAATCCGGATATTCCTCGAAGGTGTGGCGCAGCCCCTCACGGACAATTTCGTGATCGTCGACCAGCAGAATCCGGATGGCCTGCTCGGCAATGGCCATGGCTTGCACATCGGGTAGTGGTTTGGGCACGGCTTGTTCTCCCAGGCAAGGGTGCGGCGCAATGGCTTTGCTGGGCTCGATGGCGCAGCCTCTGCGTGATCGCCTGCACACGTTGGCAAGGATCGCGGGGTGCTCGCTCCGAGTCACTCGGATGAATGCTGAATTTCTGCTCGGAAATTTCCCAGGCGCCATGGCATGCACTTCGTCCTGCGCGCAGATGCCGGCGTGCAGGCAACGATTCGGCGGAAATCGGCCACAGTCCGCGCAGCGGTTGCTGTACAACACAGTGCCAGCAACCGTGATCAAGCTGGCTGGCCGCGCGCCTGGCTCTGGCACCGGGTCTACACGCCCAGGGTCGGTGGCGCCCTTGGCGCTTCGCTCCAGAGTTCAGCCCTTCGCCGTGTCGGCCAGGGCATCCAGTCGCCGGCGCAGATTTCCGGCGAAGCGCTCCGCTGCTTCGGGTCGCTGTTCAAGAAACAGCAGGGGCTCGATCATTTCCAGTTCCATCAGCAGAAAGCGGCCATCGACCACGACGCCATCCACCCGGGCGTAGGCCTGGTCGCGGTGGCCAATGGCCGCGGTCGCGTCAAGGGCTCGCTGGGCACTGGCGATGATGCTGGGGTCCGCGTCAATGAACTCGGTACTGCCGCCGAAGATGCCCTGCACGCGGTAGTCGCCAGCGGCGGCGCGTTTGAGTACGGCATGGCTGTATTGGCCATCAAAGAACAGCAGTGACCATTCGCCGTTGCTGACCACTTCGGGCACGAAGGCCTGCACCATGTAATCCAGCTCCTGCGGCAGTTGCGCCACTGCCTGTTCGAACGCTGATTCGCCGACGACCCCACGCAGCGTATGCCAGGCACCGCCACTGACGGTGGGTTTGACCACGACCTCGCGTCCGTGCAGGGTGACGAGGCTCCTGCGCAGATCTGTCGCGCTGGCGAAGAGCGTTGGAATGACCGCGATGCCCTGTTGTTCGAGATCGAGCAGGTAGCGCTTGTCGCTGTTCCAGCGCAGCAGCTGTGCATCGTTGATGGTAGGTACCGGCAGCTTCGCCAGCCAGCGCTGGAATGCGGCGTACTGCATGAAATAATCCCATGTGGCGCGGATCAGCACGGCATCGAATGCCGTCCAGTCGACGGCGGGATCGTTCCAGATGCAGGAAACGGGCTCGATGCCGAGCTCTCGCAACGCATGCACGAGGTGGGCATCGTCGGGGTGGAATTGCGGAAACAGGGTGCAGCTGGCAAGGGCAAGTCGGCGCGTGATTTGAACGGATCGCATGGCAGGACCTCCAGAGTTGGAGGGCGCGCTTGATCATCTGGATCGAGAACCGAGCGTGGCGGATGGTGATCCGTCGCAGCACCCCTCGGATTCGACTGTGCGCCGGGTCGTGCGCGCAATGGGCTGGCATCAGGGACATGATGCGCGGCTATTGTTTTACGACGGCGGGTTGGAAGTCAACGATCCGTGCCGGCGGCTGCGCAATGTGCGGTCGATGAGATGGCGCGCTCGTCGATGGTCGCCACGGACCGGCGGGTGCGCGCATCAGCAGTTTGTCACCTGTGGTTCCAGAGCCACGGGATCAGTTGTCGGAGTACTTTCGATACCGGCGCCCGTGCTCGCCGTCGGCAATGTTCCGAGGGGATTCCGGTCACCGACGCCGGCAGCGACGGCAGCTGTCATCCGTTCGCCGGACTCCGAATTGTCCCTGGCACCATTATCCCGAAGCCTGTCCTTGCACGTCGACAGCATGGAGATGCCGTGCAGTCGGGCGCGCCAGGCGTTGATGGAAGGACACGCCGCCCGCGCGGCGTGCCCCAGACTTCAAAGGCGCGTGATACGGAACCAGTTGATGTTCCAGCCGCCCTGCTGCGCGTACAGGCCGAGGCTGTAGGTTCCGGCCGTCACATTGACCGTATGCGACGTAGTGGTCCAGTTCTGCCAACCGCCGGTGGCCGGGATTGACGCTTGACCGAGCAGAATCCCGCCGCCATTGAGGTCGAGCGATAGGGTGCCGCCGCCTGGACTCGCGACCCGATACTCGACGCGATAGGCGCCGCTGCTGGGAAACGTGATGCCGTCGTACGCCATCCAGTCGCCGGTATCAATCCAGCCGACGTTCTGGCCGCCCTCCGAACAAGCCTCAAGCAGCACGCCCGACTGCGTGCTGAAAGTCTCGGACTCGCGCGTCAGCGACCACGGTGCCGTCACCCGAGCGACCACGGCCGAGGACGCGCGGTCGTTGAAGCCGTTGGCGGTCAGGCATGAGGTATCGGCAGTGCGGGTCACGCTGGCGCCGCCAAAGTTGTCGTTGTCGTACAGCGTGACCTGATAGCCCGCGTTGACCCGCAGCGAGGACAGATCGTTGTTGCGCACTCCGCGCGCCTGCAGTTGCGCCAGCGTATAGCGACCTTCCGGCAATGCAATGGCGTAGCCACCGTAGTTGCAGTGCTGGTAGACCGTTGCCACACCGGCAGGTGCTGCGCCAGCCGTGTAGACGCGCACGTAATCCACATACATTTTCGCTGGCAACTGGCTCTCGTCGACCACGAAGCCCGGCCAGTTGCCACCAATCGCGAAATTGAGCAACAGGAAAAAATCGCGGTGGAATTCCTCGGTGCCGTTGACCGAATTCTCGATGCTGGCCTCATGGAACTTGTTGCCGTCGACGTACCAGCGGATCGCCTTGGCATCCCACTCGACCGCGTACAGGTGCCAGTCCTGCACCGTTACGGCGGTGTTGCCGCCGTACTGCGCGTAGGTGTTGTTATGGTCGCGCCAGTGGATCGTGCCGTAACTGCGCTGTTCCGCGTTGACGTGTTCCATGATGTCGATCTCGCCAGAATCAGGCCAGCCGACCTGGGGCAGATTGCTGCCGAGCATCCAGAATGCCGGCCAGGCGCCCATGAATGCGGGCAACCGCATGCGCGCTTCGATCCGCCCGTAGCGGAAGTTTTTCAGGCCCTGGGTCTTCATGCGCGCCGAGGTGTAGCGGAAGCCGCCGAAGTCCTGGCGGCGTGCGGTGATCGCCAGCGTATTGTTCTCGATGGCTGCATTCTCGCGCCGGTAGTACTGCAGTTCGTTGTTGCCCCAGCCACCGCTGCCATTGCCGGTTTCAAACACCCAGTCCGGCCCCACTGAACCGTTGAATTCATCGCTCCAGACCAGTTGCCAGGTCTGCGCCTGAGTAACCCCGGCGCAGACTGACAGCGCTGTCAAAATCAGGTACTTCGTTAGAATCCTCATCTTGCCCTCCCGGTGGAATGTTGACGTTGGTGCACGATGCGCGCGCTTGGCGGCTGTGCTTGTTCGCGGCATCCAGGCCGCTATCGCATACGACTTGCGTGCTCCGCGATCGTCCCCTGATCGGGACGTAGAGGGTCCGATCATACGATAAACGCCAGCCGGCGTAGTGACCCGTTTCGCGGTCCGGGTGCGGCCGAGGCGCCGCGAAGGCTGCCACCGCCGGCCGGTACGGATGTCAGCGCGCCGGCCGCTCCTGCTCCCGGAGGCGATATTCCTGCCGGTCACAGGAAGGCCGTGACGTCGCCGTGGTGAACGCCAGGCTGAGTTGCCGAGAAAACAGCGCTGCAGCTGACTCGCTCAATGACGCGCTCACGGTCGGCTCGCCCGGCTCGATCGACACCCATCGCGTCCGCATCTCGGACACATGCCGCGATGCCGGGTCAGCGCCGGAGCCGGAGCCGGAGCCGGAGCGTATTCAATCGCCACCAGTCAGTTGCTCTGACCGCGGACGGCGAGCCCTGGACGGGCTCGCCGATCTGGAATCGCAGGCGCGGCCAAAAGCGCGCGCAGACGAAGAGGCCTGTAAGTCCACAGGACCCGGGCCCTGTCAGATCCTGCGAGGGTCCCGGCAGGCGAATTCTGCGGAGGCCGATTCGACCTTCCACGTACCGGAATGCCTGCTCCACCGCTACGGGCTGGTATAGGTAAACGCCGCAATCGCATTGGTACCGGCGACATCGGCGGGCAGGGTGTAGCTGCTGCCATCCGAAAGCGTCAGCACCACGTTCGAATTCCACGGCTGTGGGGCGGTGGCTGTGCAGAAGTTGCAGGCCGGCGTGGTAAAGCTGAGCGTCTGATTGCTTGCAACCACATTGGTTGCCACAGCACCTTGCAGACTGACGGCGGTCACTGCGGCAAAACCCCAGCCGGTAAGCGTGACCTGGGTGCCACCGGCCGAACTGCCGCTGACCGGGGCGATCATATTGCTCGCGATGCAGCCAATACCCGGCGCCGAATTCGGCAGATAGCCACCAAAGACCACCTCGACCGTGCCGCCCGTGGGTGCGCCCGAGCCGCGCTGGATATTGCACTGCGCCTGCGACTGCAGTTGTGCTGCGGCCGGAGCATCAACAGGCGCGGGGCAGCTCGAAGTCGGATTCGGCACCGGCGGTACCACATTGATGCAGTTGGTTGCCTGCCAGCCGTACACGCCCGCTTGCGTAACCGGCGTGGTCAGCGCGGCGTTGGCGATGCTGGTCACATTGGGGTTCGCACCAGTGAATGAGCCGTTGTTCCAGTAGTTCGCGCTGCTCTGCCCGCTGAAGTTGAGGGTCAGCCAGGCATTTGCACCGTTGACGTTGCTGATGTCGACGGTCTCGGCACCGCCGGCAATATTGAGCGTGAACTCACCGAGATTGATCGCATTCGGATAACAGGCGCCGGGGTTGCTGTTGCCGCAGCCGCGCCCGGAGAATTTGGGGCCGAATGCGACATTGCCGCTGAAGCTGCTGCTGCCGGAATTGAAGCTGACCGACTGGTTGCCCGCGAGGATGAAAATGCCCTGGGTGGTGGGTGCCGATTTTTCGGGAACGATGTTCCAGGCGGCCGGAAGCTGACTGATATTGCTGATGCCGTAGTTGCTGGCCGGGTCGCCGGTCGAACCGAGCGTGATCTGTACCGGCACCGCCTGTGCGGTGTTGTTGCTGATCATCAGGGTCGTGCCGGAACCGCCGCCGGTGGTCGCCTCGCTCGCCATCCCCGGGCTGCACACCAGTGCGGCCACCGCAGCCACCAGACCGAATCCAGACCCGCTGATTGCCGTGTTCATACCCTGCTCCAAAATGTGGAAGGACGATCAGCGTCCGCTGCCCTGCGCAATTACGGCCGTAGCGATAAAGCAGGCGCTCGATACAGACGATGTCGAGTCATCGATTCTCCGGATCTGATGGTGACCGTCGGGTTCAATCCGGTATCGAGTCGGGTGCAGGCATCAATGTGCACTGCCCAACAGAATTGGACTCGATGGCGTCGCGCCGGGATCGCCCGCGGCGTTTGGTACGTCGCCATGTAATGCGCCCAGCAAGCTGAGCTTGGTCTGCACCGGCGCGGCGCTGATGCCTGGATATGCCTTCGGCCAGGACAGTTCATTCCACAGTGATCGGTGTTGCTGAACGGCAGGCGCTATCAGGGCCGACCCGACATCCGCGCGATGGCAGCACGGGCCGAATTGACGCCGAGCTTTTCGTAGATCTTGCGGACATGGTTGCGTACCGTGTCCAGGGCGATGCCGAGCTCGCGGGCGGTCTCCTTGTAGCTCAGGCCACGGCGGAGCGCATCGAGCACCTCGATTTCGCGGCCGCTGAGTGCATCCACTGGACTGGCGGCATTGCCGACCCGGGCACCACGAAGGGTGCGCAAGACCAGGTCCGCAACCGATGCCGACAGTGGCGGCGCGCCCTGCAGGATCTGGCCGATCTGTTCCGCCATCAGGGCGGGCTCGCTCAGTTTCAGAACGTAGCCGTCGGCACCTTCGCTGATGGCGCGCAGAATCTGCGCGGGATCATCGAAGCTGGTCAGCATGATGATACGAAGCTCAGGAAATTTCTTCTTGAGCGGCGCCAGCACGCTGATGCCGTCGCGTCCTGGCAGGCCGATGTCGCAGAGCAGGACATCGATCGCGCAGTCCGGAGGTTGCAGCAGTTTGAGCGCCGCGCTGGCGCTGGAGTAGTGCGCCGTCACTTCGAACCCGGCCTGCTGCAACAGTTTCTGCAGCGCGCGCGCAAAGTGTGCGTTGTCTTCCAGCATGGCGAGTCGGATCGGATTCATCCCCCGATTCTGCCCGATGGCATCGCGATTGAGCAGACATGAACATGCGGGCTTCGTCCCGGTGATTCAGCCCTGCAGCCGAGCGGAAGCCTTGGCTTCACAAAGGTACCTCGATGCGGACGCTGGCACCCGCAGTCACGGCGCTTTGGATATGCAGCTTCGCTCCCAGCTTGTGCGCTCGTTCGCGAAGATGACCGAGGCCATTGCCTTCGATCCGTGCTGGATCAAACCCGATACCGTCATCGGTGCATTCCACGATCAGCATCCCTGATTGCACTGTCGCGCGCAGAGCCACCGAAGTTGCCTGGGCGTGGCGTGATGCGTTGCTGAGCGCTTCGCTGAGCATCAGGTAAAGTTGCCGGTAGGTCAGCGCCGGCAGTGGGCGTGCGTTGTCGGCTTCGGACAATGCGAAATGCAGTCGCAATGAAGCGCCACAGAGTCGCTCCGCCAGGCGCTGGACCTGGGCCAGCAACTGTCCGATGGTGGCGCCGGACTTCATGTGTGCGACCAGCCGCCGCAGATTGCTGGATGCCGCCTCGCTGCTTTCGCGCAGTTCCGCAGCCAACGACTGGCGGTCACCTTCGCTCAGGTCCGCGCGTTCGAGCAGGCTGCTGAGCACGCGCACACTGGCCAATTCGGAGCCCAGTTCATCATGCAGATCGGCGGCAATTTCGTTGCGTTGGCGGCTGAGCAAGGCCTGTCGTTGCCGGCGTATGCCATAGACGGCGAGCACGGCGGCAGTGGCCGCCATCGCGATCAAGGTAATGCCCCACCAGGTGCTATGCCAAGGCCCGCGCACGACAAAGCGCAGCCGTTCCTGCGCACTCCAGCGACTGCCTGCGGCCTGCTGAAAAGCGACTTCGATGTTGTAGCTGCCCGGCTGGATGCGGGTAAGCGTGAGGCGCGAGCTGGCACTGGGCAGCGACCACGGACCGGCGTTGATGCGGTGTCGATAGCGCAGCTGATCCGGCTCCCTGAAGCTTAGTCCCGCGAAGTTCAGATCGACAACGCCCGTGCTGGCAGGCAGGATCTGGGCATCATGGATGGCCAAGCCATCTGCACTGGCACGCAACGGCGCCAAATGCAGTGGGGGTTCGACGAGACCGGGCCGACTGCGATTGATTTGTGTGAAGCCTTCGATATTGGCCACCCAGACGGCCTGCCCGATGTCGAGCACCGCGACCGCCGCCGTCGAACTGAGGCCTCGCGATCGGCCGATGCGCTCGACCACGCGCAAGCGATCCCTGCCATCGGGCAGCAGGCGCAGCACGGCCTGATTGCCGTACGCCCAGAAGCCGCCGTCGTGTGCGCTGGACAGACCGTGCGGCGTGGCACCCAAAGCATCATCATCAAGCCGCTGGGGGTAACAGCCGCTGCGATCAATCCTGACCAGGCCCAGCGGTGCGGCGCTGGCGTAGAGATTTCCACCGGCTTCGAGCAGGCTGTTCACGCTGCGTGCGCCGTCGCAACGCCGACAATCCGCGGCCTGATCCGGTGCCCAGGGATTGACGTCGCAGACCTCGTCGCCTTCGGCCATCCAGAGACGTTCGTCGTGCATGGCCAGGGCGCTGATACCTGCTGGCCCGCCGGCATGCAACGCCGGCCGGAGCACGTCCGGCTGTGCCTGGCCCTCGCGTCGCCTGATCAGACCGAGTCCACTGGCCGCCAGATCGACCCCGTTGACCTGGATGCACTGGGTGATGGAGCTGTCATCGCCTGGCGCTCTGGGAAAGAGTATTGATCCGCTGGCGCTGTCGAGTTGCCACGCTGCCTTGCTCGCGTACCAGGTGTGCTGCAAAGTCGTACATGCCGTGCCAAAGACATCGAGCGGACTGGTGTTTTCCACACTCCCGTCCTGCAGCCGATGAGCGCCCTGCCACGAAATCAGCAACACCGAACCGGCACCACGCCAAGGTTCCGCAACGATTCCATAGGCGTGTGACGACACCAGTCCGGCACTCGCGTCATAACGCTGCGCATCTGGCTCGGGCAGCTGCAGGATCCGGGAGATGCTGCCAATCCACAACGACTGTTCCGCATCCACCAGCAGCGGTCCCCCGCTCGGGAGGTCGCGGCTCTGGGCGAACCTGCGCGTCATGATGTCGCCATCGAAAGCCAGCAGCTTGATGTCGTAGCTGACCCACAGACGCTCGTCCCGGTAGGCCAGACCGATGCCGCGATTGCGCTCGACATGCAGCGCGCTCATGCGCGTGGCGTCGCCGGCAGAAGCTCGATACAGCACTCCGGGAAAACGGCTGAGCAGGGCCAGGGGCCGGTGGTCACAGCCGGCGGCGGCCACGACATCACCGATCTCGGCTCCATTGCCATGGTGCAGTGCCATGGGCGCGCGCTCGGGACTGTCGTTGCGCACAAGCCAGCTGTTCCGCGACGTGCTCAAGACCACGCCGCAGGGCACCGGAAGCAGGCGAGGAAAGCCGAAGGGTTCGGGCACCACGGTCACTCCGAGCGCGCGCGCGGTATCACCATGCACAGTTACCAATTGATGATCGATGACCGCATAGCGATGCGATCCGGAACTTGCGGCAGCGCGCACGTGGTGACCGCTTCCGGCCAGCAGCAGGGTGCTGCGGCCGTTCGCATCCACCGAGAAAAGCTGTCCGCACTCGTCATGGGCGTAAATGCCGATCTCATCCACACTCACCGAGAGCGCCCGACAGGGACGATCACTCGGAGCAAAGCGCTGAGCGTGTTGACCATCGAAGCGGACCAGGCCGCTGTCGCCAGCGAACCACATGAAGCCACGGGCATCCTGCGCGATCGCCCGGGTTTCGGCTGTGTTGAATCCGGGCAATGCATCAAAGCTGCGCACATACGGTGTCGAGGCAGTCGCCGCGAGCGCGAACAGGGACAGCACGATGGCGGCAGAGGGGCGGCGCATGGTGCATCAGTATGCCGCAGAGTCCGGCTGTATCGATCCGTGTTTTGGCGAACCTGGTGGACCGCTCCCGGCAGGTCAGCGCGTCAACACCCGGTCGTCGGCCGCGGGCTTGGGGCCGGTCTCGAACAGCCCGATGACATGTCTGTGTCATGGCGGACCCGGTCGCGGATAGGCGCTAATGGCGCTCGACAATCCGCGCAGATCCGCCACAACGATGAAGACAACACAGCTCCGTTCATTCGCACGTAGCACAGCTGTCCAAGCCCTGGGCCTGGTGCTACTGGTGCTCTCGCTCGGTGCCTGCCAGCCATCGGATGCGCGCTCCGAAGATCGTCCAGGCGGTGCCCAGAGTGGCGCTCGACTCGATGGAGCGGCACGCAACAGCCGGCAGCTCAGCATGCTGATCGACGGCGTGGAATGGCGCTTCGAGACCGAGGTCTTCGGTGCCTTCCATCCCATTGGCTACAACCAGGCGTTGCTGATCAGTGGCACGCACGGCCGCAAGGATGCGGATGAGAAGACCTTCAACATCAATCTCTACGGCGTTCCCGGTCCTGGTACCTACCGGGTGCGATCGGGCAACGTCGAGGGGAACGTCGCGCAAATCGGCAATTTCAGTCGTGACGAGTATCTGGCCGGCAACGTGATGCCGTTCGATTTGACCGTCGTGGTCGAACAGGCCCAGTCCGACCCGACGCGAATCCGCGCCAGCTTCTCCGGCTTCATTGACACCAATACCGAGCGTCGACTGAAGATCGACCGGGGCGTTTTCGACTATGCGGAGTAGGCCGCGGCATACCACGACGATGACTCGCGCCATTCTGCGGATGGCAGTTGCAAGCACGGCGAGCTTCGCGCTCCCGGTGCCGTAGAGCTACAGCCGTTTGAGCAGCCACCCATATTGTTCCGCAACAGTTTCGAGGGCCAGTCATGAGACCATTTCCGCAATTGGCACGGGCAGTTCAAGGCCTGCTTGTGCTCGCCATGCTCTGCGCTGCGCCGACGCGTGCGGCGACCTTCGTCGTCGATACCACCAGCGATGCCAGTTTGAGCGCCTGTGCCGATGGCGTACCCATGGACTGCAGCCTGCGCGGCGCCATCACGGCCGCAAACGCCACGCCCGCGGCGGACGTGATCGCCTTCGACATTCCAACCAGTGACGCCGGATTTCAGCCGGCAACACAGCATTGGCGCATCAGCGTTCCGGAAGGCCCCTTGCTGCCGAGCACCGGGCCATCGGTGGTCATCGACGGCTATACCCAGCCCGGTGCCAGCGCCAACACCAACACACCGGCGCAGGGCGGTCTCAATGGCGTGCTGAAGATTGAAGTGCGCGGTGCCAATCCCAACGGCAATGCCAACTTCGCCTTCCAGCTCGACAGCGACAGCCCCAGCGTGTTGCGCGGTCTGGTGATCAACGGCTATCGCGATGGCCAGATTTTCATGCGGGGTATCGGCGCGCATCGTGTTGAGGGCTGCTATCTCGGCACCGATGTCACTGGCAGCAGCGCCGTCCTGCTCAGCGGCACGCTGCCCACCTCAAATGGCATCGTGCTGGCAGGCGATGGTGAGTACGTCATCGGCGGCACCCTGCCCGCCGAGCGCAATCTGATCAGTGGCCTGAACTTCGCGATGAACACCAGTGGCAATGCACTGCCGGCGCCCAGGATCCAGGGCAATCTGGTGGGCACCAATGCGGTCGGTGATGCGATAGTCGGCAATTCATTTGGTCTGCTCGCGTTTCGTCTCGGCAACGCCCTGATCGGCGGCAATAGCGCGGAAGCGCGCAACGTGTTTTCCGGGCACACCGGGCAGGTGCTGCTGTTCCGCGCAAATACGCCCGGCATTTTCTCCGGTACCCAGGTGCTCGGGAACTATTTTGGCACTGATGCCTCGGGCAGGCGTCGACTCGGCAATGATCTGCAGGCGGCCGGCTCGACCATTGAATTTTCTGGCGTCGGATGTGCGCTCGGCTTCGGCGGAACCGCCGAGGGCGAGCCCAATCTGATTGCCTACAGTGGCCTTGCCGGTGTGGCGGTGCTCGGCTGCAATGGCCAGGAGACATCGCACAACCACTATCGCGGCAATACCGGGCTGGCCTTCGACAATGCCTTCGGCAATCTGCTTGGCACGACGGTCAACGACGTAGACGACGCCGACGAGGGTGGCAACCGCTTGCAGAACAGCCCCGAGGTGTTCCTGCCGCCTGACTTCGAACCGATGGGCGCCAGCAGCGTCACCCTCGACTATCGCGTCGATACCGCGGTGGCGAACGCGGTGTATCCGATCACGGTGAACTTCTACCGTGCCGATTGCGGGGGCGGATCCAGGGCGCTTCTCGGGAGTGACACGATTGCTGAGGCGCAGGCGCAAAGCCTTCGGACCTTCACTCTGACGGCGGCCGATTCGGCCAACGTGCTGCCTCTGGTCGCTACCGCAGTCGATGCCGAAGGCAATACCAGCGAATTCTCGCCCATGCAGGGCGATCCGATTTTCCGCGGCGACTTCGAAGATCAGCTGGCAGCACCGGCGCCGGGCTACTGCCCGTGACCATGGACCGCACAATGAACCGATTGCTCGGCCTGATCGTGCTCGCCGGGATCGCATGCGAGGCACTTGCCGAAAACGCCGTTGTCGGCACCGGCACACCTGCGAGTTGCAACACGGTCAGCTATGATGCCGCGCTGGCGCTGGTCGCCAACGACAATCAGGGCGGCGTGCTGACGTTCAACTGCGGCGCCAATCCCCACACGATCGTGGTGAATTCCGAGCGCAGTCTGCAGAACTTCATCGTGATCGACGGCGGCGGCCGCATCACGCTGGATGCGCAGGACCTGACCCGCTTCTTCGTGATCAATCAGGATGGACCCGAGGGACAAACCCAGGTCAGCTTGCAGAACATCACGCTCAATCGCGGCGCCAGTGGTGCCGAACCCTTTGGCGGTGCCATTCTGGTAAATGCGAACACGCGTCTCGATCTGAACAATGTCACGATCAGCAACTCGCTGGCATCGGTTTCCGGCGGTGCGGTCGCCACCTTTGCCAACGTGACGCTCAATATCGAGAACTCGCGCTTTCTCGGCAATCTTGCCGCCAACGGCGGCGCCATTGCGACTCGGGCAACGATCACGATCAATGACAGTACCTTTACCAACAACAACGCCAGCGGTGGTGAAGGTGGCGCCATCCAGAGCTACGATGAGCGCCTGCTGATTGCCCGAAGCACATTCACCAGCAACGGCGCACGTCTGGGTGGCGCGATCTTCAAGGGCGGCGCATCGCTGGAATTCAGTGAGTCCTTGTTCAATGGCAATACCAGCAGCGAAGATGGCGGCGCGGTGTACCTGCGCCAGGACGCCACCAGTGGCATCTCCAGATCCTCCGAACTGCGCAACAACGCGGCCGGTCGCGACGGCGGCGCCGTCTATGCCAGGGGCATCTTCGCTGCCCAGGGCAGCAGCTTCATCGGCAACAGCGCACGCGCCGGCGGCGCCATCCGTCAGGACGGTGGTGATCTGGTAGTGGATCAGGTCACCTTCGCCGACAACAACGCACGCATTGAGGGCGGTGCCATCTCGGCGCTGGTCGTCTCTGCGCAGTTTGGCATCAACCCGAACATTCGCCACGCCACCACATCCAGCAATCACGTCACCGAAGGCAACGGCGGAGATTTCGCCTTCGCCTCAAGCAACGGCACCATCTCTGTGCTGGACAACTGTACCCTGATGGGCGGCAGCGCCAGCGGTTCGGGCAGCACACTTCATCTCGACGGCAGCATTCAGCTTGGCATTGAGCGCTCCCTGCTCTGGGCAGCGAGCGGAGGCGCATGCACAGTCGCACCGACCGCGGGCATCACCAGCTTCGGCAGCAATATCGGCGCCCTGGGCTGCAGCCTGAATGCGCCCAGCGATGCGATCTCATCAACGTTTGCCGGATTCGGCCTGGCCGGGCTGGCCAACAACGGCGGCCGTGTCGAGACCTTTTTGCCGCAACCCGGCAGTGCCGCCATCGATCGCGGCGGCAACGACTGCGCTTCGCGTGACGCACGCGATCTTCCGGCACCCATGGATGGTGATGGCGATGGCAGCGTGCTCTGTGATGCCGGCGCCGCCGAACGGCAACTCATCGAGGTGCCAGGTGCGTTGTTTCGCAGCAGCTTCGAGGATGGCCAGCAGCAATAGGTTGCTGGCCCTGTACGCCCGCCTTCGGATCGGAAACTTCGGCTGGGGATTCAAGCACACCGGTACCAGCGTCCGCTGGCCCCTTGTCGGTGCTTTTCTCGTACGGGTGGTCAACCACCAGCACCGCAGGTCGCCGTCATGCTTCGTTCCGTATTCTGTGTCCTCCTCGTATTGGCGTGGATTGCCCCCTTGTGTGCGGCGCCCCTGGGTACGGCGATCTCCTATCAGGGTCGCTTGACCGATGCCGGCGTGCCTGCCAATGGCTTGTTCGATATCGAGTTGTGTCTGTATGACGATGCGTCGGGTAGCGCGGCGCTGGTCTGTGCCGCACCATTCGATGATGTGCCGGTAGCCGATGGGCTGTTCACGGTAGCGCCCGATTTTGGCGCCGGATGGTTTCTGGGCGAGACGCGATATCTGGAGTTGCGCGTACGGGCTGGCGCATCCGCGGGTGGCTATACTGCGCTTGCGCCGCGTCAGCCCCTGTTGCCGGCACCTGAAGCGCTGCGGGCCGAGGTGGCCAGTGCTGTGCCCTGGAACGGGCTGACTGGCGTGCCTGCAGGATTCGCCGATGGCAGCGATGACGTCGGTGTCGGAACGGTGACCAATGTCGCCAGTGGGTTTGGTCTCAGCGGCGGCCCGATCAGCAGCAGTGGCACGCTCACGGTGGATCCGAATGTCATGCAACGGCGCATCGTCGGCAATTGCAGCGCTGCCGAGGTATTGCGCGGTGTCAATGCCGATGGCACGGTCAGCTGCGGACCGGATGCCAACAGCGGCGGCACTGTTACCGCCATCGCGGCCGGCACTGGCTTGAGCGGCGGCACCATCGTCAACAGCGGCACGCTGGCCATCGCCGATGGCGGTGTCGGTGTCAACCAGATCAACAGCAGCGAAGTGCAACGCCGTGTCACGGGCAGCTGCAGTGTCGGCAGCACCATCAGCGCGGTCAATGCCGATGGCAGCGTGGTCTGCGCAAGCAGTCCGCGGCGCGCATTCACCAGTACCCAGGCGACTGCCGGCAATGGAGGTGGCGATCTTTCCATCGCGGTACGTGCCGACAACCGGCCGCTGATTGTGTTCCACTCACCGGGCGGTGCCGGCAGCGGCGCGCTGAAAGTGCTCGATTGCAATTCCTCGTACTGCGAGTTTGGCGCCGAGCGTGTGGTTGACCCGGGTGGCAATGTCGGTTGGGAGACGCGTATTGCCCTTCGCAGCGATGGCCGTCCGGTGATTGCCTACTACGACATCGCCAACTCGGCGCTGAAGGTAGCGGTCTGTGCATCTGCCGATTGCAGTGGATCGGCGACCGTGACCACGGTAGCCGATCACGCCAGCGATGTGGTTGGCCTGTACATCGATCTGGTGATCACGGCAGGTGACCGCCCAGCCTTGAGCTACGCGCGTTTCAGCGCGGACTTTTCAATGGGTTCAGTGCACTATCTGCGCTGCAGTAGCAGCGACTGCAGCGGCCTGCAGGTGCCAGTGACCGTGTCCTCAACCAGGGCGCGTTCCTTCACCGGCCTGGTGATGGCAGGAACCCAGCCGCAGATCATCTTCGATCAGGACACCGCCACCCCCACGATTGCCGTGGCGCTGTGCAGCACAATCAGTTGCGGCACCGTCACCAGCGTGGAAACCGTGGCGACACTGACCGCCGGGCCTGCCGGCCAGGGCGCAGGCGTCGGCGGCGATCAGTACGGACGCATCCTGCTGAGCTACTACGACGGCGCCAATGGCGATCTGCGGATGCTGTACTGCCTCAATCCCGGTTGCCCCGCAGGCAGCAACTACGACAGCCTCATCGCCAGTGACGGCAATGTCGGCTGGAGCAGTGCGCTGGCGGTCGCCGAGGGCAATTTGCCGGTGGTGGTGTACTACGACGTGAGTACATTGCAGTACAAGATGCTGCGCTGTCAGAACACCAGTTGCACCGGCGGCGGCACCGCGATCGTCCTCGGCAGCAGTCCCTGGGCCGGGCAGATCGGCAGCGAAAACTCGCTGGACATTGCGCTCGCCACTACGGGCTTTCCGTTTGCCGCAACCACGGTGCTGTCGGCGACCAATGTCAACATGCGCACAACCAAATGCGAATCGCCGGATTGCCGATGAATCGCGTGATCCCACTTTCTCGATCTCTGTTCGGCTCGATCTTTGCCGCGGTGATGCTGGCGGTCTCGTCCATCGTGGTCGCCGAGGAGCTTGGCGGCAACAACTACGCCGTCTCCTGGTTCAGCGTCGACGCGGGTGCTGGCACGGCCACCGGCGGCAGCTACCGCGTCCAGGGCACGATCGGCCAGGCCGATGCCGACCCCTTGCATCCAGCGACCGCCGGCCCCTATGAGCTGGTCGGCGGATTCTGGGCGGTACCAGCGACGATCCCAGAGGATGCGCTGTTTTCCGATGGCTTTGAGCTGCCTTGAAGCCGGCGTCCTGCTACCGCGCACCGCAGCCGCCGAACCGGAAAATGGTGCCAGGGACAGTTTCTGAAATGGTGCCAGGGACAAATTTCGTCTTGCGATAAACGGTTCCAGGGACACTTGTCACGCGGGCGGTGGCGCCGGCAGAGCCTGTGCCTGTGAGAGTCGCCGATGGAAATTGTCCCTGGCACCATTTCCGGTAAGACGGGAAGTTGCGGCAACTTCGGCTATTGCCCGCCGCGCCTGCCGAATCGACACGGGTCTGTCGCAGAACGCCGCGCAAATTCGCCGCCTGAGCGCATTGCGGCCACGTTGCCCAGGATTGCTGGCGCCGAACCGGTCAAGTCGCGCCCGGAAATTGTCCCTGGCACCATTTTGCTGGCACCGATTCGCGTTGTGGTGCTTGATTTCCTGCGTGCTGGCTCCGATGTGAGGTGCTCGGGTGACCGTTGCATGTGCGCCGGTGGCAATTCCGAGGGATGAGGACGGCAGCACGATGCGTATCGAGAGCGGGGCAGGGTGGGTGTCGTATCTGTGTGCCAGGATGCTGCTGGCCAGCTTGTTGATGGGCGGATTCGTGCAGGCGGAAGCGACCGGCACCGTTGCCAGCAAGGACGGCGACGGCATGGATCGCGAAGCGGTTCGGCAATCCGTGGTCAGCACGGTCAGGCTGCTGAACGATGTCTATGTCTACCCAGGTACCGGGCGTCGGGCTGGCGTCGAGATGATCAAGCGGCTCGACGCCGGTGAATACGACTGGATATCTTCCCGGCAGCAATTCGCCGACCGCATCGGCTCCGACCTCGCAGAGTTCAGTGGAGACGGACATATGGGTGTCATCGTTGCCGTCGCCGATGAAGCCCCTACCCATGTCCTGACTGAATCGGTTGACCGCTTCCGATTCAACCATGCCTTTGAGAAGCTGGAGATTTTGCAAGGCAATATCGGTTACCTGAAACTCAACAAGTTCTTCCAGGATGAGGCGGCGCGCGCGACGGCCGATCATGCCATGGGTTTCCTCAGCGCTACCGATGCGCTGATCCTGGACCTGACCGAGTGCAAGGGCGGCTCGCCTGAACTGGTACGCCATCTATTGAGTTATTTTTTTTCCGAGCGGACCCTGCTCTGGAGCATATTCGACCGCAATGGGGTGTCGGTGCATGACGCCTACGTGCGCCGAGGTCTGGGCGCTGCACGCTTCAAGCGTGACTTCCCGGTGATCATCCTGACCGGCCCGAACACGGCGAGCGCAGCCGAACTGTTTACCTACACCTTGACGAGCTTCGGCAAGGCGAGAACGGTGGGTCAGGGCAGCAACGGCATCGCGCACATGGTGGGCGCGGTGGCGATCAATCAGTATTTTGTAGGCCGCTTTTCAATGTACCGGATGGTCAATCCGGTCACCCACTCCGATTGGGAAGGAACCGGCCTCACCCCCGACATCCATGCTGCGCCCGGGGACAGTCTCGCGGTGGCGGTTGCCATCGCGGCTGCAGCCATCGAGAAGGGCCAGCGGGTCGAACCGCTGCGCTAGCGCCCTCTGCCCGCCTATCAGCGCGCAGCATCGGGCGCCGGTGCCGCTTGCGGCGTAGTCGCATGGGGCTTGTCGCGTCGCCGATCAGGCCGTTCCCGCGCTGCCGCGCAATGGAACACCGCGCTTTACTGGCAACCGCACGGTGAACATGGTGCCCTTGCCAGGCACGCTGTCGACATCGATGGTGCCACCGTGCATCTTGATGATGCTGTATGAAACCGACAGTCCCAATCCGGTTCCCTTGCCCACCGGTTTGGTCGTGAAGAAGGGTTCGAATACACGATTCAGGTGTTCGGGCCTGATGCCCTTGCCGGTATCGGCAATCTGTACCCAGATCTGCTCGGC
Source organism: Pseudomonadota bacterium (assembly GCA_022843465.1). Classification (GTDB taxonomy): domain Bacteria; phylum Pseudomonadota; class Gammaproteobacteria; order Xanthomonadales; family Ahniellaceae; genus 0-14-3-00-62-12. The sequence continues at coordinate 24,989 of JALHNO010000007.1, read as the reverse complement.
GTCGCTGCCGGTGCGGATCGTGATGGTTCCTCGTTGGTCCATGGCCTGGGCTGCATTGACCAGCAGGTTCATGAACACCTGATTGATCTGGAAGGGCATGCAGTCGAGCAGCGGGATCTCGCCGTACTCCTTGATCACCTCGGCACGGTACTTGAGTTCATGGGCGGCGACGTTGAGTGTGCTGTCCAGGCCACGATGCAGGTCGGCTTGCTGCCACTCTTCCTGGTTGACATGCGAAAAATCCTTGAGGTCGGCGACAATCTTGACGACGCGCACGATGCCTTCGGCGGTCTCATGGATCAGTTCCGAGACGTCCTTGCGCACGAATCCGGTATCGACACGCTCCCTGACGGCAGCCAGAGCAGCTCGGGGGTCGGCATCAAAGGTCTTTTGCCGCTCCAGTGCCTCGTAGTCATTCAGCTGGAGGAAGATGATATCCAGGTAGTTCCTGAGCGCGCCCAGATTCGATTGCACGAACGCGATCGGATTGTTGATTTCGTGCGCCACGCCTGCGGCCAGCTGACCCACCGAGGCCATTTTCTCCGATTGCAGCAATTGATTCTGCGCCTCGGCAAAGCGACTGTTCAATGCTTCGAGCTGTTCGTTGCGCTGCTTCAGGGCAGACTCGGTGGTCTGTCTGATCTGCACTTCATTGCGTAGAGTTTCGTTGGCATCAAACAGGGCGCTGTTGGCCGCTTGTTCATCGTCCATCGCCTGCCTGAGTTCACGGGTTCGCTCATCTACCAGCGCCTGCAGTAGCTCGCCACGACGCCGGTAGCGTCGGGTCAGCCAGAACTGGAGGCCGATGAGGGTCAGTACCGCCAGTACCACAGCCAGTCGGCGGAAACCGGTTCGTTCGAACCATGCCGGCACCAGTTCGAAATCCAGAACACCGTCTTCGATGCTGGTGATGGATTCACCGTGACGCGCCTGCACGTGAAAGCGGTACAGGCCCGGCGGCAGATTGGTATAGAAGGCTGAGCGGCGTACGCCGGCATCAACCCATTCGTTGTCGAATCCCTCCAGCCGATAACGGAAGTTCAGACTCTTGGGGTCACGAAAGCTGATCCCGGTGAATTCGATTTCGACGTCTCTGCGGCCCTGGTCGATCACGATCGGCTCGCCATTTTCGAACCAGCGCTTGCCCTGTTTCAGGCCGCGCACGATGGCCGAAGGCGGCTCCGGAGGCGGCATGATCGAATCGGTCTTGAGTTCTACTGCGCCCTGGATCGCCGGAAACCAGAGGCTGTCGCCAAGCTCCTGGACGCGCGAGCGCGCTCCGCCATTGCAGCAATGTACGGTCTGACTGCCGTTGAAGCGTCCGAGCACGGCCTCTGTGATAAGGCTGACCCGCTCGGTGCTCCGCGGATCGGGCAGGCGGTTCCTCGCGATCCGCCAGACCCCATCGATCGAACTGACATAGATCTGCCCCTGAACCATCCGCATAGCCCAGCCGTTGGACAAGGGCAGTCCTTCATCGGTATCCAGCACTCTGAGATGCTCGTCTTTCAGCAGACCGAGCCCGGCGTCGCGGGTCGTCAGTCCGATCAATCCATCACCCAGGTCGGTGAAGGAGGAAACAAAGATCCCGTCCAGGCGCTTGGCCCAGGGCGGGATGTCGACCTGGCCGTTGCGCACGCGGCGCAGGCCGCCCTCGGTTCCGAGCAGGATGTCGCCGTTGGCCTGAATGTGGATGGCGCGCACGCGCGAGGCGGTGCTGCCGGTGTCGGGATCCACCGTGTGCAAGGTGTCGTCGGCATAGCGGTACAGGCCGCGATGGGTCCCTAGCCAGACGCTGCCGTCGTCGGTAGGCAGCACGACATTGATCTGGGTTCCGTTCAATGGTTCCAGCGACGACGGCGTCCCCAGCCTGCCTTGATCAAGCAATGCGACTCCGGAGCGCGTTCCGATCCAGAGTCGCCCGCTGTGATCGAAATTGAGTTCGTAAGGGGAACGCTTCTGCAGTTGCTCGGCAGAGACCAGTTCTTGCAGAACATCGTCTTCCAGGCGCATGACATTGGAGTTGCTGCCAAAGACCACCCGGCCCTGCGGGTCGAGGGTGATGGCCCAGATCAACGGATCGCTCAGGCCCTGGCGCACTCCCAGCACTCTCGCCCAGCCATTCCAGAGTCGCGTCAGGCCGCTGCTGCGACTGCCCAGCCAGAGATTGCCCTCGCGATCTTCGAAGATGCTGGCAATCCAGGCATTGATGACAAACTCGGTATCGCCGACCTGGTTCAGCGCACCGTTCGGCAGCAGACGGTAAAGGCTTCCCGCGGTGCCGATCCAGAGCACGCCATCGCGATCCGTGTACAGGCTCTCGACCATGGCGAAGGAGTACGGTTTGTCTTGCCGGATGCCATTGACGACGTCCCAGAGGACCTCCTCGATATGATCGCCCACCTGGCGGTAGAGACCCGTTCGCGTTGCCATCCAGAGACTGCCTTTACGCATCGCCAGATGCCTGACCGGCTGGTCCGCCGCAGTCGGAGGAAGAGCCAGTCGGGTAGTCCCTGAACTGGTTGAGCGAATGATCTCGCCAACGCCACCAATCCAAAGCGTCTCGGAAGCGAGCAACAGGCTGTGACTCGGCCCGGAATGGTGCTGCGATGGAACCAGGGCATCGTCCTCATGGCGCATCACCCCATTGACTGTCGCAAACAGCAGCTCGCCGTCGGGCATCTCGACGATGCCGTTGATCGCGCTCGCCCCGGCTTCCATCTTGAGTGCAGAAAACCTGCGGTTGTCGAACCTCAGCGCGCCGCGTTCGGTGCCGAACCACAGGCGTCCGCGGCTGTCGCTGAATCCGTGAAAGGCGTCGGTGGTATCGATGCCTGCCGAATTGTGGCGATCAAATACATCGAAGCGGGTGCCGTCGAAACGGGCGATACCCGACTGGGTTCCGACCCAGAGATATCCCTCGCGATCCTGCGTGATGCTGAGTATCGAAATCTGCGGAAGACCCTCGTCGATACCCCAGCGATCGATGGCGTAGTCGCTGAATGCGGCCTCCGGATTGAGTGCAGTGGCCGAGGTACTGAAGCCGAGCGTCGCCAGTATCACCAAGCCCAGGGCCAGTGTGCTCCGTGAAAGCATGGCCCAAGTCCCGCAGGGATGATCTGCTGTAGTTCGCCTTGGGCGAGTCCAGTACTTCACGGTTTTTCCGATGCTCCGTTAAGAACGCGAAGACGACGCCTGCCGACTACCGCAACGAGGGTCACAGGGTGACTGCACGGGCTGGCGCAATGACTGCCCTGTTCGCCATGGGGACGATCTGGCTCATTGCGCCCGAACAGGTGCACGGCACCGTGGACAGCAATATCGCTGACTGTCACGACAGCGGATCGCGGCGCCGAGGTCAAGTCAAGAATTGTAGGTAGGCCGGATTCAAAACAAATGTTCAACGCCTGCGACTGCGAGTTCTGAAGATTCTCCGGCGCCGACGGCATCAGTGGTGCCGGGGATCATTGCGCGGATGCAGGCGGTTCTGGGTTGCAACTCAAAAATGCAGCGGAATCCGGTCGACTGCATGACGCTGGACGAACGCCGCACGAAGGCGGTGTGCCGCTCCATGCCGTGGCGTCAGCCGGCAATCCACATCGTCGCGCCAACCACGGCCTGCCATCGCAGCCCGTACGCTCGTCACTGGGTGCCGCTGTCTGGCGCGCTGACGCTGGCTGTGCGCGACCGCGCTTGAGTCCGCGCCTGACCCGTGTGATGGCGAGTGCTTGCTCGCAGCCCTCAGCCCGATTGCGCTGCCGACGTTCGCGATCTGCGCAATTGTCCCTACAATCCGGCGACCTTTGGGAGGGGCCGTATGCGCGCAGTAATGGGACCGGTAATGTGGATCGGCGTGGCAATGCTGGCGGCGCTGGCACTGGCAGTCGTGGCCTTGCATCGGGGCGAGTCGATCAATGCCCTGTGGGTGCTGACCGCGGCCAGCTGCGTGTACTTGATCGGCTATCGATTCTACGCGCAGTTTGTCGCGCAAAAGGTTCTGGCGGTGGATGCGGCGCGGGTAACCCCGGCGCATCGTCGCGAGGATGGTCTCGATTTTGTGCCGACCCATGGCGGCGTCTTGTTTGGCCACCATTTCGCTGCGATCGCCGGCGCAGGACCTCTGATCGGTCCGGTCCTGGCGGCGCAGATGGGTTATCTGCCGGGCATGCTGTGGCTGCTGGTGGGTGCCGTACTGGGCGGTTGCGTGCAGGACATGGCCGTGCTGTTCCTGTCGGCGCGACGTGGCGCTCGCTCGCTGGGCGACATGATCCGGCTCGAGCTCGGCGCCGGCGTCGGTGTGCTGGCGCAGATCGGCATCCTGACCATCATGCTGATGCTGCTGGCGGTGCTCGGCCTGGTGGTGGTGAAGGCGCTTGCGCACAGCCCCTGGGGCACCTTCACGGTAGCGGCGACCATACCGATCGCCCTCTTCATGGGGATCTACATGCGCATTCTGCGGCCTGGCAGAATCGGTGAGGGCACCCTGATCGGGCTGGTGCTGCTGATGCTGTCGATTGTCTACGGCGGGCGGATTGCGGCCGATCCCTACTGGGCTGGTGTGTTCACACTGGAGGCGACGACCCTGGCGTGGTCGCTGATCGTCTATGGCTTCGCAGCCTCGGTAGTTCCAGTGTGGCTGCTGCTGGCGCCGCGCGATTATCTGAGCACCTTTCTGAAAATTGGTACCGTTTTGCTGTTGGCGATCGGCATCATCGTGACCCAGCCGGAGCTGAAGATGCCCGCGCTGACGCGCTTCATCGATGGCTCGGGACCGGTGTTTGCGGGATCACTCTTCCCATTCCTGTTCATCACCATCGCCTGTGGTGCGGTCAGTGGATTTCATGCACTGATCAGCTCCGGAACCACGCCCAAGATGCTGGCCAACGAGCGCCACATCGCGCCGATTGGCTATGGCGCCATGCTCTGCGAATCGTTCGTTGCGATGATGGCGCTGATTGCTGCGGCCGCGCTTGAGCCGGGGCTGTACTTCGCGATGAACAGTCCGCCTGCCTTGATCGGCACTTCAGTGGAACAGGCGGCCAGCACGATTTCATCCTGGGGATTCCTGATCACACCGGAGATGCTCACCCAGACCGCGCGCGATGTCGGTGAAGGCACGATCCTGTCACGCACCGGTGGTGCGCCAACGCTCGCGGTTGCGATGGCGCAGGTCCTTTCGAGCTTTCTCGGCGGCGGTGCGATGATGGCGTTCTGGTACCACTTCGCCATCCTGTTCGAAGCCCTGTTCATCCTGACTACATTGGACGCGGGCACCCGTGTCGGCCGTTTCATGATCCAGGATTTTCTCGGACAGGTATCGCCCACGCTTGGCAACACGCGTTCGTGGATCGGCAATCTGGTTGCCACCAGTCTGTGCGTCGCCGGCTGGGGCTATTTTCTTTACCAGGGCGTCACCGATCCGCTCGGAGGCATCAACAGTCTGTGGCCCCTGTTTGGTATCGCCAATCAGATGCTCGCCGCGATTGCCCTGGTGCTGGTGACCGTGGTGCTGGTCAAGATGAAGCGTGAGCGCTATGTCTGGGTGGGCCTGGCACCGCTGACCTGGCTGCTGGTATGCACCTTGAGTGCCGGCTGGGACAAGCTGTTCCATGCTGACGTACGCATTGGCTTCCTCAGCCACGCCGACAAGTTCAAGGCGGCGATTGCCCAGGGTGAGCTGCTGGCGCCAGCCACGTCGATGGCGCAGATGCAGCAGATTGTGCTCAATGACTACGTGAATGCATCGCTGTGCGCGCTGTTCATGACCATCCTGGTTGCGGTCACCGTGCTGGGACTGCGGGTAGGTCTGCGCTCGTTGCGCATGGTGACATTCACCGCGCAGGAGGAACCGGCATGATCAGGCACCTGCTCGAAATGCTGCGGCTGATGGTCGGTGTGCCCGATTACGAGCGCTATCTCGCCCATCGCCGCACCCATCATCCGGAGCTGCCCCTGCCCACGCACGCCGAGTTCATTCTCGAGCGGCAAAAGGCCCGCTATGACGGCAGGTCACAGAACCGCTGCTGTTGACCAACGCGAAAATGGTGCCAGGGACAATTAAGAATGGTGCCAGGGACAATTTGGCTTGCCTGGTGACCGCGCTCACCACCGCAATACGATGTCGTTGCCGACAGAAATTGTCCCTGGCACCGTTTTCACAGTGCCTTTCTCACCCATGCAATACTCTGGCGTGGCAGTTGCGAACGTGTAGTTCGCCGTGACGGCCAACAGGTGATCAGGGATGCGATTCGAATTCGACCAGGTGATGCAGCGACTGCTTGATGAGGCGTACCGGCTGCTTGCCGCGCTGCCTCTGCTGCTGCTGGCATTGCTGGTGGTCTGGCTGGGTTGGGTCGCGGGCAGCTGGCTGTCGCGAAGGGCGCTGCTGGATCGCGTATCGAGAAAGAATCCGTTTCTCTCTGACCTGGCCCGCACGACTACGCGCTGGCTCTCGCTCGGTATAGCGATCCTGGTTGCATTGGAAATACTTGATGCCACTGCACTGGTAGGTGCCGTGCTCGGCACTGCCGGCGTGATGGGCGTGGCGCTCGGATTTGCGTTCAAGGACACGCTTGAAAACTATCTGGCCGGCCTGTTGATGAGCCTGCGACAACCGTTTGCGCCGCGCGACCATGTGGTCATCGACGGCAACGAAGGCACCGTGGTGGCGCTGACCTCGCGCGCCACGATCCTGATGACGCCGGATGGCAATCATCTGCGCCTGCCGAACGCCCTGGTGTTTCGCAGCGTCACCCTGAACTACACACGCAACCCCAGCCGCCGCCTTACTTTTGATGTCGGCATCGGTGTCAACGAAGATCTGGTTCGTGCGCAGCAGTTGGGCATCGAGACGCTGCTGTCTCTGGAAGGAGTGATGGAGTCGCCGCCGCCACGCGCCTACATCACCGAACTGGCGGACTCCAGCGTGAAGGTGCGCTACCACGCATGGGTGGATCAGAGCCGCAACGACTTCCTGTCGGTAAAGAGCGAAGCCATCCGCTGCGTAAAGCTCGCGCTCGAGGCTGTAGGCATGGACATGCCGGAACCGACCTACCGCCTGCAGATCACCGAACGCCTTGGCCCGACTGCTGCCGTGGTGGCGAAGGTCGAAGCGAGAACGAGTGTGCCGGGCGTCACCGCCGCACTCGATACGCGGGCGCACGATGATCTGGAGCGCCAGATCGACGCCGACCAGCGCAGCCGTTCGACCAAGGATCTGCTGGATTCCGAAGCCCCCCTCGAGTGACCAAAATGGTGCCAGGGACAATTAGCGACCCAGCAAATGGTGTCAGGGACAATTTCAGGATCGCTCAGACCCAGGCCGGCAGTAAGCGGTGACGCCCGCAATGGTCAATTGTCCCTGGCACCATTTGCGCGCATTTGCTCGGAAATTGTCCCTGGCACCATTGGCTCTGGCATCATCTGTTGGCCAAACCCCAATCGCAGGGCTGCAACGTTTACCCGGATAACCTCAGGGAGCTCGCGCAATGAAGCGTATTCGCATGATGTGGTCGTTGAGTCTGGTCTGTGCTGCCGTGATGGCCTCTTTCGTTGGCGTAGCCACGGGCGCGGACGAGGCATTGGCCGTGGTCAGCGCCGAGGCGCCGCCGACGCGCGTGACCGATCAGCCCAACGCGGTGCTGCTCGCCCTCAAGCAGAACGATTTTGCCGCCCTGCTGGCAGCTGTCGAATACGACAAGGACATCGTCGAGATTGCCCGGCAGTGGGACGAGAGCGCTGAGCTTCATCGCGAGATTCAGGCCAAGCTGGCCAATGAGATCGTGGCGGATACCGATACCGATGCCGCCGCAACTGCCGACGACACGATGCAGCAGGCCTGGATCAAGCTGCAATCCGCCGAGGGCGTGGATGCCCTGGTGGCCGAATGGCAGCCAATAATTGCCGAGCAGGCAGGCGATAGCCTGATGAAGTTCAATCTCGGCTTTGGCGCGCTGCTGATGGAGATCGCCAACGACAAGGAAATGAACGCGACCGAGATGCAGCAGATGACGCAGCTGATGTATGCCGTTCAGGGCTGGACCGGCCGAGTGGATTTCGCCGATGGCGAGCGACTGCGGCGGGCGTTGCAGGCGGTCTCGAAACTGGTGCGGCAGACCGGCCTCAAGCAGTTTGGCGACATCCGGGGCCTGTACTTCGAGGACGCCGTCGTCCATGGCGACTCCCTGATCGCCACCGCCAAGCAGGTGCTTGCCGCCTATGATCTCCCGATCGACGAGATGTTGAACAGCGTGCGCCTCAGCGAAGTCGATGCCCATGAAGACAAGGCGACGCTGCGGCTCGAAGCCAGATTGCTCGGCGTCAATGTTTCGGAGGATATCGAGAGGCAGTACTACAACGGCACCTGGATGGATCCTGATCTGGCCAAAGCGCTGATGAAGCGCCCGCCCGAATTCGGCGTCGATGCAGACAGCGACGAAGCACGGATCGAAGCCTTGATCGATGCCGAAGCCCCGCCACCGCCGCCGCCAGAGAGCGCGTCGTACAGTTGCACGCCCGATGGCGCCGCTGAGGCGGGGGCGAGCAGCGAGGAAGCTGTGGAGTAGGGGAGGGCGCGCAACGGGGTCGGTGAACCAATTCGGTTGGCGTGCGTCCGAAGAGATTTTTGCTTGCCCTTGTGTCTGCTCCAGTATGGGTAGGAGAGGGCCGACACGACTCGGGGTTGTTGAATGCGAAGATCTGACCGCTTCATTTCGACGGAGGATAGCTGTGAGCTACTGGGGAAATGATGTCGATGACTGTGACTACGCCTTTGATTCTGTCGGGGTGGTCTTCTCCCGGATAAAAGATCAACTGTTCAAGGACAGCGAGACGGTCATAACGAAATGCTATCCGGAGCAGGGGATCCTGGCTTCGCTTTGTTGCCTTCGCTTGCTTGGCGAGCGATTTCCAAAGAACTTGAGCGTACATTTTGGCAAGAAGGACTTGGCGCGCGCGCAAAAAATGTTTGATGATTGGTATGTGCTGGTGCAGCACAAGTTGCCCGTAGAACGCTCGGAGGCGATCAGGTTGTTGGCGGATCGCGAGTTTTCATTGTTCGGGGAGCGCATCTTCAACAAGCCGGCGAGCGATCAGGTCTAGGGAAAAGGGTTGCAGGGGCATTTTGGGTCGGTGGCCGGCCGCCCTGGCCGCCGAGTCCTGCGATTTTGCCGGTTCGAGCCTGCGTCCATCCCGCCGCCAATGGAGAACGCAGGGCTCTGTTGCCAGCCGAACGCGGGCGCTGGAGTCAGTGAACTGTTTCAACTGGGCGCAGCCCGAGGAACTCTTGCGCGGGACCGGGTCAGCGACCGCCCAACTGGCGCCACTTCATGTTCGGCATAAGCGCGCCATTCTCGAGCGGTGTCCGCGGTTCAAGAGGCGCCCTTGCGGTGCGCAGGACTTGCTGCTCCCAGAGTTCCAGTTGCTCGCGCTGCCAAACCTGTGCGGTACCGGTCAACTTTTGATTCATCAGGTGGTTGTCGGGCAGTGGAAGGCGGCACCGCTGGCGTATGATCCCAGCAAGGTTGTCGGTTGTCGGGTCTATTGCCATCAGAAGGTTGCGCGAATGCAAGCCTTTCTCAACTTTCCCGGAATCGCGCGACTGACAGCTGGCGCGTCGATGCTCCAAACGGGGGGGCCATGGAAACTGATGAACGCGCTACGCTTCATGCCGGGACCGCTGCGATTCGCGCCGAATTGGTGGACCGGGTGCTTGCAGGCCTGGTGATCGTTGCCTGCGTCGGCGCACCAGCTTCCGCCTCTCGTGCCCTGTCGACCGGCTGGTCCTGGCTGTACACGCTGCATATAGCGCTGGCGATCCTGGTGCTGATGGGTTTCCTGGTGCGCCACAAGCTGCCACAGGACGTCAAGGCCGGTTGCATTCTTGGGCTATTCCTGCTCATTGGGGGTGTCGGAGTGCTGAAGCTCGGGCTGCTCGGCGCTGGAATCTGGTGGCTGGTCATGAGCAGCCTGCTGGCCAGTACGTTGTATGGATCGAGAGTCGGCATGTTGATTTCTCTGACCTCGCTGGTACTGGTGGTGCTGGCCGGCGTCGGGTTTACAACGGGATTGCTGCGTTACAACGTCGATCCAGCCGAATACGTCACCAGCGCGACCTCGTGGGTGTCGTTTGTGATTGCCGCTTCCTTGATGCCGTTCATTGTGTTTCAGGCTATCTCGATGTTTCAGCACTCGACCAGCGATCTGCTCGTCAGGGTGCACCGCCAGCAGGAAGAAATCGAACGACTTGCCACGCATGACTCCCTGACTGGACTGCCTGGGCGGGGGCTCGCCGAAGATCGATTGCGAATTGCGCTGGAGATGGCTGAGCGGACCGGGCGGAAGGTCGCGGTGATGTTTGTCGACCTTGATCGATTCAAGCAGGTGAACGATCAGTTGGGGCACGACGCAGGCGATCAGGTATTGCGCGTTGCGGCCAGCAGATTGCAGCAGTCTTTGCGCGAGGGTGATACGGCATCGCGCATCGGGGGTGACGAATTCATGCTCATTCTGCCCGTGATACACCACGTAGAGGATGTTGCCGACATCGCACAGCGGGCAGTGCAGAGTGTAAGCAAGCCGATCGTGGTCGAATCGGGCGAGGCAATGGTAGGCGCGAGTATTGGAATCGCGATTTACCCTGATGATGGCAACAGCCTCGGTCAATTGCGCAAATCGGCAGACGTGGCCATGTACCGGGTCAAGCGTTCAGGCTGTGGCGGTTTCGCGCGCGTCGAAGTGCAATAGGACACCTTGTCCACCACACATCAGATGCTGTCCGATGGATTGGAGTCATTGCAAGCCCTTGAGGTGAGGGTACGAAGCGCCGACCAGGTCGGCAGGCATCCACCGCGTGCTGGATGGGGTCGGTAGCCAGATCTGGAGGATCAGGGCGATTGGTCGGAGACGGTTGCGGCGTGAGGGCAGGTGGTCCAGGGCTGGAGCTACCATTACGCCGGGCCTGGCCGCTATCGGCCGCGTGCAGGCGACCAACGTTGGGTGGTTTGCCCGGCCGGGCCGGTGCTGCGGTGCGCCGCCGCGGATTCGCCTCGCGATGCCTGTTCAGCGCGCCCGGCATGGTGAATTTCACCTGCTTCCCGGTCCCGTGTTTATGGGATGCTGTCGGCACGGACAACGCCGATGATGCGCCAGATTCGACTCCCCCATTGCGAAGCCCCAGCACTTCATGTCAGAGCATAGCGCCAGCACCCTGCGATTGGCCATGGTGGAGGATCGGCCACAGATTCGCGTGAGCGTACGTCAGATCATCGAACGCGAACTGGACTGGCACTGGGTATGGGAGGCTGAGTCCTTGCATGCGGCGCGCCTGAATGCCGCCCGCGTCATTGACGTCCTGCTTCTGGACTTGGGCTTGCCCGATGGCACCGGACTGGACCTGGTCGCCGAGTTTTCCAGGGTCTGTCACGTGATCGTGTTTTCGGTGCTGGGCGATGAAGAATCGGTGACGCGGGCGCTTGAACTGGGTGCGGCGGGGTACTTGCTGAAAGATTCGCCGGCCCTCGAGATCACCCAGGCAATTCGCAGCGTGATGGACGGTGGTGCGCCACTCACGCCCTCGGTGGCGGCACACTTGCTGCGCAAGTTTCGCAAGCAGGAAGCGGCGGTTGCGACGCCGGCAACTGCCGGCACGCACAGTGCTCTGTCAGCGCTCACGCCGCGCGAGCGCGATGTGTTGTTGGCCTTGGCGCGCGGCTTCAGCTACGACGAGGCCGCCACGATACTCGGGATTTCGCGCCACACCGTCGGCCATCACGTGAAGCAGATCTACTCGAAGTTGGCGGTGAACTCGCGCTCGCAGGCGGTGTTCGAAGCGGTGCAGGCGGGCTGGCTGCAACCTGATCATGAGTGAGCCATCGCCACGCCTTCCGAATGCCCCGCTATGGCGTGCCATGCTGCCATTCCTGATCAGCAGCGTCGTTCTGTTGACCGTGATTGTCGTTGCGCATCGACAGACCAAGCCGGTGGAACCGGCCATCATCCAGGTCGAGGCACGACCCGACGAACAGCCCACGGATTGGACGCGCTGGGTCGACGATGCACCTGATGCGTGGTTGCCCTTCGAGCTTCCGATCAAGGCGTGCAAGGTGCGTTGCAAGACGCCGTATACCGCGTGGCGCTATCGATTCGATGCGGTTCCGACGTTGCAGGATCCGGCGGTGTGGTTCAGGCAGGCGGACGCCAATGCCGCGTTCTATCTCAATGGAACCTTGATTGAGATGAAAGGGCGGATGGAGAACCCACCCAGTGTGTATCGCTATCACGCGCGGCTGGTACGTTTGCCGAGAAACCTGCTCAAGCCCACCGGCAACGAATTGGTCTGGCGCCTGACGATTCAGCGAAGCGGCACCGGCGGCGTCAACGAATTCTATCTCGGTGAATATGCCTCGCTGGAGATACCCGATCGCGCCTCCAGACGTCTGAGCCACGATAGCGTGATGGGCGCGTTCTGGTGGCAATTGGGCACATTGTTGTTTGCGTGTGGATTGTGGCTGCGCCAATACAAACAGCCGGTGTTGCAGTGGTTTCTGGCGGCCGGGCCATTCTGGTTGACCCTCTCGGTTACCCACTTGTTTCCCGATGCGGTGCAGCACGTGGCGCTTCGCTCCATGGTGTTCTACATTTCCATGGCGGGACTGCTGGCGTTCTCCGCACTGTTCATGCAGTCGCTGCTGGAGCAACCCAAGCGCTGGATGCGGCGTCTGGCTTTTGGCTACTTTGGCGCGGTCTGTATCTTGACCGTGCTCGCCAGCGTCTGGCCGAATATGGATGATTATTGGCGCATCGCCATCCCGCATTTCACCGTGAAGTATTCGGCCTATCTCCTGTTGCCGGTGATTCTGCTCTTTCTCGGGCGCTATCTTCGGGCGCAACGCGCCAATCGCATGGCCTCGTGGGTGTTCGCAGCCGCTGCGTTTCCCGCCTTGTGTGGCCTCCACGACATGAGCGTCGGCACCGCAACTCAGGGCTTGATGAACTATGTGCTTACGCCCGCCGCGGGTGTCGGCATATCCCTGGCGTTTCTGCTCGAGATGGGTCGCCGCGTGTTGGGCAACCAGATCGCCATGGCGCGCTACAACGAGCAACTCGAGGCCACCGTACAGGAGAAAGAAATCGAGTTGCGCGGCAACTACGAGCGTCTGCGCCAAGCCGACAAGGATCGCGCCCTGGCCGATGAACGCGCGCGCATCATGCGCGACATGCATGATGGTGTCGGTGGCCAACTCGCTGCCCTGGTGCATCTGGCCAATGACGACAGCATTGGCCGCGGCGAGATTGTCGATGCAGTCCGGGTAGGTCTGGCCGATTTGCGCCTGGTGCTCGATTCGCTCAACCAGACCGATGGCGACCTGCTGATGGCGCTGGGCACTTTTCGCGAGCGCGGCAGCGCCCTTTTTCGCAGTGCCGGCATCACCCTTTTCTGGCAGCAGGCCCCAAGCCTGCAGGCCGACGGATTTGGTCCCGAATCCGTACTGCAGGTGTTTCGCATCCTGCAGGAATGCTTCACCAATATCGTTCGTCATTCGCGAGCCAAAACCGTCCGCGTGCGTGTCGCAGGCGAGGCCGGTGATCTGGTTTTGCAGGTCGAGGACGATGGCATCGGGTTTGACACCAGCGGCCAAAGCTCAGGCCGCTATGGTTTGAATGGCATGCGCTACCGTGCCCAGCAAATCGGCGCAGGGCTTGAGGTGCAGTCCATCCCGGTCGCGGCGTCACCGCCGTCGCCTGAGCCTGCGATGGCGACGACGGCAGCCCCCGTTATCGCACACGGGACCAGGATGACATTGCGTATCCCGAATTCGCGGGATGGAAGGCACGTGCCGTCCTGATTCCGCCACCGCTCGTCGCCATCTCGGCATGCGCACATGCGTGTTTGTGGGATGCGCGGAACCGACGCAGATTTGACACTGACCCTGCCGTTCAACTCAATCGACAGGCGTCAGGGGATTATCGTGAGAATGAAATCATTGTGGTTCGTGCTGTCCAGTGCTCTGGTCAGTGTGTTTGCAGGCGCGGTAGCCGCTCCAAGCCAGGCCCCTGCGCGCAGCGCCCAGGCCATGGATGGCCATTGGCTCAAGGCAGCGCAAGTCGAAATCTCCGCGCTCGAATATCGGCCGATGCGCGCCGAGAAGAAGATCATCGCGAACAATCGCGCGCAGTCTCTGCGCGGTGAGTTTGATCATTCTGGCCTCAGCGTCCGCGCCCACGGGTCGCAATCACTGCACATGCAATTCTCGCTGGAACGTTTCGGGCGCGCAGAAAACATGCGGGCCGCTGCCAGGGAGGAGCCAAAAATTTCGGCAGGCAGGGTGGAATTCGACTTCGATGGCGGTCGCGAATGGTACGTCAATTCAAGCCGGGGGCTGGAGCAAGGCTTTGACTTGTTCACGCGTCCTCATGGCGGCGGCGAACTGCAATTGCACATCGGCGTGGGTGGTGCAGATCTGAGCCTGCACGATGGGCAGGTCCTGCTGAAAAGCGCCGGCGCGACCTTCTCTTACGACCATCTCAAGGCCTGGGACGCACGGGGAAGAATTCTTCCCTCGGAAATGCGCGTGCAAGGTGGCAACATTGTGCTGGCAGTAAACGATGCCGGTGCCCACTATCCGATCACGATTGATCCCCTGCTGACCAATGTGGCCGACACCACGTTCGCCAGCACCGACAACGGCGCTCAACTGGGTCATGGCCTGGCCAATGTCGGCGATGTCAATGGCGATGGCTTTGACGATCTGGTGATCACTGCCTACGGTTTCACCGGCGCGGGCGGGGCCAATGAAGGCGCATGGTTCCTCTATCTCGGCGATGCCAGTGGCACCAATTCCACCGCAGATGCATTTGCTCTCGGCGGCCAGGCGGGGGCGCGGTTGGGCTCCAGTGCCGCAGGTGTCGGTGACGTGAATGGCGATGGCTTCGCAGACTTTGTCGTCGGTGCTGAGTTCTTCGACAATGGAAGTACGGACGAGGGCGTGGTGTTCCTGTACCTGGGCGGCGCCAGCTTCAACAGCGTCTCGGATGCGACCCTCGAGATCAATCAGGGGAGCGCATTCTTTGGCCATTCGGTAGCGGGCGCGGGCGATGTCAACGGTGATGGCTTCTCGGATGTGCTGGTGGGCGCGAACGGCTTTGACGGCGGTTCCACAAACTCCGGGGGCGCGTTTCTGTTTTTTGGCAATGCCGGGGCTTTCAACACGACGAGTGATGCCACCCTCACCTCATCCCAGGGCGATGTGCGCATGGGTACGAGCGTGGCCGGCGTAGGCGATGTCAACGCCGACGGGTTCGATGATGTCTTGATCGGTGCACCGGAATACGAGGCGCCCCTTGGCGCCAGCGAAGCCAATGAAGGCGCCGCGTTTCTCTACCTGGGCGGGTCCGGTGCCTTCAACATCGCTACCGACGCGCACTTCCAGATCAACCAGCTGGAGGCGCGCGTGGGCAGCTCCGTTGCTGGAGTCGGCGACGTCAATGGTGATGGCTTCGCGGACATGATCATCGGGGCGCCTCTGCAAGCCGCTGCTGATTCGGGCTCGGCCTACATCATCTTTGGATCCGCTGCCCCGGTGACCAACCCGCCGGCATCGGTCACCCTGTTCTCCAGTCAGGCCGGTGCCAACTTTGGCTCGGCTGTGGCGGGTGCCGGCGATGTCAATGGCGACGGCTTCAGCGATGTCCTGGTAGGTGCCCGTGGTTATGACAATGGCGAAAACGATGAAGGCGCCGTGTTTGTCTATCTGGGCGGTAGCACCTTCAGCACCACAACCTACAGGCATCTGGAGTTCAACCAAGCCAATGCTGCGCTGGGAAATTCCATTGCCGCCGCCGATGTGAATCGCGATGGCTTTGCCGATGTGCTGGTGGGCGCGGCGCTATTCGATGGTGTCGGCACCGACAATGGTCGTGCGCAGCTGTTCCTGGGCGGTGGACTGAGTCCCAACACCGGCAGTGAAGGCGTCGCCTTCGGCAATCAGGGCAGCAGTCAAATGGGTCAATCGGTAGCGGTTGGCGATGTCAATGGCGATGGCTATGCCGATCTCGTCGCCGGGCACAATGGCCACGACGACAACGCGACGAACTCGGGTCGAGTTTCAGTATTCCTGGGTGGCGCAGGAGGCTTCAATACCAGTGCCGATGACACCATTCCGGGTCAACTGGTCAACGAACGCATGGGCGCCAGCGTGGCGGTTGGCGATTTGAACGCGGACGGCTATGCCGACATCGTCGCCGGCGCGCCGTTCGCCAATCGCGGCGCCGTGGATGAAGGCGCGGTCTACATTTTCCTGAGCGACGCAGGCATTTTTGGCACGACGCCCAATGTCATCCTGCAAGCAGACCAGGCAGGCGCGAGTTTCGGCGTCAGTGTCGCACTGCCCGGCGATATCGATGGCGATGGTGCCAACGACCTGCTGGTGGGCGCTCCGCTGTTCGATGGTAGCGTCTCGAACGAGGGCGCGATGTTCGTCTACATGAACCGCAACCTCGCATTTGCAGCGCCCGATTTCACCTTGCTGGGCAGCCAGGGCAGTGCCTTTTTCGGCGGCGTGGTGGCGGGTGCGGGCGATGTGAATGGCGACGGCTTTGCTGACATCATGGCGGGCGGTGTCGGGTTTGACGCCACCGGCGCGACAAACGCAGGCGTTGTGCGCGTGTACCACGGCGGCCGTCCATTCAACACCGTGGTCGACCTTACCAAGGACGGAGGACTCACCGACGCGCGCTTTGGAAGCGCCGTTGCGGGTCTCGGCGATGTCAACGGTGATGGCTTTGCCGATGTCTTGATGGCCGCCAATGAGTATTCTTCAGGCGAAGCCAACGAAGGCGTGGCGTGGATTTATCCCGGCAGCGCCACTGGCTTGAACCCGGTGCCCACCTGGCGCGTAGAGGGCAATCAGGCCAATGCCGGATTCGGCAGTGCGGCCGCAAGCGCCGGCGACGTCAACGGCGATGGTCTGGCGGATTTCATAGTCGGCGCGCCCGACTACGACAATGGCGTCACCGTTGATGCCGGTGCCGCGTTTCTGTTCCTGGGCGCGGTCAGCGGACAAATCAATCCAAACGCTGCGGCACGTTTTGATTTCGTGTTGTCTTCGACGCGCGCCGGCACTTCGGTGTCGGCGGGTGACTTCAACGGCGACGGCTTTTCGGACCTGACTGTCGGGGCGCCTTCCGACGACAACGGCGCCTCGACCGACGAAGGTTCGGCGTCTGTTTTTTACGGGAACACGACAGGCCGTGCCAATCCGATGCAGACCTTCGATTTCGTGAACCTGAGTTTGTTCGCGCTCGATCAATGGGGCGTTTCTGCCTACGGCGATTTCTTCACCGTGGGCGGGGATGTGGTGGGCCCACGTGGACGTGAGAACGCCAAGCTGGAAGTCCAGGCCTGTCCGCAAGGCGCGGCCTTCGGTGCGCCGACCTGCGTCACCGCCATGACTCAGGATTGGACACCATTGAGCGCCGCTGGCGCAGGCACCGTCCTGGTTGCGTTCCCGCAAGTCATCGGGGCGAACAGCCTGTTTCACTGGCGTGCGCGGGCACTGTACCTGCATCAGACCGGCACCAACGCTGCGCTCACCCCGCCGTCCAATCCGCGCGTTGGCCCCTGGCGTCGACTGCGCGCCAATGCCGATCTGCAGGACGTACGCGTCACCCAGAACCTGTTCAAGGACGGCTTTGAATAAAGCCAGGCACAAGCCTTGAGTCAGATTGGGTCGTGGCGGGCGACCACGCAGCCTCGGAAGGGGCTGCCTGGCCGAGCGCTGCGGAGCTGGAGACTCATCATTGCGATATCGCCCCGGAGAGGAGCCGGACATCCGTTATGGCGACATGGCCCGTCCATGGCGCGCCAAGCCCTCCGTGCCAGAAAGCATCTGGTGCCATGTGCCGTGGCTCATTCTTGTCTGCACATGGGAGCGGCGATCATCCGGCGAAGGCGCGGACTTGTGTCTGTCCGGGTGGCGATGCAAGTTGCAGAACCGACAAGCGGCAGCAATGTTGTGGGCCACTCTTCCGCCTTTGCAGCCGGCCTTCAGGTGCTCGGCCGAGCATTGCAGATGGCGAGCTTGCCTTGCGGTGATGCGCAACGCTTGGGCGAAGCACTTGGGGTCGGTGCTCCTCATGGAGTGACGGCAGTAGTGGCACTTGCTGTTGACCTGCGCGGTATCCGTAGATCTCGTGATGCCGAGTGAACGGAAGTGCCCGCGCCGGTTGATCGAAGCCATCGGCGGCAGTTGCGGATACCAGTCGTTCGACACCAATCGCGTTGCCTTGAGGCGCTTCGTCGGCGTCGCGCCGTGCGCGTATCGCGAGCGATTCGATGCAATCGGCTTGGGCCGTCCCCAGCCGTAGCTCGCATTCAAGGTGAACTGGACATCGAACGATGGTCAGCGCCGTTGATCGCCGTTGGTCATTGCAGAAGTGAAGGGTTGCGTGCAATCGAGCCGGTGCCAAAACGCCATGAACAGCAAGCCATAGCGTCGTAGTGACCGTTGCCGGCTCCAACCTGAAGGGCAGAAAGCAACGCGACCGTTGCGACAGCGCGTGTGTCGTTTACGTCGGGCGTTACTGTCGAGCACCGCGCGGATGTCCAGGATTCATTCGAAACTGCACTGAACCCTTGAGTTGACGTTCTCATCGCTATTGATGCGATCCGCCGGGCCTTGCGACGGGCAGCGGAGGCAGCCGGGATTCCTTTCGACGCAAGCGACGCAATGCTCCGGCCTGTTTGATCGATGTTCAGCGGAGCGAGCGCGACCGTGCGCTGCCTGCCATCATTCCGATTAGCCACGGCAGCGCGATGATCAGCGCGCTGTTGATGAACCACGATCTGAAGAAATTGTCGAGCCGTGGCAGGCCGCCGTAGGCGAACCAGCCGATCGCAGCGATCAGCAGCAGTTCCGCCAGCACCAGCGCGGCCAGAAGACTGGCGACCGGATAGCGCCGCCAGCCTGCCAGGTAGAACGCGGCCGCTGCCAGCAAGAGCCCCATGACGGCCGCGGTGGGTCGCAGATCGCGCCCCCACGTTCCGACCAGTGCGTGCACGGTGCCAGCAAGCAAGGCGCAGGCCAGGATGTTGGCGGATGCGATCAGGACCTGCCCGATCCGCGGCGGCAGCGGCGTCATCGAACAACTCGCCGCCACCGCCCGATCGGGCGGAGCGCGACTTCGCGCTCCGCCGTATGCGCCGGTTCTGGTTTCAAGGAATCCGCGCCTGCGCCGCGCATGACTGGATCGCTCCCTTCTCGCTGCCGGTGATGATGCCATCAGCGACCAGCTGATTGGTGAAGTGCGCGACCTGGCTGACAAACTGTCCATGGTTTCTGGCGCTGGCGGCGATTTCGGCGATGCGGTCCGACAAGGAGCAACCGTTTGCCTGCAACTGGTTGACGACGCCGGAGTCGCAGTTGCCGATCACGATGGTCGCTGCCAGGTTTGAGCTCGGGCAGGCATCGGTATCGTCGGGAATGCCGTCGCCGTCGCCGTCCGGCACGCCAATCCGTAGCCCGGCCAGCGCGCTGTTGCCGACATTGGGGTTGCTGGTCGAGCGCGCGAACACGGTCAGTGTGTCGAATTCACGAGTAGTCGTCGCTGGAACCACCATCGATACGCTGACCACCGCGGACTCGTCAGTGCCGAGGCTGAGCAGGGCGGGCGAGGTGCCGGCAGCAAAGCGCGCTTCGTCGCTGGCGGTGATACGGAACGAACCGGCGGCGCCGAGATTGGAGACGCGGAATTCGACCTGTGTTGTCGTCCCAGGCACCAGCGTGGTGCTGGCGTTCACCGGCTCGACCTTCACCGTCTGGCCGCGAAACACGGGAGCGTAGGCGCGCAGGAAGGCGGCACCGCTAGCGTCGACACCGCGTGCATAGATGCGGAACGGCGTCTCGGTCGCGGCCATGGTACCGACGTACTCGTCCGCAGCCGCATCGATATTGCTGCCGGCGCTCAGTGCGATCGGCCCGAGCACGGTGCCGTCCAGTGCCACACGTTCGAACGCGATGCTGGCGTACGGACCGAAGGCACGCGCCCGCGCGGTGTAGTCGTCATCACGGATGGGCTGGCCGTTGAGGCGGAACAAGCCCTCGTGTTCAATCCGACCGCGCAGCTCGACAAAGGAGAAATCGGCAAAATCGATCGGGCTGTTGCCGAGTACGGCCAGCGAAAGTTCGCCGGTACCGTTTACCGACACGTTCCAGCTTCCGGCCGCCGGCGCGTCGATGGTGTAGATGCGTGCGGTCGACAACGGAGTGTAGGTGACATCACTGTCGCTGGTCAGTACTTCGGTGCCCGACGGACGGGTCACCCGTACCGACGAAAGGCTATCGGCGCTGATTGAAAAGGTAATGCTGCGCACCGTGGAGTCGACCGGCACATCGAAACTCTTGGCGGCGCCGGCGAATCGGTCATTGAGTACCAGAATCGGCCTGAGATCGCCGGACAGTGAAGGTTCGATCAGATGGAAGATCGAGCCGACTTCGGAGCGGCGGATGAAAAATACTTGGCCGCCGGTTTCCTGAGCCACGCGGATATATGCGGGATCGATCGGCGAACAGCTGCCGGTGATGACATAGTTGATGGTGATCTTCTTGGCATTGGCCGCGGCGGCGACATTGCCACCCAGCGCTGAATCCTTCGCCGAAGCATCGCTGTAGAAATACAGCTTGGCGCCGCTGCTGGCGCCGGAGATGGCCGACAGCAGCCCGCCCTGTGACAGCTCCGGGCAGTCGCCGCCACCACCGGCCGAAAGGCCGTTCACCGCGGCGAGCAATGCGGAGGCATCGGAGGTCTTGAAGGGCGCGCCGACATCGGGATCGCCGAAGCGCACCAGCAGATAATTGTCGGGCGCATTCTCGGTACCGGCAACGGCATTGACGATCTGCTGTACTGAACTTCGGACTCCGGCAATATCCGGTCCCATGGAGCCGGTGTCATCGACGACGAATCCGAGCGTGCCGCGGATGTCCATGAATGCCCGGATCGCTTCGTCATTGCCAGCAACACCAGGCGCATCGAGGATCTGGTTGATGAAGTCGAGCGTGCCGGCGACGGCTGCCGTGCGTGCGGCAGCGTGGAATGGCCTGCCGGGGGCGTCCTTGTGGATGCCGGCACCCGCGATCACGCCATGCGCACATTTTCCGGCAGGCGGTTCAACGCTGCCAAAATAGCCGGTAGTGATCGACGTCAATCCGGCGCCGGTCAGGGCATCGTCGAAAAAGTTGTCCACACAGGTGGCCGTGGCGCGCGGCAAGGCTCCCATCACGCTGCGTCCGAGCGCAGTATTCGCACCGGTATTTCCCGGGCCGGGGGCGTTGACCCAGTTACTGTGCGCGTAGAAATCCTGCAGGGTATGCAGGGCGCGACCGGCCTGCGCGCGCGCGGCGGCGCCGTCTCGCGAATCGCTGCTGAGATTGGCGATAATGTCGTTCTTGATGGTCAAAATGCGCTGGCTGCAGGCCGGCAACAATTCGTCGTCGCAATGCGCATTGGGCACACTCAGTTCGCCGCGGTCGGAGAATATCTCGTCGACACCGGCGGTCGCATCGCGCAATTCGTCGATCGCTCGTGCGGAGAATCGCAGGGTTTCGCCGCTGGTCGCGGTCCGCGTTATCGGAGTGATGGCGTCGCGGACCACGCCGACATGGCCGAATTCGGCGGTCGGCTTGAACGCATGGGTTGCGCTCATGGGTAAAGCGGTCATCACCAGCGCGACAGCAGCTGCGGTCAGCCCGCGTCGCAAGAAATCAGTATTCACATGAAAATGCATGGTTGCTCCAATTGTCGATGTCGCGAATTGATTGCGCGCTTCTACTGCCCTGTCGCAGGCGTTGACGCAGGCCAGTCGCAGGCTAATGGTCCCAAACGCAAGGCGGGTAAATGTCGCATACGGCAATAACCGGTAAAAAACCGAACTACCGTAGTCGCCCTGCGCGCTTGCAAGCGTATCCCATTGGAGTGAGGTCAAACGTGCGCCAGTTGGAAAAATTAATGTATTGGGTAGGCCTGCGCAATTCGCGCTGCGCTCTGCAGAGTCGAATTCGCGTACAACCGATCAGCGATATCGTTGAAAGCCTGAAAAGACGTGATTTGCGCTGCATTATCTGCGCCTCTGGCTAAAACTCTCCGAATTGCCGACGTGGTGACCCCGTCTTGGTAGCCAGTTGCCCGCGCGGGGACCATGTCATTTGATGGGGGTGCAGGCGCTCGGTGTTCATGCTGATGCGTACGTCGTGGCCGTCCGGCGCCGATGTCGAGAAAAGTGTGGGTGTCCAGGACCATCGCAGGATCAGGTTCTGGCCACAGGACCAGGGTTTCAGCGGGCGATGGGCGAAGTCGACAGTCTGATCGAGAAGGCCAAGGCGATGGGCCAGAACTGGTTGCGAGGGGTCGGCACAGCGAGAAGGCTGGCACTGCCGGGTCACTGAGCGCAGCACTGGAAATCAGCGCTGAGCCAGTTCACCGCAAGTCGGCACAGCACTTCCGGTCGATGCGACGACGCTGGGGCATCATGGTCCGAAAATCGCATGTGTATGCGCACATCACCTCAAGAGGTGTGAAAGGCGGTCCTTGCCCTCGTCTAGACTGACGGAATGGAGACCACGCGGTTCGATGACAAGCGAAAAAGTGGGTGTCCGTTGTTGCGACTGCGAAGAAACTGTGACAGCTGCGGGCTGCCCAGCTACCTTAGCCAGGGGGCCATGCCAAGTCGCCCCCAAAGACGCTATCTCAACTGCGCATTGGACAGTCATGACCGCGAACGAAAGTGCTCAAAAGGACTCCTGGGCTCAATACACGCGTGTTGGCCGGGAGTTGACGAACCGCACGTTCGGCCCCCTGCACCACCCGACTTTCGTCATTTATTTCTTGCTCGTTATGCTGTTGGTCGGGCCCTTTAGCATTTGGGTTGAGGTGTTTACGTTCTTCTTCCTCGGCTCACCCGCTCCTGCGGCGGCCGCCGCCGACCCTGCCACCCCGACTGCGTCCGCCTCGCTCGCTGGGCTGAGAACTGCGTTGCTTACCTTTTTCCCAGCGGTGACGGCTACAACCGCTCTGCAACTGGTTTGGGCGGAGAGGTGGAAGCAGATGAGAGCAGTGGCGATGCTCTTTTTTGTGATTATCGCCATCCTTGCCGCATGCATGACGCCGAGACAAATCGGCGACTCCTCGGCAGTGGCGATGGGCTTAGCCGCAACCGTGGTCGCCTTGTGGCTTTGGTGGATAGCCAACGCCAACAACCCCGACCTGCTCGGCGAGATTGACCCGTCCGACCCCATTGGCGGCGACACTGCAACCGGCCCGCTGAAGGGCGACTTGAAAAAATTCATTGTCTAGATGGATGACGCCGAATGACCGCCTTCCCGTACACAGCGAAAGCCCTCAAAGTTGAACAGCCACTTGGCGTGTTTTACGTCACGGTGTTGCCGGCCGAACTGCTCTTGGAAGTCGCCTTCAGCGATACGCTCAGCGCGCGCTACGTCGAAGGCACTCAATCCTACCAACTGGACGGCACACAGCGCCTGCCTCAGCCCAAGCGGCTCGAACCCATTGCGAGCTATTTGAATCGCATCGATGCCGCTTTTCCCAATGCCATCATTCTGGCCGCCAACTATCGCAAAGAAGATGGCCGAATCGAGGACGCTGAAGAGGGCGAAGGTCATGTAGCAGATGACAACGCCGCACCCCCGGGTACCGACAGGCGATGGGTTATCACTGAGGCCGAGGACGGCTGCCACACCCTTACCATCCCGACGGCGGAGAAGCTTGCGGCTATCATCGACGGCCAACATCGGCTCTTTGCCTTCGCACACGCGCGCGCTGAGCGCAGGCCGATGGACCTCATTTGCTCGGTGTTCCTCGATCTCCCCAAGCCATACCAGGCCCAGTTGTTCGCGACCATCAACTCCACGCAGAAGCCAGTCGACAAAAGCCTGACGTATGAGCTTTTTGGCTACAACATCATCGAGGAACCCGAAGAGCGCTGGAGTCCGGACAAGTTGGCAGTGTTTCTCACCCGCCGGCTCAACACCGAGGTGGGATCTCCCTTGGAGGGGAGAATCGTTATTGCTCCCAAGAAAGACGAGGTGCTTCAACAGCTCGCTGCGGGTACTTCGTGGAAGGTATCGACAGCTGTCGTGGTCGAAGGGGTGATGCGTCTCTTCACCACCAACCCCAAGAATGATTCCGCGAGGCTCTTCGAAGAACAACGCAAGAATCGAGCGAGCCTATCGGAGGGACGGAAAGACCAGTCTCCGTTGAGGGCTGCGTACCTCGACGGCAACGATATCGCTATCTACACGCTGGTATTCAACTATCTGCACGCGTGCCAAAACCTCTTCTGGGCACAAGCCCCGGAGGGGTCGTACATCACTAAGACGATTGGGGTCCAAGCATTGTTCGACATCCTCCGGACAAAGCTCGCCAAGTCCGCGTTCGATATCAAAACGATTTCCGTACAACACTTCACGAGCCAGCTGGCAGGCGCGGCAGCCATCGACTTCACCAGCACAGAATTTCGAAATCTGTCTGGCGCTGGAAGATCCTACATGCGCAGAAGGATTGAGACGGCGGCGGGGCTGTAATTCACACCCCCGCTTCTCATTTGACTCCGTGCGTCGCTCTTTTACTTCCAGGCCAGTACTTTCTTCGACCGACTATCGCCCCGAGCGCGCGCGTAAGCCTCACCCTTTTTCAAAGTGGTCAGAGAGGCACCGGAGCCCAGGATGCGTTTGACGGCGGCTTCCCGCGCATTGGTGCCGAAGCACACGAGCAATCCCATCTCATCAAGGAAGTCATCGTCTTCGCTTTCGAAGTCGTCTGGCTTCTGCGATATTAGCATCACGGCCGCGCCCTTCGAGCGCCCCCTACGCGCCTATGATCTCTGCGACAGTGACGCTGTAAGTTATCCCTCATTTTAGGGCGGCATTGATTCGGAGATCGAGATGCCAAAGCCATTGCGGGTAAGCCCGCCTGATCCAGCT
>JALHNO010000006.1 GCA_022843465.1 Pseudomonadota bacterium | reverse complement strand
GCAGCGCCTGACGGCGCCGCGCTTCGATCAGCTCTGCGGACCCGACTGGTCGTGTCACATCCGTACTCCTGCTTGGGACGGGTGTGTAGTATTGCATTATTTATGCGACAGCCAGTAGCTCCGTGAGATGCCATCGCAACGCTGCGGCGCCTTGATGTCGGCATCTCGCAGAGATGCCCTGCAGAAGCAGGAGCGGGGCTTGCCCGCGCTATAAATCTCCGCGGGGACATCGACCATGTCAAACACAACGGCCAGACCAACGACAGCCCGCGATCAGCGCGTCGCAGCTACGGATGCAGCCAGCCCGATTCGCCGTCCGCATAGTGCTCGTTCTTCCAGATCGGCACACGTAGTTTGACTTCATCGATCACCCGGCGGCAGGCATCGAACGCAGCGCCGCGATGTGCCGCGGCGGCACCGACCCAGACGGCAATATCGCCGATTGCGAGCGCGCCGATACGATGGATGCAGACCAGGCGGCGCACATCGAACTCCGCGGCTACCGCAGCAACGATCGCCTCTCCTTCGCGCTGTGCGAGTTCGGCGTAGACCTGGTACTCCAGTCGCTGCACCGGTCGACCTTCATTGTGATCGCGGACGATCCCTTCGAAGCTGGCGATCGCGCCGCAGTGTGGATCCGACAACTGCGCCCGTAACGCAGCGATGTCGATCGGTGCATCCAAAAGGGCGAACCGGATCATCCGCCCGACACCGGCGGCAGAAACACGACTTCATCACCCGGCTGCAAGGGCTGCTGCCAGGACACCAGCTCGCCATTGACCGCCAGTCGCAGGCGCTCACGCGGCAGCTTCAGCGCATGCCGCTGCGCCGTCTCCGCATACAGTTGTACGGCATCAGCGTGCGTCAATTCCAGTTCCTCGACCTCGGTACCCGCGGCGTCGCGCAGGCTGGCGAAATAGCGCATTCGGATCTTCATGGCGTCACCCGGCGACGGCGCGGTGGTCGCGGCTTGACGGGCGCCCTGGTCGCATCGAAATCGCGCTTGCCGCCGGTCTTGCGCAGTATCTGGATGGCCTCGATCCGCATACCCAGGCTCAGCGACTTGCACATGTCGTAGACCGTCAGCGCCGCGATGCTGACACCCGTCAGCGCCTCCATCTCGACGCCGGTGCGCGCCATGGTGGCGACCGTACAGAGCAGCCGCAGCCGTGCCGGTTCGACGAACTCGTATTCAAACCGGATGGCGTCCAGCAGCAGCGGATGGCAGAACGGAATCAACTCATGCGTGCGCTTGACGGCCATCGTGCCCGCGATGATTGCAGTGTCAATGACCGGACCCTTCTTGCTGCGCAGATCGGCGGCATGCAGGGCGGCGGCTGCCTCGGCGGGGAACACGATCTCGGCACTGGCGGTGGCCTGGCGACGACTGAGCCGTTTGCTGCCGACGTCGACCATGGCAGGACGACCGCCATGATCGATATGACTGAGACGCGGTGAACCTGCCATTCAACCTCCCATCCGGAACATTTCCACGCGCTGCGGCGACGCCGACTCACGCTCGGCGCGCAGTTCACTGTAACGGTCGGCGCGCAACAACCAGTGCCCGGCCACGCTCGCGGCCAACGCCGCATCGTCCTGCTGCAGCCAGTCACGCAGGTCACGCCCCTGACTGGCGAACAGGCAGGTAAAAAGCTTGCCTTCGGCGGAAATACGGGCGCGATTGCAGTCGCCACAGAACGGCAGCGAGACTGATCCGATGAAACCGATCTCGCCAGCACCATCGCGGAAGCCGAACCGCGTCGCCACCTCACCGCCGATGCTGGGCGCCAGCGGCTCCAGCGCGAACTCGGCATCGATGCGGGTGCGCAATTCGGCCACCGCAACCACTTGCTCGCGACTCCAGCCATTGCAGTTGCCGACGTCCATGTACTCGATGAAGCGGATGACATGTGGCGTATTGCGGAAGTGCCGTACCAGGGGAAGAACCTGATCTTCGTTGACGCCGCGCTGGACCACGGTATTGATCTTGATCGAGTGGAAGCCTGCGGCAACCGCTGCTTCGATGCCGGCAAGCACACTGTCGACATCGCCGTAGCCGCCGCTCATCCGCGCAAACACCGCCGGATCGATCGCATCCAGACTGACCGTAATCCGGCGCAGACCGGCACGACGCAGCGCGCTGGCCTGTGCCGCCAGCAGCGCACCATTGGTGGTCAGCGCGAGATCCTCGATGCCCTCGATGCGCGCCAGACGCTCGATGATCTCGGGCAGTTCGGCGCGCAACAGCGGCTCTCCTCCGGTCAGTCGGAGCTTGCGCACACCCACGCCACTGAAGGCACGCGCCAGCCGTTCGATGTCGGCTGGCTTGAGCCATTCCCGGCGCGGCAGAAAAGCGCCCGCGCCACCGAATTTTTCGGCAGGCATGCAGTAGGGGCAACGGAAATTGCAGCGATCGATCACCGAGATGCGCAGGTCATGCAAGGGCCGACCGCGACGATCCCGGGTCTCGGCGAGACGCGCGGTGTTCATTGCCACGCTCATGCATGACCCCAGGCACGCGCGCAGGCCTGCATGCCCGACCACGGCGGACCCAGCGCCCAGGTCTCGCCGGCCTCGGCCACTTTCAGGCCGGCGGCACGCAGCACGACGGCGTCCTCGGCGCGGGCATAGTGATAGATGATCATCCGCGATCGGGTCGCCTCGTCATATTCGCGCAACAGATCATCAAGACCAGTATGCGAAGGATTGCCTTGCAGGGCGCAGTCGTGTGCGATCGTCTCACCGGCATCAGCGTGCAGGGCAACGGCCTCCGGGATGGGCCGGGTGTCGCCCGTCCACAGGAACGCGCCACGCAAGGCGATACCAAACGCGGTACCCGGGGCATGGTGGCGCACGCCAAATACATCGAACCAGAGCCCTGCATGCCAGAATCCGCGCGACACCGGAACCAGCTGGAAGGCATCCCAGAAGTTGGCACCGCCTTCGGCCAGCGGTGACGGATAGTCGGCCAGACGCGCCTGAAGAATGGGTACCAGTGCCGCAGCGCAATAGATCCGGACCTTGCCGCAGCGCGCCGGGTCAAACAGGCTCTGATAGTAGAGCCGCTCGAATCCGGCGACATGATCCAGATGGGCGTGGGTGACAAACACCGCCATCGGCATGGCGCCATAGCGTTCGACGTAGGCGCTCAGGGCTTCCTGCCCGCAGTCGATCATCAGCAGCGGCGTGCCGTCGCGCTCCAGCGCGGCCGAGGCCGAACCGAGTTCGACGGCCTGCGCGCTGCCTACGCCAAGGAAACGAAGATTCCACAAGGTGCTCATGGCGACATCATAGTGGAGCCGCGCTCAGGGAGCCTCAGAACAAATCATCAAGATGTCCTCGCCCGCCAGCTTGATCACGCCCAAAACGGCCAAGGATCTTCGGCCGTTTTCCCCACCGACGCCGCGGACACACGGCCCCGGCGTGATTCAGACGTTCCTCACTGCGCGCGGTAGCCCTGGCAGAGAGCGGGCCAGGCCGAACGATTGAAGCCTTCGATCCGCTCGACGGCACCCAGCTTCAACAGTGATCGTCGCAGGCGCGCCAGGTTACCTTGCTGCCAGGCGCCCGGCGCCGCGCGCATCCGGCCACGGTCGAGATCGATCAGCCACCACACTCCTGCTGCATCGACCAGCAGATTATGCGCGTTCAGATCGGCGTGCCAGAGACCGTGCGCGTGAAAGCGCCCGATCATCTGCCCGGCTGCCGACCAGTCGATTGCAACGCCGGCCTGCAGGCACTCGGCGAGCGTCCGCGTCTGCACGATGCGCTCGGTGATCAGGGCGGCGCGATAGCCGATCCCCGAACGCAGAAAGCGTGCGGCCAGTGGCCGCGGCACTGGCAATCCGAGTTCAAAAAGGTGAGCGGTAAGGCGGAACTCGCGGAACGGTCGGCTCGCCTCGCGACCCAACCAGAAGTACCAGTCGCGCGAAACCCGGGCTGCCCACCCCCCGCGCTGATACTGGCGCAACACCGCCTCGGCGAACGGCAACTGGAGAAATCGCACATCGCCGCGACCGCGACGCTCCACGCTTGCCGCGATGACGCCATCGAAGGCCTTCGCGACCCCGTCAGGCGACCAGCGCGAGGCGTCGTAGATGATCTCGCCGGAAGCGACGGGGGCCGTGCAGATATTCATGCGGAGACGCTATGCGGTTGCGGATACGGTATGTTTCGAATCCAAAGTGTAGCGGTCTTCAGCGATGAGTTTTCAGCCTCCACAATCCGTGTGCATCTTCCGCCTCTCTGCGCTCGGCGATGTCACCCATATCGTTCCGCTGGTGCGGCGGATCCAGCAGTTCTGGCCCGCCACCCGGATCAGCTGGATCATCGGAAAGTTCGAAGCCAAACTGGTCGGCGATATCGCCGACATCGAGTTCATCATCGTCGACAAGAAGCGCGGCTTCGCAGCCTGGCGTGATCTGCGTGCGCGACTGCGTGGACGCCGTTTCGATGTACTGCTGCAATGCCAGGTCGCGCTGCGCGCGAACGTGCTGGGAAGCGCGATCAGCGCAGGCACCCGCGTCGGCTATGACTGGGCCCGCAGCAAGGAGCTGCACAGTCTGTTTGTGAATCGCCGGATCGCGGCCGACACCGGCTGGCATGTACTGGATGTGCTGGCGGCCTTCGGCGATGCGATCGGTCTGCCGCCTGCGGCGCCGAACTGGGACATACCGACCGGCCCAGGCGATCGTGCCTTCGCCGAACTGCATCTGCCAGATGATCAGCCCAGCCTGGTCATCAGTCCCTGTTCCAGCCATCGGCTGCGCAACTGGAATGCCGAGGCTTACGCCGAGGTCGCGCGACACGCGCATCGTGCACTCGGCATGCGCGTACTGCTGTGCGGCGGGCCGAGCGCGATCGAACGCGAGATGGGCGATGCCATCCTTGCCCGGCTCGATACACCGATCAGCGATCTGATCGGCAAGGACACCTTGAAGCAATTGCTGGCCCTGCTCGAACGTGCCACGGTGGTGCTGACGCCGGACTCAGGACCCATGCACATGGCCAATGCGGTGGGCACACCGGTGATTGGCCTGCATGCGGCCACCGATGCGCGCCGCAGCGGTCCCTATTCGGATCTGCGCTGGAGCATCAATCGCTACGCTGAGGCCGCCGAAAAATATCTCGGAAAACCGGCGAACCGGGTTCGCTGGGGCCGACGCATCGAGCGACCTGGCGTAATGGAACTGATCGAGCCGGCCACCGTGATCGAGCGACTGGAGCAGTTGATGGCAGCGCGCCGGGACGGCACACTCACACTCAGGCGCGAACCCGGTAGTCCTGGTACGACTTCTCTTCCACCAGGGCCGAACCCAGCAACTGGTTGATCTCGCGCTTCAGTCGCGCGCGCTCGTCATTCTCGAAATACACCGAGCGCGCAAGCTGGATGAAGGCATCGTCGAACGCCTGTTGCGATTCCTTGATGCGGATATCGTCCTCGATCACCCACAGGCGCTCGTTGACCGCCTTCAATGCGGCGAGCGGCGCAGCAATATCGATTTTCGACTCGGGCGCAGCGCCCCAGGTCTGATTCAGCGCGTCGAGTTCGCGACGGACATTGGCCAGCTTCGCCGGATCGGACATGCGCTCGGACTTGATCTGCAGGATCGTGATCTTGTCGAGCAACTCGCCGTAGGAAACCGGTACTTCGATCAGACTCATGGGATGGCTCGGAAACTGGGAATGTGAGGGCGCGCAGTATAGAGTGCCGCTGCGGTAAAGACCGAACTGCGGTCGGCCCGCTTCGGGCCTCCCACACAGGAGCGCCGAAGCGACGCGACGGGCCTCACGTGGGAGCGCCGAAGCGGCGCGACCGTTGTGGTGAGCCTGCAAGACCGCGGTCGGCCCGCTTCGGGCCTCCTACCCAGGAGCGCCGAAGCGGCGCCTCGGACCTCACGTGGGAGCGCCGAAGCGGCGCGACGGGCCTCATGTGGGAGCGCCGAAGCGGCGCGACCGTTGTGGTGAGCCTGCAAGACCACGGTCGGCCCGCTTCGGGCCTCCCACACAGGAGCGCCGAAGCGGCGCGACGGGCCTCAGGTGGGAGCGCCGAAGCGACGCGACGGGCCTCACGTTGGAGCGCCGAAGCGGCGCGACCGTTGTGGTGATCCTGCCAGACCGCGGTCGGCCCGCTTCGGGCCTCCCACACAGGAGCGCCGAAGCGGCGCGACGGGCCTCAGGTGGGAGCGCCGAAGCGGCGCGACCGTTGTGGTGAGCCTGCAAGACCACGGTCGGCCCGCTTCGGGCCTCCCACACAGGAGCGCCGAAGCGGCGCGACGGGCCTCATGTGGGAGCGCCGAAGCGGCGCGACCGTTGTGGTGAGCCTGCAAGACCGCGGTCGGCCCGCTTCGGGCCTCCTACCCAGGAGCGCCGGCGATTTTGTCGAACCCTGGTAGCTGCGAGACAACCACCCTCTCCGCCAGTCCCAAGAAAAAAGCCGCCCGTGGGCGGCTTTCTTCTTGGGACTGGCGGAGAGGGTGGGATTCGAACCCACGGTGCGCTTACACGCACGCCTGATTTCGAGTCAGGTACATTCGACCACTCTGCCACCTCTCCGGTATGCATCGGCCCGCAGGTCGGCGCGGGGCCGCGCATGATACGGGAAGGCGACGGGGAGAACAACTGGCCCTCAGAAGCAGACCAACTCAGGGATGCGCGCCGAAGCTCAAGGTGGCGACCGCGCCGCCGCCGTCACGCGGGGCCAGGCTGACGCGCCAGCCATAGAGTTCGCACAGGCGCACCACAATAGCCAGTCCGAGACCCGCGCCCTTGCCGGTCGCAGTGGCGCCGCGGAATCCGCGATCGAACAGGCGCTCGGCTTCGACCGGGCTGATGCCCTTGCCGCTGTCCTCGATGACGACCCGATCGCTCTCGACCCGGATGGTGACGACCCCCTCGGGCGTATACTTGAATGCATTGCCAATCAGATTTCCCAGCGCAACCGACAACACCGCGGCCGGGGCATCGACATGGGTTTCGGCATTGCGCTCGATCACCACTTCGATCGGTTTGTTGCCGATCGCGGCGCGATGGGTTTCGACAACTTGATCGACAACACCGGCGACTTCGGTGCTCTCGCCCTGCGCCGGCGATTGCCGCTCGCTGCGCGACAGCAGCAACAGGGCGTCAGTAAGCTCGGTCGACTGGCGCGCCGCGCGTTCAATCCGCAGCAGGCGCTGCCTGGCCTTTTCGGGAAGCTCATTCTGGCTCAGCAGCAACTCGGTGGCGCCTCGGATCACCGCCAGCGGTGTCCGCAGCTCATGCGATACGTCGGCATTGAACTCGCGATCGCGCACCACCAGGTGCGTCAGCTGACTGGCGTAGTCATCGAGTTTGGCGGCGAGCTGGCCAACTTCGTCATCGGCAAAATGCGGCGCCAACCGATCCAGCCCATGCGAACCGGTCAAACCCTCGAGCCTGCGCGCCAGATCGGCGACCGGTCGCATCACCGACGATGCCGCCCAGAATGCAATCAGTGCCGACAGTCCGGAGAACAGGATCACCACACCAATCAGGCCACCGACCAGCCAGCGCCGCAGTTCGAGTTCATGTGAGATGTCGTACTGCAGAAAGAACCAGAAATCCGGAAACTTGCGCACCGCGAGCTGATACGAACGCGGGCCGCCACTCTGATCGTCATCGACGATGGTATGCACGCCGTTTTCGAGATCGCGCCAGGCGAACGGCACCAGAGCCAGCTTGCGCTCGCTGAACACATTGCCCTGGATGCGCGAGAAGATGGCGATGTCCGAGGCCGGATCGCGGCGAAATTCTTCGACGTAATGATCGATCTCGAGATCGAGCGAGCGCCCGATCAGCTGATCTTCGAGATAGCCGCGCAGCATCAACGCGGCAATGGCGAACGCCGCCGTCAGCAGCGTTCCGAACAGCAAAAACGAGATGATGATGCGGCTTCTAAGCCGACGCCGATACTGCATCCGGGTCGCTCAGGCTGTAGCCGATGCCGTGTCGGGTGTGGATCAGCGGATGCCCGAAGGGTTTATCGATGGCCGCACGCAGACCGTGGATATGCACGCGCAGCGAGTCGCTGTCGGGCAGTTCTTCGCCCCAGACGCGCATTTCCA
The DNA here is from genome assembly GCA_022843465.1 of Pseudomonadota bacterium. Taxonomy (GTDB): domain Bacteria; phylum Pseudomonadota; class Gammaproteobacteria; order Xanthomonadales; family Ahniellaceae; genus 0-14-3-00-62-12. Next base: position 211,043 of record JALHNO010000006.1, on the reverse strand, counting down.
TTTCCTTGCGCGTGACCACGGCCGGCGAGGCTTCCATCAGACACTGCAGCAGCTTAAGGCCGATCGGATTGAGCGTGATCGACTTGCCGCCACGGGCTACGGTCAAGGTGTCGAGCTGGAACTGCAGGTCGCCCACCTGCAGCAGACGCGAGGTATTGCCGCGGGTGCGCGTACCCAGCACATTGATGCGCGCCTCCAGTTCCTGCAAGGCAAACGGCTTGACCATGTAGTCCTGCGCGCCACTTTCGAAACCGGCGAGTTTCTGTTCCAGGGTGTCGCGCGCGGTCAGCATCAGGATCGGCGTCGACTTGTGTGCCTCCTGGCGCAGGCGCCGGCAGACTTCCAGACCATCGAGTCCAGGCAGGGTCAGGTCAAGCACGATGACATCGAAGTTTTCGCGCATCGCAAGATTCAGACCGGATACGCCATCCGGCGCGAAGTCGACCACGTGTCCGCGGTCGGACAGATAGTCGCCAACATTGGCGGCGATATCGGCGTTGTCTTCGATGACGAGGATATGCATGGGCATAGCTTAGCGACTCCATTCGCGGATTGAAGCAGCTGTGGCGGGCCTGCCCACGATGATGCGCCCCGGCCGCAGGCAAAAGAAAGGCCCAAGGCGGGCGTCCCGACCTTGGGCCTAAACATGCCCCGATTACCATAATCCGCCGGACGTTCCTTGCGGAAACCCGGCAAGAACAAGGTGCAGCGACTCTACGGGGACGCGGGTTAAGAGCCAGTTAAAGCCCGCAGCCGGGGCAGTAGCGGTATCACTGGGGTTCAGCCGGGCTTGCGGGCCCGGTGTCGCCGCTCGCGTCGCTCCAGATAGGCAATTATCTCTCCGGCGACGTCGACACCGGTAGCCGACTCGATACCTTCGAGCCCCGGCGAGGAGTTGACCTCCAGCACCAGCGGGCCCCGGCGCGATCGCAACAGGTCGACGCCGGCGACGCCCAGCCCCATTACCGCTGCGGCCTGCCGCGCCAGCTCCTTCTCGGCGTGACTGAGCGGCACCGGTTCGGCGCGACCGCCGCGATGCAGATTCGAACGGAACTCGCCGGGCTTGGCCTGCCTGCGCATGGACGCGACCACCTTGCCGCCGACCACCAGACAGCGGATATCGGCGCCTTTGGCTTCGCGGATGAACTCCTGCACGACGAAATTCGCATAGAGCCCGCGAAAGGCCTCGACCACACTCTGCGAACTCGCGGCAGTCTCCGCCAGCACCACACCCTGTCCCTGCGAGCCCTCGACCAGCTTGATGACATGTGGCGGCTTGCCGAGCATCGACAACAAGTCGGTGGTGTCATCCGGGTTGTCGCCAAACACGGTCACCGGCAGCCCCAGCCCCTGCTGCGCCAGCAACTGCAGGCCATGCAATTTGTCGCGGGCGCGCATGATCGGCTCGGCACGATTGGGCGTGAACACGCGCATCATTTCGAACTGACGCACCACCGCTGTGCCGTAGCGGGTGATTGAGGCACCGATGCGCGGAATCACCGCATCGAATTTCGGCAGGGCCTTGCCCTTGTAGTGCATGGTGAACTCGCCCGGCTCGATGCGCATGTAGCAGCGCAGCGGATCGAGCACCCGCACGCTGTGGCCGCGCTCACGCGCTGCCTGCACCAGACGCTTGGTGGAGTAGAGTTTCGAGTTGCGCGAAAGTATCGCGATTTTCATCCGGTGGTGCCTGATTGGGGCTCGCCGAGCACATAGCTCAGCGCAGGGTCGATGCAGAGACGGCCGCTCATCGCGGTTCGGCCGAGCAACATGGGAAACAGCATGGCACGGCGATTGGTCAGGTTGATTTCAATGGACAGGCGCTCGCCGCCAATCACCACGTCGGTACGGATGAAGGGCCGCAGGCTGACGCCGCCACCGGAGTCGGTCACTTCACGCCGGTCTGACAAGGGCGCCTCGATCCAGCGTGCGCGCTTGCGCGAACGGCTGACGGGATCAAGCTTGAAGCGCACCCAGTCGACACCATTGCGCTGGAACTCCTCCAGCACTTCGACATGCAGGGCCGAACTGCGCGCGCCACTGTCCAGCTTGGCCTTGATCGCTGGGATGCCGAGTTCCGGAAGCGCCAGCCATTCGCGCCAACCGAGGATACGTCGGCCAGCAGTGGACACCTCGGCGCTCATGGGGGTTCTCGAAAGTGGAGCGGGTGATGGGAATCGAACCCACGCTAGTAGCTTGGGAAGCTACAGTTCTACCATTGAACTACACCCGCGCAGGACCGGATTATTGCCGCGCCTGCGACTGCTATGCAATCCGGGCTGAACCGGAATGTCCGGGTGGCTTGGCCTTATCCGTGTCTACGGTCAGAATCGATCCTGCGATCGTTCCGGGGGCGTCATCTGTGCACAAATACTTGTTGGCGGGGTTTCTGTGCCTGGCGCCGGTTTTCCAATGCGTTGTCGCGGCCGAATGGACGCCGATCCTGAGTCCGCGCGACCAGATATTTCCTGCCCTGGTGCTGGCCACAGCCAATCTGCCTGACAGCCCGAGCCGCAACACCCGGGTCATCGGCGACAGCAATGGCCTGATCGGAGTGCGCATGCGCGCCGAGCGCGATGGCCAGAAGGTGCGCATCGGTGTCGAACTTCCCGGCTGGCTGCGCCCATCCTACATCGAGGCCGAACTGCCGACGGCGGGCAAGCGCTACTCGATCTTCCCCACCCTGGCCTGGGATTTCGATCGCCTGCGCTCGCTGCGGCAACCGCTGCCGGAGACCATCAATTTCAGTGTCCGCATCGGCACAGGTGCGGTCGAAGAGCGCAGCCTGCGGGTACGCATGCGCTCAATCAACGACGCGCCGTATTTCATCAGCAATCAGAAGTCATCGACCGATCTCTCCTGGATGTTCGCTGCCTACGTCGATGAGGATCATCCGCGCGTCACCAGCATCCTGTCGGACGCGCTGGCGCTGCGCGTGGTCAAGCGTTTCGATGGTTATCAGAGCCGTGACCCCAAACTGGTGCTCAAGCAGGTGTTTGCCATCTGGTATGCACTGCAACGGCGCGGCATCCACTATTCATCCATCACGCGGACCGGCAACAGCAATGGCGAAGTGCTGGCCCAGCATGTGCGGTTTCTGGACGAGTCCTGGCAGAACAACCAGGCCAACTGTGTCGATGGCAGCGTGCTGCTCGCCTCGGTGCTGCGCAAGATCGATTTGAATCCGTCCCTGGTCCTGGTGCCTGGGCATATGCTGCTTGCCTTCGAACTTTCGCCGGGCGGCGAGCGCGCCTATCTGGAAACCACACGCCTGGATTCCCTGCAACCCGGGAAGAACGGCAAGCTCGACGAGAACGCGTCGTTCAAGAGCTTCACCGAAGCTACCCGGCGCGGCTACGCAACCTATCAGGCGGCCGCTCGCAACTTTGGCGATGCCAGCAAACCCGAGTACCAGATCATCGACATCGGCGCCGCCCGCGCGCTGGGCGTAGTGCCGATCGGAGCGCGATGATTTCAGCGTGCAGGTCGCCTTGACTCAGATCGCCGCGCGTTCGGCGGTGGTGAGCGCGACCTTGTCGCGCAGATACGTGGGCAGTGCCAGCTCAGGGGCGACACCTTCACCGCGATCCAGCCTGGGCGCGGCCAGTTGCGCAATCATCGTGGCGCGCGGGTAACGGGCGCCATCGGCAAACTCCGGCACGCCAATGCGCGCAGTCAGGATCTCGGAGTAACTGGACCAGCCGGTCCCAGCGACCGCCCAGTGGTTGCCGGCCGGCAGCGGAATCGCCGCCGCCGGGCCGACGCATTCATCGCCGAGCAGTTGCGCCAGACCATCGGCGCCTCGTCGATAGACACCTGCGTATACCTCACCCATGCGCGCATCGATGCAGGCGAGCACCCGTGCTTCGGGCAAGTCCTCGATCACTTCCTGCGCCAGAGCCGCCAGCGAGGACACCGGCAGAACCGGCACATCCAGTCCCAACGCGATGCCCTGCGCCAGCGAGATCGCCAGACGCACGCCGGTGAAGGCGCCCGGACCGCGGCCGACCGCGATTGCGTCCAGTTGCCGCTTGGAAATCCCTGCCTCGGCAAGCAGGGCGTCGACAAAGGGCAGTACCAGTTGCGCATGACGCCGCGGCGCAAGTTCATGACGTGCCAGCAAGACGCCGCTGCTCAGCAGCGCCACCGAACAAGCCTCGGTGGAGGTATCGAGCGCAAGTATGTTCTTCATGGCAGCTTCCCTGGGCAATGCGGCAGCGGGTGTGAGCGCGGGTGGCGACGGTCTACTCGGCGGGCCCAGGTGGCATCTCTGCCGAACGCGCGACATCGGCAGTGGGCGCCATGTTGTACCAGTCGACCCTGCGGGTGAGATACATGGTCAGCGAGATCAGCAGCAGAATGATCGACGCACCCATCACCAGCGCAAAATCCTCGCGCGTGATCAGCACATACAGCACGCCGTATAGCAGACCGAGCCAGGCGCCAATCCCGAGCGCACGCTTGAATGAGCGCAGCACCGCACTGCAATAGCCGACGATGATCAGTACCAGGGCGGCCGCGCCCAGCAGATAGGCGAACGCGAAACTGATGTGTTCGGAAGCCGCGAGCAGCAGCAGATAGAAGGTGGCGAGTGCGGTACCGATCAGCAGGTACTGCACCGGATGCACACGCAGGCGCTTGAGGGTTTCGAACAGAAAGAAGACGCCAAAGGTCAGCGCGATGAACAGCATGCCGTACTTGGTGCTGCGCTCGTTCTGCTGATAGACATCGGCGCTCTGGTAGAGCCGTGCACCAAAAGCGGACTGGTCGAGCGCATCCCCGTCCAGTCCGCTACCGGACCAGACATTGGGGAAACTGCGGTTGTACTCCAGCACCTGCCAGGCCGCGGCAAAGCCACCACGTTTGCTGTCGGGTCGCGTGATCGGAAGACTGGCGCCAAAGAAGTCCGGATCGGGCCAGCCGGCATCCAGTGTGGCCCGGTACGTCCGCGCCATCGGCAGGAACTCCAAGTGGCGGGTTCCGGCCTGACTCAGCGAGAACGCGAACTCCAGCGGCTGCTCGGCATCGAGCTTCAGCGCCATCGTGGAGAAGGCGGTCATTTCGGCGATCCGATGCGTCGAAGGCGTCAACCGGATCGTCGCGTCATCGGCGATCCGGGTTTCGAGTCGGCGCAGGCCGCGCGGATCGGGTACCGGCAGCAGGACCACCGCCTGCTCCCACCGATACTCACCCTCGGACTGCGGCAGCGCCGCGCGCGCGGCGCCAAAGCGACCCTTCAGGCTGATCTCGGCGAGATACACCGGTAGTGCGAAGATCCCCTTGCGACGCTCGCTGACCTCGATGCCGGCGTCGACATCCAGTTGCTCCGGCAACAGATACCACCAGGTCCAGATTTCGCTGCGCACGTCCTTGTCGATCTTCACCCGAAGATGGGGAACCGCCAGCACAGGTCCGGCGACCCGGGTCGCCGAGCCCCAGCTTTCGGCAATCGTGGACTCGGCTTCACTGCGGCGCATCTCGCGCTCGTGCCTCAGGCCGGACACCATGCCCAGAGGAATACCCATGAGCAGGGCGAGAAATCCGATGCCAAGCAACTTTGCCGTGCTCGATTGGAACAGACCGATACCTGCCATTGCGCGCTCCTGTCGGGGTTGCACTCGATAAGACTCCCGCCAGCGGCGCGCGGGCGGGCGCAATCGGGCAGATCCCTGTCCGGGTTCGGCGCTATTGCCGATCAACGACCTGGGTTACTCGAGCGCGCCATCGACCCACGCCACCAGTTCGTCCTCGTCGAACGAGCCCACCTCGGTCCGCCTGATCACACCCGAAGCATCAATCAGCACCGAGTACGGCAGCACACCGCGGCGATTGCCAAAGGTGGTCGATTCGTCCGGCGAACCGGCGGTTCCGAGCCCTATCGGGTAGGCAACCGGATGTTCCATCAGAAATTCCTGTACGGCTTCGCGATCATCGACGGCGATACCCAGCACCACCAGTCCGGAGTCCTTGCGGCTTTCGGCGAAGCGATCGAGCAGGGGCATTTCCTCGATGCAGGGGCCACACCAGGTCGCCCAGAAATTGACAAGGACGGTTTTCCCACGCAGGCTTTGCAGATTGATCTCGCCGCCAGCCGCGGCCGGTAACACCAGGCCCGGTGCCGGCTTGCCGACGACTGAATTCAGTGACTCCGGCGCGGCGGCTTCGCCGCCATTCCGGTACAGGTGTCGGGCAGTGAACATGCCGGCCGCCGCCGCCACAATGGCGAGCAGCAGAATCAGCGTCATGGCAGGAAGAGTCTTCATCTGGTTCCAGATCGGGTGAGGCGTGCGACAAACGCCAGGGCGGCGAGCATTCCGGACTGGGCCAGGCTACTTGACCACGCGCAACTGCGGTCCCTTGCGTTGCGGCCTGTCGGGCTGCGGCGGTTCCGGATCCGAGGGCAGACCGGTGTTGACCTCGGGCGGAAACATCATGCCCTGGCCATTTTCCTGGGCATAGATCGCCAGCACAGCATGGACCGGTACATCGACCTGCTGGCTGACGCCATTGAAACGGGCAGCGAAACGCACTGCGGTGTTGCCGAGCTCGAGTTCGGAGACGGCCCGCATGGCTACGTTGAGCACGATCTGGCCATCCTTGATGGCATGTTGTGGCACCCGGACGTCGCCCTGACGGGCGTCGACCAGCAAGTACGGGGTCAACGCATTGTCGCTGATCCATTCGTACACGGCCCGCAGCAGATACGGGCGATTGCTGCTCATCTTGACTTCGCTCATGGCAGAGCACGCATATGGCGTTCGGAGTCGGTCATGCTCTTGGGAAAGGCTGGATTGCGGAAAATGCGCTCGCCGTATTCGATCACGCAATGGGCGTCGCGCGGCAGCACCACACCCAGCATCGGCAAGCGCCAGATCAACGGCGCCAAGGCAATATCGGCAATCGACATGTCGGCGTTGAGAAAAAACTTCGAGGCCTTGAACACGGGAACACTGGCAACCAGACTGTCGCGCAGTGCCTTGCGCGCGGTCTCGGCAGCTGCCTTGGCACCCGTCAGAATGATCTCGACGAGACTGAGCCAGTCTTTCTCGATGCGCTTGACCCCCAGTCGCACCCGCGCGCGGCCAAGCGGATCTACCGGCAGCAAGGGCGGATGGGGATAGCGTTCGTCCAGGTACTCGATGATCACATTCACGTCGTAGAGAGAGAGGTCACGGTCAACCAGGGTAGGCAGCGACTGATACGGATTCAGGTCCAGCAGGTCTTCAGGGGGGCGGTTTGGATCAGCGACGACCAGTTCATGTGCCACGCCCTTGGCGGTGAGCACCATGCGCACGCGGTGGCTGTCGATGTCGTCGCGACCCGAGAAAAGGGTAAGCACGGTGCGGGCACGTACGGCCGAGGTCGCCGTCTTGCGTTTGGTTGCACCCCAACTCGCATTGCTGGATATGCTCACGACGGCGCCCTCCGAGACCCAAGCCTAGCGGAATTCCGCCTGGATGGGGCAGGTTGCGCGCAACCCTGTGCAGATCAGCGTCCCAGCAGACGGTCAGACCGGGCCCTGCTTGCTCTGGCATGACGACCGGCGTGCAGCCGGTCGCCACCCTCAGTGCACGTCGCTCCAGTACTCCGTTTTCAGCAGCCAGGCGACGAAGGCAAACAGGCTGAGGAAAAGCAGGACGACCCAGCCGATGCTCTTGCGCTGAAGCACGGCAGGCTCGCCGACATACTCAAGGAAAGCAGCGATATCGCGGGCAACCTGATCGTACTCCTTGCTGCTCAGACTGCCGGCAGTGACGGGCTCGAAGTGCGAGAACACCTGGGTCCCGGTGGGCGTGCCCTCCGGCCCGTGCGCAGCGTGGCTTTCATAGACGGCGGCCTGGGTGCCCTGCAATTCCCAGAGCACGTGCGGCATGCTGGCACCTGGAAACACCAGGTTGTTCCAACCCAGCGGTCGGCTCGGATCCAGGTAGAAGGACTTCAGATAGCTGTAGATCCAATCCGGGCCGCCATGCTTGACGCGGGCAGTCAGCGAGAGATCCGGCGCCGCCTTGCCGAACCACTTGTCGCCATCGGCCTGCTGCATGGCCACGGTCATGGTCTCGCCGAACTTGGTGCCGGTGAAATTCAGCGAACCCATCACCTCTTCCTCGGTCAACCCGAGGTCCTCGGCCATGCGCGAGTAACGCATGTACTTCAGCGAGTGGCAGGACAGGCAATAGTTCATGAAGTACTTGGCGCCACGTTGCAAGGACTCGCGGTCATTGACGTTGGCGTCGGACTGCAGAATCAGCCCATGGTCGCCCCCTGAGGCTGCCAGCACCGGAGTGCTGGCGACAAAGGAGAGCGTGGCGAAGACTAGCGCGATCAGTTTATTCATGGTCTGGACTCAGTGATCGAACGTCACGCGCTCAGGCTCAGGCTTGGTCGCGCCTATGCGCGACCACCACGGCATGAAGATGAAGAAGCCGAAGTAGAACGCGGTGCATATCTGCGCCGAGAACGTCAGCAGCGGCGTGGCATGACGGGTTCCGCAATAACCGAGCCAGACGAAGCAGATCACGAACAGGGCCAGCATCACCTTGGCGAACGTGCTGCGGTAGCGGATCGAACGCACCGGGCTACGGTCCAGCCAGGGCAGCAGGAAGAAGATCAGCACCGCGGCACCCATGACTGCCACACCCGGGAACTGCGAACCGAACATCGCCGGAATCGCGCGCAGCATCGCGTAGTAGGGCGTGAAGTACCAGACTGGCTTGATCAGGTCCGGCGTCACCATCGCATCGGCGGCGACAAAATTGTCGTGCTCAAGGAACCAGCCACCGAGCGTCGGCGCGTAGAAGATGATGAAAGCGGCGATGACCAGGAAGAATGCCGTGCCAAACAGATCCTTGACCGTGTAATACGGGTGGAACGGAATGCCATCGAGCGGCTTGCCGTTGCTGTCCTTCTTCTTCTTGATCTCGATGCCGTCGGGATTGTTCGAGCCGACTTCATGCAGGGCCATCAGATGCAGGTAGATCAGGCCGGCCAGCACCAGGGGCAGCGCGATCACATGCAGGGCAAAGAAGCGATTCAGGGTGGCGTCCGAGATCAGATAGTCGCCACGGATCAGCTCGAGCAGACCCTCGCCGATGAATGGAATCGCCCCAAACAGTGAAGTGATCACCTGGGCGCCCCAATACGACATCTGCCCCCAGGGCAGTACGTAGCCGAAGAAGGCCTCGCCCATCAGCACCAGCAGGATCACGCAGCCGAGCACCCAGACCAGCTCGCGCGGCTTGCGGTAGGAGCCATACATCATGCCGCGGAACATATGCAGATAGACCACGACGAAGAACAAGGAGGCGCCGGTCGAGTGCATGTAGCGGATCAGCCAGCCCCAGTCGACATCGCGCATGATGTATTCGACCGAGTCGAATGCCTGCAGGGCGTCGGGTTTGTAATGCATCGTCAGCCAGATTCCGGTCAGGATCTGATTGGCAAACACCACCATCGCCAGCGAGCCGAAGTAGTACCAGAGGTTGAAGTTCTTGGGGGCGTAGTACTGGCCGACATGGCGGTTGTACCAGGCGGTAGCACCTGGTGCGCGCTCGTTGAACCAGGCGTAGCCGCCGTCGATGATCTTGCTGAGGGCGTTGCTCATGGTTTATGCCGCCTCCGCCATGGGATCGACGCCGATCTCGATCAGATTGTCGCTGACGAAATGGTAGGGCGGCACCCGCAGATTGCGCGGCGCCGGCACATTCTTGTACACACGACCGGCCATATCGAAGCGCGATCCATGACAGGGGCAGAAGAAACCGCCCTTCCAGTCACCGTCGAATTCCTGCGGCGTCATCTCGGGCACGAAGCTCGGCGAGCAGCCAAGATGGGTGCAGATGCCGATGATCACCGCGATCTCCGGACGAATCGCCCGCGAAGCGTTGGCGGCATACTTGGGCTGCTGATCGGGATTGACCGAGTCCGGGTCGACCAGTTGATCGGCCAGGCTCGACAGCGCCGCGAGAACCTCAGGCGTGCGCCGGATGATCCAGACCGGCTGTCCGCGCCACATCGCGATCACGCGCTGACCGGGCTCCAGCTTGCTGATGTCCTGCAGGACCGGCGCACCCGCCGTCTTGGCACGATCGCTCGGCTGCCAGGACTTCACGAAGGGCACGGCGGCGAACACGCCACCGACCCCGCCGACCACAGCGGTCGTGGCAGTCAGGAACCGCCTCCGCCCATGGTTGACACCTTGATCTGCCATACGGCACCCCGAAAAGTTGCTGAATTCTTTGTTGTGACCGCGCCCGAAGCTGGCTGCTGGGCAGTCGGTAAAGCGCGCAGTGTAGCGGAACGCTTCTTGAGCCGACAATCGCGCAGAACGTGACGGCCGCGTACCCCTGGGCCGAGTCCGCTGGCGCAGCACCGTGGCAATTTGCCAGCGCCCGCAGGCTCCGTGGCCAAAGGTCATTACAAAAACCGCGCGGGGCTTGTCACAATGGCCGTCGATTCCCCGGAAGTAGCCATGCAGCGTTTCGCCTCCGTGCTCAAGTTTGTCGCCCAGTTCGCCGTAATCGGGCTCGCGCTCGCCTTTGTGCTGACCCGGCTGTTTCCCGAACACTTCGGTGATCGCAGCGCACCGGTGCCGACTCAGTCCAAGGTCACGCCGACTTCCTATTCGCAGGCAGTCAAGCGTGCCGGACCCTGGGTGGTCAGCATTTCGGCCGAACGACTGGTGACCAGCACGGCGGCTCCGTTGTTTGGCGATCCGACCTGGCGGCGCTATGCCGAGGCCTCCTCGCCCGTGCGTCAACTGGAGCGCGTGGTTGGCTCGGGGGTGATCATGACGCCGGAAGGCCATGTGCTGACCAATCTGCATGTGGTCTCCGGCGCCCAGTTCATCCGCATCGGCCTATGGGACGAGCGGGTCACCACCGCCACCCTTGTCGGCGGCGACGTCGCCACCGATCTGGCGGTGCTGAAGATCGAAGGCAGCAATTTTCCGACGGCGCGCTATGCCGACGAGAGCCGGCTTGAGGTCGGTGATGTCGTGCTGGCGATCGGCAATCCACGCGGCTTTGACCGCACCGTCACCATGGGCGTGATCAGTGCCACCCGGCGCAACAACCTCGGCAGCGCACGCTTCGAGAACTTCCTGCAGACCGATGCCGCGGTCAACACCGGCAACTCCGGCGGCGCCCTGATCAACACCGAAGGCGAACTGGTCGGCATCAATACGGTCTATCTCGGCGAGGGCCTGAGCATCGGGTTCGCGATTCCGGCGCAGTCGGCGCGTGACGTGCTCGAACAGATCGTCAAATACGGCGAAGTCATCCGCGGCTGGATGGGCGCCGAATACTACGACGCCCCCTACTCGCCCGCCGCCGGTGGCACCGCCGCGCAGCGCGGTGCCCTGGTGGCCAAATTGTTGCCCGATGGTCCTGCTGCCAAAGCCGGGCTGCGCCCTGGCGACATTGTGCTGGAATTCAACGGTCAGCCCGTCGCCGATGGCGCCGATCTGCGCATGAGCGAGGCCGAACTCGCTCCGGGAACGCGGGTCAAGCTCGCCGCGACCCGCGCCGGCATCCCGCTCAGCTTCGAACTGGAGTTGATGCGTCAGCCCGGCTTGAGTCCGCGCCGCTGAGTCCGTCAGCTGGCGCCAAGTCCCGCCAGCGCATTGAGATAGCGCTGGCGCAGCAGGGTCACCCGCTGAACGTAGACTTTTGTTTCTTCGTACGGCGGCACCGTGCCACGGTACTTGGCGACCGCGCCCTCGCCAGCGTTGTAGGCCGCGGCGACCAGGCTGATATCGCCGTTGTAACGCTTCATCAGTCCCGCCAGATGGCGCACGCCTGCCTTGATGTTCTGCTTGGCATCGAAGGCATCGGTCACGCCATACATGCCCGCGGTCGCTGGCATCAGTTGCATCAGCCCCTGGGCGCCCTTGTTCGACAGCGCCATTGGATTGAAGGCCGATTCGGCATGGATCAGGGCACGCACCAGCGCAATCTCGACGCCATGCTCGGTCGCGGCATTGCTGATCTCGGTCGCGTAGTCGCTGGTGTTGAGGGCGATCGAATTCCAGTTGATCGAAGAGCGCACGCCGCAGGCATAACAGCCGCCCACCAACACGGTTTCATAGCGGTGACCGCGCGGCGGCTTGCTGGAAAACACCACCACCCCGCCCTGGGTATGCTTGTAATAGACATCGGCACGCTGCGCCGCGCGCGCCGTCGACGGCGTGCTGGTGATCGAGACATGCTGGCGGTTGCAGGGAAGATTGGTATAGGTCAACACACCATTCTTGCCGCGACATGTATGCACACTGCTCGCCGCCTCGGCACTGGGAACAGCCAGCCACACGACGAGCAGAAGGATCAGGGCCTGGGAAAATCTAGCCATCAGCGCACTTCCTGAAACTGAACAAGCCCCTTGGACCAGGCCCCGGACCCAGAGTTTCCTGCAGTCGCCTGCAAAAAGCCAGCCTGCCCCCTTGACGAGCGGGCGCCGCCTCGGGTGCAAGAGCTATAATCCGCGCCCCCTCAGAACACGGCTGCACCATGTCCGGCAAGCTCTACATCAAGACCCACGGTTGCCAGATGAACGAGTACGACTCCGACAAGATGCGCGACGTACTGGCGGCCGCCCACGGCCTGGAGTTGACCGAGTCTGAACAGGAAGCCGATGTCATCCTGATCAATACCTGCTCGATCCGCGAGAAGGCGCAGGAGAAGGTGTTCTCGCAACTCGGACGCTGGAAGGAACTGAAGGCCAACAATCCGCAGCTGGTGATCGGTGTCGGCGGCTGCGTGGCTTCACAGGAAGGCGAAGCGATCATCAAGCGTGCACCGTACGTGGATCTGGTGTTCGGACCGCAGACCCTGCATCGGCTGCCGGCGATGATCGAGGCGCGCAGGCGCGAGCAACGGCCCCAGGTCGACATCAGTTTTCCCGAAGTGGAAAAGTTCGATCATCTGCCGGAACCGCGCATGGAAGGGCCGACCGCATTTGTTTCGATCATCGAGGGCTGCAGCCGCTACTGCAGTTTCTGCGTGGTGCCGTATACCCGTGGCGAGGAAGTGTCGCGCCGCTTCGACGATGTGATCGCCGAAGTCGTTTCGCTGGCTGCGCAGGGCGTGCGCGAAGTCAACCTGCTCGGCCAGACCGTCAATGCCTATCGCGGCGAGATGCACGACGGCGAAATTGCCGACCTCGCCCTGCTGATCGAAGCCATTGCCCAGATTCCGGAGATTGGCCGCATCCGTTTCACCACGTCGCATCCGCTGGAGTTCTCCGATCGCCTGATCGAATGCTTTGCGCGCGTGCCCAAGCTGGCCAATTACCTGCATCTTCCGGTGCAATCGGGTTCCGACCGCATCCTGGCCGCGATGAAGCGTGGCCATACCGCGCTCGAATACAAGACGCGCATCCGCAAATTGCGTGCGGTGCGACCGGATATCTGCATCAGCTCCGATTTCATTGTCGGCTTCCCGGGCGAGACCGAACGCGACTTCGAGGCGACGATGAAACTGATTGCCGATATCGGTCTCGACCAGAGCTTCAGCTTCATCTACTCGCGCCGTCCGGGCACCCCAGCCGCCAACCTGCCGGACGAAGTGACCGCCGAAGAAAAGCACGCGCGCCTGAGCCGACTGCAGGCCGATCTGAATGCGCGCGCCGCAGCCATCAGCGCGGCGATGATCGGCAGCACCCAGGCCGTCCTGGTCGAAGGGCAAAGCAAGAAGGACGCGCGCCAGTTGTGCGGCCGGACCGAGAACAATCGCATGGTCAATTTTGACGGGCAGCCACGCCTGATCGGCCAGTTCATCGATGTCGTGATCACCGAGGCGATGAGCAACTCACTGCGCGGCCGGATTGCCGGGCTGCATCATGAAGCGGCCTGAACCGAACGCGCCCCTGCGGCCACGCCAGCGTTTGCGCGTGTGGCTGGCCTGCCTGCTGCTCTTGCCGGTCGTCGCCCAGGCGTCTCCGGTGGCCACCGAGCTTGCCGGCGTGGGCAACTACCACCAGGTTTCTCCGGTGCTCTATCGCAGTGCCATGCCGGAGGCTCAGGGCTTCGATGCCCTGGAGACGACGCCGATCCGCAGCATCGTGTCGCTGCGCTGGCAGGCCGATCCGGCCGATCCGACGCCGGAGTCCGGCCCACGCCGAGTGCATATTCCGATTCGCACCTGGAAGCTGACCGAGGACCACATCATCAGCTTCCTCAAGCTGGTGCAGGACCCCGCCAATCAGCCGGTTCTGGTGCACTGCAAGCACGGCGCCGACCGTACCGGCACCATGGTCGCGGCTTACCGCATCGTGGTGCAGGGCTGGAGCAAGGAAGCCGCACTCGCCGAGATGCGTGAGGACCGCTATGGCCACCACTGGATGTGGAAGAACCTGCGCAATCTGATCCGCGATCTGGATGTCGAGCGCATTCGCAATGAGGTCGGGATCAAGGCACCACCGGCGGTTGTTCCGGCTGACTGATCGCGCAGCCGCTGGGGTTCACCCGCCCGGCAACACTGGATGTGCCAGCACATCGGCGACGATGGTCACGATGCGCGCCACCGCCCCGCGCTCACGCTCCATCGCGGCAAGTGCCGCCAGCCCCATGGTGCGCCGGGTCTCGCGCTCTGCGAACAGTCTGGCCACGGTGTCGCCCAGTTCGACAGGGTTCTGCACGCGCAAGGCCGCGCCATCGTGGATCAGGCTCTCGGTGATTTCGGCAAAGTTGAAGGTATGTGGTCCGACCACGACGGGAACCGCCACTGCTGCCGGCTCGAGCACATTGTGGCCGCCGATCGGATCGAAGCTGCCGGCGACGAAGGCCACATCGCTGGCGGCGAAAAAATTCATCAGCTCGCCCAAGGTGTCGGCAACGAAGCACTGGGTATCGTGGCGCGCCACGGTATCGTCACTGCGGGTCAGGGTGCGAAAGCCATAACCACGACAGAGCTGCGCAACCGGCCGGAAGCGCTCGGGATGGCGCGGCGCAATCACCAGCAAGGCATCCGGAAACCGTCGCAATACGCGGGTATGCGCTTCGAGCACCGGCACTTCCTCGCCCTCATGGGTACTGGCCGCAACCCAGACCGGACGCGCCTCGCCCCAGTACTCGCGCAGCACCTTGCCGACGCGATCCAGTCCCGGCGGAATGCGCATGTCGAACTTCACATTGCCGACCACTTGCATGCGTTCCGGCCGCGCACCCAGTTGTTGCAGGCGCGCGGCGTCCTGCTGACTGGATGCCGCGACAAAACGTGCGCTGCGGATTGCTGCACGGGCGAGCGGACGTACCGGTCCATAGCCGCGCAGCGAACGCTCGGAGAGGCGGGCATTGGCAACCACCATCGGAATCCGGCTGCGTTCGCAGTAGTAGAAGAGATTGGGCCAGATCTCGGTTTCCATCACCAGGGCCAGGCGTGGTCGGACCCGGCGCAGGAAACGCTTGACCGAACCGGGCAGGTCATAGGGGAGATAGACATGGAAGACGCGATCGCCGAACAGCTTCTGGACGCGCGCCGATCCCGTCGGCGTCACCGTGGTGATGACAAAACGCTGCCCCTCGAACTGACGCATCAGTGCCTCGATCAGCGGAGCAGCCGCATTGACCTCACCGACCGATACCGCATGCACCCAGATCGTCTGGTCGAGCCCGGGATCGGCAAAGAAGCCAAAGCGCTCACGCCAGCGGCCGAAGTATTCGCGATAGCGAAGGCCGCGCAGTGCCAGGCGATAGAGAATCACCGGCGTCAGCAGACGCATCGTCAGATTGTATAAGTGACGCAGAAAAAACATGGTCATGCAGGCAGAGGCGAAGCGCGCAGCATAGCCGAGCCAGCCGCCTGGCCGACGCTGCAGCCGGTCTGACCACGCCGTCATGATCGCTGCTGACGATGATCGATCTCGCGCAATTTTTCTCCAGCAAGCCAGTCGCAGCCGCGTTCGGGTTAAGCTGTGCGGATGAGCCTGGATTACCGTTTGCTTGCGCCGCGACATTGGGCAGTCTGGCTCGGCATTGCCGTGATGGCGCTGTTCGGCAATCTGCCGGGAGCGCTTGGACGCCCGCTCGGCCGCATGATCGGCCGGCTGTTCAAGGTGCTGGGCCGGGCGCGGGTGCGGGTGGCGCGGCGCAATCTTGAACTCTGCTTTCCCGAACTGGATAGCCAAAGTCGGGAACGGCTGTTGCATCAGAGCTTCCTGTCGATTGGCGAAGGCAGCTATGAATTTGCCCGTGCCTGGTGGGGTCGTGCCCGCGGCCTCAGAGTCGACCATGTCGAAGGACTCGAAGTACTCGAGGCCCTGCGCCAGCAGGGCCGCGGAGTGCTGCTGCTGTCGGGGCATTTCCTGACGTTGGAAATCTGCGGTCGCCTGCTCTGCGATCACATCCGACTTGCCGGCTTCTATCGACGCCACGAGCAGCCGCCGCTCGAATGGGCGGTCAAACGCGGCCGCGCCCGCTACGCGGCAGCGATGTTCGCGCGCGAGGAACTGCGCGCCGCGGTCAGATACGTCAAGCAGGGCGGCGTGCTCTGGTACGCACCGGATCAGGATATCCGCGGCAAGGACTCGGTGTTCGCGCCCTTCTTCGGCATCACCGCCAACTCGTTCGCCGCGACCCACCATCTTGCGCGCCTGACCGGAGCCGCGGTCGTGCCGTTCTTCCATCATCGCGATGGTCGCGGCGGCTACAGCCTGCGCATCGGCACACCACTTGATAACTTTCCCACCGCCGATGTCGTCGCCGACACCGCGGCCGTCAATGCGCTGATCGAACAGATGGTGCGCGAGGCGCCGAGCGAATACCTTTGGATTCACAAGCGCTTCAAGACCCGTCCTGAGGGTGAACCACGGATCTACTGAGCGCGGTAGACGGAAGCTGCGCCCAGTATCGAAAAGCGCTACCGTTGCCGCGGGGGCGCGCGGGTCCGGAATTTCGACCCAGAATCCGTCACAACATCGTCAAGGGAGCGCAACATGGCGTGGCTGCTGGGATTCATCGGACTGGTGCTCGGCGTCTGGGCCGGCGTCGCCGGCGCATGGGCAGTAGGGCTGCTCGGCGGCATGCTGATCGGTGGCCTGACCGGCGCCTGGATGTCGCTGCGTGAGCGGGTGAATCATCTGGAGGGCCGGGTGCGCATGACCGAGGCCATGGTGACCGCCGCGCGACAGGCACAGGCGCGACCGGCGCAGGCTTCGGGCAATGGCTTCGAGCAACCCGCGGCGCGAGCGACCGAAGCTGCGCCTGCAAGCAACCAGACTGAACCCGCCAGCGCCGCCGAACCTGAGCACGAGATCGCGCCGTCCATCGCTGCTGCGGCCGAGCAGCCAATCGAGTCGGTCCTCAGCGAAGCCGCGGCGACGGTGACACCCGCCCCGAAACCGGAAGCCACGGCAACACCGATAGCCGCACGCGTGTCCCGGCCGGAAATCGCGTCCATCCGCATTCCGCTGCGGGCCAGCGACGATGCCGATGCCGATGCCGATGCCGAGCAGGTGGCGCAAGATACCCACGAGCAGGTTGCGGCCCGCAACGGCAACGGCGCCATCCGGCAACCCGGCAAGGAGAGCAGCTCGGGCTTCTGGCGCTGGCTGGGCGAAGGCAACTGGGTCGCCAAGGCCGGCATCGGCCTGCTCTTCATTGGCGCAGGCGCACTGTTCAAGTACGCCGCTTCCGAAGGTTGGCTGAGCTTCCCGATCGAATACCGCTACATCGGTGTCGCGCTCGCTGCCCTGGTCGGCCTCACCATCGGCTGGCGCCAGCGTCATCAGCGGCCGGTGTTTGCGCTCAATCTGCAGGGCGGTGCCATCGGCATCCTGCTGCTGACGACCTACTCGGCGTATCGACTGCACCAACTGCTGCCGTCGTCTGTGACCTTTGCGATCCTGCTGGCCCTGGTCGCCAGCTGCGCGGTACTTGCGGTGCTGCAGGATTCACTGGGTCTTGCCGTGTTCGGCATCATCGGCGGCTTTGCCGCACCGATCCTGGTGTCCACAGGCTCGGGCAATCACGTCACCCTGTTCTCTTACTACGCGATGCTCAATCTCGCGATCATCGCGATCAGCTGGAGCAAGGGCTGGCGCGTTCTCAATGTGCTCGGTTTCCTGTTTACGTTCGTGATCGGCACGATCTGGGGTGTCCAGCGCTATGAACCGGAACTGTTCGCCAGTACCGAGCCGTTCCTGATCCTGTTCTTCGTGATGTATCTGGTCATCCCGTTGCTGCCAGCCTTGCGCAATCCCGATCCCGATACCCGCGACCGCGTCGATGGATCGCTGGTGTTCGGCACGCCCCTGATCGGATTTGGTCTGCAGGCTGCCCTGCTCGAGAACGATCGCACAGGACTCGCGTGGAGCGCCCTGGTGCTCGCCGCGGTTTATCTCGGGCTCGCCTTCCTGGTCTGGCGACACGCCGGACTGGCGCGCTGGCGCAAGGCCTATGCCGGCCTCTCCCTGGTATTTGCAACGCTGGCGGTACCGCTGGCCCTGTCGGCACAATGGACCTCGGCGGTCTGGGCAGTTGAGGGCGCCCTGCTGGTCTGGCTCGGCCTCGACCAGGACGAACGCCGCCTGCGCTGGAGCGGGCTCGCACTGCAGGCCTTCGGTGGTGGCGCCCTGCTGTTTGCCCTGGCCGATCATTGGCCCGCGCACCGCGAACACGCCTTCGCCTTTGGCGCCGTGCTGGTCAGTCTGTCCGGGCTGTTCTGCGCGATCCAGTACCAACGTCGCCGCGAGGATGTCACCACTCTGCCCTGGATGCTGGCCGGCTGGTCCTTCGTCTGGTGGTACGTGGCGGGCATGTACGAAATCGATCGCCATGCCAGCGAAGGCCGCGAGACCGACATCGCCCTGGTCTTCATCGGGCTGACTGCTGCCGCCGGCGCGCTGCTCCGCCGCTATCTCTCCTTCCGACCGTTTGGCTGGCCAGGCCAGTTCGGGCTGTTGATGGCGCTCCCCTTCGTCGCCATCACCACGCTGGCCCACGGCACGCCACTGGCAGACGATGCCTGGATCAGCTGGCTGGTCTATTTCCTCGCCTCGCTGATCACGCTGCGCTGGCTCGACCGCGACGGCTCGCCCGGTGTGCGGGGCTCACATGCGATCTGGTGGCTGGCGATGCCGCTGATCCTGTGGCTGGAAATCCGCGATTGGCTCGATACCGCCAGCACGCTGGGCGAAGGCTGGCGCATCGCAGCACTCAGTGTGCCGGTGCTGCTGCCCTTGGCCCTGCTGTGGAAACGCGTCGCCCTCGCGGGCGCACCGGTCCGCGACGGCATCGAGTCCCTGCGCAGCTGGCTGACACCCTTGTTCGCGCTCGCTGCGGTGATTCTGGCAGTCGCCATTCTGGGTATGTCCGGCAGTTCGGCTCCATTGCCCTGGCTGCCAATACTCAACCCACTCGAACTGACCCAGATCGCAGCGCTGATCCTGGTGATGCGTTACCTCGCTGAATTCTCCGACAAGGGCAATGCACAGGACGGACTCAGACCGATCATGCTGGCGTTCGGATTTCTCGCGTTGTCGGCCAGCACGCTGCGCATGACCCACCACTTTGGTGGCGAGGCCTGGGAACTCAGCATGCTGGGCAACGCATTGCCGCAGTCGGCGCTGTCGATCGTCTGGACCTTGAGCGGCATCACCGCCATGCTGATCGGCGCCCGCAGGCTGCGTCGCAGCACCTGGATCGCGGGCGCATCGGTGCTCGGTCTGGTTCTGGCCAAGCTGCTGATCATCGACATGCGCTTCCTGGGCGAACTGTGGGGCATCGTGTCCCTGCTGGGCGTCGGCGGCCTGTTCGTCGCAGTGGGCTACTTTGCACCGATGCCACCGCGGGAAACGGATGCCGAGCCCTCATGACCGGGACACGCACACCGCCTCCCTTTCGGGTGCCGTGTGCGATCGCGGCCCTGCTGACCGGCATGACGGCTGCCGCCAGCGTCCCGGTCGAGGAATTCGGCTGGCGATTTCCGCTGTCGTCCAGCGAACGCGCCGATGTGCATGTGCTGACCCTGTCGCCCGAGATCTACCAGGCGATCGCGGATCCGGATCTGCGCGATCTGCGCGTCGTCACCGCCAGTGGCCGCGAACTCGGCTTCGGCCCCTGGCGATCAGGCGATAGCCAACGCTGGCGTGACATGCCCTGGGTGCTGCAGATACAGGGCATGGTGTTTGAACCGATGCCTTCGGTCGAGGCCGGGACCCCGGCACCGCGGGCGTTTCCTTCCGATGATGGCGATTTTGGATTGCAGCTCGCGGCCGGCGCGTACCCGGCTCGCCTTTCGCTGCGGCTGAAGTCCACAGCGGCCGAGGATGTCCCCATCGTGTCGCTGCGAATCAGCTGGCGCGCCCCGGCTCGGCTTCCGCCGACGACGCAGTGGTGGGTCAGTGATCGCATCAGTGGGCAGCTGAGTTATCCGGTGCGCAGCCATCAACGCCATGACGCCGCCAGCTCACGCGGTGAAACCCGGCTGGAATTTGAAGATCTGGCAGCAACCGGTATCGTGCTGCACGCCATGGCCGTTCCGTCGAACCTGAGCATCGAACAGGTGCTCGCCGAGTACAGCCCGGACCCGGATCGCTACCGGCATCGTGTCGAGCTGACGCCGGCCGCGCTGCCGGGCCTGGAACCCGAAGCCCAGGGCTATCTGCTCCCGGGCCCTTATCCGGTGCATGCCGCCGAGTTTGTGCTGACGGAACCTGGCGTGGTCGCCACCCTGGGTCTGTACAGCCGCGACCAGCGCTTTCCACACTGGCGACACGTCGGCACGACCACCGCATTCGAACTTCAGGTAGCGCAGACCGCCATGCTGGGCAATCGTCTGCGCTTTCCCGTCAGCCGGCATCGGCAATGGCAGCTGCGCAGCGAACCGCTACTGGCGGTCGCACCGGTGCTGCGGATGTACTACCAGCCGGATCGCTTCGTCGTGCTCAATGGCGGCGATGAGCCGTTCTTCCTGCTCGCCGGACATCGCAGCGCCTACCGTCCCAGCTATCCGGTTGAACCGGTCATCATTCAGCTGCGCGAGCGTCTGGGCAGGGATTGGTCACCGCCCGAACTACGCATCGGTGCCCGCGAAACCCTGCGGGGACACGCAGCACTGCGGCCTCCTCCGGAACCCCTGCCCTACCGGCGCTGGGCGCTGTGGGCTTTACTGGTAGTTGGCGCGGCAGTCATCGCCAGCATGGCGGTCAGTCTGCTGCGCGAATCCCGCGACAAGACGGCAGATTGAGTCTGCTCTGTTCCCGGAGCGAAACCTCGGCACTCAACGCTCGCCTGACGTGGCCGTGTCCACAGTCGAAAGCTGGGCGACAAAGATCGCCAGCAGACACCAGAACAGGCCGCCCCAGAAATTCGAGTAGAACGCCAGATGGGTGTTCAGCGGAAAGCACATCGACACCAGGGCTGCGCCCCAGGGCCAGGCCGCTGCGCGATCTGGCACTGACGCACCACGCCAGCGCCCGAGCAGAAAGATCAGGCCAAAGAGCCAGCACGCCAGACCGATCAGGCCGGTCTCGGTCCAGATCTCCAGCACGATCTGATGCGCGTGCAAGGCGCCCCGCCCGGGTTCAATGCTGAGCCAGACATCATCAGCGCGCGCATAGTCGGGATAGGCATAACGGAAGGCGCGCACGCCAACGCCATTGACCGGATTGTCCTTGGCCATGCGCATCGAAACGCTCCAGATCGGCAGGCGCATTGCGAGTGCTTCATCCAGCCCGCTCCTGGTCCCATCGAACGCCTGCAGAGTGCGCTGCACACGCGCCTGCACACGTTCCGAGCCCAGATACACCGAACCAAGAGCCAGCACGCCGATCAGGCCAGCGGCCAGACCCAAGGCGAGAAACTTGCGTGGCGAGCCGGCACTGCGCCAGAGCATGATCACGGTGACGATCGCGTAGCTCAGCCACGCTGCCCGGGCGCCAGCCAGCAGGATGGCAATCCCGAGCAGGCACCAGACCAGACCAAGCCCCGGCCAGCGCCAGCGCAGCCAGACCGGGTACAGCAGCAGCGGCGCGAAGGTCGCGAGCACCGGTCCCAGCTTCAGGTTGTCATCGCTGAAAATGCCACTGACCCGATCGCTGGCCATCGCCCCACCGAGACCGTAACCGGTGGCCGCCTGGACCAGGGCATCGATGCTCCAGATGGCCACCACAAGCGCGCTACCTGTCAGCAAGTGCTGGCGCGCAGGCGCATCCCGCAAAGCCACTGCCACAAACCAGGCAAACGGCAGCAGGCGGAGATCGGCCAAGACTTCGAGCCAGCTCTTGGCGGGCGCCACGCTGTCCAGGGCGGAAACCAGCTCCGGCAGCCAGTAGGCCAGAAACAGCAGGCCGATCCAGCCGCCCGAACCTGAGGCAATCAACCGTGAGCGCAATCTCATGGCGTCGACCAGCCCCACCAGGGCGGCGACGAGCATCGGCAGCTCGCACAGACTGCCAAAGGGCAGCAGGGCCAGGTAGCTCAGCAGGATCAGCCAGCGCCAGTGTGCCTGCCATCTGTTCAAGGCGCCACCTCGTCCAGCAGTTCCTGATAGACCGCCAGGGTCGCAGCCTGCATCTGCTCGATCCGGTAGCCGGCAAATGGCGCCGGAACGGTCGGCGCCTGCAACAGGCCGAGTGCCCGCTGCAGCAGCGCGGAATGATCGCCCAGCCTGACTGCGCCCTCCGGATACAACTCGGCCAGCAACTCGCCAACCCCACCGTGCGCCCAGCCCAGCACCGGTACGCCCATATGCAGTGCCTCGACGACCGTGCGGCCAAAGGCTTCGGGCTTGCGCGAAAGCTGCAGTACGAGTGCGGACTCGCTCATCACATCGCAGACATCCGCGCGCGGCGGTGTGATCACCAGATGCGCAGACAGCTGGAGTTCGGCGGCACGGACCCGCAGTGCATCCAGATAGACCTCACGTCCTGCCTGCGCCGCGCCGAGCAGAATCAGGCAGACGTTCTCGCCACGGGCGCGCAGACCCGCCAGCAGCTGCAAGGCATCGTCATGACCCTTGAGCCGGGTGCCGCGACCGGGCAGGCAGATCCAGGTTTTTCCTGCCGACTCCGGATAGTCGCGCTCGAACGCGCCGCGCCAATCCCCGGCGGCACGATGGCCGGACGGAAACCGCTGCGGGTCCATGCCACGTGCAATCAGCCGGATCCGGTCGGCATCCAGGCGTGGATAGTGCTGCAGCAGGTAGTCACGTACCGTGCGTGAAACCGCGATCACCCGTTCACCGCGCACCATGATCGAACTGTAGAAGCCCGGCGTGTTCAGGCCATGAACGGTGGTGACCCAGCGCGGCCTGCGACTCGCCAGTGACTTCCAGGCCAGCCAACCCAGCCAGGCCGGAAGGCGCGATCGTGCATGCACGATATCGGCGTCACGCAGGATTCGGCGCAGCGCCGCGAGATGACGCAGCGCCAGCAACGACTTGTCGCCGATCGCCAGCGTGATGTGCCGAGCGCCGAGGCGCTGCAAGTCGGGAACCAGGCGACCACCCGCGGACACCACAATCGCGCGATGGCCGGCACGCACCAGTGCCTCGGCGATTTCGAGTACCGCCCGCTCGACGCCACCGGACTCGAGCGCCGGCAGCAGTTGCACAACGGTATAGGGTTTCGCCACGGCCGGCACGGCGTTCAGCGGCTTGTGCGCCAGGACTTCGACGGACTCAGCGGGTCCACTGGAACAGCGTGCCGCAATACGGACAACGCGCTTCGCCGCCCTGTTCGATCGGCAGATACACGCGCGGGTGGGAATTCCATAGATGCATGGACGGTGTCGGGCAGCTCAACGGCATATCCGCTGCCGACACGCTCTGCGCGCGCTCGGCGTTGGCAGGTTTCAGATTTTCAGTGGCCGGATCGGGACGCGACATGGAAGCTCCAGAATGCAGGCGCCCAGTTTAGCCGATGACCGCGGCCAGAGGCGCGGTCATTCGGGCGGGTTCGCTCCCGCTTCGAGGTATCCGGTCGCGGCAGCACGCCGCGACCTCAGC
Organism: Pseudomonadota bacterium; assembly: GCA_022843465.1. GTDB lineage: Bacteria > Pseudomonadota > Gammaproteobacteria > Xanthomonadales > Ahniellaceae > 0-14-3-00-62-12. The sequence goes on along the minus strand of JALHNO010000006.1, from coordinate 187,101 downwards.
GGGTGGGGCCCTGCCTCAGCCCTCGGCATCCGGCTTTGCTGCCGGCGCCGGCGCACTCTGCACCGTTTCGGTATCGATCCGGATCTTCACCACTTCACCCAGCGCACCTGGATAGGTGACGATGCCGAAATCAGAGCGATTCAGCGTTCCGGTCGCGCGGAAACCAGCCGCCGGCACCTTGCGGAACGGATGCGAGGCGATCGTGCGCATGGTGGCGTCGAGCGTGACCGACTTGGTCACGCCGTGCAGGGTGAGATCACCCGTCAACTTGAAGCTGTTGGCGCCAGTCGGCTCCACGGTGGTGCTGGTGAAACTGATCTGCGGATACTTGGCTACGTCGAAAAAATCGGGCGCCCGCAGATGTTCGTCGAGCTTGTCGACGCCGGTATCGATGCTGGCGGCATCGATCTTGACCGAGACCGACGACTTCGAAAGATCGGCGGTATCGAGCATCAGGGCACCATCGAACTTGCGGAACACGCCATGCATCTCCGAAAGGCCCATATGCTCGATCGAGTAACTGATGCTGGTGTGGGCAGCATCAAAGGCGTAGGGCTCGGCCGAAAACGCGGGCACAGAGGCGGCAATCAAGGCGAGGGGGGCGATACGCAAAAGCTTCATGGGATGGCTCCGGTGCAGGTCATGGATGGTTGGACAGTCGATCACAACAGCTGGCAGGCTTCGTCAAACGCCAGGCGCGGTCCGCGCGGACGCAGGGTCTCGCGGCGGCCATACCCGATATTGATCAGAAAATTCGAACGCCAGGAAGTTCCCGGGAAAAACTCGGCATCAATGCCCTTGCTGTCAAAGCCGGACATCGGTGCGCAGTCCAGCCCCAGAGCCCGCGCCGCCAGGATCAGATAGGCACCCTGCAGGCTGCTGTTGCGCAGGGTCACCGGCAACAGCTCGGCCTCGGTCTTGTCGGCGAACCAGGCACGGGCGTCGACGTGTGGAAACAGTCTTGGCAGCAGTTCATAGAACTTCATGTCCATCGCCAGGATCGCGGTCACCGGTGCCGCCAGCGTCTTCGGGCGATTGCCCTCATCGAGCAGGGGCGCCAGCCGCGCCTTGGCCTCGCCACTGCGGACGAAGGCGATACGCGCCGGCAGACAGTTGGATGCAGTCGGACCCATACGGGCGAGATCCCAGACCTGACGCAGCAGATCCTCCGGGACCGTGCGCGGCTGCCAGGGGTCGGGGTTCGCAGAAAATGTGCGCGCCTCCAGGAAAAGCTGATCGAGCGCGGCGCTGTCGAGGGGTGTATTCATGGGTCGGAAGCCTAACGAATGAAGGGGAATCGCGGCAGCGCCAGCGCTGCAAACCCGGCATGCAGGTTCGCAAGCCGCCGGCGGACGCGGCGCAACCTTAGCGCATCAGCATGCGCCGGCGCCGCATCCGGTCGGGCTGTGCTCACTCCCGGAGCGTGCCGGTGCGCGCTACCCTTCGGTTCATGGATCGTCCTTCGAGCCCCAGAATCTGGACCCTTACCGACGAACGCGCCGGCAATTTCCACCAGGCTGACGCGCTCGCCGCTGCGATGGGCGGCGCGGCGCACCATGTCCGGCTGCGCTTTCCGGCGCCCTGGCGCTGGACTTCGCCACGCGGCGTGCCAGGCGCCCTGGCGCGACTGCCTCTGCCCGAGGAAGCCGGCTGGCCCGATATCGCGATCGGTTGCGGACGCCAGTCAGCACTTGCACTGCGCGCGCTCAAACGCGGCGCCAACGGCAGCGTATTCACCGTACAGATTCTCGATCCGCGCATCGATCCGGCTGAGTTCGATGTGGTGATCACGCCGGCACACGATGCCCTGCGCGGCGGCAATGTGCTGAGCACCATCGGTGCACTCAATGCTGTCAATGCGGCCTGGCTGCATACCGCCCGCCAGTCGATGCCACTGATCGCACAACTGGACCGGCCACTGACCAGCGTGATGATCGGCGGACCGCATCGCGATGCGCCGCTCGATCCGGATTCGATTGCAGCGCTGGCAGAAAAATTGCGGGCCTTGCGCCGTCGTGAGGGTGGCAGCATCCTGCTGTGCGGTTCACGGCGCACACCTGCGCCCTGGCAGCCGCAACTGCGCGCACTCGGACAGTCGCTGGACGCGCGCGTGTGGATCGATGCCCGCGACGGCGCCAATCCCTACCGCGCGGCGCTCGCCTGTTCCGATCGCATTGTCGTCACTGCCGATTCGGTGAACATGCTGAGCGAGGCCTGTGCCGTCGGTGTCTCTGTGGTCAGCTTTGCACTGGCACCGCCACAGGGAAAACTCGGTCTGTTCGACGCAGCACTGCGCCAGCGCCAGCTGCTGTCCGACTGGTCTGACCCAGCCGCGCCGCGACCAGGTCTCAATGAGACGGCGGAAACCGCGCAGCGTGTACTTCAGCTCTGGCGCGACTCGGGACGCGGCTGAGCATCCTGCGAACACGTTGCCGGACTCGTCGCCGCACTACGTTGGGTCTGGCCACCTGCAACTCGCCTGCCGGCATGCGACGCTGACCGGGGAACCGTCGCCACTACTGACCTATTCTGAACTTCCTGAAGGCCGATCGGCAAACCCTGACCGCTCGAACAGGGCGTACACCTGCGCCGCCAGCTGATCGGTCTGGGCATCGCGCACCAGCACACGCGGCGAAGCATCAAGGGCACAGTCAAGCGCCCGGCCCAACCAGTGTTCGTGGGCACGCAGCAACAGATCGGCAGCATCCGCTGCGATCAGTCCGCAGGCGGCCAGGCTGTCGATCAGACGCGCGCTGGAGCCGGTCATCGTCAACTCGGGCAGACGCTGCGCATGCGCCAGCACCAGTCCCTGCAACAGAAACTCGATATCGACGAGACCGCCGCGGCCCTGCTTGATATCGAACAGCGTGGTGCTGCTGCGATCGAGCTCCTGGCGCCAGCGGCTGCGCATGCGGCCGACCTCGGACTGGACCTCATCAAGCTTGCGTTCGCGTCGCAGCACTTCATCACGGACCGCACGGAATTCTTCCGCAAGCCGGGCCGGACCGGCCACCGCGCGTGCGCGGACCAGAGCCTGATGTTCCCACACCCAGGCGCGCTGCAATTGATACTCGCGAAAGCCGCTCAGCGGAGAAACCAGCAAGCCCTTGGCGCCGTCGGGGCGCAGACGGACATCGGTCTCGAACAACGGTCCGGCATGCGTGGGCGTACTCAGCCAGTGCAATACGCGCTGCGAAAGCCGCGCCACGTAGCGGCCACCCTCAAGCGCACGGGCGCCCGTACTCAGCGTATTGGCAACATCCGGATCGAACACGAATACCAGATCCAGGTCCGAGCCGAAGCCAAGTTCGCCGCCACCAAAGCTCCCATACGCAAGCACCAGCAGTCCTTCCGGAAAATCCCCATGCATCAGTTCCAGATCGCGACGCGCCAACGCCAGCACCCGGGTCACGCAGCGCTCGGCAATTTCAGCCAGCATGGCAGCGGTGAAACCTGCGGTCTGCCGCCGATTCGACCAGGCCAGCGCGGTACGGAACACGGCGCTCTGGCGCGCCTCGTGGAGGGCGGCGAGTTCCAGCTCCGGATCGCCCGAGGTAACCCGCGCCAGGCTGGCGGTGAACAGCCGATCCAGGTCAGCCGGCTGCATGACTTCGGCATCCACACGCGAATCGAGCAGATCATCCAGCAGCAGGGGATGCGCGATCACCCGCTCGGCCAGAAACGCGCTGCGAGAGAAGACATGGGCCACGCGCTCGCGGGCACCGCGTCGTTCCGCCAGCAAGGCCAGATAACTCGGTCGCCCCGCGATGGCATGCAGCAAACGTTGCAGGCGCAGCGCGGCGGTATCGGGTGCCTTGGTCTTGCGCGCCGCCAGCATCAACAACGGCAGGGCGCGCTCGAAGCGCTTGCGCGCCCGCGCATCCAGGCGACGCACCGGCAGACTGTTCAGCAGCAGGGTGGTCGCCTCCTGGACTTCTGCCGAGAACTGCGGCAGATCCAGACTCGCCGCACCCTCCGGTCCACCCGAGTCCACGCGCCGGGGACGATCCGGAGCGTCCAGTGTCTGCGTGAACAGTTCCTGCACTTCACCGCGTACCTCATCGATCACCAGCTGCAGTGCCGGCAGATCTGGAAAGCCGAGGGCGAGCGCGACCCGCAGCGCATCCTCCGGATCACCGGGCAGGGCGTGCGTCTGCTCGTCCGCATACATCTGCACCCGGTTCTCGATATGTCGGAGAAACAGGTAAAGCGTGCGCACCCGGACCGCCATTTCCGTCTCGAACTGGCCGCCGCCCTGCAATGCGGCCAGTGCGTCCAGAAAGCCCGGGCAGCGCAGCGCAACCTCACGGCCACCGCGGATCAACTGCGCCAGTTGCACGGCAAATTCGAGCTCACGGATGCCGCCCGGCCCCAGTTTCAGATTCTCCGCCAGGTCCTGGCGATCGACCTCGAGATCGATCCGGCCCTTGAGATCGCGCAGGCCCTCGATCGCGGTGAAATCGAGATAGCGTCGATACACGAACGGCCGCAGCATCTCGATCAGCCGGCGACCGGCCTCCAGGTCACCGGCGACCGGTCGCGCCTTGATCCAGGCATAGCGTTCCCAGTCCCGGCCCTCGCGCTGGTAGTACTGTTCCATCGCAGTGAACGAGAGTGCAACCCGACCGGAGTTGCCGTAGGGGCGCAGCCGGTAGTCGACGCGCAGCACCAGCCCTTCATCACTGACATCCGCGAGCAGTTGCGCCAGACGCTGACCCAGTCGCGTGAAATATTCCTCGTTGTCCAGCGCGCGCGCGCCATCGCTGTGGCCCGACTCCGGAAACGCCAGAATCAGATCGACATCGGAGGAGAAATTCAATTCACCGCCACCGAGCTTGCCCATCGCGATCACGACCAACTGCTGGATCACACCTTCGTGGGAACGCGGTACGCCGAATCTCTGTGCCAGCTGGACTTCTGCCTGGGCAAGCGCCGCGGCGATACAGGTTTCGGCGATACGACTGGACAGCCGCAAGGTGTCTGCCACTGCATCGATACCGGCAAGATCACGCAGGATCAGCGCGACACTGCAGAGCCGACGGAATTTCCGCAGTCGCAGGGCAAAGGCTTCCACTGCTTCATCGGCCTGCGCCTGCCACTCGGGCAACTGTGCAGGCGCTGCCAGCAACTTGGCGATCTCAAGCGGTCGCCGGCGGGCCTCCTCGGCGAAAAAACTGCTGGCCAAAAAGGCATGCCGCAGCAGCTGGACGTCGCGATCACTTGATCGCGGATCGACGGGCGCGAGTTCGGCGCGGACGCGGAATTGCGTCACCTGTTCATCGAGCCAGGTGTCGAGATCGGGATGGGTGGCTGCGGAAATTTGGCGTTTTTGCATGCGACCAGTTTCGCAGATGGCAAGGATCCGGAACCAAGTCGCAGCGATCCCAATACGCGGCCGGACCGCAAAGAAAAAACCCGCCGTGATCAGAGATCACAGGCGGGTTGCCCTCCCCTCGCGGCCGGAGCCGAGGCTCGTGCATTCTAGGCGAGGGCAGCGCAACAGCACGCCGCAGCGCAACATCCGCAGATGGTCGCTGTACCCGATGTCTGCGATCACCGACTGGAGCCTAAGCAGCGCGACCCGGTATTCGCCGTTAGAATGCGCGATTGAACCCTGTCACGGATCCTCGCATGCCCTCACGACTCACGACGCGCTTGCCTCGCCTTGCCTTGATGTTTGCTGTGTCCAGCCTCTGTGGCCAAGTGCTCGCCGCCAACATCGCAATCCGGGTCAACCCGCAATCAGACCACGAGCGGCAACTGTTGGGTCAGCGATTCGATCACTACATACGCGACCAGAAAACCGGCGACATGATCCTCGAAGCCAGCGACGAAGACTGGGCCTGGATCGGCAAGCAGGGCATTCGCGCCCGCTTCGACAGCGTCCACTCTGCCGAACTCGCCCAGCGCGATGCGATGCTGGCCAAGACGATCCCGGGCTTCCCCTGCTACCCGACCGTAGCGGAAACCTATGCCCTGATGGACAGTCTGGTCGCGAGTTATCCCACCCTTGCCAGCAAGCTCGATATCGGCGACAGCTGGGAGAAGATCGATGCCGGCGGCAACCCCGGCTTCGACATGTTCGTACTGAAGATCACCAATTCGGCCATCGTTGCGGACAAGCCCAAATTATTTGCGATGAGTGCCGTGCACGCCCGCGAATTCGCCACGGCACCGCTCAACACGGCGTTCGCGCGCTGGCTGCTGGAAAACTACGGCAGCGACCCGAATGCGACCTGGCTGGTAGACCACAACGAGTTCCATCTGCTGCTGCAGGCCAATCCCGATGGGCGGCTGTACATCGAAACCGTCAACACGAATCAGCGAAAAAATCGACATTTTCAAGGCGCCGGTTCAGGGACTCAAATCGGGGTCGACCTGAATCGCAACTACCCGTTTGGCTGGGGCGCGTTTGGTGGCTCGTCCGGATCGACGACCGCTGAAACCTATCGCGGCCTGAGCGCAGGTTCCGAGCCCGAGAACCAGGCGATCGTCAATTACATCACCAGCATCTTTCCCGATCGCCGCCCTGGCGCGCCCTCCACCAGTGATCTGACGACGCCGGCTGCGATGGATACGCGTGGCATGTTCATGGACATCCACAGCGTGGCAAACCTGGTGCTATGGCCCTGGGGCATGACCGGCGGACCCGGCAATCCCGCCACCGGCAACAACACCGAACTGGTCACGCTCGGACGCCGCCTGGCCTGGTTCAATGGCTACAGCCCCGAACAGTCCAACAGCCTGCCCGCCGACGGCGCATCCGATGACAACGCCTACGCTTCGCTCGGGGTGCCCGCGCTGACGATCGAACTTGGCGGCGGAAGCTTCCAGGCCAGCTGTGCGAACTTCGACGCTGAAATCCTTCCCGACAATCTGGAAATGCTGAAGTACGCCGCGCGCGTACTGCATGCGCCGTATCAACTGCCGTCCGGACCGGACGCGCGCGCGATCCAGATCAGTCCCAATCTGCCGTTCCCCGGTGAAGCAATCGAGGTCACGGCGGTCGCCGACGACAGTCGCTTCAACAACAGCAATGGTACCCAAGCCACGCAGAACATCGCGGCGGCCAATGCCTACTTCGATGTGGTGCCCTGGCAGGCTGGCGCCGTTGCGATGGCACTGACGGCCACTGACGGCAGCTTCAACAGCGCCGTCGAAGCAGTGAGCGGTTCTCTGTCGACCACTGGCCTGGCCCTGGGCAAACATCTGCTCTATGTGCAGGCCAGCGATGCCGCGGCAGCCGGCGCGCCAAACGCAGCATTTTTCACCCTGGTGGATCCGGCTAGCGTCGGAATCCTGAGCGGCAGCGTGCGCCATGCGATCAGCTCGAGCCCCCTGGTGGCGACGCTGAGCATCGGCAGCGACAATCTGAGCAGCGCAGCTGATGGCAGCTACAGCTATCGCAGTCTGCCGGCGACTGTCAGCGTCACCGCGCGCAGAGCTGGATTTCTCGATGAGACCGTCGGCGGCATCACGCTGACGGCCGGCCAATCCAGCGTGCGCAATATCAACATGCTGCCGACCTGCAATGCCTTCGTCGATGACGTCCAGGGGAGCAACCCGGGCTGGACTGCTCAGGCACCGTGGGGCGCGCAGACCGGCATCGGCATCAATGGCGCCAGTACGACCTTCTGGAGCGATAGTCCAACCGGCAACTACAGCAACAACACGAACGTGTCGCTGACTTCACCAGCGCGGGATTTCTCCGGCCTCGACGGCGTGCGCCTGGAATTCGACCACCGCTGCGTCACCGAGGCGACCTACGATTTTGGTCATGTCGAATACGCGACCAATGCTGCAGGCACCAACTGGTCCAGTTTTGTATTTCGCTGCGACGGCGACAACGCCTGGAAGCACGAATCGATCGCCCTGCCGCAACTGGACAATCAGCCGACCGCACGCGTGCGCTTCCGCCTGAGTTCGGATGTCAGCCAGGTTCGTGACGGCTGGTGGATCGACAATATCCGTCTCGAATCCGCCGGACCGGCCTGCCGCGCGGCGCAGTCGGGGCTGCCGCAGATTTTCGAAAACGGGTTCGAATAGGCAGCGCAGCCCCGATACTGCAACACGCTCGCAGGGTCGCGCTGAAATCGGCGCGACTGTGCCCAACGCCTGACTATCGACGGGCGGCCATCACAGCAGCAACCAGGTCGCCAGCCCCAGAAAGACGCCCATGCTGACCACATCGGTCGCCGTGCTCAGGAAGATGCCTGAGGCGGTGGCCGGATCGGCCCCCATGCGCTTCATGCCGAGCGGAATCAGGCTGCCGGCGGCGCCGGACATCATGCAGCTCACCGCCATCGAGAACGCGGTGATGCCGGCCAGGGTCAAGGCCCCAGGATGCTTCTGCATGGTCGCCATCGCGTACATGCCGATCGCAGCCACGACACCGACGATCAGCCCGTTCCACCAGCCCAGCCAGGCTTCCTTGAATACGACGCGGCGGGCCTGACCCGGTTTGAGTTCGCCCAGGGTCATGCCGCGCAGCGTGACCGCCAGCGTCTGGCAGCCAGTATTGCTGCACTGCCCGGACAGCACCGGCAAGAACACTGCAAGCAGCACGATCTGATTGACCGCGTCCTGAAAGTAGCCGACCACGCCGGCCGCGATAAATGCGGTGACCAGATTCAATTGCAGCCAGGGATGCCGGAACTTGAAGCTGGTCAGCCAGGGCGTGCTGATGCGCTCTTCCTTCTCGACACCGACCATCGATCCGGCCTGCGCCGAGATCTCGAACGCCTGCTGCTGGAACAGCACCTGACCGCGCACCAGACCGAGCAGGCGACCCTCGCCATCGCACACCGGGTACGCCGGGTAGTGGCGGGTCACGACTTCACGCATGGCATCGACCAGCTCGGCTTCCGGGCGCAACGAGAACGGACTGCGGATCATCACCTCGGCAAGCGCCTGATCCTTGCGCGCGAACAACAACTCGCGAAATGCGACCACACCGACCAGCTTGCCCTCGCTGTCGGTAACAAACACGTAGACGACGAAGGTGTTGCGGATCAGATCGCGCAGCGAATCGATCACCTGCTGAACTGTGGTCTCGGGGCGAAACACCGCGAGCGCACGCTCCATCAACCGACCGACCGAACCTTCGTCGAACTGATGATCGAGCAGCCAGAGTTGCGCGCCATTCTTGGGCGCGGCGGCGGCAATGCTCTGGCGTCTGGCGTCGGGAAAGTGATCGAGGATTTCGACCGCGGCGCCGGGATGCATCAGACTCAGCAATTCCGCGATGCGGGCGTCGGATTCCTCGCTGAGCAGACGCGCAGCGCTCTTGCCATCGGTGGTGGTAATGTTTTCGAGCAGCGAACGATCCATGCACGCTTTCTCCTGGAAAGACAGCGGGCTGATTGATTGCTGGCGCAAGCCGATCAGCCCTGATTGCCTAAGGTAGCGGCAGCGCGATCAGGTGTCAGCTGGCGCGGGACTGCGCCGACCACCATCGAAGAAATCAAGGAACGGACCATGCCGGGGCCATTGAGCGGACTACGCGTAGTTGATTTGTCCCGCATCCTGGCCGGCCCCTGGGCGACCCAGTTCTTCGCCGATCTCGGCGCCGATGTGATCAAGGTCGAGCGCCCCGGCAGCGGCGACGACACCCGCCAATGGGGTCCGCCCTGGCTCAAGGATGAATCCGGCCAGGATACCCGCGAGTCGGCGTACTTTCTGTCCTGCAACCGCGGCAAGCGCTCGATCGCCCTGGATATCGCCAGAACCGAGGACCAAGACCTGATCCGTTCGATGCTCGCCGAATCCGACGTACTGGTAGAGAACTTCAAGGTCGGCAGCCTGGTTCGCTATGGCCTGGACTTTGCCAGCCTGCACGCCCTGTTCCCGCGACTGATCTATTGCTCGATCAGTGGCTTCGGCCAGACCGGACCGAACGCGCATCGCGCCGGCTACGACGCCATGATCCAGGCTGAGGCGGGACTGATGAGCGTGACCGGAGAGCCCGATGGCGCGCCGATGAAAACCGGCGTCGCGGTCGCTGATCTCGGGGCGGGCATGTACGCCGCGGCCAGCATTCTGGCGGCACTGTACGCCCGCGAGCGCAGCGGCCTCGGTCAGCACATCGATATCGCGCTTTACGATGTCCAGGTCGCCAGTCTCGCCAACCAGGCGATGAACCAACTGCTGAGTGGTGCCAATCCCGTTCGTTGCGGCAATGCGCACCCGAATATCGTGCCCTACCAGGTGTTCGCCGTCGCCGATGGCCATCTGATGGTGGCGGTGGGAAATGATCAGCAGTTCCGCAGTTTCTGTTTCAGCATCGGCCTGCCCGAGCTTGCTGATGACGAACGATTCGTCCGCAATTCAGGCCGGGTTGCGCATCGTTCGGACTTGATCGAGCTTATCCAGACACGCCTGCAGCAGCGGCCGCTTGGGCACTGGCATGCCCTGTTCGAGGCCGCTGGAATTCCCTGTGGGCAGGTCAATCCGATCGATCAGGTCATGCAATCGGAACAGGTGAGCGCGCGTGGATTGCTGCAGCACCTGAAGCATCCGCAAAAGTCGGACTTGCCGACGATCGGCAACCCGGTGCGCTTTTCAGGCACCCCCTTGTCAGCAGCCCAGCCACCGCCGCTGCTTGATCAGCATGGTGACCAGATTCGTCGGGAATTCGAGCCTGCGCCGGACAGTGGCCACCGCGACGCCGACTGAGCCCGCAACTCAGGCCGATCAGCCGCCGCGCGCCAGACCCAGCTGCCGGCTGTGGACGCGGGCAAGCAGCAACTGCGCCAGCACCGCTCCGGTCAGCGCCAGAAACATGTCCCACTGGGTGTCCCAGATATCGCCCTGGGTTGCAAGAAAGGCCTCGGCACGGCCACCCATGATCAGCGCAGACCACCATTCAAGAAACTCGAAAAAAGCGCTGAACGCCAGGCAGCAACTGGCGACGAGATAGAACAACCAGGCACCATCACGCAACGGCGTCCGCCGCAGCAACAGCTCGCGCGCCAGAATGGCCGGAACAAAACCCTGGGCGAAATGACCCAGGCGGTCATAGTGGTTGCGCGCCAGGTCGAAGGTGTCGCGCAGCCAGTTGCCGATCGGCACCTCGACATAGGTGTAGCGGCCGCCGACCAGCAGGATGATGGCGTGGATCGCGAGCAGCCAGCACAGCAGTCGGGTCAATGGAAACCGCGACCAGGTCAGCATGATCAGCGGCACGCCGACCATCACCCAGATCACCTCCATGAACCAGGTCAGGCGATCATGGGGGGCAATACCTGACCACAGCAGCACCGCGAGCACGATCACCACCAGGAATCGTGCTTCCGAACGCGGCAAGACTCCGGGAATACTGGTCTCGGTCATCGATCTACGCTCCAGGCCGTGATGGCGGCGAGTGTAGCCCAAGCTGCGACTCTGGCCTGATCGCTGCGCTGGGCCGACTGCGCGCCCGAGCGACGACTGTCATTCAGACGTCGAGCCGCTGGCATCCGCATCGGCGGGTGTGGCTTCCATCCAGCTTGGCGCCGGGATTCTCCGATGTGCCTGACTGAGCGCCAGCGACCAGTGTTCGCGCAGCATGCGGAAATACGGATCGCTGTCGCAGATTCGATGCGACTGCGCGGAATCAAGCTGACCATTGCGAAACACCAGCAGATCAAGCGGCATGCCGACACTGAGATTGGATCTCAGGGTCGAATCCATCGAGATGAGCGCGAGTTTGACGCCATCATCGAGCGTGGTCGCCCGGTTGACGGCGCGATCCAGGATCGGCTTGCCGTACTTGTGCTCGCCGATCTGCAGGAAGGGCGTGTCACGGGTGGCTTCGATGAAGTTTCCGGCGGCATAGATCTGGAACAGCCGTGTCGTCCGACCGGCCAACTGGCCACCCAGCAGCACGGCGACGTCGAAGGCGACGTCCTGCTCGCGCATCGCCGCGCCGTGCACCTTGTGTGTGCGACGCACCGCCTCGCCGACCAGGGCCGCGGCGCGGAACATGCTGGGCACGCTATGGATGGTTTCCAACTTGCCGGTCTCGGGGTCGCTAATGCCTTCCTGGATCAGATTGATCACCGCCTGCGAAACCGCGAGATTGCCTGCGGTCATCGCAGCGATCATGCGCTCCCCAGGGCGGTGGAACACATGCAGCTTGGTGAAGGTGGAAACATTGTCCATGCCCGCATTGGTGCGGGTATCGGCCAGCATCACCAGTCCCTCGTCGAGGTAGAGTCCCACGCAATACGTCATGTCTGCTCCGCTTCGCCGGGTCGGGCACAACCCGCGCGATCAATCAGTCAGGGAATCCTAGCAAGCGCATCGACACGGTGGATCGGTCCGTGCCACCGCAACGGCTGCATCATTGCTGGGCCGCGCCGATCGACTCCGCGATCTGGACCTGGACCTCCAGCGTCTCCGCCAGTCCACCTATGCGCACACCGCGTACCGGCGCGGCGTCCCGATAGTCGCGACCACAGGCGATGCGCACGTAGCGCTCATTGGGGCATTGACGATTGGCCGGATCGAATCCCACCCAACCCAGATCCTCGACATGGACCTCGGCCCAGGCGTGGCTGGCTGCTGCCTCCTCGCCAGCGGGACACAGATAGCCACTGACGTAGCGCGCGGCAAATCCCAGGCTCCTGGCAGCACTGATCATCACCTGGGCGTGGTCCTGACAGACACCTGCGCCGAGCACCAGAGCCTCGGCCGCGGTGGTCTCGACGCCGGTCTGCTCGGTTCGGTATTCGATGCGATCGCGCACCGCGTTGGAAAGGAGATGCATGCGCTCAAGAGCGCCGCCCGGGCCAGAGGCCACGCGCGCCAATTCCGAGATCTGCGCGTTGACTGCCGTCAGTTCGGTGCTGGCTACATAGAACGCAGGGGGCAGGCCGGGATTCGGATCAACGTGAACGCCCTGGCAGTCGCGGGTTTCGATCACTCCACGCACACTGATCAGCACGGTGTCGACCATGCGATCGACGCTGTGGGTTGCCACCCGATTGCCGAAACCATCCACACAAGTCGGCTGCAGCAGGCTGCCATCGACCTCGACGCGCCAGGACTGGCAGTGCTGCCCGGCACTCTCGACGGGCCACATGCGCAGCGCCTGCACGATCAGACTTGCAGCCTCGGCGTAACGGTAACGGGTCTGATGCAGAATGTTGAGCTTCATGATTGAAACAGGTGTCCGCGCGCGATCTGGCTGCCAAGCTCATCAGTCTGCTGCACGATACTGGTCAGATATTCGTGCAGTCCGCCGCTGATGATGTGGTCAATGCGTGCGAAGCGCAACTGCGCGTACAGCGAATGCGCCTGGCGCTTGGCCTCGGCAGTCAACTGCGGGCTCTGATCCTGGATCGCATCCAGATGCTGCGTAAGCTGTCGATAGCAGAACACCAGCGATCGCGGAAATTCCGTACGGCTGATCAGCAACTCGGCAACATGGACCGACTCGACCTGTCCCTTGAACAGCACCCGATAGGCACGGCGCGCACCGACGACCCTCAGGATCGCCAGCCACTGGTAATAGTCGACGACACCGCCGACATCGGTCGCCTGTGGAAGCCGCACGTGATACTTCACATCAAGCAGGCGGGCAGTATTGTCTGCGCGTTCGAGAAACTGCCCAATGCGCACGAAACAGTATTCATCGCGACGCAGCATGTCATTGGTGCTGACGCCATGAAACAGCCGCACGCGTGCTTTCAGCCAATCGAGAAAAGCGGCGAGACGATCCGGGTCGCCACTGGCGTCCTGGAACCCGGCGAATTCCTGCCAGGTCCCGTTGACTGCCTCCCACATGTCCGAGGTCAGGGCGGTGCGCACGGCGCGTGCGTTGCGACGGGAAATCTCGATACAGTTGGCGATCGATGAGGGATTGTCGCGGTCGAACGCCAGATACTGGATGACTTGCGATTCGGCAGCCTCGGCATGCGACGCAAAGTAACCGACGCGGCATCCCGAAGCCACGATCGCGGACTCCCATTCGCTGTTGCGATCGGAATCCACACGCACCGAGTTCATGTGTCCAGCTACCTGCAGCAGGCGCGCAAGATAGTCTGCGCGCTCCATGTAGCGCGCCAACCAGAACAGGTTTTCAGCCGTACGTGCGAGCATCAGTCCTCCAGCACCCAGGTGTCCTTGGTGCCACCGCCCTGGGAGGAATTCACCACCAGCGAACCTTCCTTGAGCGCCACCCGTGTCAATCCGCCCGGGACCACGCGGACACGATCGGCGCCGCTCAGCACGAACGGCCTGAGATCCACGTGACGCGGGGCGATTCCAGCCTCGACAAAGGTGGGCACTGTCGAAAGTGCGAGGGTCGGTTGCGCGATGTACTCATGCGGACGCGCCTTCAGCAGCGTTCGAAAGGCCTCGAGTTCACTGCGGCTGGCGTGCGGCCCGACGAGCATGCCATAGCCTCCGGAACCGTGTACTGCCTTGACCACGAGCTCGTGCAGGTGTTCCAGCACATAGCGCAGTTGCTGCGGATCACTGCAGTCATGCGTTGGCACATTGCGCAGCAGGGGTTCCTCGCCAAGATAGAAGCGCACCATCTCGGGCACATGGATATAGACCGCCTTGTCGTCAGCAATGCCAGCGCCCACCGCATTGGTCAAGGTCACGTTGCCGGCCCGGTTGGCGAAGTGCAGACCCGGCACGCCCAGCGTCGAGTCGGCACGGAACACCAGGGGATCCAGGTAATCGTCGTCGATGCGCCGATAGATCACATCAACCCGCTGCAATCCCGATGTGGTGCGCATGTAGCAGATGTCATTGCGCACCAGCAGATCGGCACCTTCAACCAGATCAATGCCCATCTCGTCGGCAAGAAAGGCATGCTCATAATAGGCACTGTTGTAGATTCCCGGCGTCAGCAGCACGATGTGGGGCTCGCCCTGACAGTTGGGCGGCGCCACCGAGCGCAGCGTCGCCAGCAGTTCATCCGGATAGTGGGCAATCGGCGCCACTTGATTCTGGCGGAACAGGTCGGGAAACAGGCGCAGCATCACTTCGCGGTTCTCCATCATGTAGGAGACGCCGGAGGGTGTTCGGCAATTGTCTTCGAGCACGAAGTACTCGTCCGGCCCGGTGCGCACCATATCGATGCCGGCGATGTGCGAGTAGATTCCACCAGGAAGATCGAGCCCAGCCATTTCGGGACGGAACTGCGCGTTGTGCAGCACCAGCCGCTCAGGTACCAGTCCGGCCCGGACGATCTCACGATCGTGATAGACATCGTGGATGAATGCGTTCAATGCCCGTGTACGTTGCTCCAGGCCGGCACGAAGTCGCTGCCATTCGGCCTGGGCGAGTACCCGCGGTATCAGATCAAACGGGATCAGGCGCTCGGGGTCGCCGCCCTGGGAGTAGACCGCGAAAGTAATACCGATACGGCGAAACAGCACCTCGGCCTCGCGGCGCTTCAAGTCCAGCTGATCGCGCGGCAAAGACTTCAGCCAGGCATCGACGAGGGCGTAGGGCGGACGCACTTCCTGCGGCCAGCCCATTTCATCGAATACCGGTCGATCCGACTCCATCGCGACTCCCGCTGCGCAACAAACGGATTGCGTTGACGACGAACCGGAGGCTGCGTCGGCAACGCCTGGCACTACAGTTTCCTACCCACAAACCCCAGCGCAGCGGTCTGCTTTTCCGGCTCGAACTCAGCGCCCCGGACCGCGCTTACGCACGATCAACATCGCAAGCTCAAGCGACTGCTCATAGTTGAGGCGCGGATCCACGGTCGACTTGTAGGCGCGCCCAAGGTCGATTTCCGTCAAGTCGCGGGCACCACCCAGGCACTCGGTTACATTTTCTCCGGTCAATTCCAGATGCACGCCACCCAGCCGCGTACCTGCCGCAGCATGGATATCGAAGGCCTGATCGAGTTCACTGCGGATGTTCTCGAAACGGCGGGTCTTGAATCCATTCGAGGTGCTCTCGGTATTTCCGTGCATGGGATCAGCACACCAGAGGACATTGCGCCCCTCACGCTGTACTGCATTGAGCAGAGGCAGGAGCGCACTGCCGATCTTGGCTGCGCCCATACGATGGATCAGGGTCAGGCGACCCGGTTCATTGCCCGGATTGAGCGCATCGATTACTGGAAGCAGTTGATCAGGCGTCACGCTTGGCCCAACTTTCAAGCCGATTGGATTGCGGATGCCCCGGCAATATTCGATGTGGGCGCCGTCGAGTTGGGCGGTACGCATACCGATCCACGGGAAATGCGTGGACAGATTGAACCATCCGCTCTGGCGCGGTACCTGGCGCGTCAGTGCCGCTTCGTAGTGCAGCACCAGGGCCTCATGCGAGGTATAGAAATCAACGCGGGAAAAGCTGCCCAGTGGTTCGCCGGCCAGGGTCTCCATGAAGCGCACCGACTCGCCAATCGCCTCCACCATGCGGCGGTACTCGTCCTGCAGTGGCGAGTGCTGCATCCACCCCAGTTCCCAATATTCCGGGTGATGCAGGTCGGCGAATCCGCCGTCGATGAGTGCCCGGACAAAATTGATCGTCATCGCCGAATGCGCATGCCCGCGAAGGAGTCGCTGCGGGTCCGGCACACGCGCCGCTGCTGTGAACTCCGGGGCGTTGACGATGTCACCGCGATAACTCGGCAGCGTCACGCCATCACGTTCCTCAAGATCGGCCGAACGCGGCTTGGCATATTGGCCAGCGAAGCGACCCAACCTGACCACAGGCAGCTTCAATCCATGAATCAGCACCACACTCATCTGCAGCAGGACCTTCAGACGATTGGAGATCGTTGCCGAATCGCACTCGGAAAAGCTCTCTGCACAATCACCACCCTGCAGAAGGAAGCGCTTCCCCTCGGCAGCCTCGGACAGCAGCCGCTTCAGCGCGAGAATTTCGAACGATGTCACCAGGGGCGGCAGACCACCCAGCGCGCCGGTCGCCTGCGCCAGCGCGGCAGCATCGGGGTAATTCGGCTGCTGGGTGGCAACCTTGGTCTGCCAGTTGCCAGGCAACCACTGATCAACATCACTCATCGGCTTGCTTCCCTTCCCTTGGCCACGAATCCCGCAAAAATGCTCAACATCAGCAATCCGACAAATCCGATCAACGCCCAGCTTGGCATGTCCAGCCCCAGCATCAACCAGCCGTCAGGCGCAGCACACTCCCCCGAGCCAGTGAATACCGTTTTCAGGGTCTTGCCCAAGGGAAATGCTTCGAGCATGTAGTCAAGACCAGGCCCACAGTCTGGAACCTGATCTGGCGGCAAGTGCCGCAGCCAGATATGTCGCGCGGCCACCGAGCCCCCAGCAATTGTCGCTATCGAGGCCAGCAGGCAGTACATGCGACGGCCCACTCGCTGCGGGTTGTGAAGTGCCGCCAGCAGCATGACGATGCCCGCCGCGATGAACCCGATCCGCTGGAAGATGCAGAGCGGACATGGTTCCAACCCCTGCGCTGTCTGCAGATAGTAGGCATAGGCCACCAGCGCGGCACAAGCAGAAGCGCCTAGGAACATCAGCGCTCGGAACGACAGCTTGAAGGGATTGAGTTGCATGAATTTCCGTCCAGTTCGAATTGATTAGACCAGCAATGGGCAGTCCGCCAGTCCGGGATTGCTGTAGACCTTGTCAAACCCCGCTCGTTCCACAGACGGTGAAGCATTCAGCCATCAGTCCGGGAAAAGGCGCATCGTCGCCTGCCGCGCACCGCACGGAAACACCGCGCTGCTGAGCAAGAGAGACCGGGCATACTGACTACCGCAATCAAGTCACCGTCACCCGATGCAACCACATTGCGCTCGGGCAATCCAGTCAAAATTGGCGGCTTACGCGCATGCACCAAAATCGTCATAAGGGTCACGACGGCATCCTAAACGAAAAACCCCGGGCCTCACGACCCGGGGTTTCGATTGACGTAAAGCCGGCAGGAGCTGGCAGAGGCAATCCTCTCCAAGCTTTCCTCAGCACCGCGTTAGTGAAAGTCGGTTTCGTCTTCGCACGAAATGCGTACTCCACCTACAGTACAAACAACCTGATAGCCCAAGTACCACCCTGCACCGTTCCAGAATAGGTCAGGCGGCATGCCACCACCTCCACTACCCCCGGCCGGAAAGACGACACTGCGCGAAACCTCCCCAATAAACGCCAGCGAGGTCAGGCCAGCAACCACTGACGTAAGCCTGTAGCTGGCGCAAGTCGTGGTGTTGCAGATGGTGATGGTGTCGCCCGAATGCCAAGCGCTGATACTCTGGTTGGCCACACTCTGAATGAACACCAATGTGTCCGGATCGACGAGCGGCCGTCCAAGCAAGCAATCACTTCCACAATCAAAGCTGCCATGATTTTCCGCCATAGCTAGCCCTGGGACCATCAACAACAAAAGCAGTAGTGTCTTTTTCACGGAATTCCCCAAGTTTGTCTCAATGTTCAGCCGCTATCCGCAACAACGACGATACAGCGCCTCCGATCGCTGCTCGGCGCCCTCAATCTGTACGGCAGTCAGCTCAGACCGCAGTTGACTCATCTGAGTATGCAAATACGCCAAAGTGTTGGGCTTAAGGAGCCCTCTTCGCTCCAACAGCCGGGCATACGTGTACGCCAGCTCAGCGTTCCGATCAACAATGACTCCACGTTGATATTCGTCAAAAAGAGCCATCATCGATTCTGGCTTGCCGGCAGCCGCTGCGTCACTTAGGTGACGAATCGCTTCGGTCTTTAAAGCATCCACACGCTGCGCATTGGCGACCAATTCCTGGGGCGTATCAAACTGCTCAAGCGCGTAGACATAGAACTGTGATTTCGCGGCTACGCTCCCCCTGCGCGCGGCAAGAGCTAACCAATCAAACTTGGAGGCCAACTCTGTCGAATCGAGCCCGGCGCACTTTTCAAAATCTTGCTCCGACGCCGTCACCGCGTACTCAACTGCTTCATCTTGCAAAGGAGGCAATGATGTCACCGCTAGGTCTTCAAGAATTTTGCCTCTACTCTCAGACAGGCCGCACAGCCGCAGGTCATCAAAAATCTGAAGCGCTGCCGCATCATCACCCGCGAGGGCGAGTTCCTTTAGTCGCCCCAGCGAGACGAGAACGTTCTTGCGAGTCGCCAGCAAAGCAGTAAGCTCACTAACGTGACTTGCTGGTGAAACGTCCGAAACGCCGCCGGAGAGGGGTGAATCCACGACGCCACCCGATTCACCCGCGCTGGGTTCATTACCAATCTCCCCAGCAGAGTGCGCAACATGGTCGTTGGCAGATTTCTCCTCAACAGGGCCGGAATCCCGACTACGGAGATTGCAGAACGCGACGACAATACCTCCAACACCTGCCAATAGTAGAATACTGAGAGTTCGCCAAGTATAGGTACGCTTGCTCATATCGTTCTTGTCCAACTTACTCTCGCACTCCGTTTGCTCTCGGATCAGTTCGGAGAGTCGGACAGCTCACCGTTGGCGGGACGGTCCACCAGTTCGACGAAAGCCATCGGTGCGCAATCGCCGTCACGGAAACCGCACTTGAGAATGCGCAGATAGCCTCCTGGACGCTCGCGATAACGCGGGCCGATCTCGGAGAACAGCTTGCCGACGGCGACCTTGTCGCGCAAACGCGAGAAGGCCAGTCGACGATTGGCGACGCCGTCGACCTTGGCGAGCGTGATCAGCGGCTCGGCAACGCGACGCAATTCCTTGGCTTTCGGCAAGGTGGTCTTGATCAACTCGTGCTGGAACAGCGAACTGGCCATGTTGCGGAACATCGCTTCACGGTGGCTGCTGGTGCGGTTGAGTTTACGACCCGATTTCATGTGGCGCATGACACTAGTTCCTTGAGTATTGGCTCAGACCGGGCTCAGCCCAGCATGCCGTGCTGGACGCCAGCCGGGGGCCAGTTTTCGAGTTTCATGCCGAGCGACAGACCGCGCGCGGCGAGCACTTCCTTGATCTCGGTGAGCGACTTCTTGCCGAGGTTGGGTGTTTTCAGCAGCTCAACTTCGGTGCGCTGACACAGATCGCCGATGTAGTAGATGCTCTCGGCCTTCAGACAGTTCGCCGAACGCACGGTCAGTTCCAGATCGTCGATCGGACGCAGCAGGGTCGGATCAACACCAGAGGCGACCGGCTTGGCAGCACCGGTATCGCGACGGGTGAAATCACCGAACACGGAGAGCTGGTCGGCCAGGATATCAGCGGCGCGGCGAACCGCGTCCTCGGCATCCACCGTGCCATTCGTCTCGATGTCGAGAATCAGCTTGTCCAGATCGGTACGCTGCTCAACACGCGCGCTATCGACTTCATAGGCCACGCGGCGGATTGGGCTGAAGCTGGCATCCAGCTGCAAGCGACCAATCGGACGCGACTCGTCATCGGGGCGACGACGCGAAGCCACCGGCTGGTAACCCACACCCTTGGCAATGCGCAGACGCATGCTGATCTGGGTGTCCTTGGTCAGCGTGCAGATGACGTGATCAGGATTCACCACTTCGACGCTGTGATCAACCTTGATGTCACCTGCTGTCACGACACCCGGGCCCTTCTTGCTCAGGGTCAGCATGGTTTCGTCGTGACTGTGCATGCGCAGCGCCACGTCTTTCAGGTTCAGCAGTACGTCGATGACGTCCTCCTGCAAACCCTCGAGCGTGGTGTACTCGTGCAGCACGTTGTCAATTTCGACCTCGGTGATCGCCGCGCCCGGAATGGACGACAGCAGGACGCGACGAAGCGCGTTTCCGAGGGTGTGGCCGAATCCGCGTTCAAGCGGTTCGACAAAGACGCGGGCGCGGTTCGGACCGATTTTCTCGGCCGAAATTCCGCGAGCGCGCATTACGCTAGTAGCCGTAGCAGCCATGGTATTCGGGTTCTCCGGTTACTTCGAGTACAACTCGACAATCAAGTTCTCATTGATGTCCGAGGGCAAGTCAGCACGTTCCGGGGCCGCTTTGAACGTACCCGCCATCTTCTTGGCGTCGACTTCGATCCAACTCGGCACCAGGTCCATTTCCTGGGAAAGCGTCAGCGCTTCCTGGATTCGCATCTGACCACGCGCGCGCTCTGCCACTTCAATCGAATCGCCGGTCTTGACCTGGTAGGAGGCAACGTTCACGCTCTTGCCATTGACCAGAATCGACTTGTGCGAAACCAACTGGCGGGCTGCAGCGCGGGTGACCGCGAAACCCATCCGATAGACCACGTTGTCGAGACGTGATTCCAGCAGGCGCAGCAGGTTTTCGCCGGTGGCACCACGGATGTTCGAAGCCTTGACGTAGTAGTTGCTGAACTGGCGCTCAAGCACGCCGTAGATGCGCTTTACCTTCTGCTTTTCACGCAGCTGGACGGCATAGTCCGACAGCTTGGCCTTCTTCGCCGACACACCGTGCTGACCGGGCTTCTGCTCCAGCTTGCACTTCGAGTCCAACGCCCGCGCCGGGCTCTTGAGGGAGAGATCCGCGCCTTCACGACGCGAAAGCTTGCATTTGGGTCCAATGTAACGAGCCATGATTCTCTTCCTTTACACTCGGCGACGCTTCGGCGGACGGCAGCCGTTGTGCGGGATGGGCGTGATGTCGATAATGTTGCCGATCTTGTAGCCGATCGCATTCAGTGAACGAACGGCGGATTCGCGGCCTGGTCCCGGTCCCTTGATGCGGACTTCAAGATTCTTGAGTCCGTACTCCTGGGCGGCGCGGCCGGCCTTCTCGGCGGCTACCTGGGCCGCAAAAGGGGTCGACTTGCGGGAACCGCGGAAACCGGCGCCACCCGAGGTGGCCCACGACAGGGCATTGCCCTGACGATCCGTGATCGTGACGATGGTGTTGTTGAAGGAGGCTTGCACGTGCACGATGCCATCAGTGACGACGCGCTTGACCTTCTTCTTCGGCTTGTTGGCCGACGATGCTTGCTTGCTCATGAGGGCAGGTCCGTTAAGAGGTTACTTCTTGATCGCCTTGCGCGGACCCTTGCGCGTACGCGCATTGGTACGCGTGCGCTGACCGCGCAACGGGAGACCACGACGATGGCGCAGGCCACGGTAGGTACCGAGATCCTGCAGGCGCTTGATGCTGATACCGACTTCGCGGCGCAGATCACCCTCAACGATAAACTTCTGCACTTCCTGGCGCAGCTTGTCGACCTCGGCCTCGGTAAGATCCTTCACCTTGATGGCAGGATTGACTCCTGCTACAAGACAGATCTTCCGGGATCGCGAGCGACCGATTCCAAAAATACTTGTTAGACCGATCCAGGCATGCTTGTGGACCGGGATGTTGACACCCGCTATACGCGCCATCGCGTCTTCTCCAAAACTGTTGGCGTAAGGAACTGGATATTATACACACTAAACGACCACCGCCAAGCCCCGAGAGCGGTGATCGCAGCCCCGCACATCATGTGCGGGTGAATGGCCTCAGCGGACGAGTCCGCCGCGGCCGTAGCTCTTGAGGTTGGCCTTCTTCATCAGGCTTTCATACTGATGTGACATCAGATGCGCCTGGATCTGGGCGGTGAAGTCCATGACCACCACCACCACGATCAGCAGCGAAGTGCCGCCAAAATAGAACGGTACGCCAAACCGGGTTTGCAGCATGGTGGGCAACAGACAGACCGCGACCAGATACATGGCGCCGATACCGGTCAGCCGAGTCAGCACACCATCGATGTAGTCCGCGGTCGCCTTGCCTGGCCGGATACCCGGAATAAGCGCTCCAGACTTCTTGAGGTTTTCGGCCGTTTCCTGGGAATTGAACACCATCGCCGTGTAGAAGAAGGCGAATACGATGATCAAGGCCGCAAACACCACCATGTACAGCACCGATCCCGGCGAAAGCAGTGCCGAGAAGCGTCGCAGCAAACCGTTGTTGGCCAGATCGCCCATGCTCGCCAGTGTCGCCGGGAACATGATGAAGGACGATGCGAAGATCGCAGGAATCACGCCCGACATATTGATCTTGAGCGGCAGATGAGAGCTCTGGTTGTTGTAGGCATTGGCGCCGCCCATCTTGCGCGCGTAATTCACCGTGATACGGCGCTGTCCACGCTCCATGAACACAACAAAGTAGGTGGTGAGCGCCACGATGATGGCGATCAGTATCGCCGACAAAGCCGGCAATTGGCCGTCACCCACCTGCTGCAGGGTCTGGATCAGGGCACTCGGTAGTCCAGCAACGATTCCGGCGAAGATGATCAGCGAAATGCCGTTGCCGACACCGCGCTCCGTTATCTGTTCACCCAGCCACATCAGGAACAGGGTTCCGGCTGTCAAACCCACTACGCAACTGATGATGAAACCTACACCAGGATTCACGACGACTCCGCCGCCACCGTTCAGGGTCTGAGCCTGAAGCGCCATGGCGACGCCAAACGATTGGAACATCGCAAGCGCCACGGTGCCGTAGCGGGTGATCTGGGTGATCTTGCGACGACCGGATTCACCCTCTTTCTTCATCGCCTGGAACGTCGGCACCATCGTCGCCATCAACTGCATGATGATGGACGCCGAGATGTAGGGAATCACGTTCAGTGCGAGCACACTCATGCGCTCGAGCGCACCGCCGGAGAACATGTTGAACATGTCCAGCACGGTGCCCTTCTGCCGATCCATCAACTGGACCATCGCTTCCGGGTTGATGCCGGGAACGGGGACAAAGGTACCGAGACGGAAGACGATCAACGCCAGCAGCACAAACCACAGGCGCTGCTTGAGTTCCGCCGGAATACTGGGCAGTACTCCACCCGCTTGCGATGTCATCGGCTTGGCCACGTATTACTCCACCGAGCCGCCGGCCGCGAGAATCGCCGCATTGGCGCCCGCGGTCGTGGCAATCCCGACCAGCTTGTAAGGACGGGAAACTTCGCCCTTCTTGACCAGACGAGCACGCTTGGCGCGCGGGTCGACCAGACCGGCTGCAAGCAGGGCAGCGAAATCAACGGTCAGATCCGACAGCTTTTCCAGCTGATACAGACGAACTTCGGCGGTATTGGCTTTCAGCTTGGAGCGGAAGCCGACCTTGGGCAGGCGACGCTGCAGCGGCATCTGGCCGCCCTCGAATCCAGGCTTGATCTTGCCCTTGCCAGCGCGGGCGAACGAGCCCTTGTGGCCGCGACCGGCAGTTTTGCCAAGACCCGAACCGATACCACGGCCAACGCGAGTGCGTTCCGTGCGCGCGCCAGGCGCGGGTTTAAGTGTATTGAGCCGCATGAGAATCTCCAGTTATCGGTACAGGTCGAATCAATCTTCGACGCGAACCAGATAGTTGACCTTGTTGATCAGGCCACGAACCTGCGGCGAGTCCTTCAATTCGGAAACCGAATTGAGCTTGCCGAGGCCAAGCGCCTTGACGCTGAGACGATGAATTGCCGGGCAGCTGTTCTGGCTCTTGACCAGGCGAACCTTTACGGTCTTTGCTGTGGCAGCTTTTGCACTGGACTTAGTCATGGCTTCCCACCAGATCTTCAAGTTTCTTGCCGCGCTTGGCAGCGATATCCGCCGGCGACTGGATCAGCTGCAGGCCCCTGATGGTGGCGCGGACAAGATTGATCGGATTGCGCGAACCCACCGCCTTGGCAAGTACGTTCTTGACGCCGACAACCTCGAACACGGCGCGCATCGCGCCGCCAGCGATCACGCCGGTACCCTCGGACGCAGGCTGCATGTAAACACGCGCCGCACCGTGGTTGGCCTTGATCGCATACTGCAGGGTGCCGTTCTTCAACGAAACCGAAACCATGGCCTTGCGGGCACGATCCATTGCCTTGGCGATCGCTGCAGGCACTTCGCGCGCCTTGCCATAGCCGAGACCGACCTTGCCGTCGCCGTCGCCCACCACGGACAAAGCCGTGAAACTCATCTGGCGACCACCCTTTACGGTCTTGGCGACACGATTGACGGCAATCAGCTTCTCGAGCAGGCCATCGCCGTTATCACGCTCATTTGTACTCATTCATCACCTTTGCTGACTCCATCGGAGTCTTGATCGTTACGGCCTGGGCCGCTTGGAGTTGTATTGACATCAGTGGATCAGAACTGCAAACCACCCTCGCGGGCAGCGTCGGCAAGCGCCTGGATACGTCCGTGATAAAGAAACCCGGAGCGGTCAAACGCTACCTTTTCAACACCGGCGGCCTTGGCACGCTCGGCGATTGCCTTACCCACAGCGGCTGCTGCGGTCTTGTTCTTGGTGCCCTTCACGCCGGCGATAACGCCATCCTGCAGGGTATTGGCCGAGGCCAGCACCTTGTCGCCGGAAGCGGCGATGACCTGGGCGTAGATATGCTGCCCGGAACGATGCACGGTAAGCCGGGCCACATTGAGCTTGCGGATACGCGCTCGGGTGGCCTTGGCTCGGCGCAGACGGGACTGGTTCTTTTCCATCATGATTGCATTCCTCTGTCTTGGCGCCTGAATTAAGCTTTCTTGGCTTCTTTCAGCGTGATCTTCTCGCCCGAATAACGTACGCCCTTGCCCTTGTACGGCTCAGGTGAACGGAACGAGCGAATCTTGGCCGCAGCCTCACCAACGCGCTGTTTGTCAGCACCCTTGATCAGGATTTCGGTCTGGGTCGGTGTCTCAAGCGTCACACCTTCCGGCGCCTTGAACACTACCGGGTGCGAAAAACCGAGCGAAAGATTGAGATCCTTGCCAGCCATCGCAGCGCGATAGCCAACGCCAACCAGCTCAAGCTTGCGTACGTACCCGGTAGTCACACCGGTTACCATGTTGCTGACCAAGGCGCGCATCGTGCCCGCCATTGCCGCGCTGGAACCGGTCGGGCTCAACAGGACAACACCGTTTTCGACCTTGATGCTGACGTCCTTCGGAATCGGCATCTGCAGTTGGCCCTTGGGGCCCTTCACTGCGACCGTGGACCCGGAAACCGTGCATTCGACCCCAGCACCCAGCGCAACTGGCTTTTTAGCTACTCGTGACATGGAATACTCCTTAGGCGACGAGACAAATGACTTCACCGCCGAGACCCTTGGAGCGGGCCTGGCCATCCGTCATGATGCCTGAGGAAGTGGAGACGATGGACACACCGAGACCGCCCATAACCTTGGGCAGAGCATCCTTGCCGCGATAGGCGCGCAGGCCGGGACGGCTGACGCGCTGCAGGCGCTCGATCGCCGGCTTGCCCTGGTAGTACCGAAGGGCGATTTCCAGCTCTTTCTTGCCATCGACGTCACGTACATTGACGTCGTTGATGTAGCCCTCGGCCTTGAGAACATTGGCGATGGCGAATTTGACCTTGGACGCTCCCATCTTCACCGACACCTTGCCAACGGCCTGGCCGTTGCGGATGCGGGTGAACATGTCAGCGATAGGATCAGTCATGCTCATGAGGATTGCTCCGTGAGAGTGCACCGATATCCGGCACGTTGAGTGAATTGTTTACCAGCTTGCCTTGCGCAGACCCGGCACGTCACCGCGCATGGTGGCTTCGCGCAACTTGTTGCGCCCCAAACCGAACTTGCTGTAGACGCCACGCGGACGTCCGGACAGCTCGCAACGGTTGCGCACACGCGAGGGGCTCGCGTCACGCGGGAGTTTCTGCAGACTCGCCTGAGCTTGCGCCCGCTCGTCATACGAGAGTTTCTGGTCCACCACTTTGCGCTTCAGTTCAGCGCGCTTGGCAGCATATTTCTTAACGGTTTTCGCGCGCTTGATGTCGCGATTCACCATTGAAGTCTTGGCCATTGGAATCGATTCTCGTACTTAGTTACGGAAGGGAAAGCTGAAGCCTTCGAGCAAGGCCTTCGCCTCGCCATCAGACTTCGCGGTCGTGGTGATCGCGATGTCCATGCCGCGCAGGGCGTCGATGGCGTCAAAGTTGATTTCAGGAAAGATGATCTGTTCCTTGATACCAAAGTTGAAGTTGCCGCGACCGTCGAAGGCACGACCACTGACGCCGCGGAAGTCGCGGACTCGTGGCAGGGCAATGGTGATCAGACGATCCAGGAACTCGAACATCTGGGCACGGCGCAAAGTGACCTTGCAACCGATCGGCCAGCCATCACGGATCTTGAAGGTCGCAACCGAAACGCGCGCCTTGGTCGCAACGGGCTTCTGGCCGGCGATCTTGGTCATGTCGTCAAGCGCATGCTCAAGCACCTTCTTGTTGGCGGCTGCCTCACCCACGCCCATGTTCAGCGTGATCTTGGAGAGTCGCGGCACCTGCATCGGGTTCTTGTAGCCAAAGCGCTCGGTCAAGGCCGGAACGACGACTTCTTTATAGTGTTTTTCAAATCGGGTAGTCATTGTCCTGGCCTCACGCGTCTACAACTTCACCAGACTTGCGGAAGGTGCGGACCTTGCGGCCGCCTTCGAGCGTCTTGAAACTGACGCGCTCGCCCTTTCCGGAAGCTGAGTTCAGCAACATCACATTGGACTGGTGCACAGGCGCCTCGCGCTCGACGATTCCGCCAGGCTGATTGGCCTGCGGGTTCGGCTTGGTATGACGCTTGACCAGGTTGAGTCCCTGCACGTAAATGCCCTTCTCGGACACACGCAGCACCTCACCGGTCTTGCCCTTGTCCTTCCCTGCGTTCAGGATGACCTGATCGCCCTTGCGAATACGATTCATGGCACGGTTCCTTACAACACTTCAGGCGCAAGCGACACGATCTTCATGAAGCGCTCACTGCGCAGTTCGCGCGTGACCGGTCCAAAGATGCGCGTGCCGATCGGCTCGAGCTTGGTATTCAGCAGCACGGCGGCGTTGCCATCGAAGCGGATCAGCGAGCCATCCGGCCGGCGGACACCCTTGCGGGTCCGGACAACAACGGCGTCATACACTTCGCCTTTCTTGACCTTGCCGCGCGGAATCGCTTCCTTGATCGACACCTTGATGATGTCGCCAATTCCGGCATAACGACGCTTGGAGCCGCCGAGCACCTTGATACACATCAGTTCGCGAGCGCCGCTGTTGTCGGCTGCTGCGAGGTGGCTTTGCATCTGGATCATGACGATTCTCCCTGCTTAGCCAGCACTTGAAAGGATTTCGACGACGCGCCAGTTCTTGGTCTTGGAAACCGGCGCGCATTCTGCAATGCGTACCAGATCACCTTCCTTGCACTGGCTGGTCTCGTCGTGTGCATGGACCTTGGTCGAGCGACGCAGCAGCTTGCCGTAAAGGCTATGCTGAATCTGACGCTCGAGGAGGACCGTCACGGTCTGGGTCATCTTGTTGCTCACCACGCGTCCTTCGACGGTACGGAGCGATTTCTTTTTCTCTGTCATGGCGGCGTCCTTAGTTCTTCTGGCCCAGAACCATCTTGGTACGCGCGATATCTCGACGCACATTCTTGATCTGGTGCGTCTGCGTCAGCTGACCGGTCCCGCGCTGCATGCGCAGGTTGAACTGCTCACGACGCAGCTCTCCTACATGCTTGTCCAACTCGGCCACACTCTTGCTTCTCAGTTCTTTGATGTCCATTAGCGCACCGTACGTGTCACGAAGGTGGTTTGCACCGACAACTTGGCTGCCGCCAGGCGAAACGCCTCGCGCGCAGTTGCTTCCGGCACACCTTCCATTTCATAAATGACGCGACCCGGTGCAATAACCGCCACCCAGAACTCGACGCCGCCCTTGCCGCTACCCATGCGGACTTCAATCGGCTTACGGGTGATCGGCTTGTCCGGAAAAACACGGATCCACAACTTGCCACCACGCTTGACGAAGCGGGAGATTGTACGACGAGCGGCCTCGATCTGGCGAGCGGTGATGTGGCCGTGGGTCGTGGCCTTCAGACCGTATTCACCAAAGCTCACCGACGCGCCATTCTGACTGACGCCCCGGTTGCGGCCCTTGTGGACCTTTCGATACTTGGTACGTGAGGGTTGCAGCATGACTTAAGCTCCCTTGCCCGGACGCTCGCGATCACCGCGCTCAGCGCGATCACCACGCGGCGCGCGTTCTGCACGATCACCTCGTCCCGACGGACGATCATTGGATTCAGCGGCGGCCTCAGCGGCAACTGCGCTGAGATCAAAAACGTCGCCTTTGTAAATCCAGGTCTTGATTCCGATAATGCCGAAGGTGGTCTTGGCCTGGGCAAATCCGTAATCGATGTCGGCGCGCAGCGTATGCAATGGCACTCGGCCCTCGCGATACCATTCCGAACGCGCGATTTCCGCACCATTCAGACGGCCACCGACATTGATCTTGATGCCAAGCGCACCGAGTCGCATCGCGTTGCCGACCGAACGCTTCATTGCCCGGCGGAACATGATGCGCCGCTCGAGTTGCTGAGCAATCGATTCGGCGACCAGCTGGGCATCGAGTTCGGGCTTGCGGACTTCGACGACATTGATGTGCGAGGGGACGCCCATCAGGTCGGAAACCGCTTTGCGCAGCTTCTCGATGTCCTCGCCCTTCTTGCCGATCACCACACCCGGACGCGCCGTATGAATGGTGACACGGGCATTCTTGGCAGGACGCTCGATGTGAATCTTGGAGACGCCGGCCTGAGCCAGCTTCTCGCGGAGCAGTTCACGAACGCGCAGATCAGCAGCCAGAAAACCGGCGAACTCGCGCTTGTTGGCAAACCACTTCGAGTTCCAATCCTTGGAAATACCAAGGCGGATACCCGTAGGATGAACTTTGTGACCCATCGTCGTCCTCGCTTACTTGCCGGTGCCAACAACCACAGTGATGTGGCTGGTGCGCTTCAAAATACGTGAACCGCGGCCCTTGGCGCGCGCATGCATACGCTTCATGACCGGACCTTCATCAACGAAGACCTGGGCCACCTTCAGTTCATCCACATCGGCGCCCTGGTTGTTCTCTGCATTGGCGATAGCCGACAGCAGTACCTTCTTGAACAACGCAGCCGCTTTCTTGTTGGAGAACGTCAGAACATTGGTAGCGCGACCGACGGGCAGACCGCGAACCTGGTCAGCGACCAGTCGGGCCTTCATCGGAGAGATGCGCGCGGAGCGCAGAATTGCTTTGGCTTCCATGATCATCTCTCCTTATCTGCCGCCGGCTTTCTTGTCGCCGCCGTGCCCTTTGAAGGTGCGGGTGGCAGCAAATTCGCCGAGCTTGTGACCGACCATGTTCTCGTTGACGAGCACCGGTACATGGGCCTTGCCGTTGTGAACGGCGATGGTCATACCAACCATCTCCGGCAGAATCATCGAGCGGCGCGACCAAGTCTTGATCGGGCGCTTGCTGTTGGAAGCGGCGGTAGCCTCAACCTTCTTCAGCAGGTGCAGGTCGATGAATGGACCTTTCTTAAGTGAACGTGCCATGACCTATCAACCCCTGCGATCGCGGACAATGAAGCGCTGAGTGCGCTTGTTCTTGCGGGTCTTGTAACCCTTGGCTGGCGTGCCCCACGGCGACACCGGATGCGGATTACCCTGACCGGCGCGGGCCTCACCACCTCCATGCGGATGATCGACCGGGTTCATCGCGGCGCCTCGCACCGTCGGACGAATACCGCGCCAGCGCTGGGCGCCGGCCTTGCCGATCTTGCGCAGACCATGCTCGCCGTTGCCGACTTCGCCAATCGTCGCGCGGCAATCAGTCGGAACCTTGCGCATTTCGCCGGAGCGCAGACGCAGCGTAGCGTATCCGTGTTCGCGGGCGATCAACTGTGCCGACGCACCGGCACTACGGGCGATCTGGGCGCCCTTGCCTGGACGCATCTCGATGCAATGCACCGATGTACCGACCGGGATATTGTTCAGCGGCAGAGAGTTGCCGACCTTGATCGGAGCGTCCTTGCCGGCAATCAACTGGTCACCCACCTTCAGGCCCTTGGGCGAGATGATGTAGCGACGCTCACCATCGGCATAGCAGACGAGGGCGATATGGGCGGTGCGATTCGGATCATATTCAACGCGCTCGACGCGGCAGGCGATGCCTTCCTTGTCGCGCTTGAAGTCGATCAGGCGGTAGTTCTGCTTGTGGCCGCCGCCCTTGTGGCGCGTGGTGATGCGGCCATAATGGTTTCGACCGCCGGTGTTGCTCTGCGACTCAACCAGCGACTGCAGCGGTCCACCCTTGTGCAAACCAGGCGTGGACACGCGCACCATCTGGCGGCGTCCTGGCGAGGTCGGCTTAAATGTAATCAGTGCCATCTTCGTTTACCTCAGGGCTTGGCCACAACATCAATCGACTGGCCTTCCTGCAGGCTGATATACGCCTTGCGGAGAGCCCCCCGGACGCCGAGGCGACCGCGAAATGCTTTGGACTTGCCCTTGACATTGACCACATTCACAGCGGTCACTTTGACTTTGAACAGCTCTTCCACGGCCTGCTTCACGTCCTGCTTGGTAGCAGTTGTGGCCACTTCGAAGACGAACTGATTGGATTTTTCCTGGATGCGCGAAGTCTTCTCGGAAACGATAGGGGCGCGCAGCACCTGCATCAAACGCTCGTTGCTCATGCCAGCCACTCCTCGACTTTCTTCACCGAATCCAGCGTCATCACGACATTGTCGCAACCCACCAGATCCACCGGGCTCATGCCCGCAACATCCACGATGGCCACATGATGCAGATTGCGCGCGGCCAGAAACAGGTTGTCAGCACCCGCCTCCGTGACGACCAGGGTACGACCGGTGCCGAGGCTCGCCATCTTGGCTGCCAGCAGCTTGGTTTTCGGAGCCTCAAGATCAAACGACTCGGCAATCTTCAGCCGATCCTGACGCAGAAGCTCGGAGAGTATGGTCGCGATTGCACCGCGATACATCTTGCGGTTGATCTTCTGCTCGAAGCTGCGCGGGCGCGCTGCGAAGGTCACACCACCACCGACGAATATCGGAGCGCGGTAATCGCCGTGACGGGCACCGCCGCCCTTCTGCTTCTTGAACTTCTTGGTGGTACCAGACATGTCGCCGCGCGATTTCTGCGCCTTGGTACCGGCACGCCCGGCGTTGCGGTATGCGGTCACAACCTGGTGGACCAGGTCTTCGCAGAACTCACGGCCGAAGATGACGTCGTTGACGTCCACGGATTTCTTGCTGTCTATGAGATTCAGTTGCATGGCCGTATCCTTATTTCGCGGCCTTGGCAGCCGGAACCACGATGACGTTTCCGCCACTGGCACCCGGAACCGCGCCCTTGATCGCAATCAGGTTGCGTTCGGTATCGATCTGCACAACCTCAAGATTGACTGCAGTACGGTTCACTGAACCCATGTGTCCCGACATCTTTTTGCCCGGAAACACGCGGCCCGGCGTCTGCCGTTGTCCGATGGAGCCCGGCGAGCGATGCGACAGCGAGTTACCGTGGGTAGCGTCGCCCATGGTGAAGTTCCAGCGCTTGATGGTGCCCTGAAAGCCCTTGCCCTTGGTAACGCCGGCAACGTCCACGATCTGACCGACCTTGAAGACGTCAGCAGCAGCCAACTCGGAGCCGACCGAATAGTTGCCAATTTCTGTTTCGGCAACCCGGAACTCCCACAGACCACGACCGGCTTCGACCTTGGCCTTGGCGTAGTGCCCGCCCAACGGCTTAGTCACCAGCGCGGCACGCTTCTTGCCCGCAGTCACCTGGATGGCGGTGTAGCCATCCGTTTCTTTCGTCTTCACCTGCGTGATGCGATTTGGCGACGCCTCGATCAGCGTCACCGGCACCGACTCACCCGCTGGGGTGAAGACTCTTGTCATTCCGCATTTGCGGCCAACCAACCCGATACTCATTTCTCTGTCCTATTCCGGCGCTTTAATACAGCTTGATTTGGACATCCACGCCAGCGGCGAGGTCAAGCTTCATCAGCGCGTCTACTGTCTTATCGTTGGGATCAACGATATCCAGCACACGTTTGTGTGTGCGTGTCTCGTACTGGTCCCGCGCATCCTTGTCGGCATGCGGCGACACCAGAATGGTGTAACGCTCGATCTTGGTCGGAAGCGGAATCGGACCATGCACCTGGGCACCGGTACGCTTCGCGGTTTCCACGATCTCGCTTGCGGACTTGTCGATCAGGCGATGATCGTAAGCCTTGAGGCGGATTCGAATCTTCTGGTCAGCCATTGCCATTCCTCATTTCACGGTAAGCAGGGCGCGCACACCCCGCTTCGCTCGTACGGTTGTAGTTACTTGATGACCTTTGCGACGACGCCGGCGCCGACGGTGCGGCCACCTTCGCGAATCGCAAAACGAAGACCTTCATCCATGGCGATCGGCGCAATCAGCGTCACCACCATCTTCACGTTGTCACCCGGCATCACCATCTCCACGCCTTCCGGCAGCTGGCAGGCGCCAGTCACGTCCGTCGTGCGGAAATAGAACTGCGGGCGGTAACCCTTGAAGAACGGCGTATGACGACCGCCTTCTTCCTTCGACAGCACGTACACCTCAGCCTCGAACTCCGTGTGCGGGGTCTGTGAACCCGGCTTGCACAGCACCTGGCCGCGCTCCACGTCGTCGCGCTTGGTGCCGCGCAGCAGCAGACCCGCGTTGTCGCCCGCCTCGCCACGATCCAGCAGCTTGCGGAACATCTCAACGCCCGTCACCGTCGTCTTCACCGTCGGACGAATACCGACAATCTCGATTTCCTCGCCCACCTTGATCACGCCACGCTCAATGCGTCCCGTCACCACCGTGCCGCGTCCCGAAATCGAGAACACGTCTTCCACCGGCATCAGGAACGGCTTTTCCACGTCGCGCATCGGCTGCGGAATGTAGCTGTCCAGCGCCTCCACCAGCTTGATGATCGCCGGCACGCCGATTTCGCTCTGGTCACCCTCAAGCGCCTTCAGCGCCGAACCGCGGATGATCGGCGTGTCGTCGCCAGGGAAGTTGTACTTCGACAGCAACTCGCGCACTTCCATCTCGACCAGCTCAAGCAGCTCGGCGTCGTCCACCATGTCGGCCTTGTTCAGGAACACCACGATGTACGGCACACCCACCTGACGCGCCAGCAGAATGTGCTCGCGGGTCTGCGGCATCGGGCCGTCAGCTGCCGAACACACCAGGATCGCGCCATCCATCTGCGCCGCACCCGTGATCATGTTCTTCACATAGTCAGCATGGCCCGGGCAGTCAACGTGCGCGTAGTGGCGGTTCGGCGACTCATACTCAACGTGCGCCGTCGAGATCGTGATGCCGCGCGCCTTCTCTTCCGGCGCCGCGTCGATCTGGTCGTACGCCTTGAACTCGCCGCCAAAACGCTCTGCGCCAATCTTCGTCAGCGCCGCCGTCAGCGTCGTCTTTCCGTGATCCACGTGACCGATCGTTCCCACGTTCACGTGCGGCTTCTTGCGCTCGAACTTCTCTTTTGCCATGACTGAAAAACCTCAAATAAATTCGTTGGAACTGTTAGGACGACTTCTTGATGACCGCTTCGGCGATGTTGTTCGGCGCTTCGGCGTAATGATCGAACTCCATCGTCGAACTGGCGCGACCCTGTGTGAGCGAGCGCAGCGAAGTGACATAGCCGAACATTTCACCGAGCGGAACCATGGCATTGATGACCTTGCCGGACGGCGTGTCATCGGAACCCTGAAGCAGGCCGCGACGTCGGCTCAAATCGCCCATCACGTCGCCCATATAGTCTTCCGGGGTCACGACTTCGATCTTCATGATCGGCTCCAGCAAAGCCGGATTGGCCTTGTTGAATCCTTCCTTGAAACCCATCGAACCGGCGATCTTGAACGCCATTTCGTTGGAGTCGACGTCATGGAACGAGCCATCGACGGCCTTGATCTTGATGTCGACCACCGGATAGCCGGCGAGCACACCATTCTTCATGGCCTCCTCGATACCCTTGCCGGCAGCTGTGACGTATTCCTTCGGAACCACGCCACCGACGATGGCATTCTCGAAGGAATAACCCGCGCCACGCTCCTGCGGTTCAATCTCGAGCACGATGTGGCCGTACTGACCGCGACCACCGGACTGGCGAACGAACTTGCCTTCCTGCTTGACGGCCTTGCGAATGGTCTCGCGGTAGGCAACCTGCGGCTTGCCGACGTTCGCCTCGACATTGAACTCGCGCTTCATGCGATCCACGAGGATCTCAAGATGCAGCTCACCCATGCCGGAAATGATGGTCTGGCCGGACTCTTCGTCCGTGCGAACGCGGAAAGAAGGATCTTCCTGCGCCAGACGACCCAGAGCAATACCCATTTTCTCCTGGTCCGATTTGGTCTTCGGTTCCACCGCCATCGAGATGACGGGCTCCGGGAAGATCATCCGTTCCAGGGTGATCACGTGATCCAGCGAGCAGAGGGTGTCACCCGTGGTGACATCCTTGAGACCAACCGCTGCGGCGATATCACCCGCCAACACTTCCTTGATCTCATCACGCTGGTTCGCGTGCATCTGCAGGATGCGTCCGATGCGCTCCTTCTTCGACTTGACCGGGTTGTACACCTGGTCGCCCGCATTCAGCGTGCCCGAATAGACACGGAAGAACGTCAGTGAGCCGACGAACGGATCGGTCATGATCTTGAACGCAAGCGCGGAAAACGGCTCCTTGTCGCCGACGCCACGGGTGGCGTCCTTCTCGTCTTCGTCGATGCCTTTGACAGGCGGACGATCGGAAGGAGCCGGCAGAAAGTGGATGACCGCGTCCAGCATGGCCTGCACGCCCTTGTTCTTGAACGCAGTACCGCAGAACATCGGAATGATGTCGCAGGTCAGCGTGCGCG
This sequence comes from Pseudomonadota bacterium, assembly GCA_022843465.1. Classification (GTDB taxonomy): domain Bacteria; phylum Pseudomonadota; class Gammaproteobacteria; order Xanthomonadales; family Ahniellaceae; genus 0-14-3-00-62-12. The sequence continues at coordinate 151,569 of JALHNO010000006.1, read as the reverse complement.
AACGAATACCGGACATTACTTCGCTCTCGGAGAGATCACCCTCTTCGAGGTACTTGTTCATCAGTTCTTCGGACGATTCGGCAGCTGCCTCGACCATGAACTCGCGCGCTTTTTTCGACGCTTCGAGCAGGTTCTCAGGGATCTCGCCATAAACGAACGATGTACCCTGATTGGCCATATCCCAGATGATTGCCTTCATCTTGACCAAATCGACAACACCCTCAAAACCTTCCTCTGCACCGATCGGCAACTGCATCGGTACCGGACTCGCATTGAGGCGCGATTTCAGCTGTTCGACAACCTTGTAGAAGTTGGCACCGGTGCGGTCCATCTTGTTGACGAACGCAAGACGCGGCACCGAGTACTTGGTTGCCTGGCGCCAAACTGTCTCGGACTGCGGCTGCACACCACCTACTGCACACAGCACGAACACAGCGCCGTCGAGCACGCGCAGCGAGCGCTCTACTTCAATGGTGAAGTCAACGTGGCCGGGGGTATCGATGATGTTGAAACGGTGCTCGGGAAAGGATTTGTCCATCCCCTTCCAGAAGCACGTGGTCGCGGCAGAAGTGATCGTGATTCCACGCTCCTGCTCCTGCTCCATCCAATCCATCGTGGCGGCGCCGTCATGCACTTCGCCAATCTTGTGATTGACACCGGTGTAAAACAGGATGCGCTCGGTGGTGGTGGTCTTGCCGGCATCGATATGCGCCATGATGCCAAAATTTCGATAGCGCTCGATCGGTGTCGTACGGGCCATGATCTTGTCCTCGGTCGTCCGTTACCAGCGGTAATGCGCGAACGCCTTGTTCGCATCCGCCATACGATGGGTTTCTTCGCGCTTCTTGACAGCGCCGCCGCGACTCTCCGAGGCATCCAGCAACTCGCCGGCCAGCTTGCGCGGCATCGAGTTCTCACCACGCTTGCGCGCGGCATCGATGGTCCAGCGCATGGCCAGAGCAAGACGACGTGCCGGACGCACTTCGACCGGAACCTGATAGGTAGCACCACCGACGCGACGCGACTTCACCTCGACGGCGGGCGCGACATTATTGAGCGCCTTTTCTACAAGCGTCAGCGCCTCGGCATTTTTTTCGCCGATGACCTGGAGCGCTCCGTAGACGATTTTCTCGGCGACGGACTTCTTGCCGCTCTTCATCACCATGTTGATGAAACGGGCAATCATTTCGCTGCCATGCTTGGGATCGGCCAGCACGGTGCGTTGTGGAGTGGAACCTTTACGCGACATAAGGAATCAGCCTTGTCTAACGTGGATCAGGACTTCGGGCGCTTGGCGCCGTACTTCGAACGGCTCTGGCGACGCTTCGCGACGCCGGAAGCATCGAGGCTTCCGCGGACCGTGTGATAGCGCACACCGGGAAGATCCTTGACGCGACCGCCACGGATCAGAACCACCGAGTGCTCCTGCAGATTGTGGCCTTCACCACCGATGTAGCTGATGATTTCGAAGCCATTGGTCAGACGCACCTTTGCCACCTTGCGAAGTGCCGAATTCGGCTTCTTCGGGGTGGTGGTGTAAACACGGGTACAAACTCCCCGACGCTGCGGGCAGCTATCAAGAGCGGGTGACGGGCTCTTGTAGGTTTTCGGGCTGCGCGCGCGGCGCACCAACTGATTAATCGTCGCCATTTGTGAAAGAGTCCTAAGAAACGAAAGACAGGCCGGCGGAAAGCCGGCCTGTCAGCTTTGAGACTTTAACAGGTCCTTAACTGGACTGTCAACGCACAGTCAGGCATCCATTCCCCGAACACGAAGCGCTTCCTGCGCTTCATTTCGCTGTGATTCAACAACAGTTATGCGTCGTCTGTGCCTGCATCCTCCGAGAGGGGCTCGGCAAACGTCACACTGGACGCGCCGCGAAGGGAATTGAAGTCAGCCTCGGCTGTGCCTGTGCTCGCCTCACGCCGTTTGGCGTGATAGGCAAGTCCGGTACCAGCCGGGATAAGTCTGCCCACAATAACGTTTTCCTTGAGTCCGCGCAAGGTATCGCGGGTACCGCGTACCGCGGCCTCGGTCAGAACACGGGTGGTCTCCTGGAAGGAGGCTGCGGAAATGAACGATTCGGTCGCCAGCGAGGCCTTGGTGATACCGAGGAGAACCGGCGTATACAGGGCCAACCGCTCATCACGGGCCCGGACGCGCGCATTCTCTTCGATGACGCGGGAACGATCGGTCTGCTCGCCACGCAGGAACCGACTGTCTCCACCATCAGTGATCTCAACCTTGCGCAGCATCTGACGGATGATCGTCTCGATGTGCTTGTCGTTGATCTTCACACCCTGCAGGCGGTAGACATCCTGGATTTCCTTGCAGAGGTAAGCGGCCAGCGGCTCGACGCCGAGCAGGCGCAGGATGTCATGCGGACTTGGCTCACCGTCGACGACGGTTTCACCCTTCTCGACATGCTCGCCTTCAAAGACAATGACCTGGCGCCATTTCGGAATGAGCTCCTCATGAACGTTGCCGTCCTTGTCGGTGATCATCAGGCGCTGCTTGCCCTTGGTGTCCTTGCCAAAACTGACAATACCCGTGGTCTCCGCAAGAATTGCCGGTTCCTTCGGTTTGCGCGCCTCGAACAGATCGGCCACGCGCGGAAGACCACCCGTGATGTCGCGCGTCTTCGAAGTTTCCTGCGGAATACGCGCCACTACGTCGCCCACGCCGACCGTCGCACCAGCCTGCAGCGAGATGACGGCACCGGGCGGCAGGAAGTACTGAGCGGGGATATCGGTACCCGGCAGTTTGAGCTCCTTGCCCTTCTTGTCTTCGATGCGCACCGTCGGACGCAGATCCTTGGCACCGGGTCCACGTCGCTTGGGGTCCGTGACCACCGCCGACTGGAGGCCGGTGAGCTCGTCGATCTGCTCCTGCACGGTGACGCCGTCGACGAAGTCGTTGAAGCGGATGACACCCGCGACTTCCGACACGATCGGGTGGGTATGCGGATCCCAGTTGGCCACGACCTGGCCAGCCTTGACGGCCGCACCGTCCTTGACAGGAATGGTTGCGCCGTAGGGCACACGATAACGCTCGCGCTCGCGACCATGGGCGTCCATGACCGAGACTTCACCCGAGCGGGAAACCGCCACCAGGTGTCCGGCCGAATGCTGAACGGTCTTGATGTTGTTGAACTTGACTGAGCCGGTGGTACGCACCTGCACGTTGTCGATAGCTGCTGCGCGCGATGCCGCGCCACCAATATGGAAGGTACGCATGGTCAGCTGGGTGCCCGGCTCACCGATCGACTGAGCGGCAATGACGCCAACAGCCTCACCGTTGTTCACCAGGTGACCACGAGCCAGATCGCGGCCGTAGCACATGCGACAGATGCCGAAACGGGCTTCGCAGGTGATTGCCGAACGCACCAGGATCGACTGCACGCCGGCACTTTCGAGCTTGTCGACCCAACGCTCGTCAAGCAAGGTGTTGCGCTCGACGATCGGCATGTCATCGTTGCCAGGCAGGTACACGTCCTCGGCAACCACACGACCAAGCACACGATCACGCAGCGGCTCGACCACGTCGCCGCCCTCAACCAGGGCCGCCATCGTAAGCCCAGCCAATGTGCCGCAGTCGACCGAAGTCACTACGACATCCTGCGCGACATCGACCAGTCGACGTGTCAGGTAACCGGAGTTGGCGGTCTTCAGCGCGGTATCGGCCAGACCCTTACGGGCACCGTGGGTCGAGATGAAGTACTGAAGTACGTCAAGGCCTTCGCGGAAGTTCGCCTTGATCGGGGTCTCGATGATCGAGCCATCGGGACGCGCCATCAGGCCGCGCATACCGGCCAACTGACGAATCTGGGCGGCCGAGCCTCGGGCGCCGGAATCAGCCATGATGAAGACCGAGTTCATCGATTTCTGCTCGACGATCTCGCCCTTGGCATTCTTGACCTTGTCGGTCCCGATGCCCTTCATCATCGCCTGGGCGACCTGCTCATTGGTACGCGACCAGATATCGACGACCTTGTTGTAGCGCTCGCCGGCGGTAACCAGACCGGAAGCAAACTGCTCCTGGATCTCGACCACTTCCTTCTCAGCCACAGCCAGAATGGCGCGCTTCTCGCCCGGAATCGTCATGTCGTCGATGCCGATCGAGACACCCGCACGCGTCGCATAGGCGAAGCCGGTGTACATCAGCTGATCGGCGAACACGACCGTGTCCTTCAGACCGAGCAGGCGATAGGAGTTGTTGATCAGTCGGGAAATCGCCTTCTTGGTGAGGTCCTGATTGACCAGCGCAAACGGCAGTCCCTCGGGAATGATTTCAACCAGCAGGGCGCGACCAACCGTCGTGTCGACGATGCTGGTCTTCACCGTGCGGTTGCCAGACTCGTCGATCTCAGTGAGCTTCAGGCGGACCTTGACCTTGGCGTGCAGATCGACCGCACGATTCTGATAGGCGCGGTGCACTTCGCTGACGTTGGCAAAGATCATGCCCTCGCCCTTTGCATTCACCAGTTCGCGGGTCATGTAGTACAGACCCAAAACGACGTCCTGGGTCGGCACGATGATCGGCTCGCCGTTGGCCGGGGAGAGGATGTTGTTCGAGCTCATCATCAGGGCGCGCGCTTCGAGCTGCGCCTCGATCGACAAGGGCACGTGGACCGCCATCTGATCGCCGTCGAAGTCGGCGTTGAACGCCGTACAGACGAGCGGATGCAGCTGGATCGCCTTGCCCTCGATCAGCACCGGCTCAAACGCCTGAATACCCAGTCGGTGCAGGGTCGGCGCACGGTTCAACATCACCGGATGTTCGCGAATGACTTCTTCGAGGATATCCCAGACTTCAGCCGATTCGCGCTCAACCAGCTTCTTCGCGGCCTTGATCGTAGTCGCCAGACCGCGACGCTGCAGCTTCGAGAAAATGAAGGGCTTGAACAGCTCGAGCGCCATCTTCTTCGGTAGACCGCACTCATGCAACTTCAGGGTCGGGCCGACGACGATGACCGAACGGCCGGAATAGTCGACGCGCTTGCCGAGCAGATTCTGCCGGAAGCGGCCCTGCTTGCCCTTGATCATGTCGGCCAGCGATTTCAGCGGGCGCTTGTTGGTACCCGTGATGGCGCGGCCGCGGCGACCGTTGTCCATCAGCGCATCAACGGATTCCTGCAGCATGCGCTTCTCATTGCGCACGATGATATCGGGCGCATTGAGTTCGAGCAGTCGCTTCAGACGGTTGTTGCGGTTGATGACGCGACGGTACAGATCATTGAGATCCGAGGTCGCAAAGCGACCGCCGTCGAGCGGCACCAGCGGACGCAGATCCGGCGGCAGCACCGGAAGCACGGTCATCACCATCCACTCGGGACGGTTGCCGGAATCCAGGAAACTCTCCATCAGCTTGATGCGCTTGGAATAGCGCTTGAGCTTGGTCTCCGAACTGGTCTGGCTCATTTCCTCGCGCAGACGCACGAGTTCGGCGTTCAGATCAATCGTCTTCAGCAGCTCATGCACCGCCTCGGCACCCATGCGGGCATCGAACTCATCGCCATGCTCTTCGACGGCGGTGATGTACTGCTCTTCGGTCAGCATCTGCCCGCGCTCGAGCGGGGTCAGACCCGGATCGATCACCACGAACGCTTCAAAATACAGGATGCGCTCGATATCGCGCAGGGTCATGTCCAGCATCAGGCCAATGCGCGACGGCAGCGACTTCAGAAACCAGATATGCGCTGTCGGCGACGCGAGCTCGATGTGTCCCATGCGTTCGCGACGGACCTTGGCCAGGGTGACCTCGGTACCGCACTTCTCGCAGACGACACCACGATGCTTCATGCGCTTGTACTTGCCGCACAGGCATTCATAGTCCTTTATCGGCCCAAAGATTGCGGCGCAGAACAAGCCGTCGCGCTCGGGCTTGAAGGTACGGTAGTTGATGGTCTCCGGCTTCTTTACTTCGCCGAACGACCATGAACGGACCAGATCGGGCGATGCCAGACCGATGCGGATGGAGTCAAAGTCCAGCGACTGTCGCTGCTGGTTGAACAGGTTGAGCAAATCTTTCATGACTTCAATCTCCTAAGCTCACTGGCCTTCCAGCTCAATATTGATGCACAGCGATCGGATTTCCTTCACCAGCACATTGAAGGACTCCGGCATGCCCGCTGCCATCTCGTGGTCGCCATCGACAATATTCTTGTACATCTGGTTGCGGCCGCCGACATCGTCGGATTTGACGGTCAGCATCTCCTGCAACGTGTATGCAGCACCGTAGGCCTCGAGCGCCCAGACTTCCATTTCACCGAAGCGCTGACCACCAAACTGGGCCTTGCCACCGAGCGGCTGCTGAGTCACCAGCGAGTACGGACCGGTCGAGCGTGCATGCATCTTGTCGTCAACCAGGTGGTTGAGCTTGAGCATGTACATGTAACCCACCGTCACTTCGCGATCGAATGCCTCTCCGGTACGCCCGTCATAGAGGGTGGTCTGACCATGCTCGGGCAGACCCGCAAGCTTGAGCATGCGCTTGATCTCGGACTCGTAGGCGCCGTCAAACACCGGCGTAGCCATCGGCACACCTTCGGTCAGCTTGCGCGAAAGCGCCAGAATCTCCTCATCCTTCAGGCTCGCCAGCTTGACGCGCTCGCCATGCTCCGACTTGTCATGGTTGTAGATCGAGTCGAGGAACTTGCGAAGATCAGCGGCCTTCTGGTTGGCTTCGATCATTTTGGCGATCTGCTCACCCAGACCCTTGGCCGCCCAGCCCAGATGCGTCTCCAGAATCTGGCCGATGTTCATACGCGAGGGGACGCCAAGCGGATTGAGCACGATGTCGACCGGACGACCGTCGGCGGCGTACGGCATGTCCTGCACCGGCACGATGGTCGAAACCACGCCCTTGTTGCCGTGGCGTCCGGCCATCTTGTCGCCAGGCTGGATGCGGCGCTTCACGGCCAGATAGACCTTCACCATCTTCAGCACACCAGGGGCGAGGTCATCGCCTGCGGTGATCTTGGCCTTCTTGTCATTGAAGCGCTTGTCGAATTCGGCACGGTGGCGAGCAACCTGCTCCTGCGCCTTTTCAATGAAATCGGCAGCGTCCTCGTCCTTCATCCGGATCGAGAACCACTCATCCTTCTTCAGCGTATCGAGATACTCGTTGTTGAGCTCGCCCTTCTTCAGACCATGGGGTCCGCTCATCGCCACACGACCGATGACCTGGGTGCGCAGACGCGCGAAGATGGCTGCCTCGAGGATACGGAACTGATCGTCGAAGTCCTTCTTGACGCGCTTGATCTCGGACTCTTCGATCTGACGCGCGCGCTTGTCCTTTTCGATGCCGTCCCGGGTGAATACCTGGACATCGATGACAGTGCCGTCCATGCCGGGCGGAACGCGCAGCGAGCTATCCTTCACATCGGAAGCCTTTTCACCAAAGATCGCACGCAGCAACTTCTCTTCGGGTGTGAGTTGGCTCTCGCCCTTCGGCGTGACCTTGCCGACCAGGATATCGCCGGCCTTGACCTCGGCACCGATGTAGACCACGCCGGACTCATCCAGACGCGTCAGCGCCTGTTCCGAGACATTCGGGATATCGGCGGTGATTTCTTCCGGACCGAGCTTGGTGTCGCGGGCGACGCAGGCCAGCTCTTCGATGTGGATCGTTGTGTAACGATCTTCCTTCACGACCCGCTCGGAGAGCAGGATCGAGTCCTCGAAGTTGTACCCGTTCCACGGCATGAACGCGACCAGCATGTTCTGGCCGAGCGCCAGTTCGCCGAGATCCGTGGACGGTCCATCGGCCAGCACATCGCCCTTTGCCACCACGTCACCGACGTTCACCAGCGGACGCTGGTTGAGGCAGGTGTTCTGATTGGAACGGGTGTACTTGACCAGTGAGTAGATGTCGACGCCGGCATCGCCGTCGCCAACCTCGGCCTCATGGGCGCGCACAACGATTCGAGCAGCATCCACCTGATCGATTACACCACCGCGCTTGGCGGCAACCAGCACGCCAGAGTCACGGGCCACATCGCGCTCGATGCCGGTGCCGACCATCGGGGTCTGCGCACGCAGCGTCGGCACTGCCTGCCGCTGCATGTTGGCGCCCATCAATGCACGGTTGGCATCGTCGTGCTCAAGGAACGGGACCAGCGCTGCCGCGACGGATACTGTCTGCATGGGCGAAACGTCCATGTAGCCGATGTCCTTGGGCTGACGCAGTTCGGACTCTCCACGGTGGCGGCAGGAGACAAACTCTTCGGTAAATGCGCCCTTCTCGCTCAGCAGGGAGTTAGCCTGGGCGATGACGAATTCGTTTTCCTCGATCGCAGACAGGAAATCGATTTCGTCGGTTACCTTGCCGGCCACAACCTTGCGGAACGGCGTCTCAAGGAAGCCATAGCTGTTGGTGCGCGCGTACACAGCGAGCGAGTTGATCAGGCCGATGTTCGGGCCTTCCGGTGTTTCGATCGTGCAGACACGACCGTAGTGCGTGGGATGGACGTCACGTACTTCGAAGCCGGCACGCTCGCGGGTCAGGCCGCCCGGTCCCAACGCCGAGACGCGACGCTTGTGGGTGACCTCGGACAGCGGATTGTTCTGGTCCATGAACTGCGAAAGCTGGGACGAGCCGAAGAACTCCTTCACCGCCGCTGCAACCGGCTTGGCGTTGATCAGTTCCTGCGGGGTCAAACCTTCGGATTCGGCCAGCGACAGACGTTCCTTGACGGCGCGCTCGACGCGCACCAGACCGACGCGGAATACGTTCTCGGCCATTTCGCCAACCGAACGGACACGGCGATTGCCGAGGTGATCGATATCATCGACCACACCCTGACCGTTGCGGATCGAGATCAGGACCTTCATCGCCTCGAGAATGTCGGACAATTCGGCACCCACCTGCTTGAACAGGCGCTTGCCTTCCTCGTCGGTACGACCCGAGAAATATTTGCCATCGTAGAGCACCGGCGTGCCTACGGTTTCGCGGCGACCGACGCGACGATTGAACTTCATCCGGCCGACGCCCGAAAGGTCGTAACGCTCGAAGGTGAAGAACAGATTCTGGAACAGGTTCTGCGCGGCTTCCTTGGTCGGCGGCTCGCCTGGACGCATCATGCGGTAGATCTCGACCAGCGCTTCCAGCGGCGTCTTGGTCGGATCAATACGCAGGGTCTGCGAGATGTACGCGCCGCGATCAAGGTCATTGACGAACAGCGTGCCCACCATCGTGATGCCCGCCTTGCGGAACTTCGCGAGATGATCGGCATGCAACTCGTCGTTGGCGGCAGCCAGCAGTTCGCCCGACTTCTTGTCGACGACGTCGTGCCCGAGAATGCGCCCGATCAGATACTCATCAGGTACCTCGAGAGCGCCGATCTTGGCGACCTGCAGTTGCTTGACGTGACGCGCCGTGATTCGCTTGCCGGCTTCCACGATGATCTCGTCGCCGATGCGGATATCGAACGCAGCAAATTCGCCACGCAGGCGCTCGGGGATCAGGCGCAACTCGGCGCCGCCACTGGCATTGATCTGGAATTCGTTGATCTCGAAGAAATTGTTAAGCATTTCCTCGTTGGTGTATCCGAGCGCACGCAACAGGATGGTCACCGGCAACTTGCGGCGGCGATCGATACGCGTGAACAGACAGTCCTTGGCGTCGAACTCGAAGTCGAGCCATGAGCCGCGGTAAGGGATCACGCGCGCCGAGTACAACAGCTTGCCCGAGCTGTGCGTCTTGCCGCGATCATGGTCGAAGAACACGCCCGGCGAACGGTGCAGCTGCGAAACGATCACACGCTCGGTACCATTGATGATGAAGGTACCGTTGCCGGTCATGAGCGGAAGTTCGCCCATGTAGACTTCCTGCTCCTTGACCTGCTTGACCGCCTTGTTGGCGCCCGGGCTGTCCTTGTCATAGATGACCAGGCGGACGAGTACGCGCAATGGCGCGCCGAAGGTCAGGCCGCGCGAGCGACATTCCTTTTCGTCGAACGGCGGTTCGCCGAGGCGGTAGCTGACGTACTCGAGTGCGGCATTGCCGGAATAGCTGCTGATCGGGAACACCGACTTCAGCGCTGCGTGCAGACCTTTGTCCTCTCGATTCTTGACGGTGACGTTTGCCTGCAGGAATTCCCTGTAGGAGTCAGTCTGGATCGCCAGCAGATAGGGAACGCCCAATACGGAGGGACGTTTGCCGAAATCCTTGCGGATTCGCTTCTTCTCGGTGAACGAGTAGGTCATGGTCGCGCTACCACCCTTGGTTGATGGGGAGGCTCTGGCTCAAGGTCCGGAGTTCCCTGGTTAATGCAGATCGCGAATGGCGCCGGTTCCCAGCTGGAACCGCATTCCACCATTCGCCATATGCATGAATCCTTGCGAATGCATTGACGAATATCTGAAACACGATAAGGCCGGGGGCTTTCACCCCCAGCCTTGCCGCGCCCGGAAAAATCCCGAGCTTCAAATTGAGCCTTACTTCAGCTCAACCGTGGCGCCAGCTGCCTCGAGTTCTTTCTTGAACTTGTCGGAGTCGGCCTTGCTTACTGCATCCTTGACGGTCGCCGGAGCGGACTCGACCAGATCCTTGGCTTCCTTCAGACCCAGGCCAGTGATCGCGCGAACAGCCTTGATCACTTCGACCTTCTTCTCACCGGCGGCCTTCAGCACGACAGTGAACTCGGTCTTCTCTTCAACCGGAGCGGCGGCGGCGGCGGCCGGACCGGCAGCCATAGCGACCGGGGCGGCGGCGGTGACGCCGAACTTCTCTTCCATCATCTTGACCAGATCGGTGATGTCGATCAGCGACATCTTGGCGATTGCGTCGAGAATGTCTTCTTTTGAAACGGCCATGGTGAATTACCTCTATGTTTTGATGTTGAAACAATCAGCCGAAAGGGATTAGCTGGCTTGAGCTTGCTTTTGGTCACCGACGGCCTTGACCGCACGCGTCACCATGGCGGCTGGCTCAATGAGGGTGCGAACGAGTTTCTCGATCGGTGCCTTCATCACGCCAAGCAGCATGGACAGCGCTTGATCACGGGTCGGGAGCGAAGCCAGACGCTCGATATGGGAGCCCGGATACAGCTGGCCTCCGATCGAAACAACCTTGGCTTGCAGCTTGTCATTGCCTTTGGCGAAATCCTTGATCAACCGACCGGCAGCACCCGGATCTTCTTCGGAGAAGGCATAAATCATCGGTCCCTTGAGCGCGTCCTGGACGCACGCAAAGTCCGTACCCTCTACTGCACGACGAACCAGCGTATTCTTCGCAACCTTGAGGAACACGCCATTCTGGCGCGCCTTGTTGCGAAGCTGGGTCAGCTGGGACACCGTAAGACCTGAATACTCGGCGGCAACCATTGAATGCGCTTTGGCAGCCACATCCGCCAGTTCGGCAACGAGCTCTTTCTTCTGTTCCAGATTGAGCGGCATTGCATTACCTCCGAACTTGGGAAAGCGAAGTACCCGGAAATCTTCACCGCTTGCGCGGGGACAACAGAACGGGGCCAACACGATCCTCTGGCTCCATGGCAGCGCGTCCTGCGCAGCCATAGCGGATATTTCTCGGGCGGTGCGATCCTTCGCGCCGACCGCCGGCAGAGCCGGAAGTTGGTGGCCAGTTTCCGAATTGCTTCGGAGGGCGGCACCATCTACGCAGGTCGGCATCCTTCCCGATTAAGGCTCACCCTGACTGTGACCCGAAGGTCTGTGGCGTCTTGCCACGCAGGGGTACACCACCTGTGGTCTTTGACGGCCATCCCGACGGGAACGTCGGGTCAGCCCTCAAAATTGTTCGGCGATCGAAACGATCACCGGGTAGAGCTTTTGCTGACCCCTCGGGATCAGCGGAACATCACTTGCCCAGCGTCAGCGTGGCGGCATCAACCGTGATTCCGACGCCCATGGTGCTGGAGAGCGAGATCTTGACGAGATACTGGCCCTTTGCCGTCGACGGCTTGGCACGGACGACGTCGCTCAACAAGGCGGTGAGGTTGCCCTTCAAGGCTTCCAGATCGAAATTTGCCTTGCCGATGCTGCAGTGAATGATGCCGGCCTTGTCGTTGCGGTAGCGAACCTGTCCACCCTTCGCATTCTTGATCGCGGTTGCGACATCGGCAGTGACCGTACCCACCTTCGGATTCGGCATCAGTCCACGCGGACCGAGCAACTGGCCGAGCTTGCCGACAACGCGCATCGCGTCCGGTGTTGCGATGACGACGCCGTAGTTCAGATCACCGGCCTGCATCTTCTCGGCCAGGTCATCCATACCGACCGCATCGGCACCTGCCGCCAGGGCTTCCTCAGCCTTGGCGCCGGTCGGGCAGAACACGGCCACGCGCACGGTCTTGCCGGTGCCATTGGGCAGCACGGTAGAGCCACGCACGCCCTGATCCGACTTCTTGGCGTCGATGCCGAGGCGGATTGCCACGTCAACGGACTCGTTGAACTTCGCCTTGGCGTTGTTCTTGATGATGTTCAGTGCATCGTCGATGGCGTAGCTTTTGCCGGCCGCAACGGTGTCCTGGATGGAACGGTAACGCTTGCTGATATTTGCCATGATCAACCCTCCACCACCAGACCCATGCTGCGCGCGCTGCCCGCGATGGTGCGAACTGCCGCATCCATGCTTGCTGCGGTGAGATCCGCCATCTTCTGCGTAGCGATCGCCTCAAGCTGGGCACGCGTGACCTTGCCCACCTTCTCGGTGTTCGGACGCTTGGAGCCAGACTGGATGCCCACTGCCTTCTTGAGCAGAATCGACGCCGGCGGGGTCTTCGTGATGAAGGTGAAGCTGCGGTCGGAATAGGCAGTGATGATGACCGGAATGGGGATACCGGGCTCCATCTTCTGCGTCGCGGCGTTGAACGCCTTGCAGAATTCCATGATGTTCAGTCCGCGCTGACCGAGCGCCGGACCGACGGGCGGCGAGGGGTTGGCCTGACCGGCCTTCACCTGCAGCTTGATATAACCAACTACTTTCTTTGCCATGACAAGTCTCCTGCGAGTACTGGCGCCTTGCGGCTCCTCGCTAGTTGAATACGGTGATGTGCAGCGACCAGCTCCAGTGCGGAACTGACACTTCCATCACACCCTTAGGCTTTCTCCACCTGACCGAACTCAAGCTCGACAGGTGTGGAACGCCCGAAAATCAGAACCGCCACACGCAGGCGACTCTTTTCATAATTGACTTCTTCGACGGTCCCGTGGAAATCGTTGAACGGCCCTTCGGTAACACGAACCAGTTGGCCTGGCTCGAACAGAATCTTCGGACGCGGCTTGTCGGCGCCGTCCTGAACCCGGCGCAGGATCACATCCGCCTCGGAGTCCTTGATCGGCAGCGGGCGCTCGGCCGTGCCACCGATGAAGCCCATCACCTTGGGCGTTTCCTTGATCAGATGCCAGGATTCATCGTCAATCCTGATCTTGCCGTCATCCGAACTGGTCTCGATCTGCACAAGCACATAGCCTGGAAAAAACTTGCGCTCGCTCTTGCGCTTTTGACCCGCGCGCATTTCGATCACTTCTTCAGTGGGCACCAGGACCTCACCGATCTTCTCTTCCATTGCGGCGCGGGCGACGCGATCGCGCAGCGATCGCGCGACCTGATGCTCGAACCCCGAATAGGCGTGGACCACATACCAGCGTTTGCTCATGCTCGCCTCCAGATCAGGTGAAAGAGGCGCTGAACAACCAGCGGAAAACGAAACCCAGTGTCGAGTCGAATGCAAAGAGCATCAGGCTGACAATGATCACAACCACAGCGATCACCAGGGTAGTCTGCACCGTCTCCTGCCGCGTCGGCCACACAATCTTGCGCAGTTCAAAATGAGACTCGACAGCATACTCACGCAGGAATCGGCCAAAACCGGAGAACGCGATGAACAGGATCGCCAACACGAAGCCACCGATCAGCAGACCACTGCGGGCCCACATCGAATAGCGTCCCTCGAGCCAGTAGAAAGCTACCAGTCCGGCCGTTGCGACGGCGATTGCAAGCCAGAGCTTGGTCTTGTCGCTGTTGCTGAATCCGCTGGAATCCACTTGTGCGTTCATTCGTTTTCCTGACACCGACGGAGTTACCCGCGCGATGTTCACCTAAGTTGGCACGCCAGGAGGGACTCGAACCCCCAACCTGCGGTTTTGGAGACCGCTGCTCTGCCAATTGAGCTACTGGCGTGTTGCAGATCAAGCCAAAGCGGACGGCAAGCTCTCGGCCCGCCGCCCGCATCGTATTTAAACCGGTCCGGGTGCCGAGACACCCGCGCCAGCAGTATTACTTGATGACCTTTGCGACGACGCCGGCGCCGACGGTGCGGCCACCTTCGCGAATCGCAAAACGAAGACCTTCATCCATGGCGATCGGCGCAATCAGCGTCACCACCATCTTCACGTTGTCACCCGGCATCACCATCTCCACGCCTTCCGGCAGCTGGCAGGCGCCAGTCACGTCCGTCGTGCGGAAATAGAACTGCGGGCGGTAACCCTTGAAGAACGGCGTATGACGACCGCCTTCTTCCTTCGACAGCACGTACACCTCAGCCTCGAACTCCGTGTGCGGGGTCTGTGAACCCGGCTTGCACAGCACCTGGCCGCGCTCCACGTCGTCGCGCTTGGTGCCGCGCAGCAGCAGACCCGCGTTGTCGCCCGCCTCGCCACGATCCAGCAGCTTGCGGAACATCTCAACGCCCGTCACCGTCGTCTTCACCGTCGGACGAATACCGACAATCTCGATTTCCTCGCCCACCTTGATCACGCCACGCTCAATGCGTCCCGTCACCACCGTGCCGCGTCCCGAAATCGAGAACACGTCTTCCACCGGCATCAGGAACGGCTTTTCCACGTCGCGCATCGGCTGCGGAATGTAGCTGTCCAGCGCCTCCACCAGCTTGATGATCGCCGGCACGCCGATTTCGCTCTGGTCACCCTCAAGCGCCTTCAGCGCCGAACCGCGGATGATCGGCGTGTCGTCGCCAGGGAAGTTGTACTTCGACAGCAACTCGCGCACTTCCATCTCGACCAGCTCAAGCAGCTCGGCGTCGTCCACCATGTCGGCCTTGTTCAGGAACACCACGATGTACGGCACACCCACCTGACGCGCCAGCAGAATGTGCTCGCGGGTCTGCGGCATCGGGCCGTCAGCTGCCGAACACACCAGGATCGCGCCATCCATCTGCGCCGCACCCGTGATCATGTTCTTCACATAGTCAGCATGGCCCGGGCAGTCAACGTGCGCGTAGTGGCGGTTCGGCGACTCATACTCAACGTGCGCCGTCGAGATCGTGATGCCGCGCGCCTTCTCTTCCGGCGCCGCGTCGATCTGGTCGTACGCCTTGAACTCGCCGCCAAAACGCTCTGCGCCAATCTTCGTCAGCGCCGCCGTCAGCGTCGTCTTTCCGTGATCCACGTGACCGATCGTTCCCACGTTCACGTGCGGCTTCTTGCGCTCGAACTTTTCCTTGGCCATGGCGGCTGACTCCGAAAACTGATTGGTTTTGATGGGGTGGTGCTCACGAATGGAATCGAACCATCGACCTCCTCCTTACCAAGGAGGTGCTCTACCGACTGAGCTACGTGAGCGAAACTTTCAACTACCGCCTTGCCGCAAACTCCAACTACCTGCCGCAAAGCGCTTCAATGGAGCGGGAAGCGGGAATCGAACCCGCACCATCAGCTTGGAAGGCTGAGGTTCTACCATTGAACTACTCCCGCGTAAGGGCGGAACACTTTCTTCACCGCATTGCCGCAAACCGTTCCGACTGATTCTTTGGCACCGCGATACTGCAAAATCTACTGGTGGAGGGAGGTGGATTCGAACCACCGAAGGCATGAGCCAGCAGATTTACAGTCTGCCCCCGTTGGCCGCTTGGGTATCCCTCCACGGAGCCGCGCATTCTGGCCATCGGGGACCATGATGTCAAGCTAATTGGAACGGAATTTGCGGCGAAAGTTCCCGGCGCTGCAATTCGCGCCGTGCCTAGACGTTGAACCGGAAATGCAGAACGTCACCTTCCTGAACGATGTACTCCTTGCCCTCCAGACGCAGCCGCCCCACTTCACGGGCGCCGGCCTCGCCCTTGTGCTTGATGTAGTCGTCATAGGCGATCGTTTCGGCCCGAATGAAGCCGCGCTCGAAGTCCGTGTGTATGACGCCAGCCGCCTGCGGCGCCGTAGAGCCGCGCTTTACGGTCCAGGCCCGGACTTCCTTTTCGCCGGCCGTGAAGTAGGTCTGCAGCCCCAACAGTGCATAGGCGGCGCGGATCACCCGATCCAGCCCGGGCTCGTCTAGGCCAAGGTCGGCGAGAAAGACACCCTTGTCCTCGTCCTCCAGTTGCGATATTTCCTCTTCGATGGCGGCGCAAACGGGTACGACTTCTGCCCCCTCGGCAGCGGCATGGGCGCGCAACTTGTCCAGAAAGGGATTGTTCTCGAAGCCATCTTCACGGACGTTTGCGACGTAGAACAGGGGCTTCATGGTGAGCAGGAACAGATCGCGGATGGTCGCGCGCTCATCGGCATCAAGTTCGACACTGCGCGCCGGCTTGCCTTCGTTCAAGGCCCGGGCCAGCTTTTCCAGCACAGGTTTGCGAGCAAGGGCTTCCTTGTCGCCCGACTTGGCCGAGCGCTCTGCGCGATTGAGCGCCTTGTCGACGGCATCAAGGTCGGACAACGCCAGCTCGGTATCGATGGTCTCGACATCAGCCAGCGGATCGATCTTGCCCGCAACGTGCACGATGTCGCCGTGCTCGAAACAGCGCACCACGTGGGCGATGGCGTCGACCTCCCGGATATGGGCGAGAAACTGGTTGCCCAGACCTTCACCCTTGGACGCACCGGCGACCAGACCGGCAATGTCAACGAATTCGATGACAGTGGGGATGATCTTCAGCGGCTTCGCGATCGCTGACAGCGCTTTCAAGCGCAGATCTGGCACCGCCACCACGCCGACATTGGGATCGATGGTGCAGAACGGGTAATTGGCCGCCGGGATCCCGGCCTTGGTCAACGCATTGAACAGGGTCGACTTGCCCACATTGGGCAACCCGACGATTCCACATTTGATGCCCATTGCCATTCCTCGAGCCAAGTACTTGGGTTTGGCGCGGGGGCCGCGCCGATCCATCTGCCGGCGCAGGCACCACACGCACCAAACCCAAATGCTCGCTACTTAGCGGAGTGCAGCTGACGCATTGCACGCTCGAACTCGCCGGAGACCAGTGCCGGCACCTCCTGGAGCGCACGCTCCACTGCGCCCCGGATGCGCTTTTCATCGTCCTGACCGGGACGACCCAGAACCCAGGGCGTTACCTGATCCTTGTGGCCGGGATGACCGATACCAAGGCGCAGCCGGTGAAATTGCCCGTGACCCAGCTGCGCAATGATGTCGCGCAAGCCATTTTGCCCGCCGTGGCCGCCATCAAATTTCAGCCTGACGGTGCCGGTTGGCAGGTCCAGATCATCGTGCGCGACCAGGGTTTCCTCGGGCGCAATCTTGAAATAGCGCTGCGCCGCGGTGACTGCCAGCCCACTGCGATTCATGAAGGCGCCCGGCTTCAACAACCAGACCGGTTGGCCACCCACAATCACCTTGCCGTTCTCGGCATGCAGCTTGCTGTCAGTGCCCAGTCGGGCACCCAGCTCGGTGGCCAGAGCATCGAGAAACCAGAAACCGGCGTTGTGCCGGGTTCTGGAGTACTCGCCACCTGGATTGCCAAGCCCGACGATGAGACGGATGCCGTTCATGCGATCCCGTTGGGTTGCGGCGGGGAGACGGACCGATTCCCCGGTCCGGCCCCCACGCCCCAGCGCTGCCCAGCTTGCCGCCGGACAGTTGCCGGCCGGTTACTTCTTCTTGGCAGGAGCCGCACCCTTCGCAGGCGCTGCGCCCTTGGCCGGAGCAGCACCCTTTGCAGGGGCTGCACCCTTGGCTGCAGCTGCGCCCTTTGCCGGGGCTGCACCTTTTGCGGGTGCGGCAGCGGCGGCGTCGCCCTCAGGAGCAATTTCGACTTCTTCGCGCGCCATACGGGCCAAGGCCACGGCCAGATCGTATTCCTTGCCCAGACGCAGGGACGGAATGCTGACGCCAGCGCCCAGCTTGAGGCTGGAGAGATGCACGATATCGCCTTCCTTCAGCTCGGACAGATCGACCTCGACGAACTCGGGGATGTCCTTGGGCAGGCAGTAGATTTCGACTTCGTTGAGCTCGTGGGTCACGGTCACGCCAGCGGTCTTGCCTGCGGGCGAAATTTCCTGATTGACGAAGTGCAACGGCACCTTCAGGCGCAGTTTCTCGGTCTCCGAAACGCGCTGAAAATCGAGGTGGGTGATGCGTGGCTTGAAGGCGTGACGCTGCATGTCACGGAGCAACACCTTCTGGGTCTCGCCACCGATCTTCATCAGCAGGATGGACGAGTAGAACCACTCGTTCTGCGAGTACAGCATTGCGAGCTTGTGATCGAGCTGGATGCTTTCCGGAGCCTTTTTGGCGCCGTAGAGCACGGCCGGGACCTTGTCCGCGTGGCGGAGGCGGCGGCTCGCACCCTTCCCCTCTAGCTCGCGGCGATCGGCCTGGATTTCATGAACAGTTGCCATTGCACTTCCTCAAGTTGAAGCCCCTTCGCGACCAAAGGGACTGGTGGTAGGCCCGGCAGTAGTGCCGAGCCCGGTAAATCAATCCACGTACAGCGAGCTGACCGACTCACCGAAAGCGATGCGCCGCATCGTTTCGGCAAGCAGCTGGGCGACCGAGAGCTGCCGGATGCGGCCGCAGGCACGCGCGGCTTCCGACAACGGAATGGTGTCGGTCACGACCAGCTCATCCAGCCCCGAACCCATCACATTGGTGACCGCAGGACCGGACAGCACCGGATGCGTGCAGTACGCCACAACGCGCTTGGCACCGCGGTTCTTCAGCGCTGCCGCAGCGGCGCACAAGGTTCCAGCGGTATCCACGATGTCATCAACCAGCACACAGGTCCTGCCTTCCACATCACCGATGATGTTCATCACGGCTACTTCGTTCGCCCGCGGTCGCCGCTTGTCGATAATCGCCAGATCGGCGTCATCGAGTCGCTTGGCAATTGCCCGCGCGCGCACCACACCACCCACATCGGGCGACACCACGATGATTCCGTCGGTCCCGTGATTGCGCCAGACATCGGCCAGCAGCACCGGAGAGGAATACACGTTGTCCATCGGAATATCGAAGAAGCCCTGGATCTGGTCGGCATGTACATCCACCGTCAGAACCCGATCGGTACCCGCTGCCTGAATCATCTTGGCAGCGACCTTGGCGGTAATCGGCACCCGCGCGGAACGCGGACGACGATCCTGCCGGGCGTAGCCGAAATACGGCACGACCGCAGTCACCGAGGCCACCGACGCGCGCTTCAGCGCATCGATCAAGACCAGCAGCTCCATCAGGTTTTCGGCCGTGGGCGCGCAGGTCGGCTGCACCACGAACACTTCCTGACGACGCACATTCTCTTCGATCTCGACCTGCACCTCGCCATCGGAAAACTTCCCGACCAGCGCCTTGCCCAGCGGGGCACCCAGTTGCTTGCATACCGCCAGAGCAAGGGTGCGGTGCGCGTTGCCGGAAAAAACCAGCATGCCGTCCGTCTTCAACATAATTCCTGCTCCGCGCTGCGCAAGTCATCGAACCGAAGATGTTGGCTGGGACGGAAGGACTCGAACCTTCGAATGCGGGAATCAAAATCCCGTGCCTTACCGACTTGGCGACGTCCCAGTGTTCCGTACTTACGTATGCCCGGACTACCGCTCTCGCCGGCGCCAGGCTTCCAGAGCCTGATGCAACGGCGAACGCGGCAAGCCCCTTGCCACAAAAACCTGCCACTGCGGTGGACATTGCCGCGCCACCGCTTCAGCTTCGGCAGCGCCCGCAAACTTCGCGAACACTGCCGAGCCACTCCCGCTCATTCGCGCTGCCGAGTAACCCTGCAGCCAATCCAGCGCCGCCGCAACGCGCGGCGAGCGCGCGCAGACCACGGCCTGCAGATCGTTGTGAGTGGGTTCGCCCGAAAGCAAGCGTGGGATTGTGGTGTGCGGCGTGTTCCGTGTCAACGCGGGATCTGCGAAAACACTGGCCGTATTCACCGATTCGTCAGGATAAACAATAACATACCAGCAATCGGTCAACATCAGCGGCACAAACTCATCGCCAATGCCCTCCGCCCAGCAACTCTCCCCGGCAATGAACACCGGCACATCGGCGCCCAGTGATCGACCCAGCCGCAGCAGCTCAGTCGCACTCAGGCCGGTCTGCCACAGCTCATTGAGCGCCAGCAGAACCGTGGCGGCGTCGGAGCTGCCACCGCCGAGTCCGGCACCTACCGGGACATGCTTGTGCACCCAGATGTCGGCACCCTGCCGGCAGCCGCTGAACTGCTGCAAAGCCTGCGCGGCCCGCACGGCGAGATCATCCGCTTGTGCCACGTCGGCGAGACCAAGCTGGCGCCGGATACGACCGTCCCCGGTGACACGAAGCTCGATCTGGTCGGCGAGATCGACGAGCTGGAACACCGTCTGCATCAGGTGATAGCCGTCTTCTCGCCTACCTACGATGTGCAGGAACAGGTTGAGCTTGGCCGGTGCCGGCCACTGGCTCGGCTCACGAGCAAGCGTCATCTTTCGACCGGATCCTGGCGCCAACGCTGAATCGCGAGCCGCACCCGGTGCTCGCCACGCCGCGCGGTGATCCGGCGCGGATAGCTCACACCATCAACGTACTGCCAGTCGCGGTACTCGAGCTGCCAACCGGCATCGCGGACCTTCAGTGGGGCGCCCTGCGCATCACGCTGGGTGATCGCACGATCGACCAGCCCGACTGCGAAAATCCAGTCGGCCATCTCGCCCACCGGAAGCTCCCATCCCAGCTCACGCCGCAGCAATTGCTGCGCCGAGTCGCCGATCACCGGCGCCGGCCTGACGCCCTCAAGCTGGCTGTAACCCGCGCTTCCCGATAGTCGCCAGCTCTGGCCACTGACCGGCGCCCGCATCACGATGGCGTACTCGCTGCCACGTTGCGACCAGGTGAGCCGGCCACTGCCACTTTCGCGGCCGTCGCTGACCGCAATTTTCCCCTCGAGCACCCAATGGCTGGGCGCAGTGCTGGCGCGGACCTGTGCTACCTGCGGCAGTGGACGGCTCTGCTGGGTCGCGCAGCCGGATGCCAGCAGCAACAACAGCAAGCCCGTGGCAACCAGGCGCGCGTTCACAGGCCATGCCTGCGCAAGGTGTCGAGCAGGACCGGGTTCTGCGGCTCAAGCAGCCGGGCCTCGCGCCAAATCTTGCGCGCTTCCTCACGCTGATCGCTGGCCCACAAGGCCTCGCCGAGATGCGCGGCGATCTCGACATCCTGCAACTGGGCATGCGCGGCCCGCAGGAACTCGACCGCCTGACCGGGCTTCCCCATCCGGAAGGTTACCCAGCCAAGACTGTCGAGCATCGCGCCATCATCCGGCCTGAGCTTGAGCGCCGCCTGGATCAGGGCAAGGGCCTCACTGAGGCGATCAGTCTTGTCGGCAAGCGTGTAGCCAAGCGCATTCATCGCATCGGCATGCTCCGGATCAATGGCCAGCACACGCCGCAGGTCCGCTTCGGCGGCTGCGATGTCGTCAAGCTCGGCTTGCTCCAGGGCCCGGGCATACAGCAGTTGCGGCTCGTCGGGGAGCTGGGTAAGTGCCGCCCCGTAGAGCGCGCGGGCCGCCTGTGGTTGACCGGAGCGGCTGAGCAGATTGCCCTCGATCAGATAGCTGCTGACCAGGGCCTCACGATCGATTCCGGCGAGACTGCGGACCTGCCTGAGCTGGGCGAGCGCGGCATCAGCGTCACCCTGCTGGTCCATCAGGACAGAGGCACGCAACCATGACTCGGCCTGCTCGGGCCCGGAAGGCACCGACTTCAGCCAGGTGATCGCTTCGGCTGGCTGGCCCAGGCGCTCCGCTACCGTGCCGAGCATTTGCAGTCGCAACGCGGGGCGCGGTTCCGGCAACGACTGCAGTGCTTCATAGGCGTCGCGCAACAGAGCGGCGTCCTGCGAGCGCGCGGCATAGGCAACCTGCGCCTGCACAACCAGATCATCAGGGGGTTGGATTTCGGCAACGCGTCGAGCGGCGGCCGCTGAATCTCCCGCGGCGTCCTCAAGTTGCGCAATCGAGAGCCGGAGAAACCGGGAGTCCGGATCGAGAGCGAGCGCAGCGCGAAAATCGGCCAGAGCCCCCTCGTTGTCCTTCATGTCGCGCTTCAGCTGCGCTCGCCAGGCCAGCGCCGATCCCCGCTCGGGGAAGCGATCGACCAGGCCCGAAACCAGGATCAGCGCGAGATTCGATTCGTTGAGCCGATGGACGAAAGAACACCAACGCAATGCTGTAGACAGGTCCTCGCTGGTCTGGATCGTGCGTTCAATAAAGGGGAGCACCCGCTCGCGCACGGGAACTGCAGCCAGCGCCTCGCCGAGGCTCCTGTTCTCGATCTTGCCGCCGGCATCAGGACTGGCCAGGCTCCAGGCTTCTGCGGACCGGCCGGCATGGAGTGCCAATGCCACGGCCCAGGCTCTCGGCTCAGTCGAATCCGGCGCGAGCCGCTGGAAACGCGCGAGCATCGCCTCGGCCAGGGGCAGGTTGGAGGCCGCAAGCGCGGCCCGCAGCGCAGCCTTCGCCGGGGCGGGCTGGTCCGAGGCTTCTGCCGCCTTGACCAGATGCAGCAGATGCGCACCGGCATCTCCTTGCTGCAACGCGAATTCAGCTGCGATGCGCTCAGACAGCACCAGGTCCGCCGAAGTCAGCGCGCGTGCCTCGCCATCCGGATGCAGGCGTGCCTCCTGACCAGGGACGCCTGCGCAGGCAGTCAGGCCCAGAATCACCAGCAATGCGATGCCACGGTACAGAAGTTTCAATGCAGATTCCTTGATCGTAAGGTCCAACCCGCCGAGAATGCGCGTCCATTGTATTTTGTCATGCCATGCCCCTCGTCGCGCTCGGACTCAATCACCAGACCGCACCGCTCGCCCTGCGCGAGCTGCTCGCGTTTGCGCCGGAGCAGAGCCAGGCGGCCCTCAATGCGCTGAAATCGTTGGCGGGCGTGCGGGAAGCCGCCATTCTGTCTACCTGCAACCGCACTGAACTGTACTGCCAGGTGGATGAAGGCGGAGAAAACATCCTGGCAGAGTGGTTGCACGGCCATTTCGGACTGAGCGCAGGCCGGCTGGAGAGCTATCTCTACCGGCATCGCGAACACGAGGCAGCCCGCCATATCTTCCGGGTTGCAACCGGCCTGGACTCGATGATCCTGGGTGAGCCCCAGGTCCTCGGCCAATTGAAGGCTGCCTACCAGTCCGCCCTGTCGGCCGGCGCCCTGGATACCCGTCTCAATCGCCTGTTCCAGAACGCTTTCGCGGTCGCCAAGCGGGCACGTACCGAAACCCGGATCGGCTCCAGCCCGGTCTCGGTGGCCTTCGCGGCAGTCCGCCTGGCCAGCCAGATCTTCGCCGATCTGCGCAAGGCGACCGTCCTGCTGATCGGCGCCGGCGATACGATCGAACTGGCCGCCCGGCATCTGCTGGACGCTGGCGTGCATCGGCTGCTGGTCGCCAACCGGACACTCGCCAATGCCCAGACCCTGGCCGAAACCTATGGCGCCCAGGCATTGGCCCTGAGCGACCTGCCGATCCATCTGGCCGACGCCGACATCGTGATCTCCTCGACTGCCAGCCGCGCGCCGGTGGTACCACTGGACATGGTGGAGGCTGCGCTGCGGGCACGCCGGCGGCGGCCGATGTTCATGCTCGATCTTGCCGTCCCGCGGGACATCGCCGAAGCGGTCGGAGCCCTCGAAGACGTTTATCTCTACACCGTTGACGATGTCGGCAGACTGATCGACGAGTCGATGCGTTCGCGCCAGGAAGCCGCAGTCGAGGCCGAGGCGATCATCAGCCTGCAGGTCGACCAGTACATGAACTGGTGCCAGGCGCTCGACTATCAGGGCCCCCTGAAAGCCTTGCGCAGCGATGGCGAAGCGCAGCGCGACCAGGTACTGGAACGCGCCCGGCAAATGCTCCGCAACGGGCAGCCGGCCGAAGATGTGCTGCAGTTCATGGCTCACACGCTGACCAACAAACTGCTGCACGGACCCAGCAGCCGCTTGCGCGATGCCGCGCTGCGCGGAGACGCCGAACTGATCCGAGCTGGCGAACGCCTGTTCGCGGCGGCGCCGGACAAAGACAGCAAGACACCATGACGCCTTCGATCCGCCGCAAACTCGAAGCACTTGCCGAGCGCAAGGAAGAAGTCGAGCGACTGCTCGCCGAGCCGGACGCGCTCGCCGACAACAAGCGTTTTCGATCGCTTTCACAGGAATACGCCGAGATCGAGCCGATCGCCCGCAAGCTCGGCGAATACGACCACCAGCAGCAGGCACTGGAAGGCGCGCGGGCGATGGCGGCCGACGCCGATCCCGACATGCGCGGCATGATCGAGGAGGAAATCGAATCCCTGCAACAGCAGCTGCAGGACCTCGACGCTGAGCTCGGCGGCCTGCTGGTACCGCGCGATCCCCGTGATGACGCCAATATCTTCCTCGAAGTCCGCGCCGGCACCGGCGGCGACGAGGCCGCGATTTTCGCCGGCGATCTGTTCCGCATGTACCTGCGCTATGCCGAACGTCGACGCTGGCAGGTCGAGGTCCTGTCCAGCAGTCCGGGGGAGCATGGCGGCTTCAAGGAAGTGATCGCCCGCGTCGAAGGCGCTGGCGCATTTGCGCGCCTGAAGTTCGAGTCCGGCACGCACCGGGTCCAGCGGGTACCGGCAACCGAGTCGCAGGGCAGGATTCACACATCGGCGGCAACCGTCGCGGTGCTGCCCGAACTCGACGAGATCGCGGCGATCGAACTCAACCCGGCCGAGTTGAAGGTCGACACCTTTCGCGCTTCCGGCGCCGGCGGCCAGCACGTCAACAAGACCGACTCGGCCATTCGGATCACCCACCTGCCCAGCGGAACCGTGGTCGAATGCCAGGACGAACGCTCCCAGCACAAGAACCGGGCACGGGCGATGAGCCTGCTGGCGGCGCGCCTGTTCGATGAGAAGCAGCAGAAGCAACACCAGGCCCAGTCGGAACTGCGGCGCACCCAGGTCGGTTCCGGTGATCGTTCGCAACGCATCCGCACCTACAATTTTCCGCAGGGCCGGCTGACCGACCACCGCATAAACCTGACTTTGTACTCGCTGGAAAGCATCGTCGCGGGTGATCTTGATCAGGTCGTCGATCCGCTGACGCTCGAACATCAGGCGGACGAACTGAAGTTGATGACCGAGGCGGCGTGAATTGCAGGCGCGCCGGACGACTCGGGTTCCGCCGCCCACAATCCAGGATGATGTTGAAGTCAGGCCCAGCAGCGATTCGCAAAGGAGCAGCATGAGCGCCGAAGCCCGATTCATTCCCCTCAACATCGCGGTGCTGACGGTTTCCGATTCGCGCACGCTCGAAAGCGACAGCTCCGGCGCCTATCTGGCCGGCGCACTCGCCGAGGCTGGCCACCATCTCGCGGAGCGCCGTATCGAGCCCGATGATCGCTACCGGATACGTGCCGTCGTGTCGGCCTGGATTGCGGACGCAGCGATCGACGGCATTCTGATCACCGGCGGCACCGGATTCACCGGCCGCGATTCGACCCCCGAGGCGATCCGGCCCCTGCTCGACAAGGAAATGCCCGGCTTCGGCGAACTGTTCCGCGCCCTCAGCGTGGACGACATCGGCACCTCGGCACTGCAGTCACGCGCATTCGCCGGACTGGCCAATGCAGTCTTCATCTTCTGCCTTCCGGGTTCGACCGGCGCCTGCCGCCTGGCCTGGGAGCAGATACTCGCGGCGCAACTGGATGCCCGTACGCGGCCCTGCAACCTGGTGACGCTGAAACCGCGGCTGCGCGAACCTGGCTGACCGCCGCCGTTCGCTGGGTCGGGATGGAGACCGAGGCCGAGGCGGGTCGCAACCGCAACTGAACCCGATCGTGCGCTGGAACCCCGACGATGCCGTGCATTCGTTGTACCGTTTCCACTACCGACGAATGGAGCTGACATGACGCATCGAACCCTGACACCCAGTGCCCTTGGTCTGTCGATCGCCCTTAGCCTGAGTCTGAGCACCACCATGAACGAAGTCCGCGCCGCCGATCCGCAGTACGCCCTGACGATCTACAGCTCGGCGCAGCCGGGCCAGCTCAGCCCGGAGGCCCTGCAGAATTACGGCAGTGCACTGCCCGGCTATGCCCTGGTCCGTGATCGGCGTCCACTGACCTTGCCCAATGGCAGCGGCGAGGTGCGCTTCACCGATGTCGCCACCCGCATCGATCCGACCACGGTGAGCTTTGCCTCACTCACGGATCCCGACGGTACCCGCGTCGTCGAACAGAATTACCAGTTCGACCTGGTCGATGGACTGAAACTTCTGCAACGCTATATCGGCGAGCAGGTGATCGTCGGACAGATCCAGGCGCAGAAATTCACCGAGATCAGCGGCACCCTGCTGTCGGCCAGCAATGGCCTGATCCTGATGAAGGAATCCGGCGAGGTGGTGACACTGAGCAGCTATTCCAGCATCCAGTTTCCCTCGCTGCCGGGTGGTCTGATCACACGCCCGACCCTGGTCTGGCTGGTCAATGCGCGCAAGGGCGGCGAACATGATGCGGTGGTGAGTTACCAGACCCAGGGCGTGACCTGGTGGAGCGACTACAACGTCACGCTGGGCTCGGATTCCGAACGCTGCACGATGAATCTGGCGGCCTGGGTCACCATCGTCAACCAGAGCGGCGGCAGTTTTCCGGCAACCCAGCTGAAACTGGTCGCTGGCGAGGTCAATCGCGCACCAGCGGCACCGATGGCAGCGGCGGCTCCAATGATGAAAACGATGCGGGTCGCCGAGGCCGTCAGTGATGGCTTCCAGGAGTCCTCATTGTTCGAGTACCACATGTATACCCTGGGTCGTCGGACCGACCTGCCCAACAACTCGACCAAGCAACTGGAGCTGTTTCCGTCGGCGATCGGTGTCGGTTGCAAACGTGAACTGGTGTTCACCGCCGGGCCGGGACCCTGGCGCTGGTATGGCGCACCGGTAACCGATCAGGGCTTTGGGGCCACCCAGCCCGGCACGGTCGGCGCCTACCTCGAGTTCAAGAACGACAAGAGCAATGGCCTCGGCATTCCACTGCCGGCGGGTCGAGTGCGCGTCAACCAGGCGAGCAAGACCGATGGCAGTCTGGAGTTCATCGGCGAGGACCTGATCAAGCACACACCGCGCAACGAAAATCTTCGCATCAAGCTGGGCGAGAGTTTCGACGTGGTCGGCGAGCGCAAGCAGACCGACTTCAAGGTCGACATCAATGCCAAGTGGATCGAGGAGAGCTTCGAAGTCAGCGTGCGCAATCGCAAGCAGGAGGCCACTACGGTGGTGGCGCGCGAGTACCTCTACCGCTGGAGCGGCTGGTCCATCAAGAGCTCGAGTCGCGACTACGTCAAGCGCGATGCCGAGACCATCGACTTCAACCTGAACATTCCGGCCGATGGCGAAGCCAAGTTCAGCTACACGGTCCGCTATACCTGGTAAGCCGCTGCCGCTGGCGCCGCGCTCACTCAGGCGCGGCCGCCTTGCAGCGTGCCGCCGTCAGGATCGCTGGTCGATCGGCTCGAATACGCGGTCTTCCGGGCCTACATAGTTGGCGCTCGGCCGGATGATCTTGTTGTCGATGCGCTGCTCGATCACGTGCGCGCTCCAGCCACTGGTGCGCGCAATCACGAACAGCGGCGTGAACATCGCGGTCGGCACGCCCATCATGTGGTAGCTGACCGCGCTGAACCAGTCGAGGTTGGGGAACATTTTCTTGATGTCCCACATCACCGTCTCCAGGCGCTCGGCGATATCGAACATGCGCGTCGTACCGGCCTCTTTCGACAGCTTGTGGGCAACTGCCTTGATGACCTTGTTGCGCGGATCGGAAACCGTATACACCGGGTGCCCGAAGCCGATCACGACTTCCTTGCGCTCGACGCGGGCACGGATATCGGCCTCGGCATCATCAGGGGTTTCGTAGCGCTTCTGGATTTCGAAGGCGACTTCGTTGGCGCCGCCGTGCTTGGGCCCACGCAGGGCGCCAATCGCGCCGGCGATGGCGGAATGCATGTCCGATCCGGTTCCGGCAATTACCCGAGCGGCGAACGTGCTGGCATTGAACTCGTGCTCGGCATAGAGATTCAGCGAGATGTGCATCGCGCGCACCCAACTCTCGCTCGGCTTGCGGCCATGCAGCAGATGCAGAAAGTGCCCGCCGATCGAATCGTCGTCGGTTTCGACTTCGATCCGGCGGCCATTGCAGGCATAGTGATACCAGTACAGCAGCATCGAACCCAATGAGGCCATCAGGCGATCGGCAATATCACGGGCACCCGGCGCACCGTGATCATCCTTCTCTGGCAGCACGCAGCCGAGCGCAGAGACCCCGGTACGCATCACATCCATCGGATGCGCGGAGGCCGGAAGCGACTCCAGCACCTGTTTGACTTGCGCCGGCAATCCACGCAGGGAGCGCAGCTTGGCCTTGTAGGCATCGAGTTCGACGCGGTTGGGCAATTTGCCGTGCACCAGCAGATGGGCGATCTCCTCGAACTCGCAGTCATCCGCCATGTCGAGAATGTCGTAGCCGCGGTAGTGCAGATCATTGCCGGTACGACCCACCGTGCAGAGGGCGGTATTGCCGGCGGCCACGCCAGAGAGCGCAACCGACTTCTTCGGCTTCGGCAGAATGCTCGGGGTATCACTCATGACTATTGCTCCAGGATTTCGGTGGTCGCAGTGCAAACAGGTCGCGACCAGGTTGATCAGTCTGCCTTCGACGCCGCGAACAGTGCATCGAGCTTTTCCTCGTAGGCGTGATAGCCGAGAAAGTCGTACAACTGGGCGCGTGTCTGCAGGGTGTCGATGATGCCCTTCTGGGTACCCTCACGACGCACCGTCTCGTAGAAATTCAATGCCGCCTTGTTCATCGCGCGATAGGCACCGCAGCAATAAAGCGCAATATCGACACCCGCACTGCGAAGTTCATCAGTAGTGAAAAACGGTGTCGAACCGAACTCGGTGAGATTGGCCAGGATCGGCACGCGGACCGCAGCCTTCACCCGACGATAATCATCCAGCGAACTCATCGCCTCCGGAAAGATCATGTCGGCACCGGCTTCAACGTAGGCAGCGGCGCGATCGATTGCCGCATCGAGCCCCTCGACTGCAGCAGCATCGGTGCGCGCCATGATGACGAAACCGGGGTCGGAACGCGCGTCCACCGCGGCCTTGATGCGGTCGACCATTTCGGCGGTAGGCACAACGTCCTTGCCAGGGCGATGTCCGCATCGCTTCTGACCGACCTGATCTTCCATATGCACAGCGGCCACGCCGATGCGCTGAAACGCCTTGATGGTGCGCGCGATATTGAAGGCGCCGCCCCAGCCGGTATCGATATCGACCAGCAGGGGCATGCCGGTGGCGTCGACAATTCGGCGCGCGTCGGTCAAGACGTCTTCCATCGTGCTGATGCCGAGATCGGGAATGCCCAGCGAGTTGGCTGCCACGCCACCCCCAGAGAGATACAGCGCCTTGTAGCCAACGCGCTTGGCCATCAGGCCGGCATACGCGGTGATGGCACCCATGACCTGCAGCGGCTGTTCCGTTGCAACGGCGCCGCGAAACTGCGCGCCGGGTGACGATTGATTCATGCTCGCTCCCTGCCAAAGCGCCCATTCTAGCGGAATAATCGCTACACCCTCCCAGGCACCACGGCCACAGCAGAAGCTCGCGCACGGCCTTACAATCCGTCGCAGCGATGATATCATTGATATCGTAACCTAGCTGAACTGAGATTATGACCAGCCTTTTGATCCGAAAATTCAGTCCCGAACTCAAGGCACGCCTGCACCTGCGCGCCGCCAAGCATCAGCGCTCGCTCGAAGCGGAGGCACGCGCCATTCTTGCGGAAGCATTGACGGGCGCCGATGTCATCGAGCCTCATTTCGCCGACGTCATGGCGCAGTTGTTCGGTAGCGAGCATGGCGTCGAGTTGGCCATACCGGCGCGCACCGAAGCGCGCCCATTGCCGGAATTGCCATGATTCTCGATACCAATGTGATTTCCGAACTGGCCCGCGCGAAACCAGACCCCAATGTTCTGGCATGGCTGCGGGCACAGCCCTCAACGCAGCTGGCGACTACCACCATCAATGTCGCTGAGATCCTTGCCGGCATCGCGCTACTTCCCGAAGGCGCTCGCCGCGACGACATCCAAGGCCGAATGTGGCAAGGCCTTAATTCGTTGAGCGCGCGAACCTACGGCTTCGATCAGCCCGCCTCCGCTGCATATGGCCCGATCATCGCCGCGCGCCATCGATTGGGGCGTCCGCTGCACGGATTTGATGGACTTATCGTTGCGATCGCAGCTGCACGCGGGTTAAAAATTGCTACCCGCAACACCGATGACTTCAGAGATTGCGGCGTGGTAATCGTCAATCCTTGGCAATAGCGACTATGGCAACTGACTGATGCACGGCCATTGATCTGAGGACTGGATGTCAGCAACGCAAGGCGCCCGCCCAATTCGGGCTGAGCGTGGATCAGTGGTCAGAGATTGCAGGCCATCGAAACCGACACTGTACGCCCACGAACAGTTCAGTCGTCGCCCTTTGGCGTCCAAGTACCGGGCTTGCGTCGATGGTGAAAGCACGAGACAACGACGAGTTCGGACTCGGTCGCAATGTAAATGACGGACTACGGAAACTTGCGCATGATGACGTGACGAAATTCCGCTTCGATGCGCGGAAATGTGAATGGCGCACGCATGGCACGGGCAACCGCTGCATCAACGGCACGAGCGAATTCGAATCCCAGACCGAGCGAACGCTCCTCCTACCAGGCCTGCGCGTCCGTGCAGAAGCTCCTGCAACGCTTCCGAACCGAACACCAAACGCATCAACGCTTGCTCGCAAATAAAGCAGCTCGAACCTGCTCCCAGGGAACGCTACTGGAAGGGTCTGCCTGGTGCATCGCGTAGCGGCGATGCAGTTCGGCACGTTCTTCAGGCGAAAGCTGGAGGACGCCGGGCGTCTCCGCCGCAATGCTATCCCAGATGTCTTCGACGAGATGGATGCGCTCGGAGATGGGAAGGTCGATGAAACTTTCAGCAGATCGGCTCATGCGAAAAATCCTACAACAACACCATCGCGCATTGGCGGAAATCGCAGAGCCTACGCCTGCAGTGACGACCGGAATACCTCTCAACTCACTCCGAACCGGGGCTCCGCGCCACAGGCACAAGCGCGGCGAGCGTATCGATGACCCGTGCCGTATCGGAGCGCGCCAGTTGCTCACGGGTGCGCAGCTCTTCGGACAAGTCAGGATGCGCTTCGACCCCTGTCAGATCAGCAATTCTTGAAATCGCGGTCAAACACACTTCCACAATCCGGCCAATCTCGTTGGCTGTAATTGCGGAGCGACTGAATGTAGTCTCGGGCCCTCTGGATGTTCGAGCAAAACCATCTTGAAGTCGCCAAGCGCATCCTTGGAAACAACCCTTCCCACGTCGGTGACCAGAGGTCGCTCCACTGGTACCTCTCCGTGCCTCCAGAGAGGTATCAGTGGATACCGGCGCTGCCAAAAAGTTGCTATGCCAACAAATGCGCCACACCAGCACGTTCTTCTTCCAGCTCTGCCAGGGTCTTGTCCATGCGCTCGCGGGAGAACGTGTCGATTTCCAGGCCGCTGACGCGCGTGTACTCGCCGTTCTCGGTAGTGACCGGCACGCCGTACATCACGCCTTCGGGGATGCCGTAGCTGCCATCGGATGGCACGCCCATGGTCACCCACTTGCCCTTGCTGCCGAGCATCCAGTCATGGATGTGATCGATCGCTGCGTTCGCTGCGGACGCCGCCGAGGACAGGCCGCGCGCTTCGATGATGGCGGCACCACGCTTGCCGACCTGCGGGATGAAGCTGCCGCTGTTCCACTCGGCGTCATTGATCTTGTCCTTCAATGAGGCGCCGGCAACCGTGGCGAAGCGATAATCCGGATACATGGTCGGGCTGTGGTTGCCCCAGACGATCAGCTTTTCGATATCGCCAACAGCGACGTTGGCCTTGGCCGCCAGCTGGCTCAGCGCGCGATTGTGATCAAGGCGCAGCATGGCGGTGAAATTCTTCGCCGGCAGATCGGGCGCCGACTTCATCGCGATGTAGGCATTGGTATTGGCCGGATTGCCGACCACCAGCACCTTCACATTGCGCGAGGCAACGGCATTGAGCGCACGACCCTGCACCGTAAAGATTTCCGCGTTCTTGAGCAGCAGATCCTTGCGCTCCATGCCCGGTCCGCGCGGCATCGCGCCGACCAGGATGGCGACATCGGCATCCTTGAAGGCGACCATCGGATCATCGCTGCCGATCATTCCGGCGAGCAGGGGAAACGCGCAGTCCTCAAGCTCCATCATGCAGCCGCGCAGCGCCGCCTGGGCTTTTTCCATTGGCAGTTCCAGCATCTGCAGGATCACCGGCTGATCCTTGCCGAGCATCTCGCCGGAGGCGATGCGGAACAGCAGGGAATAGCCAATCTGGCCGGCAGCGCCGGTAACGGCAACACGAATGGGGGCTTTCACGGTATCGACTCCTGATTTCGGCACGCTGTGCATTTGGGAATTTGGGCGCGACTGCACCCCGGATCAGCTCAACTCGGAACAGAACTCGGCAAATCGGCGCAGGCCTTCCGTCAACTCGGCCGGCTTGCAGGAATACGAGATGCGGATGGCCCTGGGCTCGCCGAAGGCCGAACCCGGCACGATGGCGACGCCCTTGCTGTCGAGCAAGGCGCTGCAGAAATCGACATCGTTGCCAATCGCAACATCTCCATGGCGCTTGCCGAATGCAAAACTGATATCCGGAAACACATAGAACGCGCCACCCGGCAAGGGGCAGTTCAGCCCCGGAATCGACCGCATCGTCGCCATCACTTCATCGCGCTTGGCCTGGAATTCCTTGCACTTCTGCGTCGGAATATCCTGCGGGCCTGCGAGTGCCGCTGTGCCCGCCGCGTTGACGACCTCGGGGACATTGGTGATGTGGTTGGAATTGAGCGTAACGATCGCCTGCGCCAGCATCGGCGAGGCAGCGACAAATCCGAGCCGCCAGCCCGGCATGCCGTAGGTTTTTGACAGCGAGTCGATCAGGATCAGCCGGTCGCGAAGTTCCGGCCTGGCCTTCAGCAGATGCGCGTACGACTGACCATCGAAGATCATCCGGTTGTAGATGTCGTCCGACAGAATCCAGATCTGGTGCTCCACCAGCACGTCGGCCAACGCCTGGATTTCGGCTTCGCTGTAGACCATGCCCGTCGGGTTGGACGGATTATTGAAGAGGATGGCCTTGGTGGTCGGCTTGATCGCCGCCCGCAACTGCTCGGGCGTCAATTTGTATTCCTGCTCGGGACTGCAGTAAATCAGTGTCGACTTGGCACCGAGGATGTCGGCGATATCGACATAGCTGGTCCAGTAGGGCGTCGGGATCAGGATCTCGTCGCCTTCTTCGAGCAAGGCATACATCACATTGAACAGCACCTGCTTGGCACCGATTCCAGTAGCGATGTTGGCGCGGGTGTAGCCAGTCAGGCCGCCGGCATCGAGATGCTTGATGAAGGCATCGAGCAGGGCCTCCGGGCCACGATTTGACCCGTAGCTGCCGGAGTCATGCTTCAGCGCGTCGGCACCGGCCTGGTAGACGTGTTCACCTGGCAAGAAATTGGGCACACCAATCGAGAAACTGATGATGTCACGGCCTTCGGCCTTGAGTTTCTTGGCCTTGTCGGCCACCACCATGATCGCACTGGGCTTGGCGCGGCCCATACGGTCGGCGAGCTTGAGCATCGACGGACTCCGAGACGGTTCAAAGGCACGCCCGAGTGCGGGCGAGCCGCTGGATTCTATCACGTGGCGGCATCATGCTGCGGCGCGCCATCGGGCAATAGCGGGCTTCGTGCGACTGGCCGCCATGACGAAATCCGTGCACCAAAAGCCGCGCACGATCGCATACCATTGGGCCATCATGCTGATTGGCCGCGTCCTGCTCATCGCCGCCCTGCTGGCCGTAGCGGCCGGCACGGTCTGCGCTCAGGAAACGGCGCGGACCGGGCCTGGCGATGTGTCGCAACCGCCAGAAGTCCGGCAATTGCGGGCCCGCTTCGAGGACAGGACCGAGGTCCTGCGCGATCGCGCCGAGGCCTTGCGGCAATCCGCTGGCGATCCAGTCAGCCGGACCTGGGCCACCCTGGCACTTGCCGAGTTCGAAAACGAACTGGAACACGAGCCGGAAACTTTTGCCCTGCTCGATGAAATGGAACGCTCAGTGCAGACGCTTGCACTGCCGGATCTGGAATTCGCGGTGCAGACCCTGGTCAATGTGGTCAATGTCAATCGCGGCCGCCCCGAGAAGGCCGAACGTGCCATCGCACGCATGCAAGAGCTGGCCGAAGCGAGCGGCAATCTGGTCTGGCGCGCCCAGGTCGCACACGATCGTGGCGTGCTGTTCCGCAAACTCGGTAGATTTGAGGATGCATTGAAACAGTTCGAGGTGGCGGAGAAGCTCAACCGCGAGATCCCCGGAATGCCGCAACTGGCCCATGAACTCAATTCGATCGGCATGCTGCATGGGCGCACCGGACGCTTTTCGGATGCTGCCCTGGTGCACAAGGAAGCGCTAGAAATCTCGAAAAAGACAAATGACCAGCCCGAGATTGCCCGCAGTCTGCGCCTGCTCGGCATCCTCTACCGCAACCTCGACGACGAGGAACAGGGCAGTGAATATCTGCGTGAAGCCCTGAACCATATCCAGGAGCGCAACCGCCGCGAGGCGATCATCCTCAATGCCGAGGTCGGCATCGCCCTGATGCAGCTTGAGCGCTTCGACGAGGCCGCCGGCTATATCGAAAAGGCCGCGGCAATGGCGGCGGTTTCGGGTAATTCGCCGAACAAGGTGAATGCCTACAGCCGCATGGCCGATCTGCAGCTTGCGCGCGGCAACTGGGACGAGGCGCGCCGCTGGGCCGACCGCGCCTACCGCGAATTCGACAAGGTCGCGATCCGCGATCAGGTCTTGCTGCGGCTGACCCGAGTCCGGGTATGGGCGGCCAAGGGGCCAAGCCCCGAGGCGCTGGCCGAGGCGCGCATCACCCTGGAAGGCACCCGCAAGATCGGCGACCGCATTCTTGAACGTGCTGCGCTAGATGTTGTCGCCGATCTGGAACTTGGTCTCGGCGATGCCGCCAGCGCCTACGCCACCCGCAAGGCCCATCAACAGCTTGACAAGGTGCTGGCGATGGATATGGCCGGGCGCCGGATCGCCGTGCTCGAGGCCAGCCTGGAGAAGGAACGCGCCGACATGGAACGCGGACTGCTGGAGCGCGACAGCCAGATCAAGGATCTGCGCATCCTGCGCCAACGCTATCTCGGACTCGCCCTGATCGCCGGTATTTTTGCATTGGCATCGGTGCTCGGCCTGCTCTATTGGCGGGTGCGCGGGATGCGCCAGAAGAACGCCGAATTGAAAGCGAGCAGCGATCAGCTGGTCGAACTGCATTACGCCCTGCTCGGCAGCACCGAGCAACTGGAACGCATGGCCAGTACCGATGCCCTGACCGGGCTCTCGAACCGCCACGCGGTGATGCGCCGACTGGAACTGACCTGGCAGCGCGCTGCCGTGCCGGACTCGGTCTGCATGCAATTGATTGATCTGGACCATTTCAAGCAGGTCAATGACCGCCACGGCCACCAGGCCGGCGACGCGGTGCTGCGCGCCGCTGCACAGCGCATGCAATCGATGCTGCCGGAAACCGCGATGCTGGGTCGCTGGGGCGGCGAAGAGTTCATTGTCGTGATCGAATCCACCGACCAGGCGCGCAGCCTGGATTTCGCCGAACGCCTGCGCCGGCAACTGGGCGACACACCGGTACCCTGGCAGACCGGAGATATCGCAATCAGTGCCAGCATCGGTGTCTCGATGCTGGACAAGAGCCGCTACGGCAATCTCGACGAGTGGATTGCCGCGGCGGACCGAGCGCTTTATCGCGCCAAACGCGAGGGGCGTGACCGCGTCGAGCTGGCCCGTCTCGGCGAAGCAGTCACCAGCCGAAAATAGTCGACCGGGCGTTTCATACGACTGCCTGCTGCCGGCCTTGAATTGAATTCCCGCCTGAACGGGCAGCGATCCTCCGGCTCAGACCGAGACGGCGAAATTCCGCAGATGCGAAGTTCCGCGCTAATCTTCGCGCCCCATGAAAAAACCTGCCCCGATCAAAGACTTTACCCTTGAACCCGAGAACGCCGAGCGCCTGGGCAATCTCTGCGGTGCGCTTGATGCCCACCTGCGCCAGATCGAACGCGCGCTCACGGTGGAAATCGCCAATCGCAGCAATGTGTTCCGTGTCAGCGGAGAAGCAAGCAATGCGCTCAAGGCGCGCAAGCTGCTGGAGACGCTGTACGCGGCCACCGCCGATTCCGTGCTGGGCCCGGACCAGATCCATCTAGCCCTCGCCGAGGCAGGTGCCGGCAGTGCCAAGCCGGCCAGCGGCAGGACCCAGGATGTGGTGCCGCAGGAAATCGCCATTCGGGTGAAGCGCGGCACCATCCGCGGTCGCGGCGACAATCAGCAGCTCTACCTGCATGCGGTAGCCCGCCACGACATCAGCTTCGGCATCGGCCCAGCCGGCACCGGCAAGACCTATCTCGCGGTTGCCAGCGCCGTGCAGGCGCTTGAGGACAATCGGGTCCAGCGCATCATCCTCGCGCGCCCGGCGGTGGAAGCCGGTGAGAAACTCGGCTTCCTGCCCGGCGATCTCTCGCAGAAGGTGGATCCCTATCTGCGCCCGCTCTACGACGCCCTGTACGAGATGCTCGGCGTCGAGCGCGTATCCAAACTGATCGAACGCAATGTCATCGAGATTGCCCCGCTCGCCTATATGCGCGGCCGCACGCTGAATGACGCCTTCGTGATTCTGGACGAGGCGCAGAACACCACGCTGGAACAGATGAAGATGTTCCTGACCCGAATCGGCTTCGGCTCCACCGCCGTGATTACCGGCGACATTACCCAGACCGATCTGCCGCGACACATTGCGTCTGGTCTGCGCCACGCCATCGAGGTGTTGCGCAATGTCGAAGGCATCAGCTTCACCTTCTTTGGCGCGCGCGATGTCGTGCGCCACCCGCTCGTGCAGCGCATCGTCAGTGCCTACGAACTATTCGATGCGGCGCAGGCGACGACAGAAAGGTAGTCGGTCATGCAGCCAGCAGACCAGGCCTGGGTCGTGTTCGATATGGACGGCACCCTGATGCATGGCGACTGCGGCGCCCAGTTGATCCGCTCACTGATCCGGCGTCACTACTGGCGCCGCCTGCTGGCCGTCCTGGTCGCCCCGCTGGGGTTTCCGCTGATGGCCATGCTGGCCACCCGCCGCGTCGGTGTCTCGCTGTTCTTCTGGATCGCCACCTTTGGCCTGAGCGACAGCGAGTACGAGCGTCTGCTCGACGATTTCGTCCGTCGCCATCCGCCCTTGCGCATCGAACCCGTCATTGCGGCCTTGCAGGAGGCACTGGACCTTGGTCAACCGGTCGCAGTAGCCACCGGCGCCGGTCAGACCCTGGCCGAGCGGATGGTCGCGGGCCTGCAACTGCGCGGCCAGCCCCTGGTGATCGGATCCACCATCCAGCCGCTGGCGGGCGGTTGGGTCTCGCGCATCCAGGCCAACGGCGACAACAAACTCAGACGCATGGCCGAGTGTGGCCTGCATCCGCCCTTTGCGGTGGCCTGGAGTGACAGCGCGAGCGACCTTCCCCTGCTGACGTCAGCACGCGAGGCGCACTGGGTCAGCACGGGCTCGGCGACCCCCGGCCGCGTGCTTTCGCGGCTGCCGAACCTGATCGTGCATCGACTCGGCGGGCCTTCCCCTGCATGAACTTTGCCATTCACACCAGCTTCCATACGCCCCGCAAGGGGCTGCCTTCGGCCGCGCGCTTTCGTGACTGGGCAGAGGCAGCCCTGCGCAGCACGCGCCGACGCAGCGGCGAGCTCAGCATTGTCCTGGTTGACGAAGCCGAGGCTCGTGCGCTGAACCAGCGATACCGGGCGCGCGACTATGCAACCAATGTACTGTCCTTTCCGGTAGAGCTGCCGGCAGGCATCCGCTCGCCACTGCTCGGCGATCTGGTGATCTGCGCACCCGTGATTGCGCGCGAAGCCGACGAACAACACAAGCCATTGGCGCATCATTACGCGCACATGGTCGTCCATGGCTGCCTGCATCTGCTCGGCCACGACCACATCGAGGATATTGAAGCGGAGCGCATGGAACGGCTGGAGCGACGCATACTTGCACGACTCGGGATCGCAGACCCGTACCGTTGAGCAAATGCGCAGATTGCCGCCGGCAGGGCGCAGCGGACGCCCGCCCGGGTCTTCAGAATTCCGGTAACAAGTTGATTATAAACGATTATTTTCCGGCCATTCCGCGTGCACCCTGGTTCTCGCTACACTGGATGCCTTGCCCCACAGGGCGATTTCCAAGATGTAATGAACGACGAACCTCCCAGTAGTGGCGTGCCCGCGCCTCGCAGCTGGCTAGATCGATTGGGCCACATGATTTCCGGCGATGCACGCAATCGCGTCGAACTGCTGGAAGAACTTCGCACCGCACAAGCCAATGGCCTGATCAGCGCCGACACGCTGGCCATGGTCGAAGGCGCCATCAATGTCTCCGACCAGCAGGTCAGTGATGTCATGGTGCCCAGCCCGCAGATGGTCACGGTGCCGGTCAATGCCGAAATCCGTCAGGTACTGGAACTGGTGATCGAATCGGGGCATTCCCGCTTTCCGGTTACCGGCGAACACCGCGACGAAGTGCTGGGTATCCTGCTCGCCAAGGATCTGCTGCGTTGTCTGGCTGACGAGACCATGCCTTGCAGCATCGCCGCCCTGATCCGGCCGGTCAGCCTGATCCCCGAAAGCAAGCCGCTCAATCTCCTGCTGAAGGAATTCCGCACGCGGCGCAGCCATATGGCCGTGGTCGTGGACGAATACGGCGGAGTATCCGGTCTGGTGACGATCGAGGATGTGCTTGAGGTGATCGTCGGCGAGATCGACGACGAGCATGACGACGAGGCCAATCCCGACCAGCACATACGCGCTGACGCCGGCGGCGGCTTTTCGGTCGATGCGCTGACCCCGATTGGCGAGTTCAATCATCGCTTTGGCTGCAAGGTTTCCGATGAGGAATTTGACACCGTCGGCGGTATGGTGACCGCGGCGTTTGGCTACGTACCCAGTGCCGGCGAGGAGATCGAGAGCGAGGGCTTTCACTTCCTGGTGACCCAGGCCGACGCCCGCCGGATTCAGCAGCTGCTGGTGCGACCCATGGCCGGCGCCGCGGCGTGATCGCCTTTCTGCGGCGGGCTGCGTTTTTCCTGCTGCTCGGGCTGTGCGCGAAGTCGACGGCGCAGGCTGTGACCGAGGCAGTTGCCGACGCCATGCAGGACCCACTGCGCGTCGCTCTGATCACGGCGGCACCCGGTGCCCTCTACTGGGAGCGCTTTGGCCACAACGCCATCCTCATCGAAGACCGCCGCGACGGCAGTCGCCGTCTGTACAACTTCGGCTGGTTCGATTTTCAGCAGGAAAACTTCATGCTGAATTTTGTGCGTGGGCGAATGTTGTACCGCCTGGCGGTCAGCGATCCCGACTACGACATCGCCGGCTACCGGGAGGACGGCCGCTCGGTCTGGCTGCAGGAGCTCGACCTCGACGCGACCCAGAAGCGTGCACTGGCCGACCTGCTCAATCAGCACGCCCAGCCTGGTCACGACGAATACCGCTACGACTATTACCTCAACAACTGCTCGACAAAAGTCCGCGATGCACTCGACAGCGTCCTCGGTGGCCAGCTGAAGGCGGCCTCGGTGGCGCGCGGCCGCGGCGAGACCTATCGATCCTTGTCGCTCGCCTACGCCCGTGAAAATCCCTGGCTGGCGGTCGGCATCCATCTCGGACTGGGGCCAGCCGCGGACCGCCGGATCAATTTCTGGGAAGAGGCATTCCTGCCGCTGCGCCTGCGTGATCTGGTTGCAGAGGCCCAGATCCGCGACGGCGAATCGGGGACACGACCTCTCGCTCCGCAACAGCGGCTGGTCGTCGACGCCGCACGCGCGGATCAGGTTCCGGCGCCACCACAGTGGTTCTGGATCTTTCTGATCATCGGCCTGGCATCGAGTGCCGTGCTTGAAAAGGGTTTGCGCAGCATGCGGCCTGGCCTGCGTGCCCTGGCAGCGGGCACCGGCGCCGCAATCAGCCTGCTGCTGGGCTTGATCGGCCTTGGACTGCTGGGTCTCTGGCTCGGCACCGACCACCAGATCGCCTGGCGCAATGCCAATCTCTGGCTGTTCTCACCGTTGTGCCTGCTGCTGGCATGGCCAGTCTGGCGACTTCGCAACGCCGACAGCGTCATTTTTGCGGGCGCGCGCCACCTTGCTGCGTTGGTGCTGGTTGTGGCCTTGCTGGCCCTGGTCGCCGGTCTGCTGAAGCTCAACACCCAGGCGCAGTCGGCATGGCTTGCGTTGCTGCTTCCCTGGCATCTGGCGGTCTGGCATCGACTGTCAGCACACGCGGCCTTGCCCAGATAGCAGGGGCCCTTTGCCCGCCAGCGGATGTATCGCAGCGGGTTGCGCATTGCACCGACGCACGCGCATCATGCGCCACCTTGGTGAAGCCGGGAGGCGCGCATGAGCTTGAACGTGGAATACACGGCGCCGCCGCCGCCAATGGTCGTCAACTGCGTGGCGTATCACAGCGACGGCACACGGCTTCCGGAAATCAGCGTCGATCAGATCAGCGATGCCCTGCAGAGCCCGGATGCCTTTGTCTGGGTCGGCGTGCAGGAGCCCAATGAGGAACTGCTCGACAAACTGCAGGAAGAATTTTCCCTGCACGATCTGGCTGTCGAGGACGCCCACCACGCGCACCAGCGGCCGAAAATCGAGGTCTACGGCGACTCGCTGTTCATCGTGCTGCATACCGCCCAGTTCGTGTCGGGAAACATCCGCTTCGGCGAGACCCACATCTTTCTTGGACCCCGCTATCTGGTGACGGTGCGCCACGGCGCCTCGCTGTCCTACCAGCCAGCGCGCTCACGCTGCGAAAAGGAGCCCGATCTGCTGTCGATCGGACCGAGCTATGCGCTGTACTCGGTGATGGACTACATCGTCGACAACTTCCTGCCGATCGTGCGCGAGTTCCAGAGCGAACTCGCCGAACTCGAAGTGGACGTATTCGATTCCAACTACAAGCGCGAAACGATCCGCAGCCTCTACAACCTCAAGCGCGAACTGGTGAACCTGCGGCTCGCAGTGGCGCCCATGCAGGATATCCTCAATCAGCTGGTGCGCTTTCACCCCACCCTGATCCGCGAGGAAGTGCGCCCCTACTTCCGCGATATCTTCGATCACGCGGTGCGGGTGAAGGAAGCCTCGGACACGATGAGCGAAATGCTGTCGGCGGCGATGAGCGTGAATCTTGCGATGGTCACGGTCGGCCAGGGCGAAGTAGTCAAGCGGCTCGCCGGCTGGGCCGGACTGCTCGGTATTCCCACCCTGATGACCAGCTGGTATGGCATGAACTACAAGCACATGCCCGAGCTGAGCGGCCCCTACAGCTACTACATTTTCACCGGCGTGACAGCGGTGGTGATCGCCACCACCTATGCCCTGCTCAAACGCGTGAAGTGGCTCTGAACCCAACCCTTTGACCATCTGATCCGGCGTCGCGACGGACGCCGGATCAGACCTGGGCGTGCATCAGTCCGCGCTGGTCCAGCGCTTCAGCCAGGCGTTGACCTCGTTGTGCCACTGCACCGAATTGTGCGGCTTCAGGATCCAGTGGTTCTCGTCCGGAAAGTACAGGAACTTCGACTCGATGCCGCGCCGCTGCAGCGCGGTGAACAGACTGATGCCCTGTTCGACCGGAACACGGAAGTCGAGCGCACCGTGCACCACGAGAACCGGCACCTTCCAGTCCTTGACGAAGTTCAACGGGTTGTGGCGCTCGTAATTCTCAGGCTTTTCGTACGGAGTGCCCTGCATTTCCCACTCGTCGAACCAGAGCTCTTCCGTCGAATACCCCATGAAACGGTTGTCGAAGATGCCGGCATGGCTGACGATGCAGTCGAACTGGTCGGCCCAGTTGCCCGCGATCCAGTTGACCATGTAGCCGCCGTAGCTGCCGCCCAGCGCGCAGGCGCGGGTGCCGTCCAGCCATGGGTATTTTTTCAATGCCGCGGCCATGCCCTTCCGC
This sequence comes from Pseudomonadota bacterium, assembly GCA_022843465.1. GTDB lineage: Bacteria > Pseudomonadota > Gammaproteobacteria > Xanthomonadales > Ahniellaceae > 0-14-3-00-62-12. Next base: position 109,181 of record JALHNO010000006.1, on the reverse strand, counting down.
AGATCTTCCAGCGGCTTGCCACCCCAGTCACCCGAAATCGAGTCGGTGAAGGCCTGTCCATAGCCTGTCGAGCCATGAAAATTGATCGCGATCACGGCGAATCCCTGACCGGCGTAGGTCTGCGGATTCCAGCGATAGTGGAAGTCGTTGCCGAATGCGCCCTGCGGCCCGCCATGGATCAGGAAGGCGATCGGGTAGGTCTTGCCCGGCTCGAAGTTCCAGGGCTTGACCACATAGCCCTGCACGCTCTCGTCGTTCCAACCCTTGAAGGTGAAAAACTCGGGAGCGCCAAAGCGCACATCCTGCAGCCGATCCTCGTTGAACCGGGTCAGGCGCAGCTCCTTGTTGCCGAGCACATACAGATCGGCGGGGGCCTGCAAGGTATCGCGGGCCACCACGATGCGCTTGCCCGCAATCGAAAAACCACCGATATGGCCTTCGCCCGAAACATTGCGCACCTTGCCGCTGGCGATGTCGATGGCGAACAGCGGGTTCTGGCCATTGTCATTGGCGGTCGCGTAGAGCGTCCCGCCATCGGCCGAAAGACTCATGGGACCTGGCGAGCGATCCCAATCGGCCGCGATCTCCCGGCTGCTGCCATCGCTGAGCCGCAGTTCCTGGATCCACATGCGGTCGGCCTCGAAGGTCGGCCGCTTCATCGCCTGGTAGTAGAGGTACTTGCCATCCCGCGAATACAGCGGGTAGGAATCCATCGCCTCATTGGCTGCGGTCAGATTGCGCGGCGCACCAGTACCGTCGACGTTGGCGCTGTAGAGATCGAAATTGGTCGACCATGCCTCGGTCCTGCCGGCTATGCGGGCGGCAAACGTGATGGTCTTGCCATCGGGAGAAAACGCTGCTTCACCGAGGTCACCGAATGGCTTGGACGGTACATCGCCATCGATACCCTTGCTGACCCAGACAGGTGTCGCGTCGGCCTTGCCGTCGGCACCGAGCCTGGCGATGAACAATTGGGAACGGCGGCCATCCGCCCAGCTGTCCCAGTGACGGATGAAGAGCTTGTCGAACACCTTGCCAGTGGTCTTCAATGCCGCGGCGTCATCGAGCCGCTTCCTGCTGCATTCGATCACGCTCTGGTCGGCGCTGCCGCAGTCATTGAATACCTCCATGCTGACCGCGATCTGGCTGCCATCCGGCGACAGCAGAAAACTGCCGACATCGAGCGAATACGCCGTTACCGGCGCCGCCTCGCCACCGCCGAGCGGAAGCCTCCAGACCTGCATCGAACCGCTGCGGCTGGACATGAAATACAAGGACTTTCCGTCCACCGACCAGCGACCGGATACCGAGCTCTGACCTTGGGCCGTGAGACGGCGCGGCGCGGCCGAACCGTCCGCGGCGACCAGCCACAGGCTCTGCACACCCTTGTTGGCGTCGAAGTCGGTTTCGCGCAACTGGAACGAAACCCAGCGGCCGTCAGGCGACAGCTGCGGATCGGCAACGCGATCGAGATTGACCAGGTCGTTGACGGTGAAACCGCGAGGATCCGCCATCGCGGACGAGGCCAGAAGCAGGCTGAAGGCCGATGCAAACAACAGGCGCATGACAACACTCCGTGCAGGGGAAAGCAGCATGGTATTGGTTCGGCGCTACCGCGTCCAAGCGCCGGTGGTCATGCAGGGCGGCAATGGAGGCGGGGAATGGCGCGTCCGTCGAACCTCTTGCCGGGTCAGCTCGACCGCGAGATCGCGTACTCGGCCAGCAGCTCGAGCGCGCTGGTCTCCGCGCCGGGCGCAATCGGTGCCAGCGCCGTAAGCGCCTGCTGCGCGTAATCGGTGGCACGCCTGAGGGTGTAGTCCAGTGCGCCCGAGCCGCGGATCGCGGCAATCACCAGATCGAGCGACTCCAGCCCACCGGTCTCGATCACCCGGCGCAGTGCCTGTGCCTGATCCGCGGGCGCATGCCGCAGCGCGTGGATCAGGGGCAAGGTCGGCTTGCCCTCGGCGAGATCATCGCCGACGTTCTTGCCCATGGTCTGCGCATCGGAAGTGTAATCGAGCACGTCATCGGCAATCTGGAAGGCGTATCCGAGCGCCATTCCATAGTCGGCGAGCGCCTTCTCGATGGCCTCGGGTGCATCGGCAAGAATGGCCCCAATGCGGCATGCGGCCGAGAACAGTACCGCCGTCTTGCGCTCGATCACCCGCAAATACGCCGCCTCGTCGGTATCGGGGTTGCCGACATGCATCAATTGCAGGACTTCGCCTTCGGCAATGGCATTGGTGGTGTCGGCAAGCACCTGCATGATCCGCATGCGATCCAGTTCGACCATCAACTGGAACGAACGCGAATACAGATAATCGCCAACCAGCACACTGGCGGCATTGCCGAACAGGGCGTTGGCCGTCTCGCGACCGCGGCGCAGGCCCGACTCATCGACGACATCGTCATGCAGCAGGGTCGCGGTATGGATGAACTCGATGATTGCCGCTGCCTGATAGTGCTGCACGCCCTGGTAACCAGCCGCCCGCGCTGCCAGCAGCACCAGCATCGGGCGCAGGCGTTTGCCGCCGGCAGCCACAATATGCTCGGCGACCTGATTGACCAGCATGACGTCCGAGCCCAGCCGGCGGCGGATCAGGGCATCAACCTTCTGCATGTCCTCACGCACCAGGGCCTGGACATCGGCAAAGCTGATCGACTCGGGAGCGCGCTGTACGGACAGATTCACGGCAGATCCGGTGTAGAGGGTGACTGGATTATACGGGCAGGCGCAGCCGGATCGCTGCACTGCATGAGCCGACTGCCGCAGTCGGCGGTCTTGGCCGCCGGGTCGCAGCCTCTGGGATTTCTCGCAGGCAGGATTGCGCTCCCGTCCGTGGCGGGCCGGCAAAGTCGGCGTGGTAATCTTCTTCACAGCCCCAACGGCACACCAACCCAAGTACGAGGCATCCCATGGCACGCGGCATCAACAAGGTCATCATCGTCGGCAATGTGGGCAAGGACCCGGAAACCCGCTACACCGCGGGTGGAGCGGCCATCACCACCCTGAGCGTCGCCACCAGCGAGCAGTGGAAGGACAAGCAGACTGGCGAAAACAAGGAACACACCGAATGGCACCGGGTGAAGTTCTTTGGCCGCCTGGCCGAGATCGCCGGTGAATACCTGCGCAAGGGCTCCCAGGTCTATGTCGAGGGCAAGCTGCGCACCGACAAATACACCGACAAGGAAGGCGTCGACCGCTATTCGACCGACATCATCGCCGATGAAATGCAGATGCTCGGCAGTCGACCGGGCTCCGAAGGCGGTGGCGAACGCCCGGCCCGCAGCACCGGCAGCCGCGCCAGTGACGGCGGTGGCGGTGGCGGTGGACGCAGCGACAGCCGCGCAGCGCCCAGTTCGGGCCGCCCTGCTGCGCAGCCGTCCAGCGCGCCGTTCGAGGACGACGAAATTCCTTTCTGATCCGCTCGTTGCAGCGGCGTCCTGCGCACTCAAAGACCCGCATCCGTGCGGGTTTTTTTGTCGGACCACCCCGCCCATGCGACGGGCCAGCGCAAATCCAGTGGCAGCAGATTTGTCACCCGTATCTGGCGGATGACCGGCCGTATGGCACTGTATGGTGTCCTTGTGCTGACCCGCCCGGCCAGAGCGAAGGCCGGGTCTACCTGGGCAGCTCCTTCTGCGCACGCCCACACCTGTGCCCAGCTGAAAATCCCGTGGACGAGACCGTCGCATGGGTGTAGCGTTCCGTCCAGCGCCCGGCCCAAGCCGGTTGTGCTTTTGGGGATTCAATCCGCGTGCCGGATGAACCGCATACCGTAGCCGGTGGCCAAGGTATAGCGAGTGACGCCAAGCATTGCTGGTCGGTCTTGCCGTTGCGCACCTTCCTATTCTGCACACCAATTCTGCATACCGGGGCCACTCCGATGAAGTCTAACTTTCTGCGTGCCGTCTTTGTGATCGGCTCGCTGCTGGGCAGTCACACGCTGCAGGCGCAGGCCAATACTGCGAACTATGCCCTCAGCACTACGACTACAGCATCGCTGACCGACATGAGCAGCGGTACCACCACGCTGGTTGCCGCAGACCAGGACGATACGGCGTCCACTGTGAATCTTCTGGGGTTCGATTTCTATTTCATGGGGGTCCGCCAGGACCGCTTCAGTGTGAACTCGAACGGTACGCTGCGGTTTGGCGCCACCACCATCTCGAACACACTTTACGATCCGCTTGCCCAGGCAACTCAGTCATTGTTGACTGCCTATGGTGCGGATCAGCGCACGCGCGCCACTACTGGCCGAGTCCACTTCAAGGTCATCGGCGCAGCGCCGAATCGCGTGGCCGTGATTGAATGGCTGAACATGCAGTCGGACTTCAATGCCGGTGGCACGGCCGACCTGACCTACCAGGTGCGTCTCACGGAGACCACCGGCACCATCGAATTCGTCTACGGCGCCATGTCACTGAGCGCTGCCGCGGCTGCCGATGCGAACTCGCAGAGCCCACAGTTCGGACTGTCTTCGAACAACGCAGCCGGCACAGTCGGCTCGATCACCGCGGCGCAAAGCGGTGCGCCAGCGCCGACCTACAACGGAGCCTCGGCAATTCCAGTGAACAATCTCTACGTCGCCGGCGCCATTCCGGTACTGACTTCCGCTGCCGATGGAATGCGTCGGTCATTCCTGCTGGCGCCGCCTGTGGTCACCGCCCCGGGCGGCCCGCTGACATTTACCGGCGTATCGGCAACCGGCATGACACTCAACTGGACAGATTCACCGAACGAAACCGGGTACGCAATCTACGTTTCGACGGATGCAGTGAACTACAGCTTCGTGAATACTGCAGCACAGAACGCGACCAGCTTTGTTGCCGGCGGCCTGTTGGCATCGACCAGCTATTCCTGGCGGGTTCTGGCGGTCAACGAAGGCAGCACCGGCACGCTGTCCGGCATGCAGACGACCGCGGCAGCCATCGCGAACACGGGTTCTACCGGCCTCTGGAGTGCGCCCGGTACCTGGTCTACGGGCATCGTGCCAGCCGCGAACGACGCAGTGTCCATCGCGCCCGGCGCTACCGTCACCATCGATACCGCGGCGATCGCGTATTCGGTTTCAGTGTCCGGCGGCGTCTTGCAGTTCGAGCAGACCACCGCACGCACGCTCACGGTGGGCACCGACGTCAGCATTCTGCCTGGTGGCAGTTTCGCGTCGAACCCGGCGGGCACCCAGACCGGACATGTACTGAGTCTCGGTGGAAGCCTGAGCAACAACGGCATTCTGGATTTCTCGACCAATACCGACACCGCTGGCGCCGGCATCAGCTTTACCGGCACCGTCGATACCAGCTTCAGCGGCACCGGTGCGACCACGGATGTGCGCACTGTCACCGTCAACAAGGGGACGACCTCAACCGCGGTGCTGGAGCTGATGCCGAGCAACTTCACGGTGCGCGGCGTCACCACGGACACCGTTGTCGGCGGCTGGCTGGTGTTGACCAACGGAACCCTGAAGCTGTCGGGCACGTTCGCCGGCACCAGCCGTGTGTTCGCGGTCGCCGCCTACTCGATTCCGGCCACCGCTGGGTTCTGGCTGAACAATCCAAACTACACCGTAGCGGGCCAAAACGGTTCGCCCACCACCAGCGGACTGTTGCGGCTCACCCAGGGCACCTTGAATGTTGGCACCGGCACCGGCAATTCGATGGGCCTGCTGACGGGCAGCCGGATCATCGTCGAAGGCGGCTCGGTGAATGCCACGGGCCGGTTTGGCGTCAGTGCAGCCGCTAACGCCATCTCCTATACCCAGAGCGGTGGCACGATTACCGTTTGCACGGTAGGCAACGCATCGGCCACCCTGGGCAGCTTCGATCTCGGTACATCGCTCGCCTCCACGATCAACGTGAGTGGCGGAACGATCGTGACCCAGGTGGCGGCGACGGCGATCGACTATCGCAATCAGGCCGGCAGCGGTATTGCTGGCGTCACCAGCGGTACCCTGCAACTCGGCAATGCTGCTTCAGGCGCCGCGAAGACCTTCAACCTGCGCGGTGTGTTGCCGAACGTCGTGGTCACCAACACCTCGGCCGGACACTCAGGGGTGATGTCCACCACCCTGGTCAATTACAACAACATTTCGCGCAACATCACCATCAACACCGGCGCCACGTTCAATTCGGGAAATGTCGTGTTTCTGATGGGCGGGACCACGATGACGAACAACGGCACGCTGACCGCGAACGGAGCGAGCAGCAACTTCCTCTGGTTCGATGTCGGCGGCGCACTGCCGCAGACCTATCAGGGCACTGGCGTCACCACCGCCCCGGTAACGTCGATGAGCGTGCAGAACACAGGCAATGTCAGCTTCACCTCGACCAACCAGTTCATCGCCAATCGAGTCAATCTCTTTGGTGGTGGTGTGATCAATGCCAACAAGCTGACCCTTGGCAATGGGGCTGCAACTACAGCGATCATCCAGTTCGGAGTTGCAGGCCCGACCTTGCCTGTCAACGGCCTGGATGTGGCGCCGGTCTTCAATCCGGGTACTGGGGGCGTGAACATGCTGTACGCGCCCGAACTCACCGGTCGCAGCACCGGCCCTGAAATTCCGCCGACGCGCGTCCTGAACCTGCTCAGCGTCACCAACCCCAATGACATCACCATCACCGGCGGAGACATCACGGTGAATGGGGCTGGCGCCGGCGCGCTGACGCTCAGTGGCGGCCGCCTCATCACTGCAGCCAACACTCTCTACTTCAACTCCGCCGCCGGCACGGTGGTGCGCACAACCGGCTATGTCGATGGCAACCTCCGCAAGTCGTTCGCGGCCGCGGGCCCGAGAACATTCGAGGTCGGAACCGCGAACGGCTACACACCGGTCGATTTCAATGCTACCGCGGGCACGTTCCCGACCGATGTGACGGTGGCCGCTGTGCAGACAGCCGCGCCCGGCGCGCAGCCTCTGAGCAAAGTGCTCAACCGCCACTGGCGCCTGACCGCCACCGGCATCACCGCCGATGTCACCTTCAACTATCTGGACCCGACCGACATTCCCGGCACGGTGACCGAAGCAAATCTGCGCGCGCTGCGCCACGAGGCCGCGAATCCTGCGGACTACAGCGACCAGGGCGGCACAGTGAATCCCGGCGCCAACTCGCATACGGTAACCGGCATCACCAGTTTCTCGGATTGGACACTCGGCGAGGCCGTAGCCGACCTTGCCATTACCAAAACCGACGGCGTCACGTCGGCAACACCCGGCGGTTCCGTGACCTATACGATCACTGCGACCAATGGTGGCACCGTGGCCAATCCGACGGCCAATGTCGTCGACATGTTCCCGGCCGAATTGACCTGCTCGACCACGTGCCTGGGGGCAGGAGGCGGTACCTGTACCGCCGGCCCGTTCGCCGGAAACATCAATGACAGCGCCAATCTTCCATCGGGGGGATCGGCAACTTATACCTCGGTGTGCGCGATATCGGGTGCCGCGACGGGTTCACTGAGCAATACCGCAACGGTCTCCGGCGGCGCCATCGTCGATTTCGACAATGCCAACAACTCTGCGACTGATGTCGACGGGCTCGGCGCCAGCGCTGACCTGTCGATAACCAAGACCGACGGTGTCGCCACCGTGACGGCGGGTGGTTCGACGACCTACACGATCACTGCATCGAACGCCGGGCCCAGTTCCGCCACAGGCGCGACGGTAGCGGATACGTTCCCGGCATCCTTGACCTGCAGTTGGACCTGCGTCGGCGCCGGCGGCGGCACCTGCACGGCGGCGGGCGCGGGCAATATCAATGACTCGGTCAATCTGCCTGCGGGTGGCAGCGTGACCTATACCGCCAGTTGCACGATTTCGGCTGCAGCCACTGGCATGTTGAGCAACACTGCGACCGTGACCGCACCCGGTGGTGTGAGCGATCCGGTGCCCGGCAACAACTTGGCGACCGACGCTGACACGGTGACCACTTCCGCTGACCTTTCCATCACCAAGACCGACGGCGTTGCCAGCGTTACCGCGGGTGGCTCGACGACATATACGATCACAGCGTCCAACCCCGGGCCGAGCAATGCACCCGGCTCCACCGTGGCGGATACCTTTCCCGCCGTGCTGACATGCACCTGGACGTGTTCCGGGGCCGGCGGTGGTACCTGCACGGCAGCGGGCGCGGGCAATATCAATGATCCCGTCAACCTGCCTGCTGGTGGCAGCGTGACCTACATCGCGAGCTGCGCGATTTCGGCCTCAGCCACCGGCACTCTGGTCAATACGGCGACGGTGGCAAGCGGCGTCACGGACCCCGTGCCGGGCAACAATTCAGCCACAGATACCGACACCATCGGCGCGACAGCGGATCTGGCGATCACCAAGACCGATGGCGTCACCTCGGCGACGCCCGGTGGCAGCGTGACGTACACGATCACGGCATCCAATAGCGGCCCGAGCAATGCGCCTGGCAGTACCGTCGCCGATACCTTTGCGGCCTCGCTGACGTGCACCTGGACTTGTGCCGGTGCAGGCGGCGGCACATGTACCGCGGCGGGCGCGGGCAATATCAATGACGCGGTCAATCTGCCCAGCGGTGGCAGCGTCACCTACACCGCTAGTTGCACGATCTCGGCAGCCGCCACCGGCAGCCTGGTCAACACCGCGACGGTCACCGAGCCTGCCGGCGTGACCGATCCGACGCCCGGCAACAACTCGGCGACCGACACCGACACACTCGGTGCAAGCGCCGATCTGTCGATCACCAAGACCGATGGCGTCACTTCAGCAACCCCTGGCGGTAGCGTGACCTACACGATCACTGCTGCGAATGCAGGACCCAGCGCTGCAAGTGGCAGCACCGTGGCGGACACCTTTGCCGCATCGCTGACCTGCACCTGGACCTGTGCCGGCGCAGGCGGCGGCACATGTACGGCAGCAGGCGCGGGTAGCATCAATGACACGGTCAACCTGCCCAGCGGCGGCAGCGTGACCTACACCGCTAGTTGCACGATCTCGGCAGCCGCCACCGGCAGCCTGGTCAACACCGCGACGGTCACCGAGCCAGCCGGCGTGACCGATCCGATGCCCGGCAACAACTCGGCGACCGACACCGACACACTCGGTGCAAGCGCTGATCTGTCGATCACCAAGACCGATGGCGTCACTTCAGCAACCCCTGGCGGTAGCGTGACCTACACGATCACTGCTGCGAATGCGGGACCCAGCGCTGCAAGTGGCAGCACCGTGGCGGACACCTTTGCCGCATCGCTGACCTGCACCTGGACCTGTGCCGGCGCAGGCGGCGGCACCTGTACCGCAGCAGGCGCGGGTAGCATCAATGACACGGTCAACCTGCCCAGCGGCGGCAGCGTGACCTACACCGCTAGTTGCACGATCTCGGCAGCCGCCACCGGCAGCCTAGTCAACACCGCGACGGTCACCGAGCCAGCCAGCGTGACCGATCCAGTGCCCGGCAACAACTCGGCGACCGACACCGACACGCTGGGTGCGAGTGCGGATCTCGCGATCACCAAGACAGACGGCGTGACGACCGTGACCGCGGGCGGCACGACGACCTACACGATCACGGCGTCGAACAGCGGACCGAGCAATGCCCCCGGCAGCACCGTCGCCGACACCTTCCCGGCGTCGCTCACCTGCACCTGGACCTGTGCCGGCGCAGGCGGCGGCACCTGTACCGCAGCGGGCGCGGGCAATATCAATGACGCGGTCAATCTGCCCAGCGGTGGCAGCGTCACCTACACCGCTAGTTGCGCGATCTCGGCAGCTGCCACCGGCAGCCTGGTCAACACCGCTACCGTGACAGGATCTGGCGGCGTGACCGATCCGGTCCCCGGCAACAACTCGGCCACGGACACAGACACCATCGTGAGTGGCGCGAGCGTGTCGGGCACCAAGTCGGTCGCCGGGACCTTCGTCCCCGGCTCAACCGTGACCTACTCGGTTGTCCTATCCAACAGCGGTACTGGTGTACAGGCTGACAACCCGGGCGACGAGTTTGTCGACACCCTGCCCGCGGGTCTCACGCTTACGGGTGCCAGTGCGACCTCGGGTACCGCCAGCACGACAGGCAATATCGTGCACTGGAATGGCAGCATCGCAGCAGCCGGCAACGTCACCATCACGATCACGGCCACCATCGATGCCAATGCCAGTGGCACCATCGTCAATCAGGGCAGCATCATGTTCGACGGTGACGGCAATGGCAGCAACGAAGCGACGGCGCTGACGGATGACCCGAATCAAGGCGGCGCAAGCGACGGCACGCCCTTTGTGGTGGTTGGCGTCGACAGTGTGCCGGTACCAACACTGGACCGCATTGCGCTGTTCAGCTTGATGTTGCTGATGATGGGCGTCGCGCTGCGACGCGCCCGCGTCGCCTGACACCAGGCAAGGCAATTCGTGAGGACCGGAAGGATGGCCCGCGAGCCATCCTTCCGGACCCGCAGTCGGCTCCGAACTCCAGAATCGTACTGTCAGGGTGCAGGTGCTGGAGTCAATCCAGCGGGCGCAATTGCTCAGTCAGTGATCGCGTGTGGGATGTAACTTCGCCGCCCGTATGCAGGGTGCTTTTGCGCTCGATCAGCATGATGTGGCATTCGTGTTCGGCGATCGGGTTGTGGCGCACGCCCTTGGGCACGACGTAGAGTTCACCGGCACCGATCTCGATGGCGCCGGCTTCCATCTCGATGCGCAGGCGCCCGTGCAGGATGTAGAACAGTTCGTCCTCGTCGGCATGGGCATGCCAGCCCAAGGTGCCCTGCACCTTGGCGACCTTGACGTAGGAATCTTCCAGTTGTGCAATCACCCGCGGTGACCAGAGCTCGGTCAGGGCCGCGGCGGCGCGTGCGGGTTGTGCGATCTTGTCCATGGCGGGTCGCCCCCTTGGTAGCGGACAAATGCTGGCGGCATCGCCCACTTCAGCGCAACCTGTTTCGGTTAGCGCGCTCAGCGCAGCGCCTTGGCGACAATCTCGGGGGTCAGGATCGCCGGCAGTTTCTCGGCACTGCCACCATCGGCCGGGAAATACACGTAGAGCGGCACGCCGACTGCCTGGTGCGCCTTCAGAAAATCGGTGATCGCGGGATCTTCGTTGGTCCAGTCGCCCTTCATATAGACGGTTCCGGTTGACCGCAACAGCTTGACAAAGGCATCGGTGCTCAGCGTCGTCCGCTCATTGACCTTGCAACTCAGGCACCAGTCGGCGGTCATGTTGACCAAGACCGGCCTGCCCTCCGCGCGCAGCCGCGCCAGCGTTTCCGGGCTGTACGGCGTGCTGATTCCGTTTGTCTGGGCAATACCCGAGCTGGTCTTGATCTGATGGATGTTGTACACCGCGAACACACTGAGCACGACCAGCAGCAGCGAAACCAGCCAGCGCGCGATGCCGGCGTCGCGGTATCTGCCGCGCTCCCACCACCACAGTCCGGCCGCCAGCGCCAGGGCGCCGGCCATCCACAGCGCCATCGCATCGGCGCCGCGCTGCTGGCCGAGCACCCAGGCCAGCCAGACCGCGGTCAGATAAAGCGGGAAGGCCAGAATCTGCTTGAGGGTCTCCATCCAGGCGCCGGGCCGCGGCAGACGATGGGCAAGACCGGGCACAAATCCGATGATCAGGAACGGCAAGGCCAGGCCCAGGCCCATGACGAGGAACACCATCAAGGCGATCCAGGCCGGCTGCGCAAAGGCGAACGCCAGGGCTGTACTCATGAACGGCGCCGTGCAGGGGCTGGCGACGACTACGGCGAGCACGCCGGTGAAGAAATCGCCGCGCGCGCCACTGGCACTGGCAAGACTGCCGCCGATATTGCTGAGCCCGGCGCCAAGCGTGAAGACCCCGGACAGACTCAGTCCAAGCACCACCATCACATAGGCGAGCACGGCGACAATCACCGGCTGCTGCAGTTGCACGCCCCAGCCCAGCATCTTGCCGCCGCTGCTGAGGCCGATCACCAGCAGGCCAACGATCGCGAACGAACTCATCACGCCGGCGGTGTACCAGAGCGCGTGATGGCGCGCGCTCTGCGGACTCTCGCTGGTCTCGGCCAGGCTGAGTGCTTTCAGCGACAGCACCGGCAGCACGCAGGGCATCAGATTGAGGATCAGACCGCCCAGCAAGGCGAGCAACAGGGCGCCCCACAGGGTGGTGCGCTCGATGCCCGCATTGGCCGGCGCTCCAGCTTCCTTGGCGTCTGCTGAATCTCCGGCCAGCTCACGCTCGACGGTGGCCGCCGCCCGTTTCATCGATTCCGTGTTCGAAGCAGGCAGCGCGACCGGAACCAGACGGGTCATCGGCGGATAGCAGACACCACCATCTTCGCAACCCTGGAACTTGGCGATCAGGTCGATCTGCTGCGCGGCCGACGAGCCGCGCGCCAGCGTCAGCGGCACTTCCACCAGATCGAAGAACACCGGCACCGGCCCGAATTCCGGATCGTCCACGGTGCGCGCTTCTGGCCAGCGCGGCACGCCGAGGGTGCCGGCAGCGGCATCGGCCAGTGCAAAACTCGAATGATCGCGATATAGGTAGTAACCCGGAGGCATCGAGAAGCGCAGCAGCAGCTCGTCGGGCGAACCGGCAATAGCCTCGAATACGAAAGCCTGCTCGGGTGGCAGCGGCAAGCCATCGGTCGCGCCCGCAATACTGGCACCGCCGGGCCCCAGCAGAGCGGGCTGGGCTGCCGTGCCGGACAGCAGGCTGGTCGGAGCTGCAGCACCACTCAGCGGGACGCTGGCATCGGCGGCCGATGGCTCGGCCGGCAGACCGGCATCGGCGGCCGGCAGATTGACCAGCATCCGTGTGCGCTGCGGCGGATAGCAGATGCCGATGTCGGCACAGCCCTGATAACTCAGGTTGAAAGTGACCGCGGTCACACCATCAGCGGCGGCACCGGTCAGCTTGGCGGTGAAGTCATTGTGATAGACCTCCATCCGTCCGAAGTTGGGATCTTCCTTGAACTCACCGGGCGGCGTGTGCAGCGGATTGAACTTGAATGCGGCATCAGCGGGCGTGATCTTGATGCGATCGCGATACAGGTAATAGCCCGGTGTCACCTTGAAATGAAACTCGATCCAGCCCCGCGATACCGCCTGCGCCTCGACCTGGAAAGCTTCCTCTACCGGCAACAACTGCGATTCGTCGATGCCCTGCGCGGGCGCTGCCGTGGCCAGGGCCGACAGCAGGGCGATGGCGCAGCACCGCAGCGGTGTGCGGAAAGCGGAGTTCATCAGCGACATGGGGATTCCAGATTGACGAAAGGCGATGCCCTGCATCGACCGCGGGAGGCCGCTGCAAGTTCCTGCATGAGCAACAGGACCGGGGAACTACCGGGATTATGTCAGGCCCGCGGCGTCCCAGGCCATGCCGGGCGCCAGCAGTGGGCGGAACGCGCTGAATGCTGTGCGGATGGGCGCCGATTCGCCCCGGCGCAATCACCGGGGCGAATGGGACGCAGTGCTTATTCGAAGCCGTTGCCGAATATCGTGTTGCTGTCAGCGTTGATCGTCAGCGTGAACGTCTGCTCGGCAAAACCGGTCAGCGGGCTGGGCTCGGTGGCGCGGACCGTTACCGTGTAGACACCCGCCTGCGGCACGGTCGGCGTGCCACTGATGACACCGGATACGCCATCGATCGACAGACTGGCCGGCAAGGCGGGCACGCTGCTGACACTGTAGACCAGATCGTCACCATCGACATCGATAAAGGCCTGCGCCGTGTTGATGCTGAGTGGCGCGCCAGCGTTGGTGGAGACATTGCTGATCGAGCCCACCGTGGTCGGCAGATCATTCACGCAGGCGATATGGATGTTTGCGGTCGCGGTGTCGTTGAGCGTGCCATTGCCGACCTGGTAGATGAAGCTGTCCTTGCCGCAGAAATTGGCCGTGGTCGGTGTGTAGACGAACTGGCCATTGCTGCTAAGGCTGACCGTGCCGTGCACGGGCAGACTGACCGGCAGCGTACTGACCGTCAGCGCAGCGCCTTCGAAGACGCGGTCATCATTGAGCACGCCAATATCATTGACCGAATTGCGATTCAGCACGGTGTCTTCGATCGCGGCGAAATCATCATCCACTGCAACGAAGGCGGGTCCGTTGCAGGCGCCTGCAAACAATACGTCGGCCCATTCCGGATGGTCGACAAAGGGATTGCGATTGCCCTGCACGCTTTCGACCACCGCGTTGCGGAGGCCCTCGCGCACGGTCGGCAGGTCAGCGTTGTGCCAGGCCAGCAGCGGCGTCAGCAGGCCGGAGTATCCCTGTGCGACAAATCCGCTGGTCACCGTGATCAGCGAACGGTTGTCGGTCAGGATCAGGTCGGGCTCGCGCTGGAAATTGCGACTGTTGCGACCGCCTTCGAACCGCACGTCCATGTACAGCATCGCCCGCGCAAGGTCGCCGCGACGGAAGCTCCAGGGCTCATACGAGCCGCTGTTGCCATCCTGGCCCGAGGTATACCAGTTGTGGCCCGGCGGCGTGGTGTAGCCGGTGGCGCCGCCGCCGGCACCATTGGATGGATTGGAAATCGTCGCATCCACGGTACAGGTTCCGGTCACAGCAGGATTGCAAGTGGCGAACACCCTGCTTCCCCGATTGGCGTTGTAGACGGTGTTCGAGGCCATCAGCATATGAGTGTCGGTGTACGGCGGGTTGGGAAATCCGTCCAGCACGTCGAGATTGTTGAAGCCCTGCGAATTCGGCCAGACATGTTCGCGGTTGTAGACGCCGGTACCACCCGCGATCTTGGTGTAGCTCTCATTGCGATACACATCAAGAATCTTGCTGGGATCGAGCGGATCTTCATCGGCGAGATTGAGGATTTCCCAGACGTCGTAGGTACTGGGGTCGCCCGGCGTCCAGTCATTGCCGCTGTCGGAATACACCACCGCCGAGTGATCATCGATCACGCCGTGCAGGGTCGCCCGCAGCGCGCGGCAACTGCTGGTATCGACGCGCTCGTAATAGCCGGCAATGCCGGCACCGACAGTGAAATCGATGCGCGCATTGGCAGCAAGCGGATCGGCGGCGCCATCGATATCGGTGATCAGGTTCGCGGTGATATCAAAGGTGCAGGCTTCGCCGGCAGTGAAGTCCGTATCCGGATTCAGCGTGTAACTGGTCAGGTTACTGTCGGTCTGTACGAAGGGATGACCACCACTGCCGGCGCAGTTGATGCTGAAGGCACCGGCCTGGACGGTGACCGGCTCGGAGAACACCACGGTCAGATTGCTCGCCGCCGGGACGTTGACGTCCATATGGATCGGATAGGTACTCAGGATCGTCGGCGCGATATCGGCTGCAACCGTGAAGCCGAACGAGGGATTGCCCGCTACCGGATGCGGTGTACCGTCAACATCGACCACATTGGCACCGGTGATATTGACCGTGCAGCTGTCGTTGTTGTTGAAGTTGGTATCCGGATCGAGGGTCCAGGTGGCATTGCCATTGCTGCCGACCAGGCTACCGTTGTAGACGATGCTGTTGCAGGTCAGGGTGATCCACGGAATGGTCGGGCTGACCGGCTCGGAGAAATTGATCACCACGACCGCGTTGACCGCGACACCGGTGGCGCCGGAAGCCGGCTGGGTCGATGTGATCGTCGGCGCGGTATCGACCACCGTGCTGAACGACCACATATGGTTGGACGCCATCGCATCGGGCGTGCCGTCGAGATCGCTGACATGGGCCGCGACCACGGTGGCCGTGCAATTGTCGCCGAATGCGAAGTCGACATCGGGGTTGATGGTGCGCGTCGCACCGCTGCCACTGACCGTGATCGGGTAATTGCTGTTCGATGTGCAGTTGAGTGTGAACGCGCCGGCGGCCGTGGTGACCTGCTCGGAGAAGTTCACGACGAGATTGCTGTTGACCGCTACGCCGCTGGCGCCGGGGAGGGGCGACGTGCTGGCGACGACGGGGGGCAAATCTGCCGTTACGCCGAAGCTGATGTCATCGACGGCCAGGCCGTCGTCAGCTCCCCCTGCAGCATCCGGATCCGACCAGCGGACCCAAAGAGTTGCGCCCGGTGCGATATTCAGACCACTGATTACCGCAGAAATCGCCGTGCGATTGATCGCCAAATTGCCGTCGTAGCCACCGACCGCAACGTTTGGATTGGGGGAAACAAAATCGAGCGAGTCGACATCTACCCAGGTGCCGCTCGAAAGCGAAGTCGCATCCAGGCTGTACTGAAAATCCAGACGATCAGGCGGAACCCGGTTTGCGGTGCCGATGCGCCACTGTTCTCCCGTATAGCTGACCAGGATGTCAGGGAGTACCGCACCTGTACCATTCTGGAGCTGCGCGCCGATCTTCGGCGTAGTGCTCCCGGACCGCACTTGACCAAGTGCACGCTCAGTAGAAGCGCCTGTGCCGAATGACCAGACGCCACCACTCAGAGTCGCGCCGGTTCCGTCACCCGCCGAGTATTGCCCGGGCGCGTCATTCTCGACGAAATACCATCCACTTGGGACGCTGGTGTTGGCGGTTCCGCTGGTGGCCAGCGAATCGAAAGTTTGGACCGCGGGCACGCCTGAGCTGATTACAACGCTCTGAGCGCTGACGCTCGCGGAGAGACCAAAGAATACGACACCCACCAGCGCCTTCGCTGGCTTCATCCAATTCGACGACATGCCTTGCTACCCCGGACCGTTTATTGAACCGGGCACTCTAGCGCCAGCAGATGACGGTTGCATGTGCCGTCGCAGCAAAGGCGCGCATCGCTCTTCCCCGCGCCCGCTTGCGGGAGAGGGCTACTGAGCGGAAACCGGCGAGGTGTTTGGCGTTCGCGAGCAACGGCGCGGTGAAGGAAATCGCTGGCGGTGTCGCAGGTTTTCCCTCATCCGGCCTGCGGCCACCTTCTCCCGCCCAGCGGGAGAAGGAATCGGATCATTCGACGGCGTTGTTGATGGCCTCCGTCGCCACCTTCAGCATCAACGCGATCTCGTCGGGGCTGATGCAATAGGGCGGCAGGAAATACACCACGTCACCGAGCGGACGCAGCAGCACACCACGCTGCAAACCATGCCGGTACACCTTCAGGCCACGCCGCTCGCGCCAGTCGAACGGCGTCCGCGACGCCCGATCGCGCACCAGTTCCACCGCGGCGATCATGCCGGTCTGGCGGACATCGGCGACATTCGGATGATCGCGCAATGGCGCAATCGCGTTGGCCAGCTGCTGCGCGGTGCCGCGATTGCGCGCGATCCAGTCCTCGCGCTCGAACATTTCGACCACCGCGCAGGCCGCTGCGCAGGCCAGCGGATTGCCGGTATAGCTGTGCGAATGCAGGAACGCGCGGCGCGCCTGGTACTCGGCGTAGAAGGCGTCATAGATCGATTGCGTGGTGAGCACCGCGGCCAGCGGCAGAAAGCCGCCGGTGATGCCCTTGGACAGACAGAGAAAATCCGGCGTGATGGCGGCCTGTTCGCAGGCAAACAGGGTGCCGGTGCGGCCGAAGCCGACCATGATCTCGTCGGCGATCAGATGCACACCATGGCGGTCGCAGGCCTGGCGGGCACGGCGCAGATATTCGGGCGGGTACATCCGCATGCCGGCGGCGCCCTGCACCAGCGGCTCCAGAATCAGCGCCGAGATGTCTTCGGCATGCTCGGCCAGGGTCGCATCCAGCACATCGGCGCACCGCGCAGCGTAGGCCGCTGGTGATTCACCGTCGGCGCGCGCATAGCTATCGGGTGAGGGCACAAAGATCGGCTGCATCAGCAGGGGTGCATAGGTCTCGCGATAGAGCGGCACATCGGTGACCGAGAGCGCACCCAGGGTCTCGCCGTGATAGCTGCCGCTGAGCGCGACGAATCTTTGCTTGCGGGTATTGCCGGCGTTGCGCCAGGCATGGAAGCTCATCTTCAGCGCGACTTCGATGGCGCTGGAACCATTGTCGGCATAGAACACGCGGGCCAGCCCGGGCGGCGCCAGCCGCAGCAAGCCCTCAGCCAACTGGACGGCCGGCTCGTGCGTGAAGCCGGCCAGGATCACGTGTTCAAGCCGCTCGAGCTGGGCCGCGATGGCCGCTCGGATCCCGGGATGACCATGCCCGAACAGGTTGACCCACCAGCTGGAAATGGCATCGAGATAGCGCTTGCCGTCGTGATCGACCAGCCAGGCGCCTTCCCCGCGTGCAATGGGAACCATCGGCAGGCTTTCGTGGTCATGCATCTGGGTGCAGGGATGCCACAGCACACGCAGATCGCGCTCGGCAAGTTCCTTGTTCATCGACATGGGGGCATCAGCTCTCGGCGCGGGCGGGGTCCCTCAGTATGATGGCGCCCATCCTCTACTCACCAGCAGCAGGCTTGAAGTCATGTCCCCATCCCGTCCTCATGAACGCGGCTTCACCCTGATCGAAATCGTGGTCGCGGTCGCCATCCTGGCGATCCTGTCGTCGATCATCGCCTTCAAGGTGATCGGCAATGTCGAAACCGCGCTGGTCGCCAGGGCCAAGTCCGATGTGCAGTCGCTGTCCAGCGCGCTGAACATGTACAAGCTCAACAACTTCACCTATCCGAGCACCGATCAGGGCCTGCGTGCCCTGATCGAGAAGCCCTCGGGCCAGCCGGAGGCGCCCAACTGGCAGACCGGCGGCTATATCGATCGTCTGCAGAAAGATCCGTGGAATCGTGACTACCAGTACCTGAGCCCCGGCCAGCACGGCGAATTCGATGTCTATTCGCTGGGCAAGGATGGTCAGCTGGGTGGCGAAGGCGAGAACGCCGACATTGGCAACTGGTAATCGTGTCCACACGCGGCTTCACGCTGATCGAAATGCTGGTCGCCCTGGCCATCCTGGTGGTGATTGCGGGCGTGCTGGTGATGTCGATGGCGGGGGCCGGCAATGAGCCGCGACTGCGTCGCGAGGCCGAACGTCTGCAGGCACGCATCGATGCCGCCTGCGAGCGCGCCGAGTTGAGCGGCCGCGATCTAGGCCTGCACCTTGGCGAGGGCAGCTATGCCTTCAGCAAGCGTCGCGGCGAAGATTTCGAACTGCAGACCGAGGCGCCGCTGGCGCCGTACCAGTTGCCGGCCGATATCCGCCTGCAGCTGGATGAACCTGAGCTCGGCCCCGTGGTTTCCGAAGACCCGCTGATGCTGTGCTTCGCTTCGGGCGAGCGCACTGCCCTGCTGCTCGATCTGCTGGCCGCCAGCAGCGATCCTGCGTACCGGCTCGTGGTCGATCCTGTCGGCAGCAGCCGTGTGCAACGACGCCTGCCCGACAGCCGCGAATGGATCGACTGGAAAGCCGCGCCATGAGCCGTGCCGGCTATCAGCGCAACGCTTTCGGCTTCAGCCTGATCGAGGTACTCGCTGCACTGGCCGTGATCGCCGTTGCGATGACCGCCCTGCTGGCCTCGACGGCACGCATGGCGCAGCGCCAGGCGCAGCTCGAGCAACTCAGTTTCGCCAGCTGGCTGGCCGACACCACAATGACCGAGCTGCGCCTGCGTGAATCGTTTCCGCGCGTCGGCAAGCGCGAGGGCCAGGGCCGCGCCGGTCCCTACGATTTCAAATGGACCCTGGTGGTGCAGGCGACACCGGAACCAGCAATCCGTCGCATGGACCTGCATGTGTTCCCGGCGGATGCCAAGGCCGCTGCGGCACCGTCGATCAGCCTGGTCGGGTTTGCCGGTCAATGAGCATGCCGCGCCCTTCAGATCGTCGCCGATCGGGGTTCACCCTGATCGAGGTCCTGGTCGCGGTGGTGATCTTTGCGCTGATGTCGGCTGCCGCCTATGCCGCGGTCGATACCCTGCTGCGCGCCCGCGAGAATCTGCACGCACGTGCCGAGACCCTGCGCCAGTTGCAGACCACCATCGGCCGCCTGGAACGCGATCTGCGCCAGGCGATCGATCGCGGCGTGCGTGAGGGCTATGGCGATCGCGCCGAGATGTTGCGTGGTGACGGCGTCGCGCTCGAACTGACCCGCGCCGGACTCGCCAATCCGCTCGGCGCGACCCGGTCGCGGCTGGAGCGCGTGCAGTGGGCGTTGGCTGACCAGCAGATCAACCGGGTCAGTTTTGCGGTGCTCGATCGCGCGATTGACAGCCGCCCAACGATCACGCCGATGCTGGATTCGGTGACGCGGCTGGAGTTCCGCTATCTCGATGGCGGTCAGTGGAGCAACCAGTGGCCACGAGCGAACGCCCGCGAGGGCATCGATGCCGGCCTGCCGCGCGCGATTGCCGTGGTGATCGCCACCCGCGAATACGGTGAGCTGCGGCGCGTGGTGGAACTGGCAGGCGCCCTGCCCGCAGCAGCCGGCGCCGCAAGTCCATGAGGCGCCATCGGGGTGTCGCCCTGATCATCGCCCTGCTGCTGGTGGCGATCGGCACCCTGGTGGTCGCCGCGATGATCGATGATGGTGAGATGGCGATGGCGCGCACGCGCAATCTGTTGCGTGAGCAGCAGGCCTATAGCTATGCGCGCGGCCTGGAGGCCTATGCGATCGAGGTCCTGCGCCGCGACCAGGCCGACGGCGATCCGGTCGATTCGCGTCAGGACGTGTGGGCGAATGCGCTGCCGCCGACTGATGTGCCGGGCGGCAAGATCGCCGGTCGTCTCAGCGACATGAATGGTTGCCTCAATGTCAACCGGCTGGTCCAGGGCAGCGATGTCAACGCGGTGGAGCGTCAGCGCTGGGATCGCCTGCTGCAGATCCTCAAGCTCGACATCGGGCTGACCGAGGCCATCATCGACTGGGTCGACAGCGACAGCACGCCGCTGCCGCGCGGTGCCGAGGATCTCAGCTATCTGCTGTTGACACCGCCCTATCGTGCCGGCAACCAGCCGATGCGTCATGTCTCGGAACTGCGCCTAGTGCGTGGCATCGACGCCGAGGTATTCGCCGCGCTTGAACCCCACGTCTGCGCAGCGCCGGCGGATTCCGCGTTGAATGTGAATACGGCGAGCCTGCAGGTGCTGATGAGCCTGGCCCCCGAGATGAGCGAGGTGGTGGCGCGCCGGCTCTACAACGAAGGCCGCGCCCGCTACGACTCGGTGGACATGCTGCTGAGCCAGCTGCGCGAAGCCGGGCTGGACCCGGGTGATGGCAGCGGACTGAGCGTCGCCAGCAGCCGGTTCCTGGCCGAGTCGGTGATCGACATGGACGGCATCGAGATCGCCTATTTCAGCGTGATCGAGCGCAAGCCTGCCCAGCCCCTGCAGGTGGTCGCGCGCAGTCGCGGCTCGTTCTGAGTAAGATCGCAGGAATGACTACCGTCTCCCCCTCCCTGCGCGACACCCTGCTGATCCACTGGCGCGGCGATCAGCAAGCGCTTGACTGGCTGCGCGTCGATGGCGCCGGCCGCATCGGCCTGTCGCAGCGCGAACACGCGCCGCCCGCATCGGTGCTTGCCGCCGTCCGCCAGATTCTGGTTCTGGCTCCCAGCGAATCGATCTCGCTGCTGACCTGCAACCTGCCCGCACGCAATGCCGAGCAGGCCCTGCAGGCGGCACCGTTTGCGGTCGAAGAGCAAATCGCCGGCAATGTCGATGCCCTGCATTTTGCGGTGGCCGCACGCGGGCCCGGAACCTGGTGCGTGGCAGCGGCCGAGCCGGCACTGCTGCAGCAATGGCTGGCCGCACTCGCAGCCCGCGGCATCGTGCCGGACTGCATCAGCCCCGATGTTCTGGCCCTGCGTGCCGGTCGTGAACACGGCTCGGTCCTGGTCGATGGCGATCGTGCCCTGGTGGCCCTGCCCGGCGACCGCGCCTTCGTGGTCGACAGCGAACTGCTCGATAGCGTGTTGCCCGATGAGTCGGAACTGCACATCGAACGCCGCCACGTGGAAGCCGGCGGCTCGGCGCTCAGCGTGCTGGCCGCCGGGGCGGCGCGCGCCGGCGAACTGAACCTGCTGACTGGAGGCTTTGCGCCGGCACATCGTGGTGCCGATCTGCGCCAGCGCTGGGCTCGCATCGGCTGGATCGCGGCGGCCGCGCTGGTGCTCGCCCTGGTGCATCTGAAGCTCGACGAGGTCCGCCTGGATCGTCGCGTGCAGGCCCTCAATGCCGAGATGGAACGGGTCTATCGTGCGCGCTTTCCGGAAGCGCAAAGCGTTCCCAACCCACTCGCGCAGATGCGCAACGCCGTCAAGGCCGCCACTGGCGGCAGTGGCAATGCCGGTGCCGGCCTCGATTTGCTGAGCCTCAGCGCGCCGGTGCTGGCCAGCCAGGCCCAGATCAGTCTGCAAGGCGTCGAGTATCGCGCCGGCGTGCTGTCGCTGCGACTGTCGGCACCCAGCATCGAAGCGCTCGATGGTCTGCGCGAGAGCCTGGCCGCAACGCCCGGGCTGAAAGCCACCCTGGAGACCGCTGAAACCCAGGGTGAGGCGGTCGAAGGCCGCATCAAGCTGGAGGCGCGCGCATGAAGGCCTGGTGGCAGTCACTCAGCGAGCGCGACCGCCGCATCCTGCGATTCGCCGCGGTGCCGATCGCGATCCTGCTGTTCTGGGCCTTCTTGTGGGATCCGACCCAGCGCTCGCGGCGCTCATTGCTCAGCCAGGCCAGCCAGGCCGAGGCCGACCTCGCCTACATGCACCAGGCTTCAGCGCAGTTGCAGGCGCTCGGCGCCGGCGGCAGCGCGAGCGTGTTCGAGCGCGGCGGCCGATCCTTGCTGGCGCTTGCCGATGGCAGCGCCCGTGAGGCGCGTCTGGGCCATGCGATCAAACGTATCGAACCGGTTTCTGGCGGCCGCGTCAACGTCTTCATCGAGGCTGCCGAATTCGACCAGCTGGCACTCTGGCTGGAACGCCTGAACGCGGCCTATGGCGTCAGGGTCGACGAGTACTCCCTGCAACGCGGTCCTGCGCTCGGCACAGTCGAGGGCCGGATCGGTCTGGTCGAATCGGGAACTTGAACGCTCTTTCAGCTTGCGCAAGATTCATCCATCACGTCACCCAGGCGCCCGGCTTTCAGCCGGCGCTTCTGAACGGTATTGATCCGCCATGACTCAAACCAAGAAACGCCGCTGGCCTGGCCTGCTGCTGTTCCTGTTGTTCCTGATCGGCATCGCGGCAGCGCTCGTGCTCTCGGTGCCGGCACGCTTTGTCTACGATCGCTACGGCGCGCGCGCGCAGCCGCTGCGGCTGCAGGGCATCGAAGGCACCCTTTGGCAGGGCAAGGCCGCGATGCTCAGCTACGCCGCACGCCCGGTCGGCCCCGTGCACTGGCGCCTGGACCCGTGGACGGCGCTGCGTGGTTCAGCGCGCGGCCATCTGAATGTCAGCGGCCCGGAGTGGAAAGCCGAGTCCGATTTCCTGCTGCGTGGTCCCCGCGTCGAACTCGCCGCGGCAAGTGCCGAGTTTCCTGCCAGCATGCTGGAACCCGCGCTGGATATTCCATCACTGAGGCTGCTCGGCGACATCCGCGTCAGGATGGATGATGTGGTGATCGAAGACGGCATGGTGCGCCTCGCGATTGGCCAGATGATCTGGGACGAAGTCGGTGTCAGCGGTGCCGCCGAGGCCCGGTTCGGAAGAATCGTGATCGATTTCTCGCCGCGTGCCGATGGCTCGGTCGAGGGCCGCGTGCGTGATGATGGCGGCCCGCTGCAGGCACGTGGCATGGTCGAACTGCGCGGCCTTGCCTTCAACGCCGAGGTCCTGCTGCATGCGCGCCCCGGTCACGAGCATATTCGCGAAGCCCTGATGTATGTCGGCGAACGCACCCTCGACGGCGGCTCACTGCTGCGCGTCGAGGGCACCATCAACAGGATCTACTGAGCCCGTCATGGCGAATCTGGACAACGAATTT
The DNA here is from genome assembly GCA_022843465.1 of Pseudomonadota bacterium. Classification (GTDB taxonomy): domain Bacteria; phylum Pseudomonadota; class Gammaproteobacteria; order Xanthomonadales; family Ahniellaceae; genus 0-14-3-00-62-12. The sequence continues at coordinate 85,449 of JALHNO010000006.1, read as the reverse complement.
CTCGATCACGCACTGGCGGTCGCCCGCCGCGCCGCCGACGCTGCCGAAGCGGTTGTGGCGCGCTACTACCGGGCGCCGATCGATGTCGAAACCAAATCCGACGAATCGCCGGTCACCATTGCCGATCGCGAATGCGAGCAGGCGATTCTGGCGGTATTGCGCGGTGAATTTCCCGACCATGCCTACTATGGCGAAGAATATGGCCGATCCGGCGCAGGGCGGCTGCTCTGGCTGATCGATCCGATCGACGGCACCAAGTCGTTCGTACGCCGCTATCCGATGTTTTCCACCCAGATCGCGCTGATGGTTGACGATGCACTCGTGGTCGGCGTCTCCAGCGCGATGCAGTACGGTGAATGCGCCTGGGCCCGCCGCGGCGGCGGCGCCTGGATCAATGGTGCGCGTGTCGACATCGGCCCGCAACGCGCGCTGTCGGCGGCGCAGATTTCGACCGGAAACATCCGCAGCCTCGCCGCCGACCGTCGGCGCTGGTCGGCGCTTGGCAGTGTGATCCGCGACTGCAACCGGATCCGCGGCTACGGTGATTTTCTGCACTATCACCTGCTCGCCAGCGGCGCGGTCGACGCGGTGATCGAGTCGGACCTCAACATCCTCGATATCGCGGCGCTCACCGTGATCGGCCGCGAGGCAGGTGCCGTAATGACCGATCTTGCCGGTCAGGAAATCGGGCTGCAGACCGCCTCCATGCTGGCGGCACGACCGAACCTGCACGCGGAACTGCTGTCCCGCCTGGGCTGAGGCTGCTGGCTCGCCATGGCTTGGCGCACGCAGTTGCGGGCGTTTTTCCGGCCCGATGCAAAAGTTCGCGCATCCGTGCGCCCGGTCCGCAGCGACCGTCATGCCCCAGCGCTACAATGGCGCTTATGCGAAAACTCCCGATCATTCACGAACGCCGCATTCTCAACGAGGGTACCCGCTTCCAACTGGAGCAGATCGATCTGGAATTCGGCAATGGCGCCCGCCGTACCTTCGAGCGCATGCCGGGATCCGGTCGCGGCTCGGTAATGGTGGTGCCGATGCAGGATGCCGAGACCGTACTGCTGGTCCGGGAATATGCGGCTGGCTTGCACGCCTATGAGCTGGGCCTGCCCAAGGGCCGGCTGGAGCGAGGCGAGGATGTACTGGAAGGCGCCAATCGCGAGATGAAGGAAGAGGTCGGCGTCGGCGCGCGCCGCCTGACTCTGCTGACCAAGCTCGCGCTGGCGCCGACCTATATGGCCAACATGATTCATGTGGTGCTGGCCGAGGATCTTTATCCGGAACGCCTGGAAGGCGATGAGCCCGAAGAGCTGGAAGTCGTGCCCTGGCGCCTGGACGAACTCAACAAGCTGGTCGGTCGCGAGGATGTCACCGATGGCCGTTCGATCGCCGCGCTGTTCGTCACCCGCGAGTACCTGCAGCAACGGGCGCGGGAAGCCTGATGTCGCACCATCGTGCTGAACTGCTCGCCGCGGTGCGCGGCATCGCCGAACGCGCCGGCCACGCCATCCTCGACGTCTACAACAGCGCCTTTGCCGTCGAGCTCAAGGAAGACCGTTCACCGCTGACCGCAGCCGACATGGCCGCGCATCGACTGATCGTCAGCGAACTGACACTCCTCACCCCGGAGATTCCGGTGCTGTCGGAAGAATCGGCGGCCGCCCATACCGGGCAGCGCCGGCAATGGCCGATCTACTGGCTGGTTGATCCGCTCGATGGCACCCGCGAATTCATCAAGCGCAACGGCGAGTTCAGCGTCAACATCGCCTTGATCGAGCACCACGAAAGCGTGCTCGGTGTCGTCCATGCACCGGTACCTGGCTATTCCTGCGTCGGTGCCCGCGATCTCGGCGCACGACGATTCGATCGCGACGGCAGCGTGCGCGCCATCAGCGTCAGCGGACAACGCGGCGAGGTCTTGCGCGTTGCCGGCAGCCGCTCGCACGCAGATGCGCGCCTGCTCGGGGTCCTCGACAAAATCGGTGCACACGAATTGCGGCCGATGGGCTCGGCGCTCAAATTCTGCCTGGTGGCCGAGGGCGAGGCCGATGTCTACTTCCGCTTCGGTCCGACCAGCGAATGGGATACCGCAGCCGGGCAGGCAGTCGTGGAGGCAGCCGGCGGCCGGGTTACCGATATGGCGCTGCAACCGCTGCGCTACAACCAGCGCGAGACCTTGCTCAATCCGGATTTCATGGCCTACGCAGACACCTCGGCGCCGTGGGCGCAGTGGCTGGGCGACAACCCCGGGCGGCCACGCAATGACTGATGCCGCTTCGGCCATGCAGCAGTTGCTCGAGATCATGCGGCGGCTGCGCGATCCGGAGCGTGGCTGTCCGTGGGATGTGAAGCAGAACTTCGACAGCATCGCACCGTACACGATCGAGGAAGCCTACGAAGTCGCCGATGCCATCGACCGCAAGGACTTCGCGGACCTGCGTGATGAACTCGGCGACCTGCTGCTGCAGGTGGTGTTTCATAGCCAGCTCGCGCGTGAAGCCGGCCACTTCGGCTTCGATGACGTCGTTACCGCCATCTGCGACAAGATGCTGCGCCGGCATCCGCACGTATTCGGGGACGCCGAAACGCGCAGCGCCGAGGAACAGACCCGGCTCTGGGAACAGCAGAAGCGCGTCGAAAAACCGGACAGCGATACCAGCGTACTGGCCGGAATCAGTCATGGCATGCCGGAATGGCAGCGCGCGCTGAAACTGCAGAAGCGGGCGGCAACCGTTGGCTTTGACTGGCCCGACGTCACACCGGTGTTCGAAAAACTCCACGAGGAACTCGACGAGGTCCGCGCCGAGTTGGCCAATGGCAGCGATCATGATCGGCTCACCGACGAGATCGGCGATGTGCTGTTTGTCTGCGTCAATCTTGCCCGCCATGCCAAGGTGGATTTCTCGCACGCGCTGCGTACGGCCAATCGCAAATTCGAGAGACGCTTTCGACAGATGGAAACCAGCGCACTGGCCAAGGGCACGCCGCTCGAGGCGCTCGATCTGGCGGCACAGGATGCGCTGTGGGATATCGCCAAGCAAAGCGAGCGCGGCTGATCGCCGGATTGTTGTGCCGCGACCTTGCTGGCCTTGCATGCTGTCGCCATCGCGCTCGCAATGGTTTGCCGCGCCGATGCCGCGCCTGCGAGCCGCGCTGCAGAGATGAACGCCGGCTGAAATAACCAAAATTCAACGGCGGCTAGTCAAAATGCACCACAGTACGCCGATAGAATCGGCGTATCGTGTGCTCAGAGATTGGCGTGGCGGATATTTCCAGAGGTCATTCTGCCCCAGCCAGTAAGCATGAAGCCTACAGAGCTTCGCCCTGCAAGGAGTGATGGAGTGACCGTTTTCAGAACCGCCGCAAGTGTATTCGGGGCCGCCCTGCTGGCCGCCTGCCTCATCACTCAGTCCGCCACCGCGGCGACCCAGCCCGCCAGTTCCGGCAAGGCCGCAACGGCAGACGGCAAGGTGCTGCCGGTGGCCCGGATCGGCATCCGCCTCGCCGATATCAGCGAGTCATTCAAACTTTTGCCCAATCCCGGCGAAGGCGCAGCCGAAGACAATATGGGTTATTCGGTGGCGGTCTCTGGCGATACTGCCGTGGTGGGCGCTTACCTCAACGACGAAGCTGCCGCAGCGGATGCGGGTTCGGCGTACGTGTTCGTCCGCAGCGGCGGCACCAGCTGGACACGGCAACAGCGCCTGGTGGCCTCGACGCCTACGGTCAATGCCAACTACGGTTATGCGGTCACCATCTCGGGCGATACGCTCGCGGTCGGCGCGCCGTTCGAAGGTGGCAGCGGAGCGGTCTACGTCTACACACGAAGCGCGGGCGTCTGGACGTTGCAGCAACGCGTGGTGTCCACTGATATCCAGCCCGGCGACAATTTCGGTATCTCGGTGTCGCTGGATGGCAACACGCTGGTTGCCGGCGCCAGCCTGGACAGCACGCCCACACTGAATACCGGCTCGGCCTATGTATTCACCCGCAGTGCCGGCACCTGGTCCCAGCAACAGCGCCTGATCGCGTCCGACGCCGCTACCGGAGACCAGTTCGGCACCGCCGTGTCGATTTCTGGCGAACGCGTGGTCGTCGGTGCGCCCAAGGACACCAATGCCTTTGGCAATCAGGCCGGCGGCGCCTATGCCTTCACCCGCAATACCGGCGTCTGGACGCAGACCACCAAGCTGTCGCCACCCACCGGCACCTCCGAGGACGAATTCGGCACCAGCGTAGCGATCAACGGAACTTCGGCCATCATTGGGCAACCGTTCTTCAACGGCGTGGCCGGAAGCAACTCCGGCCGGGCATCGGTGTTCCTGGAGACCACCGGCACCTGGAACTTCCAGGCGCATCTGCTGGCCTCGGATGGAGCCGCTGATGACTTCTTCGGTCACTCGGTGGCAATCTCGGGCGATCTCGCCGTCGTCGGCGCCTATGTGGATGACCTGACGGCCGTGGTGAATGCGGGCTCTGCCTATGTCTACCGGCGTACCGGCAGCAGCTGGGCCCAGCTCGACAAGTACATCGCGAGCGATGCGGCATTGAATGACAACTTCGGCTTTGGCGTTGCGCTGGCAGGTGGCACCGCGATTGTCGGCGCACCCATGGATGATGTCGCGGGCGTCGGCAACAACTCCGGCTCGGCCTATGTGTTCAACAATGGCACCGGCACCACCACCACGCTCAATGTCAGCAGCAACAGCATCGTGTTCGGACAGAGCCTGACGTTGACGGCCCAAGTCACTGGCGGCACCCCCACCGGCACGGTGAGCTTCCTCAATGGAGCCGCCTCGCTCGGCTCGGTCGCCGTCAACGGCAGTGGTCAGGCACAGCTGATCCTGAGCAGCCCCAATGCCGGCAGCTACAGCATCACCGCGAACTACCTTGGCGACAGCGAACATCTGCCGAGCGCATCTGCGGCAAGCGCGGTTACCGTTGCCCGCGCCACCACCACGATGACGTTGAACTCGTCGGCGATTTCGGCGCCCTACGGACAGGCCGTGACGTTTACCGCAAGCATGTCGGTCACCCCGCCTGGCGGCGGCACGCCAAGCGGCAATGTCGTATTCAGCGACAACGGAACACCGATCGGTACCGTGGCCCTGGTCGCTGGGACAGCCCAGCTAACGATCAACAATCTCAACGTCGGAACCCATCCGATCACCGCTGCCTACGCGCAGACCGCAAATTACCTCGGCAGTGCCGCCGGACCGATCTCGCAGGAGATCACCCAGGCCGCCGTGGTGATGGAACTGACGTCCTCACCCAATCCCAGTCTTGAAGGCAACAGCGCGACGCTGACGGCGACACTGACCGGCGGCATTCCGGTGGGCACGGTCGCGTTCCAGATCGTTTCACCGAGCCCGGGCCCGGTCGGCAATGCCGCCATTGTCAATGGCGTGGCCACGATCAATACAGCGCCGCTGAGTCTGGGTACCTATGTCTTCCAGGCCTTTTACACCGGCGACGCCAATCACGGTTTCACCACCGACAACTCGCCCAATCATGAGGTGATTCCTGCTGCCGATCTGTCGATCAGCAAGGAGAATGGCGAGGACATGGTGCAGAGCGGCGCGACCACGGTCTACACCATCATCGTCAGCAATGCCGGCCCGTCCGCCACCGTCGGCGCCCTGGTCAGCGACGACATTGACGACGCCCTGTTCGACGAGGCCGCCACCAGCTGGACCTGCGTCAACGATGGCAACTCCAGTTGCTCGACCGCTTCGGGCATGGGCGACATCAGCCTGATGGTCGATCTCCCGGCAGCCAGCAGCGTCACCCTCACGGTGACTGCGCCTGTCCGCATCACTTCGGAATCCGGCATCAGCAATACGGCCACAGTAGCGACCGGCGCCGGTGTCGGCGATCCCGACCAGGTCAACAACACTGCTGTCGATGCCGATGCCAGCGGCATGTTCGGCGACGGATTCGAGGACTAGAATCCCGCGTAAGCCGGGGCGCGATGCAATGACGTCGTGCCCGGCTTGTCGCCAGTGTTGGCAGCCAGTTCTGTGCACGCAACAGCCAGCGAAGAGGTGCGATACGTGGATACGAAGTTCGACAGCTTCCGCGCGTTCTACCCCTACTACCTGGGCGAACATCGCAATGCGACCTGCCGCCGTCTGCATTTTGTTGGCAGCTCATTGATTGTGCTGGTCGTACTCGCGGTGTTGCTGCGCTGGCTGACGCCATGGTGGTTGCTGAGCCTGCCACTGATCGGCTACGGCTTCGCCTGGCTCGGACACTTCGGTTTCGAGAAGAATCGGCCGGCGACCTTCAAGCATCCCTTCTACAGCCTCGCCGGCGACTGGGTAATGTTCAGGGACATGCTGACCGGCAGGATTCCGTTCTGACCACGAGCACGCCGTGTTCAGCCCATGAACACCAGAGCCGCGCCCGCTGCGATCAGGCAAAAGCCGGCAAGATGATTCCAGCTCAGCGTCTCGCCGAGATACCAGACCGAGAACACTGCAAACACCGACAGTGACAGCACCTCCTGGATCACCTTCAGTTGTGCTGCGGTGTAGACAGCATGCCCGATCCGATTGGCCGGGACCTGCAGGCAGTACTCGAAAAAGGCAATGCCCCAGCTGAGCAGAATCACGGTGGTGATCGCGACGTGCTTGTGGCGCAAATGCCCATACCAGGCGAAGGTCATGAACACATTGGATGCCAGCAGCAGAATGATCGGCGTCAACCAGGCATGCATTGAACCCCTCCTCAGAGCGACACGCGGAAACAGTACACAGGTTGGCGCGCGCCTGAGCATACCGGCACACTGAAGCCCGCTCCGTCGCGCACCAAGCTCTTGGGCTGCTGCCCCAAAACCAGCTCAGGTCGTTTCCGACTCCAGAAACCGAGCCTCGTACATCAGTTGCTGGATGCGCTCTTCCTGACCCTCGACAAATTTCAGGCCGATGTGGTCTTCGCCCGAGCGCACGACGCGCACAGCCAGGCTGATGACGGTGTCCTGATCGAGCATGAAGAAAACCCGCGCCAGTTCCGAACCCGAGGCCGGCCAGCGCTTGGGGCGGCCCAGTCGCGCGCCGCCCTGAGAAATGTCCCAGACTTCCGAAAGATAGCCTTCCTCGCCCAGCACCAGCATGGCGGCTGTGAACACGTCCTTGCGCGGATGCAGTCTCTTCTCGCTCGCTTCCATGATTCCCCCAATGCTCCGGATCCGATGAGCCCCAAGCAGGGTACGTGCCACTGGCAGTTCCAGCGTGACACAGCCTGCATTCACAAAATTCCAGAAATTCACTTTATCGTCACAGCCGATCCTTTCTAATCTTCACACTTGTGAAAGGAGCCTGCCATGACCGTAAGAGAAGACACCCCCGGCCTGATTCTGTTGATCGAAGACAACCGCGGCATTGCCGAGATGGTCGGCGAGTTCCTGGAACGCCGCGGCTTCAGCGTTGATTATGCCAGCGATGGCGTCACCGGCCTGCACCTGGCGGTAAGCAATAGCTACGACGTGATCGTGCTGGACCTGATGCTGCCCGGCATGGACGGGCTGGAGGTCTGTCGCAAGCTGCGGCATGACGCCAAACGCGCCACACCGGTGCTGATGCTGACCGCGCGCGACACTCTGGATGACAAACTGGTGGGGCTGGACGCTGGCGCCGACGATTACCTGGTCAAGCCGTTCGAGATTCGTGAACTCGAGGCCCGCGTCCGCGCGCTTATCCGCCGCGACCGCCGCCAGGTATCTACCGAGGTGTTGCGCGTCGCCGATCTGGTGCTGGACACCGCCACCCTGCGTGCTACCCGCGCCGGTCGCGACCTGCTGTTGTCACCGATCGGCATCCGCCTGTTGACGATCCTGATGCGAGAATCCCCTCGCGTGGTCAGTCGACGCGACATCGAACGCGAAGTCTGGGGCGATCTGCTGCCCGATTCCGACACCCTGCGCAGCCATCTCTACAATCTGCGAAAAGTGATCGACAAGCCGTTCGACAAACCGCTGCTGCACACGATCCACAGCGCTGGCTACCGACTCACCGACCTCGATGCCGAGTTGGCGAACAGTGCGAAAGCCGGATAGAGCCAACGCGCCGACGCGCGGCCTGCGCGGCAAACTGTGGATCGCGTTCGTACTGCAGACCGTATCCATCGCGCTGGCCACCTTGCTGGGGGTCTACGCCGCGATGGTCGTATTGCGCGACGTGCTGATCCACCGCGCGCTGACGGACGAAGCCACGCATTTCTGGGAAGGTCGCAAACGCGACCCCTCCTGGCCGGTGCCCGACACCTACAACATGCAGGGTTATCTGAGCATCGGAGATATCGACAATCCGGCCGTGCCGGCCAGCCTGCGCGCCTTGCCGCCGGGGTTCCACGCGCTGAGCCTGGCCGGTGCCGATGAACTGGTCTATGTCGATCAGCATGGCGATGACCGCCTCTGGCTGATCTTCCATCAGGAACAACTGCGCAGCCTCGCACTCTGGTTCGGCCTGATTCCACTCAGCTTCGTACTTGGTGCGGTGTATCTGGTGTCCTTTTTCACCTATCGCGTCTCGCGCCGCGCAGTCTCGCCGATCATCCAGCTGGCACAGAGCGTCAGTGCGCTTGACCCGCACAAACCTGACCTCAAGGCCGTCGAGGAAATCAGGCGTTCCTCCAACAGCGACGAAGAGGTGCAGACGCTCGCCGAATCCATCGCGGTGTTTGCCAGGCGCAACGAACACTTTGTCGAACGCGAACGCAATTTCACCCGCGATGCCAGCCATGAACTCCGTACCCCTCTGACGATCATCAAGATCGCCACCGACGTGATGCTGAGCGACGCCGAACCCAGCGCCCTGATCGAAAAGTCACTGAATCGCATTCGGCGCGCCACCGGAGATATGGAGGCACTGATCGAAGCCTTTCTGATCCTCGCCCGCGAGGCCGACGTCGGTCTGCCCAGCGAGCAGTTCAGTGTCAACGATCTCGTCGCCGAAGAGACCGAGCGCGCCGCCGTACTGATCACCGGCAAGCCGATCGAGATCCGCTCGGAAATTGCCGCGTCCGTCGTGCTCAATGGCTCGGCGCGCGTACTTTCGGTGATGCTGTCCAATCTGCTGCGCAACGCCGCGCAGTACACCGAGGTCGGCACCATCACGGTGCGCCTGGGTGCGGACTACGTCGAAGTCGAGGACAGCGGGAGCGGCATGTCGTCCGAAGATGCCGCACATGCTTTCGACCCGTTCTACCGCGGCCGACGCTCGGATCGCGGCGGCCATGGCGTGGGACTGACGATCGTCAAGCGGCTTTCAGACCGCTTCCAGTGGCCAGTCAGCATAGAGAGCGAGCTTGGCCGTGGCACACGCGCCCGCATCCGCTTGCCGGATGCAGTGACGGTGACGACAGCGAACGCCTAGACGCCGCCGGCGAAACGGCAAAGAAAAAGCCCGGCACGAGGCCGGGCTCTTCATTCTGCGCAACTGCGGCATCAAGCCGCAAGCTGATTACTTCTGCTTGACCAACTCGGTGCGACGGTTGCGGGCGCGGCCGTCGGCATTGTCGTTGCTGTCGATTGGACGGGTTTCGCCGTAGCCATTCGGACCGGACAGACGCGAGGCATCGATGCCCTTGTCGGTCAGGTACTTGTACACCACCTTGGCGCGACGCTCGGAGAGGCCCTGGTTGTAGGCATCGGTACCGACCGAATCGGTATGACCGGCAACTTCAACCTTCATCGCCGGGTAGCGATTGAGCACGTCAACAGCCTGGTCCAGGATCGCGATCGACTCAGGCGTAAGGTCCGACTTGTCGAAGGCAAAGTTGACGCCGCGCAGATCAATCACGATCGCCTGCGGGCAGCCATCCGGACCCACGACTTCACCGGCTGCCGAATCCGGGCACTTGTCGTCGGCATCGAGCACGCCGTCGTTGTCACCGTCGGTCGGCTGCGGCGGCGGAGTCGGCGCTGCGGGTTCGGCCGGAACATCGGCCGGATCCATCGCGGCCGGTTCTTCGGGAGCCGAGCTGCTGCCGACATTGAACAATACTGCTGCAGTCAGGAACACATCGCCGAATTCGGTCTGGCCCGGAACCGTGCGGTTGTCGTAATCAGCGCGGTAGCCGAGTTCGGTGCGGAACGCCTTGTTGCCGCCGAATGCACGCTGCACGCCGAGGCCGAACTGGGCAACAGGATCCCAGCCATCGACTTCGACTTCGCCACCGACCTGACGGTCAGCCTGGTGGTAACCCATGCCGATGCCACCGAAGACGTACGGGCGCCAGGCCCAGTCGGTGAAGAAGTGACGCAGGGTTGCGGTGACATCCAGCGAGCTGGAGTCGCCGACATAGTTGAACTGGCTGCCAAAATCACGCGTGGTGTAGTCAACCGCGAACTCGAGCGAGCTGTTCGGCGCGATGTAGCGACCCAGGCCAACGCCGAAAAGAACGGTCTCATCGTCATCGACGTAGCGCTCGTTGTCATTGAGCGAAACACCCAGCGACGGGGCCACGTACCAATTGGTGGGATAGTCCTGCGCCTGGACCGAAACGCCGCCCAGAGACAGTGCAATCAATGCACACAGTGTTTTACGGTTCATCGGGATCTCCATTGTGATTTTTCTTGCGGCCGCTGCGCCGGGAGATGGCGCAACCGGGATTATAAGTCAGACGACGCCAAGATCAGGGCAAATTGCGCGAATTCAAGTCCCTGATTCGGTGAGCAATTTGACAACGTCCCGATTGAACCACTGCTAAACCGCGACACCTGGATGTGTGCTGGCGTACCGAAGCGCAGGCAGCGATGGGCCTGCGCTCGATCCGGGCACTCAGACGGCGAACAGGTCCATCCACTCGTGGATCGGCATTGCTTCCATGCGCGCCGCATCAGCACAGATGTCGACGATCTGCTTTGCCCGCTTGGCGCCGAACTGCGCGCCAATTGCCGATTCAAACTTTTTCACCAGCACCGGGATGCCCTCGCCACGACGCTTGCGATGGCCGATCGGATAATCGATCGAGACCTTGTCGGTCTTGCTGCCGTCCTTGAAGAACACCTGAACCGAGTTGCCGATGTAGCGCTTGTCGGAGTCGAAATAGTCCTTGGTGAACTGCGGATTCTCGCTGACCGTCATCTTGTCGCGCAGCGCATCGATGCGCGGATCGGCAGCGACGTCGTCGTTGTAATGATCCGCGTTGAGGCCACCGAAGATCAGCGGGATGGCCACCATGTACTGGATGCAATGATCGCGATCGGCGTAGTTGGACAGCGGGCCGGTCTTGTCGATGATGCGGACGCCGGCTTCCTGGGTTTCGATGGCAATGCGCTCGATCTGATCGAGCCGGCCAGCAACCTGTGGATGCAGTTGCATGGCGCACTCGACGGCAGTCTGGGCGTGGAATTCTGCCGGGAAGCTGATCTTGAACAGGACATTCTCCATGACATAGCTGCCAAAGGGACGCTCGAACTCGAATGCCTTGCCCTTGAACGCCACATCGTAGAAACCCCAGGTCTTGGCACTCAGCGCCGAGGGATAGCCAACCACCCCCTTGTCGACCGCGTTCAGTGCGTGGATGACGGCGCGACGGCAGGCATCGCCCGCTGCCCAGCTCTTGCGCGGACCGGTATTGGGTGCGTGCCGATAGGTACGCAAGGCACCATTGTCGATCCAGCTGTGGGAAACCGCCGTGATGATCTCTTCCTTGCTGGCACCCAGCATGTGGGCAGCGACCGCCGTGGAGGCCAGACGCACCAGGATCACATGATCAAGGCCGACCCGATTGAAGCTGTTTTTCAGCGCGTAGCAGCCCTGGATCTCGTGGGCCTTGATCGCGAAGCCCAGGATATCGCGCACCGTCAGCGGCTTGTCGCCACGGGCAACAGCGCGGCGCGAAAGGTAGTCGCCGACCGCCAGGATGGCGCCCAGATTGTCCGAGGGATGACCCCATTCGGCAGCCAGCCAGGTGTCATTGAAATCCAGCCAGCGCACCTGGGTGCCGATGGCGAACGCGGCCTGCACCGGATCGAGCCGATGCGAGGTGCCTGGAATCTTGACGCCGTCTTTCATGTCGGCACCCGGCACGACGGGGCCGAGATGCTTCACGCACTCCGGAAAGCGCATGGCGAGCATCGAACAGGCCAGCGAATCCATCAACATGTAGCGCGCGGTCTCGAAAGCTTCCGCTGAACTTATGTGGTAATCCGACACATAGTTGGCGATGTCGACCATCGGCTGATCGGGGTCTGGGCGCTTGGCGGAACGGACGTCGAAATGCGACATGGGAACCTCGGGAGGGAGATAAGGGAACACCTATTGTGGCAGATCAGCGGCTGTGGACCCTCTGGCATAGCCGTGGCGGAACGTGTCGCTAGACGCCGTTGCTGGCACGCAGCCGCGGATCTGCACGAAGTTTCTCGCTGAGGAAATCCATCACCGCCTTGATCCGGCCGACGTGACGAAGATCCGGGTGGGTGAGCAGCCAGAGTCCGGCCTCGAAGCGTGAATCCAGCTCGAACAGGCGCTGCAACCGCGGCGAGTAACGGTCGCCGGGCAGCAGGGCTACACCAATGCCGGCTTCGGCCAATGCCGCCATGGTCTGCAGATCACTGGCGCGGGCGCGGATGCAGGCATCAGGCACCAGATCACGCAGCCAGGAAAACACCGGCAATCGCTGGAAGCCGGGATCGGCCCCGATCAACGCGTGCTGTGCCAGGTCAGCGGACGACTGCGGGCTGCCGCGCACCTGGATGTATTCCGCGCTGGCGCAGGCCCACCAGCGGATCCGCAGCAGTTCGCGACCCACCAGCCAATCCGGAGGTGCCTGGGTTGCGCGCAGCGCGATATCGGCCTCGCGTCGGGCCAGATCGAAATCGCTGTCGGAGGCGGCGATTTCGAGTCGGACACGGGGGAATCGTCGGTACAGCTCGGGCAGCAACGGGGCCAGGAATTCGATCGCCAGGTTGCCCGGCGTGGTCAATCTGACATCGCCCTCCATCGCCACATCACGACCGGCTACCCCGCGTTCGATCGCCAGCACGCTGGCCTCGACCTGTTCGGCCTGCGGTCGGATCGAGGCACCTTCTGCCGTGAGTGCATAGCCCGTGGGCAGCCGATCGAACAGGCGCACGCCCAGGGTTTCCTCAAAATTGTTCAGCCGTCGGAACACGGTGGAGTGATTGACCGCGAGCTGACGCGAGGCAGCGGCGAGGCTGCCGCCGCGCGCGATCGCGAGGAATACCTGCAAGTCATTCCAGTCGAACATGATCAGCTGCCATGGCCACTCGGACGGCGATTGTACGACCGGAACCGGGTCACCACGATGATCAGGTTCGGCGACGCTGGCGTTGATCTGGCGACCGCTTGCAGCGCTGCAACGTTGTCATGCAGGCACAGCGAATGTACAGCCGCACGTCCGCCCAGCAGAATGAAGCTGCACGGTTCATGGCGCGCTGAGCGCGTCTCGATCGCTTTTGCCGCCCAAACCAGGTCATCAATGCCCAGCCTTCCGACACTGTTCCTTTCTCATGGCGCGCCGACGATGGCGCTGACCGACAGCGAGACTACGCGCGCATGGCGAGCGCTCGGCAGCCAGTATCCGCGCCCGCGCGGCGTGCTTGTGGTGTCGGCACACCATCACGCCTGCAATCCGACGCTTACCGCGCATCCCGATCCGGCGACCATCCATGATTTCGGTGGCTTTCCGCCGGCGCTCTACGAGCTGCAATATCCTGCACCCGGCAGCCCCGAAGTCGCCGAGGACGCGCAGCGCCTGCTGCAGGACGCAGGATTCGCCAGCGCCGGCCTGGACGCCACGCGCGGCATCGACCATGGCGTCTGGGTGCCGCTGCGTCACATGTACCCGCAAGCCGATGTTCCGGTCGTATCGCTGTCGGTGAATCCAGCGCGCGATGCCCGCTGGCACTACGAACTCGGGCGGGCGCTTGCCCCAATGCGTGAGCGCGGTGTCCTGATCCTTGGTTCTGGAGGCCTGACGCATAACCTCGGCGCGCTGGACTGGCATGTGGGCGGCGGCAACCCCGTGAGTTGGGCCGCGAATTTTGTTGACTGGTTTGTCGGCCGTCTACAGACACACGCGGTCGATGAACTGCTGGAATGGCAACAGACCGCGCCCGAGGCGAGGCGCAATCACCCGACCAGCGAACATCTGCTTCCCTTGTTCGTGGCGTGGGGTGCGGCGCGAACCGGCTGCGCAACATCGGTGATCGCACCCGGCTTCGTCCACGGATCCTTGGCGATGCATGCGCTGCAGTGGGATTAAACGCAGCACGGTCAATCCAGACGGCGTTCCAGAGCGGCAGCGAGCTCCTGCGCCGACATCGACACCGGCAGCGGATGCGGCAGGTGCTCGATCCTGTGCACCAGTTCCAGCATCGCGCGATTCCTCGGCGCCGTGCCGGCCATCGACTCCGCCAGCCGGACGATCTCGCCATTGATGTAGTCGATCTCGGTGGCGCGACCGCGCTGCAGGTCTTCCCACATCGAACTGCGTGCCTGCGGGTCGATCCGCAGCATCGAGCTGGCAACCATGAGAAAAATCCGATCAGGCAGATCCAGCACCCACGGAATCAGCCACGGTGGCAGTCGTGCCGCCTTCACCGGCTTGACACCGGCCCGCTGCATGACCTGGAGCGCTTCGCGCATCATCGCCGCGAGGATCCGGCGAAAGCCCCGCTGCGACAGCTGATCACGCAATGGCAGACCCGACAGCGCATTGATCGGGTTGTTGAGATTGAGCAGAAGCTTTCCCCACAGCACGCCCGTCAGATTTCGATGCAGCAGGGTATCCAGCCCGGCGTCATCGAGCAGCTGCTTGATGCGATCAGCGGTGTCACCCTGGCGTTGAATCATCAGTTCGCCAGCCGTGCCCCGGTGGAATGACGCGCCAGGTTTCCACACCACGTTCCACGGCACCATGCCTGCCAGAACCTGGACCCCGGGCAGGCGTTCGCGCAAGTCGTCGGCATTGCGCACGCCGTTCTGGAAGCTGACCACAATGCGCTGCGGATGCATGATCGGCAAGCCCGCGATCGCCAGGGCGGCCGCAGCTGTGTCGGCACTTTTTACCGTTACCAGGATCAGGCCGCAGGATGCGAGTTCCGCCGCGTCGGTCGCCACTCTCACCCGATCGGCGGGCAAGTCAATTGAACCGAGTTCGCCGCCAGTGGCGTGCAGACCATGCACTGCGACCTCGTCCTGCAATCGCTGGCGTCCGATCAACACGGTCGCAATGCCGGAGTGGATCAGGTGCGCGCCGAGATAGCAGCCGATGCTGCCGGCGCCGAGGATTCCGACGGAGCGCATGCTGGATCCTAGTAGGCGAGCTTCCAGCGCCGGTACAGCGCGGCGAGTATCCACATCGGTCCGACCAGCAGGAAGAAGATGTCGCGAAAGAAGGACGGCTTCTTCCCTTCGAGCTTGTGCCCGACAAACTGCGCGATCCAGGCGGCTATCCAGACGCTGGCCGAAACCCAGAGCAGCAGATCACGCGGAATTTTCCACAGCACCGCCACCATGGCGGCACTGATCAGCAGCATGCCCGCCGCCAGTGGAATCGACAGCCGCAGATACCAGATCAGGCTGAAGACGATCAGTCCCAGCGCAACATACGGATGGACCCACCAGAGCAGGCCCAGGGTCGAAAACTGGATCAGCGGCACGCAGACCCAGTGGATGCGCTTGTTGGTGGGATTGCGATGCGATTCGGAGTATTCGCCCAGCATTTGATCGACGGCGCGCATGGACAGGATTCCATTCGGTAGAGTTTCCAGAATAGGCCAAATCCCGCAGGCGCGCATCCGAGGCATCGGGTCAACGCAGGAAATGCCGATTGCGACTTGCCATTCCGCGATCCTTCGATACGATCCAGACTCGCCCGCATGAGACACCGATGTCCGCCAGCCCCGATCTGACCGATGAGCAGGTTGCACCCGATCTGGTGGGACTGGTCGCGCGCATCCGTGGCGGCGACGCCCAGGCCGAGGCCGAGGTGCTCTCCCGGTTTGCCTTTGGTGTGCGTGTCATCCTGCGCCGACATGCGCGTGGCGCGGCCATCGATGTCGACGATCTCGCCCAGGACGTGTTGACCGCGGTGCTGGAACAGCTGCGCAAGGGCGGGCTGCGCGAAGCCGCTGCGCTGCCCGCCTACATTCGCACCAGCGCGATGCACCGGTTGCATGCCGAGCAACGCGCGAGCCAGGCCACTCAGCGCAGCCATGAGCGCGTCGAGGCCGAAGACCCGCGGCTGGTTGCCAGCGACCGCGGACCGGCGGACGAACTGGATGCCGCGCGCAAGTCCAGGCAGATCCGTGAACTGCTGGCCGAGATGCCGGTCGCGCGCGATCGCGAAGTGCTGACGCGCTTCTATCTGCAGGAGCAGGACTGCGCACAGATTTGTGCAGAACTCGAAATCGATCCCGAACACTTCCGCCGCGTGATACACCGCGCCCGCAGCCGGTTCCGCGAAATCCTGAACCGCGCCGGACTCGGCCCGGACAAGGAATGAGACAGATGCCGCCGCTACCACTCCTGCTTGATCAAGGGCGCGCAGCTGAGGACTTCCTGTGGAGTCACATCGCATGAACACGCCCGGAAACACACCGATGGCCCCATGGTTGGAAGAAGCCTGGCTCAATCGCTACCTGGACCGCCAGCTCGACGAGGCGGAACTGGAATGGTTCGAGGCCTATATGCTCGACAAGCCCCGGCTGCTTGAACAAGTCGATGCCGACACCAGACTGGGGGCGTCGCTCGCAGTGGCCAGGAGTGCGCCGCCGACGTCAGCGCTGCCGGCTTCGCAACTGCGTGCGGCGGCAATTCGTCCGCCACGGCGACCCGCGATGGTTGCCGGCTTCGGCCTGCTGGCCGGTGTACTGGTTGGCATTGCAATCCCGGCATTCCAGGGCAGGAATGATTCCATTGTGGCCAGCCCGCAGAGGGTCGTCTTCGACACGATGCGCGGCGAAACCACCGCCGCGATAAGCCAGGGCGACAGCCAATCTCCCCTGCTGATCGTCGATATTGCCACGCCATCCAATCAGCAGATCAAGCGCGCCTCGGCCATTGTGGCGGGACGGAGCATTCAATTGCCGACGCCAGTGGTTGCGGCTGACGGCTTCGTCACCTTCGTCGTACCGGCACGTTGGCAAGGCGTAGCACGAATCGAACTTGAATTCGTGAGCGGCGCTGGAGAATCCAAGCGCTCCTACCAGCTGTAGCCACGGCCGCCACGACGGCGCACCCGGGCAGGCGGGACAGCGTCGCCATATTGGCACTCGATGGCAGTTCGCTCCGCGCGCGACGCATCGGCCAATGGTGACTCGCGATATGGCTTGCGCCCTCCAGCGGCGTATGCGACTTTTCGTCCTTCCCATCGAAGGCCAGCCGCATGACTGCGAGTCACTACCCCCACCTCCTCGCCCCACTCGATCTGGGCTTCACCACGCTGAAGAATCGTGTCCTGATGGGTTCGATGCATACCGGGCTGGAGGATCGGGCGAAGGACTACGATGCGCTGGCGGCCTATTTCCGGGAGCGTGCACGCGGCGGCGTTGCCCTGATGGTGACGGGCGGAGTGGCGCCGAGTCTGCGTGGCTGGCTGGCACCGTTCTCATCGAAGCTGAGCTGGCCATGGGAAGTCACCCGGCATCGCAAGTTGACGGCGGCTGTGCACGAGGAGGGCAGCAAGATTGCGATGCAGATCCTGCATGCCGGACGCTACGGCTACCACCCGCTTTCGGTGGCGCCGAGCGCAATCAAGTCTCCGATCACGCCATTCAAGCCGAGCGCACTCTCTGCGCGCGGCGTGCAGGCGACCATCCGCGATTTCGCCCGGACAGCGGCACTCGCCCGCGAAGCGGGCTATGACGGCGTCGAGGTGATGGGATCGGAAGGCTATCTGATCAATCAGTTCCTCTGTCTGCGCACCAACCAGCGGCAGGATGAATGGGGCGGCGACTACAGCAACCGCATGCGATTTCCGGTCGAAATTGTTCGCCAGATGCGCGCCAGGGTCGGCAAGGATTTCATCATCATCTACCGGCTTTCGGTGCTGGATCTGGTCGAAGGCGGACAGAGCATCGAGGAAGTCACGCAGCTCGCCAAGGCGATCGAGGCGGCGGGTGCCACCATCATCAATACCGGCATTGGCTGGCATGAAGCACGCATTCCGACCATTGTCACCAGCGTGCCGCGCGCCGGATTTGCCTTCGCCACTGCGCGCATCAGGCAGGAGGTCAGTCTCCCGGTGATCGCGAGCAACCGCATCAATATGCCGGACGTGGCCGAGAAGCTGATCGCCGATGGCATCTGCGACATGGTCTCGATGGCGCGACCACTGCTTGCCGATTCGGAATGGGTGAACAAGGCCCGTGATGGTCGCGCCGATGAGATCAATACCTGCATCGCCTGCAATCAGGCCTGCCTGGATCATGTCTTTGAGAACCGCAAGGCGACCTGCCTGGTCAATCCGCGCGCCTGCAACGAACTGGAACTGGTGATCCGACCCGCGACGACACGCAAGCGCATCGCGGTAGTGGGCGCTGGACCTGCAGGACTCGCGGCAGCAACGACCCTTGCCGAGCGTGGCCACGACACCACCCTGTTCGATGCTGCCGGCGAGATCGGCGGACAATTCAACATGGCCAAGCGCATTCCTGGCAAGGAAGAGTTCCACGAGACGCTGCGCTATTTCCAGCGCCGCATCGAAGTCACTGGCGTCAGGTTGCGCCTCAACACCCGGGTGCAGACCGCCGACCTGGCGGAATTCGATGAAGTCATCATCGCAACCGGCATCACCCCGCGCGGCTTGCGGCTGAGCGGCAGCGAGCATCCCAAGGTCCTGAGCTATATCGATGTACTCCTGCACGGCAAACCGGTGGGTGAGACGGTTGCCATCATCGGCGCCGGCGGCATCGGCTTCGATGTCGCGGAGTTTCTGGTTGCCGAAGGTCACTCGCCGACACTCGATGCCGCGCTGTGGCGACGCGAGTGGGGCGTCGACGATACGTTCACCGCACGCGGCGGCGTCGAGGGCATGCGGCCGCTGCCCGATCCGCCTGCGCGCAAGGTATTTCTGCTTCAGCGCTCCGAAGGTACGCCGGGCAAGCGGCTGAACAAGACCAGCGGCTGGGTGCACCGGGCGACGCTGAAGATGAAGCGCGTCGAGATGATCGGTGGCGTCGACTACGAGCGCATCGATGATGCCGGGCTGCACATTCGCATTGGCGAAAAGCAGCAATGCCTGGCGGTCGATCATGTCGTGGTGTGCGCTGGACAGGAGCCCAACCGGGCACTGTTCGACAGCCTGCAGGACAGTGGCAAGCCGGTGCACCGGATTGGCGGTGCCGATATCGCCGCCGAACTTGATGCCAAACGCGCGATCGACCAGGGCACCCGCCTGGCGGCGCGCATCTGAACTTGACTGGCTTGCAACGGGCTGCGGCTTCGCAGCCCTGGATGGTTCGGACGGCACCTCGCCCCTGCGACGGCGCAGGCTGACGCGGGTCAGATGCGTTAACGAAGTAATACAGGGTCACGCTGTCGCGGCGGCGGCCAGCCGATGCAAGGCAGGCCGCGCTATCGCGTCTCGGCAAACAGTTTGCGGAACCGCGGCGAGTAGAAGGCTGCGTCGGGAGATTTTCCCGGCGTCAGCGTCTTTGCGATGCGGATATCGGCCTCGGCAGCCGATCGTTGGGCCGCGCCCTCGGCAGCCTGCAGTTCCGACAAGGCATGGCGGGCCGCGGCCCGCAGCAGCAGGGCGTGAAAGCGGGTATTGCCACTGTAGCTGTTGGCATCGGCACGCGCCGCCTCACTGAACCGACCCGCCAGATAATCGTCCAGCAGACTCTGCAAGGCAGCGGGCAGCGTCGGTGCGCTGACCTGCGCCGTCACCGCTGGCTGGCTGGGTACCGGCGTCGGCTTCGGTGCGGTTTGCGCCGGTGGCCTGGGTTTCGCCTCGGGCACGGTTGCCACCGGCTTGGCCGGGATCGCGACCGGTGCAGGATTGGGCTTTGCTGCCGGCTTCGCCTCCGCGAGTCGCGCCTTGCAGGTCTGCCGTGCTTCGTCGGCGATGCCGCGAAACTCGCTGTTGCCGGCGATCACCTCGGCGGCTGCGGGATCGTTGAACCAGCGTAGCGCCTCGCTGCAATTGTCCTGGCGGTAGGCCGCCAGCCCAAGGTAATACTGCGGTGCGTAGGGCATGAACACCTGCCCATAGAGTCGCGTGCGCGCCAACGGCTGGGCCGAACCCTTCAGCGCCTCGCGCATCCGCGCCTCGACTTCCGACCAGTTCTCCGCCTGGGCCGCCTTGGTGCCACGCGCATAGTCCTGCTTGTAGTCCGCGCGCACCGGCGCAGCTGCACACATCAGCGCAACAAGAAGCAGCAACCCGCGACAATCAAAGCCCGGCACGACGTGCGTACTCCCTGGCATTGAGCTGGCTGAAGCTGGCCGAGACCGAAGCGCGCGCACCCGCCTTGACCTGCACCATTTTCTCGCTCGAACGACCGCCCTCGGGATGACTGAACACGACCCGGTAAACGCCTGAGGGCAGACGGAGTTGCAAAGGCGTGGTCGCATCGGCCGGCAACGCGACAGCGGCGCGCGTGCTATCGGTTATGGACTCCACCCTGCCCCAGGGATAGGCGATCAGGATCAGATCGCCGGCGCTTGCTTCAAGCCTCGTCTGCTCGGCCAGCTTGACGCGGTCGGCAGCACGCTGGAGCTCGCCAGCCAGCTTGTCGGACAGAGGGTCGCCCGAAAAACGCGCACGGAAACCCTCACTCATCTTGCTCAAGGCCTGCAACTCGGTACTGCTGCTGGCACCAAGCAGGGACTCGTTCAAGGCGTCGGCAAGACTGTGACGCGCGGTCAGCACGTCGACATCGCGCGGATTGGCGCTTAGCAGGGCGCCGGCAAGATCGATTGCGGCGATCACCTCGGCCTCGACCAGTGGACGCTGATCGGCAGCGCGCTGGATTCGCTCGATCTGGTCGCGCCGGCGCTGCTCACGCTGGGCGCCGGCAAGTTGCTGATCCAGCTCCTGCGACAGTCGCATCAGCGCACTGTCGGTCGGATAGAGCGGGCGCGCCTCGCGGACCAGGGCGATGGCCTCGGGAAGTCTGGCCTCCTCGGCCAGCGTGCGTGCTGCTTCGGCAATACGCTGCGGAATACTGGTTCGCATCGCCAGCGCATCGGCGTTGCCGGGGTCGAGCCGCAGGATCTCCTCGAGCAACTCGCGGGCATTGCTGCCGACTGGGGCAACAAAGCGCCGATCGACCAGGGCCTGGCGGGCATCGCCGATCAGCTTGACCAGCTTGCGCTGATCCGCACTGAGCTGGCCCTCGGCTTCGGTCTTCAACGCCGTCGCCGCACTCTGCTCCGGAACCACCCGCAAGGCCACGTCAATCTGCTGCAGCGCGGCGCTCGGATTTCCAGCGGCCAGACTGCGCCGCGCGTTCTGAACCAGCGCATCGGCAAGCCGTGCCGTCCGCCCCGGCAATTGCGGATGGCGCGGGTCCAACTCGCGGATCTGCTCCAGCGTCTGCAATGCGTTGTCGGAAGCCGGATCGGTCAGCTGGCCCTTGTTGATCTCGCCATCGAAACGCGCGTACAGGGCCGCGAGTCGCTGCTCCAGATCACGCCGCTTGCCGGCTTCCTGCACGCGCCCGCGCATCGCGACCCATGCCGGATCCGCGCGCAACTGCGAACCCAGCGCCTCGAGCCGGCGATCCGCCTCGTCCAGATTGCCCGCCTGCAGTGCGGCCTCAACCGGTTTGAGCAATCGCTGCATCAGCGCCTCACGCATTTCCTGCACGCGCTTGTCGCCGGGTGCGACATTGGCGGCCCTGGCAAGCAGGGCGTAGGTGCCGGTCGCGCCGGTGTCGCGCCCCTCGCTTTGGGCCGCGCGTGCATCCTTCAGCAACTGCTCCAGTTCCCGTGCCTGCTGTGCCAGCTTGCGCGCCGCCTCGATCGATTCGGGCAGAACCGCAATCTCGGCGTCGTCCGGCCAGATGCCGGCGACCACGCCCTGGGTGATCAGGGCGTCATCGAACTGACCCTGCTTGATCTGGGAATCGATGCGTTGCTTGAGCGCCGCCAGCAGCACCTCGCCACGTTGCACGATGCCGGAATATTTGGGCGCACGCGCCTGCTCGCCGCGGAAAATATCGAGCGCATTGCTGCTGGTGTCGTCGGTCACGATCAGCTTGCCATCGATGATCAGCTGATCCACCGCACGCAGGCGCAGATCGACATCTGCCTTGATCCGGGGATCAATCTCCGCGCCCGGCCGCAGGGCTACCCAGCCGATCGCCAACAGCAGCACCGCGACAAATCCGATTGCCCCCGGCAGCAGCCAGGCCGGGCGACTGCGCGGGGCGGTCGGTGCAGGCGCTGGCGGCAGTAGCGGGCCACGCGAAAGGGCAGTCTGCTGACTCGGCGGCCCGCTGATGGTGGAGGTTGCAGGCGGCGCCGGCAGTTCGGCGGAAACACCAGGCAACTTGCCACCCTGGGTGGGAAGCTCGCGAAAACCCGGTATCGATTGCTGACTGCGGCGCAGCGACCCCGGCGACTGCAGCGCGTCGCCAACGGTCTGCGAGACGGAAAAGCCGAGCGCGCGCAGCTGTTCCGAAGAGCTCTGATTGGGATCAGCCTGCAGCCGCGACCACAGGGTTTCGTTGTTGACCACGACCGCCTTGAGCGCCTTGGTGAACTCCTTGAGGTCATCGAAACGCTCCTCCCGGTTCTTCGCCAGCATGCGATCAAGTACCGGCTGGAAATCCTGGTAGGGCAAAGGCAGCGGCGGCGGCGGCGTGGTCAGGTGCGCCATCAGGACCGCGATGGGCGAGTCGCCCTGGAACGGTGGCTTGCCGGTCAGCAGTTCGAAGAACATGACGCCCAGGCTGTACAGATCGGAGCGGCCATCGACCTCGAGCGCGTTGATCTGCTCGGGACTCATATAGGTCGGAGTACCGACCAGCATGCCGGTCTGGGTCAGTCGCGTCGACTGCGCATCCTGCTGGCGCGCGATGCCGAAGTCGGTGAGCACCGGCGTCGTGGGATCGCGGAACATGATGTTCGCCGGCTTCAGATCGCGATGGACCACGTTGTGGTCATGGGCGAACTGCAGCGCGCCGGCGATC
Source organism: Pseudomonadota bacterium (assembly GCA_022843465.1). Classification (GTDB taxonomy): domain Bacteria; phylum Pseudomonadota; class Gammaproteobacteria; order Xanthomonadales; family Ahniellaceae; genus 0-14-3-00-62-12. The sequence continues at coordinate 62,336 of JALHNO010000006.1, read as the reverse complement.
TGCACCACGATGGCGACCGCTTCGCCCAGCGACAATCCCGACGCCATCTGGTCATGCAGGGTGCCGCCCTCGAGGTACTCCATCGAGATATAGGTGGCGCTCTCACTCTTGACGATGTCGTAGACGGCAACAATGTTGCGGTGGGGCAACTTGGCGAGGGTGCGCCCCTCGACCAGGAAGCGCTTCTCGAACTTCTCGGCGTCGTCGATATTGCGACGCATCACCTTCAGCGCCACCTTGCGATCGAGCGAGGTCTGCAGCGCCAGATGCACAGTCGCCATCCCGCCGACACCCAGCTCGCGGATCAACTCATAGCCGGGGATTTGGATGGTAGAGGCTTGGCTCATTGTGCAATATTGGTATCTGGCTCGATCATAGCATCGGGAAATTGCTGCGCTGTCACCTTGCAGCGGTTCCCCGGCTTCTTTGTTCACGCAAGATGCCGGCCTCGCGGAGGGGCTTGTCGCACTGGCCCGCGGCCACCGGTTGCACGCACCCGACCGGCATCAGCGCGTGGCCACGAAGCCCGGATTCTGGCGCCTTTTGCAGCGCAGCATGAATCTGTCGAGTGCGCAAGCCTGGGCACCGGGTTTAAGTGATTGTCACCGCGGGAACCGCCGAAGCGCTGGTCATGTCCAGCTGCCGTGGCTGAACCTGTCGGGATTTATTACACTCCCTGCACGCCAAGACCCAAAAAACTGCGTTGCGTGCGCAGCCCCGATCCCATTCCAGAGGAATCCCTCATGCTGAATAAAGCCTTGCTTGCATCTGCCCTCACGCTCTGCCTGGTCGGCAATGTACTCGCCCAGGACGAAGAGTCCGAAGCCACCGGTTCGTGGGAAGTCTCCGCCGACCTCGCACTGACCAGCGACTACGTGTTCCGCGGCGTGTCGCAGTCGCAGGAAGATCCTGCCCTGCAGGCAGGCCTGAATTTCGACCACGAGACCGGCTTCTACATGGGCCTCTGGGGTTCCAGCGTCGACTTCACGCCGGATGACACCCTGGCGATCGACGAAGATGGCGCCAATGTCGAAATCGATGCCTTCGTTGGCTACGGCTTCGACTTCGCTGAAGACTGGAGCGGCGACGTCCAGCTCGTCCGCTACTTCTACCCGGGTTCCAATGCCGGCTACGACTACGACTACAACGAACTGATCGGCGCGGTCAGCTACAAGGAATATGTCACCGCCACCATCGGCTATTCCAACGATGTCTTCAACACCGAGGAAAACGGTGTCTACGTCGGTCTGAGCGGCAGCTATGAACTCCCCTGGGGCGGCCTGAGCCTGACCGGAGAAGTCGGCACCTACGACATCGCCAACGGCAATGATGACGGCTCGGATTTCACCTACTCGCATTGGGGCCTGGGCCTCTCGCGCAGCTGGGGACCGGTCACCACCTCGCTGAACTGGGCGGATACCGACAATGACGGCGAGAACTACTACGGCACCATCGCCGACTCGCGCGTGTACTTCACGATCGAGATGTCGACCGGTCTGTAATTGCGGTTCTGCGCTTGCCCAAAAGGGCCGCGGATTCGTCCGCGGCCTTTTTTTGTTGCCCACCGCCGCGATCGCTGCGACCTTTGGCCAACGCCGCGCATCCTGTACACCGTGAGCACATCTTCCTTCGCCATCGAGGTACCGGCTTCGCTTCTGGATCGAGCCAGACGCGGTGAAGCGCGCGCCTTCGAGCAGATCTACCGCCTGTTCGAGCGACCGGTATACAGCCTGGCCTGGCGCATGCTCAATGATGCCGATGAGGCGCAGGAAATCCTGCATGACGCGATGCTCACCCTGTTCGGCAAACTCGACCAGTTTCGCGGTGACGCTCCATTCTGGGGCTGGTTGCGCCAGATCGCCGTCAATGAAGCCCTGATGCGGCTGCGCAAGCGCAAGCTGATCGAGTTCACCGATGAGGTCCCCGAACCGGCACCGGCGGCCGATGAGCAGTCGGGATTCGACAGTCGTGATCTGGAAGCTGCGCTACGCAGATTGCCGACCGTCACCCGCAGCGTGGTGTGGCTGTACCACGTCGAAGGCTATTCGCACGACGAGATTGCCGCGCTGTTCGACAAGAGCGTGAGCTTCTCCAAATCCCAGCTGTCGCGCGGCACGCAACGCCTGCGCGGACTGCTGACTGTTGCAGAAGGAGGACTGGCATATGCCGGATGAAATCGATCGAATCAGTGTACTGACAGGCGAACCCGACGACCGCAGGCTGGCCGAGGCGCTGCGCGCCCTGCCCCTGTTGTCGCCAGCCAGGAGCGCACTGCCAGCCGTGTTGGCACTGAGTGGCAAGCGGACCGCGCGAACTCATCGACACTTGCCTGGCTGGATGGCCTGGGCCGCCGGGCTGGTGGTGATCGGCCTGGGACTGTTCCTGTTCAACGGCCAGGCAATCGATGCGGAGCGCACGACCGCAGCGGACGTCGGCGCCTCTGCTGACTTGCAGGCCTTGATGCAGCGCTCTCTCGAATGGGAGACCGCGCTGCGTCGACTGGAACAGCAGAGCATGCCGATGGACGCCGGAACCGCCATGGCCAGTGCCGAACTGGAAGACCTGATCAGCCTGACCGATCTGCAGCTCGGCGCTACCGAAAACGACGAGCAGGCGCAATCGCTGTGGGAACGCCGCATCCGACTGATGAGCAGACTGGCCGAGGTACGCACACAACCGGCCTGGGACAAGGCGTTCCCCGACCAGAGCCCGACACTGCTGAGCGCCACCTACCCGATCAACTGAGCGCATCGAGCGCAAACCGACGAGGACCTCATGAAACTTCGAATCTCACTTCTTGCAGTCGCCCTGATGCTGGCGCTGCCGATCAGTTACGCCGCAGACCCGGCGACGACCGACGACATGGCGAAGGCGCGCGCCGACCTGGAGGTAGCGCGCGATCAGCTGCGCGATGCCAGCCGCCGTATTGCCGAACTGTCGGCCAAACTTGGTGAAGGTGGTCCGCAGGCATTCGCCTTCCGCTATCTGCATGAACCCAGGCGCGCCATGGTGGGCATCGTCATGGTGCCCGACGACAACGGCGTGCGGATCGGCGCGGTCACACCCGGCGGTCCCGCCGCGAAGGCCGGCGTCCGCGCTGGCGATCTGTTGACCTCGGTCAATGGCAAGTCGCTGGTCCAGGCCAAGGGCGGTCAGGCCGGCGTCGACGTTGCGCGCGAACTGCTGCGCAATCTCGAAGAGGGCGAGCCCGTGAAGCTCAATGTATTGCGTGATGGCAAGACGCAGGCGTTCGAGTTGAAGGCCGAGCGTCGCGAGAGCTGGGACTGGGCCGGGATGCTCGACAGCATGCCCGAATTCAGCGGCGGCCACGCACCCATAGTCAAGCGCCGATCGGGGCCTGATGGCGAGGAGATCGAGGTCATCGTCAACGGCAAGCGCCGTGAGATGGGCGCGCCGATGGCGCCTGGCGCGCACGTGTTCGAGTTTCACAGTGAGGACGGCGAACACAGCAGCGGCAGCGCCGATCACATCGTGCACCGCGTGCGCAGCGGTGGCGCGCCGTGGGCGTCGCTGAACCTGAGCAAATTGAACCCCGAGCTCGGGCGCTATTTCGGCACCGACCGCGGCGTGCTGGTCATCGACAGCAGCGAAAAGACGCTGAAGGAGCTCAAGCCCGGCGATGTGATCCAGATCGTCGACGGCAAGCCGGCCGATTCGGTTTCAAGCGTGATGCGTGCCTTTGGCAGCAAGCAACCCGGCGCGGCGATGGCCGTCGAAGTATGGCGCGACCGCAAGGCTCAGGTGCTGACCGTGATCGTACCGGAGCGCGATCACTTCATGTTCATGACGCCGCCTGCGCCGCCTTCGCCGCCAGCGGCACCGAAGGCGCCACGACCGCCGTCGGCAGCGGCTCCAGCACCGCCAGCACCGCCAGCAGCACCGGCAGCACCGGCAGCGCCAGCAGCGCCACCGCCGCCGCGGGACGACGCGATCGCCTACGAGGCCTGAGCATCCCTCCTGGCTTGCGCTGAGGCCGCCCGCCAGCACCCAACTGGCGGCGCAGTCTGGGCCGGGCATGCGCGCCAGCGCCCGCTGCGGCTAAGATCGCGCCATGGAGATCCGTGTAGAGAGCTTCGAGGACCTGATGCATGCCGAGATTTTTGCCGGTCTGCTGCGACGTCACGACATACCGGCACGCGTTGAAAACACCCATACCCTTTCGACGCAGGGGCTTTGGGGACAGGCACTCGGCCACTTCAAGGTGATGGTGCCCAACGGCCGCGCACTGGATGCCCGCGGCATGTTGACGCGCTGGCGCGACGGCGAATTTGCGCTGGGCGAGACCGATGGCGATGAGTCACTTGCTGAGCCGCAGCCATAGCGCAAGGCGGTCAACGGACCGTGTCAGCGAATGCCGGGCATCGACTTCAGCGCAGCGCTGCCGTCTGCATCCGATGCGCCCCAGCCGATGAAGACGCTCTGTGCACGCTGCCAAGGCCAACCTGCCACAGCGGCAACGCCGACGCGTGCGACAGCCGTATGCGCGAGCTGCGCTGCCCTTCCCGAGGTCGCCGAGTTTCTTGCTGCAGAGTCGCGCTGGCGCGCCAGCGAGGTCGAGCGCGCCGAGGCCGCGCGCCTGCGCTATCACGCCCGTGCACTGAGACTGCAGCGCGAGGCCGAGGTCCGTGATCAACTACTGGCCAGCAAACGTCCCGCCGCATCGAGTGACGCGGAAGCGAGCATCGATCCGATCCAGGCGGCTCTGGCGCGCGCCAGGGCACGCCTGCAGAAGTCCTCCTGACGGCAACTGCAGTCAGGCGCGGGCAAATCGACCAAAGCCTGCCAGCACCGCTGCCAACACCAGCAGACCGGCACCGAAGACGGGCATCAGCATCACGAACGGCAGTCCCAGCAGCGCGGCCGCGAGTGCCCAGGCGTAGAGATCGGCATGCGGACGTTGCTCGCCATCCTCCATGAACCAGTGCGCGATCAGCCGGTCCAGACTCAGTTTTCCCGGGCCCATGAATACCAGGGGCAGCAACATGACAACGAACAGCAACGGAAGCTTGAAGTTGCCATGGCCATCATCGGAAATCGCGTAACCCTTCAGCAGATCCGACCACATCGACCACATGTCTGGCCAATGCACGGCCGCGGTCGCGACAAAGGTCAGAAACAGCAGGTTGAACGCCCAGAATCGTGTTGCCAGGCCCAGCCACAGGCAGACCGCACCGACCAGCTCGAACCAGGTCGCCAGCTGCCAACTCAACGCAGCGGGCACGACGTCGAAGGGAAACGGGAACTGCTCCTGGATGCCGCCGAACCAGTTGCTGCCATGCAGTTTTTCGCGACCCGCCTCGAAAAACTCCCAGCCCATCACCACCCGCATGACCAGCAGAGGGATGTATTGCCCGGCGCCTTCGAGACGCGACACGATCTGCTGCCATGCATTGACAGCACCCGCCAGGGAAAGCTTGCTCATCGACTGACTCCGTAGCCTGGTTGCAGTTGGGACGACGGCACCGCGGGTCGATTCACTGGGTGCCAAGAATGATGTCGCGCTCGCGGAAGCGCTCCAGCATCTCTGCAGCGCCGTTTTTCATGGCCGCGGCATCGCTTGGTCCCAGCGCCCCGATCAGCGCCTCGATGACATCAAGACCGGTCACTCCAGGATTGGCTTTCAATACCTCGAGCAATTTGAACGACAGCGGATTGAGTTCGGTGAACACGATTTCGTCACGGCGATTGCGGGAGACCACCAGGCAGGTGGGCAACTCCGGCGCAAGCGTCGGCTGATAGTCGACGCTGATTCGCTGCACCGGAAAGCGATATTCGAGCAGCCAAGCCAGCGGAGACACGACCGGAGCCCCTGCCAACAGATCGCCCGCCGGATCGAGATCCATGGCGTCGATCTCGTGTTCATCGAGCGACAACGCCAACTCGACCCACTCATAGTGCGCCAGTTCGACCAGGAAGACTGGGTCTTCGCAGCCGCGCTCGGCACGGGCCTGCAGATAACGCTGGAACTCGCGACCGATCTCGGAGAACAACGGCGTGTGCGATTCGTGTTCGGCATAGAACCGGCGCACCAGATGCAACCAGTCAGATCGACCGAGCAATCGCCTGATCACCGGGAATCCGGTGGCGAGAATATTCTCGATGTTGTTGAAGAAGAGGTCACGGTAGATTTTCAGACGCCGATCTTCAATCCCGGGCAGGCCGGGATGGGCTTCGGGATCGCGCAGATGCGCCGCGAAGCGGTACTGGAGCTCCTTGAAATCCAACGCAGACTCAAGCGCGGACACGTGCGGATTCTCCGGCCTGAGCGAGCGGCCTTGTCTGCAGTGTGCGCTGCTGACGCTGGCGGATCTGGTCGACCTCGGCCAGCAATTCAGGCACCGGTGGGATATTGAAATCGCGCTCAAGCAGGGTCGGCATCACGCCAAATTCGCTGTAGGCGGTTTCCAGCAGCGACCAGACGGGTGGAATCACGTCGGCCGCATGAGTGTCCACGATGAGATCACTGGCCTCATTGTAGTGCCCGGCAATATGACAGTAGGCGACACGCTCGAGCGGCAATCCACGCAGGAACGCGACCGGATCGTAGCGATGGTTGACGCTGTTGACGTAGATGTTGTTGAGATCGAGCAGGAGATCGCAGTCGGCCTGCAGCAACACCGCACGAATGAATTCGAGCTCGCTCATCTCGGCACCGACCATGGTGTAGAACGAGACGTTTTCCATGGCAATGCGGCGGCCGAGCACATCCTGCACGCGACGGATTCGCGCGGCGACATGGCGCACGGCCGCTTCGGTAAAGGGGATCGGCATCAGGTCGTAGAGATGGCCATCATCCGAACAGTAGGAGAGATGTTCGCTGTAGGCACGGATCTGGTGCTCGTCGAGAAAACGCTTCAGCTTGATCAGGAAGGTCTCATCAAGCGGAGACGGCGCCCCGATCGACAGCGACAAGCCATGCGAGACGAACGGAAAGCGCTCGGTATAGGCGCGCAGCTGGCGACCGAGCCTGCCACCGACATTGATCCAGTTCTCGGGAACCAGCTCGAGAAAATCGAAGCTGCCCGCGCCGGCGTCCCGCAACGGGCCCATCAGGGCCCGTCGCAGGCCTAGGCCCGCGCCTTCAACGACAAATTGGCGTGGTCCACTGTTCATCGCAGATCGTGGCCGATCAGTGGTCTTTCTTCTCGCCACAGCTGCCGTCGGCTTTCTTCTCACCGCAGCTGCCGTCGGCCTTCTTCTCACCGCAGCTGCCGTCGGCTTTCTTCTCGCCGCACTTGCCTTCACCGCACTTGCCTTCGGCCTTGGCCTTCTCGCCGCAGCTGCCGTCGGCCTTCTTCTCGCCGCACTTGCCTTCACCGCACTTGCCCTCAGCCTTGGCCTTCTCGCCACAGCTGCCGTCGGCCTTCTTCTCGCCGCACTTGCCTTCGCCACACTTGCCCTCGGTGGCCTTCTCGCCGGTCTGCATGTAGCCGGTACCCAGGTCGGTAAGCGCGAACGAGCCGGCGTTGGCCATGCCGACGGCACCAAGGAGCGCAGCGCCAATGGTCAGGGTCAGGGGATTGATCACTTTCTTGGACATGAGTTGTCTCCAGATGCATCGTGTCGACGGGAAACGCCCGCCATCGCTGCCGCTTGCGCGACGATTCTCGATCGTGCTGCACCGCAATAAATGCGCCTCGCTGTTCGCGAGCAACTTAGGCCGATTGTGGAAAATTGCAAGCGCCAAAGGTTGCGTGCATCCCCAAGAGACCGGCGCAACTGCAATCAGCTTTCAGCGCCGGTTGCACGCCTTGCGCAAGTGCCAATGCCGATGTCCGGACCCTGGTCAGTCAGCCGATTTCGACTTATCGCGGTATCCGCAGAACGGCCGTACCGGGCAGATTCCGCACAAGGGAGTGCGCGCCTTGCAGACATAGCGCCCGTGCAGGATCAGCCAGTGATGGGCGTCCCGCAGGAACTCCCGCGGTATGCGCCTGAGCAAGGCCTTCTCGACCGCCAGCGGGGTGGCGCCCGGCGCCAGTCCGGTGCGATTGGAGACGCGAAAGATGTGTGTATCGACCGCCATCGTGGGCTCGCCAAACGCCGTATTCAGCACCACATTGGCCGTCTTGCGGCCCACGCCGGGCAGTGACTCGAGCGCCGCGCGGTCACGTGGAACCTCGCCACCATGCGCACGCACCAGAATCGCGCAGGTGGCGGCCAGGTGACGGGCCTTGGCGTTGAACAGGCCGATACTGCTGATGTAGGGCTTGATGCCCTCCTCCCCGAGTTCGAGCATCTGCTGCGCGGTATTGGCGCGGGCGAACAATTTGCGGGTCGCCTTGTTGACCGAAACATCGGTGGCCTGGGCGGAGAGCATCACGGCGATCAGCAGTTCGAACGGACTCCGGTATTCCAGTTCGGTCTTCGGATGCGGATTGAGTTCGCGCAGACGCGAGAAAAAGGCAAGACGATCGGCTGGCTTCATGGTCGCCGATTCTAGCCGGCCACAGCGCCGGCGCGGCTCAGCTCAAGGCCTCGCGCAAGCTCGTACCGGCGAGTCCATGCATGCGGGCTACGGTCAACTCCAACTGGCGGGCGGGCGCGGCATCGCGCTCGGTCATCACCAGCGCCAGCGAGTGATAGTAAGCGAGCGTGCCCGCCTGGCCGGCGGTGAAGCGCTCGAACACCGCGCTGCCTACGCCGGGATGCTCGAGATCAGCGACGATGGCGCGCGCGTTGTGCAGTTTGTCGCAGGCCGACACCAGCAGGCTCGCCGGATCGGCATCACGCAGGTGGGCGATGTACCGCAGCTTGCGGCTCCTCCAGTCGGCACGGCGCTCCTCCAGCGTGATCGCCGCGCGCTTTTGCTCGGCATCGCCATCGGTGCAATCCAGCACGATCCGGCTGACACGCGGACCAAAGCGCTGCTGCAGGTCGGCAAGATGGGCGGTACCGCAATCCTCGATCAGATCGTGCAGCAGACCAGCAATCGCCTGATCCTCGTCGCCGCCAAACTCGAGCACCAGACTGGACACCGCGAGCAGGTGGTAAAGATAGGGAATTCGCGTCCCTTTGCGGTACTGGCCGGAATGGGCGCTGCGCGCCAGTTCGATGGCTTCGACGTAGCGCGTGGTGACTTCAGTCATTGCGGATGCTCCCGATATGCGTGGTCCAGCCGATGGTCCTGGGACCGCCGGGCGCGTCGACGAAGCGGCCTCACCGCCCAGCCCCTGCGTTCCATCGCGATGACACTGCGAAAATCCCGCCACCGGGTCCGCACTATTTGTGCGGCGGCGGACCTGCGCACAGGATACCGGCACCCGGCAGTTGCTCCCAAGGGCGCCAACTCGGTCTCGAACAACCGACACGAGCGTCGGCCCGCCCCGGGCCTCCCACGTGGGAGATCGGTCGGCAGCAGACTGGGCGAGACATTGCCTGAGCCTGCAGGGCCCTCACTCCGGTCGCGCGCCTGGCCCTGATGCTTCGATCATTCCGGCCCGAATCACCTGCATCGCAAACTCCAGCCACTCGGGCATCGCGGCTGCCTCACGCCCCAACAGGATGGCTGAGCGCAGCGGCTGCTCCAACTGCTGGTGGATCCAGAGCGCGCGTTCGGGCGCCTCCTCGAAGAGTTGCCGCAGCACGCCGCGGATGGCATTCGCGGCGTCATCGTGGCCATGCCCGGCCGTAACGCCCATGATCAGCTGCAAGTCTGGCGACTGCTGGGCCAGGCTCGATACCGTCACTGTGATGAAGGCGATGCGCTGCCAGTGCTTTTCATGGAACTCGGGCGCGAGTTCCTCGATCAACCGGAACCGGTTGAGCGCCGCAAGTTCATCGGCAATGTCGAAGTTTTCGGCAGCGGGAGCGGCATCGGATTGCACGGAATCATCTCCATATCACGTCCAGTGAACTCGAATCATTCACCGCGGCTGGCTGGCTTGCCTCCGCGGCACGGCGTCACAACGGATCAGCCGCCCGCCAGGCCGTGCACACGCCAACACTCACGGAGCGTGTTGTCGTGGATATCGAGCACCCGCCGCAGCGGCTCCTGATAGCCGCCGGCAAGGTTCCAGGCCAGGGGCAGTCCGATGATCGCCGCCGCCTCGAACACGATGCGATCTCGGCGCACCATTTGAGCGGTGGTCAGCCAGCCGCCGAGCGGATCATCGATATGCGGATCGGCACCTGCCTGATAGAGCAGAACGTCGCAGCCGGAAAACGCACCGACCCGGCGGCCGAGGTTTTGCAGAAAGGGCTCGGCCTGCTCGCTGTGGAACTCAAGGGCGCCGACGGTATCGTGCTGCACACAGTCGCCCAGTTGCAGCCGGTTGATGATGTCGTGGGTGCCGTTGCCATAATGGTGATCGCAGTCGAGGATGCCGACGCGACGCGCCAGTCCCTCGTCGATCAGCGCGCGTGCGGCAACCACGAGTCCGTTGAACGTGCAGTAGCCGCCGCCTTCCGAATAGCAGGCGTGATGAAAGCCGGACACCGGGGCGACGGCGACGCGGCCGTTGGAGATCGCAGTGACCGCCGCTTCGCGCATCGCACCGGAGGTATACGGCAGACTGGCCGCGACCTCGGCATTGCGATTGCCGAAGCCGTTCTCCTGCCGCAGCGTCAGTACGTCGTCGATATAGCGGGGATCATGGGCGCGCTCCAGCTGGGCCCGGGTGGCGGCACGCGGTGGCCGCACATCCAGCGGAATTCCCATGCGTTTCCAGCTCTCGAGTACGCGCGCAGGCTTGGCCGAACTGGGCGAGAACGAATGCGAGTCCGCCACCATGGCGGGTGTGAAATAAACGGGCAAGGCGGGTAGACGCGGCGCGGGCATCGAAAGACTCCTGGCGGACTGGAACGGGACCTCGCCTGGGCGGGCTGAACAGAATTTACGCACGGATCCGAATCAGATTCCGCGACAGCCAGCCGGCGACCGCCTGGACGGGAGCAGGCTCTGCACACAGCAGCGCCTGCTGTCGACCACTCGGACCGGCGGCTGCCAGACCCGTGAACGCCGGCATCCTGTTCCCCGCTCAGCCGGCTCTCGCAGCGCGCTGCCGATTCAGAGGATACTCGTGGCATCCGCTGGAGGGCGCCAACCGTGTATCCGATGGCTGCAGAATTCCACACCGATGCCTGGCTCAACGCACCAGCAGATTTTTCGCTGGCCGCGCTGCGCGGACGCGTGGTCCTGGTTGAAGTCTTCCAACTGCTCTGTCCGGCCTGTGTCAGTCATGCCCTGCCCCAGGCCCAGCGCGCCCGGCAGATGTTTTCGAGGCGCCAGCTTGCGGTGATTGGCCTGCATTCGGTATTCGAGCACCACGAAGTGCAGGGCACGATGGCCGCGCTGCGCGCGTTCGCACACGAATACCGGCTCGACTTCCCGATCGGGCTGGACGCAGCCGATGGCAGCACCGGTATTCCCAGAACGATGGCTGCCTATTCGATGCAGGGGACACCCACCACCCTGCTGATCGACCGCGATGGACGGCTCTGCCTGCAGCATTTCGGGGTACTCGATGACATCGCGCTGGGCGCGGCCATCATGGCCGCCATTGCCGAGTACCGACCCGAATCCGTCGGCAGCGATCCCGGCGTCGCGTCCGCCGAGTGCAGCAGTTCAGGGTGTCCGAGACCTGCCGACTGATCACGCCGGACCGATCGGAAGCCCGGCAGGCACGCGGTCGCTCGCGCTTCAGCCCGGATCACCCATAATGGCTGCATGACCGGCAATGCAAAGAGCAAGCAATGAAAACCCCGAAGGGCCTGCAGCCGCTGATCGATGATGGTGTGATCAGCGAGGTACTGCGGCCGTTGAAAAGCGGCAAGGAAGCATCGGTGTATGTAGTGCGCGCGGGCGAGGAGGTGCTCTGCGCCAAGGTCTACAAGGACATGGCGCAGCGCAGCTTTCAGGCGCGTGTGCAGTACCAGGAAGGACGCCGGATCCGCGGCAGTCGCCAGACCCGCGCGATCGTGAAGGCCAGCAAGTTCGGTCGCCGCGAACAGGAAACCGCATGGAAGAACACCGAAGTCGATGTGCTTTACCGGCTCGCGGCGGCTGGCGTATCGGTGCCGAGGCCGCACGGCTACTTCCATGGCGTCCTGCTGATGGATCTGGTCACCGATGCCGAGGGCTTCAGTGCCGCGCGCCTCGGTGAGGTCGAGTTCAGCGCGGAGCAGGCGCGCGAATTCCACACCCGGCTGATCCGTGATGTCGTCCGCATGCTCTGCCTAGGACTGATCCACGGCGATCTCTCGGAGTACAACGTTCTGGTCGGAGAACAATTCCCGGTGATCATCGATTTTCCGCAGGTCGTCAGCGCCGAGGGCAATAACGCCGCGCGCGCCATGCTGCTGCGTGACGTGCACAATCTGCGCGACTGCCTGGGGCGCGCGGCCAGCGATCTGAACGACACCCACTACGGCGAGGAAATGTGGGCGTTGTACGCCAACGGAGAACTGCGGCCCGATTCAGAGCTCAGCGGGCGTTTCGTATTCGATGAGCGCCGCGCCGATGTCGGCGACATCATGATGTCGATCGAGGACGCCCGTCAGGAAGCACTGATTCGCCAGCAGGGTCGCGAGGCAGCAGCCGAAGCCGACTGAGCGCGACCCGACGGCAATATCCCGCTTGCCTCAGGCAAACGGATCCTTGAGCACGATCGTATCGAGGCGATCTGCACCGGTCGCCACGATGGCAAGCGGACAACCGGAGAGCTCTTCGACCGAGCGCAGATAGGCACGCGCCGCCGCCGGCAACTTGCTGAACTCGCGGATGCCACTGGTCGGCTCGTCCCAGCCAGGAAATTCCAGATAGACCGGCTTCACTTCATCCCAGCCTGCGGCATCCAGCGGCGCCAGTTCGCGGCGCTTGCCGCGGTATTCGTAGGCAACGCAGACCTTGACACTGGGCAGACCATCGAGGACATCCAGCTTGGTGATGGCGAGCCCGGACATGCCATTGATCTGCACCGCCCGCTTCAGCGCCACCATATCGATCCAGCCGCAGCGACGCGGCCGCCCGGTGGTTGCGCCAAACTCGTTGCCGCGCTTGCGCAGATCCTCGCCCATCGCATCGTTGAGTTCGGTCGGGAACGGCCCGCCCCCGACGCGGGTCGCATAGGCCTTGGCAATGCCCAGCACGTAGTCGATGGCGTCGGCGCCGACCCCGGTACCGGCAAGCGCGCCACCGACGGTGGTATTGCTCGACGTGACGTAGGGATAGGTACCGTGGTCGATATCGAGCAGCGAGCCCTGGGCGCCTTCGAACAGTATGCGCTCGCCGCGACGACGCGCTTCGTAGAGCAGGCTGCTGACATCAGCGACCATCGGCTTGACGTACTCGCCGAAGGCGAGTGCCTCGTCGAGCACCTGCTGATAGTCGACGGTGTCGGCCTTCAGCCAGTTGGCCAATACGAAATTGTGATAATCGATGGCCGAACGCAGCTTGTCGGCCAGCTGGCTGGGGTACGACAGATCGGCAATTCGTACGCCACGACGCGCCACCTTGTCCTCGTAGGCAGGACCGATACCACGACCGGTCGTCCCGATCGCCTGCGCCCCGGAGGCGCGTTCACGGGCCTGATCCACCGCGATGTGATACGGCATGATCAAGGGCGTTGCCGGGCTGACCTTCAGGCGTGAGCGGACATCGACGCCACTGGCCTCGAGCTCGGCGATCTCCTTGATCAGGGCGGCCGGCGACAGCACGACGCCGTTGCCGATCAGACACAGGGCACCGTCCCGCAGGATGCCCGAAGGTATCAGGTGCAGCACAGTCTTCTTGCCATTGATCACCAGGGTATGACCGGCATTGTGGCCGCCCTGGAAGCGCGCCACCGCGCCGACACCCTCGGTCAGCAGATCGACGATCTTGCCCTTGCCTTCGTCGCCCCACTGGGCACCAAGGATCACCACTGACTTGCCCATTGCTAACTCCAGATACTCAGAATGATTGGCGTGCACACTGCGCCCGGCGACCGGAGCCTGCCCGGATCGGCCCGCTTCGACGCCAGGCGCGATCCGCTGGAAATCCGGCGGTTCAGCGCTCGTGACGCCAGCTCGGGCCGCCTGGCCCGGCCGAAACCCCGGCAGTTTACCCCTTAACCAGCTTCAGGCAGATCAAACCGAGGGCCATGGCCACGATTCCGCCCGTTCTCAGCTGGGCCGGTGAAACCTGGGCCAGCTGCAGCATCATCCGCTGCCAGGCAGCAGGAAAGGCGGCAAGCACCAGCCCTTCGATCACCAGAATCAGACAACCGGCGACCCACCATTCCTGTGCCATGCCTGCGCTCCAGCGCGATCAGCGCTTGCCGGCCTCGCCGAAATACTGGAAGAACTCGGACTTGGGATCGAGCACAAGCACCGAGTCGTTGTTGGCGAAGGCGCTGCGGTAGGCCTCCAGACTACGATAGAAACCATAGAACTCGGGATCACGCTGATAGGCAGCGGCGTAGATCGCTGCGGCCTCGGCATCACCCTGACCACGAATCTGCTGGGCATCACGCTCGGCGACTGCGACTTCGACCTGCACCTGCTGATCGGCGGTCGCGCGGATCTGCTCGGACGCCTCGATGCCTTTGGAGCGCAGATCGTTGGCAACGCGCTCGCGTTCGGTCGACATGCGGTCAAACACCTTCTGGCTGACTTCATCCGGCAAGGCAATGCTCATGACCCGGACATCAACCACTTCGATGCCGAGTTCGCCCACGGTCTTGTTGAGGGTGACGCGCATGGCATCCATCAGCGAAGAGCGCTGATCGGCGACGACTTCCTTCAGCTCCATCGCGATGATCTCGCGACCCAGCACATCGCGCGCAGTGTTTTCAAGGCGACTCTCAGCCAGAGTCTCTTCACCGCTGGATGCGGTCCAGAACTTGGAGACATCGTTGATCTTCCACTTCACGTAGAAGTCGACGAGCACGTCCTTCTTTTCCGAAGTCAGATAACGCTGCGGATCGCGGTTGAGCGTCAGGATACGCCGCTCGAACTTGCGAACGCTCTGGATACCTGGCCATTTGAAGTGCAGACCAGGCTCGAAATCGGCACGCTTGACGGCACCGAATTGCAGCAGCACGGCGCGCTCGCCGGCACGGACGACAAACACGCTGTTCACCGCCAGCAGGAACAGACCCAGCATACCGATCAGGATCAGGTTTCTCATTGGCGCGGCTCCCTGGAAGAACGCAGCGGATCTTCATTGGGATCGCGCGCTGGCCGCTCGATCGCCGGTGCCGGGGTCGCGCGGATGCTCGGCGTGCTGTTGACCGGCACCGTCGGGGCGGGCGCCACGCCCGCGTTCTGCAGCAGCTTGTCGAGCGGCAGGTACATCATGCTGTTGCCACCATCGCGGACATCGACCATCACCTTGGGGTTCTTGCTCAATACTTCCTGCATGGTTTCCAGCAGCAGACGCTTGCGGGTGACCGCGGGCGCCTTGGCATACTCGGCAACCAGCAACTCGAAACGATTGGCATCACCAGTTGCGCGCGCGATCGCGGCCTGCTTGCTGCCTTCGGCAGCCGTGCGGATACGGGCCGCGAGACCACGCGCCTCGGGCACCACCTTGCTGGCGTAGGCCTCGGCCTGGTTCTTGAAGCGCTGGTTGTCCTCGCGCGCCGCAATGGCATCGTCAAATGCAGCCTGCACCTTCTGCGGCGGTCGCAGATTCTGGAAATTCAGGCCAGTCACCACAATGCCGGTGTCATAGCGATCGAGCAGGCTCTGCAATTCGGCCTTGGCGGCGCTGGCCATTGCCGTGCGCTCTTCGGAAAGAATCTTGTCCATGGTGTTGGCGCCTACGACCTGGCGCACCGCGCTCTCGGCGGCACCTCCCATCGTCACCTCGGGGTCGCGCACGCCGAACAGCCACTTCACCGGATCGGCAGCGCGATACTGCACGTTGAAATCGATGTCGAGCAAATTTTCGTCACTGGTCAGGATGCGCACGCCAGGGGCAGAGAAACTCTTGACCTGGGCGGTCTCGACCACCAGCACTTCTTCAATCGGGCGCGGCCACTTGAGCTGCAGACCCGCGCCCATCACGCGATGGACCTTGCCGAAACGCAGCACCACACCACGGGTCGATTCGTTGATCTGCTTGAACGAGTCGAACAGGCCGATGACGACGACCAGAGCCAGCACGATGACCACGATGAGACCCAGGCCCGAGCCCGATCCGCCACCAAAGAAGCGCCCAAAGCGATCCTTGAGCTGTTTCAGTGTCTCCTCCAGGTCCGGCTGTTCGCCATCCTGCCAGGGGTCACGCTTCTTGTTGTTTCCAGGCTCGTTCCAGGCCATGTCCGTTCTCATTGGGTCGCGGGCGACCGGGATTAAGCAAAACGCCGGGCATTGTAGGTAGCCGACTGGAGTCCGGCAAACCGTCCATTCCCCAGCACGCATAGCAAGCGACGGTCAGCGCACCGCAGCCCTGACTATCTGGTGTCCAGTTCCGGGAATTTCAAGCGCTCGCGCAGCCATTCGCCATCCCCATCGGAAAGCCCGAACAGCGGCGACAGCAGACTGCGCGGCGCATCGATATCCAGATGCCAGCCGCCATCGTCCATGGTTTCGGCCTGCACCACCCCGGCGGCAAACAGACGGGCACGCAACCTGCCCGCGTCCATCGGCAGATGCAGGCTGCCATGCCAGCGCTCGGCGCCCAGCACCGAAGCCAGCGCCTCGCGCAGCAGGGGAATGCCGGCGCCGCTCATCGCGCTGACCCAGACCTGCTCGGTCGTGCCGGCATCGGTGCGCTCGCGCCGGGGCAGCGCGCCCTCGACCAGATCGATCTTGTTGTAGACAATGACCTGGGGAACATCGGCGGCACCGATTTCGGCGAGCACTTCGTTGACCTGGTCGAAGCGCAGATCGCGGTCGGGATCGGAGGCATCGATCACATGCAACAGCACGTCGGCGTCGCGCACTTC
The DNA here is from genome assembly GCA_022843465.1 of Pseudomonadota bacterium. GTDB lineage: Bacteria > Pseudomonadota > Gammaproteobacteria > Xanthomonadales > Ahniellaceae > 0-14-3-00-62-12. Next base: position 45,441 of record JALHNO010000006.1, on the reverse strand, counting down.
CGATAGCGTGGAGCGAAATGCAGCGACCAGATCATGGGGCAGATCGCGGACGAAGCCGACGGTATCGGCCAGAATCGCCGGCCCTGAGGCCAGACCCTCGAGCTTGCGCAGGGTCGGGTCCAGTGTCGCAAACAACTGGTCGGCCGCGTAGACGCCGGCACCGGTCACCGCATTGAACAGGGTGGACTTGCCGGCATTGGTGTAGCCCACCAGGGTGACGACGGGCAGTTGCCCGCGCTCGCGACGACGCCGCGACTGGTGACGCTGCAGTTCAACTTTTTCCAGCCGGGCTTCCAGCGCCTTCACGCGATCAGCCAGCATGCGCCGATCCAGCTCGAGCTGGGTTTCACCGGGACCGCGCAGACCGATCGAACCACCGCGCTGACGTTCCAGATGGGTCCAGCCACGAACCAGGCGGGTCGACAGATGGCGCAACTGTGCAAGCTCCACCTGCAGCTTGCCCTCATGGGTACGCGCGCGCTGGGCGAAGATGTCGAGAATCAACCCGGTACGGTCGACCACGCGGCACTTCAGCGCCGCCTCGAGGTTGCGCTCCTGTACCGGGCCAAGCGCGCGATTGACCAGAATCAGGTCGGCGTCGTGCTGGGCGCGCAGCGCGGCGAGCTCATCGACCTTGCCCGACCCGAGATAGAAGCGCGGATTGGGTCGCTCCACCCTGGCATTGACGGTGTGCAGAACCTGAGCTCCAGCCGAGCGGGCGAGCTCGATGAACTCGGCCAGTTCGTCGGCAGCATCGGCACCGGGTGCGTGCGGTTGCACGAGCAGAGCCCGTTCACCCGCTTTGGATCGATTGAAGAAGTCCAAGAGGTATCAGCTGTCCTGGCTGTCGCCGGGTCCATCATTGCTGTGGGTACCGCCATCCACCCGGACATTGCGCGCCGGAACTACCGTCGAAATGGCGTGCTTGTAGACCATCTGGCTGACGGTATTGCGCAGCAATACGACGAACTGGTCGAACGACTCCACGGTTCCTTGCAGCTTGATGCCATTGACCAGATAAATGGACACCGGAATACGCTCGCGACGCAGGGCATTCAGGAAGGGATCTTGCAACGACTGGCCTTTGCTCATTCTTGTTCTCCTAGGGCACCACACGTAATGATCGTCAACCGGCGCAAGTGCGCCTGATGCGGCAACTGCCAGCAAGCGGTTGTGGGCGTCACCGGGACCCGAACCGGTGCAGGAGCCGGGTCCAGTGACGCACAATCACTTTAGCAAGGAATGGAGACGAAACCTCAGCAATCAAGCGCCGCTCATACCCCGTTCAGCCCCGGTTTTCCGGCAATCATGACTTCTGACAGGGGTAACCCACCGGCAGAGCGGGCGCCGGCTCAACCGGACCAGCCACAGAAACCGGCAATCAGGCGGGCAATGTCGGCGCGCGCGCTCGCCACACCCGGATCGCGCCAGAAGGCATCGTGCTCGCTGCGCGTCCAGGTGATCTGGCGTTTGGCCAGCTGCCGGGTCGCAAAGATGCCGCGTTCCTTCCATTCGGCGGCCGCCAGTTCGCCGCTGAGATGCTGCCAGGCCTGACGGTAGCCAACGGCGCGCATGGCGGGCAGATCGGCGTGGACTCCAGGAATCCGCATCAGTGCCGCCACTTCGGCGAGCAGGCCGGCCTCGACCATCGCACCGAAACGCCGTGCGATCCGCTCATGCAGCACGCTGCGATCGGCCGGGCAGAGCGCGAACTTGAGCACCCGGAATGGCAGACTTGGGCGCCGCCGCCCCTGCTGCTCGCTGAGGCCGCGGCCGCTGATCTCGATGACTTCGAGCGCACGCTGGATGCGCTGCGGGTCGTTGCGGTGGATGCGTGCGCCTGCCGCCGGGTCGAGCCGCTGCAGACGCTCGTGCAGCGCCCCCCAGCCTTGCTCGGCGGCTTCGGCCTCAAGCCGGCTGCGCACATCGGGGTCAGCCTCCGGCAACGCGGAAAGCCCACGCTGCAAGGAACGAAAGTACAGGCCAGTGCCACCAACCAGCAGCGGAACCCGGCCCGCCGCACGACTCTGCTCCATCGCGGCGGCGGCATCACGGCAAAAATCCGCTGCCGAGTAGGCCTCGGTCGGCGCACACAGGTCGATCAGGCGATGCGGCGCGCGGCGCAATACCTCCGGGCCCGGTTTGGCCGCGCCAATCTCCAGCCCACGATAGACCAGGGCCGAATCGACACTGATGATGTCGAGCGGATGGTTCTGCACCAGTTCCACCGCCAGATCGGTCTTGCCCGCGGCGGTTGGACCCATCAGAAAAATGGCAGGAGGGCGGCAATCGGACATCCAGCCATTGTAGGCGCACGCGGCCACCGCGGCTTGATCATGCAGGCTCTATAATTGCGCCCTGAACCGGAGACCGATATGCCACAGATGATCAAGGCGCTGGTGAAGCGCGAAGCCAGCAAGGGGATCTGGATGGAACAGGTTCCAATGCCCGAGATCGGCCCCAACGACGTGCTGATCAAGCTCGAGAAGACTGCCATCTGTGGCACCGACCTGCACATCTACAAGTGGGACGAATGGAGCCAGCGGACCATCAAGCCAGGCCTGGTGATCGGTCATGAATTTGTCGGCCGGATTGTCGATATGGGCAATGGCGTGCGTGGCTATCGCGTTGGCGAACGGGTGTCGGCCGAGGGCCATATAGTCTGCGGTGTCTGCCGCAACTGCCGGGCCGGTCGTCAACATCTGTGTCCCAATACGGTCGGTATCGGCGTCAATCGCAATGGCGCGTTCGCCGAGTACATCGCGATGCCGGCAAGCAACCTCTGGCCGATCCCTGATCAGATTCCATCCGAACTTGCGGCCTTTTTCGACCCCTACGGCAATGCCGCGCATTGCGCGCTCGAATTCGACCTGATCGGCGAGGATGTGCTGATCACCGGCGCCGGTCCGATCGGCATCATCGCGGCCGGTATCTGCAAGCACGTCGGTGCCCGCAACGTCGTGGTGACCGACGTCAATGACTATCGACTCAAGCTCGCCGCCGACATGGGCGCCACCCGCGTGGTCAATGTGTCCAAGCAGTCGGTCAAGGATGTGATGAAGGACCTGCACATGGAGGGCTTCGATGTCGGGCTCGAGATGAGCGGGCATCAGGGCGCGTTCAACGACATGCTCGACTGCATGTACCACGGCGGCAAGATCGCCCTGCTCGGCATTCTCCCCAATGGCGCTGGCATCAATTGGGACAAGGTCATCTTCAAGGGTTTGGTGCTGCACGGCATGTACGGGCGGCGCATGTACGAGACCTGGTACAAGATGACCCAGATGCTGCTGACCGGTTTTCCGCTGCAGAAGGTACTTACCCACCAGATCCACATCGACGACTTCCAGAAGGGCTTCGACCTGATGGAAGCCGGCAACTGCGGCAAGGTGGTGTGCAGTTGGAATTGAGGGCTTTGCCGGCACGGCAACCGTGTTGATCACCGCATCCCGGGGACGACATCACCTGATCGCGCGCCGGTAGTACTGGTGCATACGCTCATCCAGCGTAATCAGCGGCGCCCGCAGCAGATCGGCGTGGGCGACAATCAGCCGATCGAATGGATCGCGGGTGAAGCGCAGCGGCATTGCATGCCGCACAATGTCACTCAGACGCTCCGGGCTTTCGGTGATATCCAGTTCGCCGTTCAAGTACTGGCAAACCGTTTCAGCTTCCACCTGAGCCCGACCAATCTCGCTCAGCAACTCCAACTCCAGCGTCACAATCGGGGAATAGCGAGTCGCAGATCCATCGAGCAGTCTTTGCGCCGCCCTGGATAGACCTGCAAATCGGCGCTTGTAGAGCGCGACCGCTACATGAGTGTCGATCATGACGATGCTCACGATCTACTCGACGTCACTTTTTTCGCGCACGCGACGTCGCTGACCGCCGACTCGGCTTCGCGAGGAAGGGTGCGGCCGGCTCGTTGGCGACGCTGTCGAGCTCTGACCACTGCGCAGGAGACTCATGAGGATCCAGCGGGGGGCCGATCTCATAGGCCTGCGGCGGCAGACTGCGCAGCTTGGCCAGGCGGGAAAACGTCTTTGGCTGCACCTCGTCGCGGACGATGCGCAAGGTCCTGCCGCGTCGCGTGATGACGATGGACTCGCCAGTTTCAAGCACGCGATCGGCAAGTTCAAACAGACGCTGCCGCAGTTCGGTGAGAGACACTTCCATACAATCTCTGCCCGCTGTATGTATGTACGTACAGTACGTCCGTCACATGGAGATGTCAACGCAACAGAAACCAGCTCACTCGAAGCCATTGCCAAACAACAGGCCCGACTGCCCGCCAGCAACCGTCGTGTCGCAGATGCCATCACCGTCGAATTCGACAGCACCGATATCTGCTTGGCCGTCGTTGCGGAGATTGCCGCAGAAATCATCGGCAACCAGCGGTGCCGCAACGCCCAGGTTCACGATGGCGCCACCATCCAGCAGTCGAAAATCGGCAATTGCCGGATTCTGGAACCAGGCCGCGAACGAGGCCAAAGCGACCTGCGAAAGATCGCCCGCGCTGACATGACTGCCACCATCGCGATTGCGGATCTGACCGCTGAGGAGATTGTTGCGCAGGTCGGCGCTGGATGTGGCATAGCGCACATCGATGCCGGTGGTGTTGTACAGCGTATTGTGCTGCAGACGGGAATTGCTGGCCGCGTTCAGATAGATGCCGACATCGCTCGGGCAATTCACGATGACGTTGTTGCGCATGATCCCGTTCTGATGCTCGGGTGTGCAGATGCCCGTTTCGCAGATCGAGTTGGGCCCGGTGCCACCACCGCCAAACGACAGCCCCAGGCGCACACCGCCGCCAAACTGGCGCTCACAGATCACCAGATTGCGCTCGAACAGGCCGTCCCGCGAGTTGCCTTTAAGGAAGGCGGCGTAGCTGATGAAGTTGCCGCCGCCCTTCTCAAAATCGTAGAAGGTATTTGCACGCACGACCCAGCGCCGGCCGCCGACCACATCGAGCTTGGTGACCGGATTTCCGGTGTTGCGTGCGCGGGTATCGTAGAACCGGTTTCGCTCGATCAGGGCATCGTCCGGGAACACGAATGCAGGTCCGACAAAATCGCCATTGCTCTTGATCTGGGCGTTGAAATCGCGCACTACGTTGTCGCGGACAACGATGAAATCGGCGGCGCCGAAGATGTGAAAGGCGTGCTCGCAGTCGCTGTCGACGGCGCAGACTCCTTCGATATCGAGCCCCTCGAAGCGCCAGTGCGGCTCGCTGACCTTGAATCCCTCGACCGCATCGAAGCGGATCAGCACGCTGCGCGGCGTAGCCGCGCGCACCGTGATGGGCATTGCTGCGCTCGCCGCGGTGTCGCAAAGCAGATTGCCGACAACGTGGTAGATTCCCCCGGCGAGCACGATCTCCTGGCCCGGCGCGGCGGCATTGATGGCGTTGCGCAGGCTGGTGGCATCGGAGACCGGGACAATCTGCGCCTGCGCCGCCAGCCCGCACAGCAGCCCGGCAAGCGTCCGGATCACAGCGACAAACCCTGGACTGCGCGTACCCATCACGGCACCGGCATGGCGGGGATGCGGCCATTGTAGCGCCAGCGGCGCGATCGCCGACCGCTCATTACTGCCGCGATGGCTGAATGGCACCGGAAAGATCGGGATCGTGGCAGTTCGCTCGGATCTGCGCCGCAGCGGGCAAACGTGTTCACTTGCCGCGCCGCCCCGGCGAGAAGCCTGCGCGCCGTGGCAGCCGGTCCTATACTGGGGCCTCTACCACCCGACGCTTTCGCAAAGACCAATTCGATGAATGCAGCACGCTGTTCGCCCCTGACCCGCCTGAGTCCAATTGTTGGACTCGGTCTGCTGCTGATGTTCGCTGCCGTGTCCGCGCAGGATGTGCCCGCGCACAGCGAACTGCCAGCGCCTGATCAGACTGCGACGGATGGCTTCGAACCCCAGCCCGAGGACGCCGAGGCGGCCGCGGCGGACCAGTCTGATGGCGAGCTGCTCGAACTGCCTGCAGCAAGGACGGCACTCCCGGTCGTCGAGCATGCGGCACCGGTTGAGGCCGGTCCGTTGACGGAAGTGGCGCCTGCACGCCGCGTCGAACTGATCCGCGAAGCGGCCCCGCCACGACCGAACGCCGACGGCCATTACCTCGCTGCCGACCTGGTTGGCGCCGGCATGCTCAGTGGCCCCGGCTTCAGCCTGGCGCCCGAGGTCGAAGTACGCGGCTACATGCTGCACTTCGTTCTGCAAACCGATTTTGGCCATATCGACGCCGAGAGCCGCGATCTGTTGCCGATCCGGATCGAGGAGATTGCCGCACTCGAGCGCCTTGATGACACCGCCATCACCGAGGCCATCGGCAAGCGCGCCAAGCAGCGCAGCAAACGCGTCTGGACCGGGCTCAAGCGCATCTTCACGCGCCCCAAGGAAACCGTTGTCGGCCTGCCCAAGGGCGTCGCCAACATGATCTCGACGCGAGCACGCAAGCTCGGGCGCCAGGTCAGCAATGCCTACGACCGCTCGCGTGATCGTCTGGCCGAGGACGGGAGTTCCGATGACCCGGGCGGCCCATTCACTGCCGCACGGCCGCCAGAACCCGAGCGCGACCCCAATGACTCGGGCGCCAAGCGCGAAGCCAAGCGGGCCGGCAAGAGTCTGCTGAAACAGGAACTGGATTACTCCAGCACGCGGCGCTTCATCGCACAGGAGGTCGGCGTCGACCCCTACACCAGCAATCCGGTGCTGAAGGAAAAACTCAATGCCATCGCCTGGGCGGCAACCAGCAGCAATGTCGCCTTCAAACTGGTGATGGGCGCGCTCAGCACGGCGACCGCGGGCGTGCTGCCGCAACTGCTGAAGATCGACAAGACGGTCTGGGAGCAGGCGCCCGAAGAGCTCTCGCAGATCAATCGCGGACGTCTGAACGCGCTCGGCTGCAGCGGCGGACTGACCCGACGCGTCGTGCGCAATGGCGCGTTCTCGCCCACCCTGGAAACCGATCTGGTCAATGCCCTTGAGAAACTGGCGCTGCCGCGCGGCTGCGACGACGTGCTGGAAATGGCGATTGACGCTTCCGGAGAGGTCGAGGCGCGCTTCATGGTCAACTCACTGCGCCTGCTGCTGGCTGCGCCCTTGCCTGGGCGTATCGGCTACGGCCCCGGTGAATGCGAGATCGAGGCACTCGGTGGCGGGCTCGGCGCGCGCTGCCAGGGTGAGCTGCTGGTGCCCTTGCCGCTTGATGCCCTGCTCTGGGATGAGGACATTGCGCTGTTTCTGGATGCCGAGGACGTTCGTCAGGCAGGCGCGCGCACCCTGCTGCTGACCGGCTTTGCCGATCCCGAAGCGCGCCGGCAACTGACCAATCGCGGCTTTGCCATTGTCGAGCGCGCCCCACTCGAATGACCGGCAACCGCATGCGCGTCGGCCAGCAAGCACTCAACCAGTATGCAATGAGGATGGATGGATGAGCTACCCAGCCCAGCAACACTATGCCAACGAACTGGCGCAGATCGAGGCCGATGGCCTGCTCAAGCGCGAACGCATCATCGCCTCGCCGCAGTCGGCCGAGATCACCCTGGCCGATGGCCGCCGGGTGCTCAATTTCTGCGCCAACAATTACCTGGGGCTGGCCGATCATCCGGCGGTGATCCAGGCCGCCAAGGACGCCCTCGACTCCCATGGATTTGGCATGGCCAGTGTCCGCTTCATTTGCGGCACCCAGGACCTGCACAAGGAACTGGAAGAGAAAATTGCCGCGTTCTTCGGCACCGAGGACACAATCCTCTACGCCGCCTGCTTCGACGCCAACGGGGGCCTGTTCGAGCCTCTGCTGGGCGAACAGGACGCGATCATCTCGGACGCGCTCAACCACGCTTCAATCATTGACGGCGTGCGCCTGTGCAAGGCCAAACGCTACCGTTATGCCAACAGCGACATGGCCGATCTCGAGACCCAGTTGCAGGCGGCCGACGCGGCCGGGTGTCGCACCAAGCTGATCACTTCCGACGGCGTCTTCAGCATGGACGGCTTCATCGCACCGCTGGACCGGCTGACCGAACTGGCGAAGAAGTACCAGGCGCTGGTGCACATCGACGAATGTCACGCCACCGGGTTTCTGGGTGCGACCGGGCGCGGCTCAGCCGAGGTAAGCGGCGTGATGGATCGCATCGACATCTTCACCGGCACGCTCGGCAAGGCACTCGGCGGCGCGCTCGGTGGCTTCACCACCGGACACCGTGAAATCATCGAATTGCTGCGCCAGCGTTCGCGCCCTTATCTGTTCTCCAATTCACTGCCGCCGCATGTGGTTGCCGCTGGCATCAAGGTGTTCGAGATGCTGGCGAGCGCCGATGATCTGCGCACGCGGCTGCAGGACAACACAGCCTATTTTCGCAGCCGCATGCAGGAAGCCGGATTCGAGCTGAAGCCCGGCATCCATCCGATCGTACCGGTGATGCTGCATGACGCGCCGTTGGCGCAACGCTTTGCCGCGGCCCTGCTCGAAGAGGGCATCTACGCAATCGGATTCTTCTTTCCGGTGGTACCCAGAGGCCAGGCCCGGATCCGCACCCAGATCAGCGCCGCCCACAGCCGCGATCACCTGGATCGCGCGGTCGCGGCCTTTGTCCGCGTAGGCAAACAGCTCGGCGTCATCGCCTGAGTCTGCATAGGCGACGGCTGGCGCACTTTGCATGCGCCGCCGGCCCGGCTGGCTCGTCTACAGCTCGCAACCTGCGCGCGGATCGACCGCATCTCTTCGCATCTGCAGTCTGCGCTGACGGCTTTTCGCCATCAGGTTCAGCACTTCGACAATGCCCGAAAACAGCATGGCCGAATACAGATAGCCGCGCGGAATGTGGAAGTTCAGACCATCGGCGATCAAGGCAATACCGACCAGTACGATGAAGGCCAGCGCCAGCATCTTGATGGTGGGATGACGGTCGATGAAGTTGCCAACGAGATCGGACGCCAGCAGCATCACGGCGACCGCGATGATGATGGCCGTCGCCATGATAGGAACTTCGTTGACGAGCCCAACCGCCGTGATCACGCTGTCGAGCGAGAATACGATATCGATGATGGCGATCTGCACAATCACCATCCAGAAAACCGAGCTGGCCTGACGCTCACCCTGGTCTTCCTCAGCGTCACCACGGATAGCCTCGCCGATCTCCATCGCGCCTTTGATCAGCAGAAACAGGCCGCCACCGAGCAATACCAGATCGCGTACCGAAAGATCATTGCCCCATGGCGACCAGATCGGGCGGGTCATGCTGGCCAGCCAGGCCAGCGAAAGCAGCAGACCCAGGCGCGAGAAGCAGGCCAGCATCAGGCCAAAGCGGCGGGCCGCAGAGCGTCGCTCCGGTGGCAGCTTGCCCACCGCGATCGAGATGAAAACGAGATTGTCGACACCCAGCACGATTTCCAGCGTGGCGAGGGTAAACAGGGCAATCAGCCCCTCCGAAGTAAACAAGACTTCCATTCGAGTATTTGTCCGCGATCAGTGCATGAAACGGGGCCACAACACGGCCGTCCAGATGGCAACGACGTTGACCATCGTCAGAAAAACAGCCGCCGAGCCCATATCCTTGGCACGACCCGCGAACAAGGCGTATTCGGGGCTGATGCGGTCGACAACCTGCTCAATCGCCGAGTTCAGCAGCTCCACGGCAAGTACCAGAAGCAGCGAGCCGAACATCAGCGCACGTTCGAGCCCGGTCGCACCCAGAAAAAACGCAGCCGGGCCGAAGATTGCCAGCAGATAGGTTTCCAGCCGGAACGAACTCTCCGTCTGGAACGCCGTAGCCAGTCCCTTGCACGACCACATGAAGGCGCGCCAGACCTTGCCTGGGCCGCGTGGCAGTGCGCCGCCCACATCGGCCATTACGGCGATCCGGCCGGGTTCGGTCGATAGGCGATATCGAGTTCGCGCACGGCCTTGACATCGTCAAGGCGGCGCACGGGCAGCGTATAGGGGGCGCCCTTCATCTTCTCGGGGTCGCTGGCGGCCAGCGCGAGGATTTCGCCCATGGCATCGATGAAGCGATCGAGCTCTTCCCTGGTCTCGGTTTCGGTCGGTTCGATCAGCAGACACTCGGGCACGATCAACGGAAAATAGTTGGTCGGCGCATGAATGCCGTAGTCGAGCAGGGTCTTGGCGAAATCAAGCGCGCTGACACCATGCGCCTTCTTCTGCCGCGCCACCGTCACGATGAATTCATGACTGGCCCGGCGATCCGGCAGCGCCAGGTCGAAGCCCTTGTCCTTCAGCCGCGCCGCCAGGTAATTGGCATTGAGGGTGGCAAATTCGCCGACTCGGTGCATGCCCACGCGGCCGAGCAGGCGCGCATAGACGTAGGCGCGCAGCAGCACCCCGGGATTGCCGCCAAATGCACTCAGACGACCGATCGACTCAGGCAAGTCCTTCTCTTCGCCAAGTCGATAGCCCGCGGGTTCCTTGAGCACAACCGGCAACGGCAGATACGGCAGCAGGCGCGCCGATACGCCCACCGCGCCAGCGCCAGGACCGCCACCGCCGTGCGGCGTGGAGAAGGTCTTGTGCAGGTTCATGTGGATGGCGTCGAAGCCCATGTCACCCGGCCGCACCTTGCCGAGAATCGCGTTGAGGTTGGCGCCGTCGTAATAGAGCAGCCCACCGGCCTCGTGCACCAGACGCGCAATCTCGACGATACCGCGATCGAACACACCGAGGGTCGATGGATTGGTCAGCATGATGCCGGCGGTCTTCGGGCCGAGCACCGCCTTCAAAGCCGCGACGTCGACATCGCCGTTCTTGCCGGTCGGTATCTCGCGCACCACGCAGCCACATTGCACCGCGGTGGCGGGATTGGTGCCATGGGCGGCATCCGGCACGATGATCTCGTTGCGCTCGTGATCGCCGCGCGCGCGGTGGTAGGCCATGATCATCGCGACGCCGGCAAACTCGCCCTGGGCCCCCGCCATCGGCGCCAGCGAAACCCCCTTCATGCCGGTGACCTCGGCCAGAATTTCCTGAAGGTCGTACATGCAGGACAGATAACCCTGGGACTGCGATGGCGGCGCCGAAGGGTGCCGCATCAGAAATCCATCCAGCATTGCCAGCGCATTGCAGGCCCGCGGGTTGTATTTCATCGTGCATGAGCCCAGCGGATAGAACTGGGTGTCGATCGAAAAATTCTTGCGCGAAAGATTGGTGTAGTGACGAACCGCCTGCAGCTCGGATACCTCGGGCAATCCGATCGGCGTGGTGCGCAACAGGTCGCGCGGAAGATCGGCCGGTATGGCCGCGTCAGCGGGCAGTTGCGCGCCGGAAACGCGCCCCGGTCGGGACTGTTCGAAGATCAGCATGGGAACCACGCGAGGGGAGGAGTTCAGCGCGTATCATGCCAACTGCGGGCACCGGCAACAAGTTTTGCCGTCCAGCGGGGCAATTCGTCACGATTGTCCGAGCCGGAAACGGCGCTGCCGGCCAGATCAGGGCCAGCATCACTTGAATAATCCGCCATCACTCCCATCTGCGGCCTGCCAGGCGAACAATCGCCGGCTACGGCCAATCATCAAGGAGCAAGGCGATGTTCGATCCGGAGCGACTGCTCGGCAGCATTGTGGGACAGGCCATGGGCGGCGCCTTCGGTGGCGGACGCGGCAAGAAATCCAAGAAATCCATGTTCCGCAGCGGGGACCTGGCCAGCAAGGCAACACTCGGCATTGGCGCACTCGGAATCGCGATGGCGGCCTACGAGCACTACAGCAACCGCAATCAGCCCGCCCCGGCGGCGCCACTGCCCGCGTATCCGCCCGCCCCGGCATACGCCACCCCCGTTCCCGTTGTCGTGGCTGGCCCGGGCCCATCGGCACCCCCGCCCCCGCCGCCTGCCGCGGATCTTTCGAAACTTGACGCGGCGCAGAGCGAAGCGGTGCTGGTAATCCGCGCCATGATCGCCGCCGCCGGCGCCGACGGCATGATCGATAGCGAGGAGCGCGCGCGGATTGTGGCGCGCACCAGTGACGGCGGGCTCGACGCCGAGACCCGAAATTTTCTCGAAGCCGAACTGGCGGTGCCGCGCAGTGCCGACGAGATCGGCGCCATGACGCCGCCAGCACTGGTCAACGAAGTCTATGCAGCCGCGCTGCTGGCGCTGGATCTGGACAACGAACCGGAACGCCGCTTCCTGGATCGTCTGGCCGGCGCTACCGGGCTTGCTGAACAGGCGCGCCACGACATCCATCGACAATTGCTGGCCTGATCCGGCGTCCGCATTGATCGTGCAAACCCGTATGCCGTCCACGCGATCAGGGATCGCGTTCTGGACTGCCCCTCTCACCTTCATCAGGAGATCGCAATGCACCAGTGGTATCTGAGCTACAACGGTCAACAGGTCGGGCCGCTCGACCACGCCCAGGCAGTGCAGCGCGCCGCCGCCAACCCCAACGGCCATTGCTGGCGCCAGGGGCTGGCCGAGTGGATGCCGATCGGCAAGTGCGCCGAACTGTCATCGAGCGCCGGCCTGCCCAGCGTGCCGGCGCCACCCGCGGCGGCCATTCGTGCCGGTGCCGATGTCATCGACTACAAGATTTTCGGCAGCGACATGCAGTTCGTCGAAATCGAGCTTGACCCCGGCGAGAGCGCGGTCGCCGAAGCCGGATCGATGATGTACAAGGAAACCACGGTCAAGATGGAGACCATCTTCGGTGACGGCTCGGCGCAAAGCCAGAGCGGTGGCTTCATGGACAAGCTGCTCGGCGCCGGCAAGCGCATCATCACCGGTGAGAGCCTGTTCACCACGGTATTCACCCATATCGGCGGCAGCGGCAAGGCCAAGGTCGCCTTTGCTGCGCCCTACCCGGGCACCATCATCCCGCTGACCCTGAGCAATTTCGGCGGTCGCATCATCTGCCAGAAGGATTCGTTTCTCGCTGCGGCGCGCGGGGTGTCGATCGGCCTGTTCTTCCAGCGCAAGATCATGACGGCCCTGTTCGGCGGCGAAGGCTTCATCATGCAGAAGCTGGAGGGCGATGGCGTGGTATTCGTGCACGCCGGCGGCACTACGGTCGAGCGTGAACTGGCGGTCGGCGAACGCCTGGAAGTCGATACTGGTTGCGTGGTCGCGCTCACTGGAACGGTGCAGTTCGATGTCGTACCGGTCGGTGGCGTCAAGTCGATGCTGTTCGGCGGCGAGGGCGTGTTCCTGGCGCAGCTGACCGGACCCGGCCATGTCTGGCTGCAGTCGCTGCCGTTCTCACGGATGGCCGGCCGAATGTTTGCAGCCGCCTACCAGAAGGGCGGCAGCAAGGAAGAGGGCTCGGTGCTCGGTGGCCTGGGCGGCATCCTGTCGGGCGACCGCGGATTCTGATTCGGCGATCCCGATGCAGCGGCCCGGCCGAGTGCCCGGCCGCCGCATCAACTACTCAGGCCGCGGCCCGACGTCCACCGCCGAGCAGACGCGCCGGCAGCATGATGATGGCGCGCAAAAGTTCGAAGACGCCTTCGACCGCAACGCCCACCAGGCGGAACGGCAGACAGAGCAGCCAGATCAGCGGATACAGCACCAGCGCAAGCAGTGCGATCGGCCAGCACAGCACCAGCAGGATGAACCACAGCAGGATCTTCATTCGGCATAGCTCCACAGTGACGCAAGGAAAAACGATTTGACCGGCTCAGGGCTCGGCCGGGTATGGGCAGACCCTGGTCCAACTGGCCTGCGCAGCGCGGACTTCGGTCTCGGTCGCCGGTTCTGGTGGCGGACCCCCGCCATCGAACAGCACCCGCCAATGCCCGTCTGCAGCCAGCGTCCATACTGACTGAAAGGTTCCGATGCGAAAACGCGCCTCAGGGTTTGAATCGGGCCGTTCCATCGTAAACGGCCCCCGCGACAATGCCGTGCGACCATCGCCGCCGACCGCAACAAACTCGGGATGCCAGCGCAGAATCAGCTGTTCGCCGGCGATGATCGAACGCCAGCCGTCGATGATCTCGGCCCGGCCCTGCAGGTGCGGCGGCTTGGCGTTGACAAAAACCGCACCTTCGGCCAAATGCTCGGCAAACGCCGCTTCGTCATGGCGGGCGACCGAATCGGCGAAGCTGGCCTCGCGTTGCCAGACGGCGCAGCGCAGGGATTCCGCGGTGGCAGCGGTCTCCTGGACGCCGCGGTCACGCTCGGCGGCCATCAGCGACAGAACTGCCGCGGCAACACCGATGCATCCGAACAGTGCGCGAAACCTGGAGCCGATCCGGTTCATGCGCCAAGCATGCGCCATAGCGCCTGCATTGGCGCATGTGGGAAGTCATTGTCGCCATTACACTGCGCAGCGCCGCCACCGCCGCACCGCGTCGGCTTCAAATTCATTCGCTCGTTGCACGGATACCCCATGTCCAGATTTGCACTGATCATGCTGCTGTCCTGCCTGCTGGCAGGTGGACTCAACGCACAGACCGCCACGCACCCTGAAGGGGTCGGCCTGGTACTTGGCGGCGGCGGCGCCCGTGGTGCTGCCCATATCGGCGTACTGAAGGTGCTTGAGCGGGAACACATCCCGGTGAGCCACATTGCCGGCACCAGCATGGGCTCGATCGTCGGCGCACTGTATGCCTCCGGCTACAGCGCCGATGAAATCGAAGCGGTGATCACCGCGGTCAACTGGCGCGACATGCTGAGCGACGATCCTCCGCGCGACATGCTGCCGATGCGGCGCAAGGACGCCGACCTGCGTTACCTGCTGAACTTCAAGTTCGGCATCCGCAAAGGCAAGCTGATCTTTCCGCGCGGCGTGCTGCAGGGACAGAAATTGCTGCTGCTGCTGCGCCGACTGACCCTGCCGGTATGGGACATCGAGCATTTCGATCAGCTGCCGATTCCGTTTCGATGCATCGGCACCGATATCGGCAATGGCGCGATGGTGGTCTTCGAGGACGGCGATCTGGCGCTCGCGATTCGCGCCAGCATGTCGGTGCCGGCAGCGTTTGCGCCGATCCGCGTCAATGGCCGGATGATGGTCGACGGCGGCATCGTCAACAATGTACCGGTCGACGTCGTGCAACGCCTGGGCGCGCGTCGACTGATCGCGGTCAACGTCAGCGAGCCGCTGACATCGGAAGAATCGCTGACCTCACCGCTGTCGATCTCCAACCAGATGCTCACCCTGCTGATGAAGGATCGCACCGACAGCATCCTGCGCGACATGAATCCCGAGGATGTGCTGATCACACCCGATCTCGGTGACTTTGGCTCGGCCAGCTTCGATCGCAGCGCCGAGGCGATTGCCATTGGCGAGCAGGCCGCGATGGCGCAGATCGGTGAACTGCGCGCGTTCGCGGTAAGCCCCGAGCAATACGCGCGCTGGCGCGGCGAGCGGCAGCGCGCGCGCTACGTGCTTGAGCGCCTGGCCTTCGTGGATGTCAGCAATACGCGCTCGCGCTCGCCACGCGCGGTGGCCGATGCACTGAGCGAACTGATCGGCAAGCCACTCGACCCGGCTGCGATCGAATCTGGCATTGCAACCGCCTACGGCCAGGGTCAGTACGAGCGGATCCTGTGGAAGCCGCATCAGCGTGACGGTGAAGTCGGTATCGAGGTGACCCCGGTGGACAAGGGCTGGGGACCCAACTTCCTGACCTTCGGCCTGCAGCTTAGCGATGACTTCGAAGGACGCAGCAGCTATCAGCTGGCGGCCGAGGCCAGCTTCACCGGTTACGACTTGATCGATGGCGAGAGCCGGGTACGGATCGATCTTGGCCAACTTGCCGGATTCCGCGCGGAGCACTACCTGCCGGTATCCAACAGCGGCCGCGCATTCCTGTTGCCGTTTCTGGACTACCGCGCCGAGAACCAGCCGCTGAGCATCGACGGCCAGGCCGTGGCTGAATACCGGATCCGCAAACTCATCGGCGGCGTCATGCTGGGTTACAACATTTCCAACGACTGGCGCATCGAAGCCGGACTGATCGGAGGCGAAAGCAAGGCCAGTGTCCAGGTCGGGGCCGATATTGCCGACCAGTCCTCGGACTTCGGCGCCATCAGTCTCGGCTTCAGTCATGACACCCTCGACAACAGTGCCTTTCCGACCAGCGGCAATCGCACCGACGTCGTCTTGCGCGGTGATCGCAATGCGCTTGGCAATGAGGGCAATGGCGAGGCGCTGAGGTTGCGCACGGATCAGGCATTCGCCTGGAATCGCCATCATCTGCTGCTCGGCCTGCGCGGGTTCACCAGCTGGGGCCAGGCCGATCTGTTGCAGAGCGTCGAAACGCTGGGCGGCTTCGGTCGACTTTCCGGCTACACCGAGAGCGAATTGATTGCTGAGCATGGCCTGCTCGGCCGCGCGGTGTACTACCGCCGCTTTGGTGATGCCTCACGCCTGTTTTCAGTGCCAGCCTATGCCGGTGGTTCGCTGGAACTCGGCAATGTATGGACCGAGCGCCGCGACATCAGTGTCGAGTCATTGATCACGGCGGGCAGTCTGTTTCTTGGACTGGAAACGCCATTCGGGCCGATGTTCCTCGGCTATGGCCTGGCCGACACCGGCGAGAGCTCGGTGTTCCTGACATTCGGCTCCCTGCTCGGCGGGCAGCGCTGAGCCAGCAGTTCAGCCTTCGATGCGGTTGCGACCATCACGCTTGGCCCGGTACATGCGTGCATCGGCGCGTGCATAGAGTTGCTCGGGCCGGGCATCGTCGCTTTCGCGTATCGCGTGACCGATGCTGAGGGTCACCCAGACCGAGGCAAGATTGTCCGGGTGTGGAATCGCCGCATCCGCCAGCCGTTCGCGCAGATCGCGCAGGATCATCGGCAGCCTGGCTGCCTGCTCACCCCAGGCGATCACCGCAAACTCCTCGCCACCGACGCGGAAGGCCTCGACGCCGGCACCCTCCGAGCCCAGCAGCAGCTGGCCGATCCGCTGCAGGCAATCGTCGCCCTGCAAGTGACCAAGACGATCGTTGTAGGCCTTGAAGTGATCGAGATCGATCAGTGCCATCGCAATCTGCGGTTCGAGTTCCCATAGCGTGTTGATGCGTTCGGTAAAACGTCGTCGGTTTCCCAGCCGGGTCAGAAAGTCGCGGCGGGCAGCTTCGGCCAGTTGGGCATTGGCCTGCGCCAGTTCGGCGGTACGCGCGGCGACTTCGGATTCAAGCAGATCGCGCTGGCGTGCCAGCGCCAGCAGGCGTGCCCAGAAGCCCAGCGCAGCCAGTGCGCCGATCAACGCAGCGACAGCGAGTTGCACCCAGCGACGCTGCCACCAGAAAGCTTCCACGGTGAACGCAATGAGGCTTGGCTCACCGATCTCGGCACCACGGCCGGCCCTGACTTCGAGCCGGTAGTCACCCGGTGCCTGACGATCAAGAGCAATGCTGCGCAAGGCGCCGGCGCTGACCCACTCGCGGTCGAGCGGATACAGCCGATACTGGAATTCCAGGGCATCGGCCGAGCCGGGTGCCGCAACGGTGTACTCGAACTGCAGTCGTCGCACGTCGGCCGCAACCCGCATGCCGGGCTCGACAAAATGCGGCAGGCCATCCTCCAGCACGCGTTCAAAGCGAACCTGCAGCGAGGGCAATGGCGCCCGCTGTGGAACCCGGGTGTCGATCGCCACCACACCGGCGGTCGTCGCCAGCCAGAGCATGCCGTTGTCGGCCATGCTGATCGAGTTCTGGGCACCGCCATTGCCCTCGCTGCTGCGCATGCCCTGCGCCTCGTCGATCACCTGAAACGACAATGGTTGCGCTGAATTCTGCAGCCAGCCCGCCAGCGGATCGAGTCCGACGCGCAGCACACCCAGGTTGGAATTGACCCAGAGGTGGCGATCCGGGCTTTCGGCAATCGCATGCAGTTGCCCGATCATGCGCCGGTTCACCGGATCAATCGGCTGCAGTGCGCCATTTTCCAGAACGAACAGGCCAAGCGCCGCCACATAAAGGCGACCGTCGCTGGCGCGAAAGACGTCGCGCACGGTCATGTTGTCGGTACTGGCGATTTGCTCGAGACTGCTGCCGCGCAGGCGCCAGACGCCGGCACGGCCAACCGCCAGCAGCAGGCTACCGTCTTTCTCGGGCACGATCCGCAGTACCGGATCCTTGAACGGTGTAGCCAGCTGTTCCAGCTTCTGTCCGCGCCACTGCCAGAGACCGCCGTGCATGCCGAACAACAGCTCACCCGGCGCGTTCACTCGCAGGGCGAATATGCGCTCGGCAGGTATCGCCTCGATGCGACTGAAGGCGCCGGAACGGTAGCGGTAGATTCCGGAAAATGTCGATGCCAGAAGATCTCCGCCATCCAGGGCCAGCGACAGGGCGATGCCCGCACCAGCGGGCCCCTGCGGGACCCCAAGGTGGCTTACCCGTCCTTTGTTGTCGAGATGCCCAACGCCATCGCCATTGAAGCCGATGAACATTCCACCCTGTTGGTCGGCAAGAACACTCCACACCATGCTCGAGCGCAGTCCCTCGGCGAGGCCAAAATTGCGCACGCTGGCGTTCTTCAGCCGGCTGAGCCCATTGGCCGAAGCCGCCCAGAGGCTGCCCTCGCGACCCAAGACCATTTCCCAGGTGACATTGCCGGCAAGCCCGGCACGGCTGTCCAGGGACTCGAAGTCCTCCGCACGCAGACGTGCGATTCCCGCCCCTGACGTACCAATCCAGAGGTTGCCATCACGATCCGCCGCGAGATCCCGCACCACCGTATGCGGCAAACCCTCCTCGCGTCCCCAGAGCCGCAACGAAGCCCCGTCATAGCGCGCCAGGCCGCCGCGATATCCGATCCACAATCGCTCGCCATCGGGTTCGAGGGACCAGACGTGCACATTGGCAATGGCAGTATCCGGGAAGGCCGCGACCCAGACACCGTCTTCAAGGCGCCAGACCCCGCGCTCGCTCGCGGCATACAGGTGATTGCGCCAGAACATCATGCTCCAGACCGTCTGTTCCAGCGCTGGTTCGAAGCTCAGCTGGTCCCATTCGCCGCTGACCCGCATCAAGGCCCTCTGGGTACCCAGCCAGCGTACGCCGCTCGGATCGGTATAGATGCAGGTGATCTGGCCGATCGGCACGCCTTCTTCGGGGCCATAGCGACGCACGCGACCATCAGGCGCCAGCAGCAACAAGGGCCGATGGGTGCCGCCAAACCAGAGTACGCCGTCGGCAGTCTGGCCGATGGTCTCGATCAGGTCCGGGTCGAGCGTCTCCGCCACAAGGGCCGACAGCGGCAGGAAGCGCTGACCATCAAAACGCGCCGCCCCGCGATAGGTGCCGACCCACAGAAAGCCATCGCGGTCTTCGAACAGTGCACTGACACTGCCATGCGGCAGCCCATCGGCAGTACCCCATTGGCTGATCTGGTACTGGGTGACGGCAAGACTGGGATCAAGGGCCGCCAGCGGGCAACCCGCCGCCAACAGCAGGACGCCAAGCCAGTGCTGGATGCCTTTGCGCAATCGCGACCCCTGCCAACCCGATGAGCCGGATGGTCCAATGAATCTTCGCCTTTGGCAATCGCACCGGCGACCGCGCCACACTACTCAACCCGGGATCGGATGGCGCAGATTGCCCTGCCCGCGCACCAGCCACTTGCGCGTGGTCAGTGACTCCAGTCCCATCGGACCGTAGGCGTGGATCTTCGTGGTCGAGATGCCGATCTCGGCACCGAGCCCGAGAGCGCCGCCATCGTTGAAGCGCGAAGACGCGTTCCACATCACGGCGGAGGCATCGACCTCACGCATGAAGCGCGTCGCCTGCGCCTCTTCCCGGGTGGCAATCACCTCGGTATGCAGACTGCCATGTGCTGCAATATGCGCGAGCGCTGCATCAAGACCGTCGACGATTCGCACCGCCAGCACGAGATCGAGGTACTCGGCATCCCAGTCCTCCGGCGTCGCCGGCAGCGCCCCCGGGAGCCAGCCGATGCTCTGCGCACAGGCGCGCAGTTCGACACCACGCGCCCGCATCGCGGCTGCCGCCAGGGGCAGGAAATCGGCCGCCACGGCGGCATCGACCAGCAGGGTTTCGAGGGCATTGCAGACACCCGGCCGGCTGGTCTTGCCATCGATCAGCAGCCTGACCGCAGTGTCGTGCTCGGCGCTTGCCGCCACGTAGAGATGGCAGACTCCCTTGTAGTGACGGATCACCGGAATGCGGCTGTGCTCGGCGACGAAGCGGATCAGCCCCTCGCCCCCGCGCGGGATCACCAGATCGACGTCGCTGTCGAGCTTGAGCAGGTCCAGCAATTCGCTGCGATCGGTGCTCGGCAGTGCCGAGACCGCTGCCGCGGGCAGGCCGACTGCCGCCAGCGCCTGGCCGACCACCGCAATCAGGGCACGGTTGCTGTGCACTGCCTCGCTGCCCCCACGCAGGATCGCCGCATTGCCGCTTTTGAGGCAGAGCGCGGCGGCATCGATGGTCACATTGGGGCGCGCCTCGTAGATCATCGCGATCACCCCCAGCGGTGCCCGAATCCGGCCGATCTGCAGGCCATCGGCACGCGCTGGCTGCCATTCTGCCGCACCCAGCGGATCGGGAAGTTCAGCGATCTCGCGCACGCTGGCAGCGAGCGAGCGCAGACGATTGGCGTCCAGCCGCAGCCGGTCGACCAGAGCGGCACTGCGACCCGCGCTGACCGCAGCAGCGATATCGAGCGCGTTGGCTTCCAGGATGGGCTGATGAGCGCCCTCGATGGCCGCGGCCATCGCCTGCAGCGCCTGATCGCGCCGCAGCGGTTCGATCGCCGCCAGCTGTCGCGACGCGGCGCGCGCGGCGCGGGCAACGGCCAGCACCTGCGGATTCATGGCGCGACACCCTGCGAAGCCGGCGCCGCGCGCGCATCGTCGCGAAACACCACCATATCGTCTCGATGAACCACCACCTCGCTGCCGACATAGCCGAGCAGGCGCTCGAGATCGGCCTTGCCATGGCCCTTGATGCGGCCAAGCTCGACGGCGTCATACTGACTCACGCCCTTGGCGATGCGGCGCTCGCTGTCCGCTTCGCCGCAGACGATATCGATGGCATCGCCGGCGCGGAAATTGCCACGCACTGCGAGCACTCCTGGAGGCAGCAAGGAAGCGCCGCGATCACGGAGCGCACGCTCGGCACCCGCGTCGATCACCACTACGCCCTGCGATTCCAGACCGTGCTTCATCCAGTGCGCGCGCGCACTCAGCTTGCTGCCGTGGGCACGGAACAGCGTGCCAGGATTGCGGCCCCGGCGCAGCGCATCCAGCGCATCGGTACTGCGACCATTGAGGATCAGGGTGGCGATGCCGCGTCGCGCCGCCTTGTCGGCAGCCTGCAATTTGGTGCGCATGCCGCCGGTCCCGACGCTGGAACCGCTGCCGCCGGCCAGCGCCATGATGCCGGCATCGATCTGGACGACTTCAGCAATCAGTTGCGCCGAAGCTGCACTGCGCGGGTCGGCATCGAACAGACCATCGACATCGGACAGGATGATCAGCAGATCGGCTTCGATCAGCACCGCGACATGCGCCGCCAGATTGTCGTTGTCGCCGAGCTTCAGCTCCTCGGTCGCCACCGAGTCGTTTTCGTTGACGATCGGCAGCGTATCAAGCGCCAGCAACTCGCGCAGCGTGTTCTTGGCATTGACGAACCGGCGGCGATTGCTGATGTCATCGGCAGTGAGCATGACCTGGGCACAGGGGCGATCGAACAGGCGCGACCAGGCCTCCATCATGCGTACCTGGCCGACGGCCGCCAGTGCCTGCTTCGCGCCGACACTGCGACGACCCGTGGGTTCGAGCCCGAGCACGGCGCGGCCGGCAGCGACTGCCCCGGATGAGACCAGCACCAGTTCGCGCCCCTCACTGCGGAACTCGGCAATCAGGCGCGCGATGCCGAGCAGATACCTTGTCGACAGGCCGCGACCCTCGGGGGCAATCAGGTTGCTGCCGACCTTGATGACAGCGCGTTTCCAGCCCGGCAGATTCATGACAGTAGGCTTGCAGAGGTAGAGCAGCCGAGACTAGCGGCAGCATCGGAGAGTTGTCACTTCCGCGCCCACCAACGTTACTTTTGCGCCTGCTGCAGGGACTGTCAACGCGGTTAGACTGCTGACAAACCACGTCGACCACGTGAATTCATCAGGAGTCCGGCATGTTCAGCCGTCGCCAACTGCTCAAGCACTCCTCGCTACTTGCTGCCAGCGGACTATTGCCGGCGGTGGCCTGGGCAGGTTCCGGCATACGCCAGCGTGTGATTCCAGCGACCGGAGCCACCCTGCCGGTCATCGGCCTCGGCACCTCCGGCAACTTCGAGGTGGGCGATTCGGCAGCCGAGACCGACCCGCTGCGCGAGGTGCTCAAGCGCTTTTTTGCCAGTGGCGCCCGACTGATCGATACCGCCCCCTCTTACGGCCGCGCCGAACTGGTACTTGGCAGCCTGCTCGCGGAGTCGGGACAGCGCCCCCATTGTTTCCTGGCCAGCAAGCTCTCGAGTGTCGGCCGCGAAGCCGGTCTGGCGCAATTCAGTGAATCGCTGCGTCGTCTGCGTACCGATCGGATGGACCTGCTCCAAGTCCACAATCTGCGCGACTGGCGCACGCAACTGGCAGTCGCGCGCGAACTGAAGAGCGAAGGCAGGATCGACTACATTGGCGTTACCCATTATGTCGATTCCGCACACGCGGACATGGCCGAGGTGATCGCCAGCGAGAAACTCGACTTCATGCAGATCAATTACTCGGTCGCCTCCCCCGCTGCGGCGAAGAGACTGCTGCCGCTGGCCGCGGATCGTGGCGTCGCCGTGATCGTCAATCGCGCCTTCGAGGATGGCCATCTGTTCACCAGGGTGCAGGGCCGTGCCTTGCCGGCCTGGGCAGAAAGTGTCGGCGTCGGCTCCTGGGCGCAGATGTTCCTGCGCTTTGCGATCAGTCATCCCGCCGTCACGGTGGTGATTCCAGCGACGTCCAGGCCTGACCGGCAGAGCGACAATCTGCGCGCTGGCTACGGCCCCGATCTGGACAAGGCACAGTGCGCCGAATTGATTGCGATGTTTGGCTGACTGCGATGGGCTTGCCGGCGGCCACTCCATGAGCGTGACCCAGCAGGTGCTGCGCATCAGCAAGAGCGAGGCCGCGGGCGTTGTTCCGGCGATCCAGATGTTCTTTCTGCTGTTTGCCAGCTACTTCATGCTGCGGCCAGTACGCGAGACGATGGGACTGGTCGGTGGCGTCGACAATATTCCGTGGCTGTTCACCGCCACCTTCGTTGCCACCCTCGCCTGCCTGCCCCTGTTCGGCTGGCTGGCGAGCAAGGTGCCACGGCGTTCGATCCAGCGCTGGACCTACATTTTCTTCAGCATCAATCTGCTGTTGTTCGCCGCCGGTTTCCGGTTCGCTGCCGAACACGTCGGACTGGCGCGCACCTTCTATGTCTGGCTGTCGGTGTTCAACTTCATCAGCATCTCGGTTGCCTGGAGCCTGCTTGCCGATCTGTTCGTGATGAACGATGCCAAACGCATGTTCGGCCTGATGGCGAGCGGAGCCAGTCTGGGCGGACTGGTCGGCCCCCTGATCGGCGCCCTGCTGGTCGCCAGCATCGGTCACTCGGGACTGATCCTGATCTCGGCTGCCTTGCTGCTGCTGGCGATCCTGTCGGGCGAGCGGGTTCAGGCCTGGCGCGACAGCCAGCCACAAGCAACCGCCGTCAGCGATGAACGCATTCGCGCCCTCGGAGGCAGTCCCTGGGCAGGCGCCGCCGCCGTCATGCGCTCACCCTACCTGCTCGGCATTGCGGCCTTTGTCGTGTTGCTCGCCAGCGTCACGACCTTTCTCTATCTCGAGCAGGCCCGTCTGATCGATCTGAGCTTCAGCGATCGCATCCGCCAGACCCAGGTATTCGCCAGCATCGATATCGTGGTGCAAACCCTGGCGATCCTCGCCCAGATCTTCCTGACCGGTCGCCTGGTCGAGCGACTTGGCCTGCGCGTGCTGCTGGTCGTCCTGCCCCTGGTGGTCGCGGCCGGTTTCATCTGGCTGGCAATGGCACCGGTGTTTGCGGTCTTTGTCGTGGTCATGGTCGTCCGTCGCGCCGGTGAATATGCGCTGGTACGACCCGGCCGCGAGATGCTGTTTACCCGAATCTCGCCGGAAGCCAAGTACAAGGCCAAGAACTTCATCGATACCACGGTCTATCGTGGCTCGGATGCGGTCAGCTCCTGGATCAAGGCAGGCGTGGATCTGATGGGTCAGCATCCGGCGGTGGTCGCCATACTCGGCGCGGCCGTGGCCCTGGTCTGGGCCGCCACCGGCAATTCTCTGGCCAGACAGGCTGAAGCAAACCGCGATCAGCTGCTGGACTGAATCGTACCCTCGCCTACTTGCCGGCAGCCCGGAACTGCGGAATGCTTGCCTCCCGGCCATCACAGGCAGTACGCCGATGAAATCCCCCGATTCCAGCAAGCTCGACCGCATTGTTGCGGCGGCGCGCCGCGACAGCGAGGAACGCGATCGCGGCTATCGCGAGCGCGCGCTGAAGATGTACCCCTGGATCTGCGGACGCTGCGCGCGCGAATTCACCCGCAGCAATCTGCAGGAACTGACCGTCCATCATCGCAATCACAATCACGATGACAATCCGGCCGATGGCAGCAACTGGGAATTGCTCTGCGTGTACTGCCACGACAATGAGCATTCGCGCTATATCGACAATGCAGCCGGCTCGGCGACCGCGACCGTGGCGAGCGACGCGGCGACCTCGAAACCCTTTGCGGATCTGGCCGCGCTGTTGAAACTGCGCAAGTAGCCCAGTACCGGCGATCCTGCAGCCGCAGCCTGGCGACTGCAGGCAGCCGCTGCCACTGCGCACCGTGATGGGCTTACAATTGCCCGGTCGCGATACCGGAGCGTAGCGCTTGAATCCTCGCCATCGGCAACTGTTGCGCCTGTTGCTCGGCCCCGGCGTCCTGCTGGTGGCCGCTGCGGTGGCCTACATCGGCATCGTCGTATACGGGGTGGAGTCCGCTGGCCAGGTCCGCATGCTGACCGTTGCCGCCCTGCTCGCGATCCTGCTGATGTTGCTGGTCTGGTGGCGACTGGACCGTGCGATGGCGCAGCAGTCCCGCATTGATGGTCGCGAACGCGCCCTGATCGAGCAGCAACGCGCCTACGACCGTCTTCACTCCGGCGTAGGCAGGCTGCGCGCGCAGCCGTGGAAGTCGCGCTGGCTGGAGCTGGCGGAAAGGCTGCGGGTTTCCGATCCGGCCGTGCTCGCAGGCTGGGAGCAGCGCTACCAGGAATTGCTGGCTCATCCGACGCGCCATACCTGGGCAGCAGAGGCACTGAAGGGAAACTTTCCGAGCGACGCGGAAATCGACTACGAGACCAACCCGAGCCTGCTGCTGACCTGCATGCACCTGCAGCCGGTCGAAGCCGGCATCCGTTCCGCGGGGGTTTACTGCAGCGCGCTGTCGCCCAACAGCATCGTCACCTTCGCCAGCATCCACGCGCCGCGCGCACGACGCCACTACTCGCTGCCGGAGTTTGTCGAATGGCAGACCACACGCGAATCCGAAGAGGACCCCGGCACTTCGGCGCTGATCTGCAGGCAATGCAATGCGCGCATCCAGTCTGGCAGCGGCGAGCCGTTTCCGCCCTGAATGGCCAGTACGTTCAGCAACCGGCAATCACGCGCCTAGTAGCGCGCGCGCATCAGGCGGGCGGGCTCGTCGCCGGCCTGCAATACAAACAGGTTGGCGTACTCATCATCGGCTATCTCCGGAATCACCGGTCCGCCCAGGGCCGCGATGATCGCAGGAACGGTATTGCTGTGACCCACCACCAGCACGGTCTGCGCGTCCAGGGCGCGTACCGCTGTGGCAATCTTGCGGGCATGCGCAGCGGTGCCGGCATCGTCGGTCGCGACCACCATGGGTGTGATCCCGAGTGACTCTGCCAGCGGCGCCGCCGTCGCACGCGTACGATGCCATTGCGTGGTGACGATGGCATCGACCGCCCAGTGCCTGACGACCTCGATGATCGACTGCGCACGCCGCTTGCCGGCTTCGGTGAGTTCCGGATCGCCAGCAGGCTCGGCCGACTTCTCGGCGTGGCGGACGAGGATCACCCACTGTGTTTGTGCGGACCGGGTCTGGACCGCAGTCTGATCCGCAGCGGCCGCCGGGCCTGCGACCACGGCAAGCGCCGCCAGCAACAGGCCCAGGATCAGCACAGGAAATATCTTGTACATGCCCATTGCTCCCTGGATGGCCAGCACCGCGGTTGCCGCGGTCCGCCGAAGGTAACGCAAGTACCGGGGTACCCGCACATTGAGCGGGGGCGCCGTGGCGCCCCCGCATCGCGACGGACGGAATCAGGACCCGCTCAGCGTTTTGCGGTGTGCTTGTCGAGGAAGGCTTCCATGGCGGTGTACAGATCCACCTGATTCTTGAAATCGTAGAAGCCGTGACCTTCCTTGGGCGCGACGATGGTCTTCTCGGGTGGCTTGCCGGCCCTGGTCAGTGCGTTCAACAGCGCCTTGTACTGCGAGATCGGTACGCGACGGTCCTTGGCGCCCTGCACCAGCATCACCGGGATATTGATCCTGTCGACGTTGTAGGCCGCGGACTGCGCTTCCTGCTCCTCGCGGGTCTCCGGCATCACCCGCTTGAGGAACTTGCGGCCGGACTCGCGTTCCGGGATGTCGCCGTCGGTGAACATCAGCGGCAGGCTGTACACACCGACATAGCCGATCGTGCACGCGTATTTGGTCGGCTCGCGCACGACCGTCTGCAGGGCAGCGTAACCGCCATAGGACGCGCCATAGGTGCAGATGCGATCCTTGTCGGCGATACCCTCGGCGATTGCCCAGTCCACGGCATCGGTCATGTCATTGACCATCGTGGTACCCCAGTTGCGGTAGCCAAGTTTTTCAAAGGCATTGCCATAGCCGCCCGAGCCGCGGAAATTGATCTGCAGCACAGCATAGCCGCGGTTGGCCAGGAACTGGACTTCCGGGTTGAACCCCCACTCGTCGCGCGGACCATGGGGTCCGCCATGCGGATGCAGGATCAGTGGCAGGTCGCGACCATCGCTGTCCGCAGGCATGGTCAGGTACCCGTGCAGGGTCAGGCCATCGCGCGCGGTGACCTTGATCGGGCGCATGTCGGCCATTTCTTCCGGCTTGATCCAGCTCATGTTGGAGAGCAGAAAGCGCGCCTGGCCGGTCTCGCGATCGAACATGTAGAACGAGCCGGGATCGGTGGCGCTGGCGGCACGGAACAGGATGTAGCGACCATCGTCGCTGATGCCACGGAAGGTGATCACGTGCTTCGGAAATGCATTGATCAGTCCGGCATAGGCCTTGGACTCTGGATGCTGCTTGTTGACGAAATCGTAGTACGGCACACCGTCCATGTAGCGCACGGCCAGCAGTTCGGTTCGATCACTGCTCATCAGCTCGCCGTTCGGCTCGACGTTGTCGTTCTTGCTGAGCAGGGTCGACTTGTTCGATTCCGGATCAACCAGCAGGGTGCGCGAAGGCTCACCCTTGTCGGAAACCACCATGTAGACCAGCTTGTTGCTTGGATCAAAGCCGCGCGGCATGCGGAAGCCGCCACCCATCTCATCCTCGTGCACGGTCTCCCATTCGTCGCCATTGCGGCGCAGGGTCTTGATCTTCAGATCATTCATCTGGCCGATGGCATAGCGGACCTTGTGTTCGTGATCGACCACGAAGCCGCCCTGGTCCAGCGGCGCCGTGGCTACGGTGCGGGTCTTGCCGTCATAGACATTGAGCTTGAACAGGAAGGCCGACTCGATCGAACGTTGCACCAGGATATGTTCGTCGTCGTCCTTCAACACATCCACGACATCGAGGAATCCGCCATTGGGGATGTCGGCGCGCCTGGTGCCGTCGACATTGCTGGCGTAGACATCAGCCAGACCCTGGCGCTGGTCAAAGCGACCGGTCTTCTCGGTCACATACATGAAAAAACGCTCGTTGTTGACCCAGAGCACCCTGCTGATGTGCTTGTTGACACCGTAGTCCCACTTGCCGACCAGCTTCTTTTCAGCGGCGGTCAGCACAGCCAGCGTAGTGCGATCCCCCAGCGGCACGGTGACTGCGAGGTACTTGCCATTGGGCGACAGGGTCACGTCGGTGAATTCGGGATCCTTGAAGAAATCCCCGACCGGCACCTCGCGTGCCTGAACAGCCGCGGCCAGCACCAGGCCAGCCAGGACGATGATGTACTTGAACATGAAACACTCCTCATTGATACGGGGGAATCGGTGCGTCGGATGGCACATCCCGACCGCTGGCGCTGGCGACCCGCATCGCGCCTTGCTGCCCGCCGGATACGCGCAAGGGCGTCCACTTGCTCAGTCTAGGCTGGGCCAGGACCGCTTGCAGCGTACATTTGTCATGCCCAAGTCCTGCGGCCACACCCGGGTCGATCGCTACGCCCCGGGACCGGGTAAGCGCATGTCAGCGCCACGCCATGGACCTTGAACCGGCGCTTGCAGATACTGCGCGTTCTTCCACGGAGTTCTTCGATGCCGATGACGGCCGCACAACGCGCACAATGGCAGATTCATTTCTGCGTGCTGCTGTGGGGCTTCACTGCCATCCTGGGCAAGCTGATCTCACTACCGGCCCTGCCCCTGGTCTGGTGGCGCATGCTGCTGGTGGTGGCCGCGCTGGCACTGGTACCGCGGGTCTGGCAAGGACTGCGCCGGATGCCGATTCGACTGATTGCGGCGTATGCCGGCATCGGCGTGCTGGTCGCCCTGCACTGGCTGACCTTCTACGGTGCGATCAAGCTCGCCAATGCGTCCGTTGCCGCGACCTGCATGGCCCTGGCCACGGTCTTCACTGCCGTGGTCGAGCCCTGGCTGGCGCGCAGCCGCTTCTCGCGGGGTGATCTGGCGCTCGGCATCCTGGTATTGCCCGGGGTCGCCCTTGTGGTCGGTGGTGTCGTGCCGGAGATGCGTCTCGGCATCCTGATCGGCGCCTTGTCGGCAGCATTTGTTGCCGTGTTCTCCTCGCTCAACAAGCGACTGGTCGAGCGCGCCGATCCGCTCGCGGTCACCGCGATCGAACTCGGCGCCGGCACGCTGGCGCTGAGCCTGCTGGCACCGCTGATGCCGCAGATATTTCCGGCATTCGCCGGCACCTTGTATGTGCTACCCGGCAGCCATGACCTGATCTATCTGCTGGTGCTGGCGATCGCCTGCACCCTGCTGCCATTCACCCTGTCGCTGATCGCGCTGCGCCATATGAGCGCTTTCAGCGCCCAGCTCGCCATCAATCTCGAGCCGGTGTATGCGATTGCACTTGCCGCTCTGTTGCTCGGTGAGCAGCGCGAGTTGAGCGTGCAGTTCTACCTTGGCGTCACCATCATTCTAGCGGCGGTGTTCGTGCATCCGCTGCTGGCGCTGCGCCGCGCACCGACCACCAGCGCCCGTTGAGCTGAATCGGTTGACCGCCGCAGCAACGCGACCTCAGAGCATCGGCAACTTCAGCCCCTGCTCGCGGGCACAGGTCCGCGCAATCTCGTAGCCGGCATCGGCGTGGCGCATCACCCCGGTACCCGGATCGTTCCACAGTACGCGCGCCAGACGCCGATCAGCTGCTGCCGTGCCATCGCAGACAATCACCACGCCACTGTGCTGGCTGTAACCCA
This sequence comes from Pseudomonadota bacterium, assembly GCA_022843465.1. GTDB lineage: Bacteria > Pseudomonadota > Gammaproteobacteria > Xanthomonadales > Ahniellaceae > 0-14-3-00-62-12. The sequence goes on along the minus strand of JALHNO010000006.1, from coordinate 15,845 downwards.
TGCCGACTCCGCCGCCATGATGCAGCGAGACCCAGGTGGCGCCACCCGCAACATTCAGCATCGCGTTCAGCAGCGGCCAATCGGAAACCGCGTCACTGCCGTCCTGCATGGCCTCGGTCTCGCGATTGGGCGAGGCCACCGAACCACTGTCCAGATGGTCGCGACCGATCACGATCGGCGCTGAGACTTCACCGGTGCGCACCATCTCATTGAACGCCAGCGCGAGACGATGGCGGTCGCCCAGACCGACCCAGCAGATGCGTGCCGGCAGACCCTGAAAACTGATGCGTTCGCGCGCCATGTCGAGCCAGCGGTGCAGATGCGGATTGTCTGGAATCAGTTCCTTGACCTTGGCATCGGTGCGGTAGATGTCTTCCGGATCGCCGCTCAAGGCCACCCAGCGGAACGGACCGATGCCGCGGCAGAACAACGGCCGCACATAGGCGGGTACGAAACCAGGAAACGCGAAAGCATCGGCGCAGCCTTCATCCTTGGCCATCTGACGGATATTGTTGCCATAGTCGAAAGTCGGTACTCCCATGCGCTGGAACGCCAGCATCGCCTCTACATGCACGCGCATCGATTGCTTGGCGGCATCGCGGGTGCCTTCGGGATTGCTCAGACGGCGCTCCAGCCATTGCTCGATCGACCAGCCAGCAGGCAAGTAGCCATTGACCGGATCGTGCGCGGAAGTCTGGTCGGTCACTGCATCCGGGCGCACGCCACGGCGAACCATTTCCGGCAGAATTTCGGCCGCATTGCCGAGCAATGCGATCGAGATCGCCTTGCCTTCGGCGGTGTAGCGCGCGATACGCGCCAGCGCGTCATCCAGATCGGCCGCCTGTTCGTCGACATAGCGGGTGCGCAGGCGCATATCGATGCGCGACTGCTGACATTCGATATTCAATGAGCAGGCACCCGCCAATGAAGCCGCCAGCGGCTGCGCGCCGCCCATGCCACCGAGCCCGGCGGTCAGAATCCAGCGTCCGACGAGATTGCCGTTGTAGTGCTGACGACCCATCTCGACAAAGGTCTCATAGGTTCCCTGCACGATGCCCTGCGAGCCGATGTAGATCCAGCTGCCCGCGGTCATCTGGCCATACATCATCAAACCCTTGCGATCGAGTTCGTGGAAGTGTTCCCAGGTCGACCACGCCGGCACCAGATTGGAATTCGCCAGCAGCACCCGCGGTGCATCGGCATGCGTGGGGAAAATGCCGACCGGCTTTCCGGACTGGATCAACAGCGTCTGGTCGTCCTCGAGTTCGCGCAGCGAGCGCAGGATGGCGTCATAACTTTGCCAGTCGCGCGCAGCGCGACCAATACCGCCATAGACCACCAGCTCGGCGGGATTCTCGGCGACCTCGGGATCGAGGTTGTTCTGGATCATCCGATAGGCCGCTTCGCTGAGCCAGCTCTTGCAACTGAGCTGGCTGCCGCGCGGTGCGCGAATCACGCGGGTGGCATCGGAACGGGCATTCGAAGCATTCATGTCGTGGGCCGGTGGCAACGGAAGGCGATGATTATCGCATTGTCGGGGCCCGGCCACGATGCGCGCGCGGAACACGGCTTGCCGTGTGTTCCCGCTGCCGCGGCGGCGGCCATTCTGCGGCCGTCGATGCAGGGCATTGATGTCCGAAAACGGCGAGCATCGGCCAGGCCTGCATGCCAAGATTCGCGCCATGAACACGCCGCAACCCCTACCCGACAGCCGCATCTGCGATCAGGCACGGCGCTCGCGCGATCCGCGTTTCGACGGTCTGTTCTTTACGGCGGTCACCAGTACCCGCATCTACTGCCGCCCGGTCTGTCCGGCACCGGCACCGAAGCCCGGCAATATCCGCTACTTCGCCAATGCCGCTGCTGCCGAGGCCGCCGGGTTTCGCCCCTGCCTGCGCTGCCGGCCGGAACTGGCGCCGGGCAGCGCGAGTTGGCGTCGCGCCGATGACCATGTGGCGCGGGCATTGCGCGCGATCAACGAAGGCGTACTGCAGGAAGGCGGCGTCGAGGCCGTATCGGCGCGACTCGGAATCGGCGCGCGTCAACTGCGGCGATTGTTCGATCAGCAGTTCGGTGCCTCGCCGGTTGCCGTCGCGACCACCCAGCGCCTGCTGTTTGCCAAGCAGTTGCTCTCCGAGACATCGCTTTCGATGATCGATATTGCGTTGGCTTCGGGCTTTGGCAGCCTGCGCCGGTTCAACGCCGCGTTCCAGGATGCCTACCGGATGCCGCCGAGCCGGCTGCGCGCCGGAAGTGATGCCGTTCAGCGCAATGATCGCCTGCAACTGAAGCTGGCGTATCGGCCGCCGTTTGATTTCGCCGCCAGCCTGGGATTTCTGGCGGGTCGCACAATCCCTGACCTCGAGGACGTGACCCACGGCTGTTACCGGCGACGCTGGGCACGATCAGGTGGGGAAGCCTGGATCGAAGTCGCGCAGTATCCCGGCGAACATGCCCTGCGCGTGACCGCGCACAATGTCGACGCCGTCGACCTGCATGACTGCGTGCGTCGAATCCGTCGCATGTTCGATCTCGATGCCGACCCGGCCAGCGTCACCGGGGTGCTGAGGGCCGATGCCCTGTTCGCCGGCAAGCGCGCCTTCAATCCGGGCCTGCGCATTCCCGGCGGCTATGATGGATTTGAAGTGGCGATCCGCGCGGTACTTGGCCAGCAGATCTCGGTAGCCGCAACCACGACGTTCGCGCGCCGGCTGGTGGCGCGCTTTGGCGAATCGGTCAGTCTCGCCAACGCCGCGATGATTGCGCGTTTTCCGACGCCGGAGCAACTGGCCGATGCCGATCTCGAGTCGATCGGCATCATCCGCAGTCGCGCCCAGACATTGCGCGCGCTGGCACGCGCGGTTGCCGAGGGCAGATTGCACTTCGCTACCGACCAGTCCCTCGAACACTTTGTCGCCAGCGCCACGGCACTGCCCGGCATCGGCGACTGGACCGCGCATTACATCGCACTGCGCGCGCTCTCGCATCCAGACGCCTTCCCGGCCGGCGATCTGATCCTGCGCAGGCAGGCAGCAATCGGCGATAGCGCGCTGACCGAAAAAGCATTGCGCGCCCGCGCCGAGGTCTGGCGACCCTGGCGCGGCTACGCCGTCATCCAACTCTGGCAACAAGCGAGCAAGCACAATGACCGATGAAATCACCTGGTACGACAGCATGCCGACACCGATCGGCAGCCTGCTGATTGCCCAGCGCGCCGGCGCCCTGGTGCATGTCGGCTTCGCCGAGGAACGCCACCCGCATGTGCGAAGGGGAATCTGGCGGCAGGATGGCCAGCGCCTGCGCCCGGTCCGCGATCAGCTGGACGCCTATTTTGCCGGCGCGCGTCAGCACTTCGAGCTCGACCTCGATGCCACCGGCACCGAATTCCAGCGCAGGGTATGGGGAGAGCTGCGGCGCATTCCCTATGCCGGCACGATCAGCTATGCCGAACTGGCACGACGCATCGAGAACCCCAAGGCAATGCGCGCAGTCGGGCTCGCCAATGGCCGCAATCCGATACCGATCATCGTGCCCTGTCATCGCGTGATCGGTGCCAATGGCAGCCTGACCGGCTTCGGCGGTGGTATCGAGCGCAAGCGCTGGCTGCTGGAGCACGAGTCGCGGATCGCGGCCTGATTCGCGGTGACTGCGCAGCAACGGAATCGCGCACTGCTCACATCTGCGCAAGCAGCTTTGCCAGGACACGGCGGTAATCCTCTGCGACCTTTTCACGCCTGGGATGCATGCCGTCACGGACGATCCAGCGGCCACCGGCCATGACATCGCGCACCAAGGGCCGGTTGCCGGAAAACACCCAGGCATCGAGAATCTGTTCGGGTAGACGCGCACACAGCAGAGGATGCGCGTCGTCAAGCGCGATGAAGTCGGCTTCTGCTGGCATGGCCGTGTTTCCGTGCGCGGATTTCTGCCCACCATGCTGAATCGCGGCGAACAGGTTGGCGCCGACATGCGCCTGCCCTGTGCCCACCGCGACGTTGCGGCGCATCGCCTGCAGCCGTTGCGCATACTCCAGCCAGCGCAGTTCCTCGACCGGAGAAATCGAGACATGACTGTCCGAGCCGATCGAGATTGCGCCACCGGCGGCGAGATAGGGTTGCAGCGGAAATATCCCATCGCCGAGATTGGCCTCGGTCGTCGGGCACACGGCCACCGTGGCGCCCGAGCTTGCGCTGGCGACGATCTCGGCGGCGTCCATATGCGTGGCATGAACCAGTGACCAGCGCGCATCGACCGTAGCATGGTCGAGCAGCCAGGCGACCGGTCGCTGACCACGCAGAGTCAGGCACTCGGAAACCTCAGGCATCTGTTCGGCGATGTGGATATGGATTGGCCGGGCATGGCCAGCCTCCGCCGCGAGCACCTCGGCAAGCGCGGCTGGCGGCACCGCCCGCAAGGAATGCAGGGCGATGCCGATCGTGCACTGCGGATCCTCGTGCGCGCGCAGCCGCGACAGCAGTTGCAGAAACGAATCGACACTGTGCGAAAACCGTTGCTGGCGTTGGCTCAGCGCGCGGCCATCAAAGCCACCCGCCATATACAGCACGGGCAGCAGGGTGATCGCAATACCGGTGTCGCGCGCGGCCGCCAGCACGGCCTGCGACATGGCGGCAGGATCGGCATAGGGGCGACCACCGGTCTGATGATGCAGATAGTGGAATTCGCAGACCCGGGTATAGCCTGCTTCCAGCATTTCGACATAGAGCTGGGCGGCGATGGCGTAGAGATCCTCCGGCTCGACCAGACCGGCAAAGCGATACATGGTTTCGCGCCAGGTCCAGAAGTTGTCGCTGGGATCGGTCTGGTACTCGGCCAATCCGGCCATCGCACGCTGGAATGCATGCGAGTGCGCATTGACGATTCCGGGCAGCGCGACACTGCCAAGGCGTACACGCTCTGCGGCGTCATCGGTAGATGTTGAGGCACGCTGCCCGGAAACGAATCCCTCCGGTGTCCAGAGATGGTCTGCTGTGTAGAGGGTCATGATTGGGCCAGATTGCACTGGCGCGAATGTTCGCACAGCGTCGGCCCGGCTCCTACCAGCGCAGGATAGAATCCCGGCTTTGCCAGGCCATGCGCATGAAGACTGGAGAAGTTCGCTGGGACCATCTGCTGTACAACTGCCGCGCGGTCGATCCGCGCCCCGATGGTCGTGGCTATGCGATCACCGAATCGGCCGCGATTGGCATCGCCGGCCACCAGATCGTCTTTTGCGGTTCGATGTCCGAGCTGCCGTTTGCAGCAGCGCAATGCGCGGAGCACCTGCATGATCTTGCTGGCCGAATGGTGACGCCGGGCCTGATCGACTGCCATACCCATCTGGTGTTCGCCGGCAATCGCGCCGACGAATTTGAACTGCGTCTGGGTGGTGCCGATTATCAGCAGATTGCGCGTGCCGGTGGTGGCATCGCCTCAACGGTGCGTGCCACCCGTGCAGCCTCGGACGATGAACTGTTGGCACAGTCCCTGGTGCGTGCACGCGCCCTGCTCGATGACGGCGTCACCTGCATCGAGATCAAGTCGGGCTATGGCCTGAACCTGGACAGCGAGCGGCGCATGTTGCAGACCGCGCGGCGGCTGGCGGCCGCGCTTGGTATCGAAGTGCAGGCGACGTTTCTTGGCCTGCATGCCCTGCCACCGGAGTTCAGCGAGCGGCGCGATGCGTACGTCAGCGCCGTCATCGAGGATTGGTTGCCGGCACTCCATGCGGAGGGGCTGGTCGATGCTGTCGATGCGTTCTGCGAGGGCATTGCGTTCAGCGCGGACGAGGTGCGCCGCCTGTTTGTAAAGGCACGGTCCCTGGGTGTGCCGGTAAAGCTGCACGCGGATCAACTTTCCGACCTCGGCGGTGCCGCGCTGTGCGCGGAATTCGATGGACGCTCTGCCGATCATATCGAGTACAGCGGCCCGGCTGCAGTCGCCGCGATGGCCGAGCACGGCACCGTCGCGGTGCTGCTACCGGGCGCGTTCTACTGCCTGCGCGAAACCACACTGCCGCCGATCAATGCACTGCGCCATGCCGGCGTCGCGATGGCGGTTTCCACGGATCTCAATCCCGGCACCTCGCCGGTCTGCTCACTGCGGATGGCGATGAACCAGGCCTGCACCCTGTTCCGGCTGACTCCAGCGGAGACCTTCGCAGGCGTGACCATCCATGCTGCCCGCGCCCTGGGGCTCGCGGACAGAAAGGGCCGCCTGCAGTGTGGTTTCGACGCCGATCTTGCAATCTGGAACATGAACAGCCCGGCGGAGCTTTCGTACTGGATCGGCGCACCGGGCCCGCATTCGATCTGGATCGCTGGTCGCGAACGGCGATGATCCGACCCCAAAAAGCAGACAGGGCCCCGCAGGGCCCCGTTCGCTGGCGGACTCCCGCTGGGGAATCAGGCCTTCTTTTTTGCCGGCGCCTTCTTGGCAGCAGCTGGCTTGGCAGCAGCCTTGGGCGCAGCCGAAGCCGGCTTGGCCACAGCATCCTTCTTCTCGGTATGCGGGCGCGCATTGCCATAGCTGCGGATCGAAATCTTGCCCTTGCGGGTCTTGCGGTCACCCTTGCCCATCTTGCTGCTACTCCGGATTGATTCTTGGGTTGCGAAGGCTAGCAGCAATTGCCGCTCAATCAATGGCCTTGGACTCAAGAGCGCGGGCAGGACGCAGGCGCTGCCAGAGCACCTCGGCGTCGTCATGGCTCAGCACCGAGTGACGATTGAGTGCGTGCGCGGCACCCAGCGAGAGTCCACCGATCACCATCAGCAGGGCGTGCACCAGGTCCGATGCATGCACTGAAACGCCCAGGGCGAGCAGCAGCACGGCGCTCAGAAACAGAGCCGACACGCCTCTGCGACGCGAGCGGGACAGTCCACTGGCCAGCACCAGGGCACCAAACAGGCTGGCGAAAGCGACAAAGTACAACTCCAGCCGGTGATCACCCACCACTTCAACAGCGGCCAGCGGCATGGCCACCGCGGCCAGGGGCAGAAAGGCACAGTGCACCGCACAGATCAGCGCTGCGAGTGAGCCAAAAGCATCCATGCGCGGCAGCCAGCGGGCGTGCGCATGCGGATGAGCGTGGTGACGGCACTTTGTCGTGGTCATATGTAAGTTATAGCGTAACAGAGTGAATGCGGGTGAGGTCCAGCTGAATGACGACAGATGCTTGACGACCTTGATGGGTAATACTATAACATAACTTCCCTGGTTTGGAATCTCCGGATGCTCCCCGTGCGCTACCCCGTGCTTGGCCTGCTGCCCCTGTTCATCGCAATGACGCCCGCCGCCCAGGCCGAGCAGGCCGACCGCGCCTCTGCCCGCGGTCACGAAAAGGAACTCAGCGAAATCCTGGTCACCGCCGATCCGCTGCAGCGGGCCGCACACGATCCGGTGCAGCCCACCGAGGTCATCGCCGGAGCCGACCTGGAGGATCAGCGGAGCACGACCATCGGCGAATCGGTTGCCCGCCAGACCGGCGTGCAGAGCTCCTACTTCGGGCCTGGCGTCGGACGCCCGATCATTCGCGGTCTCGATGGCGCGCGCATCCAGGTGCTGGCCAACGGCGCTTCAGGTCTTGATGCCTCAGCCGTCAGCGTCGATCACGCGACCACGGTGGACCCGTTCCTTGCGGATCAGATCGAGATCCTGAAGGGCCCGTCTACGCTGTTCTTTGGTTCGGGTGCGATTGGCGGCGTGGTCAATGTCGTCGACGGACGTATCCCTGAGCAGGCCGAACCCGGCCTCCGCGGTCGCGCCGAACTGGCTGGCGACAGCGTAGCCAATACCCGGTCGGGAATGGCGCGACTGGATGCCGGAAGCGAGCGAGCCAGCCTGCACGTCGATGTGTTCGAACGCAATTCCGACGATTTCGACGCGCCTGCGGGCGAGATCAGCAACAGCGCCCTGCACAGTCGCGGTGGCGCCCTCGGCGGCAGCCTGTTCGGCGCGCGGGGGTTTGCTGGCGCCGCTGTTTCACGATTCGAGTCGCGCTACGGAATCCCAGCGGGCGATGACGAAGGCGCCGAGGCCGTGCGCATCGACATGCGGCAAACCCGCGCCGATACCAAGGCCGCCCTCGACAACCCGATTCCTGGCATCGAACGGGCCCTGATCAAGTTCAGCCAGAACGACTATCGGCATGTGGAACTCGAAGGCGACGAAGTCGGCACCCGTTTTGATCTGGACAGCCACGAGACCCGCCTGGAGTTCACCCACGCCGCACTGGGGGCGTGGCGCGGCGCCTTTGGCGCGCAGTTTGGCGCACGCGATCTGCTGGCCATTGGCGAAGAGGCCTTCATCCCGCCGACCGAAACCAGCGACTGGGGCGTGTTCGCCATTGAACGATTCAGCTCAGGACCCTTCGACCTTGAACTCGGCCTGCGCCACGATCAACAAGAGGTCGCTGCCGGCGCGCTCGGCGACGTACGTCATCACGCCCAAAGCGCATCGCTGAGTGCCGCCTGGCGACTGGGTGAGCGCTGGAGTCTGGCGGCAGGCTTCGATCATGCCGAGCGCTCGCCGGTGGCCGAAGAGCTCTACGCCGATGGACCGCACATCGCGACCGCCGGCTTCGAGCGTGGCGATCCCGCGCTCGATATCGAAACCGCACGCCAGGCCGAGCTGGGTCTGCATTACGACGGCGACGGCCTGCACTTCAAGTTGTCGCTGTACCGCAACCGCTTCCACGACTTCATCTACCTCGAAGAAACCGGCACTTTCGAGGATGAGCTTCCGTTGCGTCAGTGGAGTCAGGCCGACGCCCGCTTCCGTGGCGCGGAGTTCGAGCTGAAATCGGTCCTCGGCGATTTTTCCGCCGGCCGCTTCGAACTGCGCCTGTTTGGCGACACTGTGCGCGGAACCCTCGCTTCGGGCGAAAATCTGCCGCGGATGGCGCCGCAGCGACTCGGCGCCGATCTCAACTGGGACCTGTCCGGATGGCGCGCCCGCATCGGCGCCGTGCATTACGCCGAGCAGGACAGAGTCGCGGCCTTCGAGAGCACAACCACCGGCTACACCCTGATCCATGCCCACGTCTCCTACGCCTTCAACGTCGGCGGCAGCGAATGGGAATGGTTTGCCGACGGCAGCAACCTCGGTGATCGCCGCGCCCATGTGCACACATCGTTCCTGAAGGACGTGGCACCGCTACCCGGACGCAATCTGCGCACCGGACTGCGCCTCTATTTCTAGACACACCGCCGGTCCCCGGCCAATGCAGGAACGCGGCAGCGGCGTCATCGGCTTCCTGCCGCTGGTCGCCGCGCTGCTACCGGCGGTCACCCAGGCATCTGCAAACCCCTGATCTGAAAGATCTTGTGGGGTCACGACATGCTGCCCTCAGGTCCGCGATTCGTGCCGCGGATCAAGGTTTCGGCCGGATTAATCGCGCAGAATCAGCGCCGATTCTTCTGGGGGTCGTGAATGAAACGTCTTGCTGTCCGCTGTTTCTGCGCGCCGATGGCCGCACTGCTTCTGAGCCTTTGCTGCTCATCGATGGTGATCGCCGGTGACCTGCTGTTCACCGCAAGTTTCGACGAGTCGCCCGAGGGTCCGTACAACGACTACGAAGCCTCCCGTTTTCTGAGCCAGACCACCTTCGGCGCAACCGTTCCGGAGATCAGGCGACTGCGCCAGATCGGCTACAACGCCTGGCTCAACGAGCAGTTCGCGATGCCGTTGACTGCGCACCGCCCCTACCTGCAGAACCTGCAGGCGCAGCAGGTCGACATTTACCACAACATCCGCCATGAAGCCTGGATGCAGCGCGCGCTGACGGCACCAGACCAGTTGCGGCAACGGCTGATGTTCGCGCTCAGCGAAATCCTGGTGACCTCCGATCAATCCGGCGCACTGGAAGGGCAGCCGTTCGGGCTGACGCATTACTACGACATGCTCGGCACAGGTGCCTTCGGCAACTACCGCACGCTGCTCGAGAACGTCACCCTGCATCCGATCATGGGCCACTACCTGTCGATGTTCGGCAATCGCAAGCCCGATCCTGCGATCAACCTGCGCCCCGACGAGAATTACGCGCGCGAAATCATGCAGCTGTTCTCGATTGGACTGGTGCAGCTGAACCTCGACGGCACCCGGGTGCTGGTCGGCGGTCAGCCGGTACCGACGTACAACCAGGAAACCATTGCCGGCTTCGCCCATGTGTTCACCGGCTGGAAGTGGTTCAACTGTCCGGCCAACAACTGGCAGTGGTGCGGCCCCGGTGAAAATGGCGAGGGCTGGCTGCAGCCGATGGGCCCGAACGTGGAGTTCCACGCGGTCGAAGGCAGCAAGCAATTGCTGAACTACAGCGGCGTGAGCTTGCCCGGCGGCATCATGCCAGCGGGCAATCGTCCGACTGCCACGGTGCAGACCGTGCGCGACAACATGACGACCGCGCTCAACAATATCTTCAACCACCCGAATGTCGGTCCATTCTTCAGCAAGTTGCTGATCCAGCGCCTGGTCTCGAGCAATCCGAGCCCTGCCTATGTGCAGCGCGTCGCCACCGTGTTCAACAACAACGGCTCTGGCGTGCGCGGCGATCTGCGCGCGGTTGTGCGTGCCATCGTGATGGACCCGGAGGCCAGGGCGCGGCCAGTCACTGGCGGCTCCACAGGCGGCAAGATGCGCGAACAAGCGCTGCGCTGGACCCAGATCTGGCGTGCCTTTGGCGCCAGCGATCCCGATGGCCGCTTCGATGACTGGTACCTGCACTGGCCGTACCACACGCCGGTGATGCCACTGCATTCACCGACCGTGTTCAATTTCTATCTGCCCAACTACGCCGCGCCAGGACCCGACGTCGCCCAGGCTGGTCTGCTGTCGCCGGAGTTCCAGATCGAAACCGACACCTACGTCACCCGCTTCAAAAACCTGATCGAGTGGTTCGCCACCGATATGCATGTCGGCGCGATCCCGCCCGACTTCGATGGCACCCGGCTCAGCTTCGAGCTTGAGCGAGGCATGCGCAACAGTCCCGACCAGTTGCTGGAGCACCTCGATGTCCTGCTGATGGGCGGCACCATGAGTGCCTCGATGCGGACCACGCTGCGCAATTACATCGTCAGCGTTCCGGTGGGCGACTACAACGGCTATCGGCGTGTCACCGATGCACTGAGCCTGATCGTGACTTCGCCCGAATACATCATCGAGAAGTGAGCCCGCCATGAAACGTCGCGACTTTGTCCGCAATTCCGTCTGCGCCGCCGTATCCGGTGCCGCCTTCAGCTCGCTGGTCACCCAGATGCAGCTGGCTCATGCCGCCACCCCGAGAATCGTGCTCGGCGGCGGCAATGACTACCGAGCCCTGGTCTGCCTGTACATGTACGGCGGCAACGACTCCTGCAATATGGTGGTGCCGCGCAGCGGATCGCATTACACGACCTACTCGGCTACCCGTGGCGCCATCGCCTTGCCATCAGCTCAGCTGCGCCCGCTCAACCCGATCAATCCAGCATCCGATGGTGGCGTCTATGGCCTGCATCCGTCGATGAGCCACCTGGCGGATCTGTTCAACCAGACCACCAGCCCGGTCGCCATCGTGGCAAACGCCGGCCCGCTGCTGTACCCGATCACCAAGGCGCAGTACCAGAACGAGTCGGTGCCGGTGCCGCCGCAGCTGTTCTCGCATTCGGATCAGACCGTGTTCTGGCAGACGCCGAGCGCCGATACCCTGAGCCGCCTGGGCTGGGGCGGCCGGCTCGCCGACCTGACCGATGTCGCCGGACAGAATCCCACGCTGTCGATGAATATCTCGCTTGATGGCGAAAACGTCTTCGAAGCCGGCCAGGAGGTCATCCCGTACTTCATCAGTCCCGATGGCGTCGAAGGCATCCAGATGGACAGCAGCAGCACCTGGCCGCCGGGACAGCAGGCGCGACGCGCAGTCTTCAATGCGCTTCTCAATGCCAACCAGGCGCATCCGCTGGAGCGCGCCTACGCCGCCCAGGTCAGGCGCACCGTCGGGACCTATGAGCAGATCGATTCGGCGCTGTCGCTGCCGCTGAACACCACGATGGAATCCAACTTCAGCTATGCCTTTGGCAGCAATGGCAACACGCTCGACTCGCTGGGCGCGCAACTGCGGATGGTGGCAAGACTGATCAATCGACGCGCCGAACTCGGCATGGTGCGCCAGATCTTCTTCGTCGGCATCGGCGGATTCGACACCCACCAGACGCAGCTCGCTGATCATGCCAGCCTGATGAACTCGGTCTCGCGCGGACTCAGTGCCTTCTATCAGGCCACCGTTGCGATGGGTCTGGAGCAGAACGTCACGGCGTTTACCGCATCGGAATTTGGCCGCACGCTATCGGGCAATGCCGGCGTCGGCACCGACCATGGCTGGGGCGGACACCAGTTCGTCGTCGGCGGTGCCGTCCAGGGCCGTCGCTACTACGGCAACTTCCCCAGCCTGCTCGCCAACAACAATCCCGACGATGCCGGCTGGGGCCAGATGATTCCGACCACGTCCTGCGACCAGTACGCCTGGACACTGGCGCGCTGGTACGGCCTGCAGAGTTCCGACCGCGACCTGATCTTCCCCAACGTATCCCGCTTCGGTGCGGTCAACAACCACCACCTCGGCTTTCTGGCGTAAGCCGCATTGCCGGTGACGATGCGTTCGCGCATCGTCGCAGGCTACGGACACCACAGGGGTGTCAATAATCGTCGCAATTGCCTGATTCCGCGCGATCGCCGGGGCAACCGCACAATCGCGCCTACCCCTCTCGGGCGCGAATGGTCATAATCGGCGGCCCAAGACTGTCGATCTCCTCATGCACCAGTTCTTTCCCGGCCAGCGCTGGATCTCCAATGCCGAGCCTGAACTTGGATTGGGAACGGTTCTTCGCGTAGAAGGCCGCATGCTGCAGGTGCTGTTTGCCCGCAGCGGCACCCTGCGCCAGTACGCCCAGCAATCAGCGCCACTGACGCGCGCCCAGTTTCGCGCCGGTGACATCCTCACCGCGCATGGCAAGCAGTTCGTGATCACCGAAGTCGAGACGATCGAGGGCCTGTTGCAGTATCGCCATGCCCAGGGTCGCCTGAGCGAGTCCGAACTGGACGATCTGCAGAGCATCTCCAAGGCCGAGGATCGACTGGCCCAGGGCCGGATTGATCGCAACGACCAGTTCGAATTCCGCTTCGAAGCCCTCAGGCGCCGCGCCGACGCGCGCCGCAGCAGCGCCTATGGGCTGATGAGTGCGCGCGTCGATCTGATCGGCCATCAATTGCGCGTCGCCCAGGTCGCCGCCGAGCGGCGGCCGCCGCGCATCCTGCTGGCGGACGAAGTCGGCATGGGCAAGACCATTGAGGCCGGCATGATCATCGCCCGCCAGATCGCCACCGGCCGCGTCGGCCGCGTGCTGGTGCTGGTGCCCGAGCCACTGGTGTATCAGTGGTTTGTCGAACTGCTGCGCCGATTCAATCTGAACTTTGCCATCTTCGACGCCGAACGCTGCGATGCCATCGCGCAATCGGAAGACGGCCGCAATCCCTTCCAGGACGAGCAGTTGGTCATCACCGACAGCGCCTTTCTGGTGCACGACCCCGAACGCGCCCGCCTGCTGGTGCGCGCTGGCTGGGACCTGATGGTGGTCGATGAAGCGCATCATCTGGCCTGGTCGCCGGAAGAGGAAAGCGCCGAATATGTCCTGGTCGAGGCCCTGGCCAAGCGCACGCCGGGTGTCGTGCTGCTGACCGCAACGCCCGAACAACTCGGCCGAAGTGGGCACTTCGCACGTCTGCGCCTGCTCGATCCGGCCCGCTATCACGACCTGGAGGCCTTCCAGCACGAGGGCACCCGCTTCGCCGCGCTGTCGGCAATCGCATCGGCCATTGCCGATGGCCTGCCACTGACCGGAGCGCAGACGGCCTCCCTGCAGGAACTGCTCGGCGACGAGGCCGAGCGCCTGCTGCAGGATTCCGCCCGCGATGAACTGCTCGACGCCCTGATCGACCGCCATGGCACCGGCCGCGTGATGTTCCGCAATCGACGCGCTGTCGTCGGCGGGTTTCCGCAGCGCGTGGCCCACCTCGAACTGCTGCCGCTGGATGGTGAGGATGAAGAACTGCACGGCCATCTGCTCGCCGAGTTTCTCAGCGATGTCGATGAAGAAGCGCATGCGCTGCCGCTCAATTTCAACAAGGACCCGCGCCTGGACTGGCTGGTCGCCCTGCTGGAACGCTTTCCTGCCGAAAAATTTCTGCTGATCTGCCGGACCCAGGCCAAGGTGCTGGCGCTGGAAGAATCCCTGCGTCTGCGCAGCGGCGTCGGCATCGCCCGCTTCCACGAAGGCATGAGCATCGTCCAGCGCGATCGCAATGCTGCGTTTTTCGCGCAACCGGATGGCGCGCGTCTGCTGCTCTGTGCCGAAATCGGATCGGAAGGACGCAATTTCCAGTTTGCCCATCATCTGGTGCTGTGGGATCTGCCGCCCGACCCCGATCAGCTGGAGCAGCGCATCGGTCGACTCGACCGGATCGGCCAGAAGGAGGACGTCAATATCCACTTCGCCTGCTTCGCCGATACCGCACAGCACGCGCTGATGCGCTGGTATGACGAAGGACTCGATGCGTTCCGTTCCTCACCGCAGGATGGCCGTGAGTTGCTGCGCCGGTTCGGTGACGGCCTGATCGAAGCGGCGCGCGCCTTCGCCTTGCGCCAGTCTGCCGCCGAAGAGCTGCTGGATTCCCTGGTGGCACAGACGCGCGCTGCCCACAGCGAACTGGCCGCCGCCATCCAGAATGGCCGTGATCGCCTGCTCGAGATGGCAACCCAGCGCGCCGCCGGCGATGGCCGTCTGCTGCACGCACTGGGCCAGGACGACAGCAATCCGGGGAACGACGCCTTCATCATCCGGATGTTCGAGCAGTTCGGCGTCAATGCCGAAGAGCTCAACGATGACGACTGGCTGCTCGACCCCGAATACCTCAGCACCGAGGCGTTTCCGGGATTCGAGAACGGCGCGCGCCAGGCTACTTTCGAACGCGCGCGCGCGCTGTCGCGCGAAGACCTGCTGTTCCTGCGCCTGGATCATCCGATGATCCAGGGCGCGCTCGACCTGCTGCTCTCGTCGGAAACCGGCAATGCCGCCTTCCTGGTCGATCCGGAATTGCCGGCACGCAGTGCCCTGCTCGAAGCCATCTTTGTCCTCGAGTGCGTGGCACCGGCGGCACTGCATGTCGATCGCTTTCTGCCGGCCATGCCGATCCGCGTGGTGATCGACAGCCGGCTCAGCGAGCGCGCCAATTTCAGACGCTCGGACGAAGCCATGCGCCGCGCCGGCGACAGCATTGTCGACCTCAGCAAGTTCCGCAAAGTCCTGGCACAGCTGGTGCCGGCGATGCTGAAGACCGCGAGTGCAGAATGCGAACGCAAGGCACGGCGCGAGATCGAGGCCGCGGCCGCGCACGCCGACGAGCAACTCGACCAGGAAATCGCGCGACTCGAAGCGCTCGCCCGCGTCAATCCTGCGGTTCGTGAAGAGGAAATCACCGCAGCACGCGACGAGAAGGCGCAATTGCACGAACTGCTGCCCGCCGCCCGTCTGCGCCTGGAAGCGGCGCGCCTGATTGTCAGCCCGGATTTTCTCAATCTGGCGGCGCGCTGATCCAAGCAGCTTACCCGACACCGCACCGGGATGCCGACCGCGCTCTTCTGTGGGGCGGATCCCGCGCAGCGGTATCCGCCGCATGCTCGTTCGGCAGACCGTTCGTCGGCAGGCTCGTTGCCGCCGGAGCGGACATTCGTTCTGATGGATGCAGCCGGGGTCCCGACGTCGGGTACCGCTGCGCGGGACCCGACCTACGCGACTCTTCTGTAGGGCGGATCCCGCGCAGCG
>JALHNO010000005.1:24690-230258 GCA_022843465.1 Pseudomonadota bacterium | reverse complement strand
TAGCCGTTACCCCAACCACCCTCATCCGGCCCTTCGGGCCACCTTCTCCCGCAAAGCGGGAGAAGGGAACTCAAAGCACGCTGCATGGACCTGCGCTTGTTCCCCTCTCCCGCGCGCGGGAGAGGGCAAGGGTGAGGGAAACCTGCCTGACTTCCGAACGCAGTTCGACGTAGCCGTTACCCCAACCACCCTCATCCGGCCCTTCGGGCCCCCTTCTCCCGCAAAGCGGGAGAAGGGAACTCGAAGCACGCTGCATGGACCTGCGCTTGATCCCCTCTCCCGCGCGCGGGAGAGGGCAAGGGTGAGGGAAACCTGCCTGACTTCCGAACGCAGTTCGACGTAGCCGTTACCCCAACCACCCTCATCCGGCCCTTCGGGCCACCTTCTCCCGCAAAGCGGGAGAAGGGAACTCAAAGCACGCTGCATGGACCTGCGCTTGATCCCCTCTCCCGCGCGCGGGAGAGGGCAAGGGTGAGGGAAACCTGCCTGACTTCCGAACGCAGTTCGACGTAGCCGTTACCCCAGCCATCCTCATCCGCCTTCGGCGGTCTCCCGCAAAGCGGGAGAAGGGAAATCAAGGACCCGGCGACCCCGGTTTGATCCCCTCTCCCGCGCGCGGGAGAGGGCAAGGGTGAGGGAAACCTGCCTGACTTCCGAACGCAGTTCGACGTAGCCGTTACCCCAACCATCCTCATCCGCCTTCGGCTGTCTCCCGCAAAGCGGGAGAAGGGAACTCAAAGCACGCTGCATGGACCTGCGCTTGATCCCCTCTCCCGCGCGCGGGAGAGGGCAAGGGTGAGGGAAACCTGCCTGACTTCCGAACGCAATTCGACGTAGCCGTTACCCCAGCCACCCTCATCCGGCCTTTGGTCAGTCTCCCGCGATGCGGGAGAAGGGAACTCCCGTGCGGCGGCTGGCGTTGAGGAGTAGCCGCGCCTCGACTGGGATCACCAGTCGGTACTGCGATAGTCCTTCAGGAACTGTCCCCAGACGTGCTCGCCGGTGTTGAATCCGTTGATGATCGGATCGAGGATGCGGGCGGCGCCGTCGACGATGTCGAGCGGCGGATGGAAGCGTTCCTGGATCTGCTTGCGGGCGGCGATCTCGGCCGGATCCTCGTCGGTCACCCAACCGGTGTCGACGCTGTTCATATGGATGCCGTCACTGTGATAGTCGGTCGCGGCGGTGCGCGTCATCATGTTCAGCGCGGCCTTCGCCATATTGGTGTGCGGATGCCGGGTGGTCTTGCAATTACGGTAGAACTGACCCTCGACGGCGGAGACGTTGACGATGTGCTTGTCGCGCTCTGGTGTGCGCAGCAGCAGCGGCTTCAGTCGCGCATTGATGATGAAGGGGGCGACAGCGTTGACCAGTTGCACTTCCAGCAATTCGACCGTGGACACCTCGGCCAACAGCAGGCGCCAGGAATTGCGGCCGCGCAGATCCACCTGCTGCAGATCCTGGTCGAGTTGACCCTCGGGGAACAGATGCTTCTGTGCCAGCAGTTCTTCGGGCAGCAGCGGCATCTGCGAGAGTTCGGCGGCATGGGTCAATCCGGCCAGGCTTGCATTCGAGGACGTACTCAATGCAGCACCCGCGAGCGTGCCATCCGGAATCAATTGATAGCCGCGCAAGCCTTCGTAATTGCCGAGCAGTTTGCGGACCGATTCAGGCATCGCGCCGACCGGCGCGGTTTCAGCCGCCATCATGTGGGCGTAGAACTCGGGTGGACGGCGCACGGTCTGGCAGGCGTTGTTGACGATGAAATCGAGCCGGTCGAGGCGGCCGAGCAGTTCGCTGCAGAAAGCCTCGACGCTGGGTGTATGGCGCAGGTCCAGACCATAGACTTCGAGTCGATCCGACCAGGTGGCGAAGTCCGGCTCCTCGGCATAGCGTGCCGCGGAATCGCGAGGGAAGCGCGTGGTGACGATCAACCGGGCACCGGCACGCAGCAGTTTCAGCCCGGTTTGATAACCGATCTTGACGCGACCACCGGTCAGCAGGGCAACCCGCCCGCGCAGGTCGGCAAGTTCCGTGCGCTTGCTGAAATTGAACGCGGCACAGCCCGGACAGAGTTGATCGTAGAAGTGATGCAGTTCGGTGTATTTCTGCTTGCAGACATAGCAGTGCTGCGGCTCGATGTGCTCGCGCCGCTCGGGCTCGTCTGCATGCAGATCGTTGGGCTTGAACCCTTCCGGTGGAAAGACATTCGGCGTGGTGAACACTGGCTGGCGGCGCAGGGCGCGGATGCCGGTGGCATGCAGGGCGGCGTCGGCGCGCTGGATCTGCGCGGCATTGCGGGCCCGCTCGGCGGCCTTCAGGCGCTGCCGGCGGCTGACCGGGTCGGGGTGATAGACCTGGGCCACCGCGGCGTGCCAGCGATGGCGCTCGGCCGTGGGCAGGACGTCCAGCACGGTGGAATCCAGCGCCACCGATTCGAGCACGGTCAGCGCGGCCAGCAGTTGCTGCTGGCGCTCGCCGGGCTCGTCGGAGACTGCGGCTTGGGAGTGAAGCTTGGAAACGGACACGCGGTTCTTCCGGGATAGGCGCCAACAGCAGCGGCGCGCATGATAGTGCGTGGCGGCGCCTGAGACGAACGCGCGCCGCTCCGGCGGTCGGCGCGAGGTGCCGGAAGTCGCGCAACCGCCTACAATTCTCACGATTCTCGGCTATGCTCGGGAACCAGTAGCTATCAGCTTGCTGGGGAGATTTGGATGCTTCTGGATCTGAAAAGCGGCCAGGATGTTCATGCGACACGGGTGCTGTCGCTGGACGCCAATGGGCGAATCCTTGACTGGATGAGCTGGCAGGACGCTGTCTGCCTTTACGCGCGCGACGCGGTCGCCTGGACACTGGGCGATGCCTGCATGACGATCCACGGTGGCCACAACCGGATCAGCGGCAAGCAGAGCCTGATCGAATTGCACCCGATCGTCGCCGGCAAGGGGCGAGCCCGTCCCGGCCTGCTCGAACCGGCACCCGCGCTGACCAATGCCGCCCTGTTCGCACGTGATCGCAATCTCTGCATGTACTGCGGCAGCCACCATCACCGGCAGGCACTGACGCGCGATCATGTCCTGCCGCTGTCGCGTGGCGGTCGTGATACCTGGGTCAATGTGGTCAGTGCCTGCGTGCCCTGCAATGTCCGCAAGGGCAGCCGCACCCCGCAGCAGGCCGGCATGCCCCTGCTCGCGGTGCCGTACCGGCCCAGCTGGGTCGAGCATCTGATCCTGAGCAACCGCAATATCCTGGCCGATCAGATGCAGTTCCTGGTCAGTCATCTGCCGCGCAACAAACGCACCGGCTGAGCCAGCCGGCTGCGGGCAGAGGGCTGCAATTCCAGAGGGTTCTGGCATCTGCAGACGGCGGTTGGCCGGCAGCGGGGTAGCAGGTCCTCGCACAGAGGTTTCCTTGGCCTGCGGCCTCCGTCACAATGGTTGGTCCCGATGGAGTACCGCCCGCATGCTTGCCGCAATTCCCCTGCTTGCCATCGTGCTGCTGCTGGCCAATCTGGTGGGCCTGGGCAGCGGGGCCGGATTTGGCCATGTGCTGTTCAGCGCGGCACTGCCGTCCGGCGGTCAGCTCGCGGTCACCGCAGGCGATGGGCTGGTGCTGCTGGGCTTGGTCCTGCTCTACTTCGAGATCTTCAAGGCCACCCGCACCGGCACCTCATCGATTGCCGACCATGCGTTTTCCCTGCTCGTCTTCGTGGTCGCCCTGGTCGAGTTCCTGATCATGCCGCGCTTCGCCCATGCCAGTTTTCTGGCGATCCTGCTGATGACCCTGATCGACGTCATCGCCGGCTTCACCGTCACCATATCCGGCGCACGCCGGGATTTCGCATCAAACCGGATGGACTAGCAAGATGACCCAAACTCTTTCCTCCGCCGCACTGGAAGCGCAGGCGCTGTCGCGTCCCTGGTTCTATCCGTTCAAATTGCCGAGCGGACAGACCACGCCCAGCTACGACGGCGGCTGGCTCGATGGCATCCACCACACGCGCAGCACGATGCTCGACGCGGTACTCGACGCTACTTTTCCGCAGAACCGCGAAGACGCCACGGCGATCGATCTGGCCTGCCATCAGGGCTGGTTTTCCTGCCAGCTGGCGCAGCGCGGGTTCGCCCGCGTAGTCGGCGTCGATGCCCGCAGCGAGCATGTCGCCGATGCCGGCCTGATCCGCAATACCCTCGGCCTCGATCGCATCGAGCTGATCCACAGCGACGTCCATTCGCTGGATACCGCCGCGCTCGGCACATTCGACGTCTGCCTGATTCTCGGCCTGATCTACCATCTCGAGAATCCGGTCGGTGCCCTGCGCGTGGCGCGCGCGCTGACCCGCAAGCTGTGTGTCATCGAAACCCAGGTCGTGCCGAACATGAGCGGCATGGTCGACTATGGCAGCTACAAGTTCGTGCGGCCCTTGAAGGGTTCGTTCGGGATCATCGATGAGATCGACGATACCCATGGCCCGGAAGCCAGCACCACAGGAATCTGCCTGGTGCCGAGCGTCGAGGCGCTGGTCTGGATCCTGCGCAAGCTGGGCTTCGCCCGTGTCGAGGTACTGCCGCCACCCGCCGATGCCTACGAGCAATTGCT
Source organism: Pseudomonadota bacterium (assembly GCA_022843465.1). GTDB lineage: Bacteria > Pseudomonadota > Gammaproteobacteria > Xanthomonadales > Ahniellaceae > 0-14-3-00-62-12. The sequence continues at coordinate 225,659 of JALHNO010000005.1, read as the reverse complement.
GCACGGCAAGCGTGTGATGGTGGCGGCCTGGGTGGATTGAGTCGCAGGCAGGCCCGGCAGACTAGTCGCCGCGCGCCGCCTGCATGGCGCGATCAAGCAGCCAGTGATGCAGGCGATCACAGATCCGCTCCAGCGTGCCGAGATCGGCATCATTGATCACCACATCGCTGGCAATCGCCAGTCTCTGCTGGCGACTCGCCTGCGCCTGCAGCATGGCCTGGGCGAGACCGATATCGACGCCATCGCGCTGCATCAGGCGATCCAGCTGGATCGCCTCGGGAACATCAATCGCCACAATGCGATCGAGCCAGCTGTAGTGTCCGGTTTCAATCAGCAGCGGAATGGCCAGCACCGCATAGCGGCCTGACGCCGCCAGCGCGCGTTCGCGCAACAGCAGCCGCACGCGCGGATGCAGAATGGCTTCCAGTCGCGCCCGCGCCGGGGCATCGCCAAAGATTCGCTCACGCATCAGGCGACGCCGGAGCGCACCGTGCTCATCGAGCATGTCGGCACCAAAGGCAGCGACGATCTCGGCCAGGGCCGGCTGGCCCGGCTCCACCAGCTCACGCGAGATCAGATCAGCATCGATGACACTGGCGCCAAGCGCGGCGAGGCGATCACAGACCGCCGATTTGCCTGAGGCGACACCGCCGGTCACCGCCACCGCGAACTGTGCCATCGGCGTGCTCAGCCCGGTCCGAGCAGACGGAAATACGCTGCCGAGATCTGGCTACCGAACATGAACTGCACCCAGCCCGCCGCTGCCAGGAACGGACCGAAGGGGATCTGGGTCTGGCTGTCCTTGTTGCGCAGGACAAGAAACAGCCCACCGATCACGGCACCAATCAGCGACGACAGCAGCACGATCGGCAGCAGCCCCTGCCATCCGCAGAAGGCCCCGAGCGCGGCCAGCAGTTTGAAATCCCCGTAGCCCATGCCCTCCTTGCCGGTGAGCAGTTTGAAGGCCCAGTACACGCTCCACAGCGAGAGATAACCAACGACGGCACCCCAGATGGCGGTCACCGGATCGACGTAGAGCCCGTAGACGGCAGCCAGCAGACCAAGCCAGAGCAGGGGCAAGGTGAACTGATCCGGCAGCAGGGTGGTGCGAAAATCGATCGCCGCGGCCGCAATCAGGATCCAGGTGAATGCCAGCGCCACCGCGGCTTCCGCGCTGAGCCCGAATTTCCAGACAACCAGACAGGAGGCAACACCGGTCATCGCCTCGATCAGCGGATACTGGATCGAGATCGACGCCTTGCAGGCGCGACAGCGGCCGCTCTGTACCAGCCAGGACAGCAGCGGGATGTTCTCGTACCAGCTCAGCTTGTGTTTGCATTTGGGGCAATGCGAGCCTTCAACCACGATGCCCGGCGGGGCCTGTTCGGCCTCGGGCTGGGGCAATTCAAGGATCTCGCGGGCATCGCGCTTCCAGCCGAACTCCAGCCGTGGCGGCAGCCGCAAAATCACCACATTGAGAAAACTGCCAATCAGCAGGCCCAATGCGAGGCTGACCCAGGGCGCGTACTCGATCAGCATATCCATCAGATTCTCCGCAGTGGTGTGGTGGCGTGGTCAAGCTGAAACTTACCGGAGCGCGCTCAGCCTGCAAAGCGATCCGTGGTTTCGATCAGGGCCGAACGGATGCCGGGTTCGGCCGCTGAATGGCCAGCATCGGCCACAAAGATCAACTCGGAACCGGGCACTGCCCGCTGCAGTTCCCAGGCATTGGTCGGCGGACACAGCAGATCGTAACGACCATGCACCATCACCAGCGGAATTCCGGCCAGTCGATCGGCATGACGCAGGAGCTGATCGTCGTGATCGAAGAAGCCTCCGTTGATGAAGTAGTGGCACTCGATGCGCGCCACCGCCTCAGCTGTTTCATCAGACCCGAAGCTGGCGACGAAGTTCTCATCGACGCGCAGAAACGAAGTGCGACCTTCCCATGTCGCCCAGGCGCGCGCGGCCTGCATGCGCAGCGCGCGATCGTCGGAGGTCAGCTGGCGATGATAGGCGCTGATCATGTCGGCACGCTGGCTGGGCGGAATCGGCGCGATGTAGTCCTGCCAGAACTCGGGCCAGATCATGCTGAGGCCATGCTGATACATCCACTCAAGTTCGAATCGGCGCAGCAGATAGACGCCGCGCAGCACCAGTTCGCTGACGCGGTCCGGATGCGATTGCGCATAAGCCAGCGCCAGTGTGGAACCCCAGGAACCACCGAACACCTGCCAGTGTTCGATGCCCAGATGCAGACGCAGTCGCTCGATATCGGCGACCAGATCCCAGGTGGTGTTCTGGCGCAATTCGGCGAACGGCGTCGATCGTCCGGCACCACGCTGATCGAACAGCACGATGCGATAGCGCGCCGGATCGAAATAACGCCGATGATCGGGGCCGCAACCAGCACCAGGGCCGCCGTGCAGGAACACCACCGGCTTGCCGGCGGGATTTCCGCATTGCTCGTAGTACAGGGTATGCAGGTCAGAGACCGCAAGTCGATCGCTGTCGTAGGGCTCGATGGGCGGGTACAGCGCGCGCAAGTTCGAACTCCTCAAGCCTGGCCGGAGACGCATCCGGCGGGCTTTGCTGCATCGATTGGTCGGGACGGCGAGATTTGAACTCGCGACCCCTTGCCCCCCAGGCAAGTGCGCTACCAGGCTGCGCTACGCCCCGACAGTCGACGAAGAACGCGCATTGTGAGGCTTCCCCGGCAAAGAAACAACCTGGAACCTGCTCTGCGATGTCGCCGAGCTGGAATCGGGCTCAGGCGAGCCGCCTCGCGGAGGCCGGCGACGAGCCGGCAGATTCACTTCGGCCGCGGACTCCTGCAGCCCGCAAAGCGCAACTACCGCCGCAATCCTGGGTGAGCCGGCTTACTACCCGGCTTACTCGGGAGCACGCAGACCGAACAGACTGCGGATGAAGGGCACGGTGACGCGTCGGCGCTGCGCCAGGCTTTCGATATCCAGCTGATCAATCAATTCGAGCATGGCACCCAGATTGCGCGGAAATCGCCGGAACAGGAAATCAAGCACATCTTCCTCCAGCTCGAAGCCGCGCAATTCGGCCCGATGCACCAGCACATCACGCGCCGCCGCCTCGCTCAGCGGGCGCAGCGTGAGCTGCACCAGGCTGGCCAGCCGCGACACCAGGTCCGGTAGCCCCAGCCCAAGGCGCGCTGGCGCCTGACGCGCGCCGAACAGGATACGCCCGCGGTCCTCGCGCACGCGGTTGAACAGATCAAACAACGCCACCTCGCGCGAACGATGCCCGATGACTGCCTCGACCTCATCGACACAGATCAGCGATGCCGGAGATATCGACGAGATCATCAACTCGGCCTGTTCGCCCAGTTGTGCCAGCGGCAGATAGAACGCTCCGGGCGTTTCCGCCACCATGGCGCTGAGCAGATGGGTCTTGCCACTCCCCTCGGGGCCTGCGAGAAAAGCGCCTTCCACGCTGCTGCCATGGGCGACCCGACTGAGGGTCTCGACGACGCCGGCGTTGTCACCGGTCACGAAGGCCTGCAACCGCCGCGGTGCCGGAAACCTCAGCAGCAGGGGAAGCTGTGGCGTGGTGGTACTCACGTTGTTGGCGTCCCCGATCCCGCAACAGGCGCCACCTCGGACACGACAACGGGATCCGGCAGCCGTTCAGCGGGCTTGCCTTCCGGGCCCGCCTCCTCGCCCGGATCGGCCGAGTAAAGCGTGCTGCGCAGGTAGCGCTGGTGCGCATGCCGCAGTACCACCATCACCACCGCTGCCACCGGCAGCGCCAGCAGCACCCCAAAGAACCCAAACAGCTGACCACCTGCCATCACCGCAAAGATCACCGCGACCGGATGCAGGCCGATCTTGTCTCCGACCAGCAAGGGCGTCAGGAAGAAGCTCTCGACGACCTGACCCACGCCGAACACCGCGGCCACCAGGGCGACATTGATCCAGGGATCACCCGGGCTGACCAGGGCCGAGATCACACCCGCAATGATGCCGACTCCGGGACCGAGATAGGGTACGAAGCTGAGCAGACCCGCGACAAATCCGATCAGCAACCCAAATTGCACACCGGCCAGGGTCAGGCCGACCGCGTAGAGCGCACCGGTCACCACCATGACCGACAACTGGCCACGCAGGAAACTGCCCAGCACCTGATCGGACTCGCGAGCCAGTTGACTGATGGTAGGTTCCAGCGGACGCGGCAGCAGGTGCTGCACACGGGCCACCAGCACATCCCAGTCACGCAGAAAATAGAACGTGATCACCGGCAACAGCAGCAGATTGGCGAGCACCCCAAGTACCGCCACACTCGATTTGCCGACGCCAGCAAAAACGGTCGGCAGTATCTTGCCGATGTCCTGCAGATGCGCGCGCGCGGTCTCCAGCACCGAGCCGACATCGACACCACTGATATCCACATCCAGCCGGGTCTTCGCCCACGGCACCAGACTGCCGCTGAACCAGCCCGCCAGTTTTTGCAGTTGCTCCGGGAAGCCGCCGGCCTGGCGGATGATCTCGGGAATCAGCAGGGCCAGCGCACCGGCGATGACCAGACTCATGCCGGAAAACACGATGATCACCGAGGTGGTGCGCGAGAATTTCTTCTCCAGCCGATCCACGACGGGATCGCCAAGATAGGCGAGCAGCGCCGCCAATGCGAACGGGGTCAGCACCGGCGCCAACAAATACAGCAAGCCACCCAGCACCAGAGCGGCCAGCAACCATTGCCATCTGCGTTGTTCGATCATGATCGGTCCTTGCTCATGCGGTTCCCGCGCTGCGGCCGCGGCGGGCGCGCTCGGCCCAATGCACAATGTAGTGGATTCCACTGCCGCCGGTGAGCACCACGGCGATCCAGAATACCGCCAGTTCGAGGCGCTGGACCTGCCAGCTCCATGCGGTACTGGCCAGAATCAGCAGTGCCAGGCTGATCTGGGCCGCCGTCGAAGCCTTGCCCAGCAAGCTGGGCTGCGGCCGCAGGCGCTCGACCAGACGGTTGTAGAACCAGGCGCCGACCACAATGATGAGATCGCGCAGCAAGGCCAGCAGCAACCACCACAGCGGCAGGCGCGCGGCCAGCACCAGAGCGAGAAAAATGCCAAACAGCAACAGCTTGTCTGCAAGCCCATCAAGACCTGCGCCGAGCCGGCTTTGCCAGCCATAGCGTTTGGCCAGAGCACCATCGACCAGATCGGACAGTCCGGCAAGCAGCGCCAGCCAGAATGCAGCGCGCCAGTGGTCAGCCAGGATCAGCCAGACCACCGGAAGCGCGCAGAGGCCGCGCGCCAGTGAAATCGCATTGGGCAGATGACGCCACATCAATGGGCCAGTCGCAGCACGAAACCGGGTGCCGTGGCGTCGGCTGCCGGGGCCGGTTCCCAGATCAGTACGCGGTCGTAGGACAGCAACTGGCGGAAGCGTTGCGCGCCCACGGCAACCTGCATGCGCAGCAGCATGCGGCCCGCCTGTGCTGCCTGCGGCGCGAGATCGGTCGCCGCCGGCAATTTGCCGAGGTAGCCCATGATCGTGGCGTAGTCGGCGGCAGAGCGCACATCTTCAACCCAGACGGTGACCTGGCCGAGGCCGGGTTCGCTGGTGTCGATCGCATAGCGGCGCGCGACGCGGTCGACCGCACCGTTGACAGCGGCAGCGAGCACCCCGGCAGCGGCGGAATCGCTGGCCGTCCAGTGCTCGGCATCGCGGCCATCGATCAGGGTGTAGCGCGCGTCCCAACGGTCCTGCAGTTTTTGCAGACGCGCGACCAGGATGACGCGCGCGTTGTAGCGCTGGCTGGCGGCAATGACCGTTGCCGGTGGCGCATCCCACAGCGTGACCGGATCAAGCCGATTCAGATCGGCACCATCCAATCGCGGCAGCTGGATCGGCAGGCCGCGAAACTCCGCGACCGAAGTGAGCGCACCCAGCGCCGACTGCTGGAATGAACTGACAATCTGCTTGCTGCCGTTGTTGTCGATCACCAGCCAGATCAGAGCAGTCGGCCGCTGGCGTCCCCACAATGGGCGGCCGAGCATCCGCAGGGCATTTTCGACACCCGCCGGATCGAACTGGGCATCAAGGCGCAGCCGAAGCTCGCTGGCGCCATCGGCGGTGGCCTGCATGGTTTCGCGATAGCTGTGGAAGCGCAGCAGGCCGGAAGCACCTGCCAGCACGGCCGGCAACCCGGGATCATAGGCAATGCTGGCATCGCCGGAGGCCTTGATCAGACTCTCCTTCAGGGCCGCGCGCGCGCCACTGTCACGGTCGGCTTCGCTCTGCGTTGCCACCACGGCGCTGCCGCTGAAAATGTCGACGTCGGCCGCCGTGGATACAGCGAGCAGGCTCAACAGGATGAATGCGACAAGGATGCGTTGCATGCCAACTCCGGATTGCGGGATAGCCAATGATACGTTGGATGCCCACACTTGCAGGCTTGAGCGCGGTCGCGTATCCGATGGTGGCGCCATCAGTCCGGCGACTGGAATCCACTGAGCGCCTGCTGCCAGAGCAGCAGGGTGGCCATCGTCAGTTCAAACAGAAACAGCTTCAGATAGGCGCGTTCGAGCACCGGCTGATCGATCATCCAGGCCAGAATCCGCGCCACCGCGCCGCCCAGCCAGAGAAACCCGAGTACGGAAAATGCCAGTGGATGCTGCGCCCACAGCACGAAACCGGCCGCACCGATCATGAATCCGCCAAAGCCGATGCGAAACTCGGCACGACCGCGCAAGCCGCGCAGCTCCATACTCAGCGAATGCGCGACACCACGCGGTCGCCCCAAAGCCAGCAGGCCAAACAGCAGGGTGACGATGGCGGCCAGATTCTGGCCCCAAAGCGGCAGCTGACTGAGCATCAGCAATACACCCGGAGGGGCATGCGCAGGCGGCCGCCGGGTTCAGCGCATTGGCTCGATTCGCACATGCTGGACTCCGATCAACGCGCGCAGCTTAGCCTCAGCGCCCATGCATCGCCATGGTATTGGCGCACGAAACGGCATTCTGGAAGCTCTCGAAAGTCACGACTTCGCTTTCGCCAGACAGCTTGCCGCCTGCCACACATTCAAAAACCTGCGGAGTTTCACCCCTGACCTGGAGGCGCCAGTGCGGCAGGAACGCGTTCGGATGTCCCTTCTGCGCGGGTCCAGCGGCCCTGCGGACAACAGCGATCTGGCGTGGTGCGTGATCGGGACGAATCCCCAGTTTGCCCGAAGTTCGGCAAATCGTGGCTGGTATCCTCCGCACTCCCCTTCCAATGCACAGCGCCATGAGCTCAACACCTGCAGCACCGGCCGGACTCACCTACCGCGATGCCGGTGTCGATATCGACGCCGGCGAGGCGGTCGTGGAGCGCATCAAGCCTCTGGTAGCCCGCACCTTTCGCAAGGAAGTGATCGGTGGCCTCGGCGGATTCGGCGCTCTGTTCGAACTCGCCGGCCGCTATCGCGAACCGGTACTGGTTTCCGGCACCGATGGCGTCGGTACCAAACTGAAGCTGGCGCAGACGCTCAACCGGCACGACACCATCGGCATCGACCTGGTCGGCATGTGTGTCAACGACATCCTGGTGCAGGGCGCCGAGCCGCTGTTCTTTCTCGACTATTTCGCCACCGGCAAGCTTGATGTCGATACCACGGTCGCGGTGATCGCTGGCATCGCACGCGGCTGTGAACTCGCCGGCTGCGCCCTGATCGGCGGCGAGACCGCCGAGATGCCGGACATGTACCCGCCTGGCGAATACGACCTTGCCGGATTTTCCGTGGGCGCCGTCGAAAAATCCGAGTTGCTCGATGGCAGCAAGGTACGCGCCGGCGATGTCGTGCTCGGCGTCGCCTCCAGCGGCCCGCATTCCAATGGCTACTCGCTGATCCGCAAGGTGCTTGCGGTCACCGGCGCCGACCTCGAACAGGCGCTCGGGGAGGGCACGCTGGCCGATGCCCTGATGGCGCCGACCACCCTGTACGTCAAGCCGATGCTGGACCTGCTCAAGCGCTTTGATCTGCATGCCATGGCGCATATCACCGGTGGTGGACTGAAGGAGAACATCATCCGGGTGGTACCGCAGGGACTCGGTCTCGCCATCGAGGCCAGTGCCTTGCCGCAGGTGCCGGTATTCGACTGGCTGCAGCGACAGGGTGGAATTGCGGCCAACGAAATGTGGCGGACGTTCAATTGCGGGATCGGCTTCACCGTGCTGCTCGACCGCAGCGATGTCGGCTCCGTGCGCGCTGCGCTCACCGCACATGGATTGAGCAGTTGCGAGATCGGTGCCGTCACGACCTGCACCAGCGAAGACCGTGTCCGCATCGGCTGAACACGATGCCGGCGAGCGGCCGGCTGACCAGACCGATATGGCCAGCGCCCGCAGACTGCGCCTCGTGGTGCTGGCATCCGGACGCGGCTCCAATCTCGCGGCACTGATGTCAGCCACGCGCTCGGGACGCCTGCACGCCGAGTTGCTCGCGGTATTCAGCGATCGCGCCAACGCAGGCGCGCTTGAGATCGCCGCCGCGGCCGCAGTCGCGGGACGCTGGATCAATCCGAAGGCATTCGACAGTCGACTGGCGTTCGACCATGCCCTGTTTGCGGAAATCGATGCGCTGACGCCCGACCTGATCATCTGCGCCGGTTTCATGCGCATCCTGTCGGCCGAAGTGGTGGCTGCGCAAAGCCAGCGCATGATCAATATCCACCCTTCCCTGCTGCCCAAATATCCGGGCCTGCACACGCATCAGCGCGCGCTCGATGCTGGCGATAGCGAGCACGGTGCCAGCGTGCATTTCGTGATCCCTGCGCTCGATGCCGGACCGGTGATCGCACAGACCCGCATCCCGATCCACCACGGCGACGACGCCGCCACGCTGGCAACCCGCCTGTTGCCGGCCGAACATGAGCTGCTGGTGCGCTGCGTCGGCAAGTTCAACCAGCATCGGATCGGACATGGGCACGGCCAGCTTCTGGTCGATGGTCAGGCCCGTCCGGCCTGGCAGTACCGCTGATTTGGTCAGCGCTCAGTAAGGCTCGGCTAGTCTGCGGCCATGATCGTGTCCCCGGCCTGCGCGCCGCGGACACGGCAAACACCGCGATTGGACCTGAAAGGATGCATCTGATGACCGCACACCGCTGCAAGAACCCTGGCCTCATGGCCCGCTGCGGGCTGGCATTGCTGCTCGCCGGCGTTGGCGCCTTGGCCGCCGCCGAAGTGCCGGTGCAGGCCTTTGAACTGCAGTTCGAGGTCAGCCGCAATGGCAAGCCACTCGGCGAAGCCAGCATCAAGCTGTCACCGGCCGAAGGTGATACCTGGGCGTTCCAGACGCATACCCGGGGCACGGCTGGCCTCGCCAGCTTCGCCGGCGTCGAGATCGATGAGAAGTCCGAGTTCCGCTGGAACCAGGGCCGCCCGGAAACCCTGCGCTACGCCTTCGACCAGAAGATGCGCTTCAAGTCAAAAAAGCGCAGCCTGAGCATCATGCCGAACCCGGGCCGCGTCAGTGGCCGCGATGGCGATGGCGAATACCAGCTGGACTACGAGGCCGGTCTGGTCGATCGCAATCTGGTCGTGCTCGCGATGGCCAGCGATCTGGCACGCAGCGCCGAACAGCTGGAGTATCGGGTCGCCGACAAACGCAAGATCGATACCAATATCTATCGGGTTGCCGGTCAGGAAAAACTGAAAACGGTCCGCGGCGAACTCGATACCCTCCGGGTCGAGCGCGTGCGCACGCAATCCGGACGCCAGACCACGACCTGGATCGCGCCCTCCCTGGGTTATCTGCCGGTACGCATACGCCAGATCGAAGAAGACGGTGAAACCATGGACATGCAGCTGCGCTGAGGCAGCAGCGGTGCCTACATGGCCTTGAGGCGCGCCTCGATCTCGGCCAATCCTGCCAGCGTCGGCTCCAGCTTGCGTGCCTGCGCCAGGGCCTTTTCGGCGGCCGGCCGCTGACCTTGCCCGATCAGCCTGCCGGCCTGGTCGAGCCAGGCCTGGGCCAGCCGTGCCTGCATCCCGACAAGCACGCCATCGGTCGGTGCCAGTTGCTGGATCACGCTCAAATAACCCGATGCGGCTGACAGCCGGCCGGCCGTGATCGATTCCTCGAAGTAGCCCTTGGCAGCCTCCGGCAATCCCTGCAGCCCGGCGCGCGCCTCGGCGTTGTTGCGGTCGATGTTCAACACGCTGCGATACTTGTCATAGGCATTGCTGCCAGGCGGATCGATAAGATCCCCGCGCGCCAGCAACAGCGCCGCCTCATCCAGCAATTTCTGCACGGCCGCGCCCTGGTTGCTGTCGAGCGGTCGCTGAGACTGCTGGATATCGCGGCGTTCGCCGGCCTCGCGCAACTGCGTGGCAAAGGTCCCCAGGCCATCGGTATCCGGGGCCAGTTGCCGCGCCTGTGCCGCCAGTCGTCCGGCCGCCTCGATATCCTTCTCGCGCAAGGCGGCACGGGCCTGATCCAGCAAGGCCGAGGCAACCTGGCGGATGCCTGCCTGTGCGCGCAGGTTCTGCGGGTCGCGCGCCAGCACGCTGCGAAAGACGTCGAGCGCATTGTCACCGCGCGGCGCCGTCAGCATCTTGTCGCGCAGATAGGTCTCGGCGCGACGGATGTCCTGCTCCAACTGGTCGATGGCATCGGTCTGCGCCGCAGCGAGTCGGGCACGCAATCCCGGCAACGCGGCATGATTGCCGCTGACTCGTGCGATTTCCTCAATGGCAGCGCTGGCAGCAGTCAGGTCACCCGCCGTCAACGCGGTGTCAACCGAGGCGGCGAGCGTGCCCAGAGCATTCTGCAGGCCCTTGAGCGCGATGCTGTTGGTTTCGTCGGCCGCCATCGCACGCTGGTAAAGCGCCACTGCGCCTTCGGTTCCGAGCAGCCGATTGGCGGTCAGTGCCGCCTCGGCCTGGTTCAGCAGATCGCCGACCTTCAGATGACTCTGCTCATTGTTCTTCAACTGCGTTTCGAAATCTTCCAGGGCGGTCCCGCCATGCAGAATCTCCCGTGCAGTTTCGCCAAGTCGACGCGCCTCCGGGAAATCACGACGCCCCAACGCCAGCCGCGCCTGCTCGAGGATCGACTCACCGACCTGCTGCAAGCCCTGCCTGGCCTGCTGATGATCGGGATCGACACGCAGGACCGCCTCATAGAGATGACGCGCATTGTCTTCGCCCTCGAACAGACGTCCGGCATTGACCGCAGCCTGGGCGCGATCAAGGGCCGCCGAGACATCGGAGTTCGGCAACATCTGGCGCAATTTGTCCTGGCTGATCCAGAGCGCCGCTGCGGCGACACCGAGCACGACCGCCAGCACCCACGGCCAGCGTCGCGGTCCCTGCGCGGAAATCGCTGCGGCGCGCGCTGCCGCACCTTGCGCAGCGGGCCGGCGTTCCATCCGCTCGACATCATCGACCCTACCCAGTTGCGGTTCGGTACGCTGCTTGATCGGCTCCACCGGCGTGCGCGTCGAGGGCATCCGCTGCGTGCGCGAAGCCTCGGAGAACACCCGTCGACTGTAGTCGTCATCCGGCGCCTTGAGGCCAGGCAGATTGCCCTCGGCGATGTCGAGTTCGACATCGCGGATGGCCGCGGCAACATCGTCGCCGGTCTGGAAGCGATCCTCGGGCGTCTTCGCCATCATCCGGTCGACGATCGGCTGCAGTGCTTCCAGCGGATGCGGCATGCGCGGCACCGGCTCGGTGATGTGCATGATGCCGACCGCCAGCGGGTCATCCGCGATGAACGGCGCACGCCCGGTCAGCAACTCGAACATCACCACACCAAGCGAGTAGAGATCGGCGCGGCCATCGAGCGGTCGACCGCGCGCCTGTTCCGGACTCATGTAATGCGGTGTGCCGATTACCGCACCGGTACGCGTCATCCGGGTGGCCGAGTCATTGGCGCGCGCGATGCCGAAGTCGGTCAGCGCACTGGAACCATCATCGTGCAGCAGGATATTGTCCGGCTTGACATCGCGATGCACGAAGCCCTTGCTGTGGGCATAGGCCAACGCCGTGGCGATTTCGCGCACCACCCGCAGCACGATGGTCGGTTCGCGTGGCTTGCCATCGTCGATATGGAATGATCCGCCAGGCAGATACTCCATCGCGATGTAGTGGACGTCGTTGTACTTGCCGACATCGTGCACGCCGACCACATGGCGATGATGCAGTTTGGCGGCAATCCGCGCTTCGCGCAGGAAGCGCTCGCCGAAGTTGGGGTCGACCATCAGCGCAGGCGACATCACCTTCAGCGCAACCTCGCGGTCGACCGATTCCTGGAGAGCCAGATACACCGTGGCCATACCGCCCCGGCCCAGCTGCTTGAGAACTTTATACCCCGGTATTTCGATCACGGAACGGACATACCTGTCGAACCCCCGTCTTATGCGGGGCCGCCGCAGATTATCACGGCCCATTGCACATCGGCGTGCCAGTGACAGCCCGTACTCATCCGGGTCCGGCTAGTGCTTGCCCATATGCCGGCGCGCCTCGATCACGTTCGGCAACGCCGCGACCCGGTTGAGCAGACCGGTCAGCTGCCCGAAATCGCTGACCCGGACCGCAAAACTCATCTCAGCCAGGCCATGATCGCGGTCGAGCCGGGTGCTCGCCGCCAGCACATGGGCATCGGCGGCTGCGATCGCGCTGGAGACGTCCTTGAGCAGACCCTTGCGATCATAGCCACGCACGACGATGTCCACTTCATAGGCCTGACCACCGCGACCGCCCCATTCGACCTGGATCACCCGATCCGGATCGCGCAGCATCAGATTCTGCAGACTCTTGCAGGTATTGCGATGAATGCTCACGCCACGGCCCTTGGTCAGATAGCCGACGATGGCGTCGCCGGGTACCGGCTGGCAGCAGCGCGCGATCACGGTCAGCAGATTGCCGACGCCCTCGATGACGATGGCGTCCTTGTCGCGCGGCTTGGCGCGCGGCGGCTCGGCGCTGTGTTCGGGACGCTCGGTCTTCGGCTGGGCGATTTCGTGCAGCGCGCGCGCCACCTGGCCAGGCGTGACTTCGCCGATACCCACGGCGACCAGCAGATCATCAACCGTCTTCAAATTGAAGCGCGCCGGCACCTGGACCAGATCCGACTCATGCAGCGCAACGCGACGCAACTCCTTGTCGAGCACTTCCTTGCCGGCACTGACATTGCGATCGTGATCGAGCTTGCGGAACCATGCGCGCACCTTTTCCTTGGCGCGCGGCGTGATCAGGAACTGGCGCGAGCCCATCAGCCAGTCGCGTCTCGGTTCGGAGACCTTGCCGGTGACGATCTCGATGGTTTCACCGCTGACCGGCTGATGATCGAGCGGCACCAGACGTCCGTTCAACTTGGCGCCGCGACAGCGATGCCCCACCTCGGTGTGCACGTGATAGGCGAAATCCAGCACAGTGGCGCCCTTGGGCAGGTCCACCACCTTGCCCTGCGGTGTCAGCAGATAGACGCGATCCTCGACCACTTCGGTCTGCAGGCCAGCGAGCAGGGCAGCGTCCGATTCGGTGTCGGCCTTGGATTCGAGCAGGTTGCGCAGCCCGGCAATCTTGCGTTCGAACGCGGCATCACCACCGCCGCCTTCCTTGTAGCGCCAGTGCGCGGCGACGCCGAGTTCGGCGTGCTCGTGCATCTCCGGCGTGCGGATCTGTATCTCCAGGGTCTTGCCCTCCGGGCCCACGACGGCAGTGTGCAGCGAGCGGTAGTTGTTGCCCTTGGGACGCGCGATGTAGTCGTCGAACTCGCCGGGCACCGGCGGCCACAGCGCATGCACGATGCCGAGCGCGGCGTAGCAACTGCCGACATCGGCGACCATCAGGCGTACCGCGCGAATGTCGTAGAGTCCATCCAGATCGACATGCTTGCGCGTCATCTTGCGCCAGATCGAATAGATGTGTTTCGGCCTGCCCGCAATCTCGACTTCGATGCCTTCGGCGCGCAGATTGCTGGTCAGTTCACGCTTGACGCGATCGATGAAGGCCTCGCGATCGCCGCGACGTTCGTCGAGCGCGCGGGCAATGCGCTTGTAGGCATCCGGATTGAGATAGCGGAACGACAGGTCCTCAAGTTCCCACTTCAGCTGCCAGATACCCAGCCGGTTGGCCAGCGGCGCATGGATGTCTGCCGTCAGCTGGGCCAGGGCGACCTGCTCGTCCGCCGAGAGCGTGGTGGCGGCGCGCAGGCGCACCAGCTGGCGTGCCAGCAGGATGAAGATGACCCGAAGATCGCGGATGATCGCCAGCAGCAACCGCCGCAGACCTTCCGGCGCCACCGTCTGCCCCTTTTCGGAGAACAACCGCCAGACCCGCTCCGCCTCACGCTGGCCATCGACCAGGGTATGCAGGCTCGCCGGCAAGCGTTCCAGCGGAAGCTGCAGGCTGTACGCCAGGGTCGCCGCCAGGGTGTCGCCATCCACGCGCAGATGTTCGAGCAGATCCAGGGTAGGCACCAGACTGGGATCAGCCGACTCGCCCGGATCGATGCCGGCACCGAGCAGATCGGCCACTGGTCGCCGCGCTGCCAACCAGTCAGTCAGTTCGATTTGTGCTGGCAGAGAATTCTTCACCGAGTCTCAATCATGGTTCAGTGACAGGTCCAACAGCCGGAACGCCAACGCACGGGTATCCGCCGACGCACCATCGCTGCTGGGCAACCAGTCGGCGCTGGCAGAAAATTCCAGCGTCAGTTCGCGCCCGGCCGGGGCCCGCAGCGGCAGCTTCAGCTCGCAGACACGGCCGCCGCGCAGACGATGGGTCTCCGGCACTGAATCAATGGCAACAACCAGCTCAAAAGATCCATCGAGCGCTTCTGGCACCCAGACCCTGAGCACAGCAGATCGGCAGGCGCGCTCCATCTTCAGCACCAGGCCGCTGTGCCGCGATGACCAGCCATCGGGCCAGATCCCGCGCGGCGCGCCGATCTGACGCGCATAGCCCAGCACATCGACACGGGCGGCGGCGTTCGCTTCGCGCACCGCATGCTGCAGGGCGGCGATCTGCGCCGAAAAATCCTTCTCACGCTCGTACAGGAACTTCAACTGACCATTCGCCGAGGCCAGACAATGATCGAGCTGATCGGTATCGGCCTGGCTCAACACATGACCGGCGACCAGATGTTGCGGCCGCGCATCGGGCACATACACCGTCGCATGCGCCGGTGCGGTTTCCTCCGGCGGGCGCTCACGGGTGTAGAGGTAGATGGCGAGGGATCGTCGCGACAGCTGCTTGCGTTCGGCCGGGAGCTGGATGCGGGGGAAGCCATGCCAGGATCGCTCATTGGTTTCGAACACCACGCAACGATTGAACAGCGGCAGCACCTGCTTGCGATTGCGATTGCCGGGATCCCAGGGATCTTCGGCAAACTCGATGCAGCCGCCCCAGGCCGCCTCCCACTCGGGGTTGAGATAAACGATCAGGTTCAGCCGGCGGTGACTGCGATCAGCCGGGTGATAATTGAAATCGATATGCATGTCGAGGCTCTGGCCATCGACATTCTCATGGGTGCCGCCACCAAAGTAGTGCGGGTCGTAGAGCAGGTCGGGAATACCGGTCAGTTGCTCCATCGCCGCCAGAAAGTCACGCGACTGGATCCACTGGTCGAGTTGCGGATAGGGCTCGGGAAGTTCGGTCACCGCCTCGCGGACGGCCTTGCCGCCCACCTGCCCCATCTCATTCAGCGCATACCGGGCATCGAATCCGGGAAACGACCGCAGCATGCCTTCCGCCACCGACGGTTCCAGGAAGTCGTCGATCACCACGTGGCGGAATGGCTGCGCGGCGCGGAATGTCTCCGACAACTGCTGCAGGGACTGGCGGACCGCGGGGTTGAGCATGAAGATCTCGACTAAGCCGGGAACAGTGGTCCATTATACGCGGCGCTCTTCACGAATCCGGACTCCACTTGATCTCTGCCAGCACACGGGCCCGATTGGCCGAGTACCACCAGACGTTCCAGCGCCGCGAACCTTTCCGTCATGTAGTGATGGATGATTTCCTGGAGCCGGCCGTGGCGGATCGGCTGCTTGCAGACTTTCCCGCCTTCGATGTGCGCTATGCACTCAATGAGGCCGGCGAGGTCGGCAACAAGGCCGTCGTAGAAAAGATCCGCGCCCTCGGCCCCAGCTATGCCGGACTGGATACGCTGATCCAGAGCGCGGAGTTCCTTGACATGGTGACGCAGATCACCGGCATTCCCGACCTGCTCTACGACCCGCACTACTTTGGTGGCGGCACCCACGAGAACCGCGAAGGCCAGGACCTCGATGTCCATGTCGACTTCAATCGACACCCGGTCACGCATACGCATCGTCGACTGAACCTGATCATCTACCTCAATCGCGAGTGGGACGATGCCTGGGGCGGCGGCCTTGAGTTGCACAGCGACCCGCACTCGGAAGCGGACCGCATCACCGTGGTCACCCCGCTGTTCAATCGCGCGGTCATCTTCGAAACCACCGAGTGGAGCTGGCATGGCTTTTCGCGGATTGGCCTGCCGGAGGACCGCAAGCAGATCACACGGAAATCCATCGCCCTGTATTTCTACACCCGCGAGCGCGAGCCCGAAGAGCTCGCCGACACCCATTCGACGATCTATGTCGAGCGCCCGCTGCCTGCGCGCTTCGCTCCTGGCCTGCAATTGAACGCGCACGATGTCGAGGAACTCAAGGGCATCCTGCGCCGGCGTGACGCCCATCTTCAGCGTCTGTACCGCGACCTGCAACATACCCAGAGCCAGTTCGAAACCCTGCAACGGCAGTTCGGCCTGATCCGCGGCTCGCGTCTGTATCGACTGCTGCTGCAATTGCGCAGACTGCTGCGCGCGGCGATGTTCTGGCGTCGCAGCTGATTGCCATTGGCCACGCTCAGCCGCGCGCCAGCGACTCCAGCATCCGCTGCAGCCGCTTCTCCGAAACCGGTTCGCGGGTGCCGAGTTCCTGGGCGAACAACTGGACCCGCAGTTCTTCTAGCGCCCAGCGGATTGATTCCAGTTCCGTCTGGCGTTCATCGCTGACGATCGCGCCGGTTTCCGGGTTCGCTGCGCCAGCGCTGCTTGCGCCGAGCTGTTCGAGCTGGGCCTGGAAGTCGCGCACCACCAGCATGCGCGCCTGATCTTTGCGTGGATCGTTTTGCAGGCGCTCGGCGCGCAGGTTCATCGCGCGCAGGTAGCGCGGGAGTTCGCGCAGACGCGCCAATGGAAATTCGCGCGCAAATCCCGGGTGGATCAGCCGCTCCAGCTGCTCGCGCAGATCATCGAGATTGGCACTGGCGAATCCCATCAAGCCCGGCCGCAGGCGCGGCAGCAATTCGGCATAGCCGGTGAGTGCCGACTCGATCAGTTGCAGGCGCTCCAGCGCACGTCGCGACAGTTCGCGACTGATTTCGCTGACCGCCAGCTGGAACAATTCGGCCGAACGCAGGCTGGCATCGGTCTGCGCGATCAGATCATCGAGCGCGCCCTGGGCGATGTCATCGCGCAGTTGTTCGGGCGAGGCGATCGAGGTGTAGGCCAGGGCAAGCTTGGCTCCAAGCGGCAACTGCTTGCGTACCTGCTTGAGCTTGTCGGCGGTGGCGAACCGCAGCAGTCTGCGGACGCCGGCACGATGCTGCACGAGCGCCTCCGGCTCCTGCTCGAACACTGCCAGATCGACGCGATGGATGCGATCGACCAGGGCGGGGTAAGCCCGCATGCCGGACGCCGCATTGATCGAAGCCGGCAGCGGTTCGCCCGGAAAGTCGCGCAGATCTTCCTGCGCCAGCGTACTTGCGGCCTGCTCGGCAAAGGCGCGCCGGGCGCGTTCGCCAAAACGTTGCCGCAGCAGGGCCAGGTCGCGTTCCTCGGCGATCATCCGGCCGTGCTCGTCGAGGACACGGATGCGCATGCTCAGATGCGCCGGCAAGGCCGCCTCCGCGGCCTGCCAGTCGCTGACTGGCACCTCGATGCCAGTCACCCGCTTGAGGTACGCGCCGAGTGCCGCCGTCAATTCCTGATCGCGCTGCGCCGTGGCTTCGACAAAGGCGCGTGCGAAATCCGGTGCTGGTACAAAATTGCGGCGCAACGACTTGGGCAGGCCACGAATCAGTTCGGCGGCCTTGGCCTCCAGCAATCCCGGCACCAGCCAGCCAATGCGTTCGGCGGTCAGCGCATTGAGCCAGGCCAGGGGCAGATGCAGGGTGACGCCATCCTCGGGTTTGCCCGGGTCGAATACGTAAGTCAGCCGGAAACGCTCGCGACCAAGCGCAAGATGCAGCGGGAAGCGATCGGCCTCGCTGCTGCCGGATTGCAGCACATCGTCAAGTTGCCATTCCAGGGTCTTGAGTTGCTCGGCATTGGCGCGCCGACTCCAGGCATCGAGTCCAGCGGCCGTGCAGATGTCGGCGGGCAGGCGCGCATCCCACCAGGCAGCCAGTTCGGCGTCTTCACGCAGCAGGCCATGGCGGCGCTGCTTGGCTTCCTCTGCTCTGGCCCGCTGCAGGACGCTGCGATTGTGCGCGATGCAGCGGGCGCGACCGTCGATCTCGCAGGGCACCAGCGCCTCGGCGATGAACAGGCTCCGTGCTGCGACAGGATCGATACTGCCGTAGTGCACCGGCCGACGCTCGAACAGCACCAGCCCGAACAGACTGATCTGCTCGAATGCCATCACCTGACCGCGTTTGCGGTCCCAGTGCGGGTCAAGGTAGGTCCGCCGCACCAGATGGGCGGCCTGGTCGACCAGCCATTGCGGTTCGATGCGTGCATTGGTGATCGCATAGAGCTTCTGGGTATCCAGCAGGGTCGCCGATACCACCCAGAGCGGCGCATGGCGCGCCAAGGCCGACCCCGGAAACAGCTGGAAGCGACGACCACGCGGGCCGTGGTAGCTGCCCTTTTCGTCCTTGCGTCCAATATTGCCCGGCAGCCCGGAAATCAACGCGCGGTGGATCGCTTCAAAGCTGGCGGATTCAGCGCGCGCGGGCAGCTTCCAGCCGAGTGCATCAGTCTGCAGCAGCAATTGCCGATGCAGCTCGCGCCATTCGCGCATGCGCAGGAAACTCAGAAAACGCGCCTCGCACCAGTCGCGCAGGCGCGATTGGGTCAGCTCCTCATGCGCGGTTGCGTAGGCGTTCCATAGATTGAGCACGGCAACAAAGTCGGATTTGCTGTCGGCAAACTCGGCGTGCGCGGCGTCGGCAGCGGCGCGCGCCTCGGCGGGTCGTTCGCGCGGGTCCTGCGTCGACAGGAAGGCGGCAACCGCGATCATTTCGCGCAATGCGCCCAGCTTCTCGGCTTCCAGCAGCATGCGCGCCAGCTTCACATCGATCGGCAGACGCGCCAGCTGGCGACCGATGGCCGTGAGCTGGCGACGGTCCTCGCCCAGCGCACCCAGTTCGATCAACTGGCTGTAGCCGTCATTGATCGCGCGTTCGCCGGGCGAATCGAGAAACGGAAACTGCTCGATGGCGCCCAGGCCCAGACTCAGCATGCGCAGGATCACGCCAGCCAGCGATGAACGCAGAATTTCCGGATCGGTGTAGCGGGCCCGTTGCAGATAATCCGCTTCGTCATAGAGGCGCACACAGATACCGGGTCCCACGCGACCGCAACGACCACGACGCTGGTCGGCGCTGGCCTGCGAGATCGGCTCGATATGCAGGCGCTGCACCTTGTGACGATGGCTGTAGCGATTGACCCGCGCCTCGCCACTGTCGACCACGTAGCGGATGCGCGGCACCGTCAGTGACGTCTCCGCGACATTGGTGGTCAGCACGATGCGACGGCGTGGACCAGGATTGAAGATGCGGTCCTGCTCGCGCGTCGACAGCCGCGCATACAGCGGCAATACCTCGGTCTCGCGATACTTGCGGCGCGACAGGGCATCGTGGGCATCGCGGATCTCGCGCTCACCCGGGAGAAAGACCAGGATGTCGCCGAGAGGATCCTCGCGGGTGATCTCGTCGATGGCGTCGGCGAGCGGATCGGCGCGCTCGCTGGCGCGATCACGGGCCGGCTTCGAGCCGGTGCCGCGGGTCTGGGCATCGGCTGCAGCATTCGTCGTGCCGCCTGGTGGGCGATAGCGTACTTCCACCGGAAAGCTGCGGCCCTCGACATTGACCACCGGGGCATCGCCGAAGTGCCTGGCGAATCGCTCAGTGTCGATAGTCGCCGAGGTCACGATGATCTTCAGATCGCGCCGGCGATCAAGCAGCCGCTTCAGATAGCCGAGCAGAAAATCGATGTTCAGGCTGCGCTCGTGTGCCTCATCGATGATCAGGGTGTCGTAGGCCGACAGCAGGCGATCATTCTGGGTTTCGGCGAGCAGGATGCCGTCGGTCATGAACTTGATCAGGGAGCGTTCGCCGACCTGATCGGTGAAGCGCACCTGGAAACCGACCAGGGCACCGATCTCGGTACCGAGTTCCTGCGCGACCCGGCGCGCCACGCTGCGTGCCGCGATCCGGCGCGGCTGGGTGCAACCGATCATGCCGGTCAGCCCGCGTCCGGCGGCGAGGCAGAGTTTGGGCAACTGCGTGGTCTTGCCCGATCCGGTTTCACCGGCGATCACCACCACCCGGTGCTGGCGAATCAGTTCGACGATGCGCTCGCCTTCGCGGGCTACCGGCAGGCTTTCGTCCAGCTTGATGACCGGCACACTGGCTGCACGCGCGGCGCGCTCGGCACGGGATGCATCGATGGACCGGATCAGCCTTGCATGATCGTCGGCGGCGGCAGCATCCGCAGCCAGCGCAACACCCTTGCGCAGGCGCGCATCCAGGCGATCAAGCGCTGCGCGCAGCCGTGGCTGATCGCGTGCCATCAGCTCAGGCAATTGCTGCCGGAGCATTCGCACGGTCTTCACGTCGCTTGAATCGTGCGCATCCATCGCAATATCTGTGTTGACGCCGGCTGCAGGGGGCGCGTAGCTTAACCACCAAGTCACGAAGGAGACAGTCATGTCCGCCAATGCACCCGCGATCAATATCGGTATCCCGGATGCCAGCCGCAAGAAAATATCCGAGGGTCTCTCGCGACTGCTGGCTGACACCTATACCTTGTATCTGAAGACGCACAATTTCCACTGGAACGTCACCGGGCCGATGTTCAACACCCTGCACCTGATGTTCGAGACCCAGTACACCGAACTGGCGCTCGCCGTGGACCTGATCGCCGAGCGCATCCGCGCCCTGGGTTTTCCCGCACCTGGCACCTATGCGCAGTTCGCCGCGCTGTCGTCGATCAAGGAAGAGAGCGGGGTTCCCGATGCCCAGGAAATGATCCGGCTGCTGGTACTCGGCCAGGAAAGTGTGGTGCGCACAGCGCGCTCGATCCTGCCGCTGACCGATCAGGCGCACGATGAACCCAGCGCCGACCTGCTGACCCAGCGCATGCAGGTACACGAGAAGACCGCCTGGATGCTGCGCAGCCTGTTGCAGTAGGTTCCGGCCATGGATGCACAAATGGCGGGACTGGCGACCGCGCTCGGCGTCGGCTTGCTGATCGGTGCCGAGCGCGAGAGCCGGCGCAATGAGGATGGCCCGCCCCTGGTGGCGGGTGTCCGCACCTTCACCCTGATCAGTCTGAGCGGCGCGATCACCGCGATCATCGGCATGCCAGCCGTGGTCGCCGGCGCCCTCTTCATCGGGCTCGCAGCGGTGATGAGCTACCGCGCCGACCACGGGTCGGGGCCGGGGCTGACCACCGAAGTGGCGATGTTCATCACGTTTCTGCTCGGCGTGCTGGCGATGTCGGAGTTCGCGCTCAGCGCCGGGCTCGGTGCCGGCATCGCCCTGATCCTGGCCGCGCAGACCAGACTGCATGAATTTGTGCGCAAGACCCTGTCGCCGCAGGAACTGATGGATGGCCTGATTCTGCTCGGTGCAGTCCTGATCGTGCTGCCACTGTTGCCCGACGAACCGCTGGATCCATGGGGCGTGTTCAATCTGCAAAAGCTCTGGCGTCTGGTTGTGCTGGTCATGGCCATCAATGCGCTCGGCTACGTCGCCCAGCGCAGCCTGGGGCCACGACTGGGTCTGCCGATCTCGGGGCTGGCTGGCGGCTTCATCTCGGCGACCGCCACCATTGGCGCCATGGCGACGCTCGCGCGCAACGACGAGAGTCAGCGCAATGGTGCGATTGCGGGCGCCCTGCTGGCGAATCTGGCAACGATCATCCAGCTTGCGGTGATCCTTGCGCTGCTGGCTCCGGAACTGTTGCACGCCTCACTGTACGGCCTCGGCTTTGCCGGTGCGGTCGCCGCGGTCAGCGGCGGACTCGCCGGCTGGAAAGCCTGGCACGCGCTCGAAGGTGATGAGCGCGCACCCCGCGGACGCGCCTTCGACATGCGTGCAGCGCTGATGTTCGTCGTCGTGGTGGCGGTGATCCTGCTGGTCTCCGCCCTGCTCGCGGATGCCTTTGGCAAGAGTGGCGCGATCGCGGCCGCGGCCGTCAGCGGATTTGCCGATGCCCACGCGCCGGCCGCGTCTGTCGCCCAACTCAGTGTCGCCGGCAAGCTCGACCGCGACAGCGCCATGCTCGCGATCATGCTGGCGCTGGCGACCAATTCCTCCAGCAAGGTCGTGCTCGCCTTCGTCAATGGCGGCCACCGCTTCGGCCTGATCATCGCCGTTGGCTTGCTGCTGATCCTGGCCGCGCTCGGCGCGGGGCTATGGCTGTCGCATCTGCTGGCCCTGCCGTCGGCCTGAGCAGCCCGCCTGCGCGACTCATCACGCACCGCAGCCGCGCAAGCGCGTAGACTGGAACGGTCCCATGAACGAAGAACCCGCCGTGTCGAACAGCGAGATCACCGTACTGTTGCAGCAAGCGAGCGCCGGCGATCGCGCCAGTCTGGATGCGGTGTTCACCCGGCTGTATCCGGAGTTGCGGGCGATCGCCCGCAACCGCCTGCATCAGGCCGAGCGCAGCCTCACGCCGACTTCCCTGGTGCACGAGGCCTGGTTGCGCCTGGGCCGGCACGAATCCCTGAGCCTGGACAACCGGCGCCACTTTCTCGCCTGCGCGGCGCGGGCCATGCGCGTGATCGTGGTCGATCACTGGCGTGCCACCCAGGCCGCAAAGCGTGGCGGCGCGGATGAGCATGTCACTCTCGATACCGGCATTCCCGGACTCGATGCACCCTCGACCGACATGCTGGCGCTTGATCAGGCACTGACCGCCTTGCAGGATATCAATCCGCACCAGCACGAGGTCGTCGAGATGCATTTTTTCGGCGGCGTCGAGTTTGTCGAACTCGCGCGACTGCATGCGTGCAATGAGCGTACCGTCCGTCGCGACTGGCAACGCGCGCGCGCCTTCCTGATCGCACACATGGGTGAGGCCGGTGCCGCGGGATTGCCGGCATGAGTGGCAAACCCGAAGCCGAGGACCAGATCCAGCAATGGCGCGAGGCCGATCGGATCTTCGATCAGTTGCTGGATCTGGCGCCGGCGCTGCGGACAGCGGCACTCGACGCCATGCAGCTTTCCGATCCGGTGGCCGAACGCGTTCGCGCCCTGCTGCGGGCCGACGCCGATGTCGACAGTGTGCTCGATCAGGCCAGCATCGCCGTTGCCAGCGAGCCGGGAAACAGCCTGCGCGGTCGCCGCTTCGGACGCTGGACGCTGACCGAGGAGATCGGCCGCGGCGGCATGGCCGTGGTCTATCGCGGCGAGGCGCAGACCGCTGGCAGTGTGCAGATCGCGGCCGTCAAATTGCTGAGCCTTGCCGCCATCGGCACCGGCGGGCTCGATCGCTTCCGCCAGGAGCAGGCGATCCTGGCGCGCCTGAACCATCCGCACATCGCTTCGCTGTACGAAGCCGGTATCGCCAGCGATGGCACGCCCTGGCTGGCGATGGCCCTGGTCGATGGCGTGCGCATCGATGACTGGTGCCGGCAGCAGGCACTGGATCTGCACGGTCGCATGAAGCTCTTCCTGGACGTCTGTCGCGCGGTGGCTTACGCGCACGCCAATCTGGTGATCCATCGCGACCTCAAGCCCTCCAATGTGCTTGTTGATCGCGAAGCGCATGTTCGCCTGCTCGATTTCGGCATCGCCCGCCAGTCCGATGTGCTCAGCGAGGCGCCGACCTTGACCCAGTGGCGCGCACTGTCGCCACACTACGCCGCGCCGGAACAATTCAGCGGCGCCGCGGCCGCGACCAGCATGGACATCTACGGTCTCGGTGCCCTGCTCTATCAACTGCTGGTCGGCCGGCCACCGCGCAGCGATGTCTCCGATCTGCATGAGTTGCCGACGGCGCCCTCACGTGCCGATGTGCAACCCAAGCTTGGTCCGCTGCTCGCTCAGAACTCCGCAAGACAGCTGCTGCGCGGCGACATCGATGCCATCGTGCTGCGTTGTCTGGCACCAGAACCTGCAGACCGTTATGCCACGGTCGGCGAACTGATCGACGACATCGAGCGTTGGCAGACGCATCGGGTCGTGCGCGCGCGCGCGCCAACCGCCAGCTATCGGCTGGGTCGTTTTCTGGTCCGGCACCGCCGCGTCACCATGGCGGCGATCGCCCTGCTGCTGACCATCCTGATCGGTGCCGGCAGCGCCTTCTGGCAGGCCGGGCGTGCCGAACGTCAGGCTGCGCTCGCCGAACTGCAGCGACAGCGTGCCGAACAGTCGCTGGCCTTCGTCGAGAGTCTGCTGCTCAACGAGGATCGCACCCGGCCGCGTGGTTCACTGCCGGATACCGCCACCCTGCTCGAACGCGGTGCCCGCAACAGCGCCGAAGCTTTTCGCGATGACCCGGAAGGCGAGGCACGCATGCTCGCCCTGATCGGACGGGTGCTGACACGCACCGAACGATTCGAAGCGGCGGTCCCCATGCTCGAGCGCGCCTACGAGCTGCGCCGACGTCATCTGGCGCCCGGCGATCCCCGCATCGTCGATGCCGCGCTGGCACTGAACGCGGCCGAGGTGGCCCAGCTGGGGCGTGTCGACGACAGCCAGCGGCAACGACTGAACGCCCTGCTGGAGCAATCCAGTCCGCGCCTGCCCGATCCGGAACGCGCACGCCTGCTGGCCGCACTGGCCAATCTGAGCGATCGCGAGGGTGCGACCGATGCCGCGCTCGCCGACTACGATCGCGCCGTACAACTGCTGCGCAACAGCGCCGATGTGCACCCGGATGCGCTCGCCGACATACTGGCCGGGCGTGGATCGCTGCTCGCCAAGCTGCGTCAGGTCGACCCCAGTCTGCGCGATCTCCGCGAAGTGCTCGAACTGCGACGGCGCAGCCATGGCGACGGCCACTGGGATACCGTCGAAGCACTGCGCGTGCTCGGCATTGCCGAGGTGCACGCCAATCATCCCGAGGCGGGTGCCACCTTGCAACGCGCGCTGGAACTGGCCGACAGCATCGCACCCGAACCCAATCTGACCAGTGCCGATATCGCGGGCTGGCTGGCGGCGCGACAGTCCAGCCATGGCGGCCGACCCGATCTGGCGGTTCCGATTTTCCAGCGGGTGGTGGCGATCCGCACCCAACTGCTCGGTGCCGATCACCCGGAAACCCTGCGCGCGCGGGGCGATCTCGGTACGGTGGCGCGCGCAGCAGGCGAGTACACATTGGCCGAACAGGAACTCACCGGCGTCCTGGCGATCATGCAGACGAGCGCACAGACCCGCAGCGTCAACCACGGAATTCTGCAGCGCAATCTCGCGGCCCTCTACCTCGACCAGGGAAAGCTGCGGCGTGCACGCACCGCAATTGCGCGCGCACAGCGCGTGCTGGCCGAACTGGCGCCCGCCATCGAGGCCTATGCCGTACCGCCGATCGCCGGCCAGCTCAGTCTGCTCGAGGGCGATATCAACGCCGCCTGCGCCGAGTTTGAGCGCGGTGCCAGGTCGAGTGCCGGTCTGCCGGCTGCGGACCAGAATCGACTCGGCGTCGAACAGGCCGCCGCCGATTGCTGGCGTCGTCAGGGCAAGCTGGAGCAGGCACGCAGCGCGCTGGACGATATCGCACGCCGCGCGGAAGCGGGACTGGCCGCGGGGCATCCGCGAATCGGCATGATCGCGCTGGCGCGTGGCTGGCTTGCGTTGGCCTCCAGCGACCGCGATGCGGCGCGACGGCGCCTGAGCGAAGCGCGGCAGATACTGGATCCCTGGCCGGGCACACCAGGCTGGCAACGCCAGGAACTGCGCGAACTGCGCCGCCAGATCGGCAGTTGAGTGCACAGCGCGCCGCGCGCCTTACAATGGCGCATGAGGTTCCCATGAGTCTTCTAGTTCCCGACCAGCAGGATATTGCCGATGCCGTCGCCGCCCTGCGCCGCGGTGAACTGGTCGGCATGCCGACCGAAACCGTCTATGGTCTCGCTGGCGACGCCCGCAACGAATCGGCGGTGCGGCGCATCTTCGCCACCAAGGGACGTCCGGCTGATCATCCCCTGATCGTGCATCTGGCGGACATCGCGCAGTTGTCGGCCTGGGCGCGCCAGGTGCCGGATTCCGCGCGGGCGCTCGCCGAAGCATTCTGGCCAGGACCGATGACCCTGATCCTCGGCAAGGCAGCAGGCGTCAGCGACCTGGTCACCGGCGGCCAGGACAGCATCGGGATCCGCATTCCCAGGCATCCGGTCGCCTTGCAGCTGTTGCAGTCGTTCGGGGATGGCTTGGCGGCACCGTCGGCGAACCGCTTCGGTCATGTCAGCCCGACCACCGCGCAGCATGTGCGCGATGAATTCGGCGCCAGCGTACCGATCGTACTGGACGGTGGCGCCTGCGCGATCGGCATCGAGTCGACCATCATCGATCTGAGCGGAGCCAGCGTGCGCATCCTGCGTCCCGGCCTGATTGGCCGCGCCGACATCATTCGCGTGATCGGCGCCGTGGATGAGGGCAGCGCCGCGGACAGCCCGCGTGTTTCCGGGGCGCTGGCCTCGCACTACGCGCCGCGCACACCAACCGAAAGTGTGCCGCGCACGCAATTGCTGGCGCGCTGGAAAACCTGCCAGGACGAGGGCGAGAGCGCCGTGGTGCTGTCGATAGGCGCGCCGCCTGCCAGCCTGCCCGGACTCGCCCTGCCCGATCAGCCCGAGGAATTCGCACGCCATCTGTACGCCGCCCTGCGCAGCCTTGATGCCGAGGGCGCCGATCGCATCCTGGTCGAGCGCATACCCGATGAGCGCGCCTGGCTGGCGATTGCCGACCGCCTGCAGCGCGCCAGCAGTGAACCCGACAGTCGTCTCGAGTCGATCGGCTGAGGCCCGCGGCGCCTTCGGCCCAGACGGGGCGTTTTTGCAGGCGCGCCGAAAAGTCGCCGATGCAAGCCATTCAAATACGCATAATCGGGGATGCCGCAACCTGCCGGCATTGCTCATCCGGAACCCGCGTCATGCCGATCGACTCCCGCGCAAGCACAGGTGCACGACCCTGGGTCGTGTTGAAGTTCGGAGGTACCAGCGTCGCCACCGCGCCACGCTGGCAGTCGATCCTGCAACTGGCAAAAAAACGTATCGACAGCGGGATGCGTCCGGTCATCGTGGTATCGGCGCTGAGCGGCGTGACCAATCTGCTGCTCGCCCTGATCGAAGCCGCCGGCAATGCCGACAAGGCGCAGCCCCTGCTGGCCGACGTGCAGTCGCGCCACCTCACCCTCGTGCGCGCGCTCGGCATCGATATGCCGGCTGCCACAGCACGCTGGCTTGAACATTTGGCCGCATTGAGCACAGATGCGCGCGCCGCGGAGCGTGCGCTCGACTGGCAGGCCGAGGTCCTTGCGATCGGCGAGCTCTGCAGCAGCACGCTCGGCGCCGCCTACTTTCGCCAGCAGTCACTGGCAGCGGCCTGGCTGGATGCGCGCGAGTGGTTGTGTGCTCTGGAGCCGGAACATCAGAGCGAGTGGTCACGCTGGCTCTCGGTCAACTGCGATGCAACGCCCGATCGCGAGCGCGCCGATGCCCTCGCCGCAAGCGCGGAGGTATTCGTTGCGCCCGGCTTTATCGCCCGCGATCGCCAGGGTCGCACGACGATCCTCGGCCGCGGCGGCTCCGACACAACCGCCGCCTATCTGGGCGCCATGCTCGGCGCCGAGCGCGTCGAGATCTGGACGGATGTCGCCGGCATGTTCTCGGCCGATCCCCGCCAGGTGCCGAGCGCCCGCCTGCTGTCGCGACTGGATTTCGAAGAGGCACAGGAAATTGCGACTACTGGCGCCAAGGTGCTGCACCCGCGTTCACTGGCGCCAGTGCGCGATGCTGGCGTGCCGATGTGGATCAGGGACACCAATCGCCCCGACCTCGAGGGCACCATCATCGAGGCCCGCGTACCCGGCGGCAACGCCTCGGTCAAGGCGATCAGTGCCCGTCGCGGCGTGATGCTGGTGGCGATGGAATCACTCGGCATGTGGCAGCAGGTTGGTTTTCTTGCCGATGTTTTCGCTGCGTTCAAATCGCACGGGCTCTCGGTCGATCTAATCAGCTCGGCCGAGACCAATGTCACCGTGTCGCTCGATCCCACCGAGAACCTGGTCAACAGCAATGTGCTGGAAGCGCTGTGCAGCGATCTCGCCAAGGTCTGTCGCGTCAAGCTGATCGGACCCTGCACCGCCGTCACCCTGGTCGGCCGCGGCATGCGCGCCCTGCTGCCCCGGCTTTCGGGCGTCTGGTCCGAGTTTGGTCCGATGCCGGTGCATCTGATCAGCCAGAGCGCCAACAATCTCAATCTTACTTTTGTCGTCGATGAAAGCGCTGCCGAAGGACTGGTGGCCCGGGTCCACGACAGCCTGGTGCGCACGCGCGCGTTGCGCGCCGAGGACGACTCGGTGTTCGGACCCAGCTGGGGCAGTCTGTACCAGGGCGATGCCGCGGCGCAGGAACGGCCGTGGTGGCTGCGCCGGCGTGCACAATTGCTCGAGCTCGCCGGCGAGCGCAGTCCGCGCTACGTCTACGACCGCGAGACCCTGCGCGAACGCGCACAGCAATTGCTGCGCATCGATGCCGTCGACCAGTGGTTCTATGCCTGCAAGGCCAATGATCACCCGGCCATCCTGGCGGAACTTGCCGCACTTGGATTCGGACTCGAGTGCGTGTCGGAAGGCGAACTGGCGCATGCCCAGGCGATCGCGCCGGCTGCGGCAAAACTGTACACATCCAACTTTGCCGATGGCGCGGAATGGCAGCGCGTGGTGCCGCAACGCGCCGCGCTGACCATCGACAATCACGAGCTGCTGCAACTGCATGGCGCAATCTTCAAGGGACGCGAGCTGTTGCTTCGGGTGGACCTCGGTGTCGGCCGCGGCCATCACGACAAGGTCAAGACCGGCGGTGCCAGCAGCAAGTTCGGCATCGCCCTCGCCGATCTTGCCGAAGCGCGAGCGGCCGCGCAGTCGGCCGGAGCACGAGTGATCGGCCTGCATGCGCATCTGGGCTCGGGCATACTTTCGGTCGCGCATTTCCGCGAGGTCTATGCCGACCTCGCTGCCATCGCCGAATCGATCCCCAGTGTGTCGATTCTCGATATTGGCGGCGGCATCGGCGTGCCGGCGCGTCCCGAAGACCAGGCCGTGGATCTGGGCGAACTGGCGCGCGCCCTGGCCGAGGTCAAGGCCGCCTATCCGCAGTTCCAGCTGTGGATGGAGCCGGGTCGCTTTCTGGTGGCCGAGGCTGGCGTGCTGCTGGCGCGAGTGACCCAGTGCAAGCGCAAGGGCACGGTGCGCTATGTCGGGATCGATGCCGGCATGCACAATCTGCTGCGGCCCGCGCTCTACGATGCCTGGCATCCCATCTGCAATCTCAGTCGGGTCGAGCAAGCAGCCACCGAGACGGTTCAAGTGGTCGGTCCGATCTGCGAAAGCGGCGATGTGCTCGGCGTCGATCGGCGCCTGCCCCCTTCGCAGGCTGGCGATGTCGTATTGATCGCACAGGCCGGCGCCTATGGTGCGGTGATGGCCTCCCATTACAATCGGCGGGCACGTGCTGACGAGGTGATGCTTTGAGTCTGTCCGAACCCAGATCCGCCCGCTGCTTTCGTTTTGTGCGGACGGGCTTTGATGCGGCCAGCGGCGTCGCCCACCTGGTCTATGCCTTCGATGATGGCCCCGAGCTGATCGAGAGCATCAGCTTTCCCGACGCTCCCAGCCAGCTCGATGCGCCGCGCGCTGCGGCATTCGCACGCGCGCTCGCCAGCCTGCATCTGATTGCTGGCATCAGCTATTACAAGGCTGCGGTTCCGGCTGATATCCGCAATGAAGCCGCGCCGATCGATGCCACCACTGCCGAACTGCTCAACGAAATCTACCTGCACGGGCTCGCCGAGTTTGCGCACCAGAATGGACTGGACCTGCGCGAACGCATCGGTTTCCCCAGCGATCCGCAGCACACCGCAGCGGCGGCAGCGGCAGGGCTGAGTCGACGCACCCTGGTGCCCATTGGCGGCGGCAAGGACTCTCTGGTCACCGTCGAACTGCTGCGCAGTCAGCGCGAGCCGATGACCGCGGTCTGGGTCGGCAGCTCGGCCCTGATCCAGGCCACGGCCGAGCGCACCGGGCTGCCGATGCTCAACATCCGCCGCGAGATTTCGCCACTGCTGTTCGAGATGAATCGCAACGGCGCGTACAACGGGCATATCCCGGTGACCGCGATCAACTCGGCCATCCTGGCCTGCGCCGCCATCCTGTATGACTTCGACGCAATCGCGTTCTCCAATGAGCGCTCGGCGTCGAGTGCAAACCTGGTGCGCGATGGCTTCGCGGTCAATCACCAGTGGAGCAAGGGGCTGCGCTTCGAACAGCTGTTCCGCGCCCATCTGCAACGCGCGGTGGCAACCGATCTCGATTACTTCTCGGCACTGCGTGCCTACTCCGAACTCGCCATCACCGAGCGCTTTGCCCATCTCGAGCAGTACCACACGGTTTTCTCCAGCTGCAATCGCAACTTCAAGATTCTCGGCGCGCGGCCCGCTTCGCGCTGGTGCGGTGCCTGCCCGAAGTGCCACTTCGTGTTCCTCGCGCTGGCACCGTTTCTGCCCAAGGCGCGCCTGCTGTCGATCTTCGGACGCAACCTGCTCGACGACCGCACCCTTGCGCCGGCCTTTGATGCCCTGCTTGAGCTCGACGCCCACAAGCCTTTCGAATGCGTCGGCGAGGGCCGCGAATCCCGCGCCGCGATGGCGGCGCTGGCGGCACGCGCCGAGTGGAGCGAGGATTGTCTGGTCGCGCGATTCGCGCGCGAAAGCCTGAGCCGCATCGATCCGGACGAGCTCGACCTTGCCGCCCAGCTGCGGCCGGGCGGCCCGCATCATCTTCCCGATCGCCTGCTTCCGATCCTGCATGCGACTGGCTGAACTTGCCGGCCTGCGGGTCGCCATCCTTGGCTTCGGTCGCGAGGGGCGCGCAGCCTGGCAGGCCCTGCGCCAGCGGCATCCCGATCAGCAACTCAGCCTGTTCTGCGGCGCGGCTGAGGCCGCTGCTGCCCAGGCATTGCAGGATCCGCTGCTGCGCATCCACGCTGGCCCGTATTCGGCAGCCGCACTCGCCGAATTCGATGTCGTGATCAAGTCGCCCGGTATCAGCCCCTATCGTGCGCCGGTGGCGGAACTCCTGGCAGCCGGTGTGCGCCTGATCTCGGGCAGTGCGATCTGGTTTGCCGAGCATCCGGCCGCGCGCACGATCTGCATCACCGGCACCAAGGGCAAGAGCACGACCAGCGCGCTGACCGCGCATCTGCTGCGCGCACTCGGCGTGCGCACCGCGCTCTGCGGAAACATCGGACTGCCGCTGCTGGACCTGCTCGATCCCGAGCCCGCTGTCGACTGCTGGGTCATCGAACTGTCCAGCTTCCAGACCCTGGATTTCGGCGGCGCGCCTACCGTGGCGGTGATCACCAACCTGATCGAGGAACATCTGGACTGGCACGGCAGTGTCGAGCAGTACCTGAGCGACAAGCTCGGCATCCTCGGCCATGATCCCGCCACGTTGCGCGTGCTCAATGCCGAGGACCCGGTTTCTCGGCAACGCGCCGGTGATGCAGGAACCCGCTGGTTCAATGACGCCAGTGGCTGGCATGTCCACGGCGGTCATCTCTGCCTGGCCAACGCGCCAGTGATCGCCTTGGCTCAACTGGCGCTGGCAGGCATTCACAACGCCTCCAATGCCTGCGCCGCGCTGACCGCCATCGCCGCAGCGGGCTACGACGCGCGCGCGGCGGCCGAGGCTCTGACGAGCTTCCAGCCGCTGCCGCATCGGCAGCAGTCGCTCGGCACGCGCGACGGCATCGAATACATCAACGACAGCATCGCGACCACGCCGCAGGCCAGCATGGCCGCGCTCGACCGATTCCAGGGTCGCGACATCGTGCTCATCCTGGGTGGCCAGGATCGGGGACTGGACTGGACGCCATTGCGCGGCGCGCTGCACGCCGCGCCACCACGTCGCATCATCTGCACCGGCGCCGTGGCGACGCGCGTGCACAGCCTGCTGGCCGCCGACGCCAGCTTGCGCCCGCTGCTGGATATCGACGCGGACTTCAACACCGCCTTCGCCTTGGCCAGGCGCGCGGCAGATCAGGGCGGCGTGGTTCTGCTGTCACCGGGCGCACCGAGCTTCGGCCAGTTTTCCGACTACGTCGAGCGCGGCCGCCATTTTGCACAGCTGGCGGGGTTTGATCCTGACACGATCACCGGCATCGCCGGATTGGGCATCGCATGAGCGCACACGAATCACTGCAGCAGAAGCAGATCTGGGACCTGCCGATCCGGCTGTTTCACTGGTCGCTGGCGATCCTGCTGGTATTGCAATTCGGCACCGCGAAGTTCGGCTGGCTCGATATGCAATGGCATTTCCGCTTCGGCTATGCCCTGCTCGCGCTGCTGCTGTTCCGGCTGCTCTGGGGGATCGCGGGCAGCGACAATGTGCGCCTGCGCGCGCTGTTCGTCAGCCCACGCCGGGTACTTGGGTATCTGCGCGGCTGGCGGCAGGCGCCCGTGCATCAGCTGGCCGGACACAACCCGATCGGCGGCTGGGCCACCGTGCTGATCCTGTCGGTCCTGTTGCTGCAGGCCATCAGTGGACTCGCTACCAGCGATGACATCGAATGGTTCGGCCCGCTCTGTGCGCACCTGCCCGCCATCTGGATCGAGCGCGCCAGCTGGCTGCACCATCGAATGGAGCCGGTGATTCTGTTCCTGATCGCAGCGCATGTACTCGCGGTACTGCAATACCAGCTGATGAAGGGCGAGAACCTGACCGCCTCGATGCTGCATGGACAGCGTGCCCTCAGCGTGGCGGCGCCACGATTGACCGGCAATCGGCTTGCTGCCGTGCTGCTTGTCGTATCGATCACCCTGATCGCGCTGCTGGTGTGGTGGCTGCAATGAGGAATTCGCTGATGAAGACGCTTTCCTTGCAGTCGATCCATCTGCATCCGCTGAAGTCGGCGCGTGGACTGGTGTTGGCCGAATGCGAGGTCGAGCCGCGCGGCCTGGTCGGCGATCGCCGCTGGATGGTGGTCGACAGCGCGGGCAGGTTCATCAGTGCCCGCAGCCTGCCGTCGATGCTGCTGATCAGATCCGAGATTCTCGACCGCGAAGGCACGCTGAGACTCGGCGCGCCCGATCATCCGGCGATCACCATCGCGGCGCCGCCTGTTGCCGCCGCCTGCATCGATGTCGATGTCTGGGATTCGATCAGCCCGGCACGCCTCGCCGATGCCGCCAGCAACCGCTGGATCAGCGGCGTACTTGGGCGCGATTGCAAACTTGTGCATCAGGCAGAGGACTGCCTGCGCCCGGTTTCGCCGACCCATGCGCAACCCGGCGACATTGTCAGTTTTGCCGACGGCTATCCCCTACTGCTGATCGGCACCGCCTCGCTGGACGAACTCAACCGGCGCACGGCACGAACCATCAGCATGCTGCAGTTTCGGCCCAATCTGGTCGTGCAGACGGCCGATCCCTTCATCGAGGACAGCTGGCGTCGCATCCGGATCGGCGCTGTCGAGCTGGATGTCTGCAAACCCTGTGTGCGCTGCGTGCTCACCACGGTCGATCCACAGACGGCGGTCAAGGCCGCCGACGGCGAGCCGCTGACCACACTGAAGACATTCCGGCGCAGCCCGGACGGCATCATTTTCGGCCAGAATCTGATTCCGCGCGGCGCCGGGGTACTGCGCGTCGGCGATCCGCTGACGGTTCTCGAAGCGCGCTGATCGTGCAGCGCAGCAGGCGCCCCGCCACCGCTGTCGCCGAGCATTTGCTCTAAGCCTGCGGCCTACCGTCCCGGACCAATCAACGATGCGGCAGACGCCGCTCCTCGGGTACGCGATGGCGCGCGCCCCACAATGCCCAGGCGCGGCGGCGGGAACAATGTTCGATTACATCATCGTGGGTGCGGGCTCCGCCGGCTGTGTGCTGGCCAATCGACTGTCGGCCAACCGCAATCACCGTGTGCTGCTGCTGGAAGCAGGACCGCGCGACTGGCATCCCTTCATCCATATGCCGGCCGGCATCTCCAAGCTGGTCGCGCGCAAGGGCGTCAACTGGAACTACAACACCGAACCCGAGCCGGCGCTCGATGGCCGCAGCCTCTGGTGGCCGCGCGGCAAGGTGCTCGGCGGGTCCAGCTCGATCAATGCAATGTGCTATATCCGCGGCCACCGCCGCGATTACGACGACTGGGCGGCTGAAGGCAATGCCGGCTGGGACTTCGATTCGATGTTGCCGTACTTCCGTCGCAGCGAGCACAACGAGCGTGGCCCCGATGCCTTCCACGGCAGCGGGGGTCATCTGAACGTCGCCGATCTGCGCTACAGCAATCCGCTTTCGAAGCAGTTCATCGAGGCCGCGGTCGAGTCGGGGTTTCCACGCAACGGCGATTTCAACGACGCCGACATGGAAGGCTTCGGCTACTACCAGGTCACCCAGAAGAACGGCCAGCGCTGGAGCACCGCAGCCGGTTTCCTCAATGCCGCACGCGAACGTACCAACCTGAAGATCGTCACCCGCGCGATGGTCGATCGCGTACAGATCGAAAATGGTCGTGCAGTCGCAGTCGAATATCGCGTCAAGGGACAACGTCAGCGCGCCGAAGCCGCGCGCGAGGTCATCCTCTGCGGCGGCGCGATCAATTCACCGCAGCTGTTGATGCTCTCGGGTATCGGGCCGGCTGATCATCTGCGCCAGCACGGCATCGAAGTCCGGCACGCCGCCGCGGGTGTCGGCCAGAACCTGCATGATCATCTCGACTCCTGCACGGTCTATCGCTGTACCCAGCCGATTACCTATGACCGCATCAGCGAAGTGCTGACCGGCCTGCGCTACTTCCTGTTCCGCCAGGGCCCGGGCACCTCCAATGTCGCCGAGGCAGGCGGATTTGCGCGTTCAGCACTGGCAACCGACGAGCGCCCGGATCTGCAATTCCACTTCGTGCCGGCCATCCTCGATGACCACGGCCGCAGGCGCGTACCCGGCGATGGCATGACCCTGCATGCCTGCCATCTGCAGCCGCGCAGCCGCGGTCATCTGGAGCTGGCATCTGCTGATCCGGATGCACCGGCGCGCATCTTTGCCAATTATCTCAGCGACACCGAAGATCTCGATCGCCGCGTACTGGTCGAAGCCGTGCGCACCTCACGCCGGATCTTCAATGCCCGCGCCTTCGATGCGTTTCGTGGTGTCGAGCTGTTTCCCGGCGACAACGATGACTCGGACGCCGCGATCACCGCCTTTCTGCGCCGCAAATGCGAAACCGTCTACCACCCGGTCGGCACCTGCCGAATGGGCACCGATGCCAAGGCCGTCGTCGATCCCACTTTGCGCGTCAACGGCATCATCGGCCTGCGCGTGGTCGATGCCTCGATCATGCCGAAGATCGTTTCCGGCAATACCAATGCCCCGACCATCGCGATCGCCGAGAAGGCCTGCGATTTGATTCTGGGGACAGCACAATGACCGAAGGGCGATTCGCTGCACGGAATGGTCCCGCACGCTCTGCGCGAACGGCTGATCCGACGCAATGAGCCTGCGCCCCACGGCGATTGCGTCAACTCGGCTTCAGGCCGCGACCAGCATCGGCGGCAACGGGCAGTGCAGTCCGGCGCAGACGACCCGGAGCAGTTCGGCCTCGCCTACGGCAACCTGGCCATCGGTGGAGATGGTGGTGACCAGGGCCTCGATCAGCATCTCCTTGGCGGCTGAATCGAGCGCATCCAGATCCGGCAGGGCGCCGTCGAGGGCTTGCACCCAGTTGGCGGGGACCTGATAGCCCGGACTGGATTGCTGGAACAGACTGTTGATGCCGCCCGCGAAGGCGCGCTTGGCACTGGGCTCATCGTCGTGGCCGAAGGCGGCGACGATCGAGAACAGTATGCCGATCTGCTCACGACACTGGATCAGTTTGCGTTTGCCGATCGCGGTTGCCCGGGTCGGGTTGAGCAGGTCGGTGACCTGGCTGCTGACCAGCTTGGCGAGGCAATACTCGAACAGGCCGATCTTGCCGTCGGCATGGATGAGCTTTTCCAGCAAGGCGGTGAACTGTTCGAGATTCGGTCGCGGGAAGCGCCGGATGCCGGGGAATGCCATGGCCGCCAGCGGCAGCCGCGACATCGGATGCAGGCCGCCGACCTTGGGCAGCAGTTCTTCGGTGGTGCTCATTGCCGATGACCCCGCATGGCTCGCGATCATGCTGAGCTGGCGCGCCGAGATCGCCGGATCGTTATCGAGCAGCAGGGCAAACACCAGTTCCATCGCCTGGGTCTGGTCGTGCGCTGCGTCCTGCAGGGCTTTCGGAATCTGCTGATGGATGGCATCGGCGGTGCGATAGTCGTCCTGCGCCGGATTGCCGACCTGGCTGGCGACCAGCTCGGGATTGACGCTCAACTCGGCCTTGCGCGCGGGCAGGGCCGCGCCCGCCTTTGCAGAACCGGCTTTGACGGCCGCGCCCGCGGCCAATCCGGCGATGCCGCTGCGTTCCATCTCGGCATCGAGCGCCAGCACATCCACCGGTGCCGACCAGCGCCGCGCAATTTCGCCGTACTGGCTTGGGTTGAATTGCGGATCAAGCCGCTTGATGCGGTCCACCAGGGGCGGATGGGTGGCGAACAATGCGGAGTAACCGACGCCATCGCCGAACAGCATATGACTGACTTCCTCGGCTTCGGCGTTCTCGAGTTTCGAGCCCTCCGCCAGACCGCCGACTTTCTTCAATGCGCCGGCGATGCCCTGGGTCTGGCGGGTGAACTGCACCGCCGAGGCATCGGCAAGATACTCGCGTTCGCGCGAGATGCGCGCCTTGATCATGCGCCCGAAAAACACGCCGGTGTAGCCGATCAGGGTGACGGCAATCGCAGCGACCAGCAGCGGCACCGTGGCCTTGCTGTCACGGACATGGCGCATGTTCTCCAGCAGCTTGCGGCCCACGATACCGAGCACCAGGATGCCGAACAGCACACCCATCAACTTGATGTTCAAGCGCATGTCGCCATTGAGCACATGGCTGAACTCATGCGCGATCACGCCCTGCAGTTCGTCGCGGGTGAGTTTTTCCATTGCGCCACGGGTCACGGCAACGGCGGCGTCGGCCGGCGAGTAGCCGGCGGCGAAAGCATTGATCCCAGCCTCCTGCTCCAGCACATAGATCTGCGGGACCGGCACGCCCGATGCGATTGCAATTTCCTCGACGACATTGCGCAGACGCCGATGGTGCGGATTGCGCGTATCCGATGACACCAGGGTGCCGCCCAGCGACTGCGCCACCGCACTGCCGCCGGAACGCAAGGTCGCCATCTTGAACATCGAGGCCACCACGATCAGCCCTGCGGTTGCCAGGGCACCGCCGATCAGGGCACCGGTGTTGGCGGACAGAATCTGGGTGAACGAGAGCGCTTCGACCTCACCGCGCTCCTGGCCGGCGAACAGCACCAGCACCAGTGTCAGATCGATCGCCGCCACCACCGCCAGCACCGCCAGTGCGAACATCAGCACCAGACGCTTCGACTGCGCCCGCGCCAGCCTTTGACTCTCGAAAAAATTCATCGCGATACGCTCATCAGGACGATGCCGATTCGCCGTTCAGTGCGCGCTGCGCTGCCGCTGCTGCCGCGCCGCTGGACCCGTCATCGTGGGGAGGAAACCACCGAGCCTCACCGGGACGGACCTGCTGCCTGGGCAGCAGGCCCGAACCACTCAGCTGAACTTCACCTGCGGGACGCTGCGCTTGACCTCGTCTTCGATCTTCAAGAGGGCAGCTTCCTTGAAGTTGAACATGCCGGCGATGATCGTGTTCGGGAACATCTCGCGGGTTACATTGAAGTGCATCACCGCATCGTTGAAGGCCTGACGCGCGAAGGCGACCTTGTTCTCGGTCGAGGTCATCTCCTCCGACAACTGCATCATGTTCTGGTTGGCTTTCAGATCCGGGTAGGACTCGGACAACGCGAACAGCTTGCCCAGGGCACCTGTCAGCGCGCCCTCGGCGCCCGCCAGCGCGGCCATCGCGCCGGCGTCACCGGGACTGGCCTGGGCAGACTTGAGGCCGCTGACGGCCTGATTGCGCGCCTTGATGACGGCCTCCAGGGTATCGCGCTCATGCGCCATATAGCCCTTGGCGATCTCGACCAGATTGGGGATCAGGTCGTAGCGACGTGTCAGCTGCACATCGATCTGTGCGAACGCATTCTCGAAGCCGCGGCGGCCACGGACCAGGTTGTTGTAGATGCCGACACCCCAGAACCCCAGAACCAGCAATACGCCAAGAAAAATCAGTCCTGCCCACATGTCTGGATTCTCCCTTCAAATGCATGATTTGGCTGCGCTTCAGCCACCTGCCGGGGCAGACATTGCTACAATTGCCCGGTCGTTGAAGAGCATACCATGCACACTTTTTTCACCCGTATCGTCGCTGCCGTCCTGATCCTTGGCCTCGGGCCCTTTGCGCCTTCCGTCGGCTGGGCTGCGGACTCGGCCAATGCGGCGGTCGTCGTTCCGGCCAGCGCTGCGCTGGCACCGCCCATCAGCGCTGCCCAGGAGACCCTGCTGGCCGCTGAAATGGACCGGCTGGCGCGCGGCGTGATGCGCACCGGCCAGGTACCGGGCATGGCCTGGGTAATGGTGTCCAACGGCAAGGTCATTGATGCCAGGGGTTATGGCTTTGCCGACGTGCGCACAGGTACCAAGGTCAGTCGCGAGACCGTGTTCCGGGTGGCCTCCCTGTCCAAGGCGTTTGCGTCGGCGCTGAGCAGTCTGCTGGTGGATCAGGGCGTGCTCGAGTGGAGCGACCGCGTTCAGGACATGGTACCGGCCTTCCTGCTGAAGGATCAGGACGGCGCTGGCCGACTGCGCATCGACGAGTTGCTCAGCCACCGCGTGGGACTGCCACACAACACCTACGATCGCCAGCTCGAATCAGAAGAACCCTATCCGATGCTGGTCGAGAAGCTCGGCGATATTGCGCCGCTGTGTTCGGTCGGTGACTGCTATGCGTACCAGAATGTCGCCTTCAGTCTGATCGGCGATGTGGTATTTGCCGCCACCGGCGATTTTTTCACCCATCAGGTCGAGAAGCGGTTGTTCCACCCGCTCGGCATGCACACCGCAACCTATGGTCGCGAAGCCCTGATGGGCAATCGCAGCTTCGCCCTGCCCCACGTCGGCCGCGCCGGCCAGTGGCGCTCGCTGGTGCCCAAGGAAACCTATTACCGCGTGCCGCCGGCGGCCGGCGTCAATGCCAGCGTCAACGATCTGGGTGAGTGGCTGCTGGCGCAACTGGGTCACCGCCCCGAT
Source organism: Pseudomonadota bacterium (assembly GCA_022843465.1). Taxonomy (GTDB): domain Bacteria; phylum Pseudomonadota; class Gammaproteobacteria; order Xanthomonadales; family Ahniellaceae; genus 0-14-3-00-62-12. Next base: position 185,964 of record JALHNO010000005.1, on the reverse strand, counting down.
GTGCTGTCGCCCGAATTGCTGGCGCTGATGCATGCGCCGCAAGTCGCAACCCCGGCCGAGATGTCCTCGTCGCCATGGCGGCGCAGCCGCGTGCGCACTGCCGCCTATGCGCTGGGCTGGCGGGTGTTCGATTACTCAGGCCACGACATGGTCTTTCATGCCGGCGCTGTGCAGGGTTATCGCGCGATGCTGGGGCTGTTGCCGGGCGCGGATTTCGGCATTGCGGTCGTCTGGAATGGTGAGGGTGGTGTACCCGGCGGACTCTATCCGACGATGATGGATCAGCGCCTGGGCCTGCCGGCGCACGACTGGTTGCAGCTCTCGAAGTTCAAGCCGCGCCCGCCCAGGAAGAAGGCGCCGTAGCAGCCTGCGCCCCTGAGCCCAGTCAAAACGAACCGGCACGAACGCCACAATCGCGCGGATCGCTGCGAGCACGGCACACCGTGGGAAGTGGCGCGTGCAGCAACGGCCCATCATGGGCCAGTTCGCAGGCAGCGCCCGGCCCTGGCCGGAGCGCTGCGGATCAGTTCACCGGCGATCAGCCCGGGTACTTGAACTCGATGCGGCGGCTCAGCGTGGAGGGCACCGGTACGCCGTCGCGCAGCGCCGGCTCGAACATCCATTGCTCGACCGCGCGCACGGCTTCGCGATCGAACATTCGCTGCGGATCGGCACGCAAGACCTGGACATCGGTGACACGACCGTTGACGCCTACGGTGAACTGGATTTCCACCCAGCCGGCAAGGCGGCGGCGATAGGCCAGCTGTGGATAGCCGGGCTGTACCTGCCGAACCACCTTGGCATCGCGGGTTTCACCGACCGGGCGGGCGGGCTCGGAAGCTGCCGCTACCGGAGGAGCCGGGCGAGTTTCCGCGGGCTCCGGTGCCGGGCGTGCTGCTGCTTCACGGGCGGCTGTCGCGGCAGCCGAACTCGGCGGCGGTGCGGCAACCGGTTCCGGCTCGGCAGCCGCGGCCTGACGCGCCTGCTGCGCCTGTTCGGCGGCCAGTCGACGTTCCTCTTCGCGCTGCATCTGGTTTTGCGTGGCAGCGAGCCGTGATTTCAGTTTCTGTACCGTATAGGAATTCGGACTGGACTCATCCAGCAAACCGATGATCCGCTCGGCCTCTTCGACATTGCGCGCGGCGATTTCCTTTTCCGCGACACTGACGCCAAGCGGAAACAGGTCGACCAGTCCCTGGGTGGCAGCCAGGTTGTCGCTTTCCATCCCCAATACCGCAAGGTAGTACTCGATGGCGTTGTCGCCGACCGGCGACACCAGGCGGTCCTGGCGGAATGCCGTCTTGGCATTGTCGAGGAGTTGCGGGACCGAGGCCGGCATCACCGCGGCGGCCGCACCCGGCGCCACCTCGGCCGAGCCACCCGCGGCGACCGTGGCCGCCACCGGTTTGGGCGCTGCGGCCTCTTCCTTCTTGCCACAGGCGGCGAGCGCGAACGCTGCGACCGCCAACCAGAGCAACGCGGGGCGCGTGACTCCAGTGTGATTGCCGCTCCCGAAGCGGCGGGAAATCGAATAGCTCATGGACATGTCCCCATTCAGACTGCAAGTGGTGCCAGCGGCCGACCGGCGACGCATAGACTGGCGCCGGCCGATTATAGACACGAATCAGCGAGCGAAGTCTGCCGATGTCGACTTAGTCACAGCAAACGTGCCGATTCCACAGGCTTCGCCGGCTGATCGCGACATTTGTTTTCAGAACGATCAGAGGCGAGTCGATTCAGCTTGTCGCCCTGCCCTGCCCGCCTTGGCCGAGCAGCCGTGGAATACCCCGAACCCAAAAAAACAAACCACCGCACGCCGGGCAGCCATGCGGTGGTTTAGACCCTACCTCTGCTGGATCAGCAGAAATTTCTTGCTTGAATTACTTCTTCGCCGCTGGCTTTTTGGCTGCGGCTTTCTTTGCTGCCGGCTTTTTGGCCGCTGCTTTCTTGGCAGCTGGCTTCTTGGCGGCTACTTTCTTGGCGGCTGGCTTCTTCGCCGCGGCTTTCTTGGCCGCTGGCTTCTTGGCTACAGCCTTCTTCGCTGCCGGCTTCTTGGCCGCCGGCTTCTTGGCAGCCTTCTTGGCTGCTGGCTTCTTGGCCGCCGCCTTCGCGGTGCCTTTCTTCTTGGCTACGGCTTTCTTCGGTGCTGCTTTCTTGGTGGTTGCTGCTTTCATGTTGTGTACTCCTGTTGTGGTTGGCAGTTGCTTGCCCGGTTAAAACCGTTTTTGAAAAGCGTACGCGCGCACTGCCAGGTTGCGCGTACGTGATGCACTTCCAGACTCGTCACCGTGACCAGCGGCAACGAAAGACACTCTGGAATCTGGAAAAAAATCGTGAGCGGAGAGACAGGTGCTCGATCGCGCGAATTGCGATTTGTCTGGATCGATGGATGTCTCGTTGATTTGCTTGCAGCTCATTGTTGACTTGTGACTGTCACGCTCGGCGCAAAACTAATTCGTGGCGCGTTGACTGTCAACTGATTTGTTGATCTAGCCGACCGCCGAGTCCGGACCAGAACGGCAACGGATGACAGTGAAAAGTGCATGCGCACCGCCGTCGTCATCGGCGCAGACACGCGCGCAATGCATCGGCGAATCGCTCGATGTCCTCACTGTTGCGGCACTCGGTCGCGCACACCAGCAGCACGTCGTCCATGCCTTCATAGTCAGCACTCAAGGCCACGCCTGCCAACAGATTGTGCTCGGCAAGTTCACTGATCACGGCAGTGGCGGAACGACCGATGCGCACAGCCACTTCGTGGAAGAAAGCGCCTGAAAACAGCTGTTGAACACCATCGATGCCGCACAGGGCATCGCGCAGCAGCCGCGTATTGCTGGCTGACTGGATGGCAACGCGACGCAAGCCTTCGGCGCCGATCATTGCCATGTGGATGGTTGCCGCAGTGACCAGCAGACCCTGGTTGGTGCAAATGTTCGAGGTCGCCTTGGCGCGACGGATGTGCTGTTCGCGGGCTTGCAACGTCAGTGCGAATCCAGGCTTGCCGTCAAGGTCGGTAGTGCGACCGACTATGCGTCCGGGAAGGTTGCGCACCAGGTCCTGCTTGCAGCAGAGAAATCCGAAGTAGGGCCCACCCGAAGACATCGGTACGCCGAGCGGCTGGCCATCGCCGCAGACGATATCGGCGCCGGCGACGCCCCACTCCGAGGGCGGCTTGAACAGGGCAAGCGCAACCGGGTTGACCACGGCGATGGTCAAGGCGTTGCGTGCATGCGCCCAGTCGGTCAATGCATCGACGTCTTCGAGCACGCCAAAGTAATTCGGCTGTGGAATCACCAGCGCGGTGAAATCCGGAAGTTCGAGCCTGGCCAATTGCGCCGGATCGACCTTGCCGGTTCCGCCATCGAAGTCGATTTCCAGCACATCGATCTTCTGTGTTCCGACGATGCTCCTGAGCACCTTGCGATAAGCCGGATGCACCGACTTCGGCACTACGACGCAGCGCGCGCCCCCCTTCTTGCGCGAACGCTCAGCCATCAGCACGGCTTCGGCCATTGCGCTGGCACCGTCGTACATGGAGGCGTTGGAGACATCCATCCCGGTCAGCCGCGTCATCGCGGTCTGGTACTCGTAGATCAGCTGCAGGGTGCCCTGACTGGCTTCGGCCTGGTAAGGCGTATAGGCGGAATAGAATTCTCCGCGCGTCACGATCGCCCAGACCGCGGCGGGAATATGGTGATCGTAGGCACCTGCCCCGGCGAAGCAGGTAGGCACACCGTCCAGGGCGGCGCGCTGGCGCATCAGCCGACTGACTTCCATTTCACTGAGTCCGGCTGGAACGCCAGCCAATTCGCCGATCCGCAGCGAGGCGGGAATTTCATCGAACAGCTCTTCGATGCTGGCGGCACCGATGGCCTTGAGCATGGCCTGGACATCGGCTTCGGTGTGGGGAACAAAGGGCATGAGCTACCTCATCTACAGCTGCCCCCGGCAAAACGCGGGAGGTCACGAAAAACTGGCCGCACACGGCGGCCAGCAAGGTTTGAGCAATGCGCGGAACGCGGATCAGTGCGCTTCGTTTTCGAGCAACTCGGCGTAGTCGTCAGGCGACAACAGTTCGTCAAGTTCGGCAGGCTGGCTCGGCTTGATCACGAAGATCCAGCCCTCGCCCCAGGCATCACCATTGATGATTTCTGGCGTATCGCTGAGCGCCTCATTCACCGAGACCACGGTACCCGAGACCGGGCTATAGACATCCGATGCCGCCTTGACCGACTCGACGACGGCGGCGCCATTGCCGGCGTCGATATGGTCGCCGACCGCGGGCAACTCGACGTAGACCAGATCGCCCAGCTGCGACTGTGCGTGCTCGGAAATTCCGACCGTGACATTGCCGTTGTCTTCCAGCCGCGCCCATTCATGGGACTTGAGGAATTTCAGATCACCAGGGATATCGTTCATGGCCATGCTCACAGAGTCGTAGTGGGAATGCGGCGCGATTGTAGCCGAGCCGGGTCAGGGTCGTGTGATCAGATACCGGCACAGGGCTGGCCGTCACGGACGAAGGGGAACTTCACTGCGCGAACCGGCACTTCACGGCCGCGGATATCGACCCGGAACTGGGTAGCAGCCGCCGGCACCCGGGCGAAGGCAATCGACTTGCCCAGCGTCGGTGAAAACGAGCCCGACAGAATCTCGCCATCGCCGGCGTCGCTGAGCACTTTCTGGCCGTGGCGGAGCACGCCCTTGTCGTCCATGACCAGGCCGACCATGCTGCGCGTCACGCCGGCGGCAGCCGCCTGTTGCAGCGCTGTCCGGCCGAGAAAATCACCATCGCGGTCAAGCACCAGGGTCCAGGCCAGACCGGCCTCGAGCGGCAATACCGACTCATCCATGTCCTGACCATAGAGATTCATGCCCGCTTCCAGCCGCAGCGTATCGCGGGCACCGAGTCCGGCGGGCTTTACGCCGGCAGCCAGCAAGCGCTGCCAGAACGCGATCGCATCGGTTTCCGGCACCATGATCTCGAAACCATCCTCACCGGTGTAACCGGTGCGGGCGATGAACATGCCGTCGATTTCGGCACCGACAAACTTGCCGAGCTTCAAGGCTGCCGCATTGCCCTGTTCGCTGAGCAGGCCAGCGACGCGCTGGCGCGCATTCGGGCCCTGCACCGCGATCATCGCAAAGTCCCGACGCTCCTGAAGGGTGACCCCAAAGCCGCTGGCGTGGCGGGCGATCCAGTCGAGGTCCTTGTCGCGGGTGGAGGCGTTGACCACCAGCCGGAAAAAATTCTCGTTGATGAAATACACGATCAGATCGTCGATTACCCCGCCCTGCTCGTTGAGCATGCAGCTGTACAGGGCCTTGCCGGAAGTCTTCAACTTGTCGATGTTGTTGGCCAGCAGATAACGCAAAAACTCGCGTACCCGCGCGCCGCGCAGATCCACTACGGTCATGTGCGAAACATCGAACATGCCGGCGTCGCGGCGCACCTGATGGTGTTCGTCGATCTGCGAACCGTAGTTGATCGGCATGTCCCAGCCACCGAAGTCGACCATGCGGGCACCGAGTGCGCGATGCGTGGAATTGAGTACGGTCTGCTGGGTCATGACGGCATCCATGGGTCTGGGCCGCGGAGCATAGCGAGGCCCCTCTGGCATAGGTAGACCGCTCTGTTTGAAGCTCGGGCTGTGTCCCAGGATGGGTGGTGGTCAGGTAGCGACATCAGGAACCTGGCCGGGGTTCGGTCGCGGCCGTGTTGGCCAGGCCGAGTGCGGCCAGCGCGGGCGCAATCTGCGCCTGGCGATCGATCGCGGCCGCCAGTTCGGCAAGATTCTCGGCCAGCACGTCGGCGTAGGCCGCAGTCAAGGTCGCATGACCGACCTTGCGACCGGCACGCGGCGACTTTCCGTAGTCGTGAAAATACCCGCGTGCCTGTTTCAGCACGGGAGCGCGCTCAGGCAGTTCACCCACCCAGTTGAGCATCGCCGAAACCCCGCGGGCGCTGGTGCTGCCAAGCGGCAAGCCGACTACCGCGCGCAGATGATTGCTGAACTGGCTGCAGTCGGCGCCTTCGATGGTCCAGTGACCGGAATTGTGTACCCGCGGCGCCATTTCATTGGCAAGCAACTGGCCATCGCGCTCGAACAGTTCGAGCGCAAACACGCCAACGTATTCGAGCCGATCCGCCAGCAACTGGGCGCACTCGAACGCCAGCGCGGCGACCTCTTCGCTCTGCGGCGCTGGCGCCAGGCTGAGTGAAAGCACGCCATCGGTATGCCAGTTCTGCGTCAGCGGATAGGCGCGAAACTCGCCATCCTGGCCACGCACTGCAACCACCGAAAGTTCACGATCAAAGGCGACGAAGGCTTCGAGGATCAGCGGCACCCGACCGAGCGCCGCCCAGGCATCGGCGATATCCGCGGTGCCGTGCAAACGGTACTGGCCCTTGCCGTCGTAGCCCAGCCGGCGCGTCTTCAGGATGCAGGGAAAGCCGATCTCGGTGCAGGCACGCTGCAGATCCTCCAGTGAATCCACCGCGCGGAACTCGGGCGTGGCCATGCCGAGTTCGAGAAAAAGATTCTTTTCTTCCAGCCGATCCTGCGCAACGGCAAGCGCATGCGGATTGGGATAGACCGGCAGGCGCTCTGACAGCCACTGCGCCGAATCCGCCGGTACGTTTTCGAAATCGAAGGTCACCACATCGACTTCGGCAGCGAAGCGCTCGAGCGCGACGGTGTCGTGGTAGTCAGCCACGATCAAAGGCGCGAACTGGGCGGCGCAGGCATCCGGCGCCACATCGAGCACCCGGAAGCGCAGCCCCAGCGGTGCGCCGGCAATTGCCAGCATGCGCGCGAGCTGGCCGCCGCCGAGAATCCCTACGGTCATCATCGCGGGTTCGCTCATGGCAGCCGGGGATCCGACCTGCTGAGCACCTGCTCGGTCTGCAGGCGACGAAACTCGTCGAGCGCAGTGCCGACGCGCTCATCGTCGAGCGCGAGGATGGCGGCCGCCAGCAGGGCCGCATTGATCGCACCAGCGGTACCGATGGCGAGCGTGCCGACCGGAACGCCGGCCGGCATCTGCACGATCGACAGCAGCGAGTCAACGCCATTGAGAACGCGCGACTGCACCGGCACGCCGAGGACCGGCAAGCGGGTCTTGGCCGACAGCATGCCCGGCAGATGGGCCGCGCCGCCGGCGCCGGCGATGATCACGCGCAGACCACGGGCGCGCGCGTCCTCGGCATAGCGGAACAGCAGATCGGGTGTCCGGTGCGCGGACACGACCTGCGCCTCGTAGCCGACATTCAGCCGATCAAGGGTGTCACAGCAGTGATGCAGGGTTTCCCAGTCCGAGCGCGAACCCATCACCACACCCACCTGAATCTTTCTGGTCTCGCTCATGCAGACTCCACAGCGCGATGCGGCACTGCGCCGCCGGTCGCTGCTATCTTAGCGACTCACTCACACTGCGCAGCGCTCATGGCTCTGGATTCCCGATTTCTTTCATTACTTTGCTGCCCGGTCAGCAAACGGCCACTGTTTTCCCTGTCCCGCGCCCAACTGGATTTTCTCAATCGCGCGATCGCCCGCGGCGAAGTCCAGGGCGTCGATGGTCAGCCGATCGGCACAGCATTGCGCGACGCCCTGATCAGCGACGATATGCGGGTGATCTATCGCATCGATGATGGCATTCCGGTCCTGCTGCCCGATGCCGGCATCGGCACCACGCAGTTGCACGATTTTCCGAAATGAGACCGGTAGCCGCGCTGGTTCGCGCCGATGTCGCGCGCGCGCTGGAAGAAGACCTCGGCGCGATCGACCTGACCGCGCAGTTGCTGCCCGCCTGGGCCGATGGTGCGGCTACGATCATTACCCGCGAGGCTGCGGTGTTCTGCGGCCGCGACTGGGCCGAAGCGGCGTTTCGTGCGCTTGACCCGGATGCCCGGCTGCACTGGCATGTCGATGACGGCGCACTGATGCAGGCGGGGCAGCTCATCTGCGAAGTTTCCGCCAAGGTGCGCGCCATCGTCAGCGCCGAACGCAGCGCACTGAATTTCCTGCAGACCCTGTCGGCAACAGCAACGGCCGCGCGCCGCTACAGCGATGCCGTGCAGGGCACCGGCACCCGGATCCTGGATACCCGCAAGACCCTGCCCGGCCTGCGTACCGCGCAGAAATATGCGGTCGCCTGCGGCGGCGCGCAGAATCATCGCGCCGGACTGTTCGATGCGGTACTGATCAAGGAAAACCATATCCGTGCTGCCGGATCGATCGCAGCGGCCATTGCTGCTGCGCGCAGGATCGCGCCGGGGCGCATGGTCGAGATCGAAGTCGAGTCGCTGGCCGAGTTCGATCAGGCTCTGGCCGCCGGGCCTGATCGGATCATGCTCGATGAACTGAGCACCGACGATATGCGCACTGCGGTACAGCGCAATGGCGGCCAGGTGGAACTGGAAATTTCCGGTGGAGTGGAACTCGCGCGACTGGCCGAACTGGCAGCGATCGGCGTCGACTATATTTCGGTCGGCGCGATCACCAAACACATCCGCGCCGTCGATCTGTCGCTGCGGATGGCCTGAGCCGATCAGGCAGCATCGCAGGGCGCAATAACCGAAGGGCATTGCGCCGCATCGACAGCGTCCCGGCGTGCATGTGCGGGCACACATTGGCGCAATGCGCTGCGCTTCGCGCCCTGCGCCGCTGCTGCGGCAGATCGCCGGCGCACAGGCCGGCGTGCCCTCAGAAGGCGATAACGCCCGTGTACCAGAGCGCAGCGGCCACGGCGCCGGCCAGCACGATACCGATCACCACCCACTTGCCAGAACCGCCGCCGCTGGCCTGCGGCGGCGGCGCGGCAGACTTGCGACCAGCGTCAGCGGCGGCAGCGATCTTCTGCATTTCGAGCACGGGCGAGACCAGCATGAAGCGCACCGTATCCAGCCGCAGCTCTTCGCCGGGCTTCAGCATCCCGGTATGCACGCGCTTGTCATTGATGAAGGTGCCATTGGCCGAACCGATGTCCTCGACCGCGATGCCGTCGGGCATGACCTGCAACTTGGCATGATGACGCGACACTTCATCGGAGGCGATGCAGATATCGCAGTCCGGCTGGCGTCCAACCGTCATCGTGCCCTGCAGCGCAAAATTCTTGCCGAAGGTACTGCCCGATACACCGCGCAGGATGAACTTCGGAAGCGCCTGGCGCACCTTGGTACGGCCGTCTTCGACATCATCGGCCGCAGGCGGCTTGGTGATTGCCGGCATGGGGGCGGTTTTTTCCGCAGCCACGACACGTGCGCCGATCTTTCCGAACAGGATGATGTCACCCGGCTTGATGGCGGTATCGCCGGCCACCTGACGCCCATTGAGGGCCACCGCATTGGCCGGATTCACCAGGCGCAACGTGGCGCCGGTGCCCCCCATATGGACCTCGCAGTGGGCAGGCGCGATACCCGCTGCCATCAGCACGACGTCGGCACCAGGCCCGCTGCCGATATTGGTAATGCCGGGCTTGAGCTCGACAGCGGCGTGCTCACCGTTGGGAAAAAGGAGTTTCATTGCGCTCGGAGCTCCGGGATGGTTCTGTGTCTCAGCGGCCAATCATAGCGGAGCAGCGGCCGCTGGGTAATCAAAGACAGGCAGGCAGCGTCGAGTCAGTCACATCCAGCGTTATTCGCCTGCTGACCCGCGTACTCGTGCCGTAACCAGCCGGGAAGAGGGCGACAGCGCAATCATCGCCCCGCCGGGCTACCGGCCCCGCTTGACCGCGGCCTGCTACCGGGTCAGTCCAGTTCGCGAACAACCCGCAGACCAATGGTATTGAAGCCGGTATCGGTATCGAATGCGTTGCGCGCCGCAAGGTCCAGTTCATCGCCGGTGCTGGCCCAGGAGCTGCCCAGCGCCAGATGCTTGCGACACCCCGCCTCGCAATCGCTGACCCACTCACGGACATTGCCGGCCAGGTCATGCACCCCGCCCACGGCCGCAAAGCGACGCACCGGCGCGGTTTCGGCAAAGCCATCATCACAGGCAAGCGCGGCGCGTTCGCGATACTTGCCATTGAACTGGCTGTCGCCGACATTGGCTTTGCAGCTGGCACCGCGGTCCTGGGCCTTGGCCAGCGCGGACCATTCCGCTGCCGTCAGCAATCGATAGCGGCGGCCGGTGACCTTGCTCAGCCATTCGGCATAGGCCTGGGCATCGTCCCAGCTGATGCAGACCACTGGATGATCACCCGACTGGGTGAAACCCGGGGCCTGCCAGGTGCGCGAACGCGAGCTGCGGAACAGCGATTCGCGATCGCGACAGCTCGGCCGTGCCGCCAGCTTGCTCGATCCCCCTGCCGCCCAGAAACGACGGAACTCGGCCACGGTGATCTCGCCGCGGGCAACACCCACTCGCTTGCCAGCGACCGTAGCCACGATCATCGCCGGGCCGGGCTGACGCGCCGACTCATTGTCGACAAACGGATAACCCGGCTTGCCAACCGCCGCAGCGCGCTTCAGGCCTGCTACCGCGTCCTTGTTGCCAGGGTGCAGCTCCAGCACGCGCTCGTAGGCCCGGCGTGCATCGGCTTCGTTCCACAGCTCCACCGCCTTGGCGCCCTCGCTGAGCAGCGGTGCCGTCAGGCTGTTGCGCTTGCGCTCGAACTGGCCGCGCAACTCGCCTGCGGTATCGTGCACGCCGGCGACTTCAATCGCGCGACCGGCATAATCCATCCACTCGGCGATCTTGCCTTCGGCGAGACGTTCCTCGGCCAGCCGCATGAAGGCGCGACCGGTGTTGACCAGACCGGTCTTGGCTTCACTGCTGTCGGGCCGCATGCGCAGCAAGAGGTTGTAGCGATCGGTGGCATTGCGCCCCGGCGGCTGCGACAGGCGTTGCGCCGCAATATCGGCACGGCCCATCGCCGTCAGGAATGCAATCGGGTCGACCACCGTGGTCGCCAGCGCATCGCGCATCTGCGCTTCCATTTCGGGATCGGCCGCCAGCGGCAGTCCGTCCTCGCCAAGTTCCTCGCCGGCATCCGTCAAGCCGATGTCGGTCGAACTCTCGGCGTCGAAACCAACCGGATCCGGATTGCTATCGGTCGCTGCGGTCGGATTTGCCGTCAGCGGTGGTGCCCCATCCGGCGCCGGGACCGCCACCGGATCGGTCGCTGCGCCGGCCGGCTGCGCCAGTGGCTTGTCGGCACGCTGCTGCCAGATCCCCATCGTGACCAGGATGGCGCCCAGCATGAGGGTCCCGAGCACGATCCAGACCGCCTTGGGCACTGGACCACGCGGGGCCCGCGCCGCCGAAAGCGGATTGGGTTTGGTGATGTGAACCGCGCGCCCGGGACCGGTTGGCAGATCGGCCAGAGCGGGCTCCGCCACCGACGATTCGCGCTGGGCAGCGGGCGCGCTGGCCGGAGGTGACGTCGCCGCTGCCGACGCAGCCGCAGCCCCGGACGCCGGCACGGCCACCGGTGTACTGGTCGCTGTGACCGGAACCACCAGACCCGCGGGCAGCGCCATATTCAAGGTCGCAGCCGACGAAGAAGCGGGTGCACGCGACAGCGGCTCCAGCCGGCTCAGCTCGGCGAGAAACTCTTCGGTGTTCTGATAGCGCTCGCTCGGGTCCTTGGCCATCGACTTGTCGATCAGGCCCTGCCAGCGCTGCTTCTCCTCGGGCAGTCGCGGCACCGGCTCGAACACATGCGCATAGGCAATCGCAAATCCGTCCTCGCCGTTGTAGGGCGGGTTGCCAGTCAGTGCCTCGTAGGCCAGCGCCCCCAGCGAATAGATATCCGATCGGCCATCGACTTCGCCGCCGCGCGCCTGTTCCGGACTCATGTAATGGCTGGTGCCGACACTGACGCCGGCATTGGTGATCCGCGAAGTCTTGGTGACCGCCCGCGCGATGCCAAAATCGGTCAGCACCGGATTGTCGTTGATATCGAACAGCACATTGCCCGGCGCCACATCACGATGGACGAAGCCACGCTGGTGCGCATAGCCAAGCGCACGCGCGACCCCGGCGAGCACCCGCACCACCTCGGATTCCGGCACCCCATGATGGATACGACCCAGGAAATCGCCATTGGGCAGATGCTGCATCGAGAAATAGTGCAGCTTCTCCTCGGTGATGCCGACATCGTAGACCGCCACGATATTCGGATGCGCCAGCGAGGCCAGGGTACGCGCCTCCTGCATGAAGCGGCGCGAGAAGCTCGGATCCGAGACCATCGCCGGATTCATCACCTTCAGCGCCACTTCGCGCTCAAGCGAAGTCTGCACGGCGAGATACACCATCGCCATGCCGCCAACGCCGACTTCACGCTTGATCAGATAACCGGGAACCTGGATCACGGAAAGAGCTCAGGGGAGCAAGGCGATCAATTCTAGTGGGTTGTGGGCTGCACGGGGAGATTGGCCAAAGCGGATTGTGCCGCTTCGACGTCCCTGAACGCGGCACGACTCCACGAATGCCGATTCGCGTGGGCGTCCGGGGTGCGCGCGGTCGGAGTCAGCGGATTCCGCCGATCCGGACGAATGCGCCTGTGGCACAACGCCGAGAGGTCTGGACGCATACCCGCCACTGAATCACTCTTGCCCACCCGGAAGCCGCGACCCGACACTCCGGACAGACGATTGTCACCGACCTTATTCAGTCAGCCGGATCCGCAGCACCGGAATTCTGACAGGACGGCCAGAAAGGCTTGGAGACGCCGAAAAATCCGCACCCAAGCGGGTGCGGATTCTCGGGCCGGTGATCGAGTGGTTCTTACTCGAACCCGTTGGCAAATACTGCATCATTCGAAGTTCCGCGGATCGCCACGCTAAGGCGTGCGTCAGGACGGGCGGAACCGGCCTCGCGGAAGATCAGATGACCGAACGCCGTATTCACGATGCCCGGCGGCGGATTGGTGATGGTGACCGTGATCGTCACTGTCTGCGTTTCTGCCAGCCCCCCGGTGAATGAGAAGCTCGCCGGGCTCACCGCGATCTGAGTACCCGCCGGCGCATCGGTGACGACCGCATCCCATGTCGTGGCACTGGTCGAAGTGTTGCGGAAAGTGCGTGTGAAGGTGCAGACACCTGAGCAGGTAGTGTGGCGCAGACTCGGCAGATTCAGATCGCGAGGCTGACCGCCTGTGCCGGGATTTGCGGCGAGGAAATTGGCGAACGTCTCGTTCATGACCAGGCCCGCACTGGCGGCTGCATTCAGATTGACGCGACCGTTGCCCACTTCGTCGGCGTGCCAGGGCGTGGTGGCGTTGTCGGAGCGGCCGTCACGCAGCGACGTAAGTTGCAGGGCGGACTTCACTTCCATCGGCGTCCAGGTCGGATGCGCCGAGCGCAGCAAAGCCGCGGCGCCGGCCAGATGCGGACTCGACATCGAGGTTCCGGTCAGGAAGCCGAACTGACCCGCCACATCGCTGACCGCTGCATAGACATTGGTGCCCGGCCCGGTGATATCGGGCTTGGTAACATCGAAGGTGTCGTTCGGCCCACGCAGACTGCTGGCATTGAGGATGTCGCCGAATGCCACATTGGTGACGCGTGCCGATGGGCCGGTAACCGTCATCGGCGCCGTGGTGTTGAGCGCGATGAAATCCCGGATGGCGATGCCCTGCAGGTTGGACACCATCGCGGATGGGATCGTGGTGGTCTCAAGCGCACCCATCGTGATCGGCAATCCGTTCACATTGTTGTATACGATCGCCGCTATGGCGCCGGCGCCGGTCGCGTTGTTGACCTTCTCGAGAAAACCACAGGTACCACGGGAAATCAGCGCGATCCGCCCTGTCATCGAGCCAGCAGCGAAGCCACCGCCTGCCGTGCATCCAAGTTCATTCCCCAACAGTGCTGCGCTGGCGACCTGGGCCGTCGTGGCACCATTCGGGTATGCAACACCGCTGCCTGGGACAGCACCGCTGTCCTGGGGCCCGCCCGCAACATCGACATCGAACGCGACAATTCGATCATGCGAGGAATTGGCGACCGACAACACCCAGGGGCCACGATGATTCACTGCACCCACCGGATTGGGAGTCTCAGCGCGCGTGTTACCTGCCGATGCGGCCACCATGATGTCAGCATTGACCATATCGAGAAAATCGCGATCGAAGTCGGACCAGGGATTGGTGCCGCCGGAGATCGAATAATTGAGCACGTCCACGCCATCGAGAATGGCTGACTGCATCGCTGCAAGCAGTGCGGCACCTGGGCAGGTGCTTTCACAGGCCTTGTACGAGCGCACTGCCGCGCACGGCGCCACACCCGAGATGGGGAACCTCAGGTCAACGCCACTCACCGTCAGCGGCGGAACCAGCGCATTGCCGGCCGCGGTCGACGAGGTATGTACGCCGTGACCCGAGCTTGAAGTACTTACATCCTCGGGATTGCCGCCGACACAACTTGCCTGGTTGCAATCCTTCGCACTGAGGAGCTTCGGATTTGGCACCCCAAATCCACAGCTGGCGTCATTGGCGAAGGAAGGGTGATCCGAATTTGCGCCGGAGTCGATCACGCCAACTACAACACCCGCACCCCGTGTACCGATTCCGCCGGGCACCGAACCACCAGACCAGACCGAGGGGGCGCCAATAAAGGCCGGCCCGGCATCCGTTGACAATTCATAGACGCCAGCGGGCTCGATTCGTGCAATTTCGGGCAGCGAACGAAGCGCGTCGGCCTCGGCAGCGGTCAGGTCGACAGCGACCCCGTTGAACGCTACCCAATACGACTGCAGCATCGGCAGCGGGCGCTGCAGCACCGACGCCATCGTGTTCAGGTGCGCCTCCTGGACATTGCGCAAATGCGCGGAATACGCCAGGGCAGAAGGCGATTTTCCGTCGACCTTCCGCGAGCCGAGGGTCGCGGGCGCAGTGGCGGGCAGGTTTTCCACGCCGCCCCCGTAATACATCAGACCTGCCTCCGGGAACCTGACAATGTAGGTCTGGACACGGCTGCTGATGCTGGTTTCAACATCAGCCGAGGCCACTGCCTGCGGAACGTGTAGTGCAGCGGCAATCGCCAAAGCCAGAATACGAGCAGAGTTCATCTTGTCCCCTCCAAAGTCGGTGAAAGTGCCCGGTTGGCATCCGCAGTTGCGCAACAGGACGTTCAGGCGCAGGACTTGGCTGCACAGGCGTAACCCCGGCCGACCAAGTACGGCACAAACATTTATAGCATGAGATTTGCGTCGGCGCTCCGGGCCGCGGCCATCGGCAAGCCCATCTCGCCGCAGACGGACGGACGGCGAATCCAGTCTGTTCATTGCCGAGTCAACGCAATTGCGCCGGATCCATCAAGGCTGCGCATCGGGCCTCTCGATCGGGCGCGCATATCAGGCGGTCGAACGCAGAAAAATTCAAATCATTGCCGACCATCCGCTTCACTTGCGCCCGGTCTACTGAAGAAAATCCAGCGGTGTGGCAGAAGCCATTGAACACCCCGCCATCGAGGGACTGTAGCCGCAGGTCTAGAACGTGGGCCCCAGCGCACTGGCGGCCAAAACTTCATGTCGCGCTCAACGGGGGCGCCATAGCCGGAAACGCCGAGCCAAAATTTGCCGCGGTGCCGGTGGTCGAGACGTTGGCTCAACCAATCATCGCCTGGGCGCTGGCAATCTGTGAGAGCGAAATGCGCGCTGACGATTCGGGAAAAAAACGGAGCCCGAAGGCTCCGTTTTCTTCAAGTTGCCACAGTAATCATTCAAACCCGTTCGCGAACACCGGATCGATCACCGGCGTCATGACATTCCAGCCGATGTCCCGGAACAGCGGAATGGTCAGATCGACGTCACTGAACAGCGAAGTATTCAGCGAAGGCTCCATCAGCAGGTTCGGGAATGCATCCCGGGTCCAGTGCGACACGGATGATCCCGGCTCAACCGGGTTCGGAGCATACATACGCACAAAGCTCTGACCCATGCTCATCTGCGTGCCAGCGAGCGCGGTACCAAAGCCCAGTGTTGCATTGACGGCGGTGGGAATCGCGAGCTCGGCACGGATCGCATTGCCGTCCGCCTGGGAGATGCCATACGAGGAAATGGTGACCAGTGGGTCGGCGCCCCCCATGCTCGGCAGGCCTGTCGCGGCGTTGTTGTCGATGATGGCCGCGATCGCACCCGCGTTCTGGGCATTGAGCACCTTGACCGTGAAATTGCAGTTGCCACGCACCATCAGGGCGATGTTTCCGGAGACCGCTCCGCCATTGGCCAGTGCCTCACAACCATCAAGATTGCTGACCCCTCCGCTATCGGTTGCGATTACCACGTTTCCAGTGATGCCAGGTGCAACGACGGGCGCTCCGAAGGTGGCCGTCTGCGCATTCTTCTCACCCATGATGATCGCTGGCGAGTTGACGATCAGCTTGGGGGCCGGGCCCAGGAAATTGGCCATCTCGGAGGTGACGATCGGTCCTTTCCAGATCAGGTTGGGATCGCTGATCGCGGAAGCCTGTCGCTCCGCATTGGTGGCCATATTGATCCAGGTGGTGCCGGTGACCGCATCTGCGAGAAAGGTGTCCCAGATTGCCGGCGTGCCGCCATTGAACGCACCGGTACTGCTGCTGGTGAATGTCTGGAATCCAAGACCGTGCGCCAACTCATGAAAGACCACCGGCAACAGCGGGATGCGGCCGGCCGGAGTGGTATCCGAGGCAGCGGTCGAGTAATACCAACCCGCTGTGCCGGTCAGGCAGACCCCGTTGTCGATACTGACATTGAACTGCGAGTTGATATCGTTCGTTGCGGGTGCGACGTCGACGCCCGCCAGCGAACTGGCCAGTGCCGGCGGGTACCAGACATTGGGAACCGGAGCATTGGCAAAATTCGAATGGACCGTGACCGCACCCGCCGATCCCAATACCGCGCTGGTGCCCGAGCACGTCAGCGGATTGAATGCCGCCTGCACGCGGATTTCGACACTGCTCTGCAGTCGCGCGCCCCATTGGCTGGCCGCGGTTTGGAAAACATGAAGACGCTGTTCACCCAGGGTGGTGAATGGATTGCTCGGCAGGGCCGGCACCACCGTGGGATCATTGAACCCCTCCCCCGCACCATCCAGATTGACGATGGTGATGGTGGCCGCATGACCGATCGACGCAGCACCGATGGCCATAGCCGAAAACAAGACCGCAATACATTTGTTCATGTCGGTTCCTCAACGTTCGCTGCTGTCGACAACGGGCGCACCAGCATCGGCGTGTTCGTGCTGTCCCAGCTTCACATGGTCGGCATCAGCACAGTAGGTCTGCAATTTTCCTTCTGCGGTCACCTGAGCTGCCGTAGCCTGCTCAAAGCGGCCCTGCAGATCCATCATGCTCGAACCATCCGGCATGTGAACAACACGCAGGCCCGTATCATCCTGGCGGAATGCCTCGGATGACTGGGCCTGGGCACGCTGCTCTGCGGTGACCGGGGTACTGGTCAACTGTCCGGTTTCCGGATCTACGTATACGCGCATGCCAGCTTCTGCCTGCACACTTTCGGGTTGGGCTTTTTCAGCTGCGCCCTGATCGGCAGCGGCGGTACCCGCCAACGTGACCGAAAACAGCGCGATGCAGATTCCGCTACGAATATTCATGACTACATCCTCGGTGAGCCTGCCGGCCCGGAGCGGGCGCAGCCGCTAGAGCGTAACCTCTAACATTGTCTGTTTCCACATCCGGGAAAGCTCAGTCGTCTCCTGGTTTGTTGCGACACGGTGGCTCACCGTGGCTGCCAGTGGAATAGTCTTGGCCCGGGAACCGGCAAATTCACGCTCGGAATACGCGATTCGGGCCCGCACCCGAACAGATCAGCCAGAAAGCAGAGCGGCCATAGCTTGCCGCAGCCAAGCCTGAGCGCGGGCACGATGTTGACGTGAAGCCGTTGCATTGAACGCGGGCCGAGGCCGTCTCGCTGCCCTCATTTGTCGGATGCAGCAAAGCCGACCTGGGTTTCGCCGGCGCACCCTACTCGAAGCCATCAGCAAACAAGGGCGTCTCGTTGACGACATTGATGGTGCCCGCCATCGAGGGATGGTTGCCGCAGTTGTAGAACAACTGGTCGGGCGCGCTGGCCGGTACGACGAAGGTCACGTCGCCGTTGACGGTGGCGCCGTTACCGGTCACACCAAGCGTGAATTGATTGCCGCTGCCGGTGGTCGAGATCGTATTGATGAAGAACGGATGATTCGATGGCACGCCCTGCAGGTCGAAGACATAGGTCTCGCCGCGGATCAGTTGGATGGTGGGATCGGGCTGGCCGTTCAGCAGCCAGGAGTCGAATCCATCGTTCACCACGGTGAAGGTGAAGGTCCCGGCGGGCGTGGCAGAGGCCGCAGACACACTGATCGGGGCAAGAGCCAGACCGGCACACAAGAGCGAATGACGCAGAACACAAGAATTCAACATCGCAACGTCCTCTTCATCCAATAAGGAGAGCCGGGCAACTTGGGCACGCTACTTGATGCATCGCGTCACCACAACGACACCGGTCACAGTATGGCCATCGCCAAATCGACTGCATGAAACTCGAAGCCGCAATAATACCCCCGGAGGCGGCCCAATTGATTCCAATCCCCATCAGGTGCGCGCCCTCTCTGTCTGAGCGCACGCTCGACTCCTGCCGCTGCTGGCGCACGGATAGGGTCGGGCTCCCGCGCGGCGGCTCTCACTTCATGTCCCATTGCTGCCCTGATCCCTCGCTTCTGATAACGACGCCGATGGATGGTCACCGACGGCCTGTCGGTAGCGCGCAGGCGTCGCAGGAGCGACGTCCTCCGTTCTCAGCGCCGCACATCATCGAATGAGCAGTTCATGAGGATGGCGACAAAATAGGGGCAGCGAAACAACGCACTTGCAAGCACCTGGAAGCACCTGGAAGCACTACTGATATTGCGCGATGAATCCGATTGTCTATGCGATCCCGGTGTTTTTCATCCTGATGGCGCTGGAGTGCAGGCGTCGCAGGAGCGACGCCCTCCATTCTCAGCGCCGCGCATCATCGAATCCGCAGTTCACGAGGATGGCGACGAAACAGGGGCAGCGGAACAACGCACTTGCAAGCACCTGGGAGCACTGCTGATATTGCGCGATGAATCCGATTGTCTATGCGATCCCGGTGTTTTTCATCCTGATGGCGCTGGAGTGGCTGATCGCGCGGGCGCGCGGCCATTCGGCGTACCAGGCGGCCGATGCCATCACCAGTGTCAGCCTCGGCACGGTATCTCAGTTGGCCGGCGTCTTCACCCGGGTTTTCAGCCTGGGCATCTACACCCTGGCCCACGAATATTTCCGCATATTCGATCTGCCGGTCGATTCGCTCGTGGTCTGGATCGCTGCACTGATCGCCTACGATTTTTTCTATTACTGGCAGCACCGGCTTGGTCACGAGGTCAATGTGCTGTGGGCGGCGCATGTGGTCCACCATCAGAGCGAGCATTTCAATCTCAGTACCGCATTGCGCCAGACCAGCAGCGGATTCCTGTTCGGCTGGGTGTTCTATCTGCCGATGGCGCTCGCCGGAGTGCCGCCCCTGGTATTTGCCGTAGTAGCGCTGATCGACCTGCTTTACCAGTACTGGATCCATACCGAACAGATCGGTCGCCTGGGCTGGTTCGATCGGGTGTTTGCCTCGCCTTCCAATCATCGCGTGCACCATGGCGTCAACGATCTCTATGTCGATCGCAATTACGGCGGCATCCTGATCCTCTGGGATCGCCTGTTCGGCACTTTCCAGGAAGAACGTGACGAGGAACCGGTGCGCTATGGCACGCGCGCGCCCCTGCGCAGCTGGAACCCACTGTGGGCCAATCTCGATACCTATGTCGGACTGGCACAGGACAGCTGGAGGGCGCGTCGCTGGCGCGACAAGTTGCGGGTCTGGATTGCGCGCCCGGGCTGGCGTCCTGCCGATGTTGCCGAGCGATTCCCGAAGCCGGCATTCCGGATCGAGGACTGGCAGCGCTTCGACCCGCCGCTGTCCGCTGCCGGCAAACTTTATTGCGGCCTTCAGTTCGCGTTGGCGGTTGCATTGGGCACGCTGTTCCTGGCAACGGTCGATCTGCAGCAACGGGCGCTGGCACTGACACAGGCGGCTTTACTGGTGGCCACGCTGTGGTCGATCGGCAATCTGCTCGAGGCGCGGCGCAACGCACGGCTGATCGAAGGCGTCCGCCTGCTGGCGCTTCCGCTGGTGGCCTGGCTGTCGGGCCGCTGGCTTGGCCCCATGCCCGATCTGTTGCCATGGGCTGCGCTGGGCTATGCACTGCTCTCGCTGATCGCGCTACCCTTCCTCGGCTCCGGCGCGCGACATCCGCATGCGCCCACTGCCCTGGCCTGACCCTCATGCAAATATCCACCGCACTTTCCGATGGCGTACTCGCCAGCGCGAGCATCGCTGCCGCCGTCCTGCTGATTCGGGCAGGAAGGCGCTGGTGCGGCATCTGGATGCTGGCCATAGCCGCCGCCGCCCTGGTTGGCACGATCCGCTACGCCGGTGTGGAAAAGCTTGAAACCTTGCACGGGGCGCTCAGTCTCTGGGCCGCGCTGGTCGCATTTCCGAGCTTCTGCTGGGCGCTGCTGCGTCGGCTGCGCGGGCGTCACGATGTGCGTGCCGGCGAGTCGCTCGCCATTGCAGCAGGATTGAATCTGTTCCTGCTGGTAGCCACGCGTCCGGATGTGCCGACCGCCGTCGGCGCGGTGGCGCTCGGAATTGCGGCACTTGGCGCGACCGCACTGTTCAAGCATCGGCGCTCATTGTTCCTGATGTTGGCCTGGGCGATTGCCGGCTATGCCGCGGCGGGCCTGTGGGTCGGCACCACCGGAATGCTTGGACCGATGCTGCGGATTGACCTCTATCACTATCTGCTGGCCGCAGCCAATCTGCTGTTTGGCTATGCCTTGTGGCGGGAATCGCGGCCCATGTAATGCATCGCTACCGGGCTTGTCCTTGTAGGGCATCTCTGTGAGATGCCATCCCAACACCTCGGCGACCCCAAGACGGCATCTCGCAGAGATGCCTTACAGAAGAGCACAGCCTCTCGCTGAGATGCTCTATGGACGAGCGCGGCGAATTTGTAGGGCATCTCTGTGAGATGCCATCCCAGCACCTCGACGGATTCATGGTGGCATCTCACAGAGATGCCCTACAAGAGCATGGCATCTCACAGAGATGCCCTACAAAAGCACGGCATCTCGCAGAGATGCCCTACATGATCGCGCCGGGGCTGCTCTACAATGCCGGATTGCGTTTCGATGCAACTTGACCGTCGTGCCGCGGTCATAGCAATCCCCAATCCGGAGTGTGCATGAAAACCTGGCTAGTCACCGGCGGTGCCGGCTTCATCGGCGGCAATTTTGTGCTTACGCATGCAGGCACCTCGGCCCGCATCGTCAATCTCGACGCGCTCACCTATGCCGGCAATCCGGACACTCTGGCAAGCCTCGGCGGCAATCCCGGGCATCACTTCGTCCACGGCGATATCGCCGATCGCGCCCTGGTGGCGCGCCTGCTCGCCGAATACCAGCCACAGGCCATCATCAATTTTGCCGCCGAGAGCCATGTCGATCGTTCGATCGATGGCCCGGCTGCCTTCGTGCAGACCAATGTGGTCGGAACGCTCGGCCTGCTTGAGTCCACGCTCGCGTGGTGGCGCAATCTTGATGCCGATGCCAAGACCAAATTCCGCTTTCTGCATGTGTCGACCGATGAGGTCTACGGTTCGCTTGGCGACAGCGGCAAGTTCAGCGAGCAGACGCCGTATGCACCGAATTCTCCGTATTCGGCCAGCAAGGCCGCCAGCGATCATCTGGTGCGCGCCTTCCAGCACACCTATGGCCTGCCGACGCTGACGACGAACTGCTCGAACAATTACGGGCCCTACCAGTTCCCTGAAAAACTGATCCCGCTGATGATCCAGAAGGCCTTGGTCGGCGCTCCGCTGCCGGTCTACGGCGATGGCCGCAATGTCCGCGACTGGCTGTATGTCGGCGATCACTGCGCCGCCATCCATGCGGTACTCGAGGGCGGCCGGGTCGGTGAGGTCTACAACGTCGGCGGCGACGCCGAGCGCGAGAATATCCATGTCGTCCGTTCGATCATCGCACTGCTCGATGAACGCAGGCCATTGGCCAATGGCGGCACACGCGAATCCCTGATCAGCTTTGTCCAGGATCGGCCGGGCCATGATCGCCGTTATGCCATCGACGCCAGCAAGATCCAGGGTGAACTCGGCTGGAAGCCGCAGGAGACGTTCGAGTCCGGGCTGGCACGAACCGTCGACTGGTACCTGGGCAACCAGGTCTGGTGCGATCGCATCCGCGATGGTGCCTACCGTGGCGAGCGCCTGGGCCAAGTCGCGCACACTGCCTGAAGACGCGTGCCCCGATCGGGTCGGGGCGGGTGAACTGCCCTGCTGTTAGACTGCGCGTTGCACCAGAAGCGCGAGACTCCATGAAAGGCATCCTCCTCGCTGGCGGCGCCGGCACCCGCCTGCATCCGCTGACCCTGTCGATCAGCAAGCAGCTGCTGCCGGTCTACGACAAGCCGATGATCTATTACCCGCTGAGCGTATTGATGCTGGCGGGTATCCGTGAAGTTCTGATCATCAATACGCCGCATGAGCAGGCCCTGTTCCAGCGACTGCTCGGTGATGGCGCGCAATGGGGCATGTCGATCCACTACGCGACCCAGCCAAGCCCGGATGGTCTGGCCCAGGCCTATCTGATCGGTCGCGATTTCGTCGACGGAAAGCCTTCCTGCCTGGTGCTTGGCGACAATATTTTCTACGGCCATGGACTGACAGAGGTGCTGCGCCGGGCCGCGCGCCAGGATCAGGGTGCCACCGTATTCGGCTACTGGGTGCGCGACCCCGAGCGCTACGGCGTCGCCGAATTTGATGCCAGCGGCAAGGCGATCGGGCTGGAAGAAAAACCCAGGACACCGAAATCGAACTACGCGGTGACCGGTCTGTATTTCTATGACGGCCGTGCTGCCGATTTCGCGCGCGACCTCAAGCCCTCACCGCGCGGCGAACTGGAAATCACCGATCTCAATCGCTGCTATCTGGCCGAGGGCAGTCTGCGCGTCGAGAAGCTCGGCCGCGGCTATGCCTGGCTGGATACCGGTACCCATGAATCCCTGCTGCAGGCCGGCAATTTCATCGAGACCATCGAAGCGCGCCAGGGGCTGCGGGTCTGCTGTCCGGAAGAGATCGCCTTCCAGAACGGCTGGATCGATGCCGAACAGCTGAGCCGGATTGCCGAGCCGCTGCGCAAGAGTGGCTACGGTGAGTATCTGCTGCGGATCGCGCGCGGCGAAGGCATGCAGTAGGGGAAACACGGAACACGTCACCACATCGTCGTCGCTACCCGGTTCATTGCTTGCCATATGCCAATAATCCTGCCGTTTTCGCCCTCCCTGACTCAGGGGGGCTTTCAGGGCTCCGGACTTGTTCCAGAGATACTCAAGTTGGCTGCATGAAACGCACACCGGCACGGTCAAAGGCCGTCATCAGCACCTTACACTCCAGCGGAACATTCCATGCGTGTCATCGATACCTCATTGCCCGAAGTGAAGCTGATCGAACCCAAGGTGTTTGGCGATCCGCGCGGATTTTTCTTCGAGGGCTGGAATGCCGACCGCTATGCCGAGGCCGGGCTGGATTTTCGCGTGGCGCAGTCGAACCTTTCGCGGTCGGCGCGCGGTGTGCTGCGCGGGCTGCATTACCAGTGGCCGCGTCCCCAGGGCAAACTGGTCAGCGTGCTCGAAGGTGAGGTCTATGACGTCGCCGTCGATATCCGCCACGGCTCGCCAAACTTCGGGCGCTGGACGGCTGCCGTATTGTCGGCCGAGAACCATCGCCAGCTCTGGGTACCCGAAGGCTTTGCGCATGGCTTCGTGGTGACCAGCGAGAGCGCGCTGTTCCACTACCTATGCACCGAGACCTATCAGCCGGCCGGTGATGCCAATCTGCGCTGGGATGATCCGGCGCTGGCGATCGATTGGCCGATCAGCGATCCGGCACTCTCCGGCAAAGACGCCATCGCGCCGCTGCTCGCAGAGATTGCGCTTGAACGGCTGCCGGTCTACGCGCCATGAAGCTGCTGCTGCTCGGTGCCGATGGCCAGGTCGGATCTGCACTCCAGCAGGCGCTCGCCGCTGAAGAACTGCGTCCGGCCACCCGGCGCGGAAAATTGCCGGGTGGCTTTGATTGTCTGCAGGCTGATCTCGCGGATATAACGCAACTGGTCGCCCTGATCGAGCGCGAGCGGCCGGACTGGATCCTCAATGCGGCCGCCTACACCGCGGTGGATCGCGCCGAGGATGAGCCGGAACTGGCCGATCGCATCAATGGCAGCGCGCTCGCCGACATCGGCGCGGCTGCGCAACGCATCGCGGCGCGCGTGCTGCACTACTCGACCGACTATGTGTTTCCCGGCACGTTGCAGGCGCCCTGGCGCGAAGACGATCGCACGGCACCGGTGAATCACTACGGACAGAGCAAATTGCGTGGTGAGATCGCGCTGCGCGAGAGCGGCGCCAGCCATCTGATCCTGCGCACGGCCTGGGTGTACGGGCCGCGCGGCAACAACTTCCTGCGCACGATGCTGCGTCTGGGCGGCGAGCGCCCGCAACTCGGCGTGGTTGCCGACCAGTTCGGCACTCCGACCACGGCACAGTTGATTGCCGCGGTCAGCGCACGTCTGATCAGCGAACTCAAGTCCGCGGCGGACACCGACCCGCGCTGGGGCACCTATCATCTGACCGCCGCCGGTCATACCAGCTGGCACCAGTTCGCGTCGGCGATTTTCGATCAGGCGGTCAGCGCCGGACTGATTGCACGCCGTCCCGAGGTGAAGGAGATTGCCAGCGCCGACTATCCGACGCGGGCGCGCCGACCCAACTGGTCGGTGCTCGACAACAGCAAGCTGCAGTCGAATTTTGGCCTGCACCTGCCGGACTGGCAGGCTGGACTTGCCACAACCCTCAGCATGATCGCCGACGAGCGCTCACGCTGGCCACACCCACAATGAGCGCGCCATGACCCTGTTGATTCCTGTGATTCTCTCCGGCGGTGCCGGCACCCGGCTGTGGCCGGTATCCAGGCGCCTGTATCCAAAGCCCTTCATGGCCTTGCCGGATGGCGACACCCTGATCGAGAAAACCGCGCGGCGTGCGCTGGCGGTGGCGACGCCGGACGCGCCGATCTATACGGTCACCAGCCGCGACTACCGCTTCATCACCGGTGATGCCTATGCCCGCATTGCCGAATTCGATCGGCAGCGTCAGCGCTTTCTGCTGGAGCCGGTGGCACGCAATACCGCACCGGCGATCCTGGCGGCGGCCCTCGACATCCAGCGCGCGCATGGCGATGATGCCTTGATCCTGGTGCTCGCGTCGGATCATCTGATCCATGACACCGGCGCGTTCCAGGAAGCGGTCAGCCGTGCCGCCGAACTGGCATCGCAGGGCAAGCTCTGCACCTTCGGTGTGGTGCCCAGCAGTCCCGAGACCGGCTATGGCTACATCCAGCGCGGCGGCGCGCTCGGCGACCAGGGTTTCGAAGTCGCCGCGTTTGTCGAAAAGCCCGATCTCGCCACCGCCGAGCAGTACCTGCTCAGCGGCGACTACTACTGGAACTCGGGCATGTTCTGTTTCCGCGTCGGCAGCCTGCTCGCCGCCGCGGCCCAGGTCTGTGCCGATGTGCTCGATGCCACCCGCCGCTGCCTCGACCAGAGCACGCCGGGCGCCAGCATCGTGCTGGTACAGGAACTGTTTGCCGCAGTGCCCTCGATATCGATCGACTACGCCCTGATGGAGCGTGCCGACGAGCGCGCGGTGGTGCCTGCGCATTTCGACTGGAGCGACATCGGCTCGTGGACCGCGCTCAGCGATCTGGTCGAGCCCGACAGTGCCGGCAACCGCATCCTCGGCAGCGCCCTCCTGGTCGACTCGCAGCGCACCTACGTGCAGGCCGGCAAACGCATGGTGGCCGCGGTCGGCGTGCAGGACCTGATGATCATCGACAGCGGCGATGCGATCCTGATCGCACATCGTGAACAGGCCCAGCAGGTCAAACTCGTGGTCGATGCCCTGCGGCGCGATGGCCATGATTCGACCGAACTGCACACTACGGTGCATCGCCCCTGGGGCAGCTATACCGTGCTGGAGGACGCCCCCGACTGCAAGGTCAAGCGCCTCGTGGTCAAGCCCGGCGAAGTGCTGTCGCTGCAACTGCATCATCGCCGCAGCGAGCACTGGACCGTGGTGCGCGGCACCGCCAAGGTCCGCGTCGGCGATGAGGAGAAGCTGCTGCATCGCAACGAGTCGGTCTACATCCCGATGAATACGATGCACCGGCTGGAGAATCCCACCGACGAGGACATCGCCCTGATCGAAGTGCAGTGCGGCGACTACTTCGGTGAAGACGATATTGTCCGCTACGAAGACCGCTACGGTCGCAGTTGAGGCATGATGTCCTGGGTTGCCTGTGGGCCAGCCCGATCAGGATCGAGGAGATTGAACGAATGAGAACTTCGCTGTTGTTGTTGTTGACCACACCGCTCATGCTTGCGTCAGCATCGGTGTCGGCCCTGCAGTTCAGCGAGCGCGACGCGCCCGCCTCGGGCTGGGCTGCGCACCCGTCCATCACCGCCGATGGCAAGGACGGATTTGTACTGAACTGGCAACAGAAATCCGCCGAAGGCGCTTCCCTGCACTTTGCCCATCTCGACCGCGACGGCAAGGCCCGCTCCAGCGGCCAGATCGCTGCCAGCACGGCCGAGCAGACCTGGTTCGTCAACTGGGCTGACTTCCCTTCTCTGGTGGTGCTCGACAATGGCGACTGGGTTACTTACTGGCTGCAGAAGCGCAGCAAGGCGACCTATGCCTACGACATCCATCTGGTTCGATCCAGCGACCAGGGCGCCCACTGGAGCGAGTCCCTGCTGCCGCATCAGGATGGCACCGCCAGTGAGCACGGCTTTGTCTCGCTGGTACCCGCCGGCAAGGATCGGGTGCTGGCAATCTGGCTCGACGGCCGCAACACGGTCGCTGCCGGCGGCGATGCCGGCGCCCACGAGCACGGCGGATCTGGCGCGATGACACTGCGCAGCGCGGTCATCGATCGCGCCGGACGACTCAGCGAAGCGCAGGAGATCGACAGCCGCACCTGCGACTGCTGCAGCACCGATGCCGCCCGACTCGGCGACAGCACCCTGCTGGTCTATCGCGATCGCGGCGCCGACGAAATACGCGACATCAATTTCCAGGTGCGCAGCAAGGGACGCTGGAATGCCGAACCCGGCAAGGTGCACGACGATCAGTGGAAGATCGCTGGCTGCCCGGTCAATGGCCCCGCGTTGGCAAGCAACGCTGGCCGCGCACTGGTGGCGTGGACCACGATGCAGGGCGAATCGCTTTCAGTGCGCACCGCGGTCGGCGATACCCAGGGCTTCGCTGCCATGCAGGAACTGGAAGCTGGGGATCGCACGCTTGGACGTGTCGATGCGAGCGCCTGGGGCAAGCAGGACTTCCTGGTCAGCTGGGTCGGCAGCAATGCCGGCGCTGGCGGCAATGCCATTCACCTTGCCGTGATCGATGCCGGCAACAAGATCGCTCAACGCAGCGTGCTGCATCCGCTCGCCGCCGGCAGCAATCCCGGGATGCCGAGGATTGCCCGTTCCGGCGACCGCGCCATTGCCACCTGGGCAGAAGTCAGCAAAGACAGTGCCCGACTGCGCATGGTGCTGATCGAAGCGGACGCTGCGACCGACGATCGCCAAGCGTCGAAACCGTAGACCGGAACCCACCGCGCAGCGGTGGATTCCGGCAACGAGGCGCGCCGGTCTGCCCTACTTCACGCCATGCATCGCCCGCTTCAAGGCCGGTGCGGCGAGGAGGGCGAGCACTGCGGTACCAATGCCGATCCACATCATCAGCCAGAACAGGTGCTCGTACTTGGCCGCCGCCTCGACCATGTTGATCGCCTCGCCTTCCACCACGTCAAGCGCAGCGAGCTTGCCGAACAAGGCCGCCAGCGATTCGGAAAATGCAGTGGCCAGGAACCAGGTACCCATCATCAGACTGACCACGCGGGGCACCGACAACTGCGTCACCGCGCTCAGCCCCACCGGCGACAGACACATCTCGCCCAGTTCCAGAATGAAGTAGGCCGCGACCAGCCACCAGACGCTGGCGAACTGACCGCTGGCACCGGCTTCCTGTGCAGCCAGGGCCAAAGGCACGAAGGCGAGTCCGGCGAACAGCAGGCCGATCGCACTCTTCACCGGCTTCGAGGGATTGGCGCCGCGCCGGTCCAGCCAGCCCCACAGCCCGGAAAACAGCGGTGCCAGCAGTACGATGAAGAGCGCACCGAGATAGGTCAGCGAGCTGGCGTTCTGCTGCAACACCATCAGATCGCGCACCAGCAGGACCAGCATCAGCAGGAAGGCGCCCGCGAACACCGCGCGCGGCAAGGGCGAACGGCTATTGCGGTCGGAGAGTTCTGCGGCCGCGACAAACGACAACGGCGCCAGCACCAGCGAGAAGATCGACCACGGCGCCTGCGCGAAGAAAGTACCTGTGTTTTGCCACCAGTTCGCCGTCCACACCGGATCAGTCGCGGCCTGCACAAATCCTGGAAACAGGTCCTTGGTCAGCATGCGTTCGGTAAACGTCACCCAGCTGCCATAGGTCTGCTCGTACAGGGTGAAGAACACCAGACACATCGAGATCAAGGCCATCAGGGCGATCATCTGATGGCGCTCGACTCTGCCGCACTGCTTCAGGATGAACCACATGAACCAGATCAGCACCGCCACCATGACCAGCAGCATCAGCAGCATCGACAACGGCATGCCCGCGATGACCGAGTAGCGACCATTGGCCACTGCCCACATCAGTCCGGCGAGCGGCAACAGTCCGACCACGGCGCCGAGATAGATCGACCACTCGCGGCTCAGTCCGATCGCCGTGCGCTGGCGCAGTGCCGGCGGATCGGCTGGCTCGGCCAGGCCGTGCAGATACTTCTGACCCCACAGGAACATCAGCAATCCGAGCAGCATGCCGATGCCGGCAGCGCCGAATCCATACTGCCAGCCGAGCTGCTTGCCGAGATAACCGCAGACCAGGGAAGCGAACAGGGCGCCGAGATTGATGCCGGCATAGAACAGCGAGAACCCGGAATCGCGGCGCGGATCCTCGAGCGGGTAGAGCTTGCCGACGATGGTGGAGATATTCGGCTTGAGAAAACCGACGCCCATGATGATCAGGGCAAGCGAGAGGTAGAACACCTGCAGGGCACCGGTGTCGCGCACCATCACGCCATCGACGAGTTGCGCCTCGGCGCCTTCCACCGCCATGCCGGCATGACCGAGCACCAGCAGGATGGCGCCGAAAATCACCGCCTTGCGCATGCCGAGATAGCGGTCGGCCAACAGCCCGCCGATCACCGGAATGCAGTAGACCAGTCCGCCATAGGCGCCGATCACATCGTAGCCGATGCGATCACCGAACTTGTGGTGATCAATCAGAAACAGCAGCAGCAACGCCTTCATCCCGTAAAACGAGAAGCGCTCCCACATCTCGGTGAAGAAGCAGACGTAGACCCCTTTCGGATGGCCCAGAAACTGATCGTTGGCTTGCGCGATGGACTGGGTCATCAGTGGGTCCGGCGTGGAAAAGATCAAGTATAGCCCTCCATCTCACGTAGCCCGGAAGAAGCCGCGCAGCGGTGGATTCCGGGATGCTCACGGAGACAATGAACCCCTTCCAGCTGCGCGGCGCAAAACGGGCCACGACGCCCTGGCACGCCCCCTGTGCTACCCGATGCGCGGCAATCGCACCACGAGCTTGCCCACGGTACGACCGGACTCAAGCGCCGCAAACACTTCGGGGAAGCGATCGAATCCCTCGAACACCTGCGTGCGCAGATTCAACTGACCGGCTGCAACGCGCGAAATCAGCTCGGCCAACTGCGTACCATCGGGCCGCATGAACCAGTAGCGGAACGTAACCTCACGGGATCGCGCCAGCGCGCGCTCGCGGCGGCTGATCCAGGCAAACAGCCAGCGCACCCAGAACGGCTTGGCAAACTCATCTGCAATCTCGGGCGTCGGCAGGCCGCCGATCGTCACTACACGACCACCGCGCCGGGTATGCGCGATCGAACGCAGCAGAATGTCACCGCCCTGGGTATCGAGCACTGCGTCCACCGGCGCGATGCAGTCCTCGAAACGCTGCTGGCGATAATCGACCAGCTCGCTGGCACCGAGGCTGCGCAGAAAATCAAAGCGCGCGGGCGATGCTGTGGTCGCCACCACGGCACCCATCTGATGCGCCAGCTGCACCGCGATATGGCCAACGCCGCCGGCTCCGGCATGGATCAGCACGCGCTGACCGGGCTGCAGTTGCAGCACTTCGGTCAGGCACTGCCAAGCCGTCAGACCGGCCAGCGGCAAGGCGGCCGCATCGACATCGCTGACCGAGTCCGGAACCGCGGCAAGCATGCTGGTGGGCACCGCGGCGTACTCCGCGAATGCGCCGGCACTGAGCTTGGCCACGCGGGTGCACACGCGCTGGCCAACACTGAAGCCAGCCGCATTGCGGCCCAGTGCCATGATCTCGCCGCAGAGCTCATTGCCCAGGATCTGCGGCATCGGGTACGGCAGCAGGATGCGGACCTTGCCATCGCGGGTCTTGTAGTCGACCGGATTCAACCCCACCGCGGCCACCCGAACCAGCGCTTCGCCATCGCCAGGCTGCGGCCTGGGTCGCTGGCCCAGGCGCAACTGCCCCGGTCCACCGTAGCGATCGATATAGCAGGCGCGCATGCGCTCCTGATCCTGGCCGGGCATCAGGGCGTGCGCCAGGGCTTCAGTCCGATCGACTCGAACAGGGCAGCACTGTCGAACAGGCGATCGCCGCGGATCACGGTATCGACCTTGCGCAGATCGCCCATCACCAGGGTGGGATCGCCATCGACCAGGATCAGATCGGCGACATAGCCCGGCGCGACGCGACCGTACCGGTCGCCCAGCCCCATCACCTCGGCGGCCCCCAGGGTGGCGATGCGCAGGGCTTCACGCGGTGCAATTCCGGCAGCCACATAGAGTTCCAGTTCGCGCACCAGAGAAAACCCCGCAGTGCCGTCGGTGCCCGCCACCAGAGTGACACCCGAGCGATGCAGCATGCCGGTCAGATCGATCAGCTTTTGATAGGCAACACGGAACCGCATCGACTGCCCCTTGGGTACATCGAGGCCGCCGGTGCCGCTGGCGATGCCACGCTGCCAGGTCGCCGGCAGCCGATGCAGGATCGCGGCATAGTCCAGCGAGGGATCATTGGTGCGCCCGAGAAACATGCCCTCGAAGGTCGACAGCGTGGGATCGACCACCGTTTTGCGCTCTTTCAGCAGCGAAAGAAAATCGCGTACTTCAGCCGAGCCCAGATCCAGATCCGGGAGATGCTCGGCAACGCCAGTAAAGCGCGCCGGTGTGCGGGTATCCGGCACCTTGTCGTAGAGGAAATTCAGCGCGATGAAATTGATGTGCTGGATTTCATCGGCGCCGGCTTCGACGAACTGCCGCGCGGTCATGAAGGCCGGCACGTGGCCAGACAGCCGCAGCCCGCGCTCATGGGCAAAGCGCACCGCGGCCGGCACCAGCTCGGGCTTGATCGAACTGTAGATCTTTACCTGGACAAATCCGGCATCGGCATAGTCGTTGATGCCCTTGCGCATCTCCTCCTCGGTGTCGGCAAACACCTTGGTCGGGCCGGCGTAGGGTCCGCGGCCATCGATGAATCCCGCCCGGATCACACGCGGACCGATGTCATCTCCTGACTCGATCGCCTTGATCAGGGCAGACAACTGCTCGGCATCATTGGCCAGGTCGCGCACCGTGGTCACACCGGCGGCGATATCGATCAGCGGATCGGTGCCCGCCGACAGGTGCGCATGCATGTCCCACAGACCCGGCATCAACAGCCGGCCGCCGCCGTCGATGCGCTGCACATCGGCGGCCACATCGAGCACGCCCTGTTCATGCACCGAAACGATGCGGCCCTGATCGATCAGCACGCTACGACCAACCAGGATGTCCGCTTCGGCCGGATCGAAGATGCGCACATTGTCGATCAGCAACGGCTTGTCGAGCCGTCTGGTCAAGGTACGCGCCCGCTCCAGCGCCGAGGCCTTCTGGATTTCCTGCTGGCGGGCGCCGATTTTCTCAAGCGAGGATTCGTACCCGGCACGCACGATGCTCTGCCAGCCGGAGTACTGCGCGAACAGTTGACGATCGCCATCGAGCCATAGATACACTGGCACCAGATCCAGTCCGCTGATCGCATACAGACCGACTCGGATCGGCTTCGGACCATCGGCAACTTCCATGTCCTCGACATGTCGGATGACCGCCTCGCCGAGCGGCAGCAGCGCAAGCTTCTGCGATGGCGCTTTCAGCAGCGCGCGCGCGAGCATCGCCAATTCTTCCGGCGGTCCGTTCATGCTCGAATAGAAGCCGGGCGCCGCGAGTTCGCGCGTCTCGTCCTCGGCGCGGTTCTTCCAACTCGCCTGATCGCCTTCGCGACGAAAGGTTTCCGCCACCGCGACCTTGAAATAGTCGACGCCGCTGGTGGTGGCGAGCACCGGCAAATCATTTTCATCAACGCGATAGACGCTATCGGTCGCCGGACCGCGACCCCGGTCATGAAACTCGAAGTGCACCTTGATGCTGCCATCGGGCTGGACACTGCGCAGCAGTTCGCCATTGGGCTTGCCGAGCATGATCACCACGTTGCGCAGTTCGCTGGGCGCCGTCTGCGCGGCGCCTGCACACAACATCAATAGCCATAATCCGCGCTTGAACATTGCCGCCCTGCCCGCTGCCCTTGGGACCGCAAGCCTAGCGCAGTCACCGTCAGCGACCCAGTGTGGATTCGGCAACGAAGCGGCGGGTTCGCTACCGGCACCCGCCGCCGCGGATCATCAGAAAGCGCAACGCCCATTGAGCTTGTGACGGCGAATATTGCGATGCGCACGGTTCAGACTGCGATGGAGCCAGACACGTTCGCCGCGGGTGACGATGCCATCGGATTTCGCACGGCTTTCGCGTCTTGCGATGCGGTGCTGCTGAGCGCGCAGGCGCGCGGCCTCGGACGCGGTCAGCGCGCCGCTGGCGACACCGTGCTCGATCCGGGCCTGCTGCCGAACCTGTCGGGCATCGATGCGCGGTGTTCCAGCGAATGCGAGGGAACCGATCAGCAAGAGGGCAAGGGCGGACCATTGAAGTTTCATGCGGAGCTCCTGTGGGGGACGACGGTGGCGAAGGATTCGACACTCAGCCCATCACAACGAGCAGGCAGGACGCGGGTTGACCCTGGAACTTAATCGAGCGCAACAGAGCGCCGCAGCAGCCCGGATTGCTGCGGCCGCTCAGGCCAGTGCGGTACCCGTCATCTGCAGGTACCAGCGCTCGATCAGGTGACGCGAGATCGACAGCCGTGGCGACAGCTTGATCTGCTGGCTGCGCCACTGCTCGACCAATTGTTCCGGTGTGAACCAGCGCGCCTCGCAGATTTCGGCGCCGAGCGCGATGTCGAACGACTCGGCCCGGGCCATGAAGCCGAGCATCAGGGACGCAGGAAACGGCCAGGGCTGCGAGCCGATGTAGTCGCAGGCGCCGATGCGTACACCCACTTCTTCGAACACTTCGCGACGCACGCAGTCTTCCAGGGTTTCGCCGGGCTCAAGAAATCCGGCCAGCGTGGAGAATCGGCGCTCCGGCCAACTGGCCTGACGACCGAGCAGGCAGCGATTGCCGTCATGCACCAGGGCGATCATCGCCGCATCGGTGCGCGGGAAATGCTCGATCGCGCAGGCAGCATTGCTGCACAAGGCGCGGTGCCCGCCGGAACACAGGATGGTCGCCGCGCCGCAGCTTCCGCAGTAGCGCGTGCGCGACTGCCAGTGCGCCAGCGAGCGCGCAAAGGCGGCTACACCGGCCTGCTGTGCCGGCAACTCGGCCGCGGCGACCCGAAGATCGACATCCTCGGCATTGAACTCGCGGTTGAAGTCACCCAGTGCGGCGGCATCCAGCGTCAGCGCGAACAGGGCGGCGCCGCGCTCACGCCCGAGAAAACTGAACTGGGTCAGATGGAAGCGCTCGCGCAGCAGGGCGAGCGGGAGGTCGAGCAGCAGGCGCCCGGGTTGCGCCAGCAGGATGCGGCCCTCACTGCTGAGCACCAGCACGCGGGCATCACGCTCCTCAAACCGGCCTTCGATCCAGGTCGCATCCTGGCGCGCCTCGCCGGCACGATCGAGCACCAGCGCAGAGAACGCGAAATCCATCGGGTTCAGGCCGAGAACGAGGAACCGCAGCCGCAGGTGGTCTTGGCATTGGGATTGCGGATGACGAACTGGGCGCCCTGCAGGTCTTCCTTGTAGTCGATCTCGGCGCCGCCGAGATACTGCAGCGAGGTCGAGTCCACCAGCAGGGTCACGCCGTCGCGCTCGATGGCAAAGTCATCCTCGGCCACTTCGTCCTCGAACGCGAAACCATACTGGAAGCCCGAGCAACCGCCGCCCTGAATATAGACGCGCAGCTTCAGATCGGGATTCTGCTCTTCCTCGATCAGCTGGCGCACCTTGCCTGCCGCCGCACTGGTGAAGTTCAGGGCCTGGCTGGGGGTGGCTGTGGAAGTACTCGGCTGGTTCATCGAATTTCCTGAGGGATACCGCTGAGATGGCGCCAGAACGCTGTAATTCAAGCGCGCTTGGCGTCGAGCCTGGATTTTTCCTTGGGCTCAAGTTTGACCTCGAGCTTCGCTTCGGTCCTGTCATGGTCGCCAGGGTCGGGCTTGGCCAGCTGCTTGTGCGGGTCTTCCTGACGCACAATCTGTCCGCTGACCTCGGCACCGGCCGCCATTTCCAGGATCTTGTAGTAGATGTTGCCGGTGACCCGCGCCTGCGGTGCCAGTTCGACGCGCTCGCTGGCGATGATGTCGCCCTTGAGCGTGCCGTTGATGACCACATGCGGCGCGCGCACCTCGCCCTCGATGACGCCCTTGTCGGACAGCATCAGCACCGACTGCTGGTCGCCCTCGGAAATCAGGGTACCGCGCACACTGCCATCCACCCGCAGGCCACCGCTGAACTGCACATTGCCTTCGATCCGGGTGCGCGCGCCGATCAAGGTATCGATGTCCATGGTCGGTCTGCTGGATTTTTCCTTACTGCCAAACATCTTCGTTCTCTCCATGGCTGAGGGCCTGCGACCAGGCGAAATTCTGTTCCACATTGTCCCCCTGCTCGGACTTCAGCACCAGCCGGATGCGGTTGGGAGAAAAGTCCCGGGGCAAGATGAAACTGCTCTCGAATTGCTGAAAATACTTGAAGCTGAACTGCGGCACCGCGCTCGGCTGTCGCCCGGACAGACTGTCCCAGGCCAGCACCACCATGCGATCGCCCTGCATTCCTTCGACGCTGATCGCGATCGTACCCTTGGTCACCTCACCCTTGCGCAGGTTCTGGGTCAAAGTAAGGCGCAGATTGTAGCCACGACCACCGGGTATGGCGCGAATCGCCGGATCCTGGACACTGAGCCCCTTGCGCCCCGACTTGCCATCCATCAGTCGCTGGAAAAATGCGATGTCGCTGCGCAATTCTGCCAACTCTTCTTCCTGGGAGCGCAGCGTACCCTGCAGGGATTCGTTGGCAGTGCGCGAGACCTGATCGGACTTCTCGCTGATGCTGCGCGCACGCTCGCTGAGTTCGAGTTCCTCGCGCAGCCGCGCGACCTCCTTGCGCGCCTGGCGCACCTCAGCCTGTATCGACAGCAGTTCGGGCGCAGCCCGATACGAAGCCCACATCCAGGCGGCCAGCAGCGACAGCAACCAGGCCGCCACGAGCAGCACGCGCCAGCGCCTTGAGCCCACCGGATCGTGCGGGCGCAGCACCAGGTTCGGCATGGCGCGCTTGCGAAAACTGAACAGACTCATCGCGGCATCGGTCTGGCGGCGGGCCGACCGTTATAGGTCGGCACCGTTCGGGGGTCAAGCAGGGTAGCGACCCGAAACCTGCCGCTGTCGGCACGATGCGCCTTGATTCAAGCCGCGCTCGTCAATCTCAAAGAAACTTGAACTCGAAGGCCACCGCCTGCTTGCCGGGGTCGAATACCTCGAGATCAATCGTCGCGGTTGCACCCGCTGGCAGACCGCGGGCAAGCAGACGCGCATCATTGAGATAGTCCTGCGGCGCGAGTCGACGCATGGCAATCCGCTGCTCGTCGAGATTGGACAGGGTGATCTCCAGCGTCGGATAGGGCTGCACGAAACTCGCGCGATTGAGCATCGTGGCCGAGATCATCAGCGCGCCTGGCTCGCTCGGATGCGGCCGCACATCACGGGCGACGAGGGCAATCTGGGCAACATCCCGGCGCGCCGGCAGGCGACAGCCGAGACGCTCGCAGGCGGCATCCAGGTAAGGGCGAACACGGCCACTTTCGAGCCAGAAGTCACGGCTGGCATACACGAATTGCGCGAGCAGCAGGGCCAGCAGGACCAGATTGGCCAGACGCCAGAGCCGGACACTGCCAGGCGCGGGCGGACGCCGCTCGCGGCGGGTGCCGAAGGAAGGGGGTGCAATCGCAGCAGGTGACGCCTCCTCCACCAGTTCCGCACCCAGCAGCGTACTGCTGGCAAACAGATCGCGTTGACCTGTGCGCGGCTTGCTGGCCAGCGTTACGAGAGTTGGCGTGGTGCCCGGACGGTGGCGGGCCAGCATCGTGTCCGGCGGCTCGGGCAGCGTCTCGGACAGCGAGGCGAGCACATCGAACTCGGTCCGGCAGGCGGCACAAATTGCGCGACCACGGCCCTCGATCAAGGTATCGAGCGAGACCGGGTACAGACTGAGACAGCCGGGACACTGGGTAAACATGGGGTGATTATGCACGGGCTGGCCCGGCATGGCTGCTCCGGATTGCGACGGCGAGGGTGGCGCGAGCCCGGCAGGATCGACCTTTGCAGGAACGCGGCACTAGAGCCGCACCGGGGCCCGAACCGGACACTTGGCAGCGCGCTCCCTGGCCTCCGCACTGCCGGCCGCGTCCGCCGTCTCTTCCGACACCGCAAGCAGGGTCATCCAGTTGCGCAGACAGAGATTGCCGAGCTTGGGACCCAATGCCTCGGACTGCCGGGCATGCGCCTGCGCGTCCTGCCAGCGCTGTTCCTCAAGCGCCAGCTCGGCGCGCCACTGCCAGAGCTCGGGATCATCCGGAACCAGACTGAGCGCCTCGGCCAGATGCTTGTCCGCCGCGGCGAAGCGCTTCTCGGATTCGGCATCGCGCGCCAGCACCCGCAGATCTTCCAGACCCGGATCGGTCAACGGCAGCACCTCGACATAGCTGGGCTCACTGGCCGCGCGCTCCCGGATTTCGCTGACCCAGTCGCGGGCAGGTGCCGGCGCCGGGGGCTCCGGTTGCGGTTCGGGCGTGGATTGGCAGGCGGCGAGCAACAGCAGTACCGATACCAGGGCAGTTCTAGTAAACATCTTCATCATCTTCGCGTGCGCTGCGTGAATTGAACCAACTGTCAAAGGAAGAGAAACCGCAACCCTGATAGGCAACCGGCTCGTGGCCCCGGATGAACGGCAGACTGCGGGCGCCTTCGCATTCCTGATCGGTCAGACTCAGACTGACCGGATCGACCCATTGCATGGTTGGGTTGCGACTGAAGTCAATGCTCAGCGGCTCGGTCGGCAATTTCTGGAACAGACCGGCCCAGAGCCGCATGGCGCCGGTGGCACCATAAAACGTTGTGCGGGTATTGTCATCGCGGCCCAGCCACACCACCGCCAGATGACTGCCGGTATAGCCGGCAAACCAGGAATCGCGCTTGTCATCGCTGGTGCCGGTCTTGCCTGCGGCCCTGAGACCGGAGAGTCCGAGCCCATTGAGCTCGGCCGCGGTACCGCTGCGCACAGTTTCCTGCATGGCGTAGCCGACCAGACGGGCCGCCTCGACGAGTTCACCGGCGGTGTCGGCCGGGGCATAGCGCGACAGCGACTTGCCATGGCGATCGAGCACCGCGGTCACCGCCGACAGCGGCACCATATGACCATCGGCCGCGAGGTATTCATAGGCCTGGGCCATCTGCAGCGGTGACAGTTCGGTCGCACCCAGCAGCAGGGAAGGATGCGGCGAAATGTCCGCACCCGGAATCAGGGTTTCCAGCACCCGCTCGACCTTCTGTACCTGGACATCAAGCCCAAGGCGCACACTGGCAATATTGTAGGAACGCGAGAGCGCATCGACCAGGCTGACGATGCCATGCTCCTGGTTGTCCGAATTGCGCGGCTGCCAGGGTTTGCCGCCGCGCTGACGCACGGTGATCGCGGTGTCGTCGAGCGGCGTCATCAGCGAATAGCGCTCGGGCTGAGCCAGCGCAACCAGATAGACAAAGGGCTTGACCAGCGACCCGATCGGACGCGCCGAACGCACGGCGCGATTGAATCCGGGACGCGCGGGATCGCGATCACCGACGATCGCCTCGATGGCGCCACTGCGCGCATGCGTCACCACCATCGCCGCCTGCAGGCCGCTGGTGTCCTTGGCCAGCGTCTTGATCTTCTCGCTGATCGAGCGCTCGGCAAAATGCTGGGTCGAGGGTGCCAGCGAAGTGAAGATCGACAGCCCTTCCGAACGCAGGGCCGACTCCACGTAATCACGCGACAACTGCACCTTGACCAGATCGAGAAAGGCCGGATAACGGTTCTGCGCCAATGCACCGACCTTGCCGACCGCGAGCTTCTGGCGCTGCTCCGCGGCCACCTCGATCGCTGAAATCAGGCCGGCTTCGCCCATCTCACGCAGCACGAGGTTGCGGCGCTTTACCGCCAGCGCGGGTGCGCGGCGCGGATCGAACAGGGACGGGCCCTGGATCAGACCGACCAGCATGGCCATCTCGTTGGGCGCCAGTGCATTGAGCTCGCGACCGAAGTAGAACTCGCTTGCCGCCGCCACGCCATGCACGGCCTGACCGCCCTGCTGGCCGAGGTAAACCTCATTCAAATAGGCTTCGAGGATGCGTTCCTTCGAGTAGCGCCACTCGATCAGCAGTGCGATCGCCATTTCGTTGAACTTGCGCGTGTAACGCACCCGACGATCGAGAAACAGATTGCGCACCAGTTGCTGGGTCAGGGTGCTGCCGCCCTGCACCGTGTCACCGGCGCGCACATTGACCCAGAGCGCGCGCGCGATGCCCCAGGGATCGATACCGTAATGGTCGTAGAAGTGTTTGTCCTCGACCGCCAGCAGACTCTTGACCAGCAGCGGCGGTACCTCGTCGAGCCGGACCAGCCGACGCTCCTGCCGCGACTTGCCATAGAGGGTGGCGATCCGAGCCGGATCGATGCGACTGAGCTCGATCGGCTTTCCGGTACCCAGATCTTCCAGACGGCGGACCCGACCCGAGCCCAGGCCCACCAGCAGCCGCTCTTCGGCATGGGCGCCCTCGCCATCGACGAAGGCCCGGGTGTGAATCTGGAAATTGCTGCCGTCGACGACATAGGTTCCAGCCTCGAACACATTGTCGCTCTCGCGATAGCGCGCTGCCGCCAGTTCGATTCGCAATGCCTCTGCGGTCATCGGCAGATTTCGCGCCAGTCGCAGGGGTCGCGCGTAGACCCGGCTCGGCAATTCGTAGCTCAGGGTGTCGAATCCGGCGTGAACCAGTTTGTCGAGATACCAGAAGTACGGCAGGCTGAAGCCCAGCCATAGCCCGAATCCGAACCAGAGCGGGATGCGACACCAGCGGTAAATCAGCGCCAACAGGGGCAGGATTCGGTTCAAAGCCATCGTTTCCGGGAATGCGCGCGGCAGTGTAGCGGCCCGATTTGCAATGGCGCGTGGCGGTCAACTGGCAATTCCGCGATAATTCAGCCACTTTGACCGCGGAGCTGTAGCGCCTGTGGTGCCAAAGGCGTTGCAACGGCGTCATCGATCCCCATGCTGGCCGCGAATCGGCAGCAGTCCGGAATCGGGCGACCGCAGCCGATCATCCGGTCCGCACCGGCTGCGCGGGTAGCGATGCCGATGGCCAGGCGCATTCCAGCTCGCCCCTACGAAACCCGAGCGTGAATCAGCCCACTCCCATTACGGCCGTCCTGTTCGGCTCCAAGCCGCGCTCCGAACCCTTGCCCGCGGTACTGGCCGAGCTCGGTGGCGAAGCCTCGGTGCTTTTTCTCGGCCCCCAGTCGGAACAGGCCGACGCCCGCGCACTCGGGTTTGAAATCGGCGCGCCCTGTGCCGATCTCGCCGCAGCGCTGACCCAGGTACGCTTGCGCAATCCCAGCGGCGATCTGCTGCTGATGGCACTGGACAGCGTCTGGCCACCGCACGGCTGGCAACGATTGTGTCGTGCCGCGGCGGAAAGCCAGGCCGATGTGCTTTGCCCGCTCGGACCCGAGCCCGACTACAGCCCGCTTCCGCAAGCTGCCGAAAGCGCGCTGGAGGCCACAGCGCTCGACACCTGGTGCTTCCTGCTTGCCGATGGCAAGCGCGTTGCGCGTCCGCAGCCAGCCGCGCATGCCGCGCTCTGGCGTGCCAGCACACTGGCACGTCGCTCCGACCACGCTTTGAACGTCGAGGCGATTTGCCAGCTGTATGTAGGCCGCCACAACCAGAGCTGTCACGGCCCCGCCGCTGAGCCCGATCCGCGCGATGCCGCACCTGCCTCGCCACTGAGCCGGCTGCGTCACGCGATCGGCGCTGCGCCAGCGCCAATCACCCCGTGTCTGCCCGGACTCGACGGCCGAGCGGTCATCCTGCATGTACTGCATGGCTGGGGCGGCGGCATCGAGACCTTCGTCCGCGATCTGGGCGAAGACGATCGCGACCACATCCATCTCGCGCTCTGTGCCAGCGGTCAGTTCAAGCGTCGCCGCTATGGCGAGTCGCTGAGTCTGCATCTGGTTGCCGGCGGTCGCCTGCAGGAATTGCGCCGCTGGCCGCTGCCGCGTGCGATTGCCGACAGCGCGCTCGAGGATGCTGCCAGCGCCGAGGTACTGCGCTTCATCTGCGCAGCCTACGCGGTCAGCCAGCTGATGGTTTCTTCGCTGATCGGCCATAGCCTGGATGTCCTGCAGAGCGGTCTTCCGACCCTGTATGTCTGCCACGATTACTACCCGCTGTGGCCCGTGCTGCATGCCGATTTCGGCGACAGCCGTCGTCGCTTCGATCGTGCCGAACTGGCGTCAGCATTGCCCGGCACCGACCATGCCAGCCTGCCCTTCGAACGCCACGATGCCGACTACTGGTGGCAATTGCGCAGCGCGCTGATCGATACCTTGCGCAGCCAGAGGATCACAATGGTGGCGCCGAGTCAGAACGTGCGGGCCAACTGGCTGCGGATCGCGCCGGAGCTTTCCGCGCAGAAGTTCGAGGTCATTCCGCACGGCTTTCGCCCCTTTGGCACGCCCGTAAAAGAGTGGAAGGTGCCGACGCGCGTTCGCAAGCGTCTGCTGGTGCTGGGCCGCATCAATGGCGGCAAGGCCCTGCACCTGCTCGAAGCCTGCCTGCCCGAACTCAGCCGGCAGTTCGAACTGGTGCTGCTCGGCTGCGGTGCCGCCGGTGAGGCGCTGTTCGGCCGCAGCGGCGTGCACATCATCCTCGACTATCGCCGCGCGGACCTGCCCGAACTGGTCGCCCGCCTGCGCCCCGATGCGGCCCTGATCGCGGCGACGGTGGCGGAGTCCTTC
This sequence comes from Pseudomonadota bacterium, assembly GCA_022843465.1. Lineage (GTDB taxonomy): Bacteria > Pseudomonadota > Gammaproteobacteria > Xanthomonadales > Ahniellaceae > 0-14-3-00-62-12. Next base: position 144,270 of record JALHNO010000005.1, on the reverse strand, counting down.
AGCTATACCCTGAGTGAACTCTGGGCGCTCGGCGTGCCGCCGCTGGCCAGTCGCATCGGCAGTCTGGCCGAGCGCATCGAAGACGGCGTCAACGGTCTGCTGTTCGATCCCGATGCCGAGGCGATGCTGGCCTTGCTGCAGCGGATCGATGCCGAGCCGGATCTGCTGCCCACGATCCGCGGTTCGCTGGCGTCGGTGGACCTGCGCAGTGTTGCCGCGGCCCGTGCCGACTATCTGGCGCTTTGCGGGCCATTGCCGGTTCTGAGCCGCGACCTCGACGCCGACTTCCGTGCGCTTGATATGGAAGTCGCTGATCTCGCGGCGGCACGGCGTGCGCTGGCTGTTGAACTGGCTGAGCTGAAGGAAGTCCGGATCGAACAGGATCGCGAACTGCTGCGTCGTGCCGACTGGGCGCATGAGGCGATCCGGGCCACCCAAAAGGTTGCGGCGCAACTGCTGGAGATGACGCAGGCACAAGCCCGCAGCGAGGCCTTGCTGCACGAACGAACACAGTGGGCCAATACCCTGGACGCGGAATCCCGCCGACTCGGTGGCGAACTCGCCCAGGCCTACGCCAATTATTCGGAACTGGAGCGGGAGAAGGCGGCAGCCGATGCCGGCTGGTCGGGCGAGGTCGCGCGCGTCGAGGCATTGCGCCAGGATCTGCTGCAATCCACGTCATGGCGACTCACGCGCCCGCTGCGCGCGATCGGCAGACATCTGCGCGGGCTGCGTGCACGCCTCGGCTACTGGCTCAGTCGCATCACGGGATTGCCACCGCGCCTGCTGCGCAGCCTGCGCACGCGCGGCGTGCGCGGCACGCTGCAGCGCATGCAGCAGGACAACGGCAACGCTGCGCAGGGCATCGCAGCGATCGAACTCAGCGTCGAGCTGGGTGCCGCCGGAGCCGCGTTCGAACCGTTCCGATTGCCCTGCGCCGAATCGCCGCGCGCCAGCATCATCATTCCGGTCTACAACAAGTTTCCCTACACACTGGCCTGCCTGCAGTCGCTGGCCCAGCATGCCGGCAACGGCGATTTCGAAGTGATCGTGGTCGATGATTGCTCCAGCGACGAAACCCGCGAAGCACTCGCAGGCATCGGCGGCATCCGAACCCTGCACAACGAACACAATCTTGGCTTCATCGGCGCCTGCAATGCCGGGGCGGCAGCGGCGCGCGGCGCCTTTCTGGTATTTCTGAACAACGACACCCAAGTGACCGCCGGTTGGCTCGACGCCTTGCTCAACACCTTCGATCAGCACCGCGATGTCGGCCTGGTCGGCGCCAAGCTGGTGTATCCGGATGGTCGCCTGCAGGAGGCCGGCGGCATCGTCTTCAGTGATGCCTCGGGCTGGAACTACGGACGCTTTGGCGATCCACGCGATCCTGCCTACAACTTTGTGCGTGAGGTGGACTACTGCTCCGGCGCTGCCATCGCGCTCAGACGCAGCCTGTTCGAACAACTCGGCGGCTTCGATACCCGCTATGCGCCGGCTTACTACGAGGACACCGATCTCGCCTTCCAGGTACGCGAGGCCGGCCTGCGCGTGCTCTATCAACCCGCCTCCACGGTCATCCATTTCGAGGGCATCACCTCGGGCACTGATACGGGCTCGGGCACCAAGCGCTACCAGGTGATCAATCAGCAGAAGTTTGCCGAACGCTGGGCCGCAGCCCTGCCGCGGCAGCCAAAACCCGGTGCGGCCATTGCCGTCGCGCGCGAACATCGGGTCAGGGGCCGCATCCTGATTGTCGACGCCACCGTGCCGGAACCCGACAAGGATTCCGGTTCGCTGCGCATGGTCAATGTACTGCGTGCCCTGATCGAGCTTGGCTGGAAGCCGGCCTTCACCAGCGAGAACCGCGCCTATTCGGCTGGCTATACCGAACAGTTGCAGGCGCTCGGCGTCGAAACCCTGCACCATCCCTGGATCGGCGAGCCGGCCAGCCTGCTGCGCGAAACCGGAACCCTGTGGGATGCGGTGATGCTGAGCCGGCACTACGTCGCCACCCCGCTGCTGCCCCTGGTGCGCCATTACGCGCCACGCGCCACATTGATTTTCGATACCGTCGATCTGCACTATCTGCGCGAGGAACGCGCCGCCGCGCTTGAGGACCGCAGCGACTTGCAGCGCACTGCCGCCGCTACCAAGCTCGCCGAGCTGCGCCTGATCAAGGCCAGCGATGTCACCCTGGTGGTGAGCCCGGTCGAACAGTCGCTGCTGCGCAGCGAACTGCCGGAAGCGCGCATCGAGGTACTCTCCAATGTGCATGAGGTGGCCGGCTGCCGACATGGCTTTGGCGAGCGCCACGATATCTATTTCGTCGGTGGCTTCCAGCATCAGCCCAATGTCGACGCGGTGCTCTGGTTCGTCGCTGAAATCTGGCCTGAAATCGCGCGGGCATTGCCCGAGGTCCGCTTCCATATCATTGGCAGCCGGATGCCGGAGTCGGTCGCGGCACTGGCCAGTGATCGCGTGATCGCGACCGGATTCGTCGAGGAGCTCGATCCCTACCTGGATGGCTGCCGCCTTTCGGTGGCGCCGCTGCGCTACGGCGCCGGCGTCAAGGGCAAGGTCAACCAGAGCATGGCACACGGCCAGCCGGTGGTCGCAACCACACTGGCGGCCGAAGGCATGTACCTGCAGCACGATGTCGATGTGCTGATCGCCGACACGCCGGCAGAATTCGCCGCCGCCGTGGTGCGCCTGTACACCGAGGAATCAACCTGGACGCGCTTGTCGGCTGCCGGACTGGAGAACGTCGGCCGCCATTTCTCCTTCGAGGCCGCGCGCAACGCGCTCTCTGGAATCCTTCAGCGATGACGATGATCACCGTGCAATTGAATGGCCAGTCCTGCCAGCTTGCCGACGGCAGCAGCCTGCAGGACCTGTTGCAGGCCGCCGGTCTGGCCGGACGCAGGCTCGCCGTCGAAGTCAATCTCGATATCGTGCCGAGAGCGCAACACGCGACGCATGGCTTGCGTGATGGCGATCGCATCGAAGTGGTTCAGGCGATCGGCGGCGGCTGAGCGCACAGCCGTCTGCTCGGCAACCGGCGTGCACGTGGCCGCGCCGGCCTGACAAGGCTGGCCACCAGACTGCGTAGCAAGGGAGGAACTCCCCGAGGACGCAGTCCATGAAACTCCCCTTTGCCTGCCTGTTGCTGCTCGCCCTGGCGCAGCCGCTTATCGCGATTGCGCAGCCCGTACTGATCGGACGCGTCACCCATCCGGTGACTGACGCCGAAGGCAATGCGGGTACTCGCGATCCTTCGCTGTCGGGCGATGGTCGCTTTATTGTTTTTGCATCGAGTTCGACCACACTGGGCCCGCCAGCCAATGGCTCAACCAATATCTACCGCTATGATCTGAGCGAGAACACGCATGCGGCGGACTCGCTGATCCTCGCCATGCAGCAACTGGGCAGCGGCAACAGCCTGGCGCCTTCGGCATCGCATGACGGCAATCTGATCGCCTTCGAGTCTCTGGCGACCAATCTGGGCGGCAACCACGGCCCATTTACCGATGTCTATCTGAGCCAGGCGTTTTCGCTGCCGCAGAACGAGGTCGGTTTCGACACCTTCCTGGTCAGTCGCGGCCTCGGCGGCGTCGCGCCCAATGGCGAGGCGCGCTATCCGTCGATTTCGGGCGACGGCCGCTTCGTGGTGTTCTATTCCGACGCCAGCAACCTGGTCAGTGGTGACAACAACTCGGCGCCGGATGTCTTTCTGGCAAACACCGATGCCCTGGCCGCGGCGCCGGAACGGATCAGCGTCGACTCGAACGAGATACCGATCCCCGGCCCCAGTCGGGCGCTGACCCAGAACGCGATTTCCGCGGATGGCCGCCATGTCGCGTTCACCGCGCAGGCGGCCATTGACGGCGCGAATCCAGGCAATCTTGAAGATGTGTTTGTCCGCGATCGCACGGCCGGCACCACTCAGCTGATCAGCAAGTTCAGCAATGGCACCGCGTTCAACAGCTCCTCGTACCAGGCATCGATCTCGGGCAACGGGCGCTATGTGGTGTTCCGTTCCTTCGCGCAGAATGGGCCGGATATCACTGGCAGCATGGTGTTCCTGCGCGACCGCCAGAGCAACACCACCCTCAACCTGCCCAGGCCACCGTTGACCAGCAATTGCGAGGACGCGCACGTCGCCAACAATGCCGATATCGTCCTGCAATGTTCCAGCAGCGTGGTCGGAGTCGCGCAGCAGGCTTATCTGTATCGCACCAGTACCGGCGCCTACTATCGGCTGAGCACGGCAATCGGCGGCGGCGATGGCAATGGGGCGTCCGGTGGTTTCATGGACATGTCGGTGGACGGTACCTTCGTCATCTTCGATTCCAGTGCGTCCAATCTGGTCAGCGGAGACGGCAACAACAGCAGCGATGTCTTCCTGACGGTCGACTTCGAGTACCTCAATCGGATTTTCAGCGACGGCTTCGAATAATTCGCCGGATCGTAACCCCGGCGCAGGGTCCGCTGCGTTTGTTTCCCTGAGTCGCCGTGGGGCGGCATGGGGGAAACATGATGAAGCGGACCGAAGATTCTCGTGGCCTCAGCAGTACGCGGGTGCTGGCGATGGCCACCGCGCTGGGCATCCACCTGTTCGGCGTATTGATTCTGCTGGCGCCAGCGCGACCCGCTGCCCAGACCCAGCAGTTGGACGATCCGGTGCTTGAGGTGAGTTTCGTTACACCGCCGCCCGCGCCACCGCCGGCACCGCCACCGCCCAAAGACCCGCCGCCGGTACCGCCGCCGCCGACTCCGCTGCGTGCAGCGCGGCCGCCCGAACCACCACAGCCACCGGAACCACCCGTGGCGCCCAGTGATCCGGAATGCGTGCTGTGCTCCTTCGAAGACGAACCGACGACACCGGATCCGCCGCCGGGTCCGGACCTGGGCACGACCGGTCCGCGCAGCGAGACCGCCGGATTCGCCGACCCGCAATACTCGGATATCAATCGCGTTCCCTATCCGCCGCTGGCCGTACGCAAGCGCCAACAGGGCGAAGTGCAGTTGCGGGTCCTGATTGGTCGTACTGGCCAGGCCGAGCGCGTCGAAGTGGCACGCAGCAGCGGCTCACGCATTCTCGATACGGCGGCCATGCGATCGGTCCGGGAGTGGCGCTTTGTCGCCGCCGAACGCGACGGCGTGGCAATCCCGACCTGGGCCATCGTGCCGATCCGGTTCAATCTCGATCAGATCTGAGCAGGAAGCAGCAGGGCGCAGCCACGATCCTCGTCGTGGCTGCGCTGCCGATCAGATCAGTGACCGCCGCCGGAATCGATCGCCTTCAGTTCGGTGACCAGGCGATTTACCGCGTCGGCACCATCGCCATAGAGCAGCTTGGTGTTGTCGGCGTAGAACAGGGCGTTCTCGATGCCGGCAAAACCCGTCCCCTTGCCGCGCTTGATGACAATGCTCTGGCGGGCATTGATGACATCGAGAATCGGCATGCCATAGATCGGTGAAGCCGGATCGGTCTTGGCGACGGGATTGACCACGTCATTGGCGCCGATCACGATCGCGACATCGCAGGTCGAGAACTCGGGGTTGATGTCTTCCATGTCGGCAATCAGGTCATAGGGCACGCCGGCTTCAGCCAGCAGTACATTCATATGACCCGGCATGCGGCCCGCCACCGGATGGATCGCGAACTTCACCGTCTTGTCGCGCTTGATGAGCTGCTGGGTCAGTTCCCAGACCTTGTGCTGAGCCTGCGCGACCGCCATGCCATAACCGGGCACGATGATGACCTTGTCGGCCAGATACAGCAGCGCGGCCACATCGGAAGCCTCGATCGGCTTCTGCGAACCCTTGATCTCCTGCGCCGCCGCCGAGCTGCCGCCGAAGTTGGAGAACAGCACGCTGCTGATCGAGCGGTTCATCGCCTTGGCCATCAACTGCGTCAACAGGGTACCGGCCGCGCCGACCACCATACCGGCGATCATCAGGGCCGGATTGCCGAGCACATAACCTTCGAAGCCAACGGCCAGGCCGGTCAGTGCATTGAACAGCGAGATCACCACCGGCATATCGGCGCCGCCGATCGGCAGGGTCATCATCACGCCGAACAGCAGGGAGAGGCAGACGAAGGCGACGATGATCGGCACATCGAGCTTGAACACCAGGAACGCACCGAGCACCACGGCGGCCAGGAAGAACAGCGCATTGATGTACTGCTGGCCGGGGAAGGTGAAACGCTTGTCCATCCGGCCATCAAGCTTGGCCCAGGCAATCACCGAACCCGACAGCGACACCGCGCCAATCAGGGTGCCGATCAGGGCCAGCACCGTGCGCGAACCATTGAGGCAGGCGTGCGCGTTGGGATCGGCGCAGGCATTGGGATCCATCGTGGCGCCAAGCAGGGCGCTGGCGCCGATCGCGGCAGCGGAACCGCCGCCCATGCCGTTGTAGAGCGCGACCATCTGCGGCATATCGGTCATCGCGACCTTCTTGCCGCTGATCCAGGCCGGCAGGGTGCCGACCAGTACCGCCGCAATGATCAGTCCGTAATTGCCATGAATGTCCGGATGGAAAAATGCCGCCACCGTGGCGACCACCATGCCGATGCCGGCCTGCACGATGCCAGCGCGCGCGGTGACCGGCGAGGCCATGCGCTTGATGCCGAGGATGAACATCACCGCTGCGGCAAAGAAGCTCGCGGTGACCAGCCAGGACTGGATGTCGTGGCGCGAGAGTCCGTTGAGGAAATCCATCACTTGGCTCCTCCCGGCTTCTTGCTGGACTTGAACATTTCCAGCATCCGCTCGGTCACCACGTAACCGCCAGCGGCATTGCCGGCGCCAAGCACGACGCCGATGAAGCCGATCACTTTCTCCACCGTGGTATCGGCCACACCAAGAGCGACCATCGCGCCGACCAGCACGATGCCGTGCACGAAGTTGGAACCCGACATCAGCGGCGTGTGCAGGATCACCGGCACCCGCGAGATGATTTCGTAGCCGGTGAACGCGGCCAGCATGAAGATATACAGCGCAAGGAATCCGTCGATCATTTCGTCACTCCTCAGGCTTGGCCGTCAACGGCTTTGCGGGTGGCTTCGTGCCTGATCTCACCGCCATGGGTCAGGCAAGTCTGCGCGATCAGCTCGTCGTTCCAGTCGAGGTTGAGCGCGCCATCCTTCAACATCAGGGCGAGGAAGTTGAACAGGTTGCGCGCATACATCTCGCTCGCGTGGACCGCGCCCTGGCTCGGCAGATTGACCGGACCGACGACACTTACGCCATTGCGGACCACGGTCTCGCCGGCAATGGTGAGTTCGCAATTGCCACCGGTTTCGGCCGCCAGATCGACGATCACGCTGCCGGGCTTCATGCCCTCGACCATTGCTGTCGTGATGATGCGCGGCGCCTTGCGACCGGGAATGGCCGCGGTGGTGACGATGACATCGACATTGCGTACGTGCTCACCCAACCGGCGCTGCTGCTCGGCGAGTTCTTCCGGGGTGAGCTGGCGCGCATAGCCGCCGGCACCTGCGGCCGAGACGCCGAGATCCAGAAACTTTGCGCCCAGCGATTCAATCTGCTCCTTGACCTCGGGCCGCACATCGAAACCCTCGACCTGGGCACCAAGCCGACGCGCAGTGGCGATCGCCTGCAGGCCAGCGACACCGGCACCGACGATCAACACCTTGCTCGGACGAATCGTGCCGGCTGCGGTGGTCAGCATCGGGAAGAACTTTGGCGACACCTGGGCGGCGATCAGCACCGCCTTGTAACCCGCCATGCCCGCCTGCGAACTGAGGATATCCATCGCCTGCGCGCGCGTGGTCCGCGGCAGCAGCTCCATCGCAAAGCTGGTGATCTTGCGATCACGCAGGCGTTTGACGCGATCGGGTGAGGCGTGTGGCGCCAGCATGCCGATCAGCACGGCACCTTCCTTGAGTTTGCCGATCGCTTCATCGCCTGGCGGCTGCACACACAGCAGCACATCGCTGCCGGTAATGGCATCGGCCACGGCACGCGCGTCCTTGTACAGGCTGTCCGGGAATGCGGCGGAATCACCGGCCCCCGACTCGATACAGACTTCGGCGCCGAGCGCGCCGAGCTTCTTGGCGATTTCCGGCGTCAGCGCGACGCGACGTTCATGCGGCGCGGTCTCGCGCAGCGTTGCCACAATGACACCCATGCGTATTCCCCAATGCAATAGTCATAGCCTGCTGGATGCTAGTGCAGTAATTGCTCAGTTCCAAGCGATCGCTGCCAGCATGACTCGGAAGACCTACAATATTGGGCCCGCAAGGAGCGCCCCCTGATGTCCAAACTCGATTTTCTGCTGCAGCGCCGATCGGTACCCAGCCGGCTGCTGTCGGCACCCGGTCCCGACGAAGCGAGCCTGACCGCCCTGGTCGAAGCCGCATTGCAGGTTCCGGATCATGGCAGGCTGGCGCCGTTCCGCCTGCTCCGCATCGAGGGTGATGCGCGGTCGCAACTCGGCGAGTTCCTCGCAGCCTTGACTGCGGCGCGGCAGCCGACCGCCGATCCGGCGGCCATCGAGAAGGACCGCAACCGGTTCCGTGCCGCCCCGCTGATCCTGGCGGTGATTGCCTGCCTGACCCCGGGGCACAAGGTGCCCGAGCAGGAACAATTGCTCAGTGCCGGCATGGTCGGCTACAACCTTCTGCTGGGCGCGCAGGCGCTCGGCTTCGGAGCGCAATGGCTGACCGGCTGGGCGGCCTATGATGCCGAGGTCGCGCGCTATCTTGGCCTGGAGTCGAACGAACGCGTGATTGCCTTTGTCCACATCGGTACCGCGACCGGCGCCGGCCCGGCGCGCACTACGCCCGCCGTTGCCGACAAATTGCAGACCTGGACAGCGGCGGGCTGAAGGCTGCTTGCCCGGCCAGCGACGTCGCGAGGGGTCGTTCGCCGATCACCGCTCGATGGTGATGGTGATCTTTTCCGAGACCACGGGCGGCTGGTGCGGAATATGCAACTGGTCTCCGAGCACCAGCTGCAATGTGTGCTCACCCGGCGCCAGTTCGACGCTTGCTTCGGTCTGGCCAGCGCCGAAATGCAGATGCTGGTCGTCCTTGGGCAGGGGCTTGTCAAGGGCAGGCAGCGTCTCCACATCAATCAGCAGGTGATGGTGGCCGGTGCCGACCATATTGATACCCGCCGGCGCCACCCCCATACCACGCAGACCAAAGCGCACCGTGACCGGACTCTTGAGTTTGGCGCCATCAGCCGGGGCGATGATGTACACCTCGGCATTCGGCGGCGAGGTGTTGCGCGGCAGACCATCTTCCGCGCCTGCCGTCAGCGCCACGCACAACAGCAACAAGGATTTCCACATGACCGGGCTCCTGATTCGCACAAGGATTGCATCCGTTGCGGACGCACGCAGAACGCCATTCTACGATGCCGGCCGCCGCTCCGCGCGTCACAGCCACGGCGACCGCGCATGAACGACACCGCAGCCCCGCCGACTGCCGTCAGCGGCTGGCACACCCTGAGCAATCTCGCACCTTATGTGTGGAAATTCCGTGGTCGTGTGCTGATCGCCCTGCTGTTCCTGGTCGTCGCCAAGCTGGCGCTGATCTGCGTGCCGATCGTGCTCAAGCAACTGGTCGACCGTCTGAATCCCGAACTGGCGCCGCTGACCGTCCCCGCCCTGCTGCTGATGGCCTATGGCGCCCTGCGATTGTCCGCCACCCTGTTCCAGGAACTGCGCCAGATCGTGTTCGCGCGGGTGATGGCGCGTACTTCGCGCCTGCTGACCCTGGGCGTATTCCAGCACCTGCATGCGCTGAGCCTGCGCTTTCATCTGGAGCGCCGTACCGGCGGGGTCTCCCGTGACCTCGAACGTGGCATGTCGGCGGTATCGGATCTGCTCGACTGGACCCTGTACACGATCCTGCCGACCCTGATCGAGATCGTGATCGTCTGCGCCATCCTGAGCTACAGCTTTGACACCAGTTTCACCCTGATCACGCTGGCGACCCTGATTGCCTATGTCGCGCTGACGTTCTCGGTGACCGAATGGCGCATGCGCTACTACCGCGCCGCCAACGAGGCCGATACCCAGGCCAATGCACGCGCGGTGGATTCTCTGTTGAACTACGAGACCGTCAAGTATTTCGGCAATGAGGGCTTCGAGGCGCGCGGTTACGACGAATCACTGTGCAAGCTGGAAGAAGCCAGGGTGAAGAGTCTGAAAACCCTGGCGGTGCTCAATATCGGCCAGAGCAGCATCGTTGCGATCGGCCTGAGTCTGCTCGTCTGGCGCGCTGCCGAGGGCGTGGTCGCCGGAACCATGAGCCTGGGCGATCTGGTGATGGTCAACGCCTTCCTGATCCAGTTGGCGATGCCCTTGAACTATCTGGGCATGGTGTACCGCGAGGTCAAGCAGGCGATCAGCAATATCGAGCGCATGTTTGCCCTGCTCAATCAGCCGCGCGATATCGAGGATCGGGCGCATGCAAGGCCACTGGAAGTTTCCGGCGCAGCCATCGAATTCGACGAAGTCGACTTTGGCTATGACAGCCGCCGCGCGATCCTGCGCAAGGTCAGCTTCTGTGTGCCGGCCGGCAAGACGGTCGCCATCGTCGGTACCACCGGCGCCGGCAAATCGACCATCGGCAGGCTGCTCTATCGCTTCTTCGACGTCGATGGCGGCGCCATCCGCATTGATGGCCAGGACATCCGCGATGTGACCCAGGACAGTCTGCGCCGCGCGATCGGAATCGTGCCGCAGGACACTGTGCTGTTCAATCAGAGCATCAGCTTCAATATCGCCTATGGTCGGCCGGACGCAAGCGCAGACGAGATCGTCCAGGCAGCGCAATCGGCACATATCGATGCCTTCATCAGCAAGCTGCCCGATGGCTACGAGACTGCGGTCGGCGAGCGCGGCCTCAAGCTTTCCGGTGGTGAAAAGCAGCGGGTTGCGATTGCGCGCACCATCCTGAAGAACCCGCCGATCCTGTTGCTGGACGAGGCGACGTCGGCACTGGATACCCGCACCGAGCGGCTGATCCAGGGCGAGCTGGCCGAGATATCCAGGGCGCGCACCACCCTGGTGATCGCACACCGGTTGTCGACCATCGTCGATGCCGACGAGATCATCGTGCTGGAACAGGGCGAAATCGTCGAGCGCGGCCGGCATCATGATCTGCTGCAACAGGAGGGACGCTATGCCCGGCTCTGGGAACTTCAGCGCACCGCTGCGGCCCACACGCCGATCCCGGCCGCTGGCGCCTCGCCATTGCCGCTTGATGTGGCGTGATCGCTCGATCCTGGCGGCAAGTGTGCCGATCCGCGGCCACAGATCGCTGATCTGCAAACGTTTCTGACCTAGGCACCGGACCCGGCCCAATCGGCAATCGCTCGTGTCACAATCCGCGCTTTCCACGCCCGTGGCGCGGGCGTCCAGTTTCGGGGAGTAACACCGCGTATGTCGAAGACCCTTCGAATTGCCGCGCAGAGCGTATCTGCCAGCGAGCTCGAGCAGATCAAGGCCCTCATGCATGGCATGCAGATGCTGACACGCTGGGAGTGGACTGCGGATGCGGCGCATGCCGATGTCGTACTGATCGATGTCGATACGCTGTACGGCCATATGGACTGGCTGAAGGCGCAGTCACAGGGGCGCAGAATGATCTGCCTGACCGCATCCAGCATGGGCGAGCAGGACGTCGTGATCGCGCGACCGATCAGCGTGGGCGGGATCAAGCATGCATTGGCTCTGGTCGCCGGAGATGATCTCGGCGTGGCCGGAGTCAAACCGGCGGCGAACAATGTGCCGATCGTCAGCACGCCAAACCGGCCAGCCCGGGTCACCGGCGAACAGCCCATCGTGCCGACACCGTCATCGCAACGGGTTACCGCCGAGCAGCCGGCCATCCGACGGGTCACCGGAGAGCAGCCAGCAGTGCCTGCACAACCACGGCCTGCCGCCGCCGTTCCCGTGCCCCGGATCACCGGTCAGCAGCGCGTCGTGCCCAGCCCGGCCGCTGTCGAACCGACCCCATTGCTGCGGCCGGCGGCGTCCACCCTCGCCGACTATCTGCTCGACGATCATCTGGATGCTCCGGCAATGCTGGCGCGTGCCGGGCTTCCCGCCCTGATCATCGATCGCAGCAATGACCGCTACTACGGCGGCCTCACCCTCAAGCCGCTGCTGCCCTACTGCCAGGGCAGGATCGAGCGCGGTGAATGGAAACCAGTGCCGGAAAAGGAACTGGCGGCGTTGCGCGAAAGTGGTTCGGGACTGCCGCTGTCCCGCCTGCTCTGGCTGTACACGCTGGGTACCTCCAATGGCGTCGCCCTGCTGCCCGGGCTCGATGCCAACTCGCGCTTCAAGTTGCTGAAATGGCCACAGATTGAACGCGAGTTTCCCAAGCATTTCCGCATCGCGACCGCGATGATGAAGGCGCCCGCTTCGCTGGTTGAAGTGTCGGAGTTTGCCGGCGCCACGCTCAATGAGGTGATTGACTTCGTCAATGCCTATGCCGCGATCGGCGTGGTCTGCCCGGAAAACCAGTCGCCATTGACCGATCGCAAGCAACTGCTGGAACGCTTGCAGGCCCGCGCTTCCTGATTCCCCTGAACCTGCCTGCTGCGCCCCTACTGGGCGCAGCGGCGCTGTGGCCAATTTGCCATTCAGCCGACGCGGCGTAAGATGCCCGCCTTTCCCATCAATCCCGGAGATCGCCCATGATGAAGTCCACCCTTGCCCTGCTGATGCTGGTTGGTGCCAGTGCGCTCTCGGCGCAGGATCCCAAACCGGCCGCTACGGCCGCAGCGACCCCGGCCACCGCCGCCAGCACCGCGACGCCGCGGGTGACGCTGAAGACCAATATGGGCAATATCGTGATCGAGCTGAACCCTGCCAAGGCGCCCAAGTCGGTCGAGAATTTCCTGCAGTACGTCGCCGACAAGCACTACGACGGCACGGTGTTCCATCGCGTGATTCCCACCTTCATGATCCAGGGTGGCGGTTTCACCCAGGACCTGACCATGAAGCCGACCCGGCCGCCGGTCGCCAACGAAGCCGACAACGGCCTGAGCAATCTGCGTGGCACGGTGGCGATGGCACGTACCAATGACCCGAATTCGGCGACCGCACAGTTCTTCATCAATGTTGTCGATAACCGCAATCTCGATCATTTCTCCAAGGACAATGGCCAGACCTGGGGCTACGCCGTATTCGGCAAGGTCGTTTCCGGCATGGATGTCGTCGATGCCATCAAGGCCGTCGAGCGCGGTGCCAAGGGTCCGCTGCCGCAGGATGTGCCGGTATCTCCGGTAATCATCCTGAGCGCCGAGCTGGCCCAGTAGGCGCCACGATACCCAGGCAAGCGCCCGGGCCTGATCAACATCCGCGCATTGCGATTGAACAGATGACCACCCTGTTCATCTCGGATCTGCACCTGGACGAGAGCCGGCCCGACATCACCGCGGGCCTGCTCCGATTGCTGTCCGAGCAGGCGCCGGCTGCCGAGGCCCTGTATATCCTCGGTGACCTGTTCGAGGCCTGGATCGGCGATGACGAGGAATCGGCCCTCGCCGATTCGGTGGCCAACGCACTGCGCCGCGTCGCCGAGCTTGGGATTCCGATCCGGTTCGCGCACGGCAACCGTGATTTTCTGATCGGCGAGACCTATGCGGCGCGCTGCGGCATGCAGATGCTGGCCGAGACCACCGTGGTCGATCTCTACGGCATCCCCACCTTGCTGCTGCACGGCGATACCCTGTGCAGCGACGACCTCGCCTACCAGGCCTTTCGTTCCCAGGTCCGGCAGAGCGGATGGCAGCAGGGGTTTCTCGCGCAACCGCTTTCAGCGCGGCGGGCCTTTGCCGCCGAGGCGCGCGCACGCAGCCAGCAGCACACCCGCGCTGCCGGCATGGCCATCATGGATGTCGCAGCGACCGCAGTCACCGAAACGTTTCGATTGCACGGGGCAAGCAGGATGATTCATGGCCATACGCATCGGCCAGCGATTCATCCCAGCCTCGACGTGGATGGGCGCAGCTGTCAGCGCATCGTGCTGGGCGACTGGCACCACCACGGCAGCATGCTCAGAGTGGACGCATCCGGCGCGAGTCTGATCACGCTGCCGCTAGCGACCTCCTGAGGCTCCAGGCGCTCACTCTGGATCACCGCGGTACTGCCCGCGCACCAGCAAGCAGACAGCGGCGCAGCGGCGGCGCTATCGGGGCGCCGCCGTCTCGCGGCGCTCGGCCTTGACGACATCCGCACGCTGCGCGGCAATCGCACCCAGGTAACCCTCGGGCACGCCGGTCACATACTCGCCAGAGAAGCAGCTGGTATCGAACTGGGTCAGATCATCGTTGCCCTCGGCGACCGCCTCGATCAGATCACCGAGGTCCTGGTAGATCAGCCAGTCGCAGCCCAGCAGGGCCTCGACTTCGGACTCGCTGCGGTCATGCGCGACCAGTTCCGCTGGCGCCGGCATGTCGATGCCGTAGACATTGGGATATCGCACCGGCGGTGCCGCCGAGGCGAAGTACACCTTGCGCGCACCGGCTTCGCGGGCCATCTGGATGATCTGCTTTGAGGTTGTGCCGCGAACGATCGAATCGTCGACCAGCAGAACCACCTTGTTGCGAAACTCAAGTTCGATCGCATTGAGCTTGCGGCGCACCGATTTCACTCGCTCGCTCTGGCCCGGCATGATGAAGGTGCGTCCGACATAGCGGTTCTTGACGAAACCCTCGCGGTACTTGACGTCGAGCATCTGCGCCAGTGCCAACGCGGCGGTGCGCGCGGTATCCGGGATCGGGATGACCGCCTCGATGTCGTGATCCGGCCGCAACCTCTGGATCTTCTGCGCCAGCCGCTCACCCATGCGCAGCCGTGCCTTGTAGACCGAGACATCCTCCATCATCGAATCCGGCCGTGCCAGATAGACGTATTCGAAGATGCACGGCGCATGCGGTGCACTGGCACCGCACTGGCGCGCATGCAGTTCACCGTCATAGCTGATGATGACCGCCTCACCCGGTGCGACATCGCGTACCCGGCGAAAGCCGAGCACATCCAGCGCCACGCTTTCCGAAGCGACCGCCCACTCGACGCCCTCGCTGGAATCACGGCGACCAAGCACCAGGGGCCGGATGCCATGGACATCCCGCCAGGCGACGACGCCGAGCCCGAGCACCAGACTCACCACCGCATAGCCGCCCTGGCAGCGCCGATGAACCGCGCTGACGGCGCGAAACACATCCTCGACCGTTGCCCGTGCCGCGCCGATGTCCTGGAGTTCATGCGCGAAAATATTCAGCAGCACTTCGGAATCCGAGCCGGTGTTGATGTGGCGACGATCGGTCTCGAACAATTCGCGGCGCAGTGCCTCGGTATTGACCAGGTTGCCGTTGTGGCCAAGCGCAATGCCGAACGGCGAATTGACATAGAACGGCTGCGCCTCATCGGCGCCTTCCGAGCCGGCGGTCGGATAACGGCAATGGGCGATTCCGATGCGCCCGCGCAATCGCGCCATGTGCTCGCTCTGGAAGACATCCTTGACCAGACCATTGGCCTTGTGCAGACGGAGCCGGTCACCATCCACCGTGGCGACGCCGGCAGCATCCTGGCCACGATGCTGGAGCACGGTCAGCCCGTCATAGAGCGCCGCTGCGACTTCCGTCTTTCCTACAATTCCGATGATGCCGCACATGGGTCTTGCTCCAATCAGGATTTGGTCGAGGACGCGTCGGGCGCCGGCGGCGCCGACTCGGCGGCTTCGAATCGGATATGGCGCGCCACCGGCTCCGGCAACCAGGCCCGCGCGCGCTCTGCGATCGGCTGCAGCGCAGCGATGGTCGGAGAGGCACTCCACCAGGGATCACCAGGAAATGGCGTCAGCCCGAGCGTCATGATCAACAGCACGACCAGCACCAGTCCGCGCGCCGCGCCGAACAGCATGCCGAACAGCCGATCGGTGCCGCTCAGTCCGGTCCCCGCAACCAGCTTCTTCAGGAAATAGACCAGGATGGCGCCGGCAATCAGGGTGGCAACAAACACCAGCCCGTAGCCCAGCAGGATGCGCGCCGAATTCAATTCAAGCGTCGGTGCAAACTGGGCGGCAAGCAAGGGACCAAACCAGTAGGCGAGCGCCACCGCCAGTATCCAGACCACGATGGCCATCACTTCGACGACAAAGCCACGCACCAGTCCAATCAGCATGGACAACGCGAACAGCAGCAGGATGGCGATGTCGACATGACTCATGGCGCGGGGCTGCCCGTCATGCTGGCCAACTTGCGCGCCACGCGGCGCGCGCGAGGGCGCCTGCGCAAACCATTGATCAAGCCGGCGCTCACGGGTAGTCGACGATGATGGCTTCGCCGCCAAACTTCTGCTGGACGGCGGCCCTGATTTTCTCGGCATCGCCACGTTCCGCTTCCGGGCCGATGCGCAAGCGGTAGACCGCACCCTTGGCCGTGTCGAGCTTCTCCACGAAGGCGGCGAAGCCGGCCTGACGCATGGCGTCGCGGCGCTCGTTGGCCTTGGCCACGTCGCTCAGCACGGCAACCTGGACGGCATACGCCGAGGCGCCCTTGGGCGCCACGGCACGCGCCGGCACGTCGACACTGGGGGTGTCGTCGACTTCGATGATGCTGGCTGGCAGATCGGCCCGGGTTGCCTTGGCTTTGAGGCGGGCGTTGTCGGCCTGGGCACGGGTGGCGTAGGGCCCGAGGCGCAGGCGGCGCACGGGTTTGCCGTCGACCACGAGCGCATCCGACCGCACGCTCAATCCGGCTGCACGCAGGCTGGATTCAAGCTGGCTGGCATTCGCCACATTGGCATAGCTGCCGAGATTGACCATGAAGCGACCGGCTGCTGTTGGCGTGGACGTGGGCGCAGGCACGGCTGCCAAGGGCGCGGGCTCGACTGGCTTGACCGCGGCCACATTGTCGCTTGCCTCCGCGTTGTCGACGCGTTCACCGGAGACGGCATCGACCCGTGCAGCGGCTTCGGCAGCCACTGCGGCGATCGGGTCTTCAGCCGGCGGTGGCGCCGTGGCCAGCGTGGTATCGGCCGCGGCAGCAGGTGCCGGCGCCGGGTTCGCGGCGTCGCTGGGCAGCCCGATGGCCTCGGCCACACCCGCTGCCGGCTGCGGCAGATCCAGCGGCACCACGCGCGTCTCGAAATCGCGTTCTGGCTGGGCGGGAATATCGAGTGGCACGGCGTTTCCGGGAATCGGCTC
Source organism: Pseudomonadota bacterium (assembly GCA_022843465.1). Classification (GTDB taxonomy): domain Bacteria; phylum Pseudomonadota; class Gammaproteobacteria; order Xanthomonadales; family Ahniellaceae; genus 0-14-3-00-62-12. Next base: position 127,064 of record JALHNO010000005.1, on the reverse strand, counting down.
ACCACTGCCATCAAACAGCATCGGCAGGAAGATGATGGCCAGCACGATCAGGACGCTGGCGCCGATCAGGCGTTTTTTCAGGGCGGGATCCATGCGGTGTTCCAGCAGGTTTGCAAGGGCGAATTATACGGGCGGCTTCATGGTTTCGGGTTTACCGCAGGCAACGTCAGGAAATCGGCCGATGGTGCCGTGCCCTCAGCGATTCAGGCTGCGCACTCCGAGAGCACTTCGGCAGCAAGGAAAAACGAGCCCAGTGCCAGAATCCGCTCACCCGGCAGCGCACTGGCGCGCGCGGCCGCGAGCGCTGTCCGCGGTCGCTCATGCAGACTCATGCTGGCCGTCGGCAATCCGGCGCGCAGCGTGGCGGCCAGCGCCGCGACCGGGGCGCCCCGCGGCGACAGCGCCTGCAGACCGCAGAGATGCCAGTGACTGATCCGCGGCGCCAGTTGCAATGCGATCGCCAGCGCGTCCTTGTCGGCGAGCACGCCGAATACCGCCCGCGTCGGCACCTGATCGCGATCCAGCCATGCGCGCAACGCAACTGCTGCCTGCGGATTGTGGGCGACATCCAGCACGACTTCAGGCTCGCTCCCGATTCGCTGCAATCGGGCTGCCAGCTGCACCCGCTGCAGCCCCTGCACGATCGCGGCCTCATCGATCCGCAATGCCTCGATCTGCAACAAGGCCACGATGGCGGCTGCGGCGTTCTGCATCTGGATGGGCGCAACCAGGGCGGGCAACGGCAGATCCAGGCAACGATCGCGCATGTGGAGCCGCCAGCGCGTGTCACCCTGGACGCCCTCGAAGCGGTAGTCGCGACCGGCCTGCACCTGCTGACTGCCGATCCGCGCAAGGGCTTCCGGCAGCGCCGCAGGCACGTCCAGCGCCGCCACCACCACCGGTCGCCCGGCGCGCGCGATGCCGGCCTTCTCGACCGCGATCTGCGCCAGCGTGTCGCCAAGGTACTCCTGATGATCGAGCCCGATACTGGTAATGATCGCGACGTCGGCATCGATCAGATTGACCGCATCGAGCCGCCCGCCCAGCCCCACTTCCAGCACCGCAACATCGACTCTGGACTCGGCGAAGATCAGCAGCGCCGCCAGCGTGCCGGCTTCGAAATAGGTGAGCCGGGTCTCGCCACGCGCGCGCTCGATGGCGGTGAAGGCGGCGCACAGCTGCTGCTCGCTGACTTCCACGCCATCAACGACGATGCGCTCGCTGTAGCGCAGCAGATGCGGCGAGCTGTAGCGCCCTACCCGGTAACCGGCGGCGCGCAGGATGGCGTCGAGGTAGGCAACAGTGGAGCCCTTGCCATTGGTGCCCGCCACGCTGAACACCAGCGGCGCTGTCTGCGGCGCAGACAAGCGGGCCCAGACCCGGCGCACGCGCTCCAGTCCCATCTCGATTTCGTGCGGATGCTGGCTCAGCCAATGCTGCAACCAGTCCTGCAGAGTGCGCTCAGGCATCAGTGGGGCGACCGTTATGGTTCAGGGCCGCGAGATTAACCCCATCCGCCCGGATCAGGAATCTGCTCATCTGCTGAATGATCCAGCCAGGAGCGCGATAGTCGACGCCACGTATTGAATGCCGGGTCCTGCTTGCCCACAATGCAGGCATGAGCAATCTCCATGACATCCAGGTCAGCGTCGCCACCCGCTTTCTTGACGAGCATTCGGCACCGCAGGATCAGCGTTTCGCGTTCTCGTACACGATCACCATCCGCAACGAGGGCAAGGTGCCGGCGCAACTGGTCAGTCGCCATTGGGTCATCACCCACGGCAATGGCAAGGTCGAAGAGGTGCGCGGACCCGGCGTGGTCGGCGAACAGCCGCATCTGGATCCCGGCCAGGCATTCGAGTACACCTCGGGCGCCGTCATCGAAACCCCGGTCGGCACCATGCAGGGCAGCTATCAGATGCTGGCCGATGATGGCACCACCTTCGACGCACCGATCCCGCGCTTCACGCTGTCCGTGCCGCGCACACTGCACTGACCATGGCCTGCTATGCCATCGGCGACGTCCAGGGCTGTTACGAGGCACTGGCGCAACTCATCGAGAAGCTCCGCTTCGATCCTGCGCAGGATCGGCTCTGGTTCTGTGGCGATCTGGTCAACCGCGGCGGCCAGTCATTGGAGGTCCTGCGCCTGGTCAAGTCGATCGAGCCGCAGGCCGTCGTCGTACTCGGCAATCATGACCTCAGCCTGCTCGCGGTTTCGGTGCGGCGCGAAGACGAGCAGCTCAAGTCCAATCCCGACCTGCGCCGCGTGCTGTTTGCCGCCGACCGCGACGATCTGCTCGACTGGCTGCGCAATCGACCGCTCTTTCATGCCGACCCGCAACTCGGATTCGCCATGGTGCATGCCGGACTGGCGCCGCGCTGGACGATCAAGCTCGCGGGTCTGCGCGCCGCCGAAGTCGAACGCCGATTGCGCGGTGACGACTACCGCCGCCTGCTGAAGAACATGTTCGGCGATCGCCCCGGAGCCTGGTCGAAGAAGCTCAGCGGTGACGATCGCACCCGCGCCATCATCAATGTGATGACGCGCATGCGCTACTGCGATATCCGCGGCCGCATCGACTTCGACAGCAAGGGGCGTCCGGGAACCCAGAAGCCGGGCTATTACCCGTGGTTCGAAGTACCCGGCCACAGCCCGCGCGATCTGTCGATCGTCTGTGGCCACTGGTCTACGCTTGGCCTGTTCCAGGGCCTGGGCATCTACTCGATCGACACGGGTGCGGTCTGGGGTGGCCGACTGACCGCGCTTGAACTCGGACCCGAGCCGAGAGTGATCCAGGTCGAATGCGAGACCAGGGCACAGGTGGGCCGCAAGGGCGCGGATTGATTTGCCAGCAGCCGCGCGGCTGACGGCAGACCGCTGCGCAGTGTTCAGCCTGGGCGGCGACGATAATCGACAAACTCGAAGGCATGTGCATGTCGCCCATCCGCAGCATGCTGCGCGCGCCAGCACGGTCGCCATTCGCCCTGATCGAAGGCAGGGAAATAGGCATCGGCGCGCTCGATCGCACAGTCGACCAGGGTCAGGTGCAACAGCCCGGCATGCGGCAAGGCCAAGGCGTAGATCTCGCCACCACCGACGACATACAGGGCGGCAGCACCGGCGCGGCGGCGGGCTTCATCCAGACTGGCGACCGCTTCCATGCCTGCATAGGGCACCTGCCCCGAGCGGGTGAGCACCAGATTGCGCCGATGCGGCAGGGCGCGGCCGAGCGACTGTGCCGTGCGCCGGCCCATCAGGATCGTCTGATCGACGGTCAGCGCCTTGAAGCGCTGCAGATCATCCGGTAACCGCCAGGGCAACTGGTTGTCACGGCCGATCGCGCGATTGCGATCCATCGCCGCGACCAGGACCAGCGGCGCCTGCATCGCGTCAGCGTCGCCGGCGCCGGCCATCAATACGTACCCAATCTTCCTGGCAGGCAACCGCGAGTTCTTCGAAGTCGCCCTGATACGCGGCCAGGACTTCGTCCTCCTGGCCGGCAAGGATGCCCGACAGCGCGATCGCGGCGCCATCGGCCGCCAGCGCCGCGAGTTCCGGTTCCAGAGCAACCAGGGCGCTGGCGAGAATGTTCGCCACCACGACATCGGCCAGCAGTGCCGGGGCAGCTTCCGGCGCGTACAGGCTCAGACGATCGGAAACGCCATTGCGCTCGGCATTGTCGCGACTGGCCAGCAGCGCCTGCGGATCGTTGTCGACGCCGATCGCCAGCGCCGCGCCGAGCTTCAGCGCGGCAATCGCAAGCACGCCCGAGCCGCAGCCGAAATCGAGCACGCGCTTGCCGGCAAGATCCAGGCCATCGAGCCACTGCAGGCAGAGTGCCGTGGTCGCATGGGTGCCGGTACCAAAGGCGAGACCGGGATCGAGGCGGACAATGACGGCGTCCTCGATCCCCTCCGGCTCGATATTCCATGGGTAGATATAGGTGCGGCGGCCGAATTGCATCGGCTTGAACTGATCCATCCAGGCCCGCGTCCAGTCGGCGTCGGCGACTTCGCGCACGGTCACCTTTTCCGGCGTCAGCCAGGGCACCATCAGTTGCAGGGCATCGAACAGGCCGTGGCGATCGGCATCGGCTTCGAACAGCGCGGTCACTACCACATTCGGCCAGACCGGCGTTTCGCCGGCGGCCGGCTCCAGGATCGGGTGGTCCTCGGCATCGAGCAGGGTGACCGACAGCGAGCCGACGTCCTCGAACGCGCGCTCGATCCGGGCAACACTGTCCCGCTGTGCAGTCAGGGAAAACTCAAGCCAGGGCATGGAAGCTCATCGCGAAGGGCGGGCTGCCCGGTCAATCGAGTGGGGATTGTAAGCCGATGCGCCGCGGCACGCACTGCATGCAGCGACCCCGCCGTCAGGAGATCAGAGTCCGATCGCCTTTTCCTTGCGTTCGGCGATGCGCTTCTCGAGATAGTGGATGTTGGCACCACCTGCCTGGAAGCCGGGATCGGCCATGATCCGCGCCTGCAACGGCACATTGGTCTTGATGCCATCGACCACCAGCTCGGCCAGCGCCACCCGCATGCGGGCAATCGCCTGGGCGCGGTCGCGCCCATGCACGATCAGCTTGCCGATCATCGAATCGTAGTTGGGCGGGATCCGGTAGCCATCGTAGATATGGGTATCGACGCGCACACCGGGACCTCCGGGCGCATGGAATCGCTTCACCAGGCCGGGACTGGGCATGAAGGTGTCGGGGTCCTCGGCATTGATCCGGCACTCGATCGAGTGACCGGTGATCGTTACATCGGATTGGCTGATCGAGAGCTTCTGACCGGAGGCGATCAGCAACTGTTCGCGGACCAGATCGATGCCGGTGATCATCTCGGTGACCGGATGCTCGACCTGAATGCGCGTGTTCATCTCGATGAAGTAAAACTCGCCGTCCTGGAACAGGAACTCGAAGGTGCCAGCCCCGCGATAGCCGATCCGCAGACAGGCTTCGACGCATACCGCGCCAATACGTTCGCGCATCTCCGCGGTGATGCCGGGCGCAGGCGCTTCCTCAACAACCTTTTGGTGCCGTCGCTGCATCGAGCAGTCACGTTCGCCCAGATGGATCGCATTGCCCTGACCATCGGCAAGCACCTGGATCTCGACATGACGCGGATTCTCGAGAAACTTCTCCATATAGACCATGTCATTGCCGAACGCGGCCTTGGCCTCGGCCTTGGTGGTCTGGATGGCATTGTGCAGGGCCGGCTCGGTGTGCACGACGCGCATGCCGCGACCGCCACCACCGCCTGCCGCCTTGACGATGACCGGGTAGCCGATGCGCTTGGCGATTACCGCATTTTCTCCGGCGTCATCGCCGAGTGGACCACCGGAACCCGGCACACAGGGCACCCCGGCTGCCTTCATCGCCCGGATCGCCTCGACCTTGTCGCCCATCAGGCGGATCACATCAGCAGTCGGCCCGATGAAGATGAAGCCGGACTTCTCGACCCGCTCGGCAAAGTCGGCATTCTCGCTGAGAAACCCGTAGCCCGGATGGATGGCCTGGGCATCGGTGACCTCGGCGGCGGAAATGATGCGCGGAACATTGAGATAGCTCTCGATCGCAGGCGCCGGACCGATGCAGACGGACTCATCCGCCATGCCAACATGCTTGAGATTGCGATCAACGGTCGAGTGCACCGCCACCGTCTTGATACCGAGGGCATGGCAGGCGCGCAGCACTCTGAGCGCAATTTCACCGCGATTGGCAATGACGACTTTGTCGAGCATAAGGCTCCCCTGCAACTTGGTTCAGCGTGTAATCCAGGACCGCAACCGGCGATGCGCCATGCGGAAAATCAGCTGTGACGATGGCAACCCGGCGCGGTGACGCCGGCGACGGCACAGCGCAGCAAGCCCGGCGCCAGCCCGACGTCAGCAACCGCACGGGCGGCCAGTAGACGCGATCCGGGCACCGGATTCGGACTCCAACTAGGAAATCACGAACAGCGGCTCGTCGAATTCCACCGGGTGTCCACTGGCTGCGAGCACGGCAGTCACAGTGCCGGACACTTCGGCCTCAATCTGGTTGAACATCTTCATTGCCTCGATGATGCCCATGACATCGCCCGCCTTGACCTGCTGACCGACCTTGACGAAAGGCGGTGCATCGGGACTGGGTGATGCGTAATAGGTGCCGACCATCGGCGCGCGCATGACGTGGCCGTCGGGCAATTCGCGGCCACTGGAGTGGCCACTCTCCGAACTCGACGACGCCCCATGACTTGGCGCATGACTCGCGCTGGGACGCTGCTCCACGTGCACGTGGGTAACCGGGGCGGGCGCCTGAGGAATCGGCGCCGGTGCCGATCTTGAGGCGCGCGAAAGCCGGATGGTTTCCTCGCCTTCCTTGATTTCCAGCTCGGTCAGGTTGGATTCTTCCAGCAGATCGATCAGCTTCTTGATTTTTCGAAGGTCCATGGGTGGCCCTCTCCTTGATGTTGATGGACGACCGTCGGCGCCCGAAGGCACGCCGGCCTAGCGCACACTCGAGTCAATGGCTACCCAGGCGCCGCAGCGCCAGGGTGACCGCAAATTCATAACCGGCCCCGCCCAGGCCACAGATGACACCTACCGCAAGATCGGAAAACAGCGAGCGATGGCGAAATGGCTCGCGCGCGTAGACATTGGAAATATGCACTTCGATGAAGGGGATAGCGACCGCGGCAAAGGCATCCCGCAGGGCAACGCTGGTGTGGGTGAAGGCACCGGGGTTGATCACGATAAAGCCTGTTCCGGCGGCACCCGCGGCGTGCAGTTTCTCGATCAACGCCAACTCGCTGTTGCTCTGGAAATGCTCAAATCGATGCCCCGCTTCGGTGACCTGGCGAGACGCGTCCTGGACAATCTCGTCCAGTGTCAGCCGGCCATAGGTCGCTGGCTCGCGCTGACCCAGGAGATTGAGGTTAGGACCATTGAGCATCAGAATCTGGGCCACGAACCGCTTTCCGACGGAAGGGCGGCTAGTGTGCGTGTTCAAGGGCAGCATGTCCAGATGCTGGCAAGATCGCGCCAGTTACCAGCACGATCCCTGCATCAAACGTATGTTTACCGAAGCCGGTCGGATTGGTGTGGCGCTCTCAGGGGCCGCAGGAGACACTGAACTCGCATCCAGGCCGATCCCCGCCAATCCGCGCCTGCGGCGCCGGGGACCGTCCTGGGCGGCTCAGTCTGCCGCCCTCAGGTAACCACCCGATAACAGGGCTCATAGGCCTGCCCGCCCGGCAACTTCATGCGGTGTTGCGCCACGAAGGCAGCCAGAAGCCGGTCCAATGCCTGCATGATGTCGGATTCTCCGTGAATTTCGAAGGGTCCGTGCTCCTCGATCGCACGCATGCCCTCCTCCTTCACATTGCCGGCGACGATACCGGAAAATGCGCGCCGCAACTGCGAAGCCAGCGCGTGCCGATCCTGATCGCGGGTGATGCGCAACGAGGCCATATTGGCGTGCGTGGGCGCGAACGGATGCTGCAGGGATTCCTCGATCCGCAAGGCCCAGTTGAAGAAGAAGGCATCGCGCTGATTGATGCGGAACTCGCGGACCTTGTTGACCCCCTTGGCCATCACCGCGCCCACCTTGCTCGGATCATCGACAATGATCTGGTAGTGCTCGGCCACCGAGTCGCCGAGCACCAGCCGCAGGAAGGCATCGATCTGCTCGAAATAGGCGGCCGACTCCTTGGGACCGGTCATCACGAACGGGAACGGCGTGCCGGCATTTTCCGCATGCAGCAGGATGCCCAGCAGGTACAGGATCTCCTCCGCAGTTCCGACGCCACCCGGGAACACGATGATGCCGTGGGTGATGCGGACGAATGCTTCCAGGCGCTTTTCAATATCCGGCATGATGATCAGGTGATTCACGATCGGATTCGGCGACTCGGCGGCAATGATGCCGGGCTCGGTGATTCCGATGTAGCGATTGGTCTTGCGCCGCTGCTTGGCATGGCCGATGGTTGCCCCCTTCATCGGCCCCTTCATGGCACCCGGACCGCAACCCGTGCAGATATCGAGGCCACGCAGGCCGAGCTGGTAGCCGACCGCCTTGGTGTACTCGTATTCGTGACGCGGGATCGAGTGGCCGCCCCAGCAGGTCACCATGTTGGGATCGACATTCGGCCGTAACACGCGCGCGTTGCGCAGGATCTCGAAAACCGCATTGGTGATTCCCTGCGACTCCTGCAGATTGAACCGGCCCGACTGGATATCGCTGTTGACATAGGCGATGTCGCGCACCACGGCAAACAACTGTTCATTGACGCCGCGGATGATCTTGCCGTCGACAAAGGCCTCAGCTGGTGCGTTTTTCAGTTCCAGCTTGATGCCGCGGTCCTGCTGCAGCACCTGGATGTCGAAATCCGGATAGCGCTCGCTCATCGCGCGCGGATCATCGCTCTGGGAACCACTATTGAGCACCGCGAGCGCGCAGCGGCGCATCAACAGGTGCAGGCCGCCAGAACTGGCGTCGCGCAGCCGCGAGACCTCCTGGCGGGACAACACATCCATGCCGCCCAGCGGCGAAATCAAAGCATTTACCAACGTCGCAGCAGGTGCGCGCATGTCCACTCCACAGTTCGAATCAGACCAGATCGGTCAACAGGCCAGCCTCTACACCGCCGGCAATAAGTCGGGCGTCGAACCCGCGTTCACACAACAGGAAGGTCGCCGATGCGCTGCGGCGACCGGTATCACAATAAACGGCACAGACCCGGGCGGGGTCGAGCTCGACCGCCAGATCGCGAATCCGCGACAACGGCATATTGATGGCTTCGGGCAGGTGCCCGGCAGCGAACTCGCCGGGCAGGCGCACGTCGATCAACTGGGTACCTGCACTGATCTCGTCGAGACTGATTTCGCGCATCAGCGGTGCCTTCAGCAGTCGCGCAAAATCGCTGGCGCTGACCCGCATCAGGTGAGTATCGATCAAGGCGCGCACGCTCGCATTGCGCGGCTGACCCGAAACCAGCGCCTCCTCGCCGAATCCGCGACCCACTGAAAGCTGCGAAATCTCGGTCTCGTTGATGCCATCGCTCTCTTCGCGCACCACCTGCACCCGGCCGGCGGTGATGATGAAGTAGGCATCGCCGGGATTGCCCTGGCGGATGATGGTCTTGCCGGCCTCGTAGAAAACCGCCTGCATGCAGGAAAACAGCTGCGCGATATTACCCGGAGGAATCAGGTGGAACGCCTGATTCTGCAGGAGGGCGGTCATCCAGTCGTTGGGTTCCTCGCTTTCGGCCGATTTACCCGACAATTCGACGACTTCGACACCGCCGGTCTGGGCCCAGGTCAGCACCAGATCGAGCTGCTCGCGATCCACCATCAGAATCTGCGCGGCCTTCTTGCAGGTCGCAGTGGTCGCCCGGCGCGCGCCCTGGGCCAGCGGCTGCCGCGACTCTGGCGTGTCGGCGCGGACCATGCGCGAATCCAGGCCATCGAAAATCTCGACCTCCCCGCTCAGCAAGTACGGGATGGTACGCGCCGGGTCGCCACGACTGAACACGATCTGGCCGGGCGTATAGGCGCCCACCCGCGCGTGCCTGGCCAATTCCGCCCGGTCCGTGGGCAGCAATGAAGCCAGGGGCACCAGATTTCTGAGCAGACTGATGTTGACCATCGGGTCCAGTGGCGGGAACGATCGGCGGCATTGAGGCCGCGGATCGGCAAGCATTCCGAATCCTGAGCCGGCGGTCAAGCCTTCTGCGTCGCGCGAGCCCCGTCCCAATGAAAAAGGGCGGCCCAATGGGCCGCCCTTTAGGTGTTGCGTACCGCAGATGGATCAGAACTCGTAACGCACGCCGATCTGAGCCGACCAACGCGACTGGCCGATGCCATCGGCACGGCCGGTGGAGGGCAGCTGCAGGGCACCGGTGGCCTCGTTGACATAGGTCGACACGTTGTACACGTAGCGACCGTTCTCGACGCCGGCCATGCGGGCAACGCCCAGGTTGTAGGGGAAGCCGACTTCGTCGATATGGCCCCAGTCCTTGTTGATCAGGTTGCCGATATTCTGGATGTCCAGGAAGATTTCGGCACGATTGCCCCAACCAGCCGGAATGGCCTGGGTGATGCGCAGATCGAACTGGTTGATGTACGGCGAACGGCCAGCGTTGCGGCGGGCGACTTCACCACGGTTCGCAGCCAGATAGTCCTGGCTCTCGATGTAGGCTTCGAACGCGGCGATATCAGCAGCCGACGAACTCGAGGTGTACAGCACTTCGCCCGGCAACGGGATGTAGAACAGGTCGTTGCCCTGGATGCCGTCGCCATTGGCGTCGCCAACAAAGCCGTAGCCATGGGTGCGGCCCGAACGGCCCTCATAGAACAGACCGAAGGTGGTCGGGAAGTCCTCGGCAAACGACAGGCGATAGGTGAACAGACCCGTGTAACGATCGCGGATCTCGTAGTTCGCGCTGTTGCTCTCTTCTTCGTTCGGATTGAAGATCGCGCGACCATTCCAGTTCGACAGGGCTACCGATGAGGTACCCGGGCTGACTTCGTTCGACTTGCCATAGGTATAGGCAATGCGGGCGCCCCAGTTGTTCTCGAACGGCTTGTCCAGCGACAGCGTCAGATTGTCCGACATGCCCTTGGTCGTGTTCTTCAACAGCACCACGTCGGTGAAGCTGCGGTTGCGGTTGAAGCGGCTCTGGATCGCGCTGGTGTTGCCGGTCGCGGTGAAGTTCGCCGGCAGCACATTGGTCCAGTAGAAGTTGCGGCCATCCGGGAGGATTCCGCGCGGCGCACCCAGGTTCAGATGCTCGAACGCGACGCCCTGCTCGGTGACATTGCGCAGCCACTCGACACCAGCAACCAGGCCCATCCACGGCAGTTCACGCTCGAATGCCAGATTGATTTTCCACACGGTCGGCTGCTGGAAATCGGGATCCAGGAAATTGACCAGAGCGGCTGGCGGCGTGCCCAGCGGCGGCGACTGCGTGTCCGGATTCGGGTTGAAGCCGCTGCCATTCTGCAGCGATACGGCCTGGGTCAGGACACCGGGATTGGAGAACGTGTTGGACAGCCAGACGCCCGGCGAGGAACCCTGGAACAGGCCAACGCCACCGCGCAGCTGGGTCGCCTTCTCGCTGTCGAAAGTGTAGTTGAAGCCCAGGCGCGGCTGCACCGAAACCTGACCATCGGTGGTGGCAGTGTTGTCGTAGCCGAACGTGTTGAGCGCGGCAGCGTTGAACAGCGGTTCCTCGTCCACAATATTGCGGTCGATGCGGATGCCGTACTGGAAGTTCAGATTCGGGCTGTAGGTCCAGGTGTCCTGCACGAACAGGCCAAGATTGGCGAACTCGAACTGGGCAGCTGCCGAATCCACGCCCGGACGCAGGGCCTGGAACGAGAACGTGGTCCAGTTGCCGGCAGCGAAATTGTCGATGCTGCTGAAGTTGTAGTTGCCGAAGGTGTCCTGCAGGAACAGGTTGTAGACGTCATTGGCTTCATAGTCGAAGCCCATGCGGATCACGTGATCGCCGAGGAACCAGTCACCGGCAAAGAAGCCGGTCAGGGTGTCGACGGCCAGATCGTTGGACTGACGCGAACGCTCGGTGCCGAAGAAGACGCCAGTGGCGTTGTTGTTGACGCCGACACGAACCTGGGGTGCGCGGATGTCGAAGGTCGGACGCGAGCGATACTCGGAGTACGACACATTGGCTTCGGTCGAGAACGAATCGGACCAGTTGCTGTACAGCAGCAGAGCGTAGTTTTCGAAGCCGATATTGCTCTGCCACCAGTTCGACGAGAACGAGTAGGCGGTGCGGCCAAGGTTCGGCAGCACCTGATCGACGCCGTCGGTCTTGTTGTAGCGGAAAGTCATGCGGTGGGCATCATTGATGTTCCAGTCCAGCTTGGCGATCAGCTTCTCGTCGGTGTTGCTCAGGCCGCTCGGCAGCGTGGTGCCGCCTACGTTGATGCCATAGCCGGATGCAATCGACAGGATACGGTCGAGATCAGCCTGGGTCAGTCCCTGCACTTCCGTGCTGGCACCCGAACCCACCAGACCCACGTCCGGAGCCGGCGACGAGCGCTCGAACTCTTCATAGCCGATGAAGAAGAACAAGGTGTCCTTGATGATCGGGCCACCGAGGTAGGCGCCGACGGTGTACTCGTCATCGAAGCCGGTAAAATCGGATGGTTCGTCACCGACCATGTCGTTGTTGCGATAGACGCCGTACACGCCGCCGCTGAACTCATTGCCACCGCTCTTGGTGACGGCATTGATGTTGGCGCCGACGAAGTCGGTCTGGGTCACGTCGAAGTTGGAGATACCGACGTTGAATTCCTGGATCCAGTCGATCGAGATCGGCTGGTTCAGCGCCGGCAGGCCGGTCGCATTGAGGCCGAACTGGTCATTGGTCGGCACGCCATCAACACGAATGTTGTTGTAGCGGTTGTTCTGGCCGGCTGCGGACAGCTCACCACGGCCCTTGTCGGTCTGCACGATGCGCGGATCGAAGCGCACATAGTCGCCGATGCTGCGGCCGATCGACGGCAGCTCTTCAATGGTTTCGACAGTGATATTGGTCGACGCGCCCATATTGTCCGGCGTGAACGTCGAAAGGGCCGACGAGGCAACGACTTCGACCGCTTCCAGCTCGGCGGCATCGCTGACCATCGTCAGGGTGACCGAGGCGGTTTCTGCCAGCAGCAGGAACACGTCTTCGCGACTGGCGGAATCCAGGCCATCCTTGCTCGCGGTAACGGTGTAGGGTCCACCGACACGCAGACCGCGCGTGCTGAAACGACCATCGGCTCCGGTGACCAGAGTCTGCTTGGTGCCCGAAGGCTGATGGAGGACGTCAACCGTGGCGCCCGCAACCGGAGCCCCCTCGGAATCGACGATGCGGCCGGCCAGGCTCGCCGAGGTGCTTTGCGCAAAGGCAGGCACGCTGACGATCAGGGCAAGCAACGCAATCAGTACGAAGCGCACTGTGTTTCGCTTGAACATGGTTTTCACCTTCTTGTTGATGGCAACACGGACATCCCATACATCACAACACATCCGTCGGCGCGCGCACTCATTCAAGGGAGCCACACACGTCATAGATGACGAGAGAGGGATTAACGACAGTTTAACCTCTCTGGATGACAGATTGCTAACAATCTGGCGTCAGACGTCCAGACTGCCTGGATCACAGCCGGTTTCACCTTTTTTTTCAATCACTTTCCAGATGACGGCGGGCCACAACGGAGCAACTCATGGCGCTGCGGCGGAAACCCGCTGGAAGGCCGAGAATCCGTCGAGCAACATCTGCACCGAGATCGCGACCAGGAGCATGCCCATCAGCTTTTCGAGGGCGCCGAGCACACTTGCGCCAAGCCAGCGGAACAGCAGGGTGGCGCTGAACAGTACGGCCGCCGTCGCTGCCCAGGCGGCCAGAAGGGCAATCGTCCAGTCCAGGGTGCGGTCCGGATGCTCATGGCCGAGCAGCATCAGCATCGCCATCGCCGAGGGACCAGCAATCCCTGGGATCGCCATCGGAAAGATGATCGGCTCGCCACCATGGAGCGGGCCGAACAGGCCTTCGTGGGGTGGAAAGATCATCCGGACACCGATCAGGAACAGCACGATGCCGCCGGCGATGCTGACCGATTCCTGCCGGAGATGCAGCGCTTCGAGCAGCAATTTGCCGCCGTACAGAAAGGCCAGCAGGGTAACCAGGGCGATCAGCAGTTCGCGCGCGAGCACGATGCGACGGCGCTGCGGCGGCAAATCCTTGAGCAGACTCAGAAACAACGGCACATTGCCGAGCGGGTCCATGACCAGGAACAACAGCAGCGCAACCGACAGCGTCGTCATTCGAATCTCCGCCCTTATCGGGTCTGATGGTCACCGGCAGGCCGGCCAGACTGCGAATCTACACCTCGGCGTTGAGGTCGCGCACCTTGCCCCGCCAGGCCATGCCGGCGGCCGCGAGCACATCCACGCACCGCGCTGCGACCGCGGCCGGCATCGCGACGCCGGCCGGATTCTCGGCGAAATAGGCGCGCGCACGCAGCCGCGTCCGCATCGGCGTGGGGATCAGCCCATGCACGCGAATACTGGTGTTTTCGAGTTCATCAGCCCATTGCGAGACCACGCCGGCCAACGCGATCTTGGAGACGCCATAAGCCCCCCAGTGGGCGCGGCCGACCCGCGCGGCATCATCGAGCACCCACAGCAAGGCAGCATCGGGGCTTTGCCGAAGCAGGCTCAGACAGGCCAGACTCAGGGCCACCGGGGCATTGAGATTTACCTGGATGCTGCGCAGCCACTCTTCCGGGGGCACCTGCGCGTGCGCGGTGAGCCCGGTGAAATGTGCGGCGGCATGAACGATGCCGTCGAGGCGACCGAACTCGCGCTCGATATTGGCCGCCAGCTCAGCAAAATCGGCCGGTCCTGCGCCTTCCAGATCCATAGGATAGATCGCCGGTTCAGCGGCTCCGCTGGCTACGATCTCGTCGTAGAGTTTTTCCAGCGGCCGCACCCGCCGCCCCATCAGGATCAGGTTGGCACCGGCGGCAGCAGCCTGCCGACTCAGTTCGCCGCCCAGGCCACCACCAGCGCCGGTAACCAGCACAACCCGACCAGAGAGTGACGCGTCCGTCGTGGCGGACACAGGGATCGACAGGCTCATCGCGACCCTCAGGCTTTCTGCGCTTCGCTCACCATCTGCGCCAGATCACCCTTCTCGTAAAGCTCCATGGTGATGTCGCAGCCGCCGATCAACTCGCCATTGATGAACAACTGCGGAAACGTGGGCCAGTTCGAGTAGCGCGGCAGATTGGCCCGGATCTCGGGATTCTCCAGCACATTGACCGAGTGGTACTGGGCGCCAACTTCGCGCAGTGCGGCAGAAGTTCGGCTGGAAAAACCGCACATCGGAAACTGCGGCGTCCCCTTCATGAAGAGCACGATGGGGTGTGATTCGACGGTATTGCGAATCTGTTCGATGATGTCCATGGGCAAGCTCTCGATTGATGGCTGCGACGGCGGCCGATACGCCCATTCTAGTGCAGGCCGGGCGGCACCGCTCTACAATCATCGGCCCGCGCCGATGAGCGCTATCGTTGAGAGACCGCCCCATGGCCATTGAATTGCCTGCCCTGCCCTATGCCCGCGACGCCCTGGCACCGCACATTTCCGCGGAAACCATCGATTTTCACTATGGCAAGCATCACCAGGCCTATGTCACCAATCTGAACAACCAGATCAAGGGCACCGAATTCGAAGCGCTGTCACTTGAGGACATCATCCGCAAATCCAGCGGTGGCATGTTCAACAACGCGGCCCAGGTCTGGAACCACACCTTCTACTGGAACTGCCTCAAGCCCAATGGCGGCGGCGAGCCCTCGGGCAAGCTGGCCGACGCGATCAATGCCGCGTTCGGCTCATTCGCGCAATTCAAGGAACAGTTCAGCCAGACCTGCATCACCACCTTCGGCTCCGGCTGGGGCTGGCTGGTGCAGCGCGCCGACGGCAGCCTGGCCCTGGTCAGCACATCGAATGCAGCGACGCCGCTGACCGGAAGTGACCGCGCCCTGCTGACCTGCGATGTCTGGGAGCACGCCTACTACGTCGACTACCGCAATGCGCGGCCGAAGTATGTCGAGGCATTCTGGAATCTGGTCAACTGGGATTTCGTCGCGGCGCAAATGGCCTGATCCGACGCTCCGGAGCGGCGCTCGCCGCTCCGGCTGCCGGGCATGGCTCAGCTCGCCTGCACCTTGAGCACGATGCCATCGGTGGAAATGATCCTGACCCGGGTACCGGCAGGAAGATCGGGACCTTCAAGCGTCCAGAACGCATCACCGATCTGCACCTTGGCGCGCCCCATCGCGATGGCCTCGCTGAGTTCGAACTCACGACCAATCAACTGCGCGGCCCGCTTGTTGAGCAGAGGCCTGTCGGTGACCGGCTCACGCGGACGGGCAAACCGCAGGTACAGGCCGACGGCTGTGGCGGCGAAAGCGCCAAAGATCAGTGCCTGCACGAGCAGTGACAGGTCGGGGAAGAAAAACATCAGCACCCCCATCGCCAGGGCCGCAAAACCCAGCCAGAGCAGGCTGGCGCCGGGTAGCAGCATCTCGGCGATCAGCAGCAGGCCGCCGATGCTCCACCAGAGATAGGCCACTTTATCCATTACGCTGTTCCTCGAAGGGCTTGGGCGGACGCGGCTTGGGCGGGGCAGCCCGATCCTCGAAACTGGCCCGCGCCAGTTCGGCGACGCCGGCAAGACTGCCGAGGATTCCAGTCAGTTCCATCGGCATCAGCAGTACCTTCTGGTTGGGTGCCGTGGCCAGGGCCTGGATCGCGCTGACGTACTTGTCGGCGACGAAGTAATTGATTGCCTGCAGATCGCCCTTGGCGATGGCCTGGGAGACCATCATGGTGGCTTTCGCCTCGGCTTCGGCGGAACGCTCGCGCGCCTCGGCATCGCGGAAAGCGGCCTCCTTGCGGCCCTCGGCCTCGAGCACGGCAGCCTGTTTTTCACCGTCGGCGCGCAGGATGGCCGACTGGCGGGAGCCTTCGGCCTCCAGAATCGACGCACGCTTGTCGCGCTCGGCCTTCATCTGACGCGCCATCGACTCGACCAGATCGCGCGGCGGGGTGATGTCCTTGATCTCGATGCGATTGCACTTCAGACCCCAGGGATGAGTGGCCTCATCGACCACCTTGAGCAACTGGGCATTGATCACGTCGCGCTTGGACAGGGATTCGTCGAGGTCCATCGAACCGAGCACGGTACGGATATTGGTCATCACCAGATTGAGGATTGCGATCTCGAGCGTGGACACCTCATAGGCCGCCTTGGGTGCGTCGAGCACCTGGTAGAACACCACCCCATCGACGGCGACCACGGCATTGTCCCGGGTAATGACTTCCTGTCGGGGCACATCCAGCACCTGCTCCATCATGTTGATCCGCTTGCCCACGTTATGGGCGAAAGGAATGATGAAATTGAGTCCCGGGGTCAGCGTACGCACATAACGGCCGAACCATTCGAGCGTGAATTCATATCCCTGGGGAACCCGCACCACCCCCAACCAGGCAAAAACAACAATGACAGCCATCACGACATAGGCAGTGCTCATAGCCAGCTCCTTGGGACGGGCCGCCATCATAAACCCAGCGCAGCCGCTGCGGACGCGCGACGCCGGGCAAACGAGCAATGCTATGATCGCGCCGCCCCTGCCCCCGGGCGGGTTCAGACGAATCCAGTCAGGAGAGATCAAAATGAAAAAGCTGCTCGTGCTTGCCGTTGGCGCCGCCTTGCTCGGCTCCGCAACAACTGCCTTCGCCATCACCGATGAGGAAGGCAACGCCTCGATCCAATTCAATTTCTCGGCACCCGGCGCCCGCAGCCTGGGCATGGGCGGCGCATTTCTTGCGCTTGCGGATGACGCCACCGCCGCATTCACCAATCCGGCCGGCCTGGTGCAGCTCGCCTCGCCCGAAATCTCGATGGAGATCCGCCAGACCGAATACGACACCCAGTATGTCGCCGGTGGCACCTTCACGACCAACCCGTTCGGCACCTCCGGACTCGCCTACGGTGAGGCAAGTACCGATGTCCGCAATATCTCGTTCCTGTCCTGGGTGATCCCGATGGACGGCTGGTCGCTCGCCCTTTATCGCCACGAGTTTCTGAACTTTGAGACCGCGTTCGGCAGCGTCGGTCCGAGTTCTTCAGACAGCAATCTGGTGGTCTTTCCGTTCGGCGCTGCGATCGACGTCGAGACCATGGTCAACGGACTCTCTGGCGCCTACAAGTTCAGCGACCAGTTCTCGATGGGCCTGAGCCTGAACCACTACAAGTTCGATATCGATTCGGCAACGGTCCGCGTCGCCTCGCCGACCTCCAGCGTGATCCAGTTCTCCACCCGCCAGTTTGGGGGCGACAATGCGTTCGGCTACAACGTTGGAGCGCAGTACAAGTTCAATGACCAGTGGCAGTTCGGCACGGTCTACCGTCGCGCTCCGAAATTCAGCTACCAGGCCGCGCGGGTCAATGCCAACGGCACCGTGGCCTTCGTCAAGGATGTCACGTTCGATGCACCGGACGTGTTCGGTGTCGGCGCCACCTGGCGCCCTGCCGAGCCGGTGACCATTTCGCTGGACGTCAACTACATCAGCTATTCGGACCTCACCAGCGGTGGCGTCGAGTCCAACTTCGTACTGAATGACAGCGGCATCCAGCCCAGCCTGCGTCCGCTCGGTGTCGACAATGGCGTCGAGGTCCGACTGGGTGGCGAATACACCTTCACCAACTTCAAGAACCCCTTCAGCCTGCGCGCCGGCGTCTGGCAGGACCCGGAGCATTCGATCCGGTTCGAAGGCGTGCCCGATGGCAGCAGCGTGGACGCCATCGCCAATGCCGTACTGTTCTCGATCGGCGATTCGCAGACGCACTACTCGGCGGGCTTCGGCTGGGCATTCGAGAAGTTCCAGCTGGATGCGGCAGCCGATTTCTCGGATCGCGTCGACACCTACTCGGTTTCGGGCGTCTGGCGCTTCTGATTCCGCTACACCGTTCCGCAGTAAAAACCGCCGCCTGATCCGCGGCGGTTTTTTTTGGATCCGAATCTGCGACGCGGCGGACCGCAGACTCACCAGGCAGCGGCGGCTTACTGCGTTCCGCTCAGAGTTCTTCCTGGGTCAGGCGCCGCAGGTATTCGTCGACGTCGACGTCGACGGGACGAGGCCGGCGATGAAACAGATCCTGGATGCGCTCGTTGTTGCTGGCCTGCACACTGACCGAGCTGCCGGTCTCGAGAATCCTGCCCTGGTCCAGCACGGTAATCGTGTCGGCGATTTTCAGCGCGCTGTCGAGCTCATGGGTGACTACCACGATAGTCATGCGGAGGGCATCGCGCAACTTGAGAATCAGCTCGTCGAGCTCGGCCGAGACCACGGGATCGAGACCGGCCGAGGGCTCGTCGAAGAACAGCAGTTTCGGGTCCATCACAATGGCACGCGCGAGCGCAGCGCGCTTGACCATGCCACCGGAAAGCTGCGAGGGCATCAGATCCTGGAAACCGCCGAGATTGACCACCTCGAGCTTGAGCCGGCTCATGATGCGGATGGTGTTTTCGTCCAGTCGCGTATGTTCGCGCAGTGGCAGTGCGACGTTCTCGCCAACGCTCATCGAGGTGATCAGGGCACCACCCTGGAACGAGACGCCAAGACGCCGCCGCAATGCCAGCATCTCGGCGGGGCCGGCCTTGGCGACGTCGGTGCCGAGTATGCGGACGGAGCCCGCATGCGGTCGCTGCAATCCGATCAGGTGACGCAGCAAGGTGCTCTTGCCGGAACCCGAGGCCCCCATGATCACCCGGATCTCGCCCGGCATTACCTGGAAATCGACGCCGTGCAGGATGCGCCTTCGCCCGTAAAAGGCATCCAGCTGACGGACCTCGATGACGGGCTCGGCTGCGCTCATGTCAGCGATTCAGGAAAAAACTGAAGATCATGTCGGCGACGATGATCGCTGAAATCGAATACACCACGGCGCGCGTGGTGGCGCGGCCGACCCCCTCGGCACCGCCGCTGACGCCAAAACCGGTGCTGACGCCGACCAGGGTGATCAGCACGGCAAAGACCACACTCTTGGAAAGCCCCTGCCAGATATCACCCGGTTCGAGCAGGTTGAGCGTCTGCACGATGTAGACCGTGGGACTGATGTCGAGCACCGGTGCACAATAGAGCGCCGCGCCGAGTATCGCCATCACATTGGCGAGGATGGTCAAGACCGGCAACATCACCAGCATGGCAAGCAGCGCGGGCGCCGCAAGATAACGCACCGGATCAATACCCATCACCCCGAGGGCGTCGACTTCCTGCGAGACACTCATCGATCCGATCCGGGCCGCGAAGGACGAACCCGAGCGTCCGGCAATCAGGATGCCGGTGATCAGCACACCGAATTCACGCGTTACCGATTTTGCCACCGCCATCAGCACCTGCGATTCCGCGCCAAAATCGCCGAGCGCGGCAACGAACTGGATACCGAGCATCAAGCCGACGGTAAAGCTGAGCAGCGCCACGATCGGCACCGCATCAACACCCACCTGGCGCATCTGCTCGGCCACTGCGGCGAAGCGAACCGTCTGCCCGCTGCGAAATCCGGCGACGCTGAACCAGAGACTCTCGACCAGCAGGGCGCCGGCATAGCCGAGCCCGCGCACGCCATCGACACTGCGTTTGCCCAGGCGCCAGACCAGTTGCAGTGCCAGGGACACGGACTCAATCCGCCAGCGCGGCTGCGAGATCGGTATAGATCGGAAACACCCGGTCGAGGCGTGCCAGTTCGAGCACGGCGCGAACCGAGTCACTGGGCGCCACCAGGGCGAATCGCTGCGTCTTCGCGCGCGCCTGCTGGAAGCCCTCGACCAGGGCGGCGATGCCGGACGAGTCGATATAGCTGACGCGTTCCAGCACGACAGCAAGCGCCGGCCCGGCGGCGAGGGCATCGAGTACACGGCGGCGAATATCCTGCGACCAGCTGAGGTCGACTTCTCCAAACACATCCAGCACTGCCCAGCCGGCCTCGACGCGTTGCTCGCATCCATTCCTGATCGGTTTTGCCGTCATTTCCTTTTTTCCTTCAGCAGCCGTCGCCGCATGCACAACACATTGCCGGCGCGATGCTTGAGCGGGCGCAGTCGCCAGCGGTCCATGGTGTCGTCGATGATATTGATTCCGAGCCCGCCTGGACGGCATTCACCCAGATCGCGCGGCCGGATGCAACTCGGATCGACTGGCGGCGCGCGGTCGCGCAGGCGGATCCGCAACTGTCCGCGCAGCTTGCTGACGTCCAGCTGGATCGAGCCTGCCGGGCAGTTGCGATAGGCGTGGCGAATGATATTGCTGCAGGCTTCATGCACGGCCAGGACGATGCGCTCGCGCTCGCGATCTGCAAGTTCGAGCGTCGCCAGCACGGCCGCCAGCTGCTGGCGCATGTCGGCCAGCGCCTCGGCCTGCGCCGGAATCTTGAGGCGCAGCAGTGGCCTGCCACTCATGCGACCGTGCCCCCGATCAGCATCAGGGTGGTGTCGTCCTGCAGTTTCATCCGGCGCAGTTCGCCGACGATGCGACGCAGTCGTGTTTCCGGGCGCCAGCTGGCATGCTTTTCGATCAGCGCCAGCATGCCGGCAACACCCAGCATGACACCGGCCTCGTCACGGGCGTCGGTGGCGCCATCCGAGAACAGATACAGGGCGCCATCGTCCGCCAGATCGACCTGCTGCTCCGGAAAATTCATGCCGGCCACGATACCCAGGGGCGGGCCCTCGGCGCGATGCGACTCGCTGGCCTGTTGCAGGCGCAACAGGATCAGCGGCGGGAAGCCGGCATTGGCCCAGACCACGACACGTCGGCGGGGATCGAAGTAGCCCGCAACCGCACAGACAAAGCTGCCGTTGCCGAGTGTCTCGCACATCTCCTCGTTGACCCGCGCCATCCATTGCGAAGGCGGCAAGCCCTCCTTGCCCGCCCAGCGCATCAGACTGGCGCAGCGGACCATCAGGAACGCGGCGTCCAGCCCCTTGCCGGCGACATCTCCGATGGTGAATCCGATGCGCCCGTCGGGAAGATCGAAATAGTCGTAGAAATCTCCCGAAATCTCCTGGGCCGGCCGATTGAGAGCCAGCAACGGGAAACCGCCGCGACGGCGTCGCGGCAACAGGCTGCGCTGCATTCTGCGCGCCATCGAAAGCTCACGGTGCAAACGCTCCTGCTCGATCGACTCGGCGGCCAGTCGTGCATTGCTGATCGCCAGTGCCGCCGGGGCCGCCAGTGCGCGCAACAACAGATGATCGGACTCGTCGAACAGCAACCCGCCGCGCTTGTTCAACACCTGCAGCACACCGAGGACACCATGACCGGAAAACAGCGGAGTACACAACAGGGATCGGGTGGTGAATCCGGTACGCAGATCAACGGCCGCATCGAAGTCGGGATCCTTGCTGACATCACGTACCAGCTGACACATGCCGCTGGCATAGGCGCGGCCGGCGACGCCGGACCCGAGCGGCAGCTCCAGCCCGACGATGTCGACGGGCCCCGCCGATGCCCGACAGACCAGCACACCGGCATCCTCGTCGACCAGGAAAACCGACGCCGCCTCCGCCTGCATCGCCGTGGCAATGCGCTGCACCGCCTTGCTCAGCGTGGCCTGCAGATCGAGACTGGACGCCAGTGCCTGCGCCAGTTCCGCGATCAGCGCCAGTGGCTCTGAAGTCGGTGACGGCGCCGGTTCGCAGGCTGCAGGAAAGGCCGACATGTCAGTCAGTCCCGCGGAACCCCGGGCTCACGCGGACGCTGCTTGGCCTCACGACGCCGGCGCAGGCCAAACAGGGTCACCAGTGGCCCGGACAGCACATAGACCGCGACCACCGTAAGCAACAGGTACTGCGGATGAATCGCCAGCAGCACGATGATGCCCATCGCGATCGGCGCCGCCACGAACGGCACCCGATCGGAAGCAGGCATCGATTTGAAACTCCAGTAGCGGATCCGGCTGACCATCAGGATCGCCGCGACCAGGGTCACCCCAAGCGCGACAAAGGCGACATCGGCACCCGCAATGTCATGGTGCTCCATGGTCCAGACAAAGCTCATCATCAGGCCAGCGGCGGCCGGGCTGGCCAGGCCCTGGAAGTAGCGCTTGTCGATCACCGCCACCTGGGTGTTGAAACGCGCCAGGCGCATCGCCGCGCAGGCTGCGTAGACAAAGGCGGCCGCCCAACCGATCTTGCCGACCAGGGGGCCATAGACCTTCAACTCGGCCAGAGCCCAGGAATACATCACCAGCGACGGCGCCAGGCCGAAGCTGACCAGATCGGAAAGGCTGTCGTATTGCACGCCGAAATCGCTCTGGGTATTGGTCAGGCGCGCCACCCGCCCATCCAGCCCATCGAGCAGGCCAGCCACAAACACCGCAATCGCACCCTCGGTATAGCGGCCGGAAAACGCGGAAATTATCGCGAAATAGCCCGCCAGCATCGCAGCCGTGGTGAACAGATTGGGCAGCAGATAGATGCCCGGATGACGGGGTGGTGGGGTTACGGGCGCTTCGCTCATCGGTCGGCCAGCAGCTGAATGGTGGCCAGTGTATAACGCCGCCGAAGCGACCCGAGCTGAACAATGCGGCCGACAGCGCTTCCCTTGCGCTGGCGCGGCGCTAATATCGGGCCACCAAGGAATGAGGATTCCGCCATGCGCAGCACGATTCGACGCCTGAACCAGTCCGCCCGGCAGGTGCCAGGCTACGCCACTGCCCTGTTGCTTGCCTTGCTGGTCGCTTCGCCGACGCTGCTGGCCGAGCAGTTCTACAAGTGGCAGGATGAGCAGGGCGTCTGGCACTACAGCGCACAGCCGCCGAAGGGCCAGCCAGCTGACAAGCTCAAGGTACGCACCCAGGCCGGCCGCAGCGGCGACGAGTCCGAAGAAGGCGAGGAGGGCGCGGCCAAGCCGAAAACCAAGCCCGGAGCCGAGACGCCGGAGTCGGCCAACTGCGAGGCCGCGAAAAAGAATCTTGAAGTGCTCAACAGCAATCAGACCGTACTCAAGGACACCGATGGCGACGGTGAGCCCGAGGAACTGGATCTCGACCAGCACCAGGCCGAGATCGCCACGGCCGAACGCCAGATCGCCGCTTTCTGCAAACCGGAGCCAGCACCGGCCGCGGCTGAAGAAGCCGAAACCGAGTAATCCGGGGACGTGTGCAGATGAGCCGCGGCAGCCTGATTCTCGGGCTCTTGATCGCGATCGGGCTGGGCGTGCTGCTGGCGCTCTGGCCCTCGTTGCGCGCACCCAAGCCGGCCGCGAGCACGGCCCCGGCAGCGCGTGGCTCCGAACCTGCGCAGCCGCCCCTGCTCTATAAGTGGAAGGACGAAAAGGGCGTCTGGAACTACACCGACCGGCCGCCGCGCAATACCGAGTTCGAGGTCATCCGCGACACGCCCAATGTCACGCCGGTCGGTACCGTGGTGCCCGAGGTACCCAGCTCGAACCGCGCACCGGCGATCCCACCGCCACCGGAAGACTGATCCGCGCTGCGCTGGTCCACTCGCTCAACGCTGGCTATCATCGGCAGTCCCCTGCCCTGCAAGCGACGCGATCATGCGCCTTTCCCGTTTTCATCTTTCTACCGTCAAGGAAGTTCCCGCCGATGCCGAGATCGTCAGCCATCAGCTGATGCTGCGTACCGGCATGGTGCGCAAGCTCGCCGCTGGCATCTACACCTGGTCGCCGCTCGGGCTGCGGGTGCTGCGCAAGGTCGAGGCCATCGTCCGCGAAGAGATGAATCGTGCCGGCGCGATGGAGGTGCTGATGCCTTCGATCCAGCCGCGCGAACTCTGGGAAGAGACCGAGCGCTGGCAGCGCTTCGGTGGCCAGCTGCTGAAGATCAAGGACCGCAAGGAACAGGAGTTCTGCTACGGCCCGACCCACGAAGAGGTGATCACCGATTTCGCGCGCCAGGAGCTCAAGAGCTACAAGCAGCTGCCGCTGAATTTCTACCAGATCCAGACCAAGTTCCGCGACGAGATCCGGCCGCGCTTCGGCGTCATGCGCGCGCGCGAATTCCTGATGAAGGATGCCTATTCCTTCCATCTGACCCAGGACTGCCTGGCGCACGAGTACGCCAACATGTACGCGGCCTATACCCGCATCTTCACCCGCCTCGGACTTGGCTTCCGCGCGGTGCAGGCAGATTCGGGTGCGATCGGCGGCGATGCCTCTCATGAATTTCATGTGCTCGCCGATTCCGGTGAGGACGCCATCGCCTTCTCCACCGGTTCCGAATACGCCGCCAATATCGAACTCGCCGAGGCAGTCGCGCCAGGCCAGCAGCGCCCGCCTGCGCAATCGCCGCTGACCCGGGTGGACACACCACGGCAGAAGACCATCGAGGAAGTCTCCAGTTTTCTTAATGTGCAGCCCGCGGAGTGCGTGAAAACCCTGATCGTGCGTGGCCGCGACGGCCTGGTCGCACTCTGCGTCCGTGGCGATCACGAGATCAACGAAGTGAAGGCCCAGAAACTGGCTGAATTGCCCGGCGAATCGGAACTCGCCAGTGAAGCGGAGATCGAGGCTGTGGTCGGCTGCAAGCCCGGCTTCATCGGACCGGCCGGATTGCCAGCGGGCATTCCGGTGATCGTGGACCGTGCCGCCGCCGTGCTGGCCGACTTCGTATGTGGTGGCAACCAGAATGGCAGCCATTACACCGGCGCCAATTGGGGCCGCGACGCCGTCATCAGTCGCATCGAGGATCTGCGCAAGGTCGTGGTCGGCGATCCCTCGCCGGATGGCCAGGGTGAAATCCGGATCGCCCGCGGTATCGAAGTCGGACATGTGTTCCAGCTCGGCCAGAAATACGCCGAAGCGATGGGCGCGACTGTGCTCGATGAAGCCGGCCAGAAGCGCGTGATGTACATGGGCTGCTATGGCATCGGCGTCTCGCGGATCGTGGCGGCCGCGATCGAACAGAACTTCGATGCGGCTGGCGTGATCTGGCCGGATGCCATTGCACCCTGGAGAGTGGCCGTCTGTGTGATCAACCCCAAGCACGATCCGGCCATCACTGCGGCCGCCGATGCGCTCTATGCCGACCTCTGCGCCGCCGGCATCGATGCCGTGCTTGATGATCGCGGGCTGCGTGCCGGGCAGATGTTTGCCGATATCGAATTGATCGGCATTCCGCATCGGGTAGTGGTCTCCGAGCGTGGACTGGCAGCGGGTACTTTCGAATACCGCCAGCGCCGCGCCAGCGAAGCCGAGGCACTCAGTCGCGACCAGGTGTTCGAACGGCTGCGCTGATTCGCGAAGTTGGCCTGCCGACTCAGGTCTGCGGCCGGATCGGCCAACGCACCACGAAGTGCAGACCATCGCGGTTCTCGGCCACGATGGTCCCGCCGAGCAATTGCGTCACCCGGTTGTACACGATATGCAGACCCAGGCCCGAGCCGCCTTCCCCGCGCCGGGTAGTGAAGAACGGATCGAAGATCCGCTTGATCAGGGCGGGCTCGACACCGACTCCGTTGTCCTGATACTCGAGCACGATCTCCTCACTGCCGCGTCGGTACGCGCGCAGATCGATCAGGCCGGCGCGGTCTCCGGGAAAGGCGTGGGTCAATGCATTGCTGATCAGATTGACTACGATCTGGTAGATGGCGCCAGGGAAGGTATCGAGATGGATGTCCTGGGCGCAGGTGATGCGCAATTCGTGTGGCGTCCGCCTCAGCACGGGCTGCAGGGCAAACGCAATCTCGTTGAGGTACTCGCCCAGATTGATGACGCGGCGCTCCTCACTGCTCTGATCGACAGCGACCTGCTTGAAGCTGCGCACCAGTTGCCCGGCGCGCTCAAGATTCTTCAGGATCAGGCGGCTCGACTCCTTGGCGGCGACCAGATACTGAGCCAGATCGCTGCGGGTAAGCTGGGCGGCATCCACGCGATGGCCGAACTGATGGGTGATGCTTTCCAGATGCGAGGCGGCGGTAATGCCGATCCCCAGCGGGGTATTGATCTCGTGGGCGACACCGGCAACCAGGCTGCCCAGACTTGCCATCTTCTCCGATTCGATCAGCTGGCTCTGCGCCTGTTGCAGGACTTCCAGCGTCTGCGTCAGCTCGCTGTTGGCCGCCGTCAGCTCCCGGGTACGCTCGGCGACGCGCGATTCGAGCGCCTCGTTGCTTGCGCGCAAGGCATCCTCCACGGCCTTCAGTGAGGTGATGTCGCGATGCGTACCAATCATCCGCAACGCCCGTCCCTTTTCATCCCGTTCAACAACCTGGCCGCGGGTCAGCACCCATATCCAGCCGCTGCGCTGACTGCGCGCCCGGTAGGCCATCTCGCAGTACTCGGTTTCCCCGCTCAGGTGCGCGCGCATCGCCACATCGTTGGCGGCGCGATCGTCAGGATGCACAAGATTCTCATAGTGCTGGGAAACCAGCGGCGCGTTCGGATCATCGCTGGCAAATTCCGGCAGCGGGTTTTCCCGTCGCACCTTGCCGGTGCGCAGATCGAGATCCCAAAGTTCGTCGCGACTGCCCCAGAGCGCCAGCTTCAATCGATACTCGCGCTCGGCCATTCCGCGGCGGACCTGTTCGCGCTCACGGGCACGTCGCCGCGCTGCCGCGACGCCCAGATAGCACAGAGCCAGGGCGACCAGGATGTACCCGGTTCGCGCCCACGGCGACCACCAGGGCGGCGGCCGGATACGCACGGACAGCCGTGTCTCCGGTCCGTAATCCATGCCGTCGGCATAGGCGGCGCGTACGCGGAACAGATACTGGCCGGGCGGCACGTGGGTAAAGCTGGCCATGCGCTGCCCCTGGGGCAGATCGATCCAGGAGTCGTTGAGGCGTTCCAGTTGATAGCTGTAGCGGGTGGTGTCCGAACTGGCGTAGTTCATCGACGAGAACGCCAACGACCACACCGGTTCGTTGTGATCCAGCTCGATCGCGTCGATGTACGCCGCCGAGGCATCGGCCGCACGCTCGGCCTTGCTGCTGGCACGATAGACATCGAGTCGGGTCAGCACCACGCTGGGTCGTTGCAGATCGATCTGGAAGTCGCGCGGGTGAAACTGGACCACACCCAGCAGGCCACCGAAATAGAGATTGCCGGCCTCATCCTGGGCGCGCGCATTGATGAAATAGCCGGATCGGTCGAAGCCATCGCTGGCAGTCAAGGCACGGACGCGGCCGCTGTTGCGGTCGTACTGGTCGATGCCGCCGATGGAACTGATCCAGAGCAGATGATCGGCATCTTCCAGAATGCTGCCGATGGCGTTGGCGCTGAGCCCATCACGCTGGCTGACGTGGCTGAATCGAACTGCCGGCTCGCGCTCCACCCGGGCGATGCCGGCACCCTGGGTGCCAAGCCAGAGCTCGCCATCGCTGGTTTCCAGGAAATTGGTGATCACTTCGCTCTGCAGGGCACCAGCTTCACCGCGACGGGCGCGAAAGGTCGTCAGCTTGCCGGATTGCCGATCCAGGCGCACCAGACCGGTGCCATTGGTACCGACCCAGAGCATGCCGGCGGAATCCTCGAAGATCGCATTGATGGTGCTGCCGGGCAGGGATCGCTCCGGTTTCTCGGGATCGAAGGCGAACTGCTCATAGTGCTGACAGGTCGCGCAGATGAAGAGCAGCCCACTCTCTTCGGTGCCGACCCAGAAGCCGCTGTCGCGGGTTTCGTAGAGCGCGCGCCCCGAGCCTACGGGCGGTCCGCCATAAAGCGCCTCAAGCCGGTCGAAGCCGCTGCCGTCCTGCCGCAAGCGCGCAATGCCGGCCGTGGTTGCCACCCAGAGCGCGCCATCGCGACGGCGCAGCACCGCCTGCACACCATCACTGGGCAGCGAGTCCCGATCGTTCGGGTCGTGGCGATAGCGACGCAGCACGCCCCTGGAAAAATCGTAGTGCACCAGGCCGCCACCCTCGTACAGACCCAGCCAGAGCGTGCCGTCGGGGTCGCGCGCCAGTGCCCGCGTGGGATTGGTCGGGATACTGCGCGGATCCTGGGCCCGGTGGCGCACGATGCGCAGTGCGCGGGTCGCCGGCTTGTGCAGGGAGACACCACCGGTCCAGGTACCAAACCAGAGCAAACCGTCACGATCCTCCATCATCGCCGGAATCCGGTTGGCGCCGATGCTGCCGACATCACTGTCATCCTGGCTGAAATTCAGGAACCGGCCATCACCCTGATAGCGACTCAGTCCGTTGTAGGTACCAACCCAGAGCTCACCCTTGCGCGTCATCATCAGGGACAGCACCTGATCGTTGATCAGGGCATCGGTGGAATCCGCATCGGCACGATAGTGCGCCAGCAGCGCCCCGTCGGCGCTGAATTCGAGCAGCCCCAGGGCAAGGTCACCGGCAAAGATATGGCCATCGGGCGCCCGCACCAGAGCCGAAACGTTGAGATTGAGCGTGGCCGACGGCGACGGCAGCGGCCAGGCTGTCAGGCTGGCATCCGAAGGTGAATAGCGCAGCAATCCTGCGCTGGTGCCAATCAACAGGGCGCCGTCTGAAAGTGGCAGCAGCGCGCGCGCTCGGCGCAGGCGACGATCATCGGCAAGTATCGTCTGGAACTGGCTGGCCCCCGGCAACAGGAACTGCACGGCGCCGTCCTGGGTTGCCGACCACAGCGCGCCCTCGCGATCAACCATCAGTGCATTGACCTGGGTACCGACCAGTTGCGTCTCCGGGCCAGCAAGAAACCGTCGGACACTGCCGGTAGCCAGATCCATCCGGTTGACGCCGCCGCCGACCGTACCGATCCAGAGCGCACCTGCGCCATCGGCAACGAGACTGGTGATGTGGCTGTCACCGAGCGAGTCGGCGCGCTCGGAGTCAGCCCGATACACCCTGAAGTCGTAGCCGTCGTAGCGATTGAGTCCTTCCTGGGTACCCAGCCAGACAAAGCCCTTCTCGTCCTGCGCCAGCGCACGCGCGGTCGTGCTGGACAATCCGTCGGCAATGCCGAGCGTGCGGAAGCGGATCTGGTCGCGACCGATCTGGCCATTGTCCACGGCAATGCGGGCGCTGAATGCCGGCGGCGTCAAGCCGGCGATCATCACCAGGCAGAACAGTAGACCCCGCTGCATCCTGTTCCGGGACATGCAGCAAGCTAAGCGCCAAATCACCCTGTGCGCAAGTTAAAATTGGACACTGCCTCGCCAGTCCGCGCGAAGCGGCACTGGCGAATCGAACCAGCAATTGCACGGCCAGGCGGTCCGTTCGAACAGGCGGCTGCTGGCACTCGTTACCCGCAGTCCAACGGTTGCGGCTATGCGCCGTTGCGGGCACAGTGGTGGCGCGCCGAACCTGTCGCGGTCAATCCGGAGTACCGATGAGCGTCAAACCGCTTAACCCGCTGGACGTGTCCTGGTTGATGGTGGAATCGCGCGAGACCCCCATGCATGTCGGTGGACTGATTTCCTTCAGCCTTCCCGATGACGCACCGGCCGACTTTCTGCGCCAGATGCTGGCTGAATTCCGTGCCTGCAGCGAGATCGCCGCACCGTGGAATCATCGCCTGAGGCGTCCGGGACTCAAAGGCCTGCGTCCGGCCTGGGAGGAAGAAGCGGTCATCGATCTCGAACATCACGTCCGACTCTCCGCGCTGCCACAGCCGGGCGGCGAACGCGAACTGGGCCAGCTGATCGCACGCCTGCACAGTCAGCCACTGGATCTGTCACGACCGCCCTGGGAATGCGAATTCATCGAGGGACTGGAAGGTCATCGTTTCGCGCTCTACATCAAGATGCACCATTCACTGATCGATGGCATCAGCGGCATGAAATTGCTGGTCCGCTCGATGTCCGCCGATCGCGAAGCCAGCCGGCGCCTGCCACCGTTCTTCGCAGTCGGTTTTCCGGTTCGACTGCGCCAGCGCCGCGAGGCACCGGTGCCAACGGCGGCGCAGGTGGTCAATGGCCTGATCGAGGCGACCCGCGATCAGCTCAGCAACCTGCCGGACATCGTTCGCGCTTTCAGCAGCATGGTCGGTTCGGCACGCAACACCAGCGAGTCGCTGGCGATCCCCTTCGATACGCCGGCCTCCCTGATCAATGGCCGCATCAAGCAGCCGCGCCGGTTCGCCACCCAGCAGTTCAGTATCGACCGCCTGCGCCAGGTCGCCGAAAGCGCCGGTGCGACCCTCAACGATGTGGTGCTGGCGATCTGCGGCGCGGCGCTGCGGCGATTTCTCGACGAGATCGGTGGCCTGCCCGAGAAATCACTCACCGCCGGAATTCCGGTCTCGGTGCGTCCCAAGGATGATGAGGGTGCCGGCAATGCGATCACCTTCATCATCTCGACCCTCGGCACCGACATCGAGGCCCCGCTCGAGCGGCTGGAGGCGATCCGCAATGCCACCCGCCGCGCCAAGGAGCACGTGCTTACGCTGCCGCGCAAGGCGATGATGCAATACACGATGGTGCTGATGGCGCCCTACATGCTGTCCCTGCTCACCGGCATGGGTGGGCGCACGCGACCGATGTTCAATGTGACCATCTCCAATGTACCGGGACCGGAACGGCCGCTGTTTTTTCGCGGCGCCCGATTGGAGGCCGCCTACCCGGTGTCCCTGGTGACGCACGGCCAGGCGCTGAACATCACCTGCCAGAGCTATGCGGGAATACTCGCGTTCGGCTTTACCGGTTGTCGCGACACCTTGCCGCATATGCAGCGCATCGCCACCTACACCGGCGAGGCGCTCACCGAGCTGGAATCCGCATTGCGGCCGCCGAAGCCAACGCAGCGCCGGGCGCCTGCGCGGACGACGGCAGCCAAGTCAACCGGCAAGTCCGGCAAGGCAGCACCCGCACGCAAGGCCGCTGCCAAAAAATCCGTCAGCAAAGCGCGCGCCCCAGGCAAGGCCCCGGCACGCCGGAAGCCACGCCCCTGAAGTTCACTCGAACTGCCGACCGGCGGCACCGAGCCGCTCAGGGCACCGCGATGCGCGGCGACCCGGGCGAGCGCGCGTGCAACTGCGCGAGCAGTCGCTGCCCTACCGGCCAATGCCCGATCCGCTCAAGCCGCAAGCGCAACTGTTGAGCCGCTTGAGTGTCGCCAGTCCGGAGCCTCACCAGCTCCGCTTCGAGCCGGATGGGAGCCAACTCGACAGCCCCGAGCTGATCAAGATAGTCGAGCAAGGCACCTGCGTCGGCAAGGGCCGCATCCCGATCACCCAGGGCAAGTCGCAGCCGCATCAGTTCAGCGAGAAACAGCGTCCGGCGATTGGGACTGCTGTGCGGCAACCTCGGCACGGCAGTGAGTGCCCCAGCCAACAGGTTACGCGCAGGTTCGACTTCGCCCCGCAGCAGGTGCGCCTGAGCCGCCAACAACTGCGCAAGCTCGCTGCTGAACAGCCTGGAGCCCGGACAGTCCGCGGCGAAATCGATCGCGCGGGCACTTTCGGCCAGCGCGGAATCGGCCTTCTGTTGCTGCAGCTGCGCGCGGGCCAGAAAGAGATGCGCACTGACCATCGAGCAACGTCCATACTCCTGGGCGCGTTGCGCCACGACGAGATCCTGCAGCAAGGCTTCGGCCTGCGCCGCAGACTCCTTCGCGAGGGCGATCTCGGCGCTCTGCTGGATGTTTCCGAGCCGTGGCCGATCCAGTTCCAGCGAGCCGTTCAGGAGTTCGGTTTGCTCGGCCCAATGCTGCGCCTGATCGAGATCGCCGAGGTGGTGATCAGCGACCGCCAGCATCGCCAGCGAGTCGGCAATGCTGGGCAATGGCGCCTTGAACATGCGCTTCATCGCCAACGCCTCAACAAACAGCGGGCGCGCCCGCTGCAGCTTGCCGGCTCCGACCAGCACTGATGCATAATCATTGAGGGCCATTGCCGATTCGAGGCAGCGCAGTCCGCGCGCGCAGTCGGCACGATAGGACTGGATCATGGCCTCACCCAGCTCCAGGGCCCGCGCTGTAGCAGCCTGATTGGCGGCGTTCACCATCGCCAGCTTCAACAGCATGGCCCGAGGCACCCCCTCCGGCAATTCGGACGCCGGGATAACCAGGAGTGGATTCAGCCGCGTGGCAGCCCCCTTGAAGTCGCCTTTGCGCATCAGGGTACGGGTCAGCTCGATACGATTCTCGACGCGCAGTCTCGCGTTTTCCGCCAGCGCCGCGGTCGCCTTTTCCGCCTCCAGCAAGAGCGCCTCCGACCTCGGCAATTCGTTCATGTGCCGCAGCACATTGCCCAGGGTGTTCTGCAACTCGGCTCGGACTTCGGGCTGATCGGCCAGCCCATCCATCAGGCGCGCGGTTGCCTGATACACCAGCTCCGGCACCGCGGGTCGCTGCGCTGCCGGTCCGGTAGGCGCCGTCTCACGCAGAATCTCCACCATCAGATCGCGCACGGCACCGGCGCGCCGCGCCTCAGCCCGTGCCAGGCCCGCCTGCCAGAGCGCGGTACCCAGACTGAACAACACCGCGACCAGCATGGCAATGGCCGTGCCGACGCCGCCACGATGACGCTGGACGAACTTGCGTGTCCGATACCAGCGCGACGGCGGATGCGCGGCCACCGGCTCGCCATCCAGATAGCGTTCAATATCGTCACCCAGGCTGCCGGCGGATCGGTAACGACGCCCGGGTTCGGATTCGAGCGCCTTCATGACGATATTGTCGAGATCACCACGCAGCTGCACGCTCGCCACCAGCGGCGGCTGGGGTTGCACGGCCGCCTGTGTCCGGCACGCCGAGGGACGCCGCGGTGGATGCTCGGTGGGACGCGATCCGGTCATCAACTCGTAGAGCAAGATGCCGAGCGCGTAGACATCGGTTGCCGTGGTGATGGCGGCACCGCTGAATTGTTCGGGTGCGGCGTATTCGGGCGTCAATGCCGACATTCCGGTGGCAGTCTCGGGCTCGTCGCCTTCGAGCAATTTGGCAACACCGAAGTCGAGCAGCTTGGCAGTGCCATCCGCGGTGACCAGGATATTGCCGGGCTTGATGTCGCGATGCACGATCAGGGCATGATGGGCTGCTTCGACGGCCCGGCAGACCGTCAGCAGCAGCCGAAGGCGTGCCCGCAGATCAAGCCCGCGATCAGCGCAGTACCGGGTGATCGGAACACCGAGCACAAACTCCATCGCCAGATAGGGAACGCCATGCTCGCTGACCCCACCGTCGATCAATCTGGCTATGTTCGGATGCGAGAGGCCGGCGAGCAGCTGACGCTCACGCCGGAACAGGCGCTGCTCCAGCAACGAGAAAAGCCCGCGACGCAGCAGCTTCACGGCAACCTGCTGATCAAAATCCGCACCCTCGCGCTGACCGAGATAGATTGCACCCATGCCACCCTGGCCAATCAGGCGCAGCAATCGGAACGGCCCGACGCGCTGACCGATCCATCGCTCGCAGTCGGATTCGCTGGCATCGCTGGCCTGTTGCAGCCGGTCAAGCCGCGCGGGCGCGGCGGCCGCGAGCGGACCGCGATCGCCCGCCGTGGCAATCGCCAGCATCTGCGCCAGCAGACGGCGTTGATCAGGATCGCTGCAATGCTGTTCCAGCCATCCTGCCCGCTGCTCAACGGTGAGCTCGACGAGGATCTCGTAGCAGCTGCGCAGAGATGAACTCATGACCGGCTTCCTTCAGCGGACCCTTCAGGCTGCGCGGCGAAGCAGCGCGACACCTGCCACGCTCACTCGCTGCAGATCGCCTTGAGGAAGGCCCGGGCAAACTGGAGGTCGCGCTCCACCGTGCGCCGGGTGACACCGAGCACCGCCGCAATCCGGTCGGCGGTCTGTCCGGCGAAATAGTTCAGGGCCAGTGCTTCGGCAGCGCGGGCGTCCTCGCGTTCGAGCTGGCGCAAGCCGTCGTCGAGGGCCAGCGCCTCGCGCGCATCCACCGAAACCGCCGCCGCATGGGCATCATCCAGTGAAACCGCAATCTGGCCGCCACCGGACTTCTCGCTCAGCCGGGCGCGGGCGCGGTCGATCAGCAGATTGCGCATCGCGCGCGCCGCATAACCCAGAAACTGGCGTTCGCTGCGAATGGTGGCACCCTCGCCATTGGCCAGGCGCAAATACAGCTCGTGCACGATCGCCGTGGTATTCAGGGTATCGCCGGGGCCACGCTGACGCCGCGCCAGCCGCATCAGTTCGGCATAGACAGCGGCGAACTGTTCGTCTCGCGCCGGTCTGGATGCACCTGCGGGCGGCATATCCGTCGTCACCATGGCCACGGGCTGGGAGCACGAGTCTGCCAGAATCTCAGACCCGTCGAATGCTGACTTCTTCACTGTTCTCACCTCGTAGCGGCAACGGCGCGGCAAACCGGTCGACGCAATCGTCCGGCCAGCATCAGACAACAATTCCGACAAGTTGCCAGGCGAGGAAAGCACGCGGATTCCGACATGCACACCCTGGCACCGCTCGGAGGCTGGCCGCGACCGCCGGCAGGCGTTGCGAACGCTGCCCCTCAGCCGCGCGGGACAGCCGGACCGAGGCCCGGGTAGGCGCAGCGGCTATTGCTCCGCGGTCGTGATCGGCCTGCCGAGTTCGGCGATGGCAACCAGACCAGCGCGTTCGACGGCGCTGAATCCGGCGATCTCGCGGGCGGCATCATTGAACGGAAGGCGGATCGCAGCCGCCGAGTGGGAACGGACCAGTTCCAGAAAAGTAGCGTCTGGGTCCAGTCCCTGCAGGGCACAACAATGCTGAAACCAGCGGGTGCCGACGGCGACATGGCCGACCTCTTCGCGCAGGATCACTTCGAGCACCGCAATGGTCTCCAGGTCATCGACCCGGCGCAGGCGCTCGATCATGGCAGGCGTCACATCGAGTCCGCGTGCCTCCAGTACCCGCGGGACCAGCGCCATCCGGTGCAGACAGGAATCGGCGGTGCGCTGCGCGGCCTCCCAGAGACCATCATGCGCCGGAAAATCGCCGTAGGCAAACCCCAGCAGGGCCAGCCGGGCAACCAGCAATTCGAAATGGCGCGCCTCGTCCAGCGCCACCGCCAGCCAGTCACGGTAATAGTCCGCCGGCATACCGCGGAATCGATAGACCGCATCGAGCGCAAGATTGATGGCATTGAACTCGATATGGGCGACCGCATGAATCAAGGCCGCGCGACCGCGACCTGAGCCGAGGCCGCGTGATTTCAGCAGGCGGGGTGCCACCAGCAGCGGTCGTTCAGGGCGACCAGGGACGCTGATCGACTCAGGCGCGACAGTCGACGTCGGCTGCGCGCCTGCCGTCGCTGGCCAGTGTTCGGCAATTCGGCGCAGCAGCGCGATTTTTTCTTCGGGCAGCCGACACAGCAAGGCATCGCGAACCTCATCGAAGCCGACGCGCGGGTGTGCAGGGTTCGGGGTCATGGCACGGGCGACTGCATTGGGGCTCCGGCGACTCGTTGTCCGGCAAGTACGCCGGCGCTCGCCACCACGACCAGCAGCCAGACGACCAGCAGGCGGCAGGGTCGCTACTTGTCCTTCTTGCCAAAAAGCCCGCTCAGCTTGCCGAGCAGGCCCGGAGCCGGGGCCGCGGGTGCCGGGGCAGGGGACGGTTGCCTGACCGGTTCCGCTGCCGGCACGGAGCGGATCTTCCCGGTCACGCGGCCCGTCGAACCGCGCAGCTTGGCCTCTTCCTCGGCCTGGACCGCGGCGATCTTCTGCTCCCATTGCCGACGCTGCTGCTCCTGCTGCAACTTGGCGCGCCAGGCTTCGCGGTTCTCGTCGGACACCGATTCGCGCATCACGTAGTTCTGCTGATGCGCCAGATACTTGCCGACCGAATCCAGGATTTCGTCGTTGACCGCGCCGATCGCCAGGCTGTGCTTGCGGGTGATCAACGCATCGAAGTTGGTGAATTCCATGCGTAGCACGTCGGAATGCATGTCGATATTGAACGTTGCGACCATGGAAATCTTGCCGGCTGCCTGAAAGCGCGCGGAAATGATGGCACCGCGCTCGTCCTTGTCGGCCTTCTGCATCGCGTCGAAACCGGCACGGCGAAACACCTCGATCATGGTCGCAACCCGACTGGCACCGTCGATCTGGACTACCGGACAACTGGACGAATCGATGATGCCAGTAACCGTCAGTTTCACTTCACGGGCGTACATCGGCATCTGCGCCTGCACCGCCATATCGGCATCAATGCGGCAGACCACCGCGCCATAGCCCGGAATCTGGTAGGTAGCGCGCCTTTCGCTCTTCAGGAAATTGAGCGTCTTTGCCAGGCGCTGCAGGTAACTGTAGAGATTTTCGATTGCGGGAATGGTCACTTCGTTGAACTGCTCGCGCTTCCTGCGCAGCACGTCCTCCTCGCCTTCCCGGCGCTTTTGCGCTTCCTGTTCGAGATCGTCCAACAACCCCATGACGGCGTACCCCTGATGACTATGGCTACATTGTGCCTCCCCTGCTGACAAAGGCAAGCGATACGGGCGTCCCGGCCGCTGCCAACCTCCGCGATGGACGCCACAAAGGCAAAGCGGGCAGCCAGAACCGTCACCTGTACCGCCGAAGCATCGTCTTCGCAGGAACTTCATGGAACGGAGCTTGCCCCGCTGCTGTTGATCGTGCGGACTTCGCGGAAAAACCCGGAACACGAGCAGCGGGGCAAGGCCCACGCTACAGAAGCCTATACGCAGCAGTGCCTCGACCGGTGACGCTTGGCAATCGCCATTGGCTGAACGAATCCGGCCTGACCGCCGGAAATACGGTGAGCAATCAGCAGATATCCGCAATGCGTTGCCACCGCGCAGACGCGCTCGCGGGACGCCATGTGAAGAAGGCGAGTGCCGTGCACTGCCCAACGGCGGGACCTGTCGTCGGCGCAGCCGATGAGCTATTCCCGGGCAAAACAACTGTAAATGATTTATTCCGGTATTACCCCAAGGGCTTGAAATAATCGCCAGATTCATCATTATGTTGACGCCGCATCGGCCGGGGCCGCCAGGCAGAAAAACATGCTGGCTCCCGTCATATTCCGCAACTGCTGCATTCTCCAGGCTGGTCAATGCTGGATATTTTCGGTTGCGGCGCGTTCCTTCATCTCGTTACCCGGGGGTAACCAGTCATACCATGAGCATAGACCTCAAGAAATTGTCGAATTCGCAATTGAACGACCTCATCAACAAGGCAGCCAAGCGCAAGGAAGAACTTGCCGTGGAAACCGTGCAGAAAGTGCGCGACCGCATCAACAAGATCCTCAATGACGAGGGCCTGTCGCTGGATGAGGTATTCGGCAGCCGTCGTGGCCGCCCCAAGACCGTGAAGTTCAAGGTCAAACCCAAGTACCGCAACCCGGCCGATCCCGCCCAGGTGTGGAGCGGACGCGGCCTCAAGCCGCGCTGGTTTGCAGCAGCGCTGGCGGCTGGCAAAAAGGAAAAAGACCTGCTGATCGGCTGAAGATCAAGCGGGCGCAAGCGGAAAAGCCGGCGCAAGCCGGCTTTTTTGTCTCAGATATGCCGACGTGGCGGCAATAGCAGATTGCCAAACAACAATCCGGCCACCAATGAAATCAGGATGACGATCAACGAAAACGCCTTGTCGAGACCAAGGTAGACATCGCGTTCGAACACGTAGAACAGGCTGCGGAATCCGACCGTCCCGGGCACCAGCATGATGATGCCGGGCACCCGGACAATGGCACCCGGCCGATTGCAGATGCGCGCGTACAGATTGGCGACGGCACCGACCACCAGCCCCGATAGAAACACACCGAATTCAGGCCCGGAAAGCAGGCCGCCGAAGCGCGCGCACAGATAGCCGATCCAGCTCGAGGCCATCGCCACCGGATAATCGCGCCTTGCCGCCTGGAACAAGCCGGCAAAGGCATAGCTGCCGGCAACCAGGGCCACCCATTCGGTCCATCCCGGCAGCGGTTGTGCGAGCAGGGGCATCGCCTTGAGCTTGAACAGATTGGCCACCTGCATGCCGGCGACGGTGCCAAAGGTCAGTTTCAGCAAGGTTGCGGTGGCGCCCATGAAGCGAACTGAGCCGGCGACCAGATGCTGGGTCGACAGTTCAGTGATCGCGGTGGTCAGCATCAGACCCGGCATCAGCACGATCACGGCAGCAATCATCACGCTGATGGTGTTCAGCGGCTGCAGCAACGCGGCAATCAGGGAAACCGCAAACATCGCGACGAACGCCGCCAGTGCCTCGAAGGATGGAGCCAGTGCGGGCCGGCGTTCGACGACACTGGCCATGATCCCGATCAGCAGGCCGAGGCTACCGGCAACGATGACATCGGCAAGCACGCCCTTCAGCAAGGTCGCAACTGCGGCGGAGGAGATGCCAAAACTGATCACGCGCATGACCGTGGCACGTCGGCTCAGTCCGCTCTGCAGTTCCTCAAGAGCGCGGAAACCCGATTCGATATCCAGTTCACCGCTGAACACACGCTCGGCAATCGCATCCACCTCGACCAGACGGCGCAGATTCACTTCACCGGGATCGACGCGCAACACCTGGGTCGAACGCGGCAGCGCGCCCGGGCCTTCGTCGAGCACCGCGAACGACATGATCACCGATGTCGGAGTCGCCAGACTGTTGCAGCCGAGCCCCAGCCGACCTGAGACATTGTCGATCGCCTTTTCAAGGCGACCAGCCGTGGTGCCGTACTGATGCAGTCGGCGCGCCAGCTTGGCGATGAAGCGTACGCGGTTTTCGAAATCGGTCTGGTGCATGGCGGTCTCCGGGCTGCGAGGGTAACCCTTCCGCGCACCCAGGCAATGCACATCTGCGGGCATTCGCGGCGAAGTCCGCTGTCGCGCAGCGATTGTTCAGCAGCGCGACAGCGGATCATTGGCGGTCACCCAGGATCAGCCTCAGCGCGTATCCGACGCGGTCGGGACGATCAGGCCGCGAAGCAGCCAATCGTCGAGACAGGCGATCACGTCGGCACGAATGGTTGCCGCGTCCTGCTCGAACTTCTGGTGGACCCGCTGGACGATCACGTCCACATCAGAGCCGGCAAGCAATTCGCGCAGGATCAGGGTGGCGCTGGCATTGGCGCCGAAGTAGGCCCCGGCACGCGCGTCGAGCAACACCGCCTCGTCGAGCGCGGTTTGCGCCAGAACACCGGGCGCGAGTCGGTAACGTGGCGACTGTGCATTCATCGGTCGAACTCCAGACCCGGCTGGTGCGCCTGCAGTCGGACGAATCGTGACACGGCCTGCGGGTCGGGATCGATGATGATCTCGCCGGCCTGCACCCAGGCATGCGCCCTGAGTTGCTGATCTACCCGCCGGACACCGACGCACAATTGCGCCGTCACCCCTTCGGCGGCTGCGCATTCGATCAAGGCCAGGGCGCGATCAAGACAGCGACTGCCTGGCACCCAGCGCGCAGTTCGCTCGATCCGGAGCAGGTATCGGCTCAGCAAGCGAACCGATTCAGCATCGTCCGCGCTGGCAACCGGTGCGACACGACGCGCCACCTCGGCACCGGCATTGCGCCACCAGCGCCAGCCGCACAGTGACCACCAGATGCGCGGCACCGAAGTCACGGCAACCCCAATCCGCGCAGCAGGCGATAAGCCTGATCAAATATGCGGGTCTGTTGCGCAGGCTCGACACGCGGCATGTTGAGGTGCCAGGCCGGAGCGCGTATCGCCAGGTCGGCACAGAAATCAAGATGTCGCGAGAGCAGCCTGGGCGCGAACAACCGCGCAGCAACCGTATCACGCAACAGGCAGCGCGAAGCTTCGACATCGCGCATCCGCGTAAGCGCCAGCGGGCCCGCACCAATCTCCACCCAGACCAGGGCGGCCAGGGGCAGCTCGAGGTCATCAACCATCAGGATCGGCGCCAGTTTGAGTTGCGGAAAACGTGGGAGCACACGCATGCCGACATCCAGACGCGCCAGCGGGGTCACATCATCACTGAGCCGGAGTGCGCCTTGCGAAACCGCGTAACGAGCCAGACTTGACTTGCCCGATCCCGATGGCCCAAGCAGGGTGACAGCGCCCTCTGAACCCAGAATGGAGGAGGCATGCAACCCGAAGACACCACGGGCCGCCAGCGCGAGCATCAGGGCCGGGCCGAGCAGCAGTTCGTCGCGGTGCGGACAATCGTTCGCTGTGGCATTGACAGCAATGTGATCGCCGTCCGCACTGACCCAGAACGCCGCTCCGTCGTCGAAAAGTACGCGCTGCCCAAGCGCATCATGCCAGCACTCAAAAGCATGCAGTGTCTGGCCAAGCCAACCACTGCCGACAAAATCGGCCGCCGCCGAGCCTGTTGCAGTCCCGAAAATCTCAGCCGCTGAACCCGGTGCAGGCACAGGCATGAAGTTGCAACCCGGAAGCGGAACCACGACGCCCGAAGGAAACAGAATGTCGGTGCGGACTATGCGCGCCACCGGGATCGCAGATCCCAGCAAGCCCGGGATTTCGGCATGAATTCGAATGGAATTGAAACGCGCAGCCGGAGCCAGCGCAGTTTCTGCGCTCAGGGGCAGCCGGGACATCTCTGTGTCTGGGTGCCACCGGAATCACCGATTCCAGGGGAAGCGCCCAACGTGATATCCCGCAACTCGCCCAGTTCCGAAAGCAATGGTGCCGTGTAAGGGAGGCGAGTTGCTGTCCCATCCTCGGCTGCCCCCGGTTTTTTCACCTGCTCATTCACTAGCCAGTCTCTGAATTGGTTGCTGCTCAGGGCTCGGATGCTAGCACGGCAGGGCCAAGCCCGGCGTGCGCACGCCACCAAAGTTCATAACTGACGGCTAGCCAGATCAGCAGCAATTCCGCCTCGGTGGCGGGCTGCGCGACGGCCGCCCATAGTTGTTCCGGCATGACGTAACGCGGCCATTTTGCCCCCGGATCACGAAGCAATCGTTGCACCAGCGCGTTGGCGTCTCCAAGAATCGCCTTGCGAAAAAACGGCTCCAGACTGCCAGCCTTTGCCCGGGTGCGAACGCGCTCGGGCAATCGATCACGCATTGCCTCGCGGGTGATCCATTTCCGAGCACCGTCGCGCACACTGAAATGCGCTGGCAGCGAGGCCATGAATCGGATGACCTCGACATCGCGGTAGGGAAATCGCAGATCAAGGCCAAAACTCGAGCTGTGACGACGGCCCAGCTCGGCATCGAGCTCCGCTTCGACGGCCAACAAAGGATGGCCGGCGCCGATATAGGCGCTCTGCAGCGGTTGTCGCCAGGTTTCCGCCAGCCAACGCGGCAGCGCGGGATAACGCCCCAACAACCGGCGCAGCCCGCGCATCAGCGTGGGAAAGCGATCCAGCAGTTGTCGCGGCCGTTGCCCGAACGTACCCGACCACGACCACGCGGGAAGCCGATCCGGATACAGATGATCGCCGAAGTTTCCCGATAGCAGGGTGTCGATGCCGTGCCCAGCCGCTTGCTCAAAAAGATGATGATGCAGCCATCTGTAAGGATTCGAGTGAGGCGACTCATCTTCAACCCGCCAGCAATCGAGCCGCGCCAGGGGTGCGTGCTGCTCACCATCGATGGATAGTGTGCGCAGCCCCAGCCATGCCGCTGTCGCGCTCGAATAGGCGCATTCATCAGCCGTCGGAAATGCGCTCAATCTCCAGTAGCACGCGACCAGATTCGGCCGCGCGGACACCGAGCTTGCGGCGATCGCACTCGAGTCGATACCTCCGGACAGGAGTAGCCCTGGTTGTACCGACTCCGCCAGCGCGCGGGCACATGCGCCGCGCAGGACCGAGTCCCAGGCATCGACCGCATCGGCGTCCGAAGAGAATCGTGCAGGTGCCAGTGGGACATCGAAGTTCTGCTTGCTTGAATGCAGCCGACGCCCAGTCCACGCCAGGCACTCGCCGGCAGCAACTGCCCGCACCCCCAACCAGTAACCAGCGCCCGTTGGCGGTGCCCGCAGCGCAAAATAGGCAGCCACGGACAGCGGGTCCTCCAGCATCGGCAGGTCCGCCGCCCTCAGCAAGACGCTGGCTCTGGTTGCCACATGCAAGCGATCGCCCGCTTCGCGAACATGCAGCCCACGCTGGCCGAGACCATCACGCAGGATCCATACCTGATCGTGGGTCCGTTGAACCACAACCAGTGCGAATCGTCCATCGAGACGGCTGGCCGCGTCGATGCCCCAGCGGTCGAAAGCAGCCAGCACAATTCGCGCATCTGACTGGCGCGGAAGGCCCAAGGCTTGCTGCAAGGCACGACGGCAGGCCGCGCTGAGCGCGCCGTCGAGCACAACCAGATCATCACCGAACCGCTCAAGGCCCGGCTGATCGCGATCACGCGCAACAACCAGCAGGACGCCCGCGGCACTGATTGACTCAAACCCGAACGGCGCAAAACCACGTAACGCCGACTGCGCTCGTGCAATGGCGGCGGTATCAGCCGCCGCACCACTCCAATCCACAGTGAGAAAGAATGCACCCATGCAAGCAGCTTATTGAACGCCACCCGGAAAGTCGCCGGTGCCGACCCATCCGGGAATCAGGGCTGGGCGCGACGTGTGGAACGACGACGCGCCAACCGCCTCGCTGCTCCGCCCGCCAACGCCCTACTGGTTCAGCCGCAACGCCGGATCGCCGAGCAAGGTGCCGCCGGTACTGATATCGCGAAACTCCGGGCTGCTCTGGTGCAACAATCGTTGTGAAATACGCAGCGCATCGCCCAGCCGCACCGCGCCCAGCACAGGACCGAGCGTATTGACCCAGGCGACATCACTGCTGACATCGGTCAAGCCACTGGCACCCAGCACCGCGGCAGCGCCGCCATTCCCTTGCAGCAGCATGCCGTGGGCAATGGTGTTGTAGTACGGATCGACAAAATAGGCTCCGTAGCAGCCCAGATTCCATACCAGAGTCGGCTTGGTCGCATTGCTGAATACGCCAGCGTAGACGTGACCCGCAGTGAGCAATCCCTCGAAGGTCCAGTTGCCCGGCGACCCGTGCCCAAGGAAGGCCAGCAGGGATTGACCGCTGTCCACGGCCGTTACCAGATCGGCACGCGCCTGGGACGCTCCCCCGGCAGGGTAATTCTGGAGGGTCAGACCACTGACGTTCCAGCTGTTGCCGAGATAGTTGCCGATCGGCGCCAACTGGGCGCTATAGACCATCTCGCCCTGATCACGATCGCTGACCAGCAAGGCCTTGCCACGATGATCAGCAAGTGGATAGCTCAAGGTCTTGGAGATCAGGACATCCAGCTCCGACAATGTACGCACCGGGAATCGGCCGATCGCCAGATCGGCGAGTCCGTCGCTGTCGATGTCAGCATAGCTGCCATCGGCCGCGCCGAAACGGATGAACTGGCTGGTCACCCGATAGGGAGTGGGCACGAAGCTGAGCGAATTCGCGCCACCATAGTTGAAGTAGTCGAGGGTGTCGCCGCCGACCAGCAGGACATAGCGCGTTCCCAGGCGGGCGTAGGCATCGGCCAAGGCCAGTTGGATGGCTACCGGGTCGACCACACCGTCGTTGTAGAACGCGTAGACATCATCCAGATCGACTACGCGAACCGCAAAGCCTTCCGCTTCGCGCGCGGCCACCAGCGGCGCAAGACCACTGAGGAAACTTGGGTGGGAAACGATCAGGTAGTTCGCCGGCCCACCCGCCAGGGGATCAACCGCCGGTGCCGCCAATGTGATGTGGGGATTCACGCGGCCTGCTGCGGGTTCCACCCAGAAGCGATCCCCAGACACGGTCGTGCTGGCGAACTGCAGGTCGTAGCCGTCGCTGGTAGCGACGGCTTTCGCTGCCAGCTGGACCGTTCCTCCGTTTCGCTGGCGCAGCACGACGCCGTCCCCGCGACTGAGTCCACTGATCCGATAGCCGGTGCACTCGGAAGCAAGGGCGCAGGCCATGCTGCCTTCGTTGTCAAAATTGTCAACGAAGATGCGGTCCGCTCCAACTCTGACCGAACCGCTGTCCGGCGGAATCGCGAATGCGATGCGCTCATTCACCGCCGTCAGCTTGCGCGTGTAGTCGATCCGAATTGCTTCAAGAAAAACCACATCTGCTGGCAGCCCGGTGTCATCCCAGAGCTCCATCGTAAGTGTGTTGCTGCCGCTGACCAGGATTCCTTCGCTGAGGTTTGCCTGTACCAGTGTGCGGGTAATGCCATCAAAACGCGCACTGGCGATGTAGACGCCGTTGAGCCGCAATCTCACGCTGTGGTCGGGCTCGGCCGGATAGTTCAGACCGCCAAAGAGCTCGACTTCTATCCGCTCATCGCCCGAGGTCGCTGACTTCTCCGGCAGTTCGAACGTCTCGCT
Source organism: Pseudomonadota bacterium (assembly GCA_022843465.1). Lineage (GTDB taxonomy): Bacteria > Pseudomonadota > Gammaproteobacteria > Xanthomonadales > Ahniellaceae > 0-14-3-00-62-12. The sequence goes on along the minus strand of JALHNO010000005.1, from coordinate 82,359 downwards.
TACCGAGGCCATCGGCACGCCATTGCGCACAAGGCGGTGCGCGAACCAGGGATCAGTACTGTCTGCCGCGGCATTGTAGTGCCGATTTGGCGCATGTTCGAACCGATCAGATACCCCCGTCTTGGCGACCAAGGCACCCAAACCGGCAAAGACCGTGGGCATCGGAGTGCCAGCCGACGCAACGCGCAGTCGATAGACCGCAGTGCGTGTGTACAGGCTGCCAGTGATCGATTCCCCCAGGAACGCCAAACTCCCGCCGGGCCCAAAAACCGCCCCGCCCTCAATCAGCAGGGGCAGTGACCTGGTGCCACGCAAGAGCTCAATCTGCGCCGCGGGTACGCCAGTCCAATCGACGCCCTGGGCCAGCAAGTCCTCGTAACGCAGCCTTACCCAACCGGACTCACTGATACGCAACTCTGCCTCGGCAGGCGTACCGGCACGCAGCAACCGCGCCTGCAAGGCGACGCCGCGCGCCTGGCGCAGCGCAACCTGCTCCGAGCGGATGGAGGACCAGTCGGTCGCCACAGCATCGCTCTGGGCCTCTCCCACCCGAGTACCGACATCAAACGGACCATGCAGCGTGCTCTCGCCGAGAATCGACACTTCCTCGATCCACACCCGGGTCTGGCCGCTGTAGTTGCCGCGCACTTCGTAACGCTGCGGAGCCAGCACGGACGACTGCGCCAGGCTCAGCGTCGCCTCCAGCGGCTGTCGCGCGGCACTGTCACTGCGCGCGGCAAGCACACGAAACCCGAGTGCTCCATCCTCGGAGGCAGTACCGAAGCGCACCACCAGGGCGGTGTTCTCGATCTGCACCGAGATGTCCGAAAAAATGACCGGTACAGTGCCGACAATCACCGTCCCGCTGCAGCGCGCCAAGGCCGCCCCGGGCGCCGCTGGACAGAAGGGATCACCGCCACCGCTGGCACGGGCGGTGTTGTTTCCGTTGACGGTTCCAGCACCGACATCGACCAGCAGAGCAAGCGAGGTCGAACCCCCATTTGCGAGAAGTCGGCCCGAGTATGTGCAGCTCAGGGGAATCTGTCCGTTGCAGGTCCAGTCTGTTCCCGAAGCACTGACATAAGTGATGAACTCCGGCAAGGTATCAGCAATGATGATGTCCGCAGACGTGTCGACGAGCCCGCTATTGGTTATGGTGATGGTGTACGTCGCCTGCTCGCCGATCGACACCGGATTGGGATTCACCGACTTGCTGACATTGAGCACCGGCGGCGAATAGGTGATGGTGACATCGTCAGGCGCCGATGTAGCGCCGCCCGCCGACGCGGTCGCAACGTTGGTCACAGAACCCGAGTCGGCATCGGCCTGCACGATCGTATAGGTCGCACTGCAGACAATCGACTCGCCAGGATCAAAGAAATTGTCCAGGTCTCCGATCGTGCTCAGCGCCGGGCAGGACTCGTTGCTGGTTAGATTGTCGCTGATCACGACCGGGCCGGTGAGTACGGCGTTGCCCGTATTGGTGACCAGAAAGCTATAGGAGATGACCTGCCCGACGTACCCATAAATGCTGACGTCAGCAGTCTTCTGCAGAGAAATCCCGGTGATCCCATAGCGTGCAACCGAGGTATCGGACGAGGGCCCGGTCGGACTGCTGGCGGTACCGGTATTGACTACACCCGAGGCCACAGCGGCGATTGGACCGACCACACAGGCATCGATGTGATTGTCATTGGCCGATACAGCCACCGGCAGCGGACTGGTCCAACCAGCAAAGCAACTGGTGGTGTCGACATTGGGTCCCGGAACACTCACATCGGTGACATACCCCGGAGAGGCGGGCATGACCAAGGCGACATCACCGGTATTTTCCACGGTGAACTGGTAGAAAAGCGGAGTGCCCAGCGGTACCGCCAGGTACGAGGACCAGGGACCTGACGCGTTCGTGCTGACCTGCTTGAGCAGGGAAATGCCCGGCGATGCCGGGTTCACCAGCAGGGATGCGCTCGCGGTATTGCCGTTGACGCTGACGCCGTTGACGAGATGCGAGACATTGCCGCTGGTGTTGTTATAGGTGCCCACCGCTGGCGAAGGCGCCAGGACGTTGACACGCACCGTACAACTGCCACCAGCGGGTACGCCTGCGCCCGTCAACGATACCGAAGCCGCGCCTGGGGTCGTCGTCCACGTACCCGCCGGGCTGCAGGTATTGTTCGGCGCCGGCGTTGCCGCGACGACCATCGCGCCCGGTGCAACCGGGAATGTGTCGGAGAAGGCCACGCCCGCGATCGCATTGCTCGGGTTGGGATTGGTGATCGTGAAGGCAAGGGTGCTGACACCGCCGGTCAGTACCGTGGAGGGTGAAAACTGCTTGGCAATCACCGGCGGCGAAATTGCGGTCAGCGACGCCGTGCCGAACCCGGTTGGACCGGAATTGGTGCCGGTTTGCGTGGTCGAGATCGGACCACTGACATTGGTACGTGATCCTGCCGAAGTGGCAGTCACATTGACCGAAAGCGTGCAGGATCCATTCGTGGTTCCAACGCGTGCCGGAATCGTGCCACCGCTGAACGTGAGGGTGGTCGCACCAGCCACCGGGGCTGGGCTCCAGGTGCCACAGGTCGAAGAAACCGCCGGTGTTGCGGCGACTTGTATCCCTGTCGGCAGGACATCCGTAAACCCGGCACCAGTGAGTGCAATGTTGTTCTCGTTGCCCAGGGTAAAGGTCAGCGTCGAGGTCCCGTTCACCGCGATCGTGCTGGGTACAAAAGCCTTGCTCAGCGGCGGCTGGCGCGGTACGGCGCAGCCGGTGATGACAATGTTGTCGAGAAGGAACTGCGCTGTATTTTGCTGCTGGCCGACCACATTGATCCGGAAGGTCGTGGTGCTTGAGCCCGTGGTCGCCGCATTGTCGGCACGATTCACGAAGGGATCGTTCTTGGTGAAACCAGTAGTGTCACTGAGATTGGTAAACGCTCCGCCATTGGCGCTTGAGTAGACGTAGAGATGATTGTTTGCGGCGTTTGCCCAGTTGTCATCGACTTTGTAATCGAAGGCAATCCGGGCAGCTGTAAAATTTGTGGTATCGAGTACAAACTCGAAGTAAGGCGCAGCGGGATTGGGGAATCCCGTGGCGTTGGGCGGCCAACCGCCAGTAACCTGCCAATAATTTACCGCCGCCCCGGTGCGCGCTACCGTCGAGATGATTTGAGTTCCCGTGCCGGAGTAGCTTGCCGTGGCAGAACTGGCGAGGCTGCTCTTGAAAGTGAACAGCGGCGGCGTCGAAGTTCCCGCTGCCGGCTCCATCCTCCAGGTGGCCAGCTCCAGTCCATTCGTACAGGCAGGCGGGGCCGGCATGTTGTTGACCACCAGCGAGGCCGACGCGGTGCGTGTCGTGCTGATGCCATCGATCAGCAGGAATTCCGTGGTGTTGTTGTAGGTGCCGGTTGCCGCACTGGTGACCTGCACCGTAAACGTACAACTGCTGCCTGCACCGACCGTGCCGTTGGAAAACGACAAGCTGGTCGCGCCAGCCGTAGGCGCAAATGTCGGGGCGGTTCCACAACCGCTGGTGCTCGTCGTCACGGGTGCTGCGACGACTACGCCTGCGGGCAAATTGTCGATGAGGCTGTAGCCGCTGACTGAAAAGGCATTTGGATTTCCGATGACAAAGGACAAGGTTGAGGTGCCATTGACCGGAATGGTGCTCGGGGTAAAGCTCTTGCTGATCGTCGATGTGGTCGGATCGAGAATATTGGCGAAGCGCGCGCTCGACGAGTAGTCGGCGTTGTAGTGATAGCTGCTGCCGGAAAAATCATGGAACAGTGAATTCAGGGTTTCTGTGGTGCCGCCGCCCGAGATGATCTGCACCTGATAGGTAATTGCCACCGGCGAGCCGCCAGCCTTGCCGGTGGAAAGACAGGAAAGGTAGTTGGGACTGTCGATATCGTTTTCCCAGACGCAACCATCGAGGTACAGGGTGTCGGTGGGGCTCGACACCGTCGCCGATGAATCCGCAGGAAACGTCGAGTCGACATCGAGCACTCTGAATACTGTGTTCTTGAAGCCGATGAACGTCTCCAATTGTTCATAGCCCTGCGTCGCGGTGCCGCCGATCAGGCGAATGAAGTAGGTGTTGCCGACGACCAGATTCAACGCCCCGCCCGCCGCTACCGAAGTCAGTCCGGGAATGGTGGTTCCATACTGGATGTCGCTGATCGAATTGCGGCTCTGTGAAATCAAGCGCTCCACCAGCAGTTCGCGTGGAATCGGCGAAGAACTCACGCCCGGGTCGGCGTCGTCGGCATCGATGCGATAGCGCCGGGTGTGGTTGTAGGCCGCGCTATTGCGCACAATCTCGACTTCAAAGTAAGCGTCGGCGCAGCTGTTCGCAGCCAGTGGCGCCAGGATCACAGGATTTTGCGAGCCCACCCGCAGATCAATAAAGGGGTCGGCCGAAGTCCAGTTCCAGGTAACCGTCACGCTGCCATTGCTGGGTGTAGCGTCGGTACAGACGCGCGCCCCACCAGGGAAGCGATTCGGCCCGACCGTGACATTGTTGCTGTCCAGACCGATGATGTTCCAGGTGATCGGCTGCACCGTGAGGGCGGCCGAAGCGGTGCCGGCAAACAGAGTGCCGAGCAGCAACAGCGCCAGACTTGCCAGTTGATGCGTCTTCCGGCGGCCGACAAAAGTCTGCAAAACTCGATCGGAGAGGCGTATTGGACCGCTCGGAAGGCGCAGCCGGGCCGGCTGTCCGGCCGTCGGGAATTTAGTGTGCTGTAGTGCGGTCACTGGCTAATACCTCTAGGAAAGCGGCTCACGATTCAATGACCCGGTGCGGTGAAGCCGGATGATTGATATGCAACGCTGCGGCGACGCGTCGTTGCACGACGGCCGGGCAGTCCAGCGAGGCCAGACGGAAACACCCGGTTGAACTGCCCCGGGCCCAGCCTTCGGGCAATGACGCAGCGAGTCCAGAACAGCGTCCGCTACGAACGCCTGGAATGGCGAATGCAGCATTTCGCTTCACGCCCCGCTGCTCCGATGCATGAAATACCCCTGATTGATGCTTCTTCGTCCGAAGCAAGGTACGTGCTGCCCCCCACTGGCCTCAGTCCGGCCATCACCCCACAAGCTTTGTCACTTTGTACAGCAATCGGACAGCCGGCGCGATTGTGTTGGCGATTATTTACAACGCCGCACAGGATCGGAAGAGTTGGCATGCACCCGAATCCGTAACCGGCAACCATGCCACAGCGCCTGAACACAACAGGCGACTGCGCGTTGCCAGCGGCCCCGCCGCTCGATGTGATCGCGCCCTTGGCCGGGCTGCGACCGCCACCATGGCCGCTGCCGCATCAGGCGAGCGCGCTTGCGGCGCGCTCCCTAGAGCGACCGGCGCAATCCAAGGGCGTGTGGGCCGAGTCCGCTGCCTGATCAGCGGATCGGCATGGCGGGATCTCCAAGCAAGGTGCTGGAGACCAGGATGTCGCGGTGGATACCGGCAGCACCCGCCAGCGATGACTTCGCTGCGCGCAGCGCATCGCCGATTCGGGTTCCGGGCGCCAGGTGTGGGTAAAGTGCCGTGCCGAGCGCCGAGTGCGCCTCGGCACCGGTGAGTCCAGCAACGCCAATCACCGCTGCCGCACCGCGGCCAGGCGTGAGCAGGAAGGCATGTGCCATCGTGTCCGCATTCGGCGATACGAAATAGCTGTTCCAGCAGCCCCATTGCACCACCAGATCGGTCACGCCACCGCTCAGACCGAGCACCTGGTTCGAAGTCAGTACGGTCTGATTGGCGCTGCTCCACTGGATCGGCGCCGAGTGGCCCACATAGCTGACCATCTGCACGCCACCATTGAGCTCATCAAGCAGCGCCTGATTGGCTCCCTGGACACCGATATCATCGACATAGGCCTCGCTGCTCTGCCAGATGCCGGGCAACAAACCGGCAAAGCCGTCGCTTATGGCACTGAAGTCCAGCTCGCCATCGCTGCCTCCCGCGACCAGAATCACCGAGCGCTGCGGGTTGCTGCCCTGCACAGCGAGGATTTTCGTGCGTATCGCCGCAAGCTCAGCGATGCTGCGAACCGGCAGCCGGCCAATCGCAAACTCCGGGACATCATCACCATCGAGGTCCGCGTAGGCGGCATCGGTTGGCGTGTAGGCGATATCGCCGACGGCGCTATACACCGTCGGTACCAGACTCACCGACCCGGTACCGAGATAATTCTTGTAGTCATAGGTGTCAGCGCCAACCAGCAGAACATAGTCCACGCCCATCGGCGTGGCCACCGCGCGCAGATAAGCCGAAATAGCGTCGGCCTCGGGAAGGCCATCACCGAACTGCTGGTAGATCTGTGCCACATCGACCACACGCGTGGTCAGCCCGCGCGACTGCTGGAGCGCCACGATGTCAGCCAGATCATCGAGGAACAGACTGTGGCTGATGATCAGATAGTCGACATTTCCCGAGACGATGTCTTCATCGGCCGGCAAGGCTTCTACGCGTGCCGTTCGCAGAGCACCGGTACTCGACACCCAGTATGCATCAGCGCCGGGAATGAAGGGGACCGCGGCCGACCCGCCGCTGGCGCTGACCGATGTCAGCGCCGTCCAGTCCTCGCCATGACCGGCATAGGCCACCGCAGGCCCTGCCGGGAGTCCGGAAGCAACGAAGCCAGGGCGTAGATCGTCGCCTTCAAATCCAGAGAGGAATCCGATCGTGCCGTCATCATCAGCGCCGATCTCGGCACCGCTGCCCATGTCGGCATTGATGTCACGCATGAGCAGGCGACCATCGGCATCCGCCACCGGCAGGCGCGGATAGCGCAGCTCCACCTTATCGAGATAGATCAGGTCGTAGCTGAATCCGTTGTTGCCCGTGGTCTCGATCGAAACCTGCGTACTGCCACCGGTCAATTGCGGCAGCAAGGCGGTGACTGAATGCGCGCGCACGCCATCGAAACTGGCCTCGGCAACCTCGTTGCCGCCGAAGCGCATCCGGGCGTGGTGATCCTGTCCAGCCCCAGACCAATTGGTGACGCCAATCAGATCGGCGCGCAGAACAGGAGCAAACTCTGTGCTCGCCGCTGCCGTCGGTTGCAGGCTCAGGTCCACCGCAGAGGGCGCTCCGGGAAAAGCCAGCATGCGCGCCGCATGCCAGGGATCGGCCGTCGGCGAGGCAAAATTGTAGATCAGCTCGGGCGTATAGGTCACAGTCGCCCAGTACCAGGCCGGACGAACGTCCTGCACGGTGCGCGCATCGCCATGAATGCGGACGACCCCAACACCGTCGGTCTTGAGCAGGAAGGGCAGGTCGGCGGTGTACAGGGAATAAGCTTCCGTCGCGTAGAAATCGATGTAGGAGCCCGAACCGAACACGCCAGTCGCGGGATGTACGCGCCGTGGAACGCCAGCGCCGCGGAAACTGATGGCGATCTGGTCCACTGGCGTTCCTGCCAGATCCACGCCCTGAGCCAGCAACTGCGCCGCGGTCACGCGATGGAAGCCAGCGGCAGAAACCCAGAGCTTGGCACCTTGAATCGCTCCGGCGGCCGCGCGCCGCTCGCGATCTGCACTGACACTGCCCCGCACAGCAGCCCAGTCGACCGTGCGCGCCTGCACCTTGTAGCCGTAGGTCTCGCCGACCGTGAACGGCCCACGCAGCGTCGTGCGGCCCTCGGTGTCGTGATCGCCTATAAAGAACTCGCCGCTCGCTGGCACTTGCGGGAGTTGCAGCTTGTACTGGGATACATCGGCGGTATCGACGCTGCGGCTGGGCAACAGTTGGCTGGTGATCCGCTCGTAGGCATCGCCACGCTTCTCGTGAATGCTGAAGCCGACATTGCCGGATTCCGTCGCCGTAGAGAACGCGATGTGCAATTGCCCGGCGTCGACATAGGACTCGACCCAGTTCAGGCTCACCGCCAGCGTGCTCGCCGGAATGCGGTGGTCCTCGGTCTCACCGCCGGTGAGCTGGCCGTTCGGTTGCGGATTGGCGGTAAAGAAGCTGGCATCGGTAGTAAGCCGCACGCGCAGGTAGGTCTGCGCGCTGGTGGCATTGTTGACGCCAGTCCAGCGCAAGACGCGGGTACCCGTGCCGGCGGGCACATTGCCGGTTGCAAAGGTGTTGTCGACGGCGCCGCCGGTGCCAAAGGCGAGCTCCGGCAATGAGCGTTCATTGGCATCGTTGAAATCACCGTCGCCATTGAAATCGATCCAGCCCACCAGTTGCGCGGTGGCGCCGATATTGTTGGTCGTGTTCACCGAAACGCAATATTCGCCCACTGAAGTCAAATACGCGCCACACTGCCAGCGCTGTACTGCGGGCGGTGCGGCGATCAGCGTCGGAAATGTCACTCCGTCCTCGTCATTGCCGTCACCATCTGCATTGACTGACGCCTGTCCATCCGATTCACCATCCGGGGCGGTGCCCATGAACAGATCGCGCGCCCCCATGGTGTTGCGGGTCACTGTTCCGGCGGCAATAGTGGTGTTGTAGCTGTCAGGAGCGTCACCGTAGTCGAAAGCACAGAACTGGAAGTCAGAAAGGCCGATCACCTGGAAGACTTGTCCACCGGCGAAATCATCACCAGCCGCATATTCGACGCGCAGTGAGCGGACCGGCCGAACGAATCGGACCACCACATTGCCGTTGGTACTGGTCTGTGCGACCGTGGCGTCAGCCTCAACCCAGTCGCCGGCGAACTGCAGTTGCGCATTCGCCAGCGTCATCTGCTTGGGAACCTGGACCCCCGCGTCGTCGAAACCATCGACGCGGATGTAGTCCTCCCAGCCGGCGCCGCCACCATTGTCCTGGCGATCCACGTCCAGAAGCGAAAAGGTCAGCCATGTGGCCGCCTCGGAAAAGGTAAAGATCACATTTTCCGCCGACAGCTCATTCTCTCCGCTGGTGTCAAAGTGCAGGGAGTAGTATCCGGGGTGGTTGCCATTGGTCGTCGTACGCGTGATGAAGCTCGGGTCCGCCGCGACATCCGCCGGGGCTTCGCCGCTGGTTGACGTCTGGGTGAGTGTCACCCCGCCCACAGAAAAACTGACGAAGGGGTTCAGGGCGCCGTTGCTGGCCCAGTCATACGTCAGATTGGTACCGCAGGCCGAGACCGCCGTGCCCACATCATCGCGCAGGATCAGTTGGGTGCGCAGCAAGGTTCCCGCAGCCCCCGCCGTATCCAGATCGCAGACGCGAACCCGCCAGGTTCCGGCCGAATTTCCGGTGTAGAAATTGATACCCGGGACGTTGACCAGACGGCGATATCGGGAATTGGCTGCGGGGTCAGCGTCCCCGTCATTCAGAACCCCTTCGCCATTGGACGATAGCGTCATGCGGTAGTCGTCATTGGCATCTCCTCCGCTGCCCGGGGTAGCGGTGAAAACCGCCAGATTGGGCGCTACGATCTGGATTCGCACCTGTCCGCGATCTGTGTGCGTCAAATCTATGCCGAGCGATATAGCTGCCACGGTGAATGAGTCGGTAACGACAAAAGTACGTTCAAGAGGCGTCGGGCAAGCCGCGCTCTCCGGAATCGTTCCCGTCGTTGTGGACTCGTAGGAGTAGACGATCTGAGCCGCAGCACTCGCAGCAAACAGCCAGCACAGCATCCCCAGAATGAAAGCCGGCCCACGCAGTGCGGAACCAGACAGTGGCTTCGAATCATGATGGCGCATAACAACTCCCGAGCCGCAGCAGCGGCTAGATGACAGGGAGCGCGAGGACTCAGCGCCCAGGGACTGAGCACAGAGGCTGGCCAGGCGAGACGGTTTCTCCGTCTTCGCAATGGCCCGACTCCCTGTTCCCAGCGTACCGTTGGGCTGTCCAACAGGCACTCCCCTGAATAATAACAAGAATCGGGCCAAAGCTGGCCAATTCCGGTGAACAATGCACACACGTTGCCGATTGCAGACCCCTGCCCCGATAATCGACGCTTACGTAACGGAGCACGACGATGAGCGAGCGCGATGTGATGGAGTACGACGTCGTCGTCGTCGGGGCCGGCCCGGCGGGCCTTGCACTTGCGATCCGGCTGAAACAGCTCAAGGCCGAGCTGAATGTCTGCGTGATCGAGAAGTCGTCCACGATCGGCGCGCATATCCTCTCGGGTGCAGTAATCGAACCTGGGCCGCTCGATGAATTGCTGCCCGGCTGGCGCGACAACCCGCCGCCGATCTGCGTGCCCGCCGGTGACGATGAGCTGTGGTGGCTGAACAAGACCGGCGGCTTCAAGCTGCCGACGCCGCCGCAACTGTCCAATCACGGCAACTTCATCGTCTCGCTGGGCGCTTTGTGCGCCTGGCTGGCACCCCAGGCCGAGGCCCTGGGTGTCGAGGTCTATCCCGGGTTTGCTGCCGCCGAAACCCTGCACGATGACAGCGGCGCGGTAACCGGCGTGCGCATCGGCGATATGGGCGTGGCCAGGGATGGCAGCCACAAGCCCGGCTACACCCAGGGCATCGATATCAAGGCGCCCATCACGGTGCTCGCCGAGGGCGCCCGCGGCCATCTCACCAAGCGCCTGGTCAAGCAGTTCAAGCTCGATGCCGACTGCGATCCTCAGACCTACTCGATCGGCATCAAGGAACTCTGGCAACTGCCGCCGGGGCGCGCGAAGCCTGGATTGATCCAGCACGGCATGGGCTGGCCGGCCGACAACGCCACCTATGGCGGCTTTTTCGTCTATCACCTCGACAAGGACCGCGTCGCCGTTGGCTACGTGACGGGCCTGGATTACCGCGACAGCAAGCTGCCACCGTTCGAACTGTTCCAGCAGCTCAAGCACCATCCGAAGTTCAAGCCCCTGCTTGAAGGCGGCAGCATACTCTCCTACGGTGCGCGGGCGATCGCCTCGGGCGGCTTCCAATCGCTTCCGAAGTGCGAAATGCCGGGCGCGATGCTCATTGGTGACTGCGCCGGCACCTTGAACCTGCCCAAGATCAAGGGCACCCATCAGGCGATCCGCGGCGGCATGCTGGCTGCCGAACATATCGTCGCGCGTGCCGGCAGCGCCGGCTGGGATGCCACGCTGCGCGCCTCGCCCGTGATGGCCGAGTTGAGGAAGGTACGCAATTTCAAACCCGGCTTTCATCGCGGCCTTTGGCTCGGCCTGCTCAATTCGGCCTGGGAAACCATTACCGGCGGACGCTCGCCGTGGACACTGCGCAACCACGCCGACCATGCGCAGACACGCAAGCTCAGCGAGTACGAATCGCCACGCCGGGACTTCGTCAAGGAAAAATCACTGCCACCACGCGATCGACTGGCTGCGGTGTTCTACGCCAGCACCCAGCACGACGAAGACCAGCCGGTACACCTGCGGGTCAGCGACACCAGTATCTGCATCGATCGCTGCGCGCAGGAATACGACAATCCCTGCACCCGGTTCTGCCCGGCGGGCGTCTACGAAATGGTCGGCAGCGGCGCCGAGCGCCGTCTGCAGATCAATGCCGCCAACTGCGTGCACTGCAAGACCTGCGATATCAAGGATCCCTATCAAATCATTGACTGGGTGACGCCCGAGGGCGGCGCAGGGCCAAACTACCAGAACCTCTGAACCCGCCCGCGCCAGCCGCGCGGCGGTCTTCGAGCGCTGTCTGGCGGTTGCCGGCAGCGCAGGCCTCCCCAGAGCACACCAGGAAGCGCATGAAACCGATCGCCCTGATCACCGCAGCCGCGGCACGCGAACTTGACGAGGACCTGCCGCCACTGGTGGCAGCCCTGTCCGAAGCTGAGCTTGCGCACGAGATCGTCTGCTGGGATGACGCCCGTGTCGACTGGAAGAAGTACGGCATCGCCCTGCTGCGATCGACCTGGGACTATGTGCCACGACTGGATGAGTTCCTCACATGGGCGGAACAGGTGTCGACACAGACGCGTCTGCTCAATCCTGTGGAACTGATCCGCTGGAACACCGACAAGGTCTACCTTGCTGATCTGGCCAGCAAGGGCATTGCGATCGTGCCCAGTTCCTTTGTCGCACCCGGAGTCGATGCGGTGCAGGCAATCGAGGATTTTCTCGGCGAGGCCGATGCCGACAGCGACCACGCCTTCGCCGAATTCGTCGTCAAGCCCAGTGTCGGCGCCGGCTCGCGGGATGCCGCGCGCTACCACCGCGACGACCGCGCACTGGCAGTAACCCATCTGCAACGCCTGCTCGAACAGGGTCGCCGGGTGCTGCTGCAACCCTACCTCGATCGCGTCGATGCCGATGGCGAAACCGCCCTGGTCTATCTTGATGGCATGTTCAGCCATGCGATCCGCAAGGGCCCGCTGCTTGCACGTGCCGCGCAGCCGACCAAGGCACTGTTCGCCGCCGAAGACATCAGCGCACGCCTGCCAGGTGCCGACCAGATCGCGCTTGGCGATGCCGTGGTGGCGGCAATCAGCAAGGACCCGCGCTTCAGCGCAATGATGCCTTTGCTGTATATGCGCATCGACCTGCTGCGTCGCGCCGATGGTTCGGCCTGCGTGCTGGAACTGGAGACCACCGAGCCCTCGCTGTTCTTCGATCACGCCCAGGGTTCAGCCGCGCGCCTTGCCAACGCACTGGCCAGACGACTGTAGCCGCGGGCACCTATCCGCCCGGCCGTACACGCTCGCTCCCTTTGGAGGGCGCTGCTCCCGCGGCGCCTGCTCCCTTTGGAGGGCGCTGCTCCCGCGGCGCCTGTCTGACCCGACAGGCCCACGCACCACGTGCGCGGGTGTCGGCATCCGACCGGAATCCACAGCACCAGCAAGATCCAGAACGGCCGCGCGGGAGCGCGGCCCTCCATTGGCATCGCGGCGGATTGAAAAGCGGCCGCGCGGGAGCGCGGCCCTCCATTGGCGACGCGGCGGATTGAAAAGCGGCCGCGCGGGAGCGCGGCCCTCGCGTCACGGCTTGCGTGCGTTGGAGGGCGCTGCTCCCGCGGCGCCTGTCTGACCCGATAGGCCCACGCACCACGTTCGCGGGTGTCGTCATCCGACCGGAATCCACAGCACAAGCAAAATCCAGAGCGGCCGCGCGGGAGCGCGGCCCTCCATTGACGGCGCGGCGGATTGAAAAGCGGCCGAGCGGGAGCGCGGCCCTCCGGTCACGGCTTGCGTGCGTTGGAGGGCGCTGCTCCCGCGGCGCCTGTCTGTCCCGATAGGCCCACGCACCACGTTCGCGGGTGTCGGCATCCGACCAGGATCCACAACACAAGCCAGATCCAGAGCGGCCGCGCGGGAGCGCGGCCCTCCATTGACGGCGCGGCGGATTGAAAAGCGGCCGCGCGGGAGCGCGGCCCTCCATTCACGGCTTGCGTGCGTCGGAGGGCGCTGCTCCCGCGGCGCCTGTCTGACCCGACAGGCCCACGCACCACGTGCGCGGGTGTCGTCATTCGACCGGAATCCACAGCACCAGCAAGATCCAGAACTGCCGCGCGGGAGCGCGGCCCTCCATTGGCATCGCGGCGGACTGAAAAGCGGCCGCGCGGGAGCGCGGCCCTCCATTGGCATCGCGGCGGATTGAAAAGCGGCCGCGCGGGAGCGCGGCCCTCCGGGCTCAGGGCAGGATCATCGCCGGATCGCCAAGCAGATTGCTGCCTTGCATCGACTCTGTGGAACGCATGCCCTGCCCGGCCAGATTGATCCGCGCCTGCAGAATCACATCGCCGATCCGCGCGCCAGGCACCATGCCGGCAAAGACACCGGGCGCCAGCCCGCGATGGTTGGAGATATCGGTCAGCGCGGCCGGCCCGAAGATCGCCGCTGCGCCGTGGGCGCCCTGCAGCAGCAGGGCCTGGCCCAGAGAGTTGGCGGATGGCGAGACGAAATAAGTGTTCCAGCAACCCCATTGTGCAACCGTCGGCACCATTGGGCTGGACGCCAGCGAGGCCACGTCACCGGCGGTCAGCAGCGGATCGTAGGTCCACTGCCCGGGCGCCGAATGACCGACATAACTGATCAGCGCGGGCCCGGCGCTCCAGCCATTGAACAGAGCAGCACGTGCGGCAGCGGCACCGATGGCGTCGACATCGGCACGCTCCAGCGACCAGGACCCCGGCAACTCGGCCGCAAAATCCTCGTTCATGCCACTGAAGCTGTTGCCCGGATCACTGGCGCCCGATACCAGCAGACCGGCGTGTACAGACCGCGGCGTTTCGGCCTGGATGATCTTGCTGATCGCGGTGGCCAGTTCCGCCTCGGTACGCACCGGCAGACGCCCGATGGCGAGATCCGGCACGCCATCGAGATCGACATCGGCATAGGCCGCATCGACCGGTGCATAGCGGACCACGGCACCGGTAGCACGGTAGATCGTCGGCACGAAACTCACCGAATGGATGCCGAGATAATCGTGATAATCGTAGGTATCGCCGCCAACAATCAGCAGATAGCGCACGCCGCGGCGTTCCTTGACTGCCGCGACATAGGCCTGGATGGCGGCTGGATCGGGCTCGCCATTGCCAAACTGGGCGTAAATCTGGTCGACATCGACGACGGCAGTGCTCAGCCCCTGTCCCTGGCGATGTTGCAGCAGGGGCGCGACGCCGGCAGCGAACTGGGCGTGGCTGATCACCAGATAGTTGGCGGCGCCGCTCTGGATATCGACAATTACAGGTTCCGTGGTGACGCGCGGCCGCGCCATCGCGGCTGGGCTCGCCACGTAGACGGCGTCATTGGATTTCACACCCGGCAGGAAGGCGTTCCAGCCGACGCCTGCCGCAACGGTTCGGGCATTGCGCAGATAGCGCCAGGTTGATCCTGTGCGCGCATAGGCCACGACCTCGGCGCTCGCCAGATCACGAACGCGCAGGCTGTCAATGCGATTGGGTGTCATCGGATCCTCGAAGCCATCCGCGAGCAGTTCACCACTCGTGACCAGCGGCGGATTTTCCGAGGGATCGTTCTGCACACCATCGTGGCGCACGGCATCGCTGTACCAGCGACCGGCCTCGGCTTGCGCCAGCCGCGGATAGCGCAGGCGCGCGCGTTCGATATTGACCACATCGAAGCTGTAGCCGGTCGCGCCTGTGGCCTCGACGCGCAGATCCAGGGTCTGAGTGCTCGGGGCCAGCAGCATCTCGTACTGGAGTTCGAACGGGGTAAGCCCATCGGCGATCACTTCAGTCACGGCCTGGCCACCGAGGCGCAATTGCACATGGTGATCGGGATCGAGCCCGGCCCAGTTGGTGGCACCAATCAGGTCGACCTGCAGATGCGAGACTTGCTGTACCTGGGCCACGGCACTCAGGGCAAGGCTGATGTCCTTGCCCGCCGGTGTGCCGGCGAAGGCCAGCAGGCGATCGGCATACCAGGGATCATCGGTAGGCGAGGCGAAGTTGTAGGCGTTCTGTGGCGCGTAGTCAGCATTGTTCCAGGCCCAGGCCGGTCGCGACGGACCCGGCTCGCGTTCATCGCGGGCAATCTCGCGCACAGCAGCCGGGTCGATGGCCAGCCGGTACACCGACTCGGCGCCATACAGCGAGTCGCGTGGCTCGCCGAAGAAATCGACGTGGCTGCCAGCGCCGAACTGCGCGGAATCGCTGACGATCCGGCGCGGAATCGGCACACTGCCACGCAGCACCGCGATGCTGGCGATGCTGACGCCCGCCAGATCGACGCCCTCGGCCAGCAGGTCTTCGTGATGCACGCGCTGGAAGCCTCGCTCGGACACCCATAGTCGCGCGCTCTGCGCATTGCCGCCGCGCAACTTGGCCGCGCTGCGCTTCTGCGCATTGATGCTGTCCCATTCGATCATCTGGCCGAGCGGCGAACGGCCGACCGGCTTGCCGACTTCATACGGACCGTGCATCTCGCGATTGCCACGGTGGTCGTATTCGGCCAACCAGTAACGACCGCCTGCAGCAGGTCGCAGCACTGTCTGATAACCGGTCGGTTCGGCGGCATTGCCGCGCGGACTGGGTGTCGGGTCATCCTGCACCGCCAGTTTGCCATCGGCGTCGGCAAACCAGCGGAAAGCCACCGAGTTGCGCTCGGACGCGGTCGCCCAGACGGCCCTGACCTGACTTCCGTCGGCGCGCAGATCAACGTGTGCGAGCGTGACCGGCAGCGGCGCACACTGGAAACCGGGAAGGATACCGGGCGGGGTTCCGGTGTAACTCTCGGATGACCCGATCAGGCCTGGACCTGCACCGTAGGTATCATTGGCCGTCGTGGTAAGGCCGGCAGCACCTCCACTGAATGTCGTAGTGCCGGTAGCCAGGGACGGGCCGAGCAGGATGCGGCCACCACCGCCACCGCCACCAGGGCCGTGCCGCGCGCCCGGACTACCCCCCGGCGCCTGGTTCGGCCAGGCGCTGGAACCGGCTGCACCCACCACCGAGATCGTGATTGCCGTGGCATTGCTGGCAGTCAGACCATCATGGTCACGCAACACGACCGTTCCGCCCGCACCGCCGCCGCCGCCGCCATCGTTCGCCGGCTCCGGGCCCTGCGCCCCGTTTGCAACAATGCTGCCGCTGCCGCGGAACTCGCCAGTCTGCACGATGATGATGCCGCCGCCGGCACCACCACTGGATTCGCGATTGGCCGAGTTGTTGCGCGCCCCGGCACCGCCACCGCCACCGAGCACGATGCGATCGCGCGCGGTACCGCCCGGCGCAAATGCGCCACCACCATGGCCGCCGGTAGCCTCGTTGGATCGCCAGGCATTGCCACCAATGCCGCCGGATCCGCCGTTGGCGCCACCGCCACCGCCGCTGTTTTCGTCATTGGCAACGGCATTGCTGTCGGTGCCGCCACCGCCAGCATTGCCGGGTGCGCCGCGCGCCGCGCCGCCGTTGTTGTAGCCCTCGTCGGCGGCGAAATCGATCAGCGCACCGGTTTCCTGGTTGTAGAGGTAACGTGTGGTGCCGGCGATGCCTTCACCCTTGGCGCCGTGGGCGTTCTCGGTGACGTTGCGCCGATAGTCGGTATCTCCCGCATCGCCATCACCGCCCAGCGCGCGGCCACCTCCGCCGCGAAATCCGCGACCCGTGGCATTCAAGGTCTGGCCACCAAAATCCAGACGACCGACCACATCGATCACCGCGATGCCACCGGTACTGCCATCCCAGTAGGCCGCATTGACCGTACCGCTCAATCCGGCATGGTTGTATTGCGGCACCCGCACGACCTGGAAGGTCCGGCGGCCCGTAGTGCCGCTGCGCGCTGCCGTGGAGTAGGCATTGATCAGGCCGGCTGAAGTTCCGCGCCCCTTGATCGGAATCTGATTGGCTCCGCAACCAACGCCGCCGCTGGCACCGACTGCGCCGAGGGCGGCGACATATTCGTACGCGCCGGCGGTCTGAAAATTCGTCACCCCGCCAGGCGTACCGGCGACGTTGTCGCCATAGGACGAGTTGTCGCCGGTGTTGATCGTGGCATGCTGCATCTGGATCACCAGCAGCAGATCGCCTGCAGCGATCGGCGTCGCAGCGCCCGTGCGGGCGCCGACCGAGATGCAGCGACCTCCGGCGGCCACGCTCGCCGTCCCCGGGTAATACGAATTGACAATGCCCGAGATGCTGGAATTATTGCCATCATTGCCGGGCGTCGCACAATCGGCGGCGACGGTCTGCGCCTGCGCAGGCAGCACACAGGCGGCTGCTGCGATGCCCAGCGACAACCCGATCGCGCGACCGCGCAGCGGGCGGAACCTTACCGGATTCATGACCTCCGCTCCAAAGCATTGATTCCTGAGCAATGGTACGCCCAAGATCCGACCAAAGCGTTAATAAGCGCAAATAATCGTGTCGATTTCATCAATAATTACAACCGGCTATTCGCGCTCAGCGCTTGTGTATCCGGCTCAGTAGGCGGCAGCGACCGCTGCTGCGCATCACGATCGAGTGCCGGCTCGGCACGCTTGCCCGTACAATGGCCGCCCTTTGTCACCCTGATCTGGATAAACCATGAAGATTCTGGTCGCCTACAAGCGGGTCGTGGACTACAACGTGCGGGTTCAGGTGAAGCCTGATGCCAGCGGCGTCATCACCGATGGCGTGAAGCTCTCGCCCAATCCCTTCGACGATATCGCGCTCGAAGAAGCCCTGCGGCTGCGCGAGAAAGGTGTGGCAACCGAAGTGATCGTGGCCACGATTGCGCCCGCCGATGCCCAGGCGCATCTGCGCAATGGCCTGGCGATGGGCGCCAACCGCGCCATCCATGTGGTCTGCGACCAGCCGATGCAGCCGCTCACCGCCGCCCGCGTGCTGCTCAAGCTGGTCGAGAAGGAACAGCCCGGTATCGTGATCCTGGGCAAGCAGGCGATTGATGATGACTGCAGCCAGACCGGGCAGATGCTCGCTGCGCTCTGGGATCGGCCGCAGGCCACGTTCGCTTCCAAAGTCGAGATCAATGGCGAGAGCGCCCGAGTCACCCGCGAAGTCGATGCCGGTCTCGAAGTGATCGAAGTGGATCTGCCAGCGGTCATCACTACCGATCTGCGCCTGAACGAGCCGCGCTTCATCAAGCTGCCCGACATCATGAAAGCCAAGAGCAAGCCGATGGAGACCATCACCCTGGACAGCCTGGGCGTCGAAAGCGGCGATCACCACCAGACCACGAGCTATGCGCCGCCAGCCAAGCGCCAGAAGGGCGTGATGGTGAAAGATGTTCCCGAACTTGTTGCCGCGCTCAAAGCGCGCGGCCTGCTCTGAGGATTGCCCCATGACGCAAATTCTGATTGTTGCCGAGCACCTCAACGGCAAGCTCAATTCCAGCACGGCCAAGTGCGTCAGCGCCGCCGTGCAGATGAAGGCCAGTGCCATCCATATCGCCGTGCTCGCCGAGCAGGCGGATGCCGTTGCGGCTGAAGCCGCAAGGATCGAAGGCGTGGCCAGGGTCATCACCGTCAGTCACGCCGCCAATGCCCATGCCACGGCGGCTACCCAGGCGCCACAGATCGTCGCGCTCGCAGGCAACTACAGTCACGTGCTCGGACCTTCGACGACCTTCGGCAAGGACCTGATGCCGCGCGTTGCCGCCCTGCTCGGCGAAGCGATGGTCTCCGACATCATGACGGTGACCGACGCCTACACGTTCCAGCGCCCGATCTACGCCGGCAATGCCATCATCACGGTGAAGGCGCCGAGCGATCGCAAGCTGATCGCCACGGTGCGCAATGCCTCGTTCGCCGCCGCCGCCAACGGCGGCAATGCGGGTATCGAAGCAGCCAGCATCACGGTAGCGGCAGCAAGCCATACACGCTTTGTCGAACTGCAGGCCGGTGCCCAGGATCGCCCCGATCTGCAGAGTGCGTCGCGCGTCGTATCCGGTGGCCGCGCCCTCGGCTCCGCCGATGCCTTTGACGTGATCTACAAACTGGCCGACAAGCTCGGCGCCGCCGTGGGTGCCTCGCGCGCCGCCGTCGATGCCGGCTATGTGCCAAGCGATCTGCAGGTCGGCCAGACTGGCAAGATCATTTCGCCAGAACTCTACGTTGCGATCGGCATCTCCGGTGCCATCCAGCATCTGACCGGCATCAAGGACGCAGGCACCATCGTCGCAATCAACAAGGACGGCGAGGCCCCGATCTTCGAGATCGCCGATATCGGCCTGGTTGGCGATCTGTTCAAGATCGTCCCTGAGCTGGAACAGGCACTGGGCTAGCGGCTTCGACGACTGTCGCACCGCGCAAGCTTTGGCGGCGCGCGGTGCTCGGAGTTTCTGTCCCTGGTTCGCCATCCTGAAGCGGCTGGCTGACGTCCCTCAGGGCAAGTCCGATTGCGGCGTTGTTGCTGAGGGCTGCAGGCCGCGCGTAACCTGGTGCCGGATGGTACTGCCGTAGTTGGCCAGTACGCCGGGCGTTACCTCGGTGTTGGTATAACGCACCGCCAGGAAACCTTGCAAAGGCAGCCCGCGCAGCTGCCTGCCTACAAGATCCGGGCGCAGGGCGTACTCGATGCCGTACTGTGGGTCGTACAGGCGCATCCAGAGATGCCCCTGCCCGGGCTCAGGGAAATGCCCCATGGTCTGAGGCTCGCCGACGCCCAGATTGACGCGTCGCGCCGAGCCCAGGATCCGCGTAGGCAGGTCCGGATCCTGGAGGAAGGTCAGCACATTGACGGCGAAATCCAGATCCACCCTGGGTTCCAGCGAGGGCGGGCGCAGACCCAGATTCGGACAGCGTGGATCATTGCGGTCGGCGCAGACATCGTACTGCCCGTGGCGGTCCCAGACCTGGACGCGCGCCCAGACTGCAGCCTCTCCGACACCGCCGCCCGTGCTGCTGCCGAATACCCGCGGAAATGGTGCCAGCGCAGGCGGCGATGGCAGGTCGGTGTAGTGCCGTTTGGTCGGAAAACTCAGCACCCACTCCGAATCTGCACCAAGACTCGCGGCCGTGACATAGTCATTGTGGATCGCGTCGGCCATGAACAGAGCCGACACCGCATCGATCGCACGATCTACCGGGAAGCGCAGTTGCTCCCATTGATCGCCAATGACCAGATCCACCGCGATGCCGTTCTGCTGCGCCACAACGTCAGCGACAGCGGAGGCAAGGTCCGGCGCGATACCCGAGGGCGGGAAATGCAGAGGCGCGGCGCTGAAGCCGCTGATGGCGTCGGCGGCATAGCCGAACATGACGCCGTCGAGGACATCGACCACCGCTGCAAATCCATAGAGCCCGCCGGTCGGTGAAGAAATGTCCGTGTTCGGATCGCGCAGCGCCCAGTATCCGCGCTCAGCGCCCAGATCCAAGCGCCATGCGTCCTCGATCTGGCTGCAGTTGAGCGGCATTCCGGCCTCACCTGGCCTGATCGCAGCCAGACTGCTACGCGTTGTATCGGTGACCTCACCCATCTCGATCATCTCGAAATGGCCTTCGTAGTTGCGGTTGGCCAGATTCCACGCTGCGTCGGCGTTCGCGCCGATATAGCCGGCGCTGCTGAATTGCAGATAGCGAGCGCCATTGGGTAGGGCGGGCAGCCCGCTACCGTGAAAAATCGCCGGCACCGTACAGCTCGGATCCTGCGTGACCAGGCCGACATCAAACATGCCTGCAGCGAACACGGCGCCGGTCCAGACATCGTGCGGCGCCAGGTACAGGTACAGCCGTTGCGTGATGCGCGAGTTGCTGCCTTCGCGGAAATTCACGGCAATTGCCTTGCCAGCATCGGTGGTATTCACTACCGATATCAAGGTCTGCAAACCGCCGTTGACGCTGTAGTAGGGAAACACCAGGACCTCACCGCGCCGATCCGGCGCCAGATGCATGGCATCGACCGGAGCGGCGCAGGCAAGCAATGCCGCGATGGCCCAGGCGATGCCAGGGGCGGGCTTCATCGCACAACCTCCTGCGCTGACGAAGCCCCGGCACCGAACTCGACCAGGGACTTGATCTCGCCTCGATGTGGAATTGCTGTCGTGTAGTTGGCCAGCACGCCGGGCGCCAGCGCGCCATGGCTGACACCCAGCGCCCAGAAGCCAATTGCCGGCAAGCCAAAGTAGATCGTCGGCCCGCTGACACCCGGGTGAAACAGATGGCGCGGCTCAATGCTTCCGTACTGCTTGTCCAGGATCAGCTCCATCCAACCTTCGCTGCCCACTCCGCTCGCAACGGTATCGATATCGAGTCGCAAGCGGGATCCGAAGATGCGGGATGGACCCTCAGCTGGCTGGTTGAACGAAATCACATTGCTGGCCCAGGGCAGCGTCGGCAGACGGATGGGCGCGGGCCCGCCATTGACGGGAGGGCATGCGGGTTCGCCATTGCAGGTGGGACTGACGGTCCGCGCATGGCGATTGCCGAGGCGGACATCAAACAGCTCGCCTGCCTGCGCTGGAGTCGATCCGGGAACAGGTACCCGACGCACCGGCGGCAGCTCCTGGGTCGCGCCATTGGCCTCGGCATTGCGGGAAAACGTGTACCGGAATGGCGCCCGCGCAGTGCCCTGCACCAGGGCATCATCGACATGGAATTTTCGCGTCGGAAAACTGACCAGCCATTCCGAGGCACCGCCGATACTGGCCGTCGAGGAAAACTCGTTGTACAGATGCGTCTGCATCAGCAGCAGCGAGACAGCATCCACCCGCCGAGACGCCGGGATGGTCTCGTGTGTCACCGAGCCGTACACCAGGAAGCGGACATCGACATCCCCCGACACCGGATCGCTGATCGCTGTCGCCAGATTGGGTTCGGGACTTCCAGGCGCCGTGTGTTGCACGATCGCGCTGAACTGGTCGATGGCTACCGGCTCAAAGGCCAGCATGGTGCCTTCCAGCGCGTCAACGATGGCGACATAGCCCGACAGTCCGCCGCCCGGCGGCCGCAGATCGGTCGTGCTGTCCAGGTTCCAGTAGCCACCGGGTGACCAGGCCGCCTGCAAGCGCGCGCAATTCGCCGGGGTCCCGGACAGGCGGACCCCGCCATTCCCGAAACTGCCGTACGGACTGAGGTCATTGAGGCTGTGCTCGACATCGTCGACCACTTCGCCCATCTCGATGACTTCGAAGTATCCCTCACGGCTACGCTCGATCAGATCCGGACCGCCATCGTCGTTGATCCCGACATATGCCGTATTGGCGAACGATGCGATCTGGCGCTCGTTCGAGTACGGCGGCACCCCGGTCGGCACATACAGCGCGGGCATCGTGCAGCTCCAGTCCGGCGATACCAACTGCGCGCCACCGGTATCGCTACTGGCAAAGACCGCCGCACTCCAGGTGTCATCGGGCGCAAGATAGATATTCAGGTCGAATACCTCGCGGCCATTCATCGCCTCGAGAAAACGCAGCTTCACCGCCTTGCCATGGGTCGTACGATTGGCAATCGAGACCAGAGTCTGGTTGCCGCCATTCACGGTGTAGTACGGAAACACAAGCACCTGGCCGAGGCCATCGGGATTGATGTGCATGGCATGGCCCACGGCGGTCAAGATGAGACCGGCGAAACCAACACCCCAGGCAATGCGCATTGGAACTCCTTGCAGCAGGATGATGCATCACGGGTTCGCAGAGATATCCTGCTACAGGAGATGGCGAATGTTCGAGGTGTATTGCGACATTCAAGCGACGTCTGCACAAAACTTTGCTTAGTCCTCCTCCCGCGCCACCGACCCCGTCGTGACCGGAGTCGCCGCCTGCTGGACGAAATGTCTGATGGTGTCCGAGTAGTTCGCCAGAATTCCGGGCGTGACCGCGGTGTTGGTATAACTCGTGACCCAGAATCCCTGCACCGGCATCCCATACAGGTCCCGGCCATTGAGGTCAGGGAACAGCCGCGGCCCGATGCCTGCCTGTGCGTCGGCGAAACGCATCGTCATCGATCCCTCGGGCAGGGTACCGCCGTCGAAGATATCGAAGAAGTCGATGGGGACGCTCTGCTCCGCGCCCAGGATCAACGAACGCGAGAGGCCCAGTTCCTGCTGGTTGAAGCTGACGACATTGGTCACGTAATTCAGCTCGGACGCCTGAGATGGCGGCGGCGTACCCACAATGCAGCCCTCATAGGTGTAGGGCGGAATGCAATTGAGAACGACACCGTCGCGGGTCCATGCCTCGATTCCGAACGCGACCGGCGCCTTGCCCAGATCGCCGGTGACGGGAAATGCATGGGTAAACGGCGGTGTCGGCTGCGGGTCCGTTCCTGAGCCTTGGACGTAGTACGGCTTGGTCGGAAAATTGACTACCCACTCGGATGCTCCACCCAGACTCGCCGACGTGACGAATTCATTGTGAATCGCTTCCGCCATGAAGAGCGCCGAGACCGCCTGAATCGGGTTCGGCACGGGCCAATAGGACAGCCGGGTCGGCACCCCTTCCAGGATCACATCCACCGCGATGGGGTCATTGGGACCGCCGGCATTGACGTAGCTCAGGTTGGGCTGTTCGTCACCGGGTGGGTAGTTCAGAATCAGGTCACTGAAATTCTCGATGGCATCGGCCTGGATCAGTTGCATCGTGCCATTGGTCACGTCGATCAGCTGCACGTTGCCCGCCAGCCCACCACCGGGCGGCGCCAGATCAGCCATGCGATTGAGCATCCAGTACCCATTCAATGCCCAGGCTGCCAACAGTGGGTCGCAGCTCCCGGGCGCGCCGCTGCTGTTGTTCGTGATCGCTGCCAGTGTGCCGCTGCCACCGGGCGTGACTTCACCGAGTTCGATCAGGGTGATGTAGCCCTCGCGCGTTCGAGCCAGATCATCCGGGCCAGAATCGTTGCGCGGACCGGTGTAGCTGGCGTTGCTGAAAGGCATATAGCGATAGCCATTGCTGCCGACCTGCGGCAGGGTGGTGCTCTCGCGCAGCGCCGGATCGGTACAGCTGCGGTCCAGCGTGACCAGGTTGGCGGGACCCGTGCTGTTGATAGAGAAGATCGCTCCGGTCCAGGTATCGAACGCCGAGAGATACAGGGTGATCTCGACCACGATTCTGCCATTGCGCCCTTCATGGAAGAACAGCCGCACCGCCTTGGACCGTTCGCTGGAGTTGACGATGGAGACCAGGCTCTGGTTGGTCGTGTTCGCAGGGTGATGACTGTTGACCGTGTAGTACGGATAGATCAGGACCTGACCCGTGCCATCCCGGGATAGATGCATGCCCTTTTGCACCGAGCCCGCGGCAAGCTCGCCGGCGGCGATTGCAAAGAGCAGAGGCAAACTCAGCAGGGATTCTCTCATCGGCACAGTCCTCATTTTGATGCCTCGCTGACAGTCGGCACGAGGCCGTGCGCGCCGCGCAGCGGCTGGATCGTCGCGTAGTTGCTCAGCACACCTGGAGCCAGTACGAAATTGGTGATGCTGAGGGCCCAGAATCCGACCACCGGCAGCCCAGCCAGTTGCTGGCCGGACGCATCGGCGCGCAGCACATGCTCGCGAAGCGAGAATTCGCCTTCCGGATCGTAGAAACTGATCCGCATCGATCCCTCCGTTATTCCGAACTCCGGCGTTTCGATGTACTGGTTCAGGCGGGATCCGAACAAGTCATCCTGCAGGGACGCCGCGCGCTCACCGAAGCCCAGAACATTGCTGGCCCAGTGCAGAGACGGGGTCGTGCCAACCACAGGTGGCGAGAACGGGAGGCAGGGTATGCAGAATTCCTCCACCTTGCCCTCGCGGTTGCGTGCCGCAATCGAAACTTCCTCACCGCGCGGAGGTGGACTGACCACGCCGCTACCGAAAATGTCCGGCGGAAAGATCACATGGCTGGCGGGAACCTGCGCCGTTGCTTCGCTCTCGGAAAATCGCCGGGTAAAGGGTGCAATCGCCGCGCCCTCGATCAGCGCATCATCGGTGTAGAAGCGCTTGGTCGGAAAGCTCAGCACCCAGCTCGAACGCGCCGCGAGCGAAACCGTGTTGTTGAATTCGTTCTCGATGCTGCTGGCCATGAACAGCGCCGACACCGCGTCGATGGCGCGCGCCTGCGGGTAGCGAGCGGTATAGGGCTGGCCGCCAATCCTGATATGGGCGTCGACAACGGCCAGCGCAGGATCGGAAACTGCGGAGGACAGATTGGGCAGCGGATTGCCGGGCACCGTGTGCTGCACGATGCTGCTGAAGCGATCGATTGCCGCGCCTGCGAAACTGTACATCGTGCCATCCAGCGTATGCACCAGGGACACCGTCAGGGTCAGCTGGCCGTTCGGCGGCAGCAGATCGACTTCGGGGGCCACTGCCCAGTAGCCACCTTCCAGCCAGGCGCTTTCGATGCGACCGCAGTTGGCTGGAATGCCATCCGCGCCCGGGCTGATGTCATTGAGGCTGCGCTGCGCCGCATTGATCACCGTGCCCATTTCGATCACCTCGAAATAGCCCTCGCGGGTGCGGGTCAGATCGTTCGGGCCGGCGTCATCGCGAATGCCACTGAACCCGAAATTGTTGAAGGGTACGTAACGGCGGCCGCTCGATGTCTGCGGCAGGCTGGTGCTGGTCCGGATCGCCGGCACGGTGCAGCTGCGATCCAGGGTAATCAGATTGGCCGGGCCATCCTCGGCCAGACTGAAGACCGATCCGGTCCACAGGTCATGCGGCGCCAGATAGAGATTGAAGTCGAGTACCTGGCGGGCATTGCGGCCCTCGAAAAAGCGCACCTTGAGCGCCTTGCCCTGATCGCTGCGATTGGCGATCGTGACCAGGCTCTGGTGACCGGCATTGACCGTGTAATACGGCGACACCAGCACCTGACCCATGCCGCCGGAATCCAGATGCACTGCGCCGGATTCCCCCACGAGGGACAGCGCGACCAAGGCTGCGAGCATCGGCAAACGCATGATGACCTCCATTGCGACTCATTCGATTCAACTTGCGGCGCAGGGCACCGCAGCATCGTCACCACCGTTTCCACAACTTGAACCGCTGCAGGGACCTTCGGCTGCCCGGCCTGGACCCGGCTACCTACAACGCTCCGAACTGACTCAATTGCCGGTGCCCGCACGATCCGGTGACAAGGAACCCGCCAAGGCTTTCTTCCGACAGCTCCCGGGCGATACTCCACCGACCGTAGGCAAAAGTAAATACGAATCACTACTACTTATCGAATACTTAACGAACCCATGCAGGATTCGACACGCCTTGCGCGCGCTCAACGAGAGAAATACGCCGAATCCCGGACCATGGCAGCCGGCAGGGGTTCAGCCGCATGCAGCATGAAGCGCAGCCGGCACGCCGGGCGCCCGCCGAGAGGGCTCAGGACTGAAACTCATGGAGCGTTCCTGGGGCCGATCAGCGACCTCGCGGCGCCGGCATCTGCGCCGCCCGGGTCGGCTCGCGAGCAGGGTTCGGTCGCGCCGAGCGCGCTCAGATCCGCGGCCATTGGGCGACCATCAGTCGACGCCGGGGCCGCGCAGGGCGTCGGCCTGCAGCAATCTGCAGGCATCTGGCAGCGGCAGGCATCAAACGGCAGACTGGAAACACTGCTGCAGCGCGTTCGACAGTGCCTTACGTGGCCTGCTTCAGCTCAGTCCTGACATCGAAGAGCTCCGGGAAGAAGGTCAGTTCCAGTGCCTTCTTCAGAAATCCGACGCCCGAGGATCCGCCGGTCCCGCGGCGGAAGCCGATCACCCGCTCCACTGTTTTCATATGGCGGAATCGCCACAGCTGGAACGACACCTCGACGTCGACCAGTTGTTCGCACATATGGTAGGCGTCCCAGTGTTCGTCAGGATTCTCGTAAATGCGCTGATAGACCGGGATCAGTTCGGTGTTGCGGATATACGGCTCGGTCCAGTCGCGATCGATACTGCGCGCCGGTACCTGATGGCCGCGGCGCCCGAGATAACGCAGGAATTCGTCGTACAGACTGGGCGCTTCCAGGATCTCGCGCAACTGCGCCTGCGCCTGCGGATCGTGCGCGAATACGCGCAGCATGTCGGCATTCTTGTTGCCGAGCAGAAATTCGATCGAGCGGTACTGCACCGACTGGAAACCCGAGGCCGGCCCCAGCACATGACGGAATTGCAGGTATTCGCTCGGCGTCAGCGTTTCCAGCACCGACCATTGCTCGAACAGTTGCTTCTGGATGTGCTTGATCCGCGCCAGAATCTTCAGACAGGGATCGAGCTCGTCCTGGCGAAGATGCACGAGCGCGGCGCGCAGCTCATGGATCAGCAGCTTCATCCACAGCTCGGCGACCTGGTGCTGGATGATGAACAGCATCTCGTCGTGGTGCTCGGGGCTACTGAGCGGATGCTGGGAGGACAACAGCCGCTCCAGCCCCAGATAACCGTGATAGCTCGTGCGATCGCCCAGATCCAGCTCGATACCGGCTTCAAGGTCGCGCTTGTTCTCCTGCATCTCCCATCCTCCCGTGCCCCGCGGCAGACTGACAAGTTTCGCACGAACCACGACCCGGTATACTTCTCGTTCAACCCTGGGGCACGCAGACCCCATCCAATGCGTATCGGAGTACCTCAAGCCATGACGACGAAGCCCCTTGCCGCCCTGCTCTCCAGCGGACTGTTACTGACCATCGGTTTGCGCGAGGCGCACGCCGGCGGGCCCACCTGCGTGAGCCTTGCCGCCCTGGCAACCCCAGTGACGGAAAACTTCGACACGCTCGCACAGTCCGGAACCACCAACGTGCTGGCAATCACCGGTTGGTCGCTGACCGAGACCGGCGGCGGCGCACGGGACAACGAGCAGTATGCTGCGGATACCGGCGCCTCCAACACCGGAGACACCTACAGTTATGGCGCCGCAGCGGCCTCTGATCGTGCGCTTGGCGGTCTGCAGAGCGGCACATTGATCCCCGTGTTCGGCGCCTGCTTTGTCAACGACACCGGCACCACCATCACTTCGCTTGATATCGCGTACCGCGGCGAGCAGTGGCGACTGGGAACTGCCGGACGTGCAGACCGGATCGATTTCCAGTTCAGCACCGATGCGCTTTCGCTGGTGACAGGCACCTGGACCGACCAAGACGCGCTCGATTTCGCTACCCCCAACCAGGTGACGATTGGCGCCAAGGATGGCAATGCAGTCGGCAACTTCACTGCCGTGAGCTCGTCGCTGACCGGATTGACACTGGGCTCGGGAGATACAATCTTCATTCGCTGGAATGATCTGAATGCGAGTGGCGCTGACGACGGGCTGTCGGTTGATGATTTTTCGATCACCCCGCAGGGCGCGGGCGGCGGCACATCCGCTGACTTGGTGGTGACCAAAACCGATTCGGCCGATCCGGCGAACGCCGGCGCCGCGCTCGATTACACCATCACCTTGACCAACAACGGCCCCGATCCGGCCGCCATGGTATCGGTCAGCGACACCGTGCCGGCCGGCCTCAGCATCACCGGATTCAGCACGCCCGCAGGCTGGGCCTGCACGGCACCCGCTGACACCTATACCTGCACGATTGCCAGCCTGCCGGTGGGCACGACGAATTTCACGCTGAACACTCTGATCGATGCGGCGACTGCGGGCGGGACGGTACTCAGCAATACCGCATCGGCGACGTCGACCACGACCGATCCGACACCGGGCGACGCAAGCGATACCGAGACCACGACGGTCGGCACCTCGGCCGATCTTTCGGTCACGGTGACGGATACGCCCGATCCGGTGCAGCCCGGCGCGGCGCTGACCTACACGATCAACTTCAGCAATGCTGGCCCCAGCGACGCGGCCGGCGCGACACTGTCCGACACCCTGCCTGCCGGCACGACCTTCGGATCGCTGACCACGGCCGCGGGCTGGTCATGCACCACGCCCGCAGTGGGCGGTACCGGAACCGTCACCTGCTCGGCGCTGGCCAATGTACCCGCGGGTGCTCCTGGCGATGCCAGCTTCACCCTGGTCGTAGATGTGGACCCAGGTGTTGCACCCGGCACAATGATCGGCAATACCGCGACGGTTGCGGCGACCACCAGCGATCCTGCGCCGGGCAATGGATCAGCCACGACCACCACGACGGTGGCTGCGGGTAGCGCAGACCTGCAGGTGAGCAAGACCGCCGCACCGGACCCGGTGGCGCCCAGCGGCAACCTGACCTACACCATCACCGTAGACAACATCGGACCCAGCAACGCCGCCGGCGCCGCGCTGAGCGATACGCTCCCGGGCGGCACTACGTTTGTTTCACTGGCCGCGCCTGGCGGCTGGAGTTGCACCACGCCGGCTGTCGGTGCAACCGGCACGGTCAATTGCAGCAATCCCTCGATGGCTGTTGCCGGCGAAGTGTTCACCCTGGTGGTGCAGGTCGGTCCTGGCGTCGCGCCGGGCACAGTCATCAGCAACACGGCGACGGTCACATCGACCACCAGCGACCCCCTGCCGGGCAATGAATCAGCCACTGCGATGGCCACGGTCGGGGCCGGCAGTGCCGACCTGTCGATCACCAAGACGGCGGCACCCGAGCCGGTCACGGCTGGCGCCAATCTGACCTACACGATCACGGCGAGCAATGCCGGCCCCAGCAACGCCAGCAGTGCAGCGCTGACCGATGTGCTGCCGACGGGCACGACATTTGTTTCCCTGGCATCGCCGGGCGGCTGGAGCTGCACGACACCGGCGGTCGGTGCGACCGGCGCGGTCAGTTGCAGCAATGCATCGATGGCAATTGCCAGTGAAGTCTTCACCCTCGTCGTTCAGGTCGACTCCGGCGCTGCCGGAGGCACGGTGCTGTCGAACACGGCCACAATCGCATCGGCCACGACCGATCCGAATCCGGGCAATGAAAGCGCCACCGCCAACAGCACCGTGAGCGCCCCTGCTGCCATCTCTGGAACCAAGTCTGCTGCCGGCAATCTGGTTCCCGGCGGTTCGGTCACTTATACGATCGTGCTGAGCAATGCGGCGGTGACCGGTCAAGGCGACAACCCCGGCGATGAGTTCGTCGATGTGCTGCCGGCCGGCCTGACCCTGGTGTCGGCGACCGCCAGCAGCGGCACCGCGGTTGCCAGCATCGGTACCAATACCGTGACCTGGAACGGCAGCATCGCCGGCAACAGCAGTGTGACGATCACCATCGATGCCAACATCGACAGCAATGTGATCGGCGGCAGCACGATCACCAACCAGGGCACGATCAACTTCGATGCCGATGGCAATGGCAGCAATGAATCGACCACCCTGACCGACAATCCGGCGACCGGAACCGCACTCGATGGCACGGCGATCGTCGTGCTCGGCATTGCTACGCCGGTACCGGGCATGAGCGACTGGTCGCGCCTGCTGCTGATGGCAGCGTTGGCACTCGCGGCGGGCCTGGCCATGCGTCGCCGCATCGCCTGACCGAACAGTCTGAAGGTGACCGAGCTTGAGGCGCCTGCGGGCGCCTCAACTTTTTGGACCCAGCGCAAGGCGCGCAAGGATGCACAAACACGCGTTTGAACCGCAACCCTGTTCAGCGCTGTCAGCGGCAAAAACTTGAAGTCGATCCGCGCATGCTGCTATCAAGTGGATTCGCGCCTGCGAGGCAAGGGCGTGCAAGGAGTTTTGATGAGCACGGTGGCGAAGTTTCAGATCGAGTACGTGCAGTATCTCGACAGCGACGGCAAGCCCAGTCGCGACGATATGCCGGAATTCGCCCAGGATGGCGAACGGCTGGTTGATCTTTACAAGCGCATGAGTTTTCTGCGCGTATTCGACGCCAAGGCGGTTGCCCTGCAGCGCACCGGCAAACTCGGCACCTATGCCTCCTGCCTCGGCCACGAGGCCGCGCATGTCGGTATCGGCGCGGCGATGCTGCCCGAGGACGTGTTCTGCCCGATGTACCGCGAGTACGGTGTGCAGTTCTATCGCGGCGTCAAACCACGCGATGTTCTGATGTACTGGGGCGGCGATGAACGCGGCAGCGATTTCGACGGCCCGCAACACGACCTGCCCTGGTGTGTACCGATCGCCACACAGTGTCTGCATGCCGCCGGCGCCGCATTGGCATTCAAGCTGCGCAAGGAACCGCGGGTGGCGGTCAGCGTGGTCGGCGATGGCGGCTCCAGCAAGACCGATTTCTACGGCGCGATCAATTCCACCGGTGCCTATGCCCTGCCCTACGTCGGCGTCATCGTCAACAACCAGTGGGCAATCTCGGTGCCGCGCTCGGCACAGACCGGCGCCTTTACTCTGGCGCAGAAAGGCATCGCCGGTGGCATCGACTGCATCCAGGCCGATGGCAACGACATCATCGCCGTGGTGGCTGTGATGCAGGCAGCCATCGCAAAGGCGCGCGCCGGCAATGGCGGCGCCGTGGTCGAACTGGTGACCTACCGGCTCTCCGACCACACCACCGCCGACGATGCGCGCCGCTATCGCGACGAGGACGAAGTCAAGTCGGCCTGGCTGCGCGAGCCGCTGCTGCGCATGCGCCGCTATCTGGAATCACGCAAGCTCTGGTCCGAGCAGCACGAGGCACAATGGAAGGAAGAGTGCTCGAGCCAGGTCGACACCGAGGTAAATGCCTATCTGGAAACCAAGCCGCAACCGGTCGAAGCAATGTTCGATTATCTCTACGCCGAACTGCCGCATGATCTGCAGGCGCAGCGCGCCCAGGCGATCAGTTGGGAGCAGCGCTGATGGCCGAGATCACCCTGATTGAAGCCGTCACCCAGGCGCTCGCCTACGAGATCCGCAATGACGAGCGGGTCGTGGTACTGGGCGAAGATGTCGGTGTGAATGGGGGCGTATTCCGCGCCACCGCGGGTCTGCATGCGCTGTTTGGCTCAGACCGCATCCTCGATACGCCACTGGATGAAACAACCATCGCGGGGCTCGCGGTCGGCATGGCCTTCCAGGGCATGCGTCCTGTCGCCGAAGCACAGTTCGACGGCTTCATCTATCCGATGATCGACCATATTGCCTGCCATGCCACCCGCATGCGCAACCGCACCCGCGGCCGGGTCACCTGCCCGATGGTGCTGCGGGCGCCCTGGGGTGGTGGCATCCGCGCACCCGAACATCATTCAGAGGCGCCGGAGGCGATGTTTGCGCACCTGCCTGGGCTGCGGGTGGTGATCCCCAGCAGTCCGGCGCGCGCCTATGGACTGCTGCTGGCGGCGATTCGCGATCCTGATCCGGTGATCTTCTTCGAACCCAAGCGCATCTATCGCCAGTACAAGGAGGAAGTGCCGGACGATGGCGAGGCGCTGCCGCTGGACGTCTGTTTCGTCATCCGCGATGGCAGTGATATCACCCTGGTGACCTGGGGTGCGCACGTAAAGGAAACCCTGGAGGCCGCCGAAAAACTGGCCGCCGAGGGCGTTTCCGCCGAAGTGATCGACGTCGCCACCATCAAGCCGCTGGACTTCGACACGATCCATGAATCGGTAAAGAAAACCGGCCGCTGCGTGATCGTGCACGAGGCCGCGCGTACCTGCGGTGTCGGCGCCGAGATCGCCGCACAACTGGCCGAAAAGGCGATGTTCGATCTGGTCGCGCCGGTGCAGCGCGTTACCGGATACGACGTGCCCATTCCGCTGTTCCGGCTCGAGATGAAATACTTGCCGAGCACTGAGAAAATCATCGCGGCCGCGCGCATCGCCATGCGCCATCGCTGAAACTCCGCGCACCGCGGTCGCCCCATACGAGGATTACGATGAGCGAGATCAAGACGTTTTATCTGCCTGATCTGGGCGAAGGCCTGCCCGACGCCGAGATCGTCGAGTGGCACGTCAGCGAAGGCGATCTGGTAATGCTGGATGCTGCTCTGGTGTCGATGGAAACCGCCAAGGCGGTGGTCGATGTGCCGTCGCCGTTCTCTGGTCGCGTGGTGAAACTGCATGGCAAGTCCGGCTCGGTCATCGACACTGGCGCTGCCCTGGTCGAAGTGGAACTGGATCCCAAATTGCCGCAACGACGCGATGCCGAAAGCACCGGGCATCATCATGGTCCGCCCCCCGCAGTGAGCAAGCCGGCCGCAGAACCTGTCGCAGTGGCAGCGCCGCCGGCCAAGCCGATTGCCGCGCCGACGCCCGCGCCTGCGCAGGCCGGCGCACGCAGCGACGAAGGCACCGTGGTCGGTGCGATGCAGGCCAGCGATGAGGTGCGTCGTGACAGTTACAGCGTCGTCGGCGGCGTCAAGGCGATGCCGGCGGTGCGCGCGCTCGCAAAGAAGCTGGGTGTTGATCTGAGCCGTTTGCAGCCGACCGGCAAGGATGGTGTGATCAGCCTGCAGCAGGTCAAGGCCGCGGCCGCGCGCGGCGATGCCGGTATTCGTACCGAGCCCGAGCGCAGTTCTTCTGTGGCGGCCGATCGCAGCCCGGCACCAGCCCTTGCCGTAGCGTCCGTGGCAGCCACGACACCGATCAGCCGACCGATGCGCACCGCGCCGCCCGATGTGGCAATGCCCGGCCAACCGGAACCACTGCGCGGTGTCCGCCGCAATATGGCGCGCATCATGGCGGCGGCGCATGCCAGCGTGGTGCCGACCACGCTCAGCGATGATGCCGACCTGCATGCCTGGACTGCCGGCAACGACATCACCGTCCGTCTGATCCGCGCCATCGTCGTCGCGGCACGCACGGTGCCGGCACTGAATGCCTGGTTCGATATGGAGAACCAGAACCGCACCCTGCACAGTCGGGTCGATGTCGGCATTGCAGTCGACACCGAAGACGGCCTGTTCGTACCGGTACTGCGCAATGCCGACATGCTCGATGGCATCGGCATCCGCACCGCGGTCAATCGCCTGCGCGAGCAGGTGATGAACCGCAGCATCGCCGCCGACGAACTCAAGGGCAGCACTATCTCGCTGTCGAATTTCGGCATGTTCGCCGGACGCTATGCCACCCCGGTCGTGGTGCCGCCCTGCGTCGCCATCATCGCGGCCGGCAAGGGCCGCCATCAGCTGGTGCCGGTGATGGGGGGCATCGAAACCCACCGCGTGCTGCCGCTGTCACTGACCTTCGATCACCGCGCCGCCACCGGCGGCGAAGCCGCGCGCTTCCTGCGTGCGCTGCTCGATGATCTGGGATTGGCGAGGTAGCGCGAGCAGCAAGCCTCACCCCGCTGCGGTTCAGTTTGCTCCCGCGTTCGTAGCGCGTGGCTTGCCGCGCTCTACAACGGCAACGGCAACGGCGAGCGCGTGGGCACCGACAACGGGGCAAGCCCCACTCTACATTTTCCAGATGCGCTGCCGGATTGCCGCCGCCAGGAACATCATCGACAGGAACGCGCCGTAGGCGAACAACACCGCTGCCACCTGCGGCCAGATTTTTCCGCTGTGTTGCCAGGGCATGTCCAGAGCTACCAGCGCGCCGCCCAGTGCCACGAGCATGGCCACGGCAATGACGCTCCAGTCGAAACGCCGCCGACTTGCTGGTCGCGGCAGGCCGCGCGGCAGATGCCAGTAGGCGAATCCGATAATCGCGAACCAGGGCAGGAACAGGATCAGGGCGAGATAACGAAACATCACCGCTCAGCCTGCCCAGTGTCAGCGGTTATGGATCGAATCATCGCTGGTTCTCCTTGCCCTGCTTGCTCTGCTCGATCTGCAGGCTGCGCAGGCCAGCGCGGATCTGTTCAAGCAGCGAGACATCCGCCAATCCCAGCGCCTGGTCTTCACCGAAGCGCAGCACGCCTTCGACAATCTGCAACTGCCCTGGGTCGGTCTGTTTGAACGCTGCGATCAGCAGACCGCTGGCCTTGGGCTGATCGAAGGCCATGCTCTGCACCAGCTGTTCGCCGGCGCCGGAGTGGATCTTGAAATAGAACTTGCCGTCCTGCTCGCGATAATTCTTGATGACCAGCGGTCGCACTGATGAAGGGTCGATGCTGATCGCGCCAGCAGCGATTTGAGACTCTCCTCTCCCCTCAAAGGCCGCCGGGATATCGCTTCCACCAGTTGGCGACTTGTGCACCCCCAGTTCCAGTGAACGCAAGCCGACGGCGTGGCGCAGATCGCGAATGAGCGCACTCGTGCGCGCCCGCGCGCGCGCGGCGCCACGCAGGAGGATCTGCTCGACCTCGGCCGGATTCCCGATCAGTGTGAAGTAACGCTCGCGCGCAGGCGCCAGCTCACGGTTGATCTGCTCGAACAACTGCTGCTTGGCCTCACCCCAGCCGATCCCCTCAGCATAGGCTTGGCGCATCGCTGCGATTTCTGCCTCCGTGGCAAAAGCCTGGAACAGCGCGAACACATGCGAATCGTCCGGATCCTTGGCCTCACCGGGCGGTTGCGAATTGGTCACGATGCCCATGATCGCCTTGCGCAGCGCGGTCTCACCGAGCCAGAGCGGAATCGTATTGTCGTAACTCTTGGACATCTTGCGGCCGTCAAGCCCGGGCAGGATCGCCGAGGACGCTTCGATCAATGCCTCGGGCAAAGTGAAGTGTTCGCCATAGAGATGATTGAAGCGCTGCGCCAGATCGCGCGCGATCTCGATGTGCTGGATCTGATCGCGGCCCACCGGCACCAGATGCGCATTGAACGCGAGAATATCGGCAGCCATCAGCACCGGATAATTGAACAGACCCATGCTGATGCCGGCATCCGGATCATTGCCCTCGGCGATATTGGCGTCGACCGCGCCCTTGTAGGCATGCGCGCGGTTGAGCAGGCCCTTGCCGGCGACGCAGGTCAGCAGCCAGGTCAGCTCCGGAATCTCTGGAATGTCCGACTGGCGATAGAAGAAGGTGCGCTCGGGATCGAGCCCCAGTGCCAGCCAGCTGGCCGCGATCTCCAGGGTCGAAGTCTGGATGCGCAGCGGGTCCTGGCATTTCACCAGGGCGTGATAATCGGCAAGAAAATAGAACGACTCGACCTCGGCATTGCGACTGGCCGCAATCGCGGGGCGGATTGCGCCCACGTAATTGCCAAGATGCGGTGAACCGGTGGTGGTGATGCCAGTGAGAACGCGACGATTCATGAAACTCTCTTCGAAAAGCTATAGCGGTGAGCAAGGCAGCGTGCCGTTGCGGCTATCACGCGGCTGCGTGGCAAGTCGGGCCGATACCAGCGGGCATCATCGCATGTGCGCCGCACGGGCTCCAGATCACTCCGTCCGTGCGCTGCAGTTGGCAACCGGAGCTGAATCGATGCATGGGCCGACAACTCCACGCAACCCCGATTCCATGGTGATGCCGTTTCCTGTAGTTGCCAGGCAGTGCAGAGCCCGGCACCACAAGACAGGAGTACAGCATGAAACGCATGATCGCCATCGCCCTCGCCCTCACCGGCCTGTTTGCCGGCAACGCCTCCGCGTACGGCCGCAACCTGGTCGACATCGAAGTGATCGATCGCGAGACCGGTCGCCAGATGCCCTTGTTCGAATCCCGCGGCAATAGCTACATCGCCGGTGAACCCGGGCATCGCTACAGCGTCAACCTGCGCAACCGCAGCGGCGAACGCGTACTTGCAGTTCTGAGTGTCGACGGCGTCAATGCCATCACCGGACAATCTGCGGACCCCAACCAGTCCGGCTACGTGCTGGCGCCGTATCAGAGCACCCAGGTCAGCGGCTGGCGCAAGAGCCACAACCAGATTGCCCAGTTCGTCTTCACCGCGCCCTGGGACAGCTATGCGGCGCGCACCGGCCGCCCGCACAATGTCGGCGTGATCGGCGTGGCGGTGTTCCGCGAGGCCGCGCCGATCTGGCGGCACGATGATCAGGAGATCAGCCGCTACAGGAGCGCACCCAATGAGGCTGGTCGACTCGGCCAGTCGGCACCGGCGCCCGCCGCTGATGCGGCATCCGGCTCGGGCGCACTGGCAAAGCGTTCGGCACGGGCAGGCCGCGACCAGCACAGCGAACTCGGCACCGCGCATGGTGATCGCGAGTATGCGCCGGTACGCACGACCGAATTCCGCCGCGCCTCCAACCGCCCGGACGCCATCGTCGAACTGCAGTACGACACCTATGCGCACCTGGTCGAACGCGGGGTGATCCCACGCCGCAGCCGCCTGTACGAGCGTGAACCGCGCGCCTTTGCCGGGCATTTCGTTCCAGACCCGTAATCGACGGAAGGCAGTCGCGTGCATCGCCGCCCGCTCGGGCGGCGATGTCTTTGCTGAATCGGAGATCGCCCGCGCCAGCCATCGCCGCGAGTCCGACTGATATCATTGATGTTCGCACCAAAGAGCCAGTATCCGATTGCCATGATCCAGCGCCTCACGGTCCTCTTGTCCTGCACGCTCGGCCTGATCGCCTGCGGCGATCGCACCCCGGCTCCGCGCAATCTGGCCGATCTGCCGGCAGCACGCACGTCCTGGTCGCTGGCCGCGGCGAGCACCGAGCGCGGACTGGAGATTTTCGGCTTCCAGGGCATGGGCCCAGGCCTGCGCCGAAGCGACGCATCGCTGGATATTTTCGCCTACTCGGTGCGCGATGACGCCTGGCGCAGCGTCGGCAAGTTCCCCGAAGAGGCCGGTCGCCTGTCGACTTCGGCCACCCTGGTGGGCCGCGGCATCTGGATCGGTGGCGGCTACACCCTGGAGCAGGATGGCACCGAGAACACCATGGCGGGCGACTACGCCTTCGACCCGCAGACCGACACCCTGCAACCGCTCGAAGGCCTGGGTGCCCGCATCGATGACACCGTGGCGGTGGCGTGGCAGAACCGATACGTGCTCTATGTCGGCGGCTGGATGCAGTACAACACCTCACAGGATGTGCAGGTCTTCGACACTGAGACCGCGCTGATCGAGCTGACCGAGCCGATTCCGCTGGCCCTCGCGGGTCACGCTGGCGCGCTGATCGACAACCATATCGTCATCTGCGATGGCATGACCGCGACACCAGGGCCCGATGGCAAGCCGGTGTTTGCGATCAGCAACGCGTGTTTCCTGGGCACGCTCGGCAGCACCGTGGCCGAGCTGAAGTGGGAATCGATTCCGCCGCATCCCGGCAAGCCACGCTACCGCATGGCCGCGGCCGGTACCCGTCAGCACGGCACCCGCGTGGTGTTTGCGGGCGGCGCGGAACAGCCCTACAGCTACAACGGCAAAGCCTTTGACGGCTCGGCGCTGACCTTGAGCGACGAGGTTTTCAGCTTTGATCTCGAGAAACGCCAGTGGCATCAGCACGCAGCGCTGCCGGTGCCGATCACTGACGTCCGCAGTCTGCCTGAAGCCAATGGTGAACTCTTCGTGATGGGTGGTCTGCGCCCGGGCGGTGTGGTGTCCCAGCGCGCGTTCGCCTTCCAGCTGTCGAAGCCGCGCCTACCGGAGTGAGCCTGGTGGCCTGCGCTGACAGGCGCGCACGCTCAGGCCCCGATCTGCATTTCTGACGCCGCATCCAGCTCGGCATCCAGGCGCGGAAAAATGCGGACAATCAGCGCATCACCACCACCGACGATGCGCTGGATGCGGGCATTGGCCTGGTCGCCACGCAGGATCAGGGTGTCAGCGGCCACCAGTTTGCTGCCCGGACTGCCCTGCAGCTGGGCCTGACCGTCGAGCAGATGCAGGATCGTGATTACCCCGGGCTCTGGAACCAGGACCATCGAGCCGAGCAGCGGACGATGCAACATTTCGGCATCCAGCGCCGGATCGGCCAGCATCAGATTGAAATCTTCGACATCGCCGTCCAGTGGCACCGACTCCACGCGCGCGCCGCCATCGAACTTCAACCAGGCACCCGGGCGTTCCAGCGTGTGCGGGGGCCACTGATCGATGCGCAACTCGAGCGCTCCCCCGGCGGCCAGCGCCAGCCAGCGGCGCACGCCCGGGTAGGACGAAAACAGGCAGGTTTCGGTAATGCCGGCCCGGCTCAGCCGCCAGCGGAATCCGGCGCCATCATCAGGCTGCACGGCGATCTCCCAGGTACGCCCCAGGCCATTCTTCCAGGGCGTGGCACTCAAATCACGAAATCGAATCAGGGACATCGGCAGGCCGGTACCAGGGCAGGAAACCCAGATGGTAGCGGGGCCACAGCGGAATATTGACGCCAGCTCGCAGCTCTGCAGGCGCTGAACGCAGCAACCCGGCCGCCTGCGCGGACCGGGTTCCTGCAGACCGGAAGCTGCGGTCAGGACTTGCTGGCGACCGCCGGCTTGGGCGCGCCGATGCTGATCATGTCGCGGTTCTTCTCCACCGTCTTCAGGCCGATGCCCTTGACGTTGGCGAGTTGCTCGATGCTCTTGAAGGCGCCGTGCTCATCACGATAGGCAACGATCGCCTTGGCCTTGGCCTCACCGACGCCGTTGAGTTCGACCAGTTGTTCTACGGTGGCGGTATTGATATTGACCGGGCCCGCCGCGGCGGCGACCGAGGCAAAGGCGAACAGGACGCTCAACATCAGGGCTTTGAAAAAGTTCATGGGTTTCTCCTTGGCAAGTTTGCAGGTTGGGTTGGTTTGCGAATCAGTGCCGGCGACCTCGTCACCGCACGCTGCACACTCTACGCAGCGACCCCAGCGCGGGCCTCGGGGCGTCTCCGGATATAGCCACCGAACTTGCCGCGGGATTGCCTGCGAAATCTCGCAAGCGACTGATTCAGCGGCTGACACCGCTTCGTCAGAACCCGACCGCGGCGCCTTGCTACACTGGCGACCCGATACCGGCATCTGCGCCAGACGCCGGCATCCGCTGCCAGCAAGCCATCCGTCAGCCGCAGCCCTGGCTGCAGCGCCGACCTGCAAGGGAGATTCGATGAACAGCGACAAGCTCTACGCCTTCTGCGATGAAATGTGGGAACGCCAGATCATTCCGCAGCTGTGCGAATACATAAAAATTCCGAACAAGTCGCCGATGTTTGACGCCGACTGGGAACAGCGCGGCTACATGACCGAGGCGATGGACCTGATCGAGCATTGGGTACG
Source organism: Pseudomonadota bacterium (assembly GCA_022843465.1). Lineage (GTDB taxonomy): Bacteria > Pseudomonadota > Gammaproteobacteria > Xanthomonadales > Ahniellaceae > 0-14-3-00-62-12. Next base: position 42,283 of record JALHNO010000005.1, on the reverse strand, counting down.
CGCGCAGCCGATCACCGGCATGAAGGTCGATCGCATCCAGCTCGAAGGACGCACGCCCCTGTTGTTCATCGAGATCCCCGGCAAGGGCGACGACACCATCCTGATGTACGGCCATATGGACAAGCAGCCGGAAATGATCGGCTGGGCGGTCGATCTTTCGCCGTGGAAACCGGTCCTCGCCGGCGACAAGCTCTACGGTCGCGGCGGCGCCGATGATGGCTATGCCACCTATGCATCGCTGACCGCGGTGATGGCACTCGCCGAACGCGGCATCGATCACTCGCGCGTGGTCGTGGTGATCGAGGGCTGCGAAGAATCCGGCTCCTACGATCTGCCGTTCTACATCAATCACCTCGCCGACCGAATCGGCAATCCCTCGCTGGTGGTCTGCCTGGATTCCGGTTGCGGCAATTACGATCAGCTGTGGCTGACCACGTCCCTGCGCGGCCTCGCCGGCGGCACCCTGAAGGTCAAGGTCCTGGAAGAAGGCGTGCACTCGGGTGATGCCAGCGGCATCGTGCCCAGTTCGTTCCGCATCCTGCGCAATCTGCTCGACCGTATCGAGGATTCCAGCACCGGCAAGATCCACGCCGATGTGCTGAACGTCGAAATCCCGGCCGAGCGCCGCGCCCAGGCCAAGCAATCGGCGGAGGTGCTGGGCAGTCATGTCTACGACAAGTTCCCGTGGCCACCGGGCATGCAGCCGATGGCTGGCGATCTGTCCGAACTGGTGCTCAACCGCACCTGGCGTCCGACCCTTTCGGTCACCGGTGCCGATGGCCTGCCCGAGCTCGGCAGCGCCGGCAATGTGCTGCGGCCGCAGACCAGCGTCAAGCTCTCGATCCGGCTGCCGCCCACGCTGGATCCGGTGATCGCGTCGCACAAGCTGAAGGAAATGCTGGAGCAGAATCCCCCTTACGGCGCCAAGGTCGAGTTCGAGATCGAGAAGTCTTCGCAGGGCTGGGCAGCACCTTCGCTGAAGCCATGGCTCGCCGACACCATCGACACCGCCTCGAAGACCTATTTCGGGCCAAGTTCGGCGGCAATGGGTGAAGGCGGCACGATTCCGTTCATGGGCATGCTGCAGGAACGCTTCCCGGACGCGCAATTCGTTGTGACCGGCCTGCTCGGTCCGAAATCCAATGCGCACGGCCCGAACGAATTCCTGCATATTCCCACCGGCAAGAAGCTGACCGCGGCGATGGCCAAGGTGATGTCCGATCACTACGTGAATCGCGGCACGCCGGTCGGCGCCTGAGTGAACCTTCAGGCCCGCGCCCTGTTGCCTGTCGCGCCGGCGCGCAGCCAGCCCGGCTCTGAGTCCATCCGTAAACCCGAACCGTCAAGGAACCCCATGTCCGCAGGCAACCTCCTCTACGCACAGTCCGGCGGCGTCACCGCCGTGATCAACGCCAGCGCCGCCGGTGTCATCGAAGCCGCGCGCAAGAGCAAGAAGATCGGCAAGGTCTATGCCGCGAAAAACGGCATCATCGGCGCACTGCGCGAGGAACTGATCGACACCAGCCTGGAATCGGTCGAGGCGATCAAGGCTCTGCGGCATACGCCGGGCGGCGCCTTTGGTTCCTGCCGCTACAAGCTCAAGTCACTGGAAGACAACCGCGAGCAGTATCAGCGCCTGATCGATGTGTTCCGCGCGCACGACATCCGCTGGTTTCTCTACAACGGCGGCAATGACTCGGCCGATACCTCGAACAAGCTCTCGCAGATCGCCGGCAAGCTCGGCTATCCGCTGCAGTGCATCGGCGTGCCGAAGACGGTCGACAACGATCTGGTGGTCACCGATACCTGCCCGGGCTTTGGTTCGGCGGCCAAGTACACCGCGGTGTCGATCACCGAGGCCAGCCTCGACGTCGCCTCGATGCATGAGTCCTCGACCAAGGTGTTCGTGATGGAGGTCATGGGCCGCCACGCCGGCTGGCTGGCAGCCGCTGCCGGTTTGGCCGGGCGCAAGGAAACCGATGCGCCGCATATCATCCTGTTCCCTGAGCTGGTGTTCGACGAGGCGAAGTTTCTTGCCAAGGTCAAGGCGACAGTCGAGAAGGTCGGCTGGTGTACGGTCGTGGTATCCGAGGGCGTCAGGAATGCTGCCGGCAAGTTCCTCTCCGAGGTTGGCACCCGCGATGCCTTTGGCCACAGCCAACTGGGCGGCGTGGCACCGATGCTGGCCGAGCTGGTAAAGCGCGAACTCGGCTACAAGTACCACTGGGCGATGCCCGATTACCTGCAACGCTCGGCGCGCCACATTGCCTCGAAGACAGACTCCGAGCAGGCCTATGCCGTCGGCAAGGCCGCAGTGGCCTACGCGCTCGCCGGTCTCAATGCGGTGATGCCGGTGATCCGGCGCCGGGCCTCATCGCCGTACCGTTGGGAAATAGAACCGGCCGCACTCAACGACATCGCCAATCACGAGAAGAAGATGCCGGCGGACTTCATCCGCGCCGATGGCTTTGGCATCACCGCGGCCGCGCGTCGCTATCTGGCTCCGCTGATCGCTGGCGAAGCCTATCCACCGTATCGCGCCGATGGCCTGCCGGACTACGTGGTGCTGAAGAACAAGCTGATCCGCAAGAAGCTCCCGGCCTATCGGATTGCCGACAAGTAAAACCCCAGTACATCCTGCGGAACTGCCGATGCTACGGACCGTCAGGGGCAACCCGAAATCGCGGGATGCGGTGCGCAATGCGAACCGCATCAATGCGGAGCTGCGTCGCCTTTGGTGACGACGACGGCGCGTACCGAAGCCGATGCGGTTCACTGCATTCACCACATCCTACGAAATGCCCGCTTTTACGGAACGCCAAAGGCTTCACCAAATCGCAGGATGTGGTGCGCAACGCGAACCGCATCAATGCGGGGCTGCGTCGCCTTTGGTGACGACGACGGCGCGTACCGAAGCCGATGCGGTTCACTGCGCTCACCACACCCGGCGGCGATCTTGCCATTGCGTCCGCCCGGTATTGCGAGGATGCTGCTGAGCATTCGCGGCGCGCAACACAATGAGGCCGTGAATGGGCGCAACCCAGCAGGCGGCTGAACTCCGTCGTGGTCAACTCGAATGGAGTATCAACATGAGCGGACACCCGATACGACGTGAGGAACTGGTCGCACTGGAATTGATGGGACGTGGCCAAGCCCATGGCGGTCAGGTCGACGAGCCAGTGATGCTGCGTCTGCAACAACTCGGCCTGGTCGAACAGCAGCGCGGCAAGTGGAGCATTACCCAGCGCGGCCGGATGGACCTGCAGCGACGCAAGTCGATGCGACCCGCCAAGCGCGACTGAACCCGACCTCGGACAGGGCATCGTCTTCGATGCTGCCGACGGTGGCGCACGCGCAAGTGTTCGCCTGAACCGGTTGCGGCGCACAGAGAACGACGGCTCCGCTTGCCGGCGCGCGATCGTGATGCGAGCATCCCGATTCGAACCGGGAACTCTCGAACCGCCTGCGCAGCGACCAGGCCGGGATGCTTGCCGGGCCAGACTTGAGAGTTCACGCACTGCAGGCTACCGCGGAGAACACCGATGACCAAGCACCCGATCCAGACCTGGCATCAACTGGTGCAGCAGCGCAACCCGGCGGGGCTCGATCAGCTGATTGCCGACGATGCGGTCTTTCACTCACCGGTGGTGCACGCACCGCAAGTGGGCAAGCGGATGACCGTGGGCTATCTGTCCGCAGCATTCCAGGTGTTCTGCAACGACAGTTTCCGCTATGTCCGCGAGATCATCGGCCCAAGTGATGCGATGCTGGAGTTCGAGACCACGATCGACGGCATCGTGGTCAACGGTGTCGATCTGATCAAGTGGAATGCCGATGGCCGGATCGTTGAGTTCAAGGTCATGGTGCGTCCGTTGAAGGCGGTCAACCTGATTCACGAACGGATGGCAGCCATGCTGCAGAGCCGGCAGGACCAGCGCAACAAGCAGGCCTGAACCCTTTCCTGCAAGCGAGATCAGCCAATTTTCAGCCACGGGCGACAGATTCTTGCGCCACTTGCGCACCGCTTGCCCCACCCCCAGCGCATTCGGAGTACATTCGCAGCAGGGTTGCGCACGGGCGTCGTTATCCCTGCGCGTCTCCCGGCAACACGTTCGCTTCATCCTGGCCCGGGCCAGATCTGCATGGGGGCAGTGGTATGCGCGTAGGCGTCGCTGGGCGCTGGACGATCCGGGGTCCCGCAGTGCGAACCGGTGTCGGATGAGCCGGCGGTCGCAGCCGCGTCCGACATTCGCGCTCTGGCATCGGCTGGGCCTGCTGTGTGCGCTGATCGCTTGTCACAGCCTTGCCACCGGCGCCGAGATATTCGGCGAGGTCTACTTCGAATCGGTCGGCAGTGCCGAAGAAATTCCCAACCAGAACGTCACCGTGATCGTTCAGGACCGCGATGGATTCCTGTGGGTCGGGACACCCAACGGGCTGTTTCGCTACGACGGCTATCGCTTTCTGCGGATCGGCACGGATCCCAACTCCGAACGCTCGCTCGGTGGCGTCTTCATCCGCTCCCTGCTGGCCGATTCGCATGGGCGCATCTGGGTCGGCACCGACGCCCATGGGCTCTCGATGCTGGATCCTGCAACTGGCGCCTATGTTCATTATCAGCACGAAGCGCTTGACTCGGGCAGTCTGGCGCACGACTCCGTGCTTGCGCTGGTCGAGGACCATGGCGGACGGATCTGGGTGGGCACCCGCAGGGGCCTGGACCGCGTCGATCCAGACACAGGCGGCATCGAACACATCAGTGCCGGGCCATTGGCCCTGGGCGTCGAGGCCGATACGCGGATCCTTGCGCTCCTGGTCGATCAGCGCGGCGATCTCTGGATTGGATCGTGGAATGGACTGATGCGACGTCACGCCAATGGCGGTCTGATCGAGCGAATGTTCTCGAGCACGGAGGCTTCGGACCCGTTGGCTGCTCAACAGGTCCGCAGTATCAACGCATTGGCGAACGGCCGCATCGGCATCGGTACGACCAGGCGCGGCGCCTTTGTCGTATCGGCCGACGCAGAGCAACTCCGTCCGATCGATATGAGCGGCGAAGGCGCCTGGAACAACGCCGATCCGCTGGTAATGGGCATGCTGCAACCCGGACCTGAGGAGATCTGGTTGGCGGGCTACGGCGGCGTGGTGGTGGTCGACAGCGAACGACTGAAGATCCGGCGCTATATTCGTCGCGATCCCTTCGGCGCCTCCGACCTGGTGCTCGCCCATGTCCGCAGCATGATCCAGGATCGCTCGGGCGATGTCTGGCTTGGCGGCTTCGGCGGCGGCCTGCAGCGCCACAATCCCGCCAATCAGGCCGTGCGCGTCGTGCACGCCGGCTACAACCGCGATGGCAGCCTGAGCAGTGCCGATGTCGGCAGTGTGCTTGAACTGGCAAATGGCGAGATCTGGATCGGCACGCGCGACAATGGCGTCGACGTCTTCGATCGTCGGCGCGGACTGCTTTCGGGAATCCGCATGAGGGGCGCTGCCGACGGCGTGCTCAGCAGCGCCGAGGTCAGCGCTCTTGCGCAGACCGGCGATGGTTCGGTCTGGGTCGGCACGATAGCCGGACTCAACCGAGTCGATCCGGCGCAGCACAGCCTGATGCCGGTGGCAGGGCTGGAAGTCCTCCGGCATGCCACCGTTCGCCGCCTGCTCGCCGGCGACAATGGCGAACTCTGGATCGGCAGCAATGTCGGTCTCGCCACCTGGTCGCCCGCCAGCAATCGCATCGAACTGCTTTCCAGCATCGGCGGTGACACCTTCTCCGGCGACATCAATGCCCTGGTGCTGGATCCTGATGGCAGACTCTGGATCGGCTGCGGATCGGTCGGGCTGTTTACGCTTGCGCCCGGCGCGTCGCAACTGCGCTCGATCGATATGCGGATCGGTGCAACCCTCAATCCGCCGCTGAGCATCGTCGGCATGCTGCGCGATCGCGAAGGCCGACTGTGGATCGACACCTCCGAGGGCCTCTACCGTGCCGCCGCGTGGAACGGGTCAGAACTCGCACTTGAGAATATCAGCGCAAGGCTGGAAATCTTCGGCAAGCCGTTCGGCGCCAATCTGCTGGAGGACGCCCAGGGCCGCATCTGGACCCAGGATTATGTGCTCGATCCGACTTCGATGCAGGTGCGGGCGTTGACCCGAGGCGATGGCGTCAACATCGGTACGCCCTGGTTCCGCTCCTACACCCGGACCCGCGATGGGCTGATGCTGTTTGGCGGCAGCAAGGGACTACTGGTCATCGATCCAGCCGCCTTCAAGCCAGCGACCTACGCGGCACCGCTGCGGATCACCGAAGTCCGGCTCGATGGCACGCTGCAACCGATCGGCAGAACCTTGCCGCAGATCGTGATGAGCCCAGAGACGCGCATTCTGAGCGTCGAATTCGCCGCGCTGGATTTCGCCGCGGCGAAGCGACGCCACTACCGGTATCGCCTGCTCGGCTACGATGAGGAATGGACCAGCGTCGATCACGATCACCGACTGGCTTCCTATGGAGGACTGGCACCGGGGGACTACGTCTTGCAGATTCGTGGCTCGACGCGTTCGGGGATGGCAACCGCCAACGGGATCGACCTGCCGGTTGTGGTGCAGGCGGCGTTCTGGCAAACCCTCTGGTTCAAACTCCTGCTGGGCGCACTCGCGGTAGCACTGGTGCACGCCGGCTACCAGTTTCGCTCTGCCCGGATGCAACGGCACGCTCAACGCCTCGAGCGCCTTATCCTGGAACGCACCGGCGAACTGCAGGAGGCCAAGTCACGCGCGGAAGCCGCCCTGGTCGAACTCAAGGGCGCCCAGCGGCAACTGGTGGCTGCCGAGAAGATGGCCTCACTGGGCACCCTGGTGGCCGGGGTCGCGCACGAAATCAATACGCCGCTTGGTGTCAGCGTGACCGCGGCTTCGCATCTGCAGAGCGAACTGCGCAGCCTGGAACGCTCCTTCGCCAATGCGCCGCCGACGCCGGCCGGCATCAAGGCATTCACCGAACTCGCCGGCCTGTGCACGGAGATGATACTGCGCAACCTCGAACGCACCGATCGACTGGTGCGCACATTCAAGCGCGTCTCGGTGGATCCTTCCCGGGAATCGCTGCGCGAAATACGTCTGGTTTCCCTGCTGGAACAGCTTGCGCTCGGCCTGCAACCCGGTCAGCAACTGGGCTCGCACGAACTCGTCATCGACTGTCCGGGCGACCTCGCCATGTGCACGTATCCGGACGCCATCACCGCGGTGCTGAACAATCTGATCGCCAATTCCCTGAGCCACGGCTTCGCACACAAGTCCGGCGGTGTGATCCGGATCGTCGCCGGCCCGGGAACAGCAACGGCTGAGGGCATGCCGATGGTGCACATCCGCTACAGCGACAATGGCCGCGGGATGCCCGCCGATGTGCTGGCTCGCGCCTTCGATCCGTTCTTCACAACCAATCGCGGACAGGGCGGCACCGGGCTCGGCATGCACATTGCCTACAACCTGGTCAGCCTGCTGTTGCGTGGCACGATCCACTGCGAAAGCACGCCCGGTAACGGCGTCCACATCGACATCGAGATTCCGCAGTTCTGTCGATGAGTACGCTCCAGGGATGCGCAGTGCAGGTGACGCAGATGATCGATGCGGTTCTGCGTTCACCACATCCTACGAAATGCCCGCTTTTGCGGAACGTCCAGGGCATCACCAAATCGTAGGATGTGGTGAGCAACGCAAACCGCATCAATGCGGGGCTGCGTCGCCTTTGGTGACGACGACGGCGCGTACCGAAGCCGATGCGGTTCACTGCGTTCACCACATCCTACGAAATGCCCGATCCTGCGGAACCCTCGATCCTGCAAGACCCCCCCGAATTCACAGGCCACGATGCGCAACGCAAACGCTGGCTACTGGGCCTCGAACGAGGCCACACAATCGCGCAGCAGGGTGTCGAGCGTTGCCGAATCCAGGCTGGCACGGGACTGAATGGTGCTGGCCGCCGCGGCAGCGACCGCCAGTTCGTCGATGAACCACTGTCGCGTCTCGGCTGCGAGCGGGCGGCGATAGGACTCGCTGGCGTCGGCCTTTTCGATCAGCAGGTCGGCCACGAGACCACGCTCGGCTGCGCTGACCCAGTCCGCGCTGAGCAGATGCTGGAACTCGGTGGGCGGCTGACTGGCGGCAGCGCGAATCCAGCGACAGGCCAACAAGGGCCGCAGCACGTAGAACAGTTTCTTCAGTCGAACCGGATCCTGCGCGAGATGCTCAGCGTAGACACTCTGGGCCATGCGCAGGTAGTGGTGATAGCCCGCCGGGGCGCGAAATCCGTCGGTGACGAGCGCGCGCATCCGCTGCGCACAGTCTCCGTGCTCGCGATAGACAATCGGCGAACCCAGCCATTCGTTGAGCGCCAGATTGCAGCGCAGAAACAGACGCAGGGTCTTGCGCAGCTCCCAGCCGGACAGGTCCAGATCACCGGGCAGCATTGCCTCGATCACATCACGCGGTTCGTCGATACTCAGATACCAGTCGCGCCGATGCACATAGATGAAGCGCACATCGAAATCGCTGTCCGGCGATGCGAAGCCCCAGGCCCGCGAGCCGGACTCGGCGGCAAACAGCACACGCACATCGTGCTGACGTTCGATCTCCGCGATGGCGCGTTCAATTGACTCGATTACCGACATCGCTGCTCCCAGTGCTCGGTGAGTTCCAGCAACAGACGCTCGGCCGATCCGAAATCGGCAACTTCGGGCAGTTCCGCCTGGTCTCGCAACAGCGCGCATTCGGCCTTGATGTCCTCGGCCATCGCCATCACTTCCGCATAGGAAAAGCCGCCCGAGCGCACCTTCATCAACAGGGCCTGCTGGGCGCCGTCGAAACGCACGATCGGCGCCCCATGCTGGAGTATGGATCGTCCCGACATCAGCAGCCGGACCGTGTGCATGATGTTCTTGGCATCGTAGTCGAGTTCGCCAGCCTCCTGCTGACGCCAACGCGCCTCATTGCGCTCGGATCGCCAGGTCCAGTAGTTGCGATGATCGTCCATGGCATGGCGCCAGCCGCGCTCGTTGTAGAACAGCAGTCCAACGAAGTGCGTGGCCTCATCGGCCAGTGGAATCGATTCAACCGCCAGCACATCGCCGCGAAACACACCACGTGCCCGCCCACCATAGCCATACAGACGATAGCCATCCTGGGCATGTTCCAACCGCGCCGCATGGCAGTGCGCAAGCTGGATTCCGGTGTCGTCGAGCGGCTGCGGGCGGCACGGAACCTCGGTCCGGGTCGCCAGCGCAGCGCGGGTCAATACATGGCAGAACGCCTCCTTGCGCGGTGGCTGTTCCGGCTTGGGCTGGTTGATCCACTTGTTCTGGCCTTTGGCTTTCTTGATCTGGCTGAAGGCATAGCCGATGTGCGTATCGGCACATTGTCGGGTGATGAAAAGCTGCCGTCTCTCACGCAGGCGCGCCATCTCGGGGGTGTCGACGCGAATGCAGTCTTCCGGCATGTAGAGCAGCTCGAGGATATTCGGATTGGCCGAGGTCAGCAGTTCGATCGTGCGGCGCAGACTGTAGTAGACCGTATTGTGGCGATCATCGGCGATCAGTTCCTGCGGTGGCTTGAGCGCGATGAAACTCACCGCTGGCTGGGCGTGGATACCGCGGATATCGACATCACTGTGGGCGTTCGACGTGCCATAAGCGCGACTGCCCGAAATGCATTCGAACAGGATACGCGATGCGTACTGCTGGGTCAGGATTTCAGGTGTAAGCATTTCGGGCGGACACGGCCGGACGCAAGGGATGCATCATGCCCGTAGCTGCGGGCTCAAGTCCATGCGGAACTCGACGCAGCGCTCCCTGGCTGGCGCCGATCGGACTTCCGATCGGCGCGCTGCCAGCAGCCACGACGCACTCTTCGCATCTCGGGCGTTGCCGTTCGATCCATCACTCGAGGCCGTCGCGGAACTGGGCAGAGTCGATCTGGCCACGAGGTTCACCATCGGGGTGGGGCGTGGACTGCAACCGATGATGTCGTCACCGCCACAGGCGTTTGGACTCAGGCGCTCGGTCGTACCGATATCGACGGAGAACGGTGCCGAATGCAGTCCACAATGTCGATCTGACGGCGACCGACCGCCTGCTCGCAGCGCCGGGGCCTGCCGCTCACCGGCACGGTCGCCGTGCTCATGCTCGGTCTACTGGTACTCCGCTGATCCGATAGCGCGGCTTGGAGCCGACCGCTTTGAAGGTCGCGCGACGTCGCCCCGGGCTGCCACTACCATACGCGCACCATGAGCCCTGTGCGCAGTCGCCTTCAGAAATCGCTTCGACTCCTGCTGGCAACAGTCGTAGTCAGCCTGCTGGCCTACCTGATCCTGATCGCCCTGGTACGACCGTCCAATACGCGCGACTGGGCGCTCGACCAGGACCGGATCGCGCACGCCGTGATCGATGGCGACCAGGTGCAGATCAGCAATGTGCGCAATAATTTCTATCGATCCGTGCAGGATTTCGATGTTCACTGGGAAACGCGCACCTACGATCTGCGACGGCTGCAGTCGCTGTGGTACATCGTCGAGCCCTTCGCAGACTGGCGCGGACCGGCGCATACCTTTCTCAGTTTCGGTTTTGAAGACGGCGACTATCTCGCGATCTCGGTCGAGATCCGCAAGGAAAAAGGCGAAGCGTTCTCGCCCGTTCTCGGCATGCTGCGCCAGTACGAGCTGGCCTATGTTTTCGGTGACGAGCGTGACCTGATCGGCCTGCGCGCCAATCATCGCCGCGATGAGGTCTTTCTGTACCCGGTTCGGACCACAGCCGAGCGTCGGCGCGCTCTGCTCGTGTCCCTGCTGGAGCGCGCCAATCAGATCGCACAACAGCCGGAGTTCTATCATACGCTCGGCAACAACTGCACCAGCAATATCGTCCGGCACATCAACCTGATCGTGCCCGACCGGATACCTTTCAGCTTCGCCACGATGCTGCCGGCGTTTTCAGACGATTTCGCCTACGATCTCGGCCTGATCGATACTGCGCTGACACGCGACCAGTACCGTGCCCCGCACCAGGTGAATGCACTGGCGTCGGAGTATGCCAATCGCGCCGACTTTTCCAGGGGCATCCGCCTGGCGATTGGGCGCCTTTCCGATTGAGCGCCGCCCACGACAGCGCGCCTTGTGGATGCTGCCACCGGCCCGGTATTCGGCAAACCCAGGGGTACCTGCGCTCACGACAAGGGCGCGGCCGCGGATTGCCATGATGTGATGGAATTCCGAATTTATTCATGAAAATGGTATTCACATGAATGAATACCTTCCCATATTGTCCCCGATTGACCCACAAGTATCCTTTCCGTTACCACCGCCGATCCGTAGCGTATCTCCGCGGCGTGCGTCGCCCCCTCGGCGCCGGACCGCGTTCCCGACACGGAGACTCCTATGAACACGCAGAAGGATCGGACAGCAAGGCGCGCACTGTCGATGTGCTCGCTGTTGCTGGGTGGATTGCTGGCATCGCTGGCGCAGGCCCAGAATTTCGAGGCCTATTATGGTGAAAATCCGGCACGCGATGCCGGTGAAGACGTAAAGTCGGTGAATGTCTGTCTCGGCGCCGGATCGATCATCGCCGGCACCCGCCGTACCGCCACCGCCACCGAAATCCTGGTTTCACGGGTCGACAATAATGGCATTGCGCTCTGGCAGCGCGCCTACCGGATTGGCGGCAACAGCAACTCGACAGCCCAGGCCATTGTTGAACTGCGCGACGGCAGTGGATTCGCCCTGACCGGCTCGGTGAGCCAGTCCACCGGAATCCATATCCATGTGCTGCGCATCCGCTGCAATGGCGCGCTGATCTGGTCGCGCGTGCTGGGCAATCTGGCCAGCGGCCATCGCAGCTTTGGCTACGACATCATCGAGGCGCAGAACCCGGCAGCGCCGCTGGCTGCAGGCGATCTCGTGGTGGTCGGCGACGAGCATGTGGCAGCGCCGGCAGGCACGACCAAGGGCCGCATCCTGCGGCTTACCCCGGCCGGCGGACTGGTGTTCGATCGCGCCTACGCGCAGCCGGCGCCGCAGCCGGGACTGCGCTTCCGCGCCCTGACCGAAAGCCGCTCGGCAGCGGGCGGTGCGCCCGATCTGGTGGTGGCCGGCAGTTCGGCAGCGGGCAGCAACTGGAGCAGTGACCGCCGCGCGCTGATGTTCCGCGTCCGCTTCAATGGGGCGCCGGTCTGCAATGCCGCGATGGGTCTGATCGACAGCACCAGTGAAGACTTCTACGGCATCGTCAATCTGGGCTTCGGCAACTACCCGCAGGACACCGTCCTGGTCGGCGCCAGCACGCCAGCACTCACCGGTTCGCTGCCGTTGTACATGGTGCGCTTCCGCGCACTTGGTTGCATCCCGATGGTGCAGTCGATGTGGCGTGATCCCGTGGACATCGCGACCGCTTACGACGTCGTGGAAATTCCCGCTGGCCTGGTCGGCGCCGGCTCGGTGATTGCGGCCGGTACGCTGCGCGGCAGCGTCACCCAGGGTGATGGTTTTTCCTTGTCGGCAACACCGGTCAACCTCGGTCCGAATGCCGCGGCCACGCGCTACAGCACGCAAAGCATTCGTGCCGAGACAATCTACGCGCTGGATCTGAAGCGCGACCGCTTCGTGATGGCGGGCAGCACCTTCAGCGACTGGGATGGCGTCGCCGATGGCCAGGATTTCTATCTCGTCCAGACCACACCCAATCGCGACACCCAGTGCAGCGTGCCCTGGAATTTTTCGTGGTCGCCGGTGAACCTGCCACGTCAGCAGTTCACTCCTGTCAGCAACGGCCTGCAACAGATCCAGGCGGTGAATGTGCTGGTGCTCAATGCCAGCGACGAAGGCAATTGCTGCGTACTCGATCCCAACTGATCGGGGATGGACTGATGCATGGGCCGGACGCACAGACGCCCGGACCCATGCGCCGCCAACGGGTGACGGAGGTTGCTCCGCTACGGAACCAGCAAGAGATCGCAGCCGGCGTGATACAGCGCATGCTGGGCGACACTGCCGAGCAGTCGCTCATCCAGCAAGGAGCCGCGATGCTGCGATATCACCAGCACATCCGGTTTTTCGTGCTGAACGTGATCGACGATTTCCAGCGGCGCGAATCCGTATTCCAGCAGCAGTTTTGCGCCGGCGGCCTGCGCCAGCAAGGGTTGCAGTGCCTGCTGCGCCTTCTCGCGCAGGCGTTCGCGCAAGGGCAGCAGTTGCTCCTCGGGCACGCCACGCATCCGCAGGCTGGCTTCGTCGGGCAGACGATAGGCGTGCAACAGGGTCATCGCCGACTTCGGCAGCAATCGTGTGGCCGCCGCGATGATCCGCTCGGATGAGGGATCTGCGGTCACCGCCAGGGTCGCGGCTCGATAGCTGTCCGATCCCGTATTGCGGGCGACCAGGACCGGACACGGCGCGCGCCGCAGAATACGCAATGCGGTGCTGCCAAACGCCAGCTCACGCACCAGTCCTTGCCGGTGTCCCGCCACCACGATCATTGCCGCCTTTTCGGCGCGCGCCAGATCGGCAATCGCCGCAGCGGGGTCACCATCGAGCACCCGGCAGTCGATGTCGACCGAATCGGGGGCACCCAACGACGTCTGTAGCTGATCAAACCAGTCGGTGGATGACAGCTCAGCGAGCGCGAGATCCGGAATGGCATGCATCATCTCGCCGGCCCCCATCAGCATGAACAGGGACTTCCGTCGGGCGTGGACCAGCACGATGCGATCACCGGCTGCGGCCAGATGGCTGGCCCGGGCAAATGCGACACGCGCCGAGGGTTCATCGCGCACGGCAACAATAAAGGTTCGTGACTCGGTCATGTTTTTTCTCCCTTCGTGCAACCAGCCTAGTCCGAAGCAGGTATTGCAACATGATGCAGATCAACTGCATGCGCGGAAGTTTGCAACGCGTCGCCGGATCCGCGGGACGGCGGGCCTGGGCGGCCGTCGAATGTGCGCCGACTGGTACCAGCATACTCCGGTGACCTTGAATATCCCGGGAATCGGCATACTCCACAGACCGGCTGCTGGAGATTTTCCAGACACCCGCTTGCCGATGGGCTCGCCCGCCAGCGCGCACTGGTCTGGGCACTGACCACCGGATCGACGAATCCCGCCCTCCACCGGTGCCCAGGCTTATGGTCATCACGGGAACCGGTTCTGCCGACCGCGCCCGGCTGGCAACCCGCTACCATGGCCAATTGTCCGAACCGGAATGCCCATGGCAGTGAAGGCCACCGTCTGCAAGCTGGAATTGCAGATCAGCGATATCGATCGTCACTACTACGCCAGTCATACCCTGACGCTGGCGCAGCATCCCTCGGAGACCGAGCAGCGCCTGATGCTGCGGATGCTGGCGTTCGCACTGAACGCCGATGAGCGTCTCGAGTTCGGCCGCGGGCTCAGCAGTGACGACGAACCCGACCTCTGGCGGCGTTCGTTGACGGGCGAGATCGAGCAATGGATCGAGCTCGGTCAACCCGATGAGGCCAGGCTGCGCAAGGCCAGCGGGCGGGCGCGCGAGGTCATGGTGCTGGGCTATGGCGGGCGCGGGTTCGGGCTCTGGTGGGAGAAGAACGCACCCGGTCTGGCACGTCTCGACAACCTTCGCGTACTCGAGATCAGCGCCGAAGCAAGCGCCGAGCTCGCCGCGTTGTATGCCCGCAATATGCGTCTGCAGTGCCTGATCCAGGAGGGCGAGACCCAGATCTCGGATGCGACGCGGACGGTCACGATCATTCCCTTGCGGCGACAGACGCCCGCGGAGTAAGCGCAGATCAGGCCGCGCGATGCCGGGGCGTGACTCCAGCCCCTCGCCAGCGACGCCTGCGATCCGCGATGATGGCGTCCGATGAATTCGATCCCCATCCAGATTGCGCTGCTGCTGTCTCCGCCGATTGCCGACTCGTCGCTGGCGACGACCCCGGCACGGCTGGATCGTGTGATCGTTCGCGTCGAAGCCGCCGCGCCGGTGGCCAGCAGCACGCAGATCGAGGGTGAGGAAGTCGAGCAAGTAGCGGCCACGCATCTGAACGAGCTGACACAGCGCACACCCGGCGTCTGGGTCGGCCGCGGCAGCGGGCAGGAACAACTCACTGCCATCCGTTCACCGGTGCTTACCGGCACCGGCGCCTGCGGTGCGTTTCTGTGGACGGAGAACGGCGTGCCGATCCGCCCGGCTGGCTTCTGCAATATCAACAACGGCTTTGAACTGGACACCCACAATGCCCAGGCCGTGGACATCCTGCGCGGACCCGGATCCGCCCTGCATGGATCCAATGCCCTCCACGGCGTGATCGATGTACGCACGCCTTCGGCACTGGACGCATCGGCACTGAAGACCAGCCTCGAAGGCGGCAGCGACGACTACTACCGTCTGCGCGGTTCATGGTCGCGCTCGGACCTGGCTCGCGGAACCTATCTGGGCGCGGAGCATGTCGACAGCGGCAGTTTCCGCGCGCAGGAAGGCTATCAGCAGAGCAAGGTTCATCTTGCATACGAGTCGGTGCGGGAAACGGGCGCATGGCATTCCTGGTTGTCGCTCAACGAATTGCAGCAGGAAACGGCCGGCTTCATCAGCGGTGTCAGCGCCTATCGCGATCCGCAGATCAGACGCAGCAACGCGAACCCGGAGGCATTTCGTGATGCCCGCGCACTGCGCGCCGCCAGCCGCTATCAATACGATGCGGACACGCAGCGCTCATGGCAGATCATTCCCTATCTGCGTCGCGACCAGCAGCAGTTCCTGCAGCACTTCGCGCCCGGCCAGCCGCTCGAAGACAATGCCAGCAGCAGCGCCGGCGTGCTCAGCCTGTTCAATCTGCGGGATGAGCGCGCGCGCTGGGCGTTCGGCGCCGAGCTCGAATGGGCACAGGGCAGCCTGCGCGAGTTCCAGGCGCTGGCCCTCAGCACCGGCTCGCCGCAGCAGCAGGCCATCCGACCGGCCGGCGTCCATTACGACTATCACGCAGATGCGGCCATGCAGGCGCTGTTCGTCGACTATGCCTGGGCGATCAGCGCCGACACCGAACTGCAGCTGGGTCTGCGCGGCGAGCGTCTGCAATACCGCTACGACAATCGCGCCGCCGATGGCAATCTGCGCGAGGACGGCAGTGCCTGCGGGTTTGGTGGCTGTCTGTTCCTGAGGCCTGCGGATCGCCGCGACCACTTTCAGCAGCTCGCGCCCAAACTGGCGCTGCTGCATCGGCTGGACCATGGCGCGTACTGGCTGCGGCTGGCGCGCGGATTCCGGTTTCCGCAGGCGGGCGAGCTGTATCGCCTGCAACGCGGACAGGAAGTAGCCGATCTCGACACCGAAGTGTTCGACATGGCCGAACTCGGCAGCCGCCGCGACTTCGGTCCGATCTCGCTGGAAGCCAGCGTGTACAGCGCACGCAAACGCCACTTCATCTTTCGCGATGCCAATGGCTTCAATGAAAGCGATGGCCGCACGCGGCATCGTGGCGTCGAACTCGCCTTGGGCGGCGTCAATCAGGCCGGCTGGTCGTTCGGCCTCAATGCCAGCTATGCGATCCAGCGTTACGATTTCGACCGTGGCATTGGTGCCGGCGAGAGCATTCGCGCCGGCAACGAGATCGACACCGCACCGCGCCTGCTCGCGGGAACCCGGCTCGGCTACGCCGATCGCAGACTTGGCACATTCGAACTGGAACTCGTGCATCAGGGCGGCTACTTCATGGACGCCGGCAATCTCGCGCGTTATCCGGGCCACAGCCTGGCGCATCTGCGCTGGCGACGCGCGCTGTCGGAGCACTGGAGTCTGGCGGCACGCGTGATGAACATCGCCGATCGCCGCTATGCCGAGCGCGGCGACCTCAGCTTCGGCAACGAACGATATTTTCCGGGCGCCGGTCGCAGCCTGTTTGTCAGCCTTGCCTTCCAGGCGCCACAGTAGGAGCGCCGAAGCGGCGCGACCGCTGTGGTGAGACTGCGAGACCGCGGTCGGCCCGCTTCGGGCCTCCTACAAGACTGCGCCGCGCCATCTCCTGTGGGAGCGCCGAAGCGGCGCGACCGTTGTGGTGAGACTGCAAGACCACGGTCGGCCCGGTTCGGGCCTCCTACAAGACTGCGCCGCGCCATCTCCTGTGGGAGCGCCGAAGCGGCGCGACCGTTGTGGTGAGACTGCGAGACTGCGGTCGGCCCGCTTCGGGCCTCCTACAAGACTGCACCGCGCCATCTCCTGTGGGAGCGCCGAAGCGGCGCGACCGTTGTGGTGAGACTGCAAGACCACGGTCGGCCCGATTCGGGCCTCCTACAAGACTGCACCGCGCCATCTCCTGTGGGAGCGCCGAAGCGGCGCGACCGTTGTGGTGAGACTGCAAGACCACGGTCGGCCCGCTTCGGGCCTCCTACAAGACTGCACCGCGCCATCTCCTGTGGGAGCGCCGAAGCGGCGCGACCGCTGTGGTGAGACTGCGAGACCGCGGTCGGCCCGCTTCGGGCCTCCTACAAGACTGCACCGCGCCATCTCCTGTGGGAGCGCCGAAGCGGCGCGACCGTTGTGGTGAGACTGCAAGACCACGGTCGGCCCGCTTCGGGCCTCCTACAAGACTGC
>JALHNO010000005.1:10655-24680 GCA_022843465.1 Pseudomonadota bacterium | reverse complement strand
TTCGGGCCTCCTACAAGACTGCACCGCGCCATCTCCTGTGGGAGCGCCGAAGCGGCGCGACCGTTGTGGTGAGACTGCAAGACCACGGTCGGCCCGCTTCGGGCCTCCTACAAGACTGCACCGCGCCATCTCCTGTGGGAGCGCCGAAGCGGCGCGACCGCGGTCCCAACCCACACCACGGTCGGCCCGCTTCGGGCCTCCTACAAGACTGCACCGCGCCATCTCCTGTGGGAGCGCCGAAGCGGCGCGACCGCTGTGGTGAGACTGCAAGACCACGGTCGGCCCGATTCGGGCCTCCTACAAAACTGCACCGTGCCATTCCCTGTGGGAGCGCCGAAGCGGCGCGACCGTTGTGGTGAGACTGCAAGACCACGGTCGGCCCGCTTCGGGTCTCCTACAAGACTGCACCGCGCCATCTCCTGTGGGAGCGCCGAAGCGGCGCGACCGCTGTCGCCATGCTGCGAGACTGCGGTCGGCCCGCTTCGGGCCTCCTACAAGACTGCGCCGTGCCATCTCCTGTGGGAGCGCCGAAGCGGCGCGACCGTTGTGGTGAGACTGCGAGACTGCGGTCGGCCCGCTTCGGGCCTCCTACAAGACTGCGCCGCGCCATCTCCTGTGGGAGCGCCGAAGCGGCGCGACCGCTGTGGTGAGACTGCAAGACCACGGTCGGCCCGCTTCGGGCCTCCTACAAGACTGCGCCGTGCCATTCCCTGTGGGAGCGCCGAAGCGGCGCGACCGTTGTGGTGAGACTGCAAGACCACGGTCGGCCCGATTCGGGCCTCCTACAAGACTGCACCGCGCCATCTCCTGTGGGAGCGCCGAAGCGGCGCGACCGTTGTGGTGAGACTGCAAGACCACGGTCGGCCCGCTTCGGGCCTCCTACAAGACTGCACCGCGCCATCTCCTGTGGGAGCGCCGAAGCGGCGCGACCGCGGTCCCAACCCACACCACGGTCGGCCCGCTTCGGGCCTCCTACAAGACTGCACCGCGCCATCTCCTGTGGGAGCGCCGAAGCGGCGCGACCGCTGTGGTGAGACTGCAAGACCACGGTCGGCCCGATTCGGGCCTCCTACAAAACTGCACCGTGCCATTCCCTGTGGGAGCGCCGAAGCGGCGCGACCGTTGTGGTGAGACTGCAAGACCACGGTCGGCCCGCTTCGGGTCTCCTACAAGACTGCACCGCGCCATCTCCTGTGGGAGCGCCGAAGCGGCGCGACCGCTGTCGCCATGCTGCGAGACTGCGGTCGGCCCGCTTCGGGCCTCCTACAAGACTGCGCCGTGCCATCTCCTGTGGGAGCGCCGAAGCGGCGCGACCGTTGTGGTGAGACTGCGAGACTGCGGTCGGCCCGCTTCGGGCCTCCTACAAGACTGCGCCGCGCCATCTCCTGTGGGAGCGCCGAAGCGGCGCGACCGCGGTCCCAACCCACACCGCAGTCGGCCCGCTTCGGGCCTCCTACAAAACTGCACCGTGCCATCTCCTGTGGGAGCGCCGAAGCGGCGCGACCGTTGTCGCCATGCTGCGAGACTGCGGTCGGCCCGATTCGGGCCTCCTACAAGACTGCGCCGCGCCATCTCCTGTGGGAGCGCCGAAGCGGCCCTGCCCTGGATTTCGCCCTACAATCCCCTGCTACCGCTGCAGATCCCGCAGCCACGGAGATCGCCATGAACAGGAAGCTGCTTTCAACCGCGCTGGTGCTCGCGCTGTCCGGGTGCAATGGCAGTGAAGAGAGAACCGCCACGCCGCCAGTCAAAGCCGGCGAAGCCGCTTTGAATGTGCCGGTCGATGCGCCCAGCGGTGGCGGATTCGCAAGCCAGGTACTGGCGCAGTTCGATGAACCCTGGGCGATGAGTTTTCTGCCCAACGGCGATCTGCTGGTCACCGAAAAACGCGGCGCGATCAAGCGCATGGACGCCACCGGCAAGGTAGGTACGATCAGCGGCGCGCCGACGGTGGACTATGGCGGCCAGGGCGGCCTCGGCGACATCCTGCCGCATCCTCGCATCACGGAAAATGGCTGGGTCTATCTGAGCTACGCGGAAGCCGGCGACGGCGACCTGCGCGGTGCCGCGGTCGCGCGGGCGCAACTGACACTTGATGATGTCGGTGGTGGCGCGCTCGGCGAATTGCAGGTGATCTGGCGCCAGGTGCCGAAGATGAGCGGACGCGGTCACTACGGACATCGCCTGGCCTTCGATCGTGACGGCATGCTGTGGATCAGCTCCGGCGATCGGCAGAAGTTCGATCCGGCCCAGGACATGGCCAGCAACCTCGGCAAGACCATCCGCCTGCATGACGATGGCAGTATCCCGAAAGACAACCCGTTCGCCGATCAGGGCGGCGTCGCCGCCGAGGTATGGTCGCTCGGCCATCGCAATCCGCTCGGCATCGCCTTCAATGCCGAAGGTGCCCTGTGGATGCACGAGATGGGCCCGGCCGGGGGCGACGAACTCAACCTGATCGAGCGCGCCAGCAATTACGGCTGGCCGCTGGTCTCCAATGGCAACCACTACGATGGCAAGGATATTCCCGATCACCCCACGCGCCCGGAGTTCAATGCGCCGGAGATCGACTGGACGCCGGTCATTGCACCCGCCGGCTTCATCATCTACTCGGGCACCCAGTTCCCGCAGTGGCAGGGCGATGGCTTCATCGGCGGTCTGGCGTCACAGGCTCTGGTGCGGATCGAATTCGATGGCAACACGGCGCGTGAGGCCGAGCGCTTCGCCATGGGCCAGCGCATTCGCGATGTCGAGCAGGCGCCGGACGGCGCAATCTGGCTGCTGGAAGATGGCAGCACGGCGCGTCTGCTGCGCCTGCATGCGGGTTCCTGATCGAAGGCGATCAGCGTCAGGCGGCTCGGATTTCAGCCACGCCCGAGCCGCCACCAACCGATCGTGATCAGCAGCAGCGGCGGCACGGTATAGGCCAGGATCAGGCTGACGCCGGCCACGCGCGCGGCGTTGATCGCCATCGGCTGCAGCACCACGTAATAGGCAACCGCGATCATCAGACCGATGAAGAGGCGCTTGCCGAATCCGCCCGAACGCAAGGCACCAAACACCAGGGGCAAGGCAATCAGCAGGGGCGCCAGCACACTGAGCGGAAAGAATATGCGCGCCCAGAATGCCGACTCGAACGTGGTGGCATCCAGGCGATTGCGGGTGCGGTACTCGATATGACCGCGCAGATCATCCAGACGCTGATAACTCGGGTCGACAATCGACAACGACAGCAGTTTGGGATCCACCTGCGAGTCCCACTGCCAGCGATCAAGCTCGGTGGTTTCGATCGCACTCTCGCTGAAGGTGTAGCGCGAGACATCGTTGAATTGCCAGGCGCCATTCTCAAACGTCGCCAGCGCGCCGCGGGTGATGGTCAGCAGTCGCCCGAGTTCGTCGAAGCGGTAGAGCCGGGCATCGATCAATTCGATGCCCTGTTTGAGCACGCGGCCCTGCTTGGCGTTCAGCAGATCCTGACCATCGCGCGCCCACATGCCGGTGTTGTTGGTGACCACCAGGTCCTGCGACTTGGCGCCGACCACCACACCCTGCGCGCGTTTCTCGCCGTCGGGCGCCAGGGTTTCACCCAGCCACATCACCGGAATGCTGAGCACGCCGATCACCACCAGGGTTGACCAGGCCAGTCGACGCTTGGACCAGCCGGCGGTACGCAATGCCGTCAATTCGGAGGTGGGTGCCAATGCGCCAAGTCCGATCACGCCGCCGATCACCGCGGCGATACCGAACATTTCGTAAGCGCGGCGCGGGATCGTCCAGGCGACATAGGTCAGCGCCACCGTAAGCGTGTAATTGCCCTGGCCGATTTCGTCGATCTCGTTGGCGAATGCGGTAAAAGCATGGATGCCGACCAGCACCGCCCAGACGATCAGGAAGGTCAGCAGGACCTGGCGGGCGATCATCTTGTCGGCGCGTTTGAGCAGGCTCATGCACGCCCTCGCGGCATCCGCTCGCCGAGCCGGATCAGCACCACCGCCAGCACCAGCACCACGGCATGGATCCACCACAGCCCGAGCGACTCGGGCACTGCGCCGGTAGCCATCCAGCCGCGACCGAGCGCGAGCAGGTTGGCATAGAGGATGTAACCGAGCACCGCAATCAGGATGCGCCCATAGCGCGGCTCGCGGGGCGGCGCCTTGGCGAGCGGGAACGCCAGCAGGACCAGCAGCAAGGCCGACAGCGGCACACCCAGTCGCCATTGCAGTTCGGCGCGGTCGGCCAGTTGTTCGCTGCCCATCAGCGCCTCGGTGGAGCGCACCGACTCGGCACGGCGCTTGCCGTCGGGATCGGGCTCGGGCAGGCGGATATCGTTGCGCGAAAAACGCATGGTGCGAAAATCGGGTTGATCGAGCGTGCCCTCGACACGGAAGCCCTGGGTCAGCGACAGAAATCGCTGCGCACCATCCTCATCGTAGAACAGCTGGCCCTCGCTGGCGGTGACGATGTCCAGCCTGCCGTCGTGTTCATGCTGGACAAACAGACGCTTGAACTGGGTACCGTCCTCACTCATTTCGCCGACATAGATCACGCCATAGCGCCCCGGCATATCGACGAAACGACCCGGCTCCATGCCAGCCACCAGCAACGAACGATTGGCTTCACGGACCATGCTGTCGGCACGATCAAGCGCAGCCGGACTGCCCCAGAACGACACCATCGCGAGCACCGCAACCACCGGCAGGGCCAGATACCACAGCGGCTTGAGCATGCCGCTCAGGCGCAGGCCGGAGGCCGCCAGCACCGCCATCTCGCTGTCCCGGTAGAGCCGGCCATAGGCGATCAGCACCGCCAGGAATACCGCCAACGGCAGCACCAGACTGAGCGCATCGAGCGAGCGCAGGCCGAGCTGGCTGAGCAGCAGGGAAGCCGGAATCTTGCCGCGGGCGATGCGATTGAGCACATTCGCGAGCACGCCGCCGAGCAGCACCAGGGACAACATGGCGCTCACGGCAAAGAAGGCGAAATACAGTTCGCGCAGCAGATAGCGATCAATCAGACGGAACACGGACACCCGGACTGCTAGAATGGTGGGACTACGCGCAGCTTGACTCAGCGCGGCCGACGCCTCGGTCGACCGCTCGCAGTCTAGCCGAAGGCGGGGCCCCGGCCCCGGTTCCCCGACCCAGCCCACCCATACGATTCAGGATGACCATGACCCTGACTGTTGCATTCAGCTCCCACTCCCCGGTCGAAAGCCAGGTCGATATCGTCGTTGTGGGTGTTTACGATCACGGCGTACTGTCGCCATCGGCACAACTGCTGGACAACGCCAGCGGTGGCGCATTGTCGCGGCTGGCAGCCCGTGGCGATCTCTCCGGCAAGCAGGGCGCGATCACCCGCCTGTTCGATCTGCCCGGGGTCACCGCGCCACGCATCATGGTCGTTGGTCTCGGCGAGGCCGGCGGACTCGATGTGCCGCGCTACCTGAAGGCATTGGCCGAGGCCGCCAAGTCGCTCAAGGCCGGCAACCAGGTCAACGTCGCGAGCTTCCTCGGCGAGGTCAGCGTGCGGGACCGCGACAGCGAGTGGTGCCTGCGCCAGCAGGTCGTGGTGTTCAGCCATCACGCCTATCGCTTTGTCAGCACACGCGGTCGCAAGCCTGGCGATCATGGCATCAAGTCGTTGCAGCTCCCTGCCGGCAGTGAATCCGCCTTGCGCGCCGGACTGGCAATTGCCGGTGGCGTCGCGCTGACCCGTGAACTCGGCAATCTGCCGCCGAATATCTGCACACCGCAGTATCTCGCCGAAACCGCCCAGCGACTCGCCACCACGCTGCCCAAGTTCTCCGTCGAGATCCTCGAGCGCGAGGAGATGGAAAAGCTCGGCATGGGCGCCCTGCTCGGCGTCGCCCGCGGCAGCCGCAACGCACCCCGGCTGATCATCATGAAGTATTCCGGCGCCGAAAATGCCGATGCCGCGCCCTATGTACTGGTCGGCAAGGGCATCACCTTCGACACCGGCGGCATCAGCATCAAGCCTGGCGCCGGCATGGATGAAATGAAATTCGACATGTGCGGCGGCGGCTCGGTGTTCGGTGCCCTGCATGCAGTCGCCGAACTCGGCCTGTCGATCAATGTGATCGGGGTCGTGCCCGCAGTCGAGAACATGCCGGATGGCGATGCCTATCGTCCCGGTGACGTGCTGACCTCGATGTCGGGACAGACTATCGAAGTGCTCAACACCGATGCCGAAGGCCGCCTGATTCTCTGCGATGCGATCAGTTACGCCAAACGCTTCAACCCGCATACGATGGTCGACATCGCCACCTTGACCGGCGCCTGCGTGGTGGCGTTGGGCAAGCACGCGCACGGCCTGATGAGCCACGACGATGCGCTCGCCAATGAATTGCTGCAGGCCGGCGAACACGTGCATGACCGCGCCTGGCGTCTGCCGATCTGGGACGATTACCAGACCCAGCTCGATACCGGTTATGCCGACATGGCCAATATCGGCGGCAAGAATGCTGGCGCAATCACTGCGGGCTGCTTCCTGGCGCGTTTCGCCAACGAGGTGCGCTGGGCGCATCTGGATATCGCCGGCACCGCCTGGGACGAAGGCCGCAAGGGCGGCGCCACCGGGCGACCGGTACAGCTTCTGGTGCAGTGGTTGCTGGATCGCGCGGCCTGATCGATGGCGCGCGCGGCGCTGATCGCAGCGATCAAGGCGAGGCTCGCCGAGGTCGCCGTTCTTGCGGCCGATGCGCGCCACCTGGAAGCCTTTGCGCTGCTTGAGGAAGCCCACGTCCTCAGTCAGCGGCTGACCTTCTGGCATTGCCGCGTACACCTGGGCATGTGGCGCAATGGCTGGGCGCGGCGCGACTGGCGCGAGGTGCTCGGCCAGACCACCCGCCTGCCGGCAGCTGCATTGTTTTCACGGATATGGATTCCGCTGGGCAATACCGGTGGCGCGCGTGTCCCGGCGCTGCGCCCGATGCCCATTCCGGAATCGCTCAAGACCCTACTGGAGCTTTGAATGGCAGCCGCTGATTTCTATCTGATCGACAAGCCGCGGTTCCGGGAAAATCCGTTGCTGCTGGTCTGCGAACTCGCGAAGAAAGCCTTCGAGGCGCAGCTGCCTACTTTGATCCATTGCCGCTCGCGTGAGCAGGCCGAGCAGCTCGACGAGTTGCTGTGGGAATTTGACGCCGATGCCTTTCTGCCGCACCAGATCGCCGGCGAAGGTGAGGACGACGAGATCACCGCGATCCTGCTGGTCGCACCCGAATACGACGCCCCGATGCGCAGCCTGGTGATCAACCTGCGCGACAGCTGCGCGCCGGCCGGATTCCAGTCGGTCAAGGAAGTCGTTGCCGCCGAGTCCTCCGAACGCGAAGGCTCTCGGGCACGCTGGAAGGAATACCAGGCCCGCGGCCTGACGCTGCGCAAGTTCGATATGTAGCAGGAACCCGCCGTAGTTCAACTCCGGTCCCAGCGCCGCGATTGCGATTTCACACCCTGAGCGGCTTCGGCGCCTTCTTGGGCATTGCATAGGTGATTGGCGGGAGACTTTGGTCATCCCGCTTGCCACCGCCCGCGTTGTCGGGTATAGAATACGAATGCATCGTATTAACGTGTCTTTATTCGGTTACTCAAAGGGACTCGTCATGCGCTCAGGTTCATCGTGCTGGTCTGCGTACTTGTTGGCCTTGTTGGCCTTGCTCGCCTTGCCGACTGCCGCCAACGAGTGGGACAGCACCTGGAGCGGTGACAGCGCGCCCCTCTCCGGGCCGAGCATGCAATACCTCGACGCTTCACCACTTCCCGATCGGCCGGGCTGGCTGGTGGAAGATCGCGGCTCAATGACACGCATATCCGCCGGTGGAGAAGTGCTGGCGCGTGTCACCACAGCCGCCAGGGTCGGCGAGGTACTGCGCAATCTGCCCGACGGCGGCCTGCTGCTGCACGCGCATGGAACGTTTTCACGTTTGGACGTGGCCGGCAGACTCCTCTGGGATTTCGTCCGCGAGCCGTCTTCCCTGGTGAAGACAGAACCTAACGAAGTTACCGCTGACGACCTTGGAGCAGTGTGGTATTTCGACCCTGGCGCGCAGTTTCTACGCAAGCTAGGCGTGGACGGGGAGATTGTCTTCACGCACTCGGCCGCGGAACTCGGCCTGCGCGAGATTACATCGATTTCGGTGTCACCCTCGGGCCAGCGGGCGCTGGTGGCGGGCATCAAGGGCGAACCCGGGCAGCCCTTGATCGCGAGCTCCCTGCTTTCGCCGAGTGGCGACGTGCTTTCGACCTGGACTGGCCCAGCTGCTTTGGGATCGGGGCCCGAAGCCGTGCGGAGCGCCGTGCTCGATGACGAACACGCCTTTGTGGTGGCGATCGACAGCCAGGAACGACTTTTGGTTGCCTTTCACGACGCCGCCGGCACGGCCACGCCCCCACAAACCCTTTCCAATCTCGACCTCAACCCAGGCATTCGTTATATCAAGACGACCTCCAATAGGTTGGTGGTTGCGACCTCGCACATCCAGTACGGATTTCCGTTCTCTTCTACCTCCTGGCAAAGACATTACTTTTACTCGGAGACGGGGCAGCTGCTATCTGACGACGCACCCAGCGCCGGAGCAGACCCGACCGTAGACCAGGATGGCGTGCTTTGGTCCCTCGCGGAACGCTTTGGCGATTTTGGCTCCTCCATCGGATGGGAACTGGTCAAGATGACGCCGACCGGCGTGACCCAAATCCACTTGCCGACCAGCATCGGACGCTCGGCGTTCATCGCTGCGACGCCGCACGAGGGTAATGTCACAATTGCCAATGGGACGCAGCTTTACCGCGTAAGCTCAGCCGGGGAGGTGACGTCGCAACAGCCATACTCTGCGACGGTGCCAATGAACAGAGTGCTCGGCACCACCAGCGACGACGGCAGCAGCTTCATCATCCAGAGCCCGGCTGCGGCGCAAGGCTCCTCGACCGGCACAACGCTCAGCAGAATCGCACATGATGGCAGATTGCAGTGGGCTGTATCGCTTGTGGGTGAGTTCAACCTTGCCGGCTACGCCGGCTCTATCAATTCGAACTTGATCGCCGCGAATGCGGGACGGGTGTGTTATCTCCCCTATTCCACCATTCTGTACTGCCGGGACGCCAGCGACGGCCGACTGCTGACGCGTACACCCCTGCCCGAGGGCAGCTACGACAGCATCGCCCTTGATGCCGATAATCGTGTGCTGTTGTACCAATATCTTGGTGGCGCGGCACCGATCCTGGTGCTCGCCGCCGACCAGTCCCAGCTGCCGCAAAGCGCCTACACCGCCGCGATGCTTGCGCGAGGACTGTATCACCCCGCCGGATATGAGCTGTATTTCGATACTGGCCCGAATGGAATGATCACCGCGATCCACCGTGAGGCCCGCGTCACCCAAGGCGCGACCGCTCCGATTACCTGGCAACTCCGAGCACGCCAGCGACCGCAAAGGCTTCCGAACGGACAGCCCAGCATTCTCTTGCTCGAAGATGGCTCGGCCCTGCTGCTCGCATCCGGCGACACCACGCCGCTGACCTTGCAGCGCCTCAATGCCGACGGCACGCTCGGTTATCAACGCAGCTTCACGGGGATTTTCAGCCGCGCAAATCTGAAGCTGGCCGGCGACCAAGTGCTCGTCGTGACGCAAAGCGCACACAATTTTCTTGTGCCAGGAGAGTTACAGCTATTTGGCATCGAACTTGAGAGCGGCAGCGTCAACTGGCAGCATTCTCTGACTCTGCAGGCGCCCGACTACTTGGGCTCAAACTCGGCGGGAGATGTCTTCCTGGATGCCGAGGCCGAGCACGCCCTGTGGTGGACTCTGAACGGGCTGGATTACAATCTGCAGAAGATCCGTCTCGCAGATGGCACACTGATGGCGCGCACTGATTTTCCGTGCACACCGCAGCACTGCCGAATTGATCGTGTGCACGTGGATGCGGTGGGTACCACTCTGTTGCCCTCCGTCACCCGCCGCGAACACGACCCCTTCACGCCGCGCGCTCGCGCCGATCAGGAAGTGCTGGAAGGCGCCTGGTATCAGGCCGCAACATCGGGCCAGGGCGTACTGTTCGACTACATCCCGCAGACGCGTACCTGGTTTGGAACCTGGCACACCAGCCTGGGCGACGGCCGCGCCAACCTGCGCTGGTTCACGGTGCAGGGCGAAGCCAATGCCGATGGCAGTGAGGCCACGCTCGGCATCTATCTCGCCAGTGCCGGTCAATTCGACAGCGGCCCGACGATCAGCAGTACGCGCATTGGCACAGCAAGACTCAGCTTTGACACCTGCAGCAGTGCCAACCTCCAATACGAGTTCAGCTCTGGCGAGTTAAACGGCAAGCTCGGTTCCATTCCACTGCGCACATTGACGCCACACGCCGGCAGCTGCGCTGCCCTCGATCAGCCACCCGCGCAGATCGTCGCGAGCGAGCGCAATGGCGTCGGCACCCGCCACAGCGGCACCTGGTACGAGCCGGCCACCAGTGGTCAGGGAATCGAGGTAGCGATCCGCCCCGAACTTGGCGAGGGCACGGTCTTTGCCGGCTGGTTTACCTACGACCCCGAGTCCGCTGCCGATGACGCCCAGTCCCAGCACTGGTTCACCCTGCAGGGCGATCTGTCGTCTGCGATTGCCGGCTCGATCACCCTGCCGATCTTCCGCACCATTGGCGGCACCTTCGATTCCTCCGGCAGCCGCAACACGCATCGTGTGGGCGAGGCGACATGGACGTTTGCCTCCTGCGATCAGTCCGAGCTCAGTTATCGCTTCGACAACAGCGAAGTCGCTGCTGCATTCGCCGGGCGCACAGGCACCATCTCCCTGCAACGCCTCGGCGCCTGCGCACCCCTGTAGCAGGGCTTGCCTCGTTGCCTTTGCCGTTGGAGGGCGCCGCTCCTGCGGCGCCGCTCTTGCTTTGCCCTGGAGGGCGCCGCTCCTGCGGCGCCGCTTTTGCCTTGCCCTGGAGGGCGTCGCTCCTGCGGCGCCTGTCGGCCTCAATCGAATCGCCGGCAATATTCGCGGGTGTCGACGATGTCCCTCTCACCGATCGACCCCGATCCCCCGCACCAGCCAGATCCAGAGCGGCCGCGCAGAGCGCGGCCCTCCATTGGCGACACCGCCGGATGGCCGTGGAGCGGGGCTTGCCTGTTTCCTTTGCCGTTGGAGGGCGCCGCTCCTGCGGCGCCGCTCTTGCTTTGCCTTGGAGGGCGTCGCTCCTGCGGCGCCGCTTTTGCTTTGCCCTGGAGGGCGCCGCTCCTGCGGCGCCTGTCGGCCTCAATCGAATCGCCGGCAATATTCGCGGGTGTCGACGATGTGTCTCTCGCCAATCGACCCCGATCCCCCGCACCAGCCAGATCCAGAGCGGCCGCGCAGAGCGCGGCCCTCCATTGGCGACACCGCCGGATGGCCGTGGAGCGGGGCTTGCCCCGTTGCCTTTGCCGTTGGAGGGCGCCGCTCCTGCGGCGCCGCTTTTGCTTTGCCCTGGAGGGCGTCGCTCCTGCGGCGCCTGTCGGCCTCAATCGAATCGCCGGCAATATTCGCGGGTGTCGACGATGTATCTCTCGCCAATCGACCCGATCCCCCGCACCAGCCAGATCCAAAGCGGCCGCGCAGAGCGCGGCCCTCCATTGGCGACACCGCCGGATGGCCGTGGAGCGGGGCTTGCCCTCCTACGCTGGCCTTTCTGTAGGGCATCTCTGTGAGATGCCATGGTCAATTCCCCGCGGTGTTTAGACGGCAAGTCACAGACTTGCCCTACAGACAAGCGCCTTCCTGTAGGGCATCTCTGTGAGATGCCGTCTTCAAGCCGCTTCGGTGTTGACATGGCATCTCACAGAGATGCCCTACAGGACCAGGGTTTTCCAACTGAACGCGCGCCATGCCAGCATGGACGAATGTGGTCCAGACCACGGAGCGGCCGACACCGGCAGTGATACATAGTCAGCACGGCAATCCCTAGCGCAGCGTTCGGCTGCGCCGGCACAGCCGCCGCTACACTGGTCAACAGGAGCTCGTCATGGCCAACTGGTTTCGTACACTGATCTTGTTGTCTCTGCCGATCAGTCTCGCTGCGCAGTCCATCGACCTGCGCACCACGGCAGTCGCCACGGTGCCGGGTGTCGTCGACATCGTGGCCGCCTTCGACGGCAGCCAGCGGCTCTATCTGGTCAGCCAGAACGGTGTGATCCGCGTGCTGGAGAATGGCGTTGTACGCCCCGAACCCTTCCTCGACATCAGCGCCAGCATGGGCGGCATCGCCGAAGAGCAGGGCCTGTTGTCGATGGTGTTTCCACCCGACTATCCGAGCGATCGCTACTTCTACATCTACTACGCCAACAATGGACTGAGCGCCATCGATGCCTATGATGTCAGCGTCGACGGAATGTCCGCCGTGCCGGCCTCGCGGCGCAGCGTGCTGACGATCACCCAGCCATTCACCAATCACAATGGCGGCAAGCTGCTGTTCGGTCCCGATGGCTATCTGTACCTTTCCACCGGTGACGGCGGCAGCGCCAACGACCCGCAGAACAACGCACAGAATACCGACAGCCTGCTCGGCAAGATTCTGCGCATCGACACCGAGAGCGGTACCCTGCCGTACACGATTCCACCCGGCAATCCGTTTGTCGGAACCAATGGTCGCGACGAGATCTGGGCGATCGGTCTGCGCAATCCCTGGCGCATGAGTTTCGATCCGGCAACCGGCGAGCTCTACATCGCCGATGTCGGCCAGAATCAGCGTGAGGAAGTGAACATCCAGCCGGTCGGCGTTGCTGGATTGAACTATGGCTGGAAGGTCTTCGAGGGCACGCTCTGTGTGGTCGCTTCGCTGTGCAGCAGCTTCGCGCACACGCCGCCAGTCGCCGAATACGATCACCTGAATGGCAACTGCTCGATCACCGGCGGCTTTGTCTACCGTGGCAGCAAGTATCCCAATCTGGTCGGCACCTATCTCTATGGCGATTACTGCAGCGGACGGATCTGGGGCATCAAGAAGACCGGCAGTGTGGTCAGTGCACCGGTGCTGCTGCGCGACACCGATCTGACCATCAGCACATTCGGTGTCGATGAACGCGGCGATCTCTATGTGTTCGATGCCTCGCTCAACCGGCTGATGCTGATCTCCGATGGCGCGCCGATCGCCAACCCAAGCATCGGCGCGGGCTTCACCGGCTCCTGGTATGACACCGCGCAGAGCGGCCATGGCATCTTCATCGAGGTGCTGCCCAATGACCTGATGCTGTTCGCCTGGTTCACCTTCCGTCCCGATGGCGGCCAGGCCTGGGTGATTGGTGCCGGTCCGATCCAGGGCGACCGCGCCGTGATCGACGCGGTACTGCCCGAGGGCGGCTTCTTCATTCCGAACTTCGATCCGAACGATGTGACCAATGTGCCCTGGGGCCGTGTCACGATCTCGTTCAGTGACTGCAACAACGGCCGCATCGATTACCAGACCGATGGCGCCTTCGGCACCGGTTCGATGCGTCTGCAGCGGCTGACCACGGTGGCTGGCACCAGTTGCAACAACTGAGTCGGCTCGCTTTGCATGGCATCTCGGTGAGATGCCATGCGCTTTCCTGTAGGGCATCTCTGTGAGATGCCATTGCTGAATCCCCCGCGGTGTTTAGACGGCAAGTCACAGACTTGCCCTACAGACAAGCGCTCTCCTGTAGGGCATCTCTGTGAGATGCCATGGTCAATTCCCCGCGGTGTTTAGACGGCAAGTCACAGACTTGCCCTACAGACAAGCGCCTTCCTGTAGGGCATCTCTGTGAGATGCCATTGCTGAATCCCCCGCGGTGTTTGGACGGCAAGTCACAGACTTGCCCTACAGACAAGCGCCTTCCTGTAGGGCATCTCTACGTGAGATGCCATGGTCAATTCCCCGGGGTGTTTAGACGGCAAGTCACAGACTTGCCCTACAGACAAGCGCTCTCCCGTAGGGCATCTCGGTGAGATGCCCTGGTCAATTCCCCGCGGTGTTTAGACGGCAAGTCACAGACTTGCCCTACAGACAAGCGCTCTCC
>JALHNO010000005.1:3161-10555 GCA_022843465.1 Pseudomonadota bacterium | reverse complement strand
ACAGACTTGCCCTACAGACAAGCGCTCTCCCGTAGGGCATCTCGGTGAGATGCCCTGGTCAATTCCCCGCGGTGTTTAGACGGCAAGTCACAGACTTGCCCTACAGACAAGCGCTCTCCCGTAGGGCATCTCGGTGAGATGCCCTGGTCAATTCCCCGCGGTGTTTAGACGGCAAGTCACAGACTTGCCCTACAGACAAGCGCTCTCCTGTCGGGCATCTCGGTGAGATGCCATGGTCAATTCCCCGCGGTGTTTAGACGGCATCTCGCAGAGATGCCCTACAAAGGCGCTTCCTTGCGGCATCTCGCAGAGATGCCCTACAAAGGCGCTTCCTTGCGGCATCTCGCAAAGATGCCCGACAAAAACACCCTGTTCAAACGCTTCGGACTACTGTACATTTGTGCAGTATGAGCATCCTACTGACCGATCGCCAGCAAGCCATCCTCGATTTCATCGCCGCCTGCCTGCGTGAGGGCTCGGCGCCCACCCGCGGCGATATTGCGGAACACTTCGGTTTTGCTTCACGATCGGCGGCAGAGCAGCATCTGCGTGCGCTCGCCAGCAAGGGCATGATCGAGCTCCAGGCCGGCGCGTCGCGCGGCATCCGTCTGACCAGGCCGACCCGGGAACAGGGGTACTCCGCCCTGTTCCCGGGTACGGTTTCACTGCCCCTGATCGGACGCGTCGCTGCCGGTCATCCCATCCTCGCCAGCGAACATATCGAGCGCCAGGTCCAGGTTGATCCCGAACTGTTCCATCCGCGCGCCGATTACCTGCTGCGTGTCCGCGGCGAAAGCATGCGCGGCATCGGCATCCTCGATGGCGACTGGCTGGCGGTACACCGGCAACTGATCGCCGAGAACGGCCAGGTCGTGGTCGCACGCATCGATGACGAGGTCACCGTCAAACGCTTCCAGCGTCGCGCCGACCGCATCCTGCTGCTGCCCGAGAATCCCGACTTCCAGCCAATCGAAGTGGACTCGCAACGTGAGTTCAGCATCGAAGGCCTGGCGGTCGGCGTGGTGCGCCAAGGCTTCACGGCATGATGAGCGGAATTCCGACACCGTGCGCCCCGTTCCTGCCATTGAGGCCATCCTGTCGACTCCCGCACTCTGGCGCGGTCGCCAGGGTGGCGATGAAGGCCGGCGCGTGCTCAGCAGTGGCTGGCCGGAACTCGATGCCCTGTTGCCGGCCTCGGGCTGGCCACTGGGCAGCCTGATCGAGATCGGCATCGCCGCACCCGGCTGCGGCGAATGCGCCCTGTTCTTTCCGCTCTGGACCCGGCCGCCCGCAACGAATGAACCGTCCTCGCGGGCAAAGCCAGGCAGCAAGGCGCGCCCCAGCAAGCCACGTCGCCAGTCGATCGCCACACCGGCGCTGACTCAGGATCTGATCACCCTGATCGATCCACCTTTTCTGCCCTATGCACCGGGCTGGCAGCAGCGGGATATTTCCCTGTCACGACTGTGGTGGATCAGCACCGGTAATGAACGCCAGCGCCTGTGGGCGGCCGAACAGAGCCTGCGTTCCGGTGTCTGCGCGGCGGTTTTGCTGTGGCCGCAACAGATCCAGCCCAATGCCCTGCGCAGGCTGCAACTCGCCGCCGAATCAAGCAATGCGCTCGGCCTCTGCTTTCGTCCCGAACAGGAGCTGGCCCAGCCCTCGCATGCCCCCATCCGTTTGCATCTGCGTGCCAGCGCCGCCAGCTGGAACATCGAGCTGATCAAATGCCGTGGCCGCACCGGTGGCGCGAAACTGATCATTCCGCGCGAGCCGCCGCCGAAAGCCGTGATCGCCACGCCAGCCACAGGGCTTCAACTGCAATGGAGCCTCTGAGCCATGCTCTGGCTGGCCCTGCATCTGCCGCAACTCGCGCTTGATCTGGTTGCCCACGGCGGCAGCGACAACGGCGCGGCCATCGCCATCGTCGAAGGTCCGCCACAGCGGCGCAGTGTGCACGCGGTCAATGCCGAAGCCAGTCAGGCCGGTGTCCGCATTGGCCAGAAGCTGAGTGCAGCACAGGCGATCTGCCCGGATCTGCAATGGCGCCTGCGGCGACCCGAACACGAACACGAAGCCCTGCAGCAACTCGCCGCCTGCCTGTATCGCGTCAGTGCCGAAGTCAGTGTGCAGGCGCCGCAGAGCGTTCTGATCGAGGCCGCCGCCAGCCGCAAACTATTCGGTGGCGGGGCCGGCGTCGTCGAAGCCGTGCGCGAAATTCTGGGTGCACTCGCGCTCAGCGCGCAGATTGGTATCGCGCCGACACCGGCCGGCGCCGAACTCGCGGCACGCCTCGGCGATGGCAGTCATGCATTGTCACGCCACGCCCTGCTGCGCCTGATCGAGGGCGCACCTCTGGCCCTGTCCGGATTGTCCGAAGCCAGCTGTGCCCTGCTCTCGGGCAGCGGCCTGCGTCTGCTCGGTGAAGTGACGCGACTGCCGCGCGATGCCCTCGCCCGCCGCATTGGTCGCGATGACATGAACCATCTCGATCGCCTGGTCGGTGCCTGCGCCGATCGCCGCGTGCTGTATCAGCCGCCGCGCTGTTTTGCGCGCCGCATGGAAATGCCGGCCGCGATCAGCAATACCCAGAGCCTGCTGTTTCCGCTCAAGCGCATGCTCGGCGATCTCGCGCTGTTTCTGCTCGCGCAGGATGCTGGCATCCAGCACTACCAGTTGCAGTTCGTCCACGAGAAGCACGCACCCAGCCTGCTCGATATCGGCCTGCTGCATATCGAGCGCAATGCCGAGGTGCTGTTCGAACTGATGCAGGAACGGCTCGATCGCTTCGCCCTGCCGGCACCCACCATCGAACTCTGCCTGCGCGCCGATCAACTGCTCGCCTATGCACCAGCACAGGCCGACCTGCTCAGCCAGCGCAGCGACAATCGTGACACCTCCGAGCGCCTGCTCGAACGTCTGCGCGCACGCCTCGGTGACGAGGCCATCTGTGGCATCGAAGTGCATGCCGAACATCGACCCGAACTGGCCTCACGTCCCTGCGCCCTGCACGTCCAGGCACGTGAGCCGAGCCCGAGTTACCCGGCGCAATCGCCAGCGCATGACCTCGCCACGCTCAGCGCAGCAAGGCCGAATTGGCTGCTGGCAACCCCGCGCCCGATCGACGATCGGCAACTGCGCATGCTCAGTGGACCGGAGCGCATCGAGAGCGGCTGGTGGGATGGCGCCG
This sequence comes from Pseudomonadota bacterium, assembly GCA_022843465.1. GTDB lineage: Bacteria > Pseudomonadota > Gammaproteobacteria > Xanthomonadales > Ahniellaceae > 0-14-3-00-62-12. Next base: position 7,365 of record JALHNO010000005.1, on the reverse strand, counting down.
ATTGCCGGCGCGACTACTACATCGCCGAAGACGGCCATGGTCGCCGCGTCTGGGTATTTCATACCCTCGGCCAGCACACGACCTGGTATCTGCATGGGGTGTTCGGATGAATCCACACCCGCTGCTGATCGCGCATGCCGTTGCCGAGCCCGACACCCCAGCCGAATACGCCGAGCTGCATTGCCTGAGCAACTTCAGTTTCCAGCGCGGCGCCTCGACCGCGCAGGAACTGGTCGAGCGCGCACAGGCGCTCGGCTATCAGGCCCTGGCGATCACCGATGAATGCTCGATGGCCGGCATCGTGCGCGCCTGGCAGGCAGCAAAAGCCTGCACCTTCAAACTGATCGTCGGCACCGAGCTGATGCTCGATGAAGGCATCAAGCTGGTTCTGCTTGCAACCGATCACGATGGCTATACCGCACTCTGCCAGCTGATCACCAACGCGCGTCGGCGTTCCGCCAAGGGCGAGTACAACGTGCAGTTCGACGATGTGCTGCAACTCGGCAGCGGCGTACTCTGTCTGTGGCTCGGATGTCGTGCCGACTGCGATCCTGCGGCCGCGCTGCGGCGCCTGAAAACACGCTTCGAAGCACGCCTGTGGATCGCCGCCGAACTGCACCGCAATGGCCGCGACGGCGAACAGCTGCAGCGACTGCGGCAACTCGGCCAGGACTGCGGCCTGCCCCTGGTCGCCAGCGGCGATGTGCAGATGCATCTGCGCCGACGGCGCGCCCTGCACGATGTACTGACCGCGATCCGCTGCGGCTGCACCGTCGCCGATGCCGGCCTCGCGCTGATGCCGAGCGGCGAACACTGCCTGCGTTCACGGATTGAACTGTCCAGCCTGTACCCGACCGAGCTGCTCGCCGAGAGCGTTCGCATCGCCGCGCTGTGCAGCTTCCGACTGGAGGAGCTGCGCTACCAGTATCCGTGCGAACTGGTGCCGGCCGGTTGCGACGCCAGCACGCATCTGCGGGCACTGACCCTGGCCGGCGCGCGGACACGCTGGCCACGCGGCACACCGGCAGCCGCGGCCGAGCAGATCGAGCGCGAGCTCGCCCTGATCGCCGAACTTGGCTACGAAAGCTATTTCCTTACCGTGCACGACATCGTGCGCTACGCGCGCAGCCAGCACATCCTCTGTCAGGGCCGCGGCTCGGCCGCCAACTCCGCGGTCTGTTTTGCGCTCGGCATCACCGAGGTCAATCCGGAGACCGGCAACCTGCTGTTCGAACGCTTCATCTCACGCGAGCGCAATGAACCGCCCGACATCGATGTCGACTTCGAACACGAACGCCGTGAAGAGGTGATCCAGTACATCTACACCCGCTACGGCCGCGAACGCGCCGCGCTCACCGCCACCGTCATCAGCTTCCGCGGCCGATCCTCGGTACGCGATGTCGGCAAGGCGCTCGGGCTATCGCTCGATCAGGTCGATGCGATTTCAGGATCGCTGAGCGGCTGGGGCGGCATCGGCGATATCGACGTGCGCTTGTCCGAGCAGGGCTTCGACCCGCAGGCGCCGCAGATCCGTCGCCTGCTCGCCCTGGTGCGCGAACTGCAGGGCTTTCCACGCCATTTGTCGCAGCATGTCGGCGGCTTCGTGGTATCCGAGCATGCGCTGTCGACCCTGGTGCCGGTAGAAAACGCCGCCATGCCCGACCGCACCATCATCCAGTGGGACAAGGATGACCTCGATGCGCTTGGTCTGCTCAAGGTCGATGTGCTCGCGCTCGGCATGCTCAGTTGCATCCGCCGCTGCTTCGATCTGATCGATCAGTTGCGCGGCCATCGCTGGCAACTCGCGACCCTGCCCGCCGAAGATCCGGCGACCTACGCGATGATCCGGGCGGCCGATACCGTCGGCGTGTTCCAGATCGAATCGCGCGCGCAGATGTCGATGCTGCCGCGGCTGCGGCCCAGGACTTTCTACGACCTGGTGATCCAGGTCGCCATCGTCCGCCCCGGACCGATCCAGGGCAAGATGGTGCATCCCTATCTGCGTCGGCGCAGCGGCGAAGAACCGGCGAACTATCCGAGCCCGGCATTGCAGGCGGTGCTTGAACGCACGCTTGGCATTCCGATCTTCCAGGAACAGGTGATGAAGCTGGTCATCGTCGCCGCCGATTTCACGCCGGGCGAGGCCGATCATCTGCGCCGCTCGATGGCCGCCTGGAAACGCCATGGCGGGCTCGAACATCTGCAGGCGCGCATCTATGCCGGCATGCAGAAGAATGGCTACAGCGCCGAATTTTCCGAACAGATTTTCGAGCAGATGAAGGGCTTTGCCAGCTATGGCTTTCCGGAATCGCATGCGGCGAGTTTTGCCCTGCTCGCCTACGCCTCCAGCTGGCTCAAATGCCACGAACCCGCCGCATTCGCCTGCGCCCTGTTCAATGCCCAACCATTGGGTTTCTACAGCAATGGCCAGATCATGCAGGATGTGCGCCGCCATGGCATCGAGGTGCTGCCACCGGATGTGCGCTACAGCGACTGGGAATCCACGCTCGAGCCAACACCCGGCACGCGTCCCGATCACCGCGCCGCCGGTGCCGCCTATCCTCGGCTGATCGATACCGCCGAACCCGATACGCGTGTTGTGCACGCCCAGCCCTGCATCCGCCTCGGCCTGCGCGAGATCCGCGGCATGCGCTCGGCTGCGGCCGAGCGTCTGGTCGCCGAACGCAACAAGCGCCCCTTCCAGAACGTGCAGGAACTCGCCGAACGCGCCGGACTCGATCGTTTCGATCTCGACCGCCTCGCCGAAGGCGGCAGCCTGCGCGCACTCAGCGGCCATCGTCATCGCGCACGCTGGCAGGTCAATGGCGTCGAGCGCATGCCGGAAATTCTGCAGGGCAGCCAGATCGAAGAATCCAGCGTGCAACTGCCGCCTCCCGATGCCGCCGCCGATGTCCAGTACGACTACGCCGCCCTCGGCTACACCCTGGGCGCGCATCCACTCAAACTGCTGCGCGCCCGTCTGCGTGGTCAACGTGCACTGTCCGGCAGCGCTGTGCTGGCAAGCCCGAACGGCAGTCGCGTGCGTGCCGCCGGCCTGGTCACCATGCGACAACGCCCCGGCACCGCCTCCGGCGTTACCTTCGTCACCCTCGAGGACGAAACCGGCTGCCTCAACGTGATCGTCTGGACCCATGTCTTCGAACGTCAGCGCCGCGAACTGCTGGACTCACGCCTGCTCGCCATCGATGGCGAAGTCCAGAAAGCCGAAGGCGTCACCCACCTGATCGCCCACCGCCTCCACAACTGGAACCCCCTGCTCGCCCAACTCGACACCCGCTCCCGCGATTTTCGCTGAGCCGTTGCCGTTGCCGTTGCCGTTGCCGTTGCCCTTGCCGTTGCCGTTGCCGTTGCCGTTGCCGTTGCCGTTGCGCTTGCCCTTGTAGCGCGTAGGGCGGATCCCGCGCAGCGGTATCCGCCGCGCCGTCTCGCCGATTTCTTCCGCGAGCATCGAACGGCGTGGCGACGGTTGCTCCGGTTGTGGTTGCGCAGCTTGATGCTGCGGACACTCCGACGTCGGGTACCGCTTCGCGGGACCCGACCTACTCGCTACTCGCTGCTCTTGACGTTGACGTTGACGTTGACGTTGACGTTGACGTTGACGTTGACGTTGACGTTGACGTTGACGGTGTAGAGCGTGGCTTGCGGCGCTGCTCTTGACGTTGAATTTGCTTTGGTTTCGACGCCATGGCCGGAACCTGCGCGTAGGGCGGATCCCGCGCAGCGGTATCCGCCGCGCCGTCTCGCCGATTTCTTCCGCGAGCATCGAACGGCGTGGCGACGGTTGCTCCGGTTGTGGTTGCGCAGCTTGATGCTGCGGACACTCCGACGTCGGGTACCGCTTCGCGGGACCCGACCTACTCGCTACTCGCTGCTCTTGACGTTGACGTTGACGTTGACGTTGACGGTGTAGAGCGTGGCTTGCGGCGCTGCTCTTGACGTTGAATTTGCTTTGGTTTCGACGCCATGGCCGGAACCTGCGCGTAGGGCGGATCCCGCGCAGCGGTATCCGCCGCGCCGTCTCGCCGATTTCTTCCGCGAGCATCGAACGGCGTGGCGACGGTTGCTCCGGTTGTGGTTGCGCAGCTTGATGCTGCGGACACTCCGACGTCGGGTACCGCTTCGCGGGACCCGACCTACTCGCTACTCGCTGCTCTTGACGTTGACGTTGACGTTGACGTTGACG
>JALHNO010000005.1:2804-3151 GCA_022843465.1 Pseudomonadota bacterium | reverse complement strand
TTGACGTTGACGTTGACGTTGACGTTGACGGTGTAGAGCGTGGCTTGCGGCGCTGCTCTTGACGTTGAATTTGCTTTGGTTTCGACGCCATGGCCGGAACCTGCGCGTAGGGCGGATCCCGCGCAGCGGTATCCGCCGCGCCGTCTCGCCGATTTCTTCTGCGAGCATCGAACGGCGTGACGACGGTCGCTCCGGTTGTGGTTGCGCAGCTTGATGCTGCGGACACTCCTGCGAGCATCGAACGGCGTGACGACGGTCGCCCCGGTTGTGGTTGCGGAGCTTGATGCTGCGGACACTCCGACGTCGGGTACCGCTTCGCGGGACCCGACCTACTCGCTTTGGGGACA
>JALHNO010000005.1:0-2794 GCA_022843465.1 Pseudomonadota bacterium | reverse complement strand
CTGCGAGCATCGAACGGCGTGACGACGGTCGCCCCGGTTGTGGTTGCGGAGCTTGATGCTGCGGACACTCCGACGTCGGGTACCGCTTCGCGGGACCCGACCTACTCGCTTTGGGGACAACATCAACATCAAGGGCGCCCTGGGCGAATCCCGCCACCCATCACTCCCCCGCCTCCCGCATCAACGCCTGCGCACGCAGGCTGGCGTAGCGCGTAGGGCGGATCCCGCGCAGCGGTATCCGCCGCGCCGTCTCGCCGATTTCTTCTGCGAGCATCGAACGGCGTGACGACGGTCGCCCCGGTTGTGGTTGCGGAGCTTGATGCTGCGGACACTCCGACGTCGGGTACCGCTTCGCGGGACCCGACCTACTCGCTTTGGGGACAACATCAACATCAAGGGCGCCCTGGGCGAATCCCGCCACCCATCACTCCCCCGCCTCCCGCATCAACGCCTGCGCACGCAGGCTGGCGTAGCGGTCGATCAAATGCGTCAGCAGGGCAAAATCGCGCGGCGACATATCCATGAACTCGACACCCACAGCCTCGGCATCGACCCGCACCAGGGCAACCTGGGCGTTGAACGGATCGGCACCCGGTATCAGCAGGTTCATCGCAAAGCGGCTGCCCGAAGGCGCGCCGAAGCCCTCCGGGCGCGTCATCCGCAGCCCATTGATCGACAGATCGAGCAATTCCGCCCGCAGCATGCGGCCATCGATTTCGACCTCACCCTCGCCGGAAGTGGCGAATCGGGTCTCCTGGCGACGCTCATCGTAGATTTCGGCCATGACGGATCCTGTAGTTCAGATAAAAATGCTAACATGTGCGCTTGGCCCTGCCGTGGTGTGCGTCTCGATTGTTCGCAGCCGGCGTCCACACAGGGGCTCAAAACCTGCCTGGTCTGCCCGACCGGTCAGGGCGAACGCCGTGATCGGGCTGGTTCAGACCTCACGACATCGCCATAAACCGCCCGGATATCAAGCCCTTGGCCCAGTCATCCGGATCGGCAGAGACGCGCCCGACTTGCGCTATCGCGCAAAGCTGGCTATAGTCCCGCCCCTTTTTCGCCCCATCTGCATTCCGGAGTTGTATCCATGAAGACCGTCAGCGCCAATGCGCAAACCGTCAAGCGCGACTGGTTCCTGGTCGATGCCACCGACAAGACGCTCGGCCGTCTGGCCAGCGAGCTCGCGCTGCGTCTGCGCGGCAAGCACAAGCCCGTATTCACCCCGCATTGCGACACCGGTGATTACCTGATCGTCGTCAACGCCGACAAGATCGCCGTCACCGGCAACAAGCTGCAGGACAAGATGTATCACCGATTCACCGGCTACATCGGCAACCTGAAGACCACTTCGCTGCGCGACCTGCTGGCCGCCCACCCGGAGCGCGTGATCGAGATCGCCGTCAAGGGCATGCTGCCGAAGAACCCGCTGGGCCGCCAGATGGCGCGCAAGCTCAAGGTCTATCGCGGCACCGCGCATCCGCATACCGCCCAGCAGCCGCAAGCGCTGGACATCGGCTAAGTCACCAACCCATTCCGTTCCGGAGATTCACGATGGCTCTGCAACAAAATTACGGCACTGGCCGCCGCAAGTCTTCTGCGGCCCGCGTCTTCCTTCGCCCCGGCAAGGGCGCGATCATCATCAACGACAAGACGATCGAGCAGTTCTTCGGTCGCGAAACCTCGCGCATGATCGTTCGTCAGCCGCTCGAAGCGGTCAAGATGACCGACAGGTTCGACGTGATGGTGACGGTGGAAGGCGGCGGCATGACCGGTCAGGCCGGCGCCATCCGCATGGGCCTGTCGCGCGCCCTGGTCGAGTACGACGAGACCCTGAAGCCCACGCTCCGCAAAGCCGGCTTCATGACGCGCGACGCCCGCGAAGTCGAACGCAAGAAAGTCGGCCTCCGCAAAGCCCGCCGCGCAACGCAGTTCTCGAAGCGCTAAAATATTGCGGGTCGGCACCGCCGATTCCGCTCTATCCCCTCCCCGATGTTCGGGGAGGGTTAGGGTGGGGTTAGGAGGCTCGCCAGCTCCATTTCTTTTGATAGAAATCGCTACGCGATTCCTATCAAAAGAAATGGGAGATCGTCCAACGGTAGGACAACGGACTCTGACTCCGTTTATCTAGGTTCGAATCCTAGTCTCCCAGCCAACAAAGAAATGGGCCCGCGCAAGCGGGCCTTTTTCTTTGTTGGCTGGGAAGACGGATCGAACCTCGTTCGACACAATCGGCAGGAAAGCCGATTGTGAACAGCGGAGTCGCACAGCGACGTAGCTGGCCCGAAGGGCGAGGGCCATGGATGGCCCGAGTCATCCTAGTCTCCCAGCCAAAACCAAAGGGGCTCCGCGCAAGCGGGGCCCCTTTTGTTTTGGCTGGGAGGAAGGACGTCGAACCTGGTTCGACACAAACGGCAGGATTGCCGTTTGTGAACAGCGGAGTCGCGCAGCGACGGAGCTGGCCCGAAGGGCGAGGGCCATGGATGGCCCGAGTCATCCTGGTCTCCCAGCCAACACAGAAACGGGCCCGCGCAAGCGGGCCTTTTTTTTGTTGGCTGGGAAGACGGATCGCACCTCGTTCGACACAATCGGCAGGAAAGCCGATTGTGAACAGCGGAGTCGCGCATCGACGTAGCTGGCCCGAAGGGTGAGGGCCATGGATGGCCCGAATCATCCTAGCCCGAATATTTCATGAAGAAGTGCCAGTGACGGCGTGCAACCGTTTAGGATTCAGGTGTCTAAGCAAAATCCACGGAGCACGCCGTCATGACAGAGTGTACCGAGCAACTTGAGC
>JALHNO010000004.1 GCA_022843465.1 Pseudomonadota bacterium | reverse complement strand
TGACGTATGACGACGCCCGCACCGACGTGAACGCATTGACCGAGGCGACCAAGAACGCCGGCTATCCGTCCACCGTCAAACAGACAAAGGCTGATTGATGACCTTGCAGCAGTCGTTGGTCAGCCAGATCGGCGACGACGTCGGCTCGCTCAGTGTGTCGGTGACCGCGAAGAGCTACGTGTTGCGCTTCCCCACCATCGCCAGCCTGGGCGTGTCGGTGGGTATCGATGCGTCACATGCCGATCAAACCAGCAGCAAGCGCCGCCAAGGAAGCCAGCCGTGATCGAATTGCGCATCAGCGGCATGACCTGCGCTTCCTGCGCACCCCACGTCCAGCAGGCGCTGGAACAAGTGCCGGGCGTTCAGTCGGCGCAAGTGACCTATGCGCAAGGCACGGCGCACGTCGTCGCGACCCCGACCACACCTTTGACCGCGCTGATCGCCGCCGTCACCGCGCTGGGCTATCACGCGGCTCATGGTGATGCTTCGCCGGATGCGGGGAATGCGCTGCGCCAACCCAGCGCACCGCCGGCACCATCAAGCTCCGCCGACGCCGCCGAAGGCCCGCATATCGCGATCATCGGCAGCGGCGGCGCGGCGATGGCGGCAGCGCTGAAGGCCGTCGAGCGCGGCGCACGGATCACGCTGATCGAGCGCGGCGAGATCGGCGGGACCTGCGTCAATATCGGCTGCGTGCCGTCGAAGATCATGATTCGCGCTGCGCACGTCGCCCACGTGCGCGGCACCAGCCCCTTCGATGAGAGCATCTCTGTCGCCACGCCGGCCGTGCTGCGCGACCGCCTGCTGGTCCAGCAGCAACGCCGTGTCGACGAGCTGCGCCACGCCAAGTACGAGAACATCCTGGAGAACACGCCGGCCATCACCGTGCTGCGCGGCGACGCCCGGTTCACCGACGCGCGCACACTGCGTGTGGCGACCGCCGGCGGCGACGTACGCGACGTGCGCTTTGACTACTGCCTGGTCGCCTCGGGCGCGCGCCCGGCGATTCCGTCGATCCCAGGCTTGCAGGACACGCCTTACTGGACCTCCACCGAGGCGCTGGTCAGCGCCTCGATCCCGGCGCGGCTGGCCGTTATCGGCTCCTCGGTAGTGGCCGTCGAGCTCGCGCAGGCATTCGCCCGGTTGGGAAGTCGCGTCACGATCCTGGCGCGCAACACACTGTTCTTCCGCGAAGACCCGGCCATTGGCGCGGCTGTCACCGCCGCTTTCCGCGCCGAGGGAATCGAGGTGCTGGAGCATACCGAGGCGAGCAAGGTCGCCTATGCAGAGGGCGAATTCGTACTCACCACCGGGCACGGGGAACGGCGCGCCGAGCGGCTGCTGATCGCCACCGGCCGCGCGCCGAACACGCGCAGCCTGAGCCTCGAGGCGGTAGACGTCGCCGTCAATGCGCAGGGTGCCATCGTCGTCGACCACGCGATGCGCACCGGTGCGCCGACGGTCTACGCCGCTGGCGACTGCACCGACCAGCCTCAGTTCGTGTACGTCGCCGCGGCGGCCGGCACCCGTGCCGCGATCAACATGACCGGCGGCGAGGCAGCATTGGACCTAACCGCGATGCCGGCAGTGGTGTTCATCGACCCACAGGTCGCAACCGTCGGCATCAGCGAAGAGGAAGCGCACCTCGGCGGAATCGCGACCAACAGCCGGACGCTGACCCTCGACAACGTGCCGAGGGCGCTGGCCAATTTCGACACGCGCGGCTTCATCAAGTTGGTCGCCGAGGCCGCATCAGGACGGTTGATCGGCGTGCAAGCCGTCGCGCCAGACGCCGGCGAACTGATCCAGACAGCGGCCCTGGCGATTCGCCACCGGATGACGGTTCAGGAACTCGCCGACCAGTTGTTCCCTTATCTCACGATGGTCGAGGGCCTGAAGCTGGCGGCGCAGACCTTCAGCAAGGATGTGACGCAGCTTTCCTGCTGTGCTGGTTGATCAGACCACGTGGACCCAGATGCCGTGCTGGCGAAGCTTGCGCGCTTGCTCAAACACGGGCGCGTGTTGCCGCGTCGGCGCCAAACGGCCAACGCAGCTGACCAACGTAGGAGGTCGGGAATCGCGCATCCTCCAGCCCCACGTCGTCCGCGCCCACAGGGCTGGGCTGATCGAAGCGCGTACCAAACGCCCAGTCCCACACCAGCCAGAATTCGCCGAAGTTGACCTGCGCATCCGCGTAGTGACGGCGATGGTGCCAGCGATGCAGTTCTGCACCGCCGATCCAGCGACGCAACGGCCCCAATGAGTAGTCGAGGTTAGCGTGCTGGAACGCGAGGTGGACGGTCAACAGCGTGAGCCAGGCGCTGATCACGGCCACCGATGCCCCGAGCAGCACCGCAGCGACAAGGCCTGGACCAGCGAGCAGCAGTGCGCTCAGCGGATGCCGACGATCGCCGTTCATCCAGTACAGCCGCTCGGCGCTGTGGTGAATGGCGTGCAACCGCCATAGCCAGGGAACCCGATGGCTAAGTCGATGCATCGCGTACAGACCGAGATCGATGATGGCGCCGGCGAGCAGCACCTGCAGCGCGATCGGCCAGGTCGCCGGCCACAGCGCCGTGGTTGGCACGCGACCAATCACCAAGTGCAGGCCATACGCAGTGCCCGCCATCAGGACCAGGTTCACCAGCACGTGGATGGCGTCAGTGAGCGTGTCGTGGTGGTCCTGGTTCCAGTCCACCTGGAACGGCTGAATGCGTTCGAGTGCGGCGACCGCGATCAGTCCCATCACGGCAACGAGCAAGTAGGACGGCCACGGCGCCCCGCCCAGCGTCGCCCAGATCAGCACGAACGTCGCGACGCCGCCCAAGATCACCGGATAGGCGCCGTAGCGCAGCAGTGTGTTCAGTCGCATGCGAGGTCCTCAGAATCGATGCACGCAGTGTCGCGCGCATGGACTGCCGAGGGCTTGAACGTATTGGCTGGCTTCGCTCGCTCAGCCCCGTAAGGAACGCAGCACGTTGCCGGGGGTTACGCCAAAATGACGGCGCATGGTGCGGGTGAAATGCGCCGCATCGGCGAAGCCGGCCTCATGTGCCGCATCGGTCAGCGACAGGCCGAGGGCGGCCGCCTGCAGTGCGCGCGCCAAGCGCAACCAGCGCAGGTAGGGACGGACGGCCATGCCGGCCTGGTCACGAAATGCGTGGGCGAAGCGGCTGGGCGACAAGGCGGCCTCGGCGGCCATCGCGTTCAGCGTCCACCCTAGAGGCGATCGTTGCGGCAACGCGCTGATGACCTCGCGCACCCGACGCGTGGAGGCCGACTCGGGCCGTGGTGACGTCGGCGCTGTCGACAGCGCGTCAACTAGCGCATCGATCCGCTCTGACCCCTCGCCGGGCGACATCCAAAGCGCTCGCAGCTGGGCGCATTCGTCATCCGACAGCCGACCGGCGCCTGCTTCGCAGGTGGCGGCAAGGCGGCGTCCTGCCACGGAGGTTCGCTCCACATAGAGCAGCCAGACCCCGCCTGGATGCAGATGATGGGCGACATCCGGTCCGATCAGGACGCCCGGAGCTTCCACCAGGCGACCTTCGATTTCGACACGTACGGCTTGCCCTTCACCCAGGGCGAGCTGCAGGGCCGGATGGCGGTGCACGCGATTGTCGCCGGCGTGTCCCGTGAACACGGCCCAGCCTGGGCCGAGCGCGATACGCCCGGTCCAGGGGCTCGTCGGCGGCGTGGACACGTTCAACGCCGAGTTCGCAACCTCAGCGCATTTGCCACCACCGACACCGACGACAGGCTCATCGCCAGCGCGGCGATCATCGGGCTCAGCAACCAACCGAACACCGGGTACAACAGGCCGGCTGCGATCGGCACGCCGAGGGCGTTGTAGGCAAAAGCGAAGCCCAAGTTCTGCTTCATGTTGCGTACCGTGGCCTGCGAGATCTGCCGCGCCCTCAGGATGCCGCGCAAGTCGCCCTTGACCAGGGTTACCTGGGCGCTCGACATCGCCACATCGGTGCCGGTGCCCATGGCGATGCCGACGTCGGCGGCTGCCAGTGCCGGTGCATCATTGATCCCGTCGCCGGCCATGGCAACGCGCCGGCCTTCGCGCTTGAGGCGTGCGACCAGCTCAGATTTGTCCTGCGGCCGCACTTCGCCATGCACCTCATCGATACCGAGCTTTGCTGCCACCGCCTTGGCAGTGCCAAGTCCATCGCCGGTTGCCATGACGATGCGAAACCCGGCCGCATGGAGTGCTTCAATCGCTTCTGGGGTGCTGCCCTTGATCGGATCGGCGACGGCCAGCAGCCCGGCCAGACGACGGCCGGCCGCCAGATACATCACGCTGGCGCCTTCTCCGCGCAGCTGCTCGGCGGTATCGGCGAGTGCCGCGACATCGACTCCGAACTCGTCCATCAACGCAGTGTTTCCCAAGGCCAGATCGTGTTCGTCGACCCGTCCGCGAACGCCGATGCCGGTCACCGACTCGAACGCATCGACCGACGCCAAAGAAATCTCCCGGCGCCTGGCTTCGGCCACGATCGCTTCGGCCAGCGGATGCTCGCTGCCCTGATCGAGGCTGGCCGCCAGCCGCAATACCTCGTCTTCGTCAAATTCCGGGGTCGCGACAATCGAGCGGAATGCGGGCTTGCCTTCGGTCAGGGTGCCGGTCTTGTCGACGATCAGCGTATCGATCAGCCGCAGTCGCTCGATCGCCTCGGCATCGCGGAACAGCACGCCGGCCTGGGCGGCCCGGCCGGTCGCCACCATGATCGACATCGGCGTGGCCAGGCCGAGCGCACAGGGACAGGCGATGATCAGCACCGCCACCGCGTTGACGATGGCGAAGGTCCAGGAGGGCTCGGGCCCGAAAAGGCCCCAGACAAAGAACGTGGTCACGGCGATCGCCAGCACCGCCAGCACGAACCAGTAGCTCACTCGGTCGGCCATGCGCTGCATCGGCGCGCGCGAGCGCTGTGCCTGCGCCACCAACTGCACGATCTGTGCGAGCACGGTATCGGACCCCACCTTGTCGGCGCGGATGACCAGGCTGCCTGTGCCGTTGATCGTGGCGCCGATCACCCGCTCGCCGGGGGTTTTCTCGACCGGCATGGGCTCACCGGTCAGCATCGATTCGTCCAAGCGCGAGCGCCCCTCGATCACCTCGCCGTCGACCGGCACCTTCTCGCCCGGCCGCACGCGCAGGCGATCGCCGACGTGCACATGGGTGAGCGGGATGTCCTCTTCACTGCTGTCATCGCGCAGCCGTCGCGCGGTCTTGGGCGCCAGCCCGAGCAGGGCTTTGATTGCCGCCGAGGTGCTCGAACGCGCCTTGAGCTCCAGCAACTGGCCAAGCAGCGTCAGCGACACGATGATGGCCGCGGCCTCGTAGTACACCCCGACGCGACCGTGCTCCTGAAATGACGTCGGAAACAGATCCGGTGCCAGCGTCGCGACCAGACTGTAGCCAAATGCCGCGCCTACGCCGGTGCCGATCAGCGTCCACATGTTGGGGCTGCGGTTGCCGATCGACTGCGCCCAGCGCTGGAAGAACGGCCACCCGGCCCAGAGCACGACCGGCGCGGACAGCACCAATTCAAGCCAGGTACGCGCGGTGGTCGACAGGGCAGGAACCTGATGGCCGAACATCGCGAGCAACAGGACAACGACCGACAGCGGCAGGGTCCACCAGAAGCGCCGGCGGAAGTCGATCAACTCCGGATTCTCGCCGTCGTCCAGGCTCGGCATCATCGGTTCCAGCGCCATGCCGCAAAGCGGGCACGTGCCCGGTGCATCGCGCACGATTTCAGGATGCATCGGGCAGGTGTACTGCGTGCCGACGGGTGCAGCTTCCATGTCGGCCGAAGCGGCGGGCGTGAGGTAGCGCGCGGGATCTGCGATGAACTTGCTGCGGCAGCCTGCCGAGCAGAAATGGAAGTCTTGCCCTTCGTGCCGCGCCTGGTGCGGCGAGTCAGGTGACACCGTCATTTCGCACACGGGGTCGATCATCGAACCGGGAGCGACCAGTGGCTTGGGGTCATGGGCATGCCCGGCGTGACCGCCAGACCCGTGCGGATTCGATGCATGGCTGGCGCTCGCCGAATCAGTGGGCGCAGACAGGGTCGTCGCCGCGCAGCATGCAGGCTTGGAACTCGGGGCTGCGGAAGTCATGGTGCTTGCTCCAGTGTGAGGGCGTTAAGGATCGGGCAGGCCTCGGCACGTCCATGCCCTGGACAAGCGGCGACGAGGGTGTTGAGGCCAGCGCGGATGCGTTCGAGTTCTTCGATGCGCTGGGCGATATCGCCGAGCTTGCGCTCGGCCGCGCGCTTGACTTTGGCGATGTCGTGCTCATCGCTCAACGCAAGCAGTTCGCGCACGTCATCCAGCGAGAATCCCAAGGCCTTGGCACGCCGAATGAAGCGCAGTCGCTTCAGTTCGGTCGTGCCATAGCGGCGATAGCCGGAGGCCAAGCGCCCGGCGGGTGGCAGCAAGGCGTTACGCTCGTAGTAGCGCACCGTGTCGATGGCGACGCCAGCCTGTTTGGCAAGCTGGCCGATGCTCAAACTGGACATGCCCGTTCTCCATTGGGGGAGCCAGTCTGAAGTATGGACCTGGGTCCGGAGTCAAGCCCTGATGCTTACGAACGATTTGGGACAGGCGAAGACTCCGGTCACACGCTTGCAGCCGCGGGCGGAAGCCGGCTGGGCGTGACGTCACATCGCCGGCCCGCGGCTAGCACGAGCCGTCAACCTCGGGCACCGTGAGAGCGCACGTACACGGCGAAGGACTCGACCGAGGTGATCGTGCTCATGTCATGTCCATCAGGAGGCAGCAGAAATGGAACGACCAGCATGGCTCCGACGGATCCACATCCGCCTGACATTCGTGCTGTGGTACGTGGCGGTGACACTGCCCATGTTTGCCATCTGGGAAGTGGCACAGTTGCCGCTCTACACAATCTGGAATGAACAAGGCGTCGCGGGCAGTCTGCGGGCGGCCGCGCACTGCACGCTGGGTGACGCGGGCATCGCGCTCGCAGCAAGTTTCGCGAGTCTGGCCTTGGCCTCGGTGGTGAGCCCTCTGCGACGCGTTCTGCCGCTCTCGGTCCTGATCGTGGCTGCTGGGCTGATGGTGACGGCGGCATTCGAATGGGCAAGCACCGAATGGCTCGCACGCTGGGCCTATAGCGATCTGATGCCGACGCGTCCTCTGCTTGGCCTGGGGCTGAGCCCCGTGCTGCAGTGGATTTTCGTTCCTACCCTCGCACTGCTGATCCTGCGTCGAAGAATGGGCCACACATTGGAGGCGCTGCGCACCGCTGCGGATTGCGACCATGATCCGAGAAGTTCGTCGGCCGATTGATCTGAATCAATTGACCAGCATTGCGATCGGCGTATGGTTGTTTTATGGGCCGTTCTTCGCACCGCCGTTCGCACTCCCGCATCGCCATGCTGGCGCTGTTCGGGATGCTATGGACGCAGGTGGCCATTGCCGGTCACGGGCTTTGCATGCACGCACTGTCCAGTTTGGGCACGCCGCCGGCGGCGGCCGAGCAAAAGCTCGGGTGTCACGACCCTGCCGAGCGCGCGGCACCTGACGCGGATGTTGCGGTCTGCGCAGCGCACTGCAGCCAGGGCGACCAGAGTCACGAAAGTTCTCGCGTACCCCCGCTTTTGGCGTTGCCGACTGGCATGCCGTTTCCGCGCATGGGTGCTTCCGGCGCACAGCCGATCATCGCTCGCTGCTTCCGCGAACCCTTCGAGAAACGGCACGGGCCTACTGCCCATCCCACGCCGCTGTTGCTGATCTAGTCGCGCTGCCAGTGCAGCGGGCGCGCTGTCGCCCGTCTCCCGAACCCTGCGCGAGCATCTTCCTTTCGCGCAGCGGCCAGATCGTTCCGCCGTAGCTCAAGGCAGACAACGCGACGCGCGTTGCATGCGACCTCAACCGTCGCATGGTTCTGCAGCTTGACCTGCGAGCAACACATAGGTTTACGGTGCTTGCATGAAGCGTATGCATTCCGGCCTCAAGGTATCCCCGGCGCCTCGGCGGCCCACTGAAGCCGGACTGCTGACCTTGAGTCAGCTGGCCGACGCCGCCGACGAGACCGTGCATGCGGTGCGCTACTACCTGCGTGAAGGACTGTTGGTACCAAGCCAGGTCGCCGCCAACGGGTATCGGCTGTTCGATCGCAGTGCGCATGCCCGGCTGCGCTTCGTGCGCCGCGCACAGCGGCTCGGCTTCTCCCTCAGCGAGATCCGCAGCTTCATCCATGACGCGCACCGTGGTCAGGCACCGTGCCCACGCGTCCGGCAGATCCTCGATGCGCGACTGCCGCTGATCGGCCAGCAGTTGACCGAAATGATGCAAATGTTCGAGCGCATGAGCCGCGCCACGCGCCGATGGCGCCGCCACCAGGACCAGGTCCCGAGCGGCGACGATGTATGTCGCCTCATCGAAACCGAGCCGGACGAAGCGAGCCCCGCAGCTGCTCGGCCCCGGTCCCGAGCCAAACCCCTAGCCAAGTGATTCCGACGGAGGATTCCATGCACACGCACACCGATCCCGACTCCGACTCCCGCATGACGTCGACGCCTTCGACACCGCCGCAGCGATCGTCGCTGCGTTGGGTCTTCTTTGCCTTCCTTGCCATCGCCGCGTATTTCCTTTGGACCGAGCATCGGGCGCATCTGCTCGGCGGCCTTGGTTGGTTGCCCTATCTGATCATCCTGGCGTGTCCGTTGCTCCACGTGTTCATGCACCGCGGTCACGGCAGTCACGACTCATCCACCGGCACGGATGCCGCGAACGCTCGACGCGAGGACTGAACCATGAGCGCGATTCCCGGTTACGGTCTGTGGGCCTTGGCGATCCTCAATGCCGCGTTCTTCATTTTCTTCGCGTGGAGCTTCTACAAGCCGCTGAATGCCCGCGACTGGCGAAGCTTCGGGCTGTTCTCCGCCTTCATCGTCGCCCTGTTTGCCGAGATGTACGGCTTTCCGCTCACGCTGTTCCTGCTCTCAGGTTGGCTCTCATCGCAGTTTCCGCAGGTGGATTGGCTCACCCATGACGCGGGCCACCTCTTCGAGATGATGTTCGGCTGGCGGGCGAACCCGCACTTCGGCCCGTTCCACATCGCCAGCTTCGCCCTGATCGGCGGCGGCTTCTGGTTGCTCTCGGTGGCGTGGCCGGTGCTTTACCGTGCGCAGCGCGAGGGCCGGGTGGCGCGCGAGGGCCCGTATGCGCGCATCCGGCACCCCCAGTACGTCGGCTTCTTTCTGATCATGACCGGCTTCCTGCTGCAGTGGCCGACCCTGCTCACGCTGGCCATGTATCCGATGCTTGTTTGGGTCTACGCTCGCCTCGCCAAGGCCGAGGAGCGCGACAGCCTGACGCGATTCGGGGATGAGTACCGGCACTACATGGCCAGCGTGCCGCGCTTCGTGCCGGGTCGCCGCGTGATGGATCCCGTCCGATGAGTGCGGCCGTGGCGAGCAGGATCTGGCCGATCGGCGACATGCTCTCCGAAGGCTGCGCGCGCACCCTGGTCGCGACCATCGCAAAACTACCTGGAGTGAAGGCGGCCGATGCCAACTTCGCGGCCGGTACGTTGCGCGTGACCTATGCGCGCGACGGTGTGCGCCCCGAGCAAATCAGCGCCGCCATCCGCAGTTACGGATTCGCCTGCCGCTCGCCCCGGCCAGAGGCTGACCGAGGCCACGAGGATCACGCACACCACGCGCAGCCCAGCAGCAATCGACCGGCAGTTCCGGCAACACGCGAAATGCAGGGCCGACATTCGCCGGCGCACTCCGCGCACCAGGCAAGTGCAGACGCACACGAGGGCATGCACCACGGCACCGACCTGCACGCTGCCGCCCGTGACATGCGGCGGCGCTTCGTGATCGCGCTGATCTTCGCCGTTCCACTGTTCATCTGGTCTCCGATGGGCATGATGACTCCGCCCCCGACGCCATTTGGGCTGGCCGAGAACGTCTGGTTGTGGCTGCTGGCCAGCGGCGCAGTCCTGTATCCGGGCTGGCCGTTCTTTGCCGCAGCGATACGCTCGCTGCGACGGGGCGTGCTCGACATGGCGGTACTGGTGCTGCTCAGCGTGGGCACGGGCTATGGCTTCAGTCTGGGCGCGACGTTTCTATTCGAAGGGCCCAACTTCTACGAAGCGTCCTCGGTCTTGCTGACTTTCATCCTGCTCGGCCACTGGCTGGAGATGCGTGCCCGCGCCGGTGCTTCCGATGCGATGAAGGCGCTACTCAAGCTATCTCCTCCGCGGGCCGTGGTCAGGCGGAACAATCAGGACGTGGAGATCGCGACCGACGACGTGCAGGTCGGGGATCTGGTGGTGGTGCGGCCAGGCGCGAAGATCCCGGTCGACGGCGAGGTGATGGAGGGCCAGTCCCAGGTCGATGAGTCGATGCTGACCGGCGAATCGATGCCGGTCAAGAAAGCGCCGGGCGACAAGGTGGTGGGTGCCAGCATCAACCGCAGCGGAGCGTTCACCTACCGAGCGACCAAGGTGGGCGCCGATACCGCGCTGGCGCAGATCATCAAGCTGGTACAGGAGGCGCAGAACTCCAAGGCTCCCGCGCAACTGTTGGCCGATCGCGCATCGCAATGGCTGGTGTTGGCCGCCATCATGATCGGACTGCTGACCTTTGCGGTCTGGTTCTGGTGGCTTGGGCAAACCCTGCTGTTCGCGCTGACCCTGACCATCACCGTCTTCGTTATCGCCTGCCCGGATGCGTTGGGCCTGGCGACGCCGATGGCGATCATGATCGGCACCGGCCTCGGCGCCCGCCACGGCATTCTGTTCAAGCACGCCGAAGCGATCGAACAGACCGCGCGCCTGGACGTTGTGGTTTTCGACAAGACCGGCACCCTGACCCTCGGTCAACCCGATGTGGTGCAGGTGGTGCCCGCGCCGGGCTGGGATGAGGCCGCGCTGATCGACATTGCAGCGGCCGTGGAGACGCACTCCGAGCATCCGCTGGCGCAAGCCATTCTCAAGCACGCAGGCAGCGTCTCCGACCGAGCCACCGATTACACCAACGTCGACGGCCAGGGCGCGAAGGGTCGTGTGGGCGATCGCTGGGTCCACTTGGGTAACCGGCTGCTGATGACCGCCGAGGGCGTGCCGCTGGACGACCTCGAAGCCCCGGCTGAGCAGCTCAAGGGCGGCGGGCGCACCGTGGTCTATGTCGCCGTGGAACGTCAGCTGGTCGGCGTCATCGCCATCGCGGATGCGATTCGCCCGACGTCGCGGGCAACCATCGACGAGTTGCATCGCCGCGGCGTCAAGGTCGCCATGATTACCGGCGACAACCGTCCCACCGCCGAGCGCGTCGCCGCCGACCTCGGCATCGACATCGTGCTGGCCGATGTCCTCCCGGGCGACAAGGCAGCCGAGGTCCGGAAGCTGCAGACGCAGGGCCTCAAAGTCGGCATGGTCGGCGATGGCGTCAACGACGCGCCCGCCCTGACGCAGGCGGAAGTCGGTTTTGCGATCGGCGCCGGCACCGACGTGGCGATCGAGAGCGCCGACACGGTGCTGATGCGCAGCGACCCCTACGACGTGGTGCGGGCCATCACGATTGCGCGCGGAACGCTGCGCAAGATGCACCAGAACCTGGCGTGGGCGGTGGGCTACAACGTCCTCGCCTTCCCGCTTGCCGCCGGCGTGCTCTATCCCTTTGTGTTGTCACCCGAAATCGCCGCGCTGTCGATGTCCGGCAGTTCGGTGATCGTCGCCGTCAACGCGCTGTTGTTGAAGCGCTTGCCCCTGGAAGCGGCCGCTGCCGCTGCCCAGTTTCCTCCCCCCGTGCCCAAGGAGTCTCACTCGTGAACATCGCATCCTCATTGCAATGCCGTACGGCCCCGATTCTGCGCGGACGCGCCCGTCGGCTGCTCACCCCGCTGGCCTTGATGCTCGCACTGGCAGGAACAGCGCACGCCGCCGAAGGCGGCTTCAAGCACGAGGTCCTGATGCGCGGTCAGATCCTGGAGGCCGAGGCTGGCAGCCTGGTCGTCTGCATCGGAAAGCGGGATGGCGCCGAAGTCGGCCAGCAGCTCGACGTGGTCCGCCACACGCGCGTCGGCCATCAACACAAGAGTCCGTCGCCGCGCTTCCGCCGCGAAGCGGTTGGCAGCGTGCGCATCACCTCGTTGTTCGATGAGCACTACGCAACGGCCGAAGTGGTGGATGGCGAACCCAAGGTCAACGACACCGTCGAGCTGGTAAGGCGCTAATGGACCGGCGTCCGAGGCGGAGCGTCTCTGCCTCGGACGCCATGGCCGGGTGAGACGCCGCGAGCGCCCAGTCATCCGAGCGGCCGAAGCGGACTCTCCTCACCCTTTCAAGGAGTTCACCCATGACAACCTCATCGATGCGCTCGCTCCGTTTCCTCGGTGCAGCCGGAACCGTAACCGGCTCCCGTTACCTGATCGAAGTTGCCGGGCAGCGCATTTTGGTGGATTGCGGCCTGTTTCAGGGCTACAAGCAGCTTCGGGAACGAAACTGGGCTGCGTTTCCGGTCGCGCCCGCTTCGATCGACACCGTGCTGCTCACCCACGCGCACCTCGACCATGCCGGTTACTTGCCCGCCCTGGTCAAGCAGGGCTTCAACGGCCGAATCCTCTGCACGCAGGCGACTTACGAGCTCAGCCAATTGCTGCTTCCCGACAGCGGCCACCTGCTGGAGGAAGATGCACGCTACGCAAAGAGGAAGGGCTACTCCAAGCACGCGGAGCCGCTACCGCTGTACACGGAAGCCGATGCGATGGCTTGCCTGAAGCGCTTCGAGGGCCGGCCATTCGGCGAGACGCAGGTGCTGGCACCGGGCATCAGCGCGCGCTTCCTTCCCGCCGGCCATATCCTGGGCGCTGCCCAGATCGCGCTGAACATCGACGGACAGCGCCTTCATTTCACCGGCGATCTCGGCCGGGCCACGGATTCCCTGATGCGCGCGCCGGCTCCGTTCGAGGGCGCCGACCTGCTGGTCTGCGAGTCCACCTACGGAAATCGTCGTCATCCCGTCGCCGACGCCGAGGCCGAGCTGGCGCCCGTGATCAAGCGCGTGGCCGCTCGCGGAGGTGTCATTGTCATTCCAGCATTCGCTGTTGGTCGGGCGCAGGGTCTGATGCTGCATATCGCACGGCTGCGTCAGCGTGGTGAGATCCCTCGCGTGCCGGTCTATCTCAACAGCCCGATGGCGATCAATGCCACCGACCTCTACCACCGGCACCACGACGAGCACCATGTCACTGACGCCGAGTGCCACGCCATGTATGAGTTGGCAACGATGGTGCGCAGCGCCGAAGAGTCCAAGGCCCTCAACCGGCAGCGTGGCCCCATGATCATCATCTCGGCCAGCGGCATGTTGTCTGGCGGGCGGGTTCTGCATCATCTACAGGCCTTCGGCCAGGATTCGCGCAACGCGATCCTGCTGGCGGGCTACCAGGCAGGAGGCACGCGCGGCGCGGCCTTGATCCGGGGTGATCGAACCCTGCGCATCTTTGGCCAGAGCGTTCCGATCAATGCCGAAGTGGTGGCGATGGAAAGCTTCTCTGGGCACGCCGACAGCGAGGAGTTGCTGGCCTGGCTGGGCGCGGCGCCGCCGCCGGAGATCACCTACATCACGCATGGCGAACCCGATGCGGCCGACACGCTGCGCGGTCGGATCGCGCGCGAGCTCGGCTGGGCGTGCCGGGTGCCCGAGCACTTGGAGCGAGTGTCCCTCAACCCGCAGGCCAACGCCTGATGGCCGCCGAGCATCCGCATACCCGGCTGCGTGTGATTCGCGCCGGCATCGATACCTACCAGCAGCCTGTGGTGTACATGCATCGCGACTGTGCGGTGTGCCGGGCGGAGGGCTTCAAAGCGCTCACTCGCGTGCGGATGACGGTGGGTGATCGGCAGGTGACCGCGACCCTGAACGTGGTCACCGGGGATCATCTGGCGATCGACGAAGTCGCGCTATCCGAGGCCGCCTGGCGCGCGGCGTCGCCGGATGAGCATGCCTGTGCCACGTTTCGCCATGCCGATCCGCCGGCGTCGGCCGGGGCCTTGCGCGCCAAAGTATTCGGCGCACGCCTGGATGACGACGCCTGCCTGGCCCTGATGCGCGATACGGTGGCGAACCAGCTGTCGGATATTGAACTGGCGGCGTTCGTCACCGCCTGCGCCGGCGATCGTTTGGATGTGCATGAAACGCTGTCGCTGACGCGCGCCATGGTGGCGGTCGGGGAGACCTTGGACTGGGGCGACGGCCCGGTGCTGGACAAGCATTGTGTGGGCGGCCTGCCGGGCAATCGGACAACGCCCATCGTGGTCGCGATCATTGCCGCCTTGGGGCATCGCATTCCCAAGACATCGTCACGCGCTATCACCTCACCGGCCGGCACCGCCGACACGATGGAGGTAATGACCCCGGTGGCGCTCGATCTGGCCGCTATGCGGCGCGTGGTCGAGCGCGAAGGCGGTTGCGTGGTCTGGGGCGGCAATGTGCGATTGAGCCCGGCGGACGACGTGCTGATCCGGGTCGAACGACCACTGGACTTCGACAGTGACGGCCAGTTGGTGGCCAGTGTTCTGTCCAAGAAAGTCGCGGCCGGCGCCAGCCACGTTCTGATCGATATGCCGGTAGGAGCAACCGCCAAGGTCCGCTCCGACGCCGCTGCGTCCACCCTGACGGACCGCCTGTTGGCCACGGGTACGGCGCTGGGCTTGCAATTGTCCGTGCTCCGCTCCGACGGACGACAGCCGGTGGGCATTGGCATCGGTCCGGCGCTCGAGGCCCACGACGTTCTCGCCGTGCTGCGTGGGGAGGCCGGGGCACCTGCGGACTTGCGTGACCGGGCGCTGGCTGTGGCGGGCGCCTTGCTGGACCTGGCACCCGGAGCGCACCGCGGAACCGGCCTTGATCTGGCAAGGCAGGCCTTGGCCTCTGGGCGTGCGCTGGCGAAGTTCTACGCGATCTGCGAGGCGCAGGGCGGCTTCACTGAACCCGGCGCGGCCGAGCACCGCGCCGACGTCCCGGCACCTCGATCCGGCTGGGTACGCGCCATCGACAACCGGCGTCTGGCAAAGGTCGCAAAACTGGCCGGTGCCCCGATGAGCGCCGTCGCCGGACTTGCAATTACGTTGCGGATCGGCGATCCGATCCCGGTCGGTGCTCCGCTGTTTCAAGTACACGCGCAAACCGTCGGCGAGTTGCGCTATGCACTGGAATACGTCGCCGCACACCCGAGCATCATCACCATTACAGAAGCGTAGTAGGACCACCGGCCAAACCGCTTGCCAGGTCGAAATCGTTGCGCACATCCCCTCGCTGGTTGGCATCCAAAGGAGAGCACCACCATGCTGAAGATCAAGTTGATCGCTTCCTCCGCCGCGCTGTTTCTGGCGCTGAGCTTCGTGCTGTGTGTCGCGTTCGGCCTTGTGACACCCGAGCGCTTCCACATGCGAGCACTGCTGGAGGCCGTGCTCCCGGGCTTCGAATGGATCAGTCCCGCCGCGTTCTTCCTTGGACTGGCGGAAAGCCTTCTCTGGGGGCTTTATCTGGGCGGAGGGTTCGCCTGGATCCATAACCTGCTTTCCCGCCGCTTGGGCGGCACGCGCAACCCATGAGCCGCGTACTGCTTGCATTCCCGGAGCTGCAGGCCCTCGGGGCGGAGCTGGCGCCGAGGGTGGGCGCACGGCTGGGCGCGCTGGGGTGGCGCCGTTTCCCGGATGGCGAATCGCTGGTCACGCTTGACGCCGATCTGGCCGACGCCGATGTGCTGCTGCTGGCCGGGCTGCGCCGTCCCGACAGCACGGCGCTGGCGTTGCGCTTTGCCGCGGAGACTGCTCGCGAGTTCGGTGCCCGTTCGGTCGGCCTGATCGCTCCCTACTTGGCCTACATGCGGCAGGACGCGCGCTTTCACCCCGGCGAGGCGATCAGTGCCCCATTGTTCGCCCGATTCCTGGAACAGAGCGTGGACTGGCTGGTGACGGTCGACCCCCACCTGCATCGCAACCCCAGCCTGGATCGGCTGTTTTCCATCCCCGCACGCAACGTGGCCGCCGCGCCGGCGATAGCTGCCTGGGTGCGGGACCACGTGCCCGATGCAATCCTCATCGGCCCCGACAGCGAGAGCGCGCAGTGGGTCGCCGACATCGCGGCCCGTGCCGACGTGCCGCACCAGGTTCTGGCCAAAACGCGGCAAGGCGACCGCTCCGTCAGCGTCAGCCTGCCCGACGCTGTCGTGGCCCGCGGCCGCACCCCGGTGGTGGTCGACGACATCGTGTCCTCGGGCCACACCATGCTCGAAACCTTGAAGCACCTGTCAGGACTCGGGCTGGCACCGGCGACCTGCCTGGTGACGCACGCAGTGTTCTCCGACGACGCCCACGGCAATTTGCTCGCCGCAGGCGCGCAGCGCGTAGTCAGCACGAACACGATCCCGCACCCGACCAACGCCATCTCGGTCGCGCCGTTTTTGGCCGCCGCCTGCGACGCGTTGCTGACCGAGCGTGCTCAGCACGACGCTCCGCCGAGCCCGGCGTCCTTCCCGAACCGACCTGATCCGTCCTGAGACTGTGAGTCCCGATGAACGACCTGACCTGTTCTGCCGGCGCCTTGAGCGCGATCGACAATCACCGCGTTGAGCAGCTGGCGACG
The DNA here is from genome assembly GCA_022843465.1 of Pseudomonadota bacterium. Taxonomy (GTDB): domain Bacteria; phylum Pseudomonadota; class Gammaproteobacteria; order Xanthomonadales; family Ahniellaceae; genus 0-14-3-00-62-12. The sequence goes on along the minus strand of JALHNO010000004.1, from coordinate 299,753 downwards.
CTTTACGCGCAGACCGACACGGCATTCGCGCGTTGGGCCGCGGGCTACGGTGTGATCGTGCACACGCCGCTGACCCAGCTTCGCGTGCGGGCCATGCTCGATGAACTGGTCGCAACCGGCGCGTTGCCGGACACAGCAACCGGTTACCGCCGACTGCAGGCGGCCGACCGCGTTGCCAGTGCCGGCATGTGGCTGGTGGCACACATGACCTATGCGCGGCGCGTAAGACTGGACGGGCGGGCACTGGATGCCGAGGACTTCAAGCTGCAGCCGGAGGGTCATACCGGCGGCGCACTCAACATGGTGCCGGCCTACGCCGGCTACCTTGCGATGAATGCACTTGATGGCGTCACCCGCGCGTGGATGATGGGCCAGGGTCATTGCGTGGCGGCGATCGATGCGCTCAACCTGATCGTCGACAACATGACTCCCGCGCACGCCGCGCGGTATGGCTTGGATGATGAACGTCTGTCGCGCTTCGCCGGCGACTTCTACTCCTACGCGCTGACTTCCGAGGGCCGGCCGGCCTCGCCACTGGGCTCGCATGTCAATGCCCACACCGCCGGTGGCATGCTGGAAGGCGGCTACCTGGGCTTTGCCGAACTGCAGTACGTGCACGCGCCGCTGCCTGGCGAGCGGCTGGTCGCCTTTCTCAGCGATGGCGCGTTCGAGGAGCAACGCGGCGGTGACTGGGCGCCACGCTGGTGGCGGCCCGACGATTCGGGCCTGGTCGCACCCATCATGGTGCTCAACGGACGGCGCATCGAGCAGCGCAGCCAGATTGCCCAGCAGGGAGGCGAGGATTGGCTCCACCGTCACCTGCGATTGAACGGGTTCGAGCCGATTTCTCTGGATGGCCGCGATCCCGCCAGTCTGGCCTGGGGCATTCACATCATCGAGTCGCGCCTGCGCGCCTGCACCGAGGCCGCAGCGGACAATCCCGATGGCGACCATCGGATTCCACTACGCTACGGCATCGCCGAAACCATCAAGGGATTCGGCTTCCCCGGCGCAGGTACCAACGCCGCGCACAACCTTCCCCTGGCCGGCAACCCTGCGCGCGACGCGGAGGCGCGGAACCAGTTCAATGCTGGCTGCGCGCCGCTGCACGTGCCGCTGCAGGAGCTGCTGGCCGCGGTCACCGAACTGACGACGCACGACGCGCAGGGCCGGCCGCGAGAGCGCGACCACGCGCTGGCCACCCGCCAAGTGCCCCCGCCTGTCCTGCCCGAGCCTGCGTGGCTGGTGCCCGGCACGATCAGCTCGCCGATGGCAGCGATCGACGGCCACTTCGTGCGCTTGGTCCAGGCCAATCCCACCTTGCGGCCGCGCGTGGGCAATCCAGACGAACTGCGCAGCAACAAACTCGATGCCACGCTCGACCTGCTCCAACACCGGGTGCACAGCCCGGAGGTAGGTGTGTCCGAGTCGCGCGTCGGCGGGGTCATTACCGCGCTCAATGAGGAGGCCGTGGTCTGCGCCGCGCTGGCCAACAAGGGTGGCCTGAACCTGGTGGTCACCTACGAAGCCTTCGCGCCCAAGATGCTCGGTGCGATGCGCCAGGAAATCATTTTCAGCCGCCATCTTGCCGAAGCAGACCGGCCGCCAGGCTGGTTGGGGGTACCAGTGGTGCTGACCTCGCACACCTGGGAGAACGCCAAGAACGAGCAGTCACATCAGGATCCAACCCTCGCCGAGGCCTGGTTGGGTGAAATGGCGGATGTCGCCCGGGTGTGCTTCCCGGCCGATGCCAACAGCGCCATGGCAGCGTTGTCGCACAGCGTTCAGGGCCTTGGCACGATCACCGCGCTGATCGTGCCCAAGCGCGAGGTGCCTAACCGGCTGACGCCGACCCAGGCCCGTGCGCTGGTTGCCGATGGGCTGGTGTGGCTGCACGGCGAAGCGCAGTCCGCGGCGGTGATCCTGGCGGCGACCGGCGCCTACCAACTGGGCGAAGTGCTGCGCGCCGAAGCCCGATTGCGTGCGGCCGGCATCGCCGTGGGCGTGGTCTACGTGGGTGAGCCGGGTCGGTTACGCAGCGGACGCGATGAACGGGAGGCAGCCTATGTGCTGTCCGATACCGAACTTCTGCGCCATTTCCCGTCCGCGACGCCACGCGTGTTCCTGACCCACACGCGGCCGGACGCCTACCTGGGCGCACTGCGCCGGATCGATACAGGTCCGCGCACCACACGGGCGCTGGGCTTTATCAACCGCGGCGGCACGCTCGACGTGAATGGTCTGTTGTTCGCCAATCGCTGTACGTGGGCGCACGCGGTCGCCGCAGCCGCCGATGTTATGCAGCATCCCGTGACCGACTGGCTGACCCCAGACGAGTTCGCAGCGGTGCGCGGGGAAGGCGACCCGACAGCATTGTGGCGGACCGCGGAAACTGCGTCGTGACTGGCTTTTCATAATGCCCCGCGCACTGCGTATTGCGCATCGTCTGCCTCGGCTCGGCGTCGCGCTGAACCTGGGCTCGTCGACGCTCAAGGCCGCATGGTTCTCGATGGGAGAATCAGAGGCAAGGTCGGACGACTTCGCGCTCTTGTCACGTATCGCCGTTCCTTTGCCTGCATTCCGTGAAGATGACTCATTCAGATCGCCACCGATCGCTTCGGACGAGACATGGTCCGCTTTGCTCGATCAGGTCGCCGAGGCCGCACCGTCACGGGGTGCGAACCCTTTTCTGGTGGCTCATCGCATCGTGCACGGGGGGACGCGCGACGCGCCTCAACGCCTGGACGTCGATGCGCGACACGCATTGGGTGCGCTCAGCGCGTGGGCGCCCCTGCATCAGGCGCCCGCCCTGGCCCTCGCCGCAGCGGCCTCGACGCGCTGGCCGAGAGCCGGCGCCCTTGGCGTCTTCGACACCAGCTGGCACCGTACCTTGGCCGCCGAGAGCCGCACTTTGGCGCTGCCGGGGCGTTGGCGCGCGGCGGGCGTGGAGCGTTATGGGTTTCACGGACTCGCGTTCCAGTCCGCGTACCGCCAGCTTTGCAGGTCCTCGCCTAGCACGGCTTCCGCTCCGGTTGTGCTGGCGCACTTGGGCGGTGGTGCCAGCCTGTGCGCAGTACGCGGCGGCCACAGCGTCGACACCACAATGGGCCTCACGCCGCTGGACGGGGTTCCCATGGCCACCCGCTCCGGCAGCCTCGATCCCGGCGTCGTGCTGCACCTCATTCGTGAGGCGGGGGGCGAGGTGGATGCCGTCGAGGCCGAACTGAGCGGGCGCAGTGGCTTGTTGGGACTCTCTGGCATCAGCGGGGACATGCGCCGTCTGCTCGCTGACGAAACCAAACCGGCCCAACTGGCGATCGACGTGTTTACTCTCCGTGTGGCCCAGGGTATCGCAAGCATGGCCACGAGCGCGGGTGGCCTCGAAGACCTCGTGTTCTCCGGCGGGGTGGGATCCCATGCTGCCCCTGTGCGCGCCGAAATCGGCGAGCGGTTGGCATGGCTGGGCGTGAACATTGACGCTCGCGCAAACGAGGAAAATGCGACCCGAATCGAGGCGATAGGCTCGCGGGTACGGGTGTGGGTGGTGACGGTGGATGAGGAATGGGAACTCGCCCACGCAGCGTTGGCCTGGCAGGACGACGATGCGGCGGCTTCGCCATGAGCGACGGCGCCCGCCCCACCGATCGATCGCCACCCGACGCGCACACTGGGACGGGCGGCGTCCGCCTCCCGCCAAAAGCGGTTGCGCAGCGTCGTGGCATGCGTGCACTTGCACCGAATCAAGCGCTACTCATGTCATTCGTCGGGAGATAGTTCGATGTGCTTTTCCGCGCCTGCGAGCTTCATCGCCGCCACCGTGCTGACGGGAGTTGGCATCGCCGCGTTGCGCTTGACCTCGCACCGTTCCGAATGGCCTTTCGCCGCGATTCCGCTGTTGTTTGGCCTGCAGCAAGGGCTCGAAGGCGTGATCTGGCTAGTGCTGGGCGCTGGTGGGACGACCATCGAGGGGGGCTGGTCGATGGGATACTCGCTGTTCTCGCACGTGTTGTGGCCGATATTCGTGCCGCTCGCCGTCGGCTTGCTCGAGCCGTACGGGTGGCGCCAACGTGCGATCTGGGGTACCCAGATGGTTGGCCTCGCCGTGGGCGGGTACCTGCTTTACAACCTGATTCGCTTTCCAATCGTCGTGCACGTCCTCGGCCAGCACCTCGTGTATGACTCGCCGCATTTCTACATCGCCCCGGTGATGTCCGGGTATTTGATCGCAACCTGCGCCAGCAGCTTGTTGTCCAGTCACCACATGATTCGGTGGTTTGGCGCCGCCTCGCTGGGGACGTTTTTCCTGGCATACGCGATTCACGCAGCGACCTTGATTTCGATGTGGTGCTTCTTTGCTGCAATCTTGAGCGTGATCGTGTACCTGCATTTTCGCGGTGCGCGTCGCACGCTGCGAACGGATAGTCCGACGCTGCCCTAATGGCGAGTTCGCAGCCAACGTTGAGCCCGGAAGTCGATCGCTTCGGCCGCCACGGCATGCCAGGGACGGAGAAACCACGGAGCCGCGCTGATCTCCAGCATCTGCGCTCTATCGCACTCAGGCCGACCGGCCCGTTTCGACGCCATCGATTCCGCAGGGATCTGGCATGAAGATTTTCAAAAGGACCGCGCGCAGCGTCGTCGGCCGTTACTTCTTGTTGATGGTGCCGGCAAGCGTCGCCTGGGAGTTCGCCCAGATGCCGCTCTACACGCTGTGGGAGACCGGTACTCGCGCCGAGATCGGCTTTGCTGCCTTGCACTGCAGCGTGGGTGATTGGCTGATCACCGCCGGCAGCCTCGCGCTTGCTGCGGCTCTCGCTGGCAACCGCGCATGGCCACAGCAGCACTACGCGCGGGTCGCCGCACTCGCTGTGGCCTTTGGCCTGGCCTACACGCTATTCAGCGAGTGGCTCAATATCGAGATACGGCAAAGCTGGGCCTACAGCGACGCGATGCCGCGCCTGCCGCTTCTTGGTACGGGATTGAGTCCGGTCTTGCAGTGGCTAATCCTGCCCATAGCCGGATTCTGGTGGGCGCGGCGTGGGTTCTGGTCGCACATGCGGCCGGTTGCGGGCGACACGAATGAGCCACCGAGACATCAGCCGCCAATCGACGACAGGAGTTGAGGACATGACCACCGAATCACGGAGAATCCGCGTTGCAGTCAATGGCTATGGGGTGATTGGAAAGCGGGTCGCAGACGCCGTTGTACGCCAGCCCGACATGCAGTTGCTGGGCATCGCCGACCTCGACACCAGCTGGCGACTGCGTACGGCGCAGGCGAAAGGCTACCCGCTCTTCGCCGCCGTCGACGAGCGTGTGGCCGCAATGCGCGAGGCTGGATTCGACATTGCCGGCGCGCTCGACGACCTGCTGCAGGACGCAGATGTGATTGTGGACTGCACGCCGAAAGGGATCGCTGCCAAGAACGCCGAACGGTACCGTGAGCGCGGGACCCGGTTCATCGTCCAGGGGGGTGAGAAGCATTCGGTCACCGGTCATTCGTTCGTTGCCGAAGTTTCCTACGCCAGCGCCGTCGGCCGCGATGCCACGCGCGTAGTCTCCTGCAACACGACTTCGATCGTTCGCACGCTTTCGGCGCTCAAGCGCACAGGACTCCTCGGGCGGGCGCGCGGCACGCTGCTGCGCCGCGCTACCGACCCCTGGGAAAGCCACGCGGGGGGCATCATGAACACGCTGGTTCCCGAGCGTGAAATCCCGAGCCACCAAGGCCCGGACGCCCAGACCGTCGATCCTGAGCTCGACGTCGTGACGATGGCCGTCAAGGTGCCGGAGACGCTGGCTCATCTGCATTACTGGTCGGTGCAGCTGACGCGGCCGGCGAGCCGCGACGAGATTCTCGCTGCGTTCCGCAGCACGCCGCGCATTGCGCTGGTGCGCATGGACGCGGGCTTGGTCGCCATCAACTGCATCAAGGAGGCCATGGCGGACCTTGGGCGTCCGCGCGACGACCTGTACGAGGTCGCGCTGTGGGAGGACATGCTCACGGTCCGTGGTGATGAGTTGTTCTACGCTTACATGGTCGACAACCAAGCCATCGTGATTCCGGAAGTCATCGACGCGATCCGCGCGCTGACGGATTCGGGGACTGGGCAAGAGGCGTCGATCGCAAGGACCAACACCGCCCTCGATATCGGGGCGCTATCCCGCGCGCTCAGGTGAAGCGATGCAAACGTGTCTGCTTGCGAAGCCGCGACCCTGCCGATGACTGTGGCCCCGGCTACGGCACCCATCACGATCGCCGGCGGCATGGTGCTGGTGGCCCTGCTGTGGGCGCTGTGCTTTCCACTGATCGTGATGGGGGGCTCCGCGGCCGAGCCCTTGCTGTTTGCTGCGCTGCGGGCGTTCCTGGCCGGTGGCCTGCTGGTCGCGCTCGCCGTGATTGCCGGCGCCTGGCGCTGGCCGGGCTGGCGGGATCTCGGCGAACTCACCCTGATAGGGCTGTGCTTCACCGCTATCGGATTCGGTGGCATGTTTCTGGGAGCCGAGAAACTCACCACGGGTATCGCTACCGTCCTTGCCAATGTCCAGCCCCTGATCGCTGCGCTCCTGGCCTTCTGGTGCCTGAAGGAAACCTTGACTGCCCGCATGCTGTCCGGGCTTGTTATCGGCTTTGCCGGAGTTGTGGTGTTGGCTTTTCCCGATCTGCAATTCGACGGCGGTCATGCGACGGGTGCGCTCTACGTGGTCGGCGCTGCACTAGGCACGGCGCTGGGCAACGTCCTGCTCAAACGGCGCAGCGGTTCCGATGCCATCTGGTTACCCATGGGGCTGCAATTGCTGATCGGCGGCGGAATGCTCGCGCTCGCGTCGCTGGCTGTCGGAGAAAGCTGGACCATCCGCTGGACCTGGACGTTCGCGGGCGCACTGTTCGCCCTGTCCATACCAGCCACGGCGCTGATGGTGGTGCTGTGGTATTCGCTGCTCGCGCGCGCGCCATTGACCCGACTCAATGGTTTCACTTTCCTGACACCTGCGTTCGGTCTCGCAATCGGTGCCACGGTGATGGGCGAACGCATCGGTATCGTGGAGATGATCGGTATTGCCATCATGCTGGTGGGAATCGCGCTGCTGTTCTCAACCGGGAAAGTCATGCGGTGGAGGACATGACTGGCCGGACTCGCTGTGCCGCCCACCGCCACCCCACCAATTGGAGCTGACTCCCATGGACACCGCAGTCGCACTGGTCGAAGCCTACCTGCAGGTCAATGGCTACCTGTGCGTGGCCGAGTACCCGCTGCTTGAAGGCGGCGCGGGTGGCGAGGTCCGTACGGTCAGCGACCTCGACATCCTGGCTTTCCGCTTTCCCCACGCCGGGCACGAGGTGGCTGCCCGTGGCAAGCGCCCGATGACCGGCGATACGCGCTTCGAACCAGATCCGGCACTGGGCGGAGACCCCGCACATCCCGACATGATCGTCGGCGAGGTCAAGCGCGGCCGCGCACGCTTCAACCCGGCCACGCGACGGCCGGAGGTGCTAGCTGCAGCCCTGATGCGCTTCGGCTGCTGCTCACCGGCCGAGGCGCTGGCGTTGGCGCAGCGACTGGTCCGGCACGGCCAGGCGCGCAGCTCTCATGGTCACGTGATACGCATGGTCGCCTTCGGCGGCAGCGCGGCGCTGGACATACCCAAGGACTGGCAGGTCGTGCCGTTGGCCGCGATCGTGCGCGGACTTCGCGAGCACCTCGCCGGGCAGTGGACGCGGCTGAAGCAGGTCCAGTTTGGCAATCCGTCACTCGATTTGTTGGCGCTGATCGAGCGCATCGAACCGCACGACGACGATCACAGCGCCCCACAGGAGGCTCCGAATTGAAACGGTCCTGGATGCCCAGCCTGCTTCTGCTAATCGGCCTCGCGGCGGCTTCCTACTGACCCGAGGCGCCCAATCAATGACAGCCAAACTCAAGGATGGCGAGCAATCGCAGCAGCCCGCCGATCAGAGACTTCGGCCTAGGAAGCGGGGGCGACGCCGTCTTCTTCTGGGCTTCCTGCTTTTCTCGCATGCCCTGGGTTTCGTGTCGTCCCTACACGCGCTGATGGACACTCGCACGCCGCAGGGAACCGTAGCCTGGATCGTGGCCCTCAATACGATTCCGTATGTGTCCGTTCCCGTGTATTGGGTCTTCGGACGGACCAAGTTTCAGGGTTACGTGATCTCCAGGCGAGACCTGGACAGCGAGCTCGCTGCATCGTTGGGGGATACTCGGAAAGCGCTCCGATCCTTCCGCTCGCAGGCGACTGATGATCCGCACCGGTTTGGCGCACTTGAAGCCCTGGCCAAGAGTCACTTCCTTTTCGACAACCGTCTGCAGATCCTCGTCGACGGCGAGGCCGCCTTCAACAGTCTCTTCGAGGGTATCGCGGCGGCTCGCCAGTACGTCCTTGTCCAGACGTACATCCTTCGGGATGACGAGGTCGGCCGCGCGCTGCAGGATCGCTTGATCGAGCAAGCCGAGGCCGGCCTGGCTGTGTATCTGCTTTACGACGAGATCGGGAGCTATGCGCTACCGAACGCGTACGTTGAAAAGCTTGCTGACGCCGGCGTGAGCGTTCACAGATTCCACTCTACTCGCGGTTCAGGAAACCGCTTCCAGTTCAACTTCCGCAATCATCGCAAGCTGCTGGTGACAGATGGTGCGCACGGATGGCTGGGCGGTTTCAACATCGCCAGCGAGTACCTGGGCACGGACGCGCGGATCGGTGCCTGGCGGGACACGCACCTGCGCGTGGATGGTCCGGCCGCGCTCAATCTGCAGCATTCGTTTGTCGAGGACTGGTACTGGGCCACGGGAGAGATCCTGGAGTTGCCCTGGAACCCCGCTGCTTCCGAGGGTGACGCAGCGGTCCTGATTCTTCCGTCCGGACCGGCCGACCGCTTCGATACAGCCAGCTTGATGGTGCAGCAGCTCATCCATAGCGCCCGCCAGCGCATCTGGATTTCCAGTCCGTACTTCGTGCCGGACGAGGGCGTACAGGGCATGTTGAAGTTGGCCGCGTTGTCTGGTGTCGATGTGCGGATCCTGATACCGGAGAAACCCGACAATGCCCTGCTGTACTACGCAGCCTATGCCTTTGTCGGTCCGATGCTTGATGCCGGAGTCAAGGTTCACCGGTATCAGGCGGGATTCCTGCATGGAAAGGCGATCCTGGTCGACGACCACACGGCTGCGATCACGACGGTCAATCTGGACAATCGCTCGTTCCGACTGAACTTTGAAATCAGCGCCATCGTCAACGATCAGACGTTCGCCATGGAAGTGGGCGAAATGTTCGAAGAGGATTTTCTTCGATCCAGGGAAATGGCTGCTGGCGAAGTCGATGAAAAGCCGTTCTGGTTCCGCGTAGCGTCCCGCGCGGCCTATTTGATGGCACCAGTGTTGTGAAGAAGTGTTGGGTGGCGCAGCAGATCGACCTACTCGCAGAGGATGGCTCGGTCGTAAAGTACAGCAGCCATGACGGCGAATTGCGCTAGTCTGCCCGAGGAGACGCGTCCACCATGCTACGCACGCCACGCAGTATCGAGATCATCCTGGCTTTTGGCGGATTCGCATTGGCGTGGCTGCGCCACAGGCCGCAGGAGCTTCCGCAACGCTTCAAACAAACCATCGAACGTCTTGGTACGACGTTCATCAAGCTCGCCCAGGGCCTGAGTCTGCGCATGGACCTGCTGCCGAAGGCTTATCGTGACGCGCTCGCAGAACTGCAAAGCCGGGTCGCGCCGTTTCCTGGCGCCGAGGCAATCGTGGCCATTGAGACGGCGTTCGGCGCGCCGCTGGATCAGTTGTTCGCTCGCTTCGACACACAGCCGCTGGCGGCCGCCTCGGTGGCGCAGATTCATCGCGCCGAGATGCCCGATGGTCGTGCGGTGATCGTCAAGGTGCGTCGACCGGGAATCGTGCGTCAGGTAGGGCGCGACCTGCGACTGCTGCGGCGCATTGTGCGTGGGGCGACATGGCTGCTGCCGGGACTGCGACGACAGCGTCCACTGGCATTGATCGACGAACTCGGCAAGCAGCTGTTCGGCGAACTCGACCTGCGCCACGAGGCGCAGAATGTCCGCCGCCTCGCCGCAGCCTTGCGGCAGCAGGGCGGCCTCCATGTGCCCGCCGTGATCGACCCACTGGTCACGGCCGATGTGATGGTCCAGGAGTTTGCGCCGGGACGCCCTGTGTCCGAGCGCTTCGGCACGCCCGCAGGCGAGGAGCTGGCGGTTTCGCTGCTCGACGCCTATCTTCATCAGCTCTTCGTAGTCGGCGCGTTCCACGCCGATCCGCATCCAGGCAACCTTTTTGCACGCGATGACGGACGGCTGTGCCTGCATGACTTCGGCCTGGTGGGCAGCCTTGATACGCTGTCCCGGCAGGCCTTGGGCAGAATGCTTGAAGCCGTGATCTATCGTGATGCCGAGGCGGCGCTTGCATCTGCGATTGAACTCGGCTTCGTCGCCGGCGCGTTCGACCGCCGCGCGCTGCAGCGCGGCATCGACACGATCCTTGCCGAACTGCAAGGCCAGCCGCTGGCCGAATGGTCGCTGGCCGAGACGCTGTGGCGCATCGCGCAGCTTGGTGCCGGAGAACACTTCCGCATCCCACGTCACCTGCTGGTGCTGCTGCGGGCGCTGTTCCTGCTGGAGAGCACACTGCGAGCGCTGGACCCGCGCTTCGATCTGGTCGGCGAGTTGATGAAGCGACGCGAGGTGCTGCAGACGGCCCTGGCAGCGCCCGTCGCCGGCCCGGCCGGACCGCGCCCCGCTGGTCAACTCGCGCTCAGGAGCGTGCGCGACCTACCGCGGCTGCTCAGCCACTGGCTGCAACAGGCGCAGGCCGATGATGGTCGTCCCCCCATCGCGATCCATCACCGCGGGCTGGAGCGACTGGAGTCGCGGTTGGAGCGGGTCGGTAATCGCATGGTGCTGGCGCTGCTGGCACTGGGGCTCTACGTGGGCGGGGCGGTGCTCATGCTGCATAGCGCAGGCCCTTGGCTGTACGGCGTTCCGATTGCAGCGGTCGTCGCTTTCGTGGCTGCCGCCGGATTGAGCCTGAAGCTGATCGCCGCGGTGTTTCGCTCTGAAGGATTGTGAGGAACTGCCAGTCGTAGTTGCCGTGCGTATCAGCGTGCGAACGGCCAGGTCAGTTGCGCGAGGCGACGACGCGCGATTGGCGAACACGATCCCCCTGACACCGCGGTCCGCGTCAGTCAGCCCACCCCGAGACTGGCATCAACGCGGGCTGGTACGGAGCGAGCAGGGTCAGCACCGGCGCGAAGCCGCCGTCGGGGGTGCGAAAGTTGGTGGTCTGGCCCTGATACAGACGAGCGGCGAACAGCAGCGCCTCGCCGCGATACGCGTAGCAGCGCACATCCACTTTGAGCGGGCGGCCGTCCATCCCGGTGTGGCGTTCGCTGGGCGGCACGAGGGCCTGGGCGACAAAGGCCTGCTCGGCAATCGCGGCCCAGGCCTTGTGGGTGAGCTTGTCGCCGCGATAACTGGCACGACTGCCGAATCCTGCCGCCGGTTTGAAGAACCAGCCACGGCGCTCGCGCCAGAGTGCATCCCGATTGTCAGCCGTTACGGTCACGGTCAGGGGCACCGCTTCGGCCAGTACATCCTGCTCGACCCGAGACAATCCGGAGTTGGCCAAGAAGTCGCGGTCGCTGAGCTGGCACAGGTTGCGTTTGTCAGCCCATATCGCGTGCGCGCGCGGATGCGGACTCAGGGCGACAGCGCCCGCGACATAGGCCTCACGCAGGGGCGCCAACTGGGCGCCGGCAAGCGAAAAATCCGTTAATCGGTTGTAGACGAAGCCCACGCGTTGTGTACCGAACCACAACGCGCCCTCGGCGTAGTGAAGCGTCGCGGGATCGCAGATAACCGCTCGATAGCCCTGCGCTTCCAGCAGGCGCTGGAAGAGTACGAACTCGGCATGCAGGAACTGTTCTTCAGGCGCTTCATCGACGATCGCGACGATTGCGTCGCCATCGACCGCAATTTGCGCACTCCATTCCTCGATCAGTATCTCTGAGGTGCGACGTTCCGCGGCCGCGCCATCGAAGGCAACGCCGAGTTCCGGCACGCACGGCTGCTGCGCCTGAGCCAACATCGCGTTGAGCAGCAGTCCACCGGGATTGGTGTTGATCTCGATCAGCTTCGGCCCGGTCGCGGTGAGATGGAAATCGAAGCCAAGCACGCCTCCAGGCGAGCCGGGGTCGTAGCGGGCGATATCCGGGGCCCGGCCGAGCGCCACGCGCTGATAGGGCTCGGTTGTCGCGACGGCGGTCAACGCTCGTACCGCCTCGGCCATGCGCTTGATCATGCTCTCCGGCACGAACACCGGTAGCGCTGAGAACAGGTTGGCGTGTGACTCGTTTAGTTGCCCAGCGCCGCCATGTGCATCAAGCAGGCGATTGAGGTTCGCGCGCACCTCGGCTGGATCGACGGCCAGACAGAAGCAGCAACGATTCAGGTTCTTCGCCGAGCTCGGGCTCGCGCACGGCACGCCGCAACGTTCAAGCACGCGCTGCATGGCTTTCTGGGCGGCAGTAATCATGACGGAGTAGTCACGCGCGACAGTTCACGAGTAGTCGAGGCAGCGGGCCCCAGAGTCGTACTCATGGTAGCCCCCAAGAAGTCACGGCATGGATAGCGGGAACCTTCCGCCCCGGCGCAAGTCACATGTAGTTGATCCTGATCAAGGTCCTGCATCGCGCAAGATACTAAGGTCAACAACATGCACCGGATGCGTCGCCACCAACGCCTGTTTTCCCGGATTTCGCTTTTGGCGATCACCGCATTGCTGTGGTCGCAAATGTTGCTGGCGTTGCATGCCGATTGCGAGTGGTCGGCGAAAGCAAGCACCCAGGCCGATACAGTCGCCGAGCATTCGGACTGCACCGACCAAGGTGATGGGACCGACCTCGCTGTCTGCAAGGCACACTGCAACCAGGGCGATGCCAGTTCCGACCACTCACGTGCCCCCTTGGTGCCGTTTCTGGGTCCCGTGGCCCCGGTTTCGGTAGATTCGGTGCGGCGCCTCGCGGCGCAGGGCACCATTGCCCCCTCGCCGAGTCGACAGGCCGGCTGGCATCGACCCACACAGCATCCCGCAAGCGTCCTCCTGATTTGATGCCGCCTCGACGCCCGGACGCCTCGGCGCCCGGTTAATCGCTGCGTAGCGCGCAAGCGTACGTTGTGGCTGCAGGCCGCGGATCGCTCTGGTCCGACCATCAGGCAAGGGAACAACCATGAAACTTTTTGCTGTGCGCCCTGACATCGGGCGTACGCCTGCTCTTCCCCGGCAAGGCGGTGCCTGGCTGTTTGCGGTCCTGTTGGCAATTCCATTGCCACTGGTCGCACAGGAACCGCTCCCCGGGGGAGACGTGGCGTCGATTCGAGCGTGGCTGATCGAGCACAATCCCGAACTGCGCGCGCTGCAGGCCGATGCGGACGCGGCCGAGGCCCGCGTGATACCTGCCGGGTCTCTTCCCGATCCGATGGTCGGTGTCCGGTTACAAGGCATCGATGCCGAGCGACCAAACCTGTTGCCCGGCAATGTTGATACCGCTACCTATACCGTCCGGCAGACGTTTCCTTTGTGGGGCAAGCGGGGGCTGGCGCGCAACATCGCAAGTCGTGAGGCCGATGCACAGCGCGAAGTGCGCGACGCGATCCTGCTTGACCGACTGGCAGAAGCTGAGCAGGCCTACGTGCGCTACTGGCATGCCGACGCGGGATTGCAGGTCGTGGATCGGCTGATTGAACTGCTTGGCCAGGTCGAAGCAGTCGCACGCGAGCGCTACGCACTGGGCATCGCCGCGCAGCAGGATGCGATTCGCGCCCAGGTGGCCCGCACCCAGATGCAGGCCGAGCGCATCGAGCGCACGGCGATGCGACAGGAAGCCGTATCGCAACTCAACACACGGCTCGGCCGGCCGGCGGATGCGGCGCTTCACCCGCCCGCGGCCGAGCCAGCCATCACAGCGCCCGTCGCGACACTTGTTGCCGGTCTGCAAGCGGTACGCCGGGCGACGCATCCGGCGCTACGCGCGAGCAACACCATGGCGGCGGCTGCCGATCAGGCTCTCGACCTGCAACGGCGTCGGCGCCTGCCCGACCTTACTGTCGGGGTGGGCGCGATGCAGATGGGCAATCGCCTGGATGGCTACGAGCTGATGCTCGAGGTCGAGATCCCATTTCAGCGCCGCGCGCTTCGTGAACGCGAGCGCGAGGCCGCGCTGCGCAGCGACGCGGCGCGTGCCCGAGTCGATCAGACGCTCAGCGCGCTCGAGGCTCGCTTTGGCGAGACCTGGGCGCGCTGGTCGAGCGCGAATCAGCGCCGCACGCTGTACAGCGACACCCTTTTGCCCCAGACCGAGGCGAACTTCGCCTCGGCGCTGGCCAGCTATCGCGTAGGCGATGTCGACTTCGCCACCTTGCTGGAGGCACTAGAGGCCTGGCAAGGCGCCGATCTGGCGCGAATCGACGCGTTGCGCGATGAACTTTCTGGCGCTGCTGCACTGCGCGCCCTGGTTGGGAGCACACCATGAAAATGTCGAACTGGATGGGATTGGGCGCGTCCGTGCTCCTGGCGCTTGGCGCGGGCTGGTGGCTCGGTCGGTCGACGGCGCCTCCAACGGAACATGCAGCCGGGAACGCTGCGGCTGCGCCGCAGGGCGAGCCTGAAATCCTCTATTACCGCAACCCGATGGGTCTGCCGGACACCTCGCCAGTGCCCAAGAAAGACAGCATGGGTATGGACTACATCCCGGTCTATGCCGGCGGCGAACCGCGATCGGTGTCCGGCACCGTCGTGCTGTCGCCGGAAAAGGTCCAGAAGCTCGGCGTGCGAACACACATCGCTACCCTTGATCGGCTGTCCGCTGAAGTGCGGGTGAGCGCCAGCGTGCAGGTCGATGAAACCAGGCAGTTTGTTGTGGCGCCGCGCTTCGAGGGCTGGATCGAGCGGCTGCACGCCAACCAGACCGGCATGCCGGTGCGCCGCGGTCAGCCGCTTATGACCCTCTACAGCCCGAACTTGCTCGCCGCGCAGGAGGAATACCGGATCGCCGACGAGGCCGCCAGCCGCCTGGCCACCAGCGACCCGGCCAGTGCCAACGCCATGCGCCAGCTGCGTGACGCGGCCGATTCCCGTCTACGCAACTGGGAGGTGGCGGGAGGGCGGATTACAATGTCTGGCGCACCCGCACGCCTCGTGCTCACCGCGCCGTCCGATGCGGTGGTGATCGACAAGATGGTGGTTGAGGGCGACCGGTTCGAAGCCGGGCAGACGGTGCTACGGCTGGCGGACCTGTCCACTGTCTGGATCGTGGCGCAGGTGCCGACATCGATGGCAGCTGATCTGGCGACTGGCAACGACGCGCGTTTCGAGACGCCGAGCCTTCCCGGCGAGTATCGCGACGGCGTTATCGACTTCATCCAGCCGGTCGTCGACATGGCCAGCCGCACCATCGGCGTGCGCATCGTTCTGCCTAACGAGGACGGTGCACTGCGCCCCGGCCTGTTCGGTGACGTGACGCTTGGCGGCACCCCGGATGCGGAATCGATCGTCTTGCCACGCTCCGCTGTGATCGACAGCGGAACACGGCGGATCGTGCTGGTACAGGTTGCGCCGGGCCGCTTCGAACCGCGTGATGTTCGTCTCGGGCGACGTGCGGGTGATCAAGTCGCGGTGCTGGACGGCGTCGCGGTCGGCGAGGAGGTGGTGGTGTCGGCCAACTTCCTTATCGATGCCGAGAGCAACCTGACGTCGGCCCTGCAGGGCCTGTCGACCGCGGCAGACGGTGTGGACGAGCCCTCCATCCCGGCCACCGGTCGCAATCTTGACTCCGCACCGATTGAGGACCACAGCGGTCACACGATGCCGACCGAATCGCCTCCAGCATCGACTTCGACACACGATGGCCACGGCACTCCCACTGAATCCAACGAGCCCCCTGCCGACGATCCGCACGCTGGTCACCGAGGAGAGCACTGACATGCTTGCCCGCCTGATCGAGTGGTCGGTCCGCAACGTCTTCCTGGTCCTCGTGTTGTCGCTGGCGGTGACCGCAGCCGGCGTCTATGCGGTGTTGCGCACGCCGCTGGATGCCTTGCCGGATCTGTCCGACGTGCAGGTCATCGTGTTTACCGAAGTGCCGGGCCAGGGGCCGCAGGTGGTCGAGGACCAGGTCACCTATCCCCTGACCACGGCGATGCTGGCGGTGCCGAAGTCGAAGGTGGTGCGCGGGTTCTCGTTCTTTGGCGCGTCCTTCGTCTACGTCATCTTCGAGGATGGCACCGACCTGTACTGGGCGCGCTCGCGCGTGCTCGAGTACCTGAACTTCGCCTCGCAGAAGCTGCCCGAGGGCGTGACCCCGACGCTGGGGCCGGATGCGACCGGCGTCGGCTGGGTCTATCAGTACGCGCTCGAAGGCGAGCAGCGCTCGCTCGACGAGCTTCGCGCGACCCAGGACTGGTACGTGCGCTACCAGTTGACCAAGGCGCCGGGTGTCGCCGAAGTCGCCAGCGTCGGCGGATTCGTGCGCCAGTACTCGGTCACCGTGGATCCGGTCCGGCTACGCCAGTACGGCATCGGCTTGGATCGGATCATGCAGGTGATCGCCGAGAGCAACCGCGACGTCGGCGGGCGCATCGTCGAAATGAGCGAGACCGAGTACATGGTACGTGGCCGCGGCTATTTGCGCGGCATCGCCGACATCGAGCAGCTGGTGCTCCAGGCCGAGGGCGGCACGCCGGTGCTAATAAGCGACGTGGCTCGGGTCGAACTGGTGCCGGACGAGCGCCGCGGCATCGCCGAACTGAATGGCGAGGGGGAAGTTGTCGGCGGCATCGCCGTTGCCCGCTATGGCGAGAACGCGCTGGCGGTGATCGAGGGCCTGAAGACCAAGATCGCCGAGATTGCCGGCGGTCTGCCCGAAGGGGTCTCGCTGCGCGCGGTCTACGACCGCTCCGACCTGATCTACCGCGCCATCGCTACCTTGCGCTGGACGCTGATCGAGGAAAGCCTGATCGTCGCGCTGGTCTGCGTGGTGTTCCTGTTCCATGCGCGCAGCGCTCTGGTGGCGATCATCATGCTGCCGATCGGCGTATTGATTGCCTTTCTGGCCATGCGCCTGCTCGGCATGAACTCCAACATCATGAGCCTGGGCGGCATTGCGATTGCCATCGGCGCGATGGTCGACGCGGCCATCGTGATGATCGAGAACGCGCACAAGCACATCGAGCGGGACGATGGCAGCACTCCAAGGTCAAAGCTGATCGTCGACGCCTGCCGCGAAGTCGGCCCGGCGCTGTTCTTCAGCCTGCTGATCATCACGGTGTCGTTCCTGCCGGTGTTTGCGCTGGAGGCCCAGGAGGGACGTCTGTTCCATCCGCTGGCCTTCACCAAGACCTTCGCCATGGCCGGTGGCGCACTGCTGTCGGTCACCCTGGTGCCGGTACTGATGCTGCTGTTCGTGCGCGGCAAGATCCTGCCCGAGGCAAAGAATCCGGTGAATCGCCTGTTGATCGCGCTGTACCGGCCGGTGATCGCCGTGGTGCTGCGGCACAAGGTCGCGACCCTGCTGGCTGCGTTGGCGGTGCTGCTCGCGACAGCTTGGCCGGCGTCGCGACTGGGCAGCGAGTTCATGCCCACGCTCAACGAGGGCACGCTGCTCTACATGCCGGCCTCGCTGCCGGGCATGTCGCCGACCAAGGCGGCCGAACTGCTGCAGCAGCAGGACCGCATCATCAAGTCCTTCCCCGAAGTCGAGTCGGTGTTCGGCAAGGCCGGCCGCGCGCTGACCGCCACCGATCCGGCGCCGTTGGAAATGTTCGAGACGGTAATCAATCTGAAACCTGAAGATCAGTGGAGGATGGGGCTCACGGTGGATGCGCTGATCGCCGAGATGGACAAAGCCCTGCAGTTTCCCGGGGTCGCCAACTCATGGACCATGCCGATCAAGGCGCGCACCGATATGCTGGCGACCGGCATCCGCACGCCGATCGGCATCAAGGTCTTCGGCACCGACCTCACCGAAATGGAGCGCTTGGCCAAGCAGATCGAAGCGGTGGTGCGCGAAGTGCCGGGAACCACCAGCGCGTATGCCGAACGCCTCACGGGCGGCTTCTACCTCGACATTCAGCCCGACCTGCGCCGGCTCGCCCGGTACGACCTGACGGTCGGTGCGGTGCAGGACGTCATTGCCGCGGCCCTGGGCGGCGAAATGGTCACGACCACGGTAGAGGGTCGCGAACGCTTCGGGGTGATCGTGCGCTACCCGCGCGAACTGCGTGACAGCCCCGAGGCCATCGCGACGCAGGTGCTGGTCCCGACTATGGACGGCGCGCAGATTCCGCTCGGCGAACTGGCGGACATCAGCGTGCGCAAGGGCGCGCCGTCGATCCGCACCGAGAACGCCCTGCTGTCGGCCTACATCTATGTCGATACCCGCGACGCGGACCTTGGCGCCTACGTGCGTCGCGCACAGGAGGCAGTCGCCGGAGAGGTGACGTTTCCTGCGGGCTACTACGCCACGTGGAGCGGCCAGTACGAGTACATGCAGCGCGCCATCGCCAAGATGAAGATCGTCGTCCCGCTGACGCTGGCGATCATCTTCCTGCTGCTCTATCTCAACTTCCGCCGTGTGACCGAGTCGCTGATCGTGATGCTGTCGGTGCCGTTCGCGCTGGTCGGCGGCGTGTGGCTGATGTGGGCGCTGGACTACAACCTCAGCGTCGCGGTCGCCGTGGGCTTCATTGCCCTGGCCGGCGTCGCGGCCGAGACTGGTGTGGTCATGCTGATCTATCTTGACCATGCGCTTGATGAGCGCGCGCGGCGGCGGCGAGAAAGCGGCGAATCGCTGACCGTCGGTGACCTCACCGATGCGATCATCGAAGGCGCCGTCGAGCGCGTGCGCCCGAAGATGATGACCGTCGTCGCGATCATGGCGGGTCTGTTACCCATCATGTGGAGCACAGGTACTGGTTCCGAGGTGATGCGCCGGATTGCCGCACCCATGGTGGGCGGCATGGTGTCATCGACCATCCTGACCCTGGCCGTGATCCCGGCGATCTATGCGCTGGTGAAACGCCGATCACTGACAAGGACATGAAGCGGGTCAGTCTTCGAGCCAGCAGTGTGCTCCATGGTGAGGCGGCCGTCAGTGCGGTCGAGCGGCGCTGTACAGCGAGAGCGTGCCGAACATCGTGCTGATCCGACCCCGCTCGACGACGGCTTGGAAGCCAGCCTGCTGAAACAACTCGACCAGCTGTCCGGCGACGTGACTGCGCGTATTGGCAAATCCATCGAGAACCTGCACCGGGAAGAACAGCCAGCGCATCAGCCTGTTCGCGGGCCTGCCCCAGTCTGCCATGTGCAGTTCCCCGCCTGGCTTAAGCACGCGCAGTATCTCGGATGCGGCGCGCTGTTTGTCGGGCCAGTCGAGGTGATGAAAAAACAAGCTTGTCATCACGCGGTCGAACTGCCCAGCCCCGTAGGGCAAGGCGGTTGCGTTGGCGTGATCAAGCCGCACCCGCACACCTGCACGCTCGACCTTTTTGCGAGCCCGCGCCAGTACCTCAGGATCGCCATCCACTCCCGTGATCTGGGCGAGCGGCTGAAACTGTGCCATCTGAACCGCCAACGTGCCGGTGCCGCACGCAAGGTCCAGCACATGCTGACCCGGCTGGATGTTTGCCTGCGCGATAAGCGTTTGCTTGAACAGCCCCTCGCGGGTCGTCGCCTTCACCACGCCGTCGTAGAGCGGTGTCAGCGCCTTGAAGCCCAGCGCGGGAACGAAGCGCGGAGCGCGGGGCTGCGCCCTTTCGTCGAAGGATGCGTCTTGGGCACTTTCCACCATCAACAGGGCCAACAGCAGGATCAGGAAGATCACGGAGTGCCAAACCAGCAGATGCACGATGCTTCGGTCGAACAACACAGGATCCAGGATGACCAACAGCGCGAGCACCCCAATGAGCGCGCGCATGCCGGGACGATGCCGCGCGACCGCCCGACGAATGCGGGGTACGAACTTCAAGTTCGATCCAGCCATGGTGTGTGCCTCTCAGTGTGATCACGCCCACACTGTGGGATCGCCACGGCGAAAGCGCTTGAACGAACCGGCTGCGCTGCCCGCTCTGGCTCACTGCACGCACCACCGTGGGCTCGGATGACCACCGGGCGCTGAAACGGCCTGGCCGAGGCATCCATGCACTGTCTACGGCGTCGGCGGTTTCGGCGCTCGGGACGAGCTGTGCATCGAACGGATCTTCCACCCGCCATCGATGCGCTGCAGCACCGTTGTGCTGAGACCTTGCCGCTCGATCGGCTCGGCGCGGTCCTTCAGTTCGATCACATAGCGATACGTCTCCGTGGCCCAGGCCACATCGCCCACGCGCTCGACGCGGACGGCGTAGTCGGAGAACGCGAAGCGCTTGAAATGGCCCAGCTCGGGACCGATGTGGTGGGCGACATAGTCGAGGTAGCTGCCCTCCAGCTTGCCGGATTCGGCGACGATGTTGTCGTCGGCGAACAGGGTTTCAGTGCCGGCCAGATCGCGGCGCTCCAGCGCCGACTTGTAGCTGGCAAGCACCGCCTTCACCGCCGCTTCGTCCGGGTCGGGCGTCGGCGTGGCGGCGTGGCCGAGGAGGGGCAGGCTGAGCAAGAGTGCCGCAAGTATTGAGCGTGTCATGGTGTTGCTCCAAGTTTGGAGGCAAGGTTGCGCTGGCGCGATGACCGCGCCAGCACCTGCGGTTGCGGCCTGGCGGAAAGCAGGCCGAGCCGGGTCACGGCGAACCGTGCTGGCGGAAGGCGGACGTGCTGCCGTCCTGAGCCACCAGTTCGACTGTGTAGGGTTGCACGCGGCCATCCGGCGTCTCCATGCCCGGCGAGCCGAGCGGCATCCCCGGAAGGACCAGTCCGCGCGCCTTGGGCCGCTCGGCCAACAGACGGCGGATGTCGTCGGCCGGCACGTGCCCTTCGATCAGATAGCCATCGACCTCGGCGGTGTGGCAGGAGCCCTTGCCGTACGGGACGCCGAGCCTGGCTTTCACCGGGTGGAGGTTATCGGTATCACGCACTTCCACCTCGAAGCCGGCGCGCTGCATGTGCTCGACCCACAGGCCGCAGCAGCCACACGTGGGCGTCTTGTGGACGATCATGCGCGGAGTCGTGGCAACGATCACACTCGGTGCGGCCGCATCGGGCGTGGTCGTCGTGGCTGCGCTGCCGGCTTCCGGTTCGCGCGCGCAGGCGGTGGAGAGCGCCAAAGCCGCCAGGGCCGCAAGGCCCCACACGATGCGGGTTCTCTCGATCCCTCCGCTCATCGCTGCGCCCTCGACGACCAGTGCAGGTGCACGATCTTCCAGCCTTGCACGGTCTTGCGCAGGATCGCGGTCTCAGTGGAGGAGATCATCAGCATCTTGTCGTCCTTGCTGGCGTGGATTTCGCTCTCGCTGCCGACCCAGACCAGATCGCCCGAGGCCTGGGCGGTCCGGCGCTTCAGGGTGATATGGGCGGCCTTGAGGAACTCGGCATCGTGTTTGGCATGTCCGCCGAGGTACTCGTCGCGGCTGCGCTCGGCGCCGCCGCTTTCGAGAATCAGCACGGCCGGATCGAGCTCAGCGCCTACGCCCTCAAGATCGCCTGCGCTCAAGGCGGCGGAGAAGCGCTCGAGCACCGCCACGGCGTCGGCAGATTCGGGCGGGATGGTCTGCTCGGCCCCTGCGGTTTCACGTCCGGCTTCCACCTGCGAGGGCTTGTGTTTCTCGTTACCGTGCGCCCAGGCGAGCGGGCTGGCAAGCGCCAGAGCGAGGGCGAGGGATGTCATGCGAAGGATCATGGGTTTCTCCAGGGTGTGGTGAGGTGCAGGACCTCGTGGGTGGGTAACTCAGTGGTCGTGGCCATCATCGCTGTGCTCCTCGCCGGAGGGCGTCGCCATCGGATCGTCGACGGGCTCGAAAGACGAACGCTCGGCATTTGCACCGTCGTGTCCTGCATGCGGATCGCCGCCGCCGACATCGGTCTCGCCGCCGCCGTGGCTATGGCCGTCGCTGGCTGACACCTGCGCGCTGTACTGTGCTGCGGTCATGCCCGGGAACTGCTGCATGAAGGCGACCATGCCCCACAGGTAGCGGTCGTCCATGCTCTTGCCCCAAGCCGGCATGCCTGAAGCCTTGATGCCGTGCTTGAGCACCCAGAAGGCCTCGGCAGGATCGGTCTGGCCCAGCGCATCCCAGCGCGGCGGGCGCGGATACAGGCCGATGCTGAGCTCGGTTTCTGCCGCGTCGGGGCTGAGATGGCAGGTCACGCACATGGCGCTGTAGTTGCCGGCGCCGCTACGGATCAGTTCGGCGTCGGACAGGTCGGGCACCTCGATGTCTGCCGCGCGGACGGCGATCGAGCGCTGGCGTGCGACCTCCAGCACACGGTAGGTCGCAGACCAATGCGGATCGTCGGCGCCGACGTGGTAGACGCCGCTCCAGATGACGGCAGCGGCCATCACCATGCCGAGCAGCGCGAGAACAACCAGTGTCTTGAGCAGTTTCATGGTGGTCTCCTCAGCCGTGCTTCATCGTGGAGTGGTCCATCGGTTTGGCTTTGAGCTCGGCCGGCGGGCCCGGCGGCGGACCGCGTCGCGTGGGCGCCCCAAAATCAGGATCGGCGCTGATGCGATGGGCGACCGTGCCCTTGGGGTTGGGGTACCAGCCTGGATCACGGAAATCGCCGGCAGCCAGATCGTCACGCACCTTGACCACGGTGAACATGCCGCCCATCTCCAGGTTTCCGAACGGCCCCTTGCCCATCATCATCGGCAGGGTGTTCTCGGGGCCGGTCATGTGGCCGGAATCGGTGTGCTCCTGGTGCTCGGCCATGCCGCCTTGCCCCATCGCCATATAGCCCGGCAGCAGCTTGCGGATCTCCGCCTCCACGCCGGACTGGTCGACGCCGAGCGTGTTCGGAATCTCGTGTCCCATCGCATTCATCGTGTGATGCGACATGTGGCAGTGGAAAGCCCAGTCGCCGGGCACCGCGATGAATTCCAGATCGCGGGTCTGGCCGACGCCAACGATCTCAGTGGTCTCGGGTCGCCACAGGCCCTTGGCCCAACGGCCACCGTCCGAGCCGGTGATGTGAAACTGCACGCCGTGCATGTGGATCGGGTGGTTCCACATCGACAGGTTGCCGATCCGCACGCGCACGCGCTCGCCGGTTCGCGCAACGAGGGGCTCGATTGCCGGGAAGACCTTGCTGTTCATCGTCCACAGGTCGAAGTCGACCATCACCGAGGGGTCCGGGCGGTAGGTGCCTGGGTGCAACGCCCAGTTGTGCAGCAACACGACGTAGTCGCGGTCGATACGCTCGAGCTCACCGTCCTTGGGGTGAATGATGAACATGCCCATCATGCCGACCGCCATCTGCACCATCTCGTCGGCGTGCGGGTGGTACATGTGGGTACCGTGCTGGCGCAGGGTGAACTCGTAGACGTAGGTTTCCCCGGGCCGGATATGCGGCTGGCTCAGCCCGCCGACGCCGTCCATACCACTCGGCAGCAGGATGCCGTGCCAATGCACGCTTGTGTGCTCGGGCAAGCGGTTGGTCACGTAGATGCGTACCCGGTCGCCCTCGACCGCCTCGATGGTCGGCCCCGGCGTGGTGCCGTTGTAGCCCCAGCACTTGGCGCGGCATCCCGGCGCAAACTCGTGCTCGATCTCCTCGGCGACAAGATGGAACTCCTTCACGCCGTCGACCATGCGATGCGGCAGCGTCCAGCCGTTGAGGGTGCGCACCGGCGTGTAGCCGCTCGCCGACGTCGACCTGGGCAGAGCGTCGGACGGTTCCGGTGGTCGATGCTGTGAATGGTCTTGCGCCAAGGCGCGCCGTCCCCAGAATGCCAGCGGTGCCAGCGCCCCTGCGCCCGCCCAGGTGAACCAGTTGCGTCGAGAGAGATTCATGGCCGGTCTCCGTGATCGTGATCGGAATGCGCGTCAGCGCTTTCGTCGGTCTGGGGTGTGGCGGGAGGGTCGCGTTCGGGGGCAGTCTGGCGATGGCCTGCGTGCGGGTCGACGGCTTCCGTTGCGTCCGCGCTGTGCCCAGTATGCGGATCGCTGTCCGGGGCGGATTGCGGCTTGGTCGTGCCATGCCCGGCATGCGGGTCGGCATCGCGCGGGGACGTGGCTTCGGGTATGCGATGGCCTGCGTGCGGATCCGCTTCGGACTCCGAGGGCATGCCGTGCGCGCCGTGATCCATGGGGGAGGCGGATGCTGCCGGCAGGATCGCCTCCACGCCGATCGTGGGCGGCAGTGGCTGATCGTCATCGGGCAAGCGTCCACCCACCGCGCTGCGCAGTTCCGCACGGGCGGTCCAGTAGTCGCGCACCGCTTCCAGATAGGCCTGGTAGGCGTGGTACTCCTGCTGCTTGGCGAGGAGTAGTTCGAAGACGCCCACCAGCATGAAGTTCACCCGTTCCTGGGTACGCGCCACGATGGCTTCCCGTCGCGGCACCAGTTCGGTCCGGTAGCGCTCGGCGATGGTCGCTGACACTTTCAGCTTCTCGATGCCCAGATGCGCGGCGTTGTGCACGGCGAGCACCTGCGCATCCAGGTCGGCGCGCGCCTGCAGCAGTTCGGCCTGCGCGCGTTCCAGCGCGCCCTGACCCTGGTTGAACAGCGGCAGCCCGAGGGACACGGAAGGGCCGCGCGAGATGCCGCCATCGAACTCCCGCTCGCGCTCGTAGCCCACCTCGACGGTGCCGAACCAGCGCCAACGCCGGGTCACGCCGAGCGCATCCTCGCGCAGTGCCACGGCATGCTGCGCGGCGGCGAGATCCAGCCGAGTCTCGAGTGCCAAGGGAATCAAGGTATCGGCCGAATAGGCCAGCGGCCGCGGGGCCGGCAGCTGGGTCTGAATGCGCCAGGCTGCATCGCTCTGCAATCCGATCAACCCGCCGAGGGCGCTGCGCGCCCGCAGCGCATCCGCGCCGGCCGTCAGCGCCTCGATGCGGGCCTGGGTGGCCGCGGCGTGCTCCTGCTCGAGTTGCAGCCGGTTGATGTTGCCGGCGTCGAAGAAGCGCTGGGCCAGTTCGGCGGAGCGCTCGGCGGCCTGGGCGACCAGGTCACGCATAGCGGCGATCTGCGCCGCACCGACCGCCTCGTACCAGGCGACCTCCACCTCGCTGGCCATGGCCAGCACCTCGCCGGCAACCGCCTTCTGCAGGCGCTCAAGCTCGCCCTCGGCCATTCGCTTGCGCGCGGGCAGCAGCAGAAGGTCGGTCAGGCCAAGCGAAAGGCTTCGGGTGATCTGGCTTCCGTCACCGCTTTGCGCGGTGAGCCGGGCGAACCCGAAAGTCGGATTGGCGAGGCGCCGCGCCTCCTCGAGTTCGGCGCGCCCGATGCCTAGGCGCGCATAGGCCTCGCGGATGCGTGGGTTATGGAAGAAGGCCCGCCGCACGGCGTCGTCGATGCCCATGGGGGTGGCGGGAATGTCGGGCGTCGCGACGCGATCGAGCGGCGACCAGTCCGCCGGCAGTGGACGCTGGGCGTTGATGAGCGCGCGGGTTTCGGCGTACCCGCGCTCACTGGGCAGGCTGGCACAACCCGCCAACGCGAGCACCGCCGCGGCGACCGCGACGGAACGTAAGGGCAATGGCATGAACTCATCCTCTCGGACGGCCGCCGGCAGGGCGCGCGCAGCGGCAGTGACAACGGGCGCACGAACGCCGAACGGCGCCCGCACGGGGATCGTCAGGCCGTCAGGCCGCCGGGGGTCTGAGGGGTGGAGAGGTCCGGTTGCGGACGAGGTGCGATTCGGCCGCATCAAAGACCGGCACACCGATGGGCGCCGCGGTCACGCCCAACATGCGCAACGCCAGCACGGGAGGCAACACGCAGCCACACTGGCAGGACGTCCCGTCGCAGCAATTTCCGTCGTCGATGGGTTCAGGCATCGAACCTGCGTCGCCGCCCGCAGCCGCATGGTCGTGATGGCCATGATGCGCCATCGATTCGGGCGCGGGCGACTGCTCGACATCACCGTGCGCCGCGTGTGAACCGCTCGCGCCGTGATCGCCATGATCCATGCGCGCCATCGCCCACGGCGCTGAGATCCCGTTCAGGATGAGCGTCAGCGCAAGGACGATATGGAGTAGTGGGCGGGACATGGCCTCAACAGACTGCGCCGGACCGGGGAAAGTTTCAACATGATGGATAAATTCAGTGGCGGCCATTGAACCGGTTCGATCCGGCGCGGCCCGCCAGTACTATCCTGTTCGGGTGTCGCGATCGTCGATGCCATATTGAAATTGTGTAGCCCCGTAGGCTTCGGATAGCCTACGCGCCGATGATCCGCCGCCAATCGCCCTATTTCAGCCTTGCCACGTTGCGCCGTTCGGTGCGTTTGGCGGCGTTCGCCTTGGCGGTATTCGTGCTGCGGCTGGGCATGGTGGCGGCGTGTGAGCCCAGTGATCTCGCCGAACTCCTGTCTGGACAGGCCGACGGGCATGCCGTGGTCAGCACGCTTGATGCGTCTTCGGATTCGGCGCCTGATTCCCCGGAGCCGAATCTGTCCGGCCACTGCCTGCACTGCGGCTGCCATTTCCCCGCCGCGTTGCCTACCCCGCCTGAGCCGATGGCCGTGACCGAGCCTGGCGTTATGGCTCCACGGTGGAACCACAGGCACAGTGACGTGCCTCCAGCACGTGAGCTGAGACCCCCGATCGCCTGATCCCACGCCGACCGTACTCATCGCGCCAGGCGCGATGAGCATTGCCGTTCGTCCAAGGATCAGTCCATGTCATTTGCTGTTGCAACGCGAGCCTCTGCGCTCGCCTGCGGCGCGTTGCTGTCCACCGCATTGGCGGTCGGAACGGCGCGCGCTGAGTCCACCCTGCCTGCCGAATTGCCTTGTGCCGTGCGCGGCGCGTGGTCGGCGCACCCGGCCTTTGCGGCCACCGAATCCACGCTCGCCGCGGCCAGGGCGCGGGCCCAAGCGGCCTCGAAGCCTCTGTACAACCCGGAGCTCGAACTGGCCTACGACCGGGACGGCGATGAGCGCACCACGACCGCCGGCCTGTCGCTGACGCTGGACCTGTCCGGCAAGCGTGCCGCGCGCGAGACCGTAGGCGCTGCCGATCTGAGCCTGGCCGAGGCCGAGGCCGCGCTGCGGCGTAGTGGCTTCGCTCAGCAGTGGTTGCTGGCGGCCGTGGGGCGGCGTGCTGCCTTGGCCCGTGTCGCGCTGGGCGAGCAGCGGCTGGCATTGATGCAGCGTTTCGCCGACCTGGCCGAGCGGCAGCTGCAGGCCGGCGATATCGCGCCGCTGGAGCGCGACCTGGCGCTGCTGGCGCGCAACCAGGCCGACGCCGAACAGGCCACGCTGCTGGGTGATCTGGCCGCCGCCGAAGAGGCCTTTCGGGCGGTCGGTGGAGATCCTGGTGCCGCGCCTGTCGACGGGAATTGCCCTGCGCCAGCCGTTGGGCAGCTCACCGATCGCTTCGATCCATTCGCCACCCCGGAAGGCCGCGTGGCGCTCGCCAGCGCCACCTCGGTTGAGGGCCGCGTGCGTCTCGCCGAGCGCGAGCGCCGGGCGGACCCGACGATCAGCCTGAACGCGGGTCGCCTCGACGTGGGTTCCGCCTCGGACAACGTGCTCGGTGTGGCGATCAGCGTGCCGCTGCAGTTTCGCAATCCGTACCGCGCCGAACTGGTGGCGGCCCAGGCCGACGCCGAGGCCGCGCGGGCCGAGCAGAAGCGCGTCGAACTGGAGTTGCGCGCCCGGGCGGAACGCAGCCTGCGCACCTCAGAGGCGCTGCAGCAGGCCTGGTCGCGCTGGTCGAAAGGCCCAGGCCCTCAGCTCACCGAGCGCGCCGACCTGCTGGAACGTCTGTGGCGTGCCGGCGAACTCAGTACCGCCGATTTCCTGACCCAGCTCAATCAATCCCTCGATACCGCCTTTGCCGGCTCCGACCTGCAGTCGCAGGCCTCGCGGGCCACTGTCGAAGCTCTGTATGCGACCGGCCGGCTCGATGCCTGGGTCGGTTTTGATCGCCCTTTTGAGAAGACCACGCCATGACTCCGACCGCCCGATTCTCCGCACTGGGGCTGGCAGCCCTGTTGCTCCTCAGCGCCTGCTCCGACGAGCTTGGTGCCCCAGAAAACGCCGCCGCCAACGCCGCGGCCAAACCCGAAGTGCACGCTGACGAACATGCCGATGACGACGAGCATGGCGGTGACGAGCACGGCGACGAACATGGCGAAGAGGAGACCGAAGCGCCGCGTTGGGATGCCGCCAAACTGGCCGACGCCGGTATCCGCATCGAAGCCCTGCAGCGCCAATCGATGAGCGAATCGCTGCGCGCCCCGGGCGAGGTGGTGGACAACGCTTACGGCACCACCCTGATCACGCCGCGAGTCGAGGCCCTCGTGGTCAAGCGCCACGCCAAGCTCGGTGATGAGGTCGCCGCCGGCGCGCCGCTGGTGACGCTGTCCAGCGTCGAGGTGGCCAACGCCCAGGCGGGCCTGCGGCTTGCCGAGCAGGAGTGGACGCGGGTTGAGGCGCTCGGACGCGAGGCCGTCTCCGGTCGCCGATACAGCGAGGCGCAAATCGCCGTCGAACAGGCGCGGGCCACCGCCAAGGCCTACGGATTGTCGGCTCAGCAGCGTGCTTCCGCGGATGGGGCATTCACCCTTACCGCGCCGCATGCCGGACGCCTCACCCAGGACAACTTCGTGATCGGCGAGCGCATCGAACCCGGTCACGCCTTGTTCCGTCTGGTGGATGAGTCGGTGGTGTGGGTCGACGCCACGTTGCCCGCCGAGCAAGCCCACCGCATCGCCGTCGGGACCCCCGCCGACGTGGTGCTGGGTGAGGTGCGCCTGACCGGCACCGTGGTCCAGCGCGCCCACCACACCTCGGAAGCCACCCGCAATGCCAAGGTGCGCCTCGAAGTGCCCAACGAGGCGGACCGCCTGCACGGCGGTGATTTCGTTGAGGTCTATCTGCAGGCGGGCGACGCCGGCCCGGCAACCTTGGCGCTGCCGACGGCGGCCCTGGTCCAGCTCGAAGGCGACACCGTGGCGTTTCGTCAGGACGACGAGGACCGCCTGACCGCGGTGCCGGTGCGCACCGGTGCAGTGATCGGCGATCACACGGTGATCCTCGAAGGCCTCAGCGAAGGCGAACGGGTCGTGGTCGAGGGCGCCTATGTGCTCAAGGCGCAGCAATTGAAGTCACAGCTGGGAGAAGGTGATGCGGATTGACCTGACGTCCGCCCGCCGCGGAGATACCCCATGCTGAACCGCCTGGTCGAGCTGTCAATGCGCTACAAATTCCTGGTGCTGATCGCGTTCGGCGTGGTGGCCTTCCTCGGTGCGCGTGCGGTGCGCGATGTACCGATCGATGCCTTTCCCGATGTCACGCCGGTGCAGGTCAACGTCTACACCGAGTCGCCGGGTCTCGCTGCCGAGGACGTCGAGCAGCTGCTCACCTTTCCGGTGGAGTCGGCGATGGCCGGCCTGCCCAAGGTGCAGGAGATCCGCTCGGTCAGCCTGTTCGGGCTGTCCTATGTCGCCGTCTACTTCGAAGACGACATGGACATCTACTTCGCCCGCCAGCTGGTCAATGAGCGCCTGCAGGAAGTCGGTGATCGTCTGCCCGAGGGCTACGGCAAGCCCAGCATGGGGCCGAATGCCTCGGGCCTGGGCCAGGTGTTCTGGTACACGGTCGAGCGCGCGCCCGGAGTGTCGGCCGAACAGATCACCGCCATGGACCTGCGTACTTGGCAGGACTGGACCTTGCGGCTGATCCTGCGCACCGCGCCCGGGGTGGACGACATCACTTCCTGGGGCGGCGGCGAGCGCGAGTTTCAAGTGCATATCGACCCGCAACGGCTCTATGCACGGGATCTCGGCTTCAGCGACGTGATCGATGCGATCGCCGCCAACAACGGCCAGGTCGGCGGCAATGTGCTGGATGTCGGTCGCGAGCAGTACCTGGTGCGCGGCCTGGGTCTGCTGAAGACCGGCGAGGACATCGGCGGCATCGTGCTCAAGGCCGAAGACGGCGTGCCGGTTTATATCCGCGATGTCGCCGAAGTTCGCCAGGCCCCCGCGCCGCGCTTTGGCGCAGTCACCCGCGATGGCGAGGAAGTCGTGCTCGGCATGGCCCTGGCGCGCATCGGCGAGAACGCCAAGGACGTGGTCGAGGCGGTGAAGACCAAGCTCGCGGCGGTGGAAAACGCCTTGCCGGAGGGCATGGTGATCAAGCCGATCTACGAGCGCACCGACCTCGTGAACAAGGCCGTGGGCACCGCAACCCGCGCGCTGATCGAGGGTTCGCTGCTGGTCGCTCTTGTCCTGTTCCTGTTTCTCGGTGAACTGCGCTCGGCCCTGGTGGTGATCGTCACCTTGCCGCTGGCGATGCTGATCGCCTTCATCGGCATGGGTCAGTTCGGGCTGTCGGCCAATCTGATGTCGCTCGCAGGCCTGGCCATCGGCATCGGCATGATGGTCGACGGGGCCGTGGTCATGGTGGAGAACGCCTATCGCATCATGGCCGAGCGGCGCGCCCACGGCGAAAAGGTCGACCGCACCGCCGCTGTGCTCGCCGCAGCGCACGAAGTCGCCAATCCGATTTCTTTCGCGATCATGATCATCATCGTGGTGTTCCTGCCGCTGTTCTCGCTCGAAGGTCTGGAAGGCAAGCTGTTCAAACCGATGGCCTTCAACATCGCGTTCGCGATGGCCGGCTCGCTGATCCTCAGCCTGACCCTGATTCCGGTGCTGGCGGCGATGATTCTGAAGCCCGGCGAGGAAAAGGACACCCGCATGATGGCGTTCATCAAGGCACGCTACCGGCCGTTGCTGAACGCGGCGCTGGCGCACAAGCGCATTGTGGTTGGCAGCGCCGCGGCCGCCCTGGTGCTCAGCCTGGCGCTGTTCCCGCTGCTCGGCAAAGAGTTCATGCCGCAGCTGCAGGAAGGCTCGATCATGTGGCGCGTGACCGGCATTCCCTCGACTTCGCTCGACGAGTCGATCCGCACGAGCAAGACCATCGCCGAGGCGTTCAAGAAGTTTCCCGAAGTGGAGACCACGCTGGCGATGATCGGCCGGGCCGAGAAAGGCGAAACCGCCGACGTGAACTACATGGAAATCTACACCGCGCTGCATCCGGAGGAAGACTGGACCACCGGCCGCAGTCTCAAGGATCTTGAGGAGGCCATGGAGGAGACGCTGGAGCAAGTGGTACCCAATGTGGTGCCCGGCTACACCCAGCCGATCCAGATGCGCGTCGAGGAACTGATCTCGGGCGTGCGCGCCACGCTGGCGCTCAAGCTCTACGGCGAGGATCTGATTGAACTCGATCGCCTCAGCGCGCAGATCAAGACCGTGCTCGCCGGGGTGCCTGGGGTCGCTGACCTGTCGCTGGAAGCCAACGTCGGCAAGCCACAGATTCGCATCGAGGTCGACCGCGGTGAGCTGGCGCGCCACGGCATGAATGCCGAGGAAGTGCTGACCATCGTCCGCAATGGTCTGGGCGGCGAGCCGGTCAGCGTGCTGCTCGACGGCGTGAAACGCTTCGACATCGCGGTGCGTCTCGCCGAGGTGACCCGCGACTCGGTGGAGGCGCTGCGCCGCATTCCGCTGCGGGCGGCCTCCGGCGCCCTGGTGCCGCTTGGCGAGGTGGCCGAGGTCAACGTCGCCGAGGGCTATTCCTTCGTGCGGCGGGAACAGCTGCAACGCTACGCGGTGATCCAGATGGATGTGCGCGGTCGCGACGTGGACAGCTTCGTGCAGGCGGCCAGTGCCGCGGTCAAGGCTGAGGTCGACCTGCCACCCGGCTACTGGATCGAATGGGGCGGCGCCTTCGAGAACCAGCAGCGCGCCCTGGCCAAGCTGAGCCTGATCGTGCCGATCACGATCTTCTTCATCTTCGTGCTGCTCTACACCGCGTTCAACTCGATCAAGTTTGCGGCGCTGATCCTGGCCAACGTGCCGTTCGCCACTATCGGCGGCCTGCTCGCCTTGTTCGTCACCGGGCAGTACCTGTCGGTGCCCTCGGCGATTGGCTTCATCGCGGTATTCGGTGTGGCGATGCTCAACGGCATCGTGCTGGTGAGCTTTCTCAACGAGCAGCGTGAGAAAGGCCTCTCGGTCCGCGAGGCCGTGCTGCAAGGCACCGCGCTGCGCCTGCGCCCGGTGTTGATGACTGCGAGCGTGGCAGTCCTCGGCCTGGTGCCGATGTTGCTGTCCAGCGGCGTCGGTGCCGAAACCCAGCGCCCGCTCGCCACCGTGGTGGTCGGCGGCCTGCTCAGCTCGACCTTGCTCACCTTGATCCTGCTGCCCGTGCTCTACGAGTGGCTGGAAACCCGTGCCGAACGCAAAGCCCAGGAGGCCGCATGAAACGCATTACCGCATTGCTGCACGCGCATCGCCTGAGCGACATCGTGCATGCCCTCGAAGCCGTCGGTCAGCGTCGACTGAGCATCACGCACGCGCACGGTTTGCTGAGCGCCTCCAGCAATCGGGAACACGAGTTCTCGGTGGAACTCGGCGAGCGCATGACTCAGGAGATCCAGCTCGACGTGTTCTGTGAAGACGCCGAATCCGCCTCGGTCATCGCCTTGCTCAAACGCCATGGTCGCACTGGGCAGCACGTGGCGGGCTGGATCTTCGTGGCTGATCTCAGCGAGTCGATCCCGATCGACGGGGTCACGGAATGACGGCGGTCTGGGCGCTTGGGCTGTTCGCGCTTACCGCGGTCGCCGAGATCGTCGGGTGTTGGCTGATCCTGCAGGCGGTCAGTGGCGCCAAGCCGGGGTGGTACTGGCTGCCCGGCGCCTGCAGCCTGCTGCTGTTCGCCTGGCTGCTGAGCTTTCACCCGGTAGCGTCGGGCCGAGTTTATGCGGCCTACGGCGGCATCTACGTGCTGACCGCACTGGTCTGGCTGCGCATCGTCGACGGCATACGCCCGGTGCTGGCGGACTACCTGGGGACCGGGCTGATCCTGCTCGGCGCCCTGATCATCGTCGCGCACCACTGGCCCCGACTGGAGCCGCACTGACATGACCGACAAGCATGACGACGCCTGCGGCTCGCAGGCATGCCAATCGCCCACCGTGGAATCAAGGGCGACCGGCGGTGTCGCATTCCGCATCGCCAACATGGACTGCCCGACCGAAGAGGCCGAGATCCGGCGGGCCGTCGAAGCACTTGAAGGCGTGCGTGGCTTGCGATTCGATCTGTCAGCCCGCGTGCTGCGTCTCGATGCCGATCCGCTCGCGCTGCAGGCAGCGCTTGCGGCCATCCGCAAGGCGGGCTTTGATCCGCAGCCGCTGGTCGAAGCGGATAGCACCGCAGGCCGCGATGCTTTCGCGGAGGGCTTGCCACGCTTGCTGATCGGACTGCTGGTCGCTCTGGCCGCCGAGGCTGCGCACTACTTCGGCGAGGGGACGTCGCTCGTCACCGGGTTGGGCATGGGCCTCTCGCTGGTAGCGATTGCGTTGGCCGGCGCGTCCACCTACCGCAAGGGGCTGGCAGCCTTGTTCGGCCTGCGCTTGAACATGAATGCGCTGATGTCGGTGGCGGTGACCGGCGCGTTCCTGATCGGCGAGTGGCCGGAAGCAGCGATGGTGATGGTGTTGTACGCCCTGGCCGAAGCGATTGAGGCGCGTGCGCTCGATCGCGCCCGTAACGCCATCAAGAGTCTGATGGCAATGGCGCCCGACCGCACCGAACTGCAGACGGCCGGCGGAGGCTGGCAAACCGTGCCCGTGGCCGACGTGGCGGTCGGCGCGCGCGTCCGGGTGCGGCCGGGCGAGCGGATTCCGCTCGATGGGCTGATCCGGGTCGGGCAAAGCGCGATCAATCAGGCGCCGGTGACCGGCGAGAGCGTCCCGGTCGACAAGGCCGTCGGCGATGGGGTGTTCGCCGCCACCATCAACCTCACCGGCATGCTCGAGCTGGAGGTGACCGCCGGTGCAAAGGACACCACCCTGGCGCGCATCATCCGCGCGGTTGAGGAGGCTCAGTCCACGCGGGCGCCGACGCAGCAGTTCGTTGACCGCTTCGCTGCGGTGTACACGCCTGCCGTGTTCGTCGTGGCGCTGCTGGTTGCCGTGGCCAGCCCGCTGCTGCTCGATTGGACCTGGACGGACGCCGTCTACCGCGCCCTGGTGCTGCTGGTGATCGCCTGTCCCTGCGCCCTGGTGATCGCCACGCCCGTGACCGTGGTCAGCGGTCTGGCCGCCGCCGCGCGGCGCGGCATCGTGATCAAGGGCGGCGTCTATCTCGAACAGGCACGTAGGCTGCGTGTCGTCGCGCTGGACAAAACCGGCACCTTGACCGAGGGCCGGCCGCGGCTGGTCGCGCACCAGGTCGTCAACGGTGACACCGCGCAGGTGTTGGGCTGGACCGCCGCGCTGTCCGCACAGTCCGACCATCCGGTGGCTCAGGCGATTGCCCAGGGTTTGCCTCCCGCCACTGGCGACATCGAGGATTTCACCGCGCTGCCCGGCCGCGGTGTGCGCGGTCGTGTCGACGGCCAGGACCTGTGGCTCGGAAACCACCGTCTGATCGAGGAGCGAGGCGTGTGCTCGCCGGCGACCGAGACGATCCTCGCCGAGCATGAAACCCAAGGGCGCACCACGACGCTGCTGGCGTCGGCCACGGACGTGCTGGCGATCTTCGCGGTCGCCGACACCATCAAGGACAGCTCACGCGCCGCGCTCGAACAGCTGCATCGACTCGGCGTGCGCTCGGTCATGCTCACCGGCGACAACAAGCTCACGGCGCGCACCATCGCCACCCAGGCCGGTATCGACGATGCGCGCGGCGACCTGCTGCCGGAAGACAAGCTCGGCATCATCACCGAGCTACAGTCCGCGCACGGCCCCACCGCGATGACCGGCGACGGCATCAACGACGCGCCGGCACTGGCCCGTGCCGACATCGGCTTTGCCATGGGCGGTACCGGCACCGACACAGCACTGGAGGCGGCCGATATCGTGGTGATGAACGACGACCTGCGCCGCATCCCGGAAACCATCGTGCTCTCGCAGCGCACCCACCGGCTGCTGTGGCAGAACATCGGCTTCGCGCTCGGGGTGAAACTGGTGTTTCTGGTGCTCGCCCTGTTCGGCGAGGCCAGCATGTGGATGGCGGTGTTCGCCGATATGGGAGCCAGCCTGATCGTGGTGTTCAATGGCCTGCGAATCCTGCGTTAGGGACCGCGTGAGCAGGGAAGGTGTGGACCTCGACCCCTTCCGTTTCGTCTCGCCGGAAAGCCCTGTGCGTCGTCCGGCTGCGCATTCGCCCTTGTGATATATCGCTGGAGATTCTTTTGGCTCTTGCTTCCATGACGACTCTGGAACGTTACCTGGCCGCGGCCACGCGCAAGAACACGCAGCAAAGTTATGCGCAGGCCACGCGCCACTTTGAAGAGGACTTCGGCGGCTTCCTGCCGGCGACCGGGGACGCTGTCGCTCGGTATCTCGCCGCGTACGCCGGCTCATTGTCGAACAACACCCTGCGGCAGCGCCTGTCCGCACTGGCAAGCTGGCATCGTCGTCAGGGCTTTCCAGACCCGACCCGTGATGAGGTCGTGCGCCAGGCCTTCAAGGGCATTCGCGCGTTGCATGCCACGGTCGAGAAGCAGGCGACGCCGCTTCAGGTCGCGGATCTTGAGCGCGTCGATGCATTCTGCCGCGCCGCCGCAGCGCAAGCGCGCATGGAAGGCGACCGGGCCGGCGAGATGCAGGCGCTCCGCAATCGCGCATTGCTGCTGCTCGGCTTCTGGCGCGCCTTCCGCAGCGACGATCTGGTCCGCCTGCGGATCGAACACCTGGTCCTGCGGCCGGGCGAGAGCCTGACGTTGTGGCTGCCGAGCTCCAAGAGTGATCGCGAAAATCAGGGGCGCAGCTGGGTGGTGCCTGCGCTGACCCGCCTGTGTCCCGTCGAGGCAGTGGAGGCCTGGCTGACCGCCTCGAAGCTCGACGCCGGCCCGTTGTTTCGGCGCGTCAATCGCTGGGGGGCGCCGGGCCTGCAGCCCATGAACCGCAAGAGCATCATTCCGTGGCTGCAACGTCTCTTCGTCCAGGCCGGGGTCGACGATGCGTGCAGTTATACGAGTCACTCGCTGCGTCGGGGTTTCGCCGGCTGGGCCACCCATCAGGGCTGGGACCTGAAGGCCTTGATGCAGTACGTGGGCTGGCGCGACATCCAATCGGCGGCGCGCTACGTCGACCCGTTGGCCAGCGATCGGGATCGGCTGGAGGCGGGTCTCGCGCGCTCGTTGCCTGCCGCGGCCGCCCCAGCCCCATCGTCACCCGCCGACGACGTCGTGCGGCTTGAAGTGTCGATCGCGCTGCGCCCCTTCGTCGGCAAGACACGGGGCGTTGCCGCCGCACGCCGGCACATCGAGGAGGTGTGCCTCGCGCGACTCGGTGGACAGAAGTTCGGGCGCAAAGGGGACCGGTACCACGTCCAGCTGCCGGCGCAGGCGGATGAGTCCACCCTGACCGAACGCGTCAGCGATCTGCTCGATGAGTTGCACCAGGTCGCCACCAACAACGATTGCTACCTCGAAGCCAGGATTCGGGACGTGGCCACCGGTCAGGTCTGGGACTGACGTGCGCAAGGAGCCGGCGTGACAACCGAGTACGAAACCGCCTACCGGCGCCTCACCGACGACATCAGCGAGCGCGACCTCCGGCGCCTGTTCACGCCCAGCAAGAAAGACCTTGACCTGATCCACGGTATCGCCAAGAAGCCCTACGCGCGCCTCGGTCTCACCATCCACTTCAAGGCCTTCCAGTACCTGGGCTACTTCGTGCTGCTCAAGCACGTGCCCGAGCGGATCAAGGCGCACATTGCCTTGGCGCTGGGCTACAAGCGCCTGCCCCCGGCCTATCGACTCGAAGCCTACGACGGCACCAAGAGCAAGCGCGATCACCTTGCTGCGCTGCGCCGCGTCCTGCGCGTCGAACCGTTCGAGCTACGCGCGCACCGTGGCTGGGTGGAGGGAGTCGCGCGGGACGCGGCCCAGACCAAGCACAACATTCCGGACATTATTAATCAGCTAATCGACGAATTGATTCGCCGACGCTTCGAGCTGCCGGTGTTTTCCGTGCTCGAAGACATCGCGCGCGAGGCGCGCACGGCAATCCACGATCAGTACCTGTCTCGCCTGTCGGAGGCGCTGAGTCCGGCGGGCCGCGCCATGATCGATGGACTGCTCAAGCGCGGAACCGACCCGCTGACCGGCTGGAACGCACTCAAGCGTGAACCCAAGCGGCCCACCAATCGGGAGGTACGCCACTGGCTGCAGCATCTGGAGAACCTCAAGCGGCTGGCCGACCAGATGCCACCGCTCGAGATTCCGCCTTCCAAGCTGCGGTTCTTTCGCGACTGGGCCCGCGCCTACGACGCCGCCCAGATGGCGCGGCTGAAGGGCCCGACGCGCTACGGCCTCGCGGCCATCTTCATCCACGCCCAACGCGGTCAGGCGCTGGATGATGTGGTCGATATCTACCTGCGCTTCGTGCAGCGGCTGGAGAACATCGCCGTTCGCAAGCTGCAGGAGCACCGACTGGCGACCGGGTCGGATGCCGACACGCTGATCGAGCGTTTCCTGACCACGCTGCAGGCCGACGACACCCGGGGCAGTGCGGTGAGGCAACTGGCGGCGCTGCGGGACACCTATCAGGACAAGGACGCACTGATCGCAGCCTGCCAGCAGCATCTGTCCGTGCGCCACAAGGACTACCTGCCATTCCTGGTCGAGCCCTACGAAGGCATGCGCACGCTGCTCCTCAACTGTCTCGACATCGCCGACCTGCATTGCCTCGACGAGGCGTCCGACAGCCGAGCGCTGCTCGGCGTGCTGCAACGGCTGCGAAAGCTGCGGCGCAAGCGCGTCATCACTCATGAGGACGCCGGCCTCGATCCCAAGGATTTGCGTTGGCTCAAGGAGCCCTGGCCTCGGCACGTCGAGATCGATACGCCTGAGGGGCCGGCGCTCGACCGGGTGTTCCTCGAATTGGCGATCCATTTCCGGCTGCGCAACGAACTGAAGTCGGGCGAGCTGTTCGTGCCCAAGGGCAACCGGTTTGATGACTACCGGGAGCACCTGCTCGACGACGAGCGCTTCGCCAAGGAACTCGACGCCTATGGCGAGACCACCCGGATCGAGATCGACCCGGTCAAGCACGTGGCGAAGCTGCGGCGCGAACTGGGTGCCAAGACCGCCCAGGTCGACGCGCGCTTCCCCAACAATCCGTTCGCCGAGATCGTCAACAACAAGCTCAAGCTGTCGCGAATTCGGCGCAACGAGCTGAGCCCCGAGGTGAAGCTGCTGGAAGCCGAAATCACGGCCAGAATGGCCGAGGTCAACGTCGCCGACGTGCTGGTCGACGCCTGCCGGTGGGCCAACGTGGCGTCGGAGTTCCGTACCGTGGCCGGCGAGAAAGGCCGCCTCAAGGACCTGTCGCTCCGCATCGTGGTGTCGCTGATCTGCTACGGGCTGAATCTCGGCGCCTCCCAGACCGAGCGCTCCGTGCGTCTGGTCTCGCGCAAACAGGTCGCCTGGTTGAACCAGCAGTACGTGACCGAGGAGACCTTGGATCGAGCGATCGTCAAGGTCATCAACTGCTTCAACCAGTTCCAGCTTCCAAAGTATTGGGGCAGCGGGATGAGCGCGTCCGCCGATGGAAAGAAATGGAACATCTACGAGCAGAACCTCATCTCCGAACGCCACATCCGGTATGGAGGGTATGGCGGCCTCGGCTACTACCATGTGTCCGACCGCTACATCGCTCTGATGGCGCACTTCACCACCTGCGGAACTTACGAGGCTATCCACATTCTGGACGGCCTGCTCAAGAACGCCTCGGAGATCCAGCCGGACACGGTGCATGGCGATACGCAGTCGCAGAGCTACCCGGTGTTTGCATTGGCGTACCTGCTCGGCATCAAGCTGATGCCCAGGATCCGGGATCTCGGGGATTGCTCCTTCAGTCGCGCCGAACCCAAGCAGCGCTACACGCATATCAATGCGCTGATGGACGCGGCGATCAAGTGGGACCTGATCGAAGAGCACCTGCCGGAGATGATGCGCATCGCGGTGTCCATCAAGGCAGGGTTGCTAACCTCGTCGTCGATTCTCCGCCGGCTGGGCACGCAGAATCGGAAGAACCCGATCTACTTCGCGTTCGTCGAACTCGGGCGCGTGATCCGCACGCTCTTCCTGCTCGACTACGTGGACGATGTCGAGCTGCGCAGGACGATTCACCGCGCCACCAACAAGAGTGAACAGTTCAACGGCTTCATGCGACTGGTGTTCTTCGGCGGGGAAGGCGTCGTGGCCGAGAACATGCGCCACGAACAGCAGAAACTGATGAAGTGGGCGCACCTGGCCGCGAACCTGATCATCCTGCACAGCGTCAACGAGATGACTCGGGTCCTCCGCGAACTCGAAGCCGAAGGCTACGAGCTCACGGAGGAGGCGATGGCAGGCACGTCGCCGTTCCGAATGGGACACCTCAACCGTTTCGGCTTGATGCTGGTGGACAGCAATCGGGACTCAGATCCCTCGCAGGCAGACTGGCAGCCGAAGTCCTCTGGTGCCGGCCCCGAAAACTTTACGGTTCATTGACTTACAGAAGATTGTCGAACTTTTCCCGAGTTAACGGCCAACCCTCTATCTCAGCAAACATGGCCGCGATAGCCAGGCTGCCGAGCTTGCGCTGGGCTGGGACATGCCGGCAGCGACCATCATCCGCTTTCTGATGCTGGCCGGCGACAGTCAGCGGGCGGTCCAGGTGGCACGGCGCGACGGCGCCTTTTCGGCTGCGATCCAGATGCTGGAATCAAAGCACCCTGCTCTTGCCGATCAATTGCGCCTCGACTGGGGCGATGCGCTGATTGCACAGGGCGACTGGCTTGCGGCCGTCAACGCAGTCTGGCCGCTGCCGCAGGCGCGGCAACGCGCCATTGAGTGGTTGCTTGCGGCCGAGCGTGTCGGCGGCGAGTTGGGCGGGCGCGCACTGGTGCAACGCGCCGCCCTGTTGCCCGATACGATTGAACGCTATGCGCCAACGATAGACGCGCTGTCAGATCCGCATGCGAACGCCGACGTGCGCACGGAGATGGCGCGGGCCCTGATGGAAGTTTCGACCAAAGGACCAGCGGTGCGTGCGTTGGCGACGCACCTGTTGCCGGCAGTCGCCGCCGATCGAACCGCAGCCCGCAATGCCTTCACACGCAAGGAACTTGATTCACTGATGAGCCTGTCAGGAGATCCCTATCTGAAGGCCGACATGCCCGGCTGGGACCTCACCCAGTTGGTTGAAACGACCCCGCTCTGGAAGCTCACTGCACCCATCGAATGCGCCCCGCCCTCGCCCGGATTGCACGCCATCCACGATGCCCTGGT
Source organism: Pseudomonadota bacterium (assembly GCA_022843465.1). Classification (GTDB taxonomy): domain Bacteria; phylum Pseudomonadota; class Gammaproteobacteria; order Xanthomonadales; family Ahniellaceae; genus 0-14-3-00-62-12. The sequence goes on along the minus strand of JALHNO010000004.1, from coordinate 259,319 downwards.
CTTGCCGGGCCAGCGCTATCTGGTGGCACTGGGCGAAGCGGGTGTCGCCATTCTCGATGGCAACGGCAAGATCAGGCAGCGCTATGCGGTTCCCGCCTACCGACTGGTCGGCAGCGATCTCGGCCGGGTCGCGCTCGCTGTCGCGCAACGCGAGCGGGTGACGCGCGTCTCGCGACTTGATCTGGTCACTCATTCGATTGCAGATCGCGGCGTGCTGCCGCTGGCGTTCTTCGCGCGCAGTTTCAACGGCATCGGCTGGACGGTCGTGATCGAGCAGCGCATCCTCGTGCTCGACACCCAGACGCCGGCCTGCGACCCGCTGTGGCACGTCGGCGATCTCGGCGGCCAGATTCATGCGGCCGGCTTCTTCGCTGATCGCGAAGTTTTTCTGGTGAAGGGTTCCAGCGGTTGGCGCGACTGGGTCTACGAGACACCGTCGCGGCGTTTGCTCTCGCGACAGGATCTCCAGATCGATGAAGCGCTTCCGCTGCTGCCGCATCCGGCCGCTGTCGCCCTGCAACCAGCCGTGCAACAGGTCGATGATCATGCGGAGCTGCGCTATCGCGCAGACCGCACGGACCGGCGCTGCATTTTGTGCATATGGCCAGAGGGCCCCGAGCCTGCCAGCTCGTTCATTGCGCTCGATCGCGGCATTATTGCCGCGCTCCACTCTGGCAATCACATCGACTACTTCGTGGTCAGCACCACGGCACATCGGGTCGTGGCGCAGGTCCGCTGGCCGCGCGCTACGCCCGCCCAGGTTCATGAACACCTCGGCCAGATACTCTTTCACGACTCCGAAGGCCGACTGCTGCACATCGACGCCAACGCGGCGACCAGTCGCCCACTCTCCTGTCACTGAACCTGACCATGGCGAACTCTGTTCAGCGGCTGCTCTCCGGCCGGAGTCGGATGCCGGCGGACAATGCGCCGAATCGAGGAGGCCCATGATTCTGAAACCTCCGCGCCCTCGCCCCGCCCTTGAACTGATGGCGCTCGCATACTGAGGGTGGCGGTTCGTGCAACAGGACCAGACCAGCGCAGGCACGGCGCGCCAGCGCATTCCACTGCGGATGGCTATCTTGCGCCGTGCATTTCTGTGCAGCGAGGACGGCTACTCAAGGCATTCGTCCGGGCATCAGCGACCTTGGCCGGAGAAGGTGCCCGCACAACGGCCGCGCCGCCGGCTCAGCCCGCGATGATGCGCAGCACCCGTTGGTGGACGCTCGAAGCCTGCGCCGGCGCCGCTCGATTGTTGCGCAGGCAGTCGCCGAATGCCGGCAACAGCGAAATCGCCTGTGCAACGAACTCGCAACACGTTTCCACATGGCTGATCAGCGGAGCGGGTGCCAACGACGCTGTTCCGGGAAATTGTCCCTGGCACCATTTCTCGGCTGCGAAAGAGCCCCAGCGATCGCGGTCGTGTCCACCCCTCAGTGGTCGCCCGAGCCTAGAGCGCTGCAGCGGTATCGACAAAGGCGGCAAGCGCCTGATCGAAGGTCTGGCTGGCGCTGCTGGATTGCAGTAGCGGTATCAAGTGATCGGCGTAAAACTCGTCGAACGCGTCCTGATGATAGAACAGTGTCCCAAACTGTCCTCTTTGGTCGAAGAACAGGTACACGGCAGCCTCGCCATCTGCCGCAGCGTGATGACCGACAACGCTGTAGCGCGCATTGAGCAAGGCGACCTCTGCTGAGGTCAGCCCCCCGCTGCTGTTCGGATCAAACTCAAGACGATCCCCGCCCCAGGACAGCACGATCATGTCGACCAATCCGATGCATACGATGCGCTGATACGGAGCAGCATCCGGTCTTGCAAACTCGAGCAGTGATCGCGGTGCGTAGACCACAAGATCCTGCAACCGCGCTCCTCCCGAGAGCGTACCCAGGGTGCGATAGAACTGCGTGAGATCGGGCGGAAGTTCTGGACCAGAGAGCAGTTGCAGATGCGCAATCTCCGACTCTGTAGCTGGCTCGCCAAAGCGGGCATAACTGGCGCATGTCGCCATGTACTGCTCGTAAGGTTCTGGCTTGTCGCCGCGATCTGTCAGGTACTTGTAATGAGTATCGCGCGTAGTGCGTTCCAATGTGTTGACTCTATTCATCTGCGCATGGATTCGGTCGAAAGCAGCTTGCGGCATGGACGTACCTTTCCTGGTTGTGGGTGATTGCTTGTCGCAAATCGGTGGCAAACTGGCTCCAGGCCGATCGCGCAACACGACCAGCCCTTTTGCGCCCGTGGCTCGGTCGTCGCCTTGCACGCACAGCACAGCAGTATCACAGCGCACGGAAAGATGACGAGACGATTCAGGATTCGATGCATGGATGCCCCGACCTGGGCTTGCGGCTGGAACGGGCCGTCGAACATTGAGTGACTCAAGGTCCGACGCAGCCAGGCAGAGCACCGCGGCTGGCGCAGCGGTCTACGCGGAATGAATCGAAGTCTGACGGCAAGACTGGACATCGACGATGTCGGCAGTGCAACGGAGCAGGTGCAAGCGCCACCTGTGACCGTTACTTCCGGTGGCGACGGCCAATCTGCGGGCGCAGTGGCCAGATGCCTTGAACTGCACCACCGCCAGCGCTGCGTGGCTCCCCCAAGTTCCGCCATGCACAGAAGCCGGAGGTGACCTAGCTGGCGCGGCTGTCGTCGCGCACGCCGGCCATGGCGGTGATGCCGACGCTGTCTTTGCATTCCGATGCGGCGGCACGGTGGGCCTGGGCTGATCGGGGTTCCAGAAATCGACTTCGGCGGTCAGCATTCGGGTGCCGACCTTGACGCGGGCGGCACGGATGAAGTTCGTGGAGCGCCCTGCAACCGGACTCGGTGTCTACAGGGATCCGAGCGTATTGCCGCTGAACCAGACGCCGGCAGTACGATTATCGAAGCGACTGAGCCACTTCCCATGGCGGGCCCTTTCGACGAGTACGGGCCATTGCGCCAGGGCGTGACGGTCATATCCCCTACCGACACGGTGTTGCTGAAAGCCTTCCAAAAATAATGCCAGGGACAATTTCCACAATCAATTGTCCCTGACACCATAGCGAGAAAAGCAACCCGGCAAATTCCTTCGGGCATCACCGACTGCAAGCGGAGCATGCGCCCCATCACAGCCACGGCACCGGCTCAGCCGGCGATGATGCGTCGTACCCGTTGATGGACGCTCGAAGCCTGCGCCGGCGCCGCTCGATTGTTGCGCAGGCAGTCGCCGAATGCCGGCAACAGCGAAATCGCCTGAGCCAGCGTACTGATGCTGATCGGCGTGATCTTCGCCGGCCGGTCCTGGAACTCGGCCATCAAGCGCTCCAGATCCTTGCAGTAGGCACCCAGCAGTTCGGCCCGAACCAGCGGCGCCGAGCCCTTGAGCGTATGGAAGCCGCGGCGCAGCTGTCGGTGCGCGTCGGCATCGGACGGATTCACGCGCCAGCGCACCAGGGCCGCGTCGATCGATTCCAGCACATCGGTCATCTCGGCGAGGAACACATCGCGCAGCTCGGTATCGACTTCCTCGGACACGGCGCCACCACTGCGCCAGTTCGCCCAGCCACGTACTCTAGTCAGTAGCGATTCCATCCACGCGTACAAAGGTGGGCCGTGTGCGTCAGTCGGGGAAGCGTGATGGTAATGGGTTGCGAGCGAAAATTTGAAGCCCCCGCGGCGCCGGCCTCGTGGGTGTGTGCGGTGACCGGTTCTCTGCAACTTCAATGCCTGAGTTGGGGCCGGTTCGCCGCAGGGTCGGTTTGAACGGAGCTTTAGCAATTTCCCCGCGCAACCTGAGTGACACGAGCTGAACGGAGGTCGACAGGTCTGGGCGGCGGCTTCCCCTTCGAGGGATCCGCCCTACATATTGCCGGCCAAGAGCGGACGCATACCGCTTGGCTCAGGACCCGCCCAGATCCTCACACCGTGCCCATCGCAACCTGCTGCGCAATGAGCGAAGTCGGGGTCAGTGAACCAATATCCGGCGCAACCAGGCACCGTCACACTCACCGCATCTCCTATCGGGGACGACATCCCGATGTCGGGTACCGCTTCGCGGGACCCGACCTACGACCTGCCCGAGGCGATTTGGGGTTGGATCGAAAGTTGCAACTTCCCTCATCAATTGCGCGCTCCATTCTGCGCGTTGGAAAGTCCCTTGCGTGTGATCAGGCAATAAGAAATCCCACAGCCTCAAGCTTTGAACTGCACCACCCTCGGCTCTACGTGGTTTCTGGAGGTTCCGCCCTGCAGGGTGAAGCCGGAGGCTACCCAGGTGGTGGGTCGCGAGCGGTGGCGGCGGATGGTGAGGTAGTCGCCCCATTTGGTATCGGCGGGGCCGTGGCTGCCTTGTTTGGCGATGAAGGTGTCCCAGGTGCCGGCGCTGTCGTCGCGTACACCGACGACATGCGAGGGATGCAGGGTGCCGCCGCCGATGAAGGCGGTGATGCCGACGCGGCCTTTGGAGTTGGCGGCGGCGGCGGGATAGGCGTAGGCGTGATCGGGGCTCCAGAGATCGGGTTCGTCGATCAGTTTTCGTGTGCTGATATTGATGCGGGCGGCGCGGATGAAGGGATGCGGACGGCCAGCGACGGGGCTTGAGGTCCACAGCAGTCCGAGCTGATTGCCAGTGAGCCAGGCGCCGGTGATGCGATCGTCGCAGCGACTCAACCACTGCACATTGCCGGGCCCCTTGGACGAGTACGGGCCATTGCTCCATGGCGTGACCGCCACATCCCAGAACGACACGGTGTTGCTGGAATCCTTCCACGCGAACACGCGCACGCCCGCGGTGCCATTCTGCGCGCCGAAGTACATGGTGTCGCCGGCGCCCTGCGCCAGTCGCAGCGAACCGTGCTGGTTGGTCGACCAGTGATTGAAACTCAGCGGCCCACCGCCGACCATGGTGGCCGTGGTCAATTTGAGTACCACCGCCCGCTTCCACTTGTCGTTGGCGTCGAACACGTTCGAGGTCAGCCAGATTGCGCCATTGCTCTCCGAAATGTCCGGATAGTCGAGCCAGAATTTTTTCCAGGCTGGATTGAGCATGCCGGGGGTGAAATCCCACCAGCGCCAGGAGCCGGATTCCGCCGTCGCGCTGACGGCGACGCGCAGCACATTGGTGTCGTTGGCCGAGCTGTATTGCAGGATCCAGATCCATGGTTTTTTGCTGCGCGAATGCAGGGCCAGCTGATCGCAGCAGAAGCCGCCGGCGACCGGAGGCAATTCGGTGAACGGATCGACCAGGTTCCAGCTGGCACCGGAATCGGCCGACATCGAGGCGAACCAGTTGCCGGTGACGAAGAATTTCTTGCCGGCCGCGGCGACAGTCGGTTCGCCCACAGTGCCGGTCTGCTCGCCGGTCGCCACATCATCCAGATCCAGGTTTTTCAAGATCGTAAGGGGCATGTGGGCGGTCCTATTTATTGCGTGGATTGCAGGGCGCGACTTCGGGCGCCTTGATCTTGCTTTGTGCGGTGCCCTTGCGCGGTGGTCCGGAAGCCTTGCGCCTGGTCTTGGCCGCCTCCTGACGGGCGTCGAGTTGTGCCGCAGTCGGCGCAGGCCGCAGGGCCATCGCCAGCAGCAGGCCACTGCCCTGCTTGCCACTGACGGCAAGTTCGGCGCTTGCCGCTTTCTCGGTCTTGACGGGTGGTTTGGTGGTCGCAGACTTGGGCTTGGGTTTGCTCGGCATGACGGACTCCAGAACGGGATCAGGCGATGGACAGCGCAGGCGGAACGCGGGTCTGCGCGGAAGGACTCATGGTGGCTGACGCAGTCTGCGGATGCGCGCCGAAATGCACGCTGCGCTGGTGACGCTGATGCGCGCAAGAGCGCAGCCGCGCGCGGCGTTTGAGGCAGAATGCGCGGCGCAATCGCCTGGGCGATTCGGCAGACGGCAGATCGGCACGACTGGCGTTCACGGGGCACGCTCCACAGTGGCAATGACGCCACGAACTGAAACTTGGGGGCTGGCACGAAGCCTGATCGTGCCCGCCCAGTTGACGTCGCGTTGCTGCTGCGGCGCCGATCAATCCCCCGGGATTGATGTGCGAAAAAGCTACGCCGGCGCTGAGGGCTTGTCAATGCTGTGGCGGGCCTGCACGGTGGTCTCAGTCTAAAGCTCCCCTCTCCCGCTTGCGGGAGAGGGTTAGGGTGAGGGAAATCTGCGTGTTGGTTGTTCACGAACGGCGGGATCGCAGTGACGTTGCGCTTGGGCAGGTTGCCCTCATCCGGCCTTCGGCCTGTCTCCCGCGCTGCGGGAGAAGGGAATCTTGAGCGCAGCATCGCAGCGACTTCGCCGGATCCCTTCTTCCGCGGGCGCGCGGGAGAAGAGGTGCGACCACTCGCGACGGTGTTGGGTGTTCACGAACGCAGTGGCGCAGTGATGTTGCGCTGGGGCAGGTTTCCCTCATCTGCCTGCGGCATCTTCTCCCGCGCGCGGGAGAAGAGTTGCGGGCACTCTCGGCCGTACTACCGGCACATGCCGCTCAGGCAAGACCCGCCACGCGGCAGGCGGCGCCGATCGCTGCGCAGGCCAGCAGGGTCCAGACCAGGCCGAGCTTGAAGCGCAATACGGCAATCAATGCGGCGACGGTAAGCAGAGCTGCCACGGGATGGATGGACGCCAGGACGGGCGTGTTCAAACTCAGCGGGCCCAGACGGGTTTGGCCGACGTCGGCGAACAGGGTATGCAGCGCAAACCAGACAGCAAGATTCAACACCACGCCGACCACGGCGGCGGTGACTGCGGACAGCGCCGCATGCAGGCTGCGATTGCGGCGCAGCGCTTCGACATAGGGAGCGCCGACGAAGATGAACAGGAAGCTGGGGACGAAGGTGACCCAGGTGGTGAGTGCAGCGCCGAGCAGTGCGGCCGTGAGCGGATCGAGCCCGCCGGGATGGCGATAGGCAGCGATGAAACCGACGAACTGCAGGACGATCACCAGCGGTCCCGGTGTGGTCTCGGCGAGCGCCAGACCATCGATCATTTCGCCGGGCTGCAGCCAGGCGAAATCCTCGACGGCGCGTTGCGCCACATAGGCCAGCACCGCGTAGGCGCCGCCGAAGGTAACGAGCGCGGTCTGGCTGAAGAAGATGCCCTCCTGCACCAGTACATGATCACGTCCGAGCCACCAGGCCGCCAGCAAGATGGGCGCGATCCACAAGGCAGCGCAGGCGATCAGCCTGCGCAGCGCCCGCGGCCCGGAGGCACGCGTATGCGCAGCGCCGCCCTCGGCGAGTTGGCGATCGACAACATAGTCGAGATCGCCCTGCTCTGCTTCGTCTGAGCGCTGTGGCAGCCAGGATGCGGCGAGTCGATGTGCGATCAGTCCGGTCGCAGCGGCTGTCAGCACGATCCACGGAAACCCGATCTGCAACAGATGGATCATCAGGAAGGCGGCGACGGCGATGCCGACAAGAAACTTCGTCTTCAGTGCGCGCCGACCGATGCGCAATACGGCTTCGACGACAATCGCGAGTACCGCGGCCTTGAGTCCGAAGAACACGCCGGACACGATCGGCAGTGATCCGAAGCGGACATAGATCCAGCTGAGCAGTACCAGCACCAATGCACCCGGCAGTACGAACAGGACTCCCGCGGCAACCCCGCCCCAGGTCCGATGCAACAACCAGCCGATGTAGACGGCGAGTTGCTGCGCCTCCGGCCCCGGCAGCAGCATGCAGTAGTTCAGCGCATGCAGAAAGCGCGACTCGCTGATCCAGCGGCGCTGTTCGACCAGTTCACGATGCATCAGGGCGATCTGGCCAGCAGGGCCGCCGAAGCCGAGCAGGCCGATCTTCAGCCACACACGCAGCGCGAGCGCAAATCCCACCGACGAGGTGGGCAGAAGCACAGGGCGGGAAGCGTTTCTGGATTCGAATGGGTTCACTACGCAACGCCCTCGACCGCGCGACCGGAAATTCGGCAACGGCCGAATCGTAGCGCGCGGCCTGCCCTGTCCATGCATTGCATTTGCAGATCGGGGCTGGCCCCGTTGCGTCTGCTTATTGCTTCTGTAGAGCGTGGCTTGCCGCGCTGCGTTTGATCCTGCCGTTATCGCCGGAAAAAATCCAAGGCAGCACGGCAAGCCACGCTCTACAACGTCAACGTCAACGTCAACGTCAGCATCAACATCAACATCAACATCAACATCAACGTTGACATCAACGGCAACGGCGGATCAGCAGCGGGGCACGCTGTGCGCTATGTGGTGTAGCTGATTGCCGCGTAGTAGGTCCTGGCGTACGTTGCGATCATGTCGGCCTTGTCGAGTCCATTGACGATGCGGCGTGCCTGGGTCCAGTTCGAGGTGTCGCCACTGAAATAGTCGGACAAACGCCGGGAAGTGAACCAGCCGGCGATCATTCCTTCGAACAGGATGGCGGCGGCGACGTCCGGCTGCAGGGCGGCATCGGGGTTGCCGACAAGGTCGACCCCCACGGCATTGCTGGCAGTCTGGTAATTGTTCTTCCAGGTCAGCTGGATGTATCCGCGCCCGGCATACTTCACGCCATCGCCGGGCGTGGTGTTGCCCATCTTCTTCGCCCGCGCCGGGTTCGAACCGGTGACGTCGTAACGATCAGTCTTGTAGGCAACACCGCCAAACTCGTTCACCGGCTGCAGCGTGTGCGCGGTCTCGTGGAACGCGGTGGCCAGCGCATAGGCCAGCCAACGGTCATCTTTCAAGGCGTGCTTGCCTTCCCAGTAATCCAGCAGACTGCTGTGGCCATCGACCTGGGATTGCTTGAGCTTGCCACCGAACAATTGCTGACGCACATGGTCGAACAGAAACGCACGATTGATGCGGGACATGGCTGGACCTCAGGAAGGAGAAAATTCCATGCGGGCTCGTGCCGCGCGTGGCTGGCAGGAGCGGCTTGTTGCAGCCCTCATGCTCATGCTGAAGCCAGTGCGCGCGCGGACAGGCAACAGGAACGAACGCTCCGCGACAGGATCAGCGCGCATGCAGAAAGTCGATGCAACAGCCACGGGCACGCTCCGAAACGGCCACTGGCCGTCGTTGACGCAATACTGGAATCGGCAGGGCTTTCGCCGCAACCGATCCGCCTGGCGTCCATGACCATCATCGGACGCCGATCTGTCCCCCGGGACCGACCAGCCAACACTACGCTGCCCTGATCTTCGCCGTCAATCGGCAGACATGCGGCGGCCGGACGGCACATGGTCAGAGGGATAGCGACAGGGCCCAGGACCTGGTTCTGGACCTGGGTCACGTTTGCTTTGTGCGGCAATCGTCACTGTAAGTATTTACAGCTATGCGCGCGGTCGCGCACCGCTACGCTGATTCACGGAGCCATCCCGGACGATGGCATCAGGAGCTGATCATGAGGGACGTGAGCGCCCGCCAAGCAACACTGCAAGCCCGTGATTGTGCGAAGGAATTGCGTAAGGTTCTGGTCGTCGCCGCGCTCGCGGCGCTGCTCGCATCCTGCGGCTCCGGAGACGGAGCGCGGATCGCGCCAATGTCGGCCGCCGAGGCCATGACCCCGGCCGCCGCCACAACCACCGGCACGCGCGATGCCGATGTGCGCTCGGCAATGAAATCCGCAGAGCGCGCAGCATTGCGGCGCGCCAATGTGGCCTTCCAGGCCGATCGCATCGTCAGCCCGGCCGGTGACAACGCGCTCGAGCATGCCCTGCAGGCGCGGCGCATCAATGCCCGCAGTGCCGGTGCCGCCGAGATCCTGGCCGATATCGGTCCTGCGGCAACCAGCCGCGTACAGGCCATGATCCGCGGAGGTGATCACAGCGAAGCGCGCCGGGTGATTGCGCTGCTGGAGGAAGCTGCGCCCGGTTCGCTGACTGCCATCAGTCTGCAACGGCAACTGGCCCAGGCAAGCCCGGGAAGTGCGAGCACACTGGCGGCCAATCAGCAGCGCTGAGCCTGTCTGCATCGCAACACGCAGGAACCGACAGATAGCCAGGACGACGGCGGACCCTGCAGGTGCTGGAGCTTCAGCATCTGCAGGCGGCTATGGCGCGCTCAGCCCTCGATGCGCACCGCCGGCTGCGCCGTCACCAGCGCGTGGCAGAGAGCGATTCCTTCGAGCACGTTGTTGAGACTGCGCTCGCCACCCGGATTGGCGCCGATCAATGGCGTGAAGTAGGCCTTCACTTCATCGGCACGTTCGGGAGTGCAATAGCTGCTGGCCAGCATCGGCATGCGATTGCGCATGCGGTCAGGCATCAGCGGCATCATCAGGGTGGCATGCGCCTTGAACCACTGGAACATGGCATCGGCGTTCACCGGATCGCGCATCTGGCCGAAGGCGATCAAGAAGCGCTCATTGGTACGCAGACGTGGGCTCAGCATCAGTTCGCGTGCGCGCCTGGCCAGATCCGGATCGTCGCTGCGGGCCATGGCAAACAGCAGGTTGTCGCGCACATTGCCATCGCTGCTTTTTTCCAGCTGGCGATCGAGTGCCTCGAAGAATGGCGCGTCGAGTTCCTGGTTCGCCACGATCAGGGACTGCGCGAGCAGATCCGGCGGCACCGCATCTGCATGCAATTGCCCATCGCCGCCGTAACCGATATAGGCGCGTCCCCACTCGGTCAGACGGGTGCGCACAGGCCCGCTGCGCGCCGACTGCGCCAGAAAATCAACGAGGTCACTGCGCAGCAGGCGCAGTTCCGCGGAGTCGTCCTTGCCCGGGTTCAATCCGATCGCGTCCAGGCGGGGCTGATAGAGCCGCGCGTAGTAGGCCTCGAGTTCCGTCCTGCGTGCCTGGTCGATGACCTGGCTGCGAATGAACTCGAGATCGCCGAGCGGCATCGTCGCGACCTCGCGCGAAGGATGCGCGGCAATCTTCGGCAATGCCGCCAGATAGGCATTTACATCGACCGTGCCGGAGCGGAATCCGGCGGCAAGGTTGTCGACCAGCACATAGGCTTCAGGCAAGGGCAGCGTGTCGAGTTGCTGCAGCAGTTCGCTGAACTGCTGGCCGCCCATGCTGAAGCGGTAGTAGCCGGCGCCGTTGCCATTGGGCAGTACATGAGTCGGACAGCTGGGCAGATCCAGCGACCAGTCCTGAATGGCCGCCGTCATCAGGGTGCAGTGCCCGGTTCCGCTGGTCCCGTTGTAGGCCGTCACACAGAATGGAATCTGCCACTGCTGGTCACGGCTTGCCGCCGAGCCCACCGGCAGGTAACGCGACTGCCGCAGCTGGGCCTTGAACTTGCCCTCGCTGCAGGTGCTGGCCATCACCACTTCGGGCACGCCGATCTGGGTGAGGAAGCTGAAGAATGCCGGCGTCACCCGCGGGTCATTGGCGGCCTCGGCGATTGCCGCGACGAACTGCTCGGAGGTCGCGCTGCCCCACTCGTACTTCTTCAGATAGCCATTGACACCCTTCTGGAAGGTTGCTTCGCCGACGAAATTCTCGAACATGGCGATGACGGCAGCACCTTTGGAATAGGTAATGCCATCGAAGGCATTGCTGATGTCGTCATTGCGATCGATCGGTTGACGGATCTGGCGCATGCTAGCCAGGGCATCCAGTCGCATCGCGCGTGCCGATTCGGTCTGGGTGGCGAGTTCAAAGCCCATCCGGGGCGCGAAGCGATTGACGACCTTGTTCTCCATCCACGAGGCAAACGCCTCATTGAGCCAGATGTCGTTCCACCAGGGCATGGTGACCAGGTCACCGAACCACTGATGGGCAAGCTCATGCGCATGCACCGCGACGTAGCTGCGCTTGTCCTGCAATGAGGAATCATCGTCAAGCAGCAGCAGCTGTTCGCGATAGGTGATGGCGCCAGCGTTCTCCATCGCACCCGACTCGAAATCCGGAACCGCCAGGATGTCGAGCTTCTCGTAGGGATAGGGAATGCCGAAGTAATCTTCCAGCGTCTGCAGGATGCCGGCGGTGTTCTCCAGTGCGTAGTCGAGCCGTGCACCCTTGCCGTGACTGGCCACGCCGCGCAGCGGGATCGGGCGATCACGCAGAGCGCTCGGCGGAATGGCTGCCCATTCGACCACATCCAGCTTGCCGACTGCCCAGGCCAGCAGATAGGTCGGCAGTGGCTTGCTTGGCGCGAAGCTCAGCTTCTTCATGCCATTGCCGAGATCCTCGGTATTCACCAGCGGAGTATTGGCAATGCCGACGTGCTCGTTGCGGATGGTCAGGCTGACCGTGAACGGCACCTTGAAACGGGGTTCATCGAACAGCGGCGCAGCCTTGCGCGCAAAGTGCGATTCCATCTGGGTATAGGCGTAGCGTTCGCCGCCATCGGTCACCAGGTACAGACCATTCAAGGCACGGTCGAAGGGCGCGTCGTAGACGAAGCGAATCGCCAGCGTCTGCGCGGCCAGTTCGCGGCCGAAATCCAGGGATGCCACGCCGGTGCTGCCCGACTCAGCGTACTCGGCAGCGAACGGCGCGCCATCGGCTGGCGTCACCTCGACCGATTTCATTTTCAGACGCTGACCGTGCAGCCAGATCCGACTGCTGGCAGCGTTCAACTTCACCTGGATGGTGACGACGCCGGAGAACTCATCCTTGTCCGGATCGATGGTCAGGTCGATCGCGTAGGCCAGCGGCGCTGCGGTGTCGGGCAGTTGTCCCACCGGGGCTGCTGCTGGCCGATACGAAGCCGCGGCAGGCGCGGAAGAAAAGGTGTCCAGACGCGAGGCCGACCAGTACAGGTACGCGGCCACTGCGGTGGCCGCCAGCAGCAGAACAGGCAGCAGTTTCTTCGACATGATCGAACCTGGGTGAGGAGCAGAGGCTGGGCGTCAGCGGACCCGGGACTCTAGCGATCCGGGCGCGCCGGCGCCAGTCAACTCATGGCGGTATCCAGCGGCGTGATCCGACACATCCGATTCGACAGAAGGACACAGACAATGCACACGGCCACCGTTCGCGGCGCCGTCGCGACCGCCATCCTCAAGGCGGGCCAGCGGCAACCCGGAACACGGATCGCCGGACCCGAAGGTCCGGCGATTTGAGGCTGCATCGTGGTTGATCAGTCCACGCTATCGCCGAACGTCAAGGATCACCCTGCTGCTGGATGCACTCGAGTCCGGTTCCCGTTCCCGGCGCACTATTGCCATTGAGAAAATTGTGCAGCAACAGCGGCTGATGCGGCCCGGTGCTGAGCCAGAAACGGTTGTGGGTGACCAGGGCATGCGGCATCACGTGGCGGTTGCATACAAGATCGGCAATCGTGGGTCCGAAGTTGCTGAAGTCCTGCGCCTCTGCCCAGGTGATGCTGCTCGGGGTCTGCGACAGATGGCAGGCTCGGCACGACGGCGTTACCAGCTTGGCGTAGACCTCCTGCTTGTTGGGAAGATTCGGCGTGCTGGCTGCGGCATCCTGCCAGCCCGGAACCGCATTGCCGATGATCTGATTGCCGCTGCAGCCGGGCCCATACATCGAGGCGATCACCGCATCGAGTTCGGGGCTGGGGGCCGCGTTCTTGACGATGTCGCAGTTGAGCTTGCGCAATGCCGTCTGGTTGACGGCGCCGTTCGGATTGAGCAGGAACAGACTGGTCAGATCGAACGGAATGAAGCGCGAGCCCATGTCGACCGAGGCATTGTCGACCCAGGGAATCAGACCGTCATTGTTGGGAGCATTCGGCGGACGGCCACCATGGCACACGGTGCACAGCTGCGGGACCGGACGCTCGCCGGCACCATCGAGATCGGCGCTGGTGGCACGGGCATTGCCGAGCGCTTCCTTGAACACGTAGAACTTGACGATGGGATTGCCGAACGGAACACCCGCGGCATCCTCCAGTCGCGAGTACTCCATGCCGACGGTGGCGATCGGAACGGTATTGGTCAGTGCATCCAGATAGTCCTGGCCGTCGTCGGTGAAGCGGCTGCCATAGTTGGTGACATAGCAGGCGTACTCGTTGTTGTTGCCGGTGCCGGTGAGCTTGCGACAGTGCATGTCGCGACCGAAGCCGAGATCGCCGCTGTTGGCATAGGCGAGCTTGATCTCATCGGCGTTCGGGAAGCCATTCTTGGTCTTGAACTCGGCCAAGGTCTCGCGCAGGTTGGGCTGATCGATGCGGGCGTAGTACGCCTCGCCAGCGGCGCGGATCTGGTTGGCGAGATTGATATTGCCCTGATCCAGCTCGGTGAGGTTCAGCGAATTGACCCCGCCCGAAGTCTGGCCATCGGTGAAGATGTTGAAGCCACTGAGGAACTGGTCGACTCCCTGCCCGACCGGACGCTTGGGCGTGAGTTCAACCGACACCTGGCAGGCATCGTACGGGAACGCCGGTTCATTCGGTGTCAGCGGATTCTGCGGACCGCCTGAATTGACCTGCAACTCGGTCAGGCCGTTGGCCGCACCCGGGTTGTTCACGTCGAGCAGGGCGATCGGCTGATTGTTGCTGTCGAAGGTGCGCATCTTGATGATGGCATTGGTCGGCAGGTTGATCAGCACATGGAAGCGCTGCACCTCGTTGGCGATCACCTCACCGACGATGCGCGGCGCACCGCTCTGCGGTACCTCGGCCTCGAAGCGGAAATTCGGCGGCATCAGGGTGGCCTCAAGCCGGATACAGGCCTGATTGTTCTTCAGCGTATCGGCGTTGATGGCAGAGAAGTGACGAACCTTGCCGACATAGGTGTTGCCATCACGCTGCAGACTGCCTTCCTCGTTCCAGCGACCGTCCTTCTCGTCGTAGGACAACAGCGGAATGCTGGCCGGGATGGCGGCCGGGAACGCCAGTTGCTCGGCGGGGATCGGAATGGTGATCTCGGCCTGCATGCCGGCCTTGATGCGCAGCGGACCATTCTGGTCGCGCATTTCGACGGTGCCGGCGCCATAGCTTTCCATGGTGCGGATGTCACCGCCGGTATTGCGTGCGCTGCCATTGCCCGGCATGCCATCGGCCGAGCGCAGATCGACCGTGGTCAACTCGATATGGACATCACCCACTGGCGCGGCACCGTTCGGCGTTTCCAGCGCATTGGCCGGGAAGCGCACCTTGATGCCGGGGCCGCAGTCGCGCTTGCCCGTCGCCTGTCCATGGGTCACCGACTCGCGCTTGCGATAGCGGTCGCCGACCGCGCCGGGGCAATCGTCAGGCCGGCGCTCATTGACGACTTCGAAGTCGACCGAGGGATCGACCTTTTTCACCGTTGCGCGCGTCATCACATAGCGGCCGTTGCTGTTGCCGTTGTCGAGGACCTTGGAGACCAGGCCATAGCCGGACTTGCGCAGATTCAGCACATAACGCGGCTGCTCATCAACGAACATCGAGAAGCGGCCATCGGCAGTGGTTGTCGTGGTCTTGCCATTGACCTCGACCTGGACACCGGCGAGCACGGGTGCATTCGTGCCGCTGACAACGCCGGCGAAACGGATTCCCTGCGTCGAGACCTTCAAGGTTTCACGTGCATAGCCGCCGAATCCATCACCCGTCACCACGGTGTATTCGTGTAGACCGCCGGAGCTGCCCAGATTCAGGCCGACCAGGGAAGCATCCGCGGTCTGCAACTTGGTGCTGCCATCGGGCAGCAGCCACCAGTAGGTCAAGCTGTGGCCATCGGCGTCGGTGGCCTTGATGGTGACGTCGATGGCATCACCGGCCTTTGCCGACCAATGCCGATTCAAGGGCGCCTTGCCAAGCAATCCCTTGATCTTGGGTGCGTGCTGCTTGAAGGTCAGATTGATCCGTTGCGACAGGGCACTGACGGGGACCAGCGGCTGTTCGATCTTCGCCGCCTCGATGCTGGCCGAGATCTTCATCCCGCGTGACGGCGTTACACCCGGTAGCACGTATTCACCGTAGTTGTTGACGTAGCCGCTGCGAATCAGCTTGCCCCTGGCATCGCGTGCGGCAACGGTGGCAAAGGCATTGATGCCGAACATCGGCTCGAGCGTGCGCGGAACGCTGCCATCGGCCAGACGAACCTTGCCGTAGATCGTGCGTGCCTTGCCGCTGATCTTCGGGCTGATCGCGAGTCGTTGCAGATAGACATGACGTGCCTGCACGGAAAAGGTCTTGCCACACTGCGACACGATGCCAGCCTTCGACCAGCAGACCTGATAGCGCCCGGGCTTGACTACACCGAAATTGAAGCGGCCGCTGAGATCGGTCCTGACGGTGCCGACGTCGGCGTTGTCGAGCAGGGAAACCAGGCGAACCTTGACGCCGGGAACGGCAATGACGGGTGCATTTTCGATGCGCGGTGGGCTGAGTACGAGGTATCCGGTGACATGACGCGTGCCGGTCGGGGCCGGTTGCGCCTGGCTGATGCCAAGCACCCAGATTCCGAGTCCAAGCACGGCAAAGATGCCGAAGCGGATGTACAGTCGACGACCAGACATGGTGATCTCCTCCACAGATGATGCGCCGGCCTTGGGCCTGGCGCTGTCGCGTGGCCCGGACAATGGCGGGCAGGAATCCGTGGACTGGCCGGTTCCTACCCCCTGGCTGTCCTTTGGCGACAACGGAAACCTTACCCCGTTTGTCGCAGGCTGGAATCGGGGAAAATCCGGTTCCGATCTAGGATATTTCGCAGGCGCTTCGACGACGAATGGCGGGGTGCGCGCTGCTGACCCGGTTTGAACAAGCGCGTTTGCTGGCCCGCACTGGACGCGCGTCCGGCGTCTCCCCAACAATGCGCGTGAGCCCGCCACGGATGGAACCATGACACGCAGCTTGCGTCGTCTCTCGATTTCGGCACGACGTACACTGCGACGCAGCCTGCCCTTGCAGGTCGCCGTGATCATCCTGCTGTGGTGGCTCTGCGATGGACTGGTCGCACGCATCGGACTTGCCATTCCCGGCGGTGTGCTCGCCATGCTGGTGCTGCTCGCGGCACTGGGCACTGGTCTGATCCGGACGATCAGCCTGGCCCGCGGTGCCGACTGGCTGCTGTCATCGATGCTGCTGTTTTTTGTTCCGGCGCTCGTGGTGGTGATCGATATGCCGGAACTGCTGGGTCCGCTGGGATTCAAATTGCTGCTGGTGGTGATCGCCGGCACAGCCGCGGTGATGCTGGTCACCGCCGCAACGGTGTTCTGTTTGCAGCGTTGGATGCGACCAGATGAGCGCTGACAGCAGCGCCCTTGCCCAGGCCGCATTCTGGTGTCTGGCCACACTGGCCGGTTATGCGCTCTGCAACGCGATTTACCGGCGCCATCGCCACACCTGGTTGTCGCCGGTTCTGCTGGCACCGGTGCTGCTGATTGGACTCACCCTGCTGCTGCGCACGCCCTACAGCAGCTATCTCTCGGGAACCGGTTGGCTGCTGACCATGCTGGGCCCGGCAACCGCAGCGATGGCCCTGCCGATCTATCGCGAACGCGTCCTGATCCGGCGCTGCTGGCCCCTGTTGCTGGTGACCATCGTGATCGGCAGTGTCACCGCCGTACTCGGCGCCTGGCTGCTGGCCAGCCTGCTGCAGATCGACGGTGCAGTGGCCCGGAGCCTGATCCCACGCTCGATCACGACACCGTTTGCGATGGAGCTTTCGGCACGAATCGGCGGCATTCCTGCCTTGACTGCCGTTCTGGTGATCATCACCGGCTTGTTCGGTGCCCTGGTCGGAGAGCGTCTGCTGGCGTGGTTGCCGGCAGAGGCCAGACTCGCACGCGGCTGTGCCTACGGCATGGCCGCGCACGGGGTCGGCGTTGCCCGTGCCTACGAACTCGATCCGCGCATCGGCGCCATCGCCGGACTGACCATGATCATTGCGGGGGTCGGCAATGTGCTGGTGGGCGTGCTGGTTTGGAAGCTGCTGTAGTCGGCGTCGTCACGGTGGCGGCCTGATTGCTGTCATCCCGGCTTCGCGCACTACACTAGGGCGCGCAGTTCACGACCCGGCCCAACATGCACGATAGCCCCTACCCCCGCGACCTGATCGGCTATGGCCGCAGGCCTCCCCACGCCGACTGGCCCGGCGGCGCGCGCGTGGCGCTGCAGTTCGTGCTGAACTACGAGGAAGGTGGCGAGAACTCGGTGCTGCACGGCGATGCCGGCAGCGAGCAGTTCCTGTCCGAGATCATCGGCGCGGCGAGTTATCCCGCGCGTCACCTGAGCATGGAGTCGATCTACGAGTACGGCAGCCGGGTGGGTGGCTGGCGCATTCTCGACGAGTTTGCCCGTCGTGGCCTGCCGCTCACCGTGTTTGGCGTGGCGATGGCGATGCAGCGCAATCCGGAGTTCGTTCGTGCCTGTATCGACGCAGGTCATGAGATCGCCTCGCATGGCTGGCGCTGGATCCACTATCAGCAGATGTCGATCGATGAGGAGCGCGCGCATCTGCACAAGGCGGTCGAGATCCATCGTGCGCTGACCGGAAGCGCGCCGCTCGGCTGGTACACCGGGCGCGACAGCCCCAATACCCGGCAACTGGTGGTCGAGCACGGCGGCTTCGAGTATGACTCGGACTGCTACGGGGACGAGTTGCCGTTCTGGTCCAGGGTCACACTCGGCGACGGCAGCAAGCGGCCGCATCTGATCGTGCCCTACACGCTCGACAGCAACGATATGCGTTTCGCCACCGCCCAGGGCTTCAACACCGCCACACATTTCTTCGAGTATCTGCGCGACAGTTTCGATGTGCTGTATGCCGAAGGCGCTGACCTGCCGCGGATGATGTCGATCGGCATGCATTGCCGGATACTGGGACGGCCGGGCCGCTTCATCGCCCTGCAGCGCTTTCTCGATCATGTCGCCCGCCATGACCAGGTCTGGGTCTGCCGGCGCATCGACATCGCGCGACACTGGAAGCAGTCGCATCCGTATCGTGCGGCCTGGTCGGGTGCTGCTGATGCCGATCTGCCCCGCTGATTTCAACGCTATCCACCACGTACACCGCCTGCATGACATGCGCAGGCGAAGAGCAAGCGAATGACACTGGATCAGATCAATCAACTCGACCAGGCCGCGTTCACCGAACTGCTGGCTGGCATCTTCGAACACTCGCCCTGGGTCGCCGAACGCACCTGGTCAGCGCGCCCGTTTGCCGGTGTCAGTGAACTGCATGCGGCGCTCTGCGCCAGCCTGGCCGCTGCCGATAACGATGCCAAGCTGGCCCTGATCCGCGCCCATCCGAGGTTGGCAGGAAAGGCGGCGATCGCCGATGAGCTGACAGCCGCCTCGCGCCAGGAGCAACGCGGTGCCGGACTTGGCGAGTGCACCTCGGAGGAATTCGCCCGCCTCAATGCGCTGAACACGGCCTACGATGAGCGCTTCGGCTTTCCCTTCATCCTGGCGGTGCGCGGACATGATCGCCACAGCATCATCGCCAATATGCAGGTTCGGATTGACCGCAACCCTGAGCAGGAATTCGCCGAGGCGCTGCGTCAGATCGAAAGGATCGCAGCGTTCCGTCTCGCCGATACAATCGACACTACCGCGCGCCGTTGAGCGCGCCGACCTACCAGGAACCGCAGCATGGCCTTGCCCCAGATCGATGCAGACGCGCCCGACTTCGTCCAGCGCCATGTCAACCTTGCCGATGCCCGACTGGGCGCCGTGGCGCTGACAGCGAGCGATGATTTCTTCGCGGCGCGCGAGCGCATGCTCAATCCGGATCCGGCGGTCTTCATTCCCGGCAAGTACGACCAGAACGGCAAGTGGATGGACGGCTGGGAGAGCCGGCGCAAGCGCACTGCCGGACACGACTGGTGCATCGTGCGGCTGGCGCGTCCCGGTGTGATCCATGGCGTGGATCTCGATACCAGCCATTTCACCGGCAACTTTCCGCCGGCCGCTTCGATCGAGGCCTGCCATATCGCCGACGGCGACGCCGATGAACGTTCAAACTGGCTGCCGCTGCTGCCTGCGGTCAATCTTGCCGGCAATCGCCATCACTATTTCGCGATCGAGTCCGCGGCGGTGTGTACGCATCTGCGCGTCAATCTGTTTCCCGATGGCGGCCTGGCCCGCCTGCGCGTCTACGGCACACCCGAATTCGGCGCCGCAGTCGCCGATGCCCATGGCCTGATCGATCTGATCGCGGCCCTGAACGGCGGCACCGTGGTGGCGGCCAACAACCAGCATTTCGGGTTTGCTTCCAATCTGCTGCTCCCTGGTCGCGGCGTCAATATGGGCGACGGCTGGGAAACCCGCCGACGCCGCGAACCCGGTAACGACTGGTGCATCATCGCCTTGGCAAGACCGGGTCAGATTGAAGCGATCGAAGTCGATACCTGCCATTTCAAGGGCAACTTTCCGGACCGTTGTTCTATCCAGGCCAGCGCTGCGGTCGGTGGAACGCGTGAGTCGCTGATCACCCAGTCGATGTTCTGGCCGACGCTGCTGCCGGAGCAGAAACTGCAGATGGATCATCAGCACCACTACCGCAGCGAAATCGATGCGCACGCGGCGATCAGTCACATCCGCTTCAATATCATTCCGGACGGTGGTGTCTCCCGGCTGCGTCTGCATGGGCGGCCGGTTTGAGCGTGGCGGGCGAGCGCTGTGTACTGAGCGTCGAGGCGCTGACTGCTGAGGCCTTCGCCGCATTTGGTGATGTGATCGAGGCGGCCGCCGCGCGCGCGACCTATGCCGTCAATGAGGGTACGGCGCAGCGCTTCCACGACCTCGCCCGCGTCGATACCGATGCCGAGGGTGGCCGCACCCTGATCAGCATCTTCCGTGCCCAGGCGCGCAGCCTGCCGTTCGCCATCCGCATGCTGGAGCGTCACCCCTTGGGCAGTCAGGCGTTCATTCCGCTGCAGGGTCAGCGTTATCTGGTCGTGGTGGCGCAAACGCCTGAGGCCTTGCCACGGGTCTTTCTCGCCGATGCCGGACAAGGCATCAATTACCACCGCGGCAGCTGGCACCATCCGCTGATCGCGCTCGATAGCGCCGGAGATTTTCTGGTGATCGATCGCGGCGGCCCAGGTCACAACTGCGACGAAGTCAGCCTCAGCGCGCCCGGCTGGATCGAACCCCTCGACGTCCAACCCAGGTGATCGCCCCTGCGGGCGCGATCACCTGAGTGCCTGGATCAAGCGTTCTGGCGTCCGGATTCCAGCGCCGCGATGCGGTCGGCGATCGGCGGATGGCTCATGAACAGGCGCTTCAGGCCCACCGGCTTGCCACTGGCGATACCGAAGGCCTCGACCGCCTCGGGCAAGGTGGCGTCGGAACGGTCCCCGCCGAGACGACGCAGGGCATTGATCATCGACTGCCGCGAAGCCAGCGTGGCGCCGCCATGATCGGCACGGAATTCGCGACGGCGCGAGAACCACATCACGATGATCGAAGCCAGCAGACCGAACAGGAGCTGGAGGACGATATAGACCACGGTATGCACCAGACCATCGAGCAGGCCAGGGCCGTCATCGTCGCCGCGACGCAGGAAACTCGAGACGATGTTCGCGACGATGCTGCTGAAGAACACCACGAAGGTATTCAGCACACCCTGCAGCAAGGACATGGTGACCATATCGCCGTTGGCGACGTGGCTGACTTCATGACCGAGCACGGCCTCGACTTCGTCGCGATTCATTTGTCGCAGCAGGCCGGTGCTGACTGCAACCAGGGCATTGTTGCGATTCCAGCCGGTGGCAAAGGCATTCATTTCCGGCGAGTCGAACACCGCGACTTCGGGCATGCCGATGCCGGCCTTGTCGGCCTGGCGCCGGACCGTGCTCAGCAGCCAGGCCTCGGCTTCGTTGCGTGGCTGTTCGATGACCTGGGCACCCACGCTGCGTTTGGCTGCCCATTTGGAAATGAACAGCGAGAACATCGCGCCGGTCATGCCGATGACAGCCGACAGAACCAGCAACCCACCGATGCCGCCCTGGCCACGGCCGAGGCCGAATACGCTGGCAACCACACCCACCACCAGCATCACGGCCAGGTTGGTGGCGATAAACAAGGCAATGCGCATCATCGTCAACACTCCAGTCAGCCGCCTTGGGCGGCACGCATCAACATAGTATGGTCGGCTCCAGTCAATTCAAGATTTCCGCAGTGACGATCGATGTCCACCCAAGTGTTGCCAGCGCGTGAAAACCAGCCGACCTATCGGGGACGCTTTGCACCTTCGCCTACCGGACCCTTGCATTTCGGATCGCTGGTTGCGGCACTCGGAAGCTGGTTGCGGGCACGCGCCGAGGGTGGTCGCTGGCTGGTACGCATCGAGGATATCGATCCGCCGCGCGAGCGTGCCGGCGCCAGTCAACAGATCCTTCACACACTCCATGCATTCGGCCTGGTGGCGGACGAAGCACCGGTCTATCAAAGCGCGCGCCACGCGCTGTATCGCGAGGCATTGCAGCGGCTGATCGACAGCGGCGCTGCCTTCCACTGCACCTGCACGCGCAGCGATCTGGCACCGAGTGGCCTGCATCGCGGCAGTTGCAAGCGCACTGGCGGTCGTGGCGCCTGGCGTCTGCGCGTGCCGGATTGCCAGTGGCAGTTCCAGGATGCCGTGGTCGGCCGCTACCAGCAGGAAAGTTCCAGCGTCGGCGATTTCGTGATCTGGCGCGCGGACGATCTGCCGGCCTACCAACTCGCCGTGGTGGTTGACGATGATCTTCAGGGCATCAGCGAAGTCGTGCGCGGAGGCGACCTGCTGGATTCAACGCCGCGGCAGATTTTTCTGCAGCAGAAGTTGCAGCTGGCAACGCCGGATTATCTGCATCTGCCGCTGGCGCTGGATCGCGATGGGCACAAGCTCAGCAAGTCGACCGCCAGTCTGCCGATCGACGCTGAAGATCCACTGCCGGCGTTGCGCGCGGCCTTGCGGTTTCTGGGTCAGCCCGATCCGCCCGCACACCCTCGGATCGCGCCATTGCTCGACGCGGCGGTCGCAGCCTTCGACCTGTCCGCGATCCCGCAGCTGGCCGCCATGCCGCCTGCGCTGGCGACCGGATAGACCGGCGCGAAGCCGCCGCCCGGCGTGCGGAAGTTGGTGGTCTGCCCCTGATAGAGCCGTGCCGCGACCCACTGGGTGGCACCGGCATACACGTAGTGGCGCAGATCCACCTTCAGACCCGAGTCGCCGCCCTGCTGCAGGCGTCGCTCGCTTGGCGGCACCAGTTCCTGTGCCACATAGTCGCCAGCGATGATCTGTTCAAAGGTCTTGCGCGTGAGTTTGTCGCCGCGATAGCAGCCGCGACTGCCATAGCCGGATGCCGGTTTGAAAAACCAGCGTCGCCGCTCCGCCCACAACGCATCGGCATCCGCCATCGTCACCGCACGCATCGGCGGAATGCCCGCTTGCAGCAGCGCGATCCGCGCCTCGGGAACTTGCCAGCTGCGCAGCAAGGTGGCATCGCTCAACAGCGCCAGGTTGTGCTTGTTGGCATAGAGCGCGTGCGCCTGCGGATGCGGTGTAATGACCGCCGCGTCCGCGACGTAGGCTTCACGCAGGCTGGCGTGCGCCGGATCGTCGAGATAGAAATCGGTCAGCCGGTTGTAGACCAGATCAATCGCCTCGCCGTCGCATTGCAGCACTCCGTTGCGCAGGACCAGCTGCTGCGGATCGGCGATCACCGCTTCGATGCCATGGCGACGGAACAATTGCTGGAACAGCAGGAACTCGATATGCAGATACTGCGACTGCGGCGCGCTATCGACGATGGCGATGCGCCGCAGCGGAAGATCGCCGCGAGTAAGCTGCCACTCTTCTCTGAACATCGCGACGAGTTCGCGTTCGGCCTGAGCTGGCGTCTTCTGATCCGCGTCGGGCGGCACCGGAAATTGATTACAGCATCGCCACTGCGCCTGCGCCAGGGCCAGATTGAGCAGCACGCCACCGGCATTGGTATTGATCTCGATCAGCCGCGCGCCCTCGGCATGCAGATGGAAATCGAAACCCATCAAGACTCCGCGGGTCGACTGCTGCCGACGTGCGATATCGGGCGCCGTCGCCAGCACGTGCTGCTGCCACTGCGGCATGGCGATCACCGATTCGATGGCGGCAATCAACTGGTGCATGAACGTGACCTGCTCCGAAGATACGAAGACCGGCGTACTGGCGAACAGATGCGGATGCGACTGCGCCAGATCGCCCTGCAATCCGTGTTCGGCGAGCTCGCCGACCAGCGCATCGCGCAGCCCCCCGAGATCCGCGCCTATGCAGAAGCAGTCGCGATTGAGCTGGTCGGCCAGGTCGGCTGTGCCGGGTATCCGTGCGGGAAGTTCGGGCAGGTTCATCGTGCGGTTCTGCAATCCGGGACTTGCACCGTACATCATTTCCATTATTATGGAAACATGGAATCAGCTACCGCCGTACAACGACTCGCCGCCCTCGCCCAGGACCGCCGCCTGGCGATCTTTCGGCTGCTGGTGCAGTGTGGTCCGAACGGAAAGCCGGCCGGAGAAATCGCCACCAGCGTCGGACTTGCCCCCGCCACATTGTCGTTTCATCTGAAGGAACTGAGCCAGGCCGGACTGGCCATCTCGCGCCAGGATGGCCGCTTCGTGCATTACTCCGCGAACTACGCCGCGATGAACGAACTGCTGACCTATCTCAGTGAAAACTGCTGCGCGGGTGAATCCTGCGCGGATCCCGCACCCCCTTGCTGTGAGCCCAAAGCCCGATGAAGCACGCGCTGTTTCTTTGTACGCACAATTCCGCCCGCAGCATCCTCGCCGAAGGCTTGCTGCGCCATCTGGCTGGTGATCGCTGGATCGCACACAGTGCCGGCAGCGCACCCTCGGGCCGGGTCAATCCGGCTGCACTCGAAGCGCTGCAAGCGATCGGGGCCGACACCACGGGTCTTCGCAGCAAGAGCTGGGATGAGTTCAGCGCTGCCGGTGCCCCTGAAATGGATCTGGTCGTGACGGTCTGCGACAACGCCGCCGGCGAAGTCTGCCCGCTGTGGCTCGGCCACCCGCTGACCGTGCACTGGGGCTTCGCCGATCCCTCCGCTGCAAGGGGCGACGCCGCCACCGTGCGCGCAGCGTTCGCGCACACGCGCGAACTGATAGCAGAACGCCTGCGCGCCTTCCTCGCCCTGCCCTTCGACGCACTGGGCCGCGACGAGTTGCAGGTGCAGTTGCAAAGATTGGGTGCGCGCTGAAATGCCGCTGCGCCAGCGACTGCTCGCCGAAGCTCTGGGTACGGCCTTTCTGCTGATGGCCGTGGTCGGCTCCGGCATCATGGCCGAACGCCTCGCACAGGGAAATGTTGCGCTCGCCCTGTTCGCCAACGCCGTGGCGACCGGTACGGCCCTGCTGACACTGATCCTCAGTTTCGGCGCGATCTCCGGTGCCCACTTCAATCCCCTGGTGTCGCTGATGGCCTGGCGCCTGGGCGCACTTTCGGGCGGCGATGCCGTCGCCTATATCGGCGTGCAGATGCTGGCTGCCATCGCCGGCGTGCTGGCGACCCATCTGATGTTCGATATCCAACTGATCAGCGCGACCGCGCAACTGCGCCATGGCTGGGCGCAGGGCTGGAGCGAGCTGGTTGCGAGCTTTGGATTGCTGATGGTGATCCAGGGCAGCAGTCGCGGACCGGCCTGGGCACCGTCGTTTGCGGTGGCCGCTTACATCACGGCCGCCTACTGGTTCACCGCCTCGACGTCCTTTGCCAATCCTGCGGTCACCGCCGCGCGTGCCTTCACCGGAACTTTCTCCGGCATCCGGTTCGCCGATGTACCCGGATTCGTGTTGGCGCAGTTGCTCGGGCTGCTGCTGGCGCTGCTGGTGCTGCCCAGGGTATTCGCGGCGCCCGCGGTCGCCGCGGACGCACGCGGATAGTCGGCCATCGATGCAGCAGATTGGGCTGCATCACGCCGGACGGGCACGCACGGAAAACCGGCCGACGGCTGCGCTCACGGCAGCGCAGCTACAGAGTACCTGGGCAACTGTGCACGCCGCGAGGCTGTTCCCGATGAACTGTGCTGATATCCTGCACGCAGGCTCAGGCAGGCCGCAGCGACTGCGGCGCGCCCGGACCTGCCAGCCACGAGGTCCGTGCGATGAACGCCCAATGGACAGCCTCGCATCACGACACCCTGTGCACCGTATCGGTGACTGCAATGGAAGTCGTCCATGCCAGCGGCACCGGTCATGGCGAATTGGCAGGCAGCTGCAGTCACGAGGAATTCCTGACCGGTCGTCTGCAGGATCTGGTGTTGCGTGATTTCGGACCCGAGATCCTCGCCGAAGTGCTGACCAGGGTGCGTAACGCACCGGATCAAGCCGAGTTGCGCGCCGAACGGGATCGCCTGAAGAGGATGCAGCACTTCCTCGCTGCGATCCCACTCGATCCGACGCTGCAGAATCTGGATCAGGACCCGAGCACGATTACGGGCAAGGTCACCGGCGTGCGCTCGGCATCGATCAGCCTGGTGATCGACGGATTGGGCGGCCACGTGCAGCCCGATGACGAGCCTGATCGGCAACACCCGTTCCGCCTGATCGGCGATGCCTATGGCGCCGTCGAGCGGGATGACTGTTTCTACCTCGCTGCCGGCCATGGCTACGCAGTGATCGGCCCGCAGGGCCAGCTACTGGACGCTTCCGACCCTGAGCTGTTCGGCACCGAGTTGCGCATTCGCCGTGTCTATCGTCACCACGACCGCATCCTCTTCCGCTGGGCGCTGGCCTTGCCGCCGCACTATCCCAAGGGTCTGCTCGCCTACGCGCTGGGCAAGGGCTTCAGCGGACGCTGGCAGGATCTGGAGCCCGCCTGAGATCCGGCAACCCGGGATGCACTGTCCTATTCGAAGCTGCTGGCAAACATCGGTTCGACAAACGCGTAGTCGCGCGCCGTGCCCGCCGTGATCGTATCGTTGGGGTTGCCGGCTGGCCGGACCGCCGGTGCACGCAGCACCGGCGCATCAATCCAGATGATCGCGCCGGCAGCGAGCGACTGACCGGCGGCGTTGTAGCTGGCTGCGCTGGCATCGACCATGTGGTTGATCTGTACGCCGGCGAAGAACTGCGTTGATGTCAGCGGCGCGCCGTATTCATCGGTAAAGATGGCCCCGGTCGTATCAACCGCGAGCCCCTGGATGGTGACTGTCGGCTCGGCGATTGCCTGCACCGGTCCGCGCAGCACCACGTCATTGATATCGGGATCGCCTCGATCACGCACACGCGTGGCATAGGCCTGGCCACTGCTGTCGAGATAGCCACGCACCTCGACCTGCAGGGCCTGGTTCAGGCCATTGGCGAGATAGCCGTCCTCGTCGCGCACCTGTGCCGACCACAGTACCGGTATCCCGAATACGCTGATCGAAGTGCCCGGCACCACCGCGGCCGGTTCGATCGGCGCCTGGAAGCGCACCACCGGGCGCACAAAGGCGATTTCGGTCGCGGCCAGCGTCTGCGCATCCACATAGCTGCCATGCACGATCACCCCGACGCCCGGCTCAAGATCATCGGCATCGCCAAATTCGAACAGCGTACTGTTATCGAAATTGATCGCGAGCGCGCCGATCAAGAACTGGGTGGCACTCGGCACCGCGGTGACCAGCCCTTCCAGAAAGCCGATCGCTGCCGGCGTCCCTGCCGGCACCAGGGCAATGCAGCGCGCATCGGTCACGGTAGTGATCAGGGTGCCCGGCGGAAACGGATCGATCGCGTTCGCACGCAGTTCGACATACTCGCCCACCACCGGAGTTGCCCCTGCACAGTCATCGAAACCTGCGCCGGCAACGGAAACCGGCTGATCGCCAACGTCGATCGTCTGGTTGCCTGCGTTCACGGCATGAACCGGACCGGTCAACAGTAAGCGTGGCCCGGCTGCACCACGGCGCTCCACCATGCTGGCCAGCACGCTGCCATTGGCGTCAATCAGACCAGCGACTACCGCCGGAGTACCGAGTGGCAGGGTGTGCGAGGCGCCGACACCGAGCAGGGTGGTATCGGAGGTGATCGTGATCGGTTGCCCGAGAACCGCGAGCGGAGACACCTGGGTCACTGGACCGATCAGGGTGTAACTGAACACTGGAGTCGGCGTGACCCCGCGCAGTACGGTTCCCGCTGCGCTCCAGCGCGCCTGCATGCCATTGGGGCGGTAGCGCAGGTCGGAGAGCGTCGCTGGTGCGCCATCGATCACCACCGGCGTATCCAGTGCCATCGTCACCGGCTCGCCACTGATCGAGAAAGTCAGTGACTGTGCTGACCCGGTCGTGGCGGCCGCCAGCAGCAGCCCACCTATCCAGCTTGTCTTCATGGTCCATATCCCGCAGTGTGTAAGCCCACCGTAGCATTCAGATGGGGCCACAACTGTCGGGAAAAACCCCCGGGCGAGATCAAATCGAGCGCCTTGTGAGGAAAACATTGTTACGTTGCACGAGACCTTCGGTCTGGTGGCTCAGCCGAGGAAATTGGCAGCTGCCTGCGTCCGCATTTCCTTGATCACGGCGGCGTAGTCCGGCTTGCCAAAAATTGCGGAGCCGGCGACAAAGGTGTCGGCGCCAGCGGCGGCGATGCTGCGGATATTGTCCGGCTTGACGCCGCCATCGACTTCCAGCTTGATCGGCTGGCCACCGGCTGCAACGTGGCGGTCGATGCGGGTGCGTACTTCGCGCAGCTTGGCGAGCGTGGACGGAATGAACGACTGGCCACCGAAGCCGGGATTCACCGACATCAGCAGGATCAGATCGAGCTTGTCCATCACATGATCGAGCCAATGCAGCGGCGTCGCCGGATTGAACACCAGACCGGCAAGGCAGCCGTGGTCGCGGATCAGGGCCAGTGTGCGATCAACATGGCGCGAGGCCTCGGGATGAAACGAAATCACGCCGGCGCCGGCCCGGGCGAACATCGGCACGATCGCATCAACCGGCTCAACCATCAGATGGACATCGATCAGATGCGCGCCGACGTGGAGCTTGATGGCTTCACAGACCAGCGGGCCCACGGTCAGGTTGGGCACGTAGTGATTGTCCATCACATCGAAATGAATCCAGTCGGCTCCGGCGGCGAGCACAGCACGCACCTCTTCACCGAGGCGGGCGAAGTCGGCCGAAAGCAGGCTGGGAGCAATCGTGATGGGCGCGTTGCGGGGCGTGGTCATTCGGGTCAGCCGTCGGTGCGGGAAGTGGCGCACTTTACCGGCTGATCGGCTGCGCGACCATGCCGGGATCGCAGCAGCATGGCGATCGCGCGCTGCTGCCGGTCAGCGGATCACCAGGACCGGAATACTCGAATGCGTCAGTACCTTCTGGGTTTCGCTGCCCAGCACCATGGCGCCGATACCGCGGCGACCGTGCGAGGCCATCACCAGCAGGTCGGCCTGCAGCCGCTCGGCAGCTTCGAGCAGGCCCTTGTAGGGGGCCACTGCGGTCGCCCGTTCGCAATGGACCTCGTCGATGCCATGGGCACGCGCAGTGGCACTGGCCTCGGCGAACAGACGCGCCGCAATCTCATCGACCTGGGCACCGAACTCCTCATCGCTGATCACCGGCACGAAGGGATACGGCACGATCGCAAGCACCTGGGGCGCGTACGGCTCGGCCACCCAGATCAGCGAGAGGCGTGCGCCGAGCGACTTGGCAAGCTGCGCGCCAGCGGATACCGCGCGTGCGGAAAGTTCGCCGCCATCAATGGCCACTGCGATGTGTCGGTACATCGGAAACCTCCTGGTACGAGTGGTAAAGACTCTCTCTGCTGTCTGCGGATCGGGACGCGCTACTCGAAGTCGCTGAAGAACAGGGTGCCAACATTGGGCACCATCAGTCGACCGACAAAATCGACGGCCTCGTCGGCTGGGTTCACGTCCAGGTAGACACGGCGGGTGAAGGCCGGGTTCGGCGCTGCCGTCGTCACCAAGGAGAACCGGAAAAGTTTGCCCCAGTTCAACTCGTTGCCGCTGACCGGAGCGATCCAGGCGATCGACTCGGAAGCCGTTTGCACCGACCAGTTGTTGCCGGCATCGATGTCGATATCGGCAAAGTGCGCAACGGGGTCAACCCAGATTGCCACTTCCGAGCCGAGATCGAGCCGGAACGAGTTGAACCCCTGGCTGCTGACGATGCCGAGATTCGGCCCGACATTGTTGGGCGCAGGCATGTAGGCGACGCGGGCGAAATCGAGATTGTTGACCACGTAGTCGTAGCGGTAGCAGGTACCGACCAGACCCGAAGCCGCCGGACACGCTGTCAGCGCGGTGGCCTTCACGGCAACGCGGCTATGCCCTTCGGCCGAGGCCAGTTCGATATTGCGTGTCGGGTTGGTCAGTGGGTCAACCCAGGCATTGACCACCGGCCCGAGCACGAAGCTGCCCTGGGCGCCGGGCGACCAGGCGCTGCCACTGCTGCTCGGCGCCATCGTGCGATGCGCCATCGTGTTGTAGATATTGATGTCGTCCTGGACGATGTACCAGGACTCCGAGAAGTACTGTGTCGACAATGCTCCCGGCACCGGCGTCATCTTCGACTCGCGCACGATCATTCGCTGCGAGTAACTGGTATTGCCCGAGCTGTTCTGCACACCATTGCAGTCGGGATCGAAGATCGAGCCACAGCGCGCCCACTGGCCCCGCGCCGGAATCAACTCGCTTCTTGGTCCCAGGCTGCTGGAACCGTCATTGTTGCCGGTGCCATAGGTATCGCCGCAGTTCTTGCCGAGGATATGCCCACCCCCGGTACAGGCCCCGGCAGCACAGCCCCCATTGGTGGTCAGAAAGGCATGCTTCACGCCCGAGGCACCGATCTGCTCCAGCTGATCGTCGACGATGCGGTACATGTTCCAGATCAGGTACGGATGCTGGTCATTGCCCTCGTATGGAAAATCGAACGGACTGGTGGTGAACTTCTCGTACCAGGGCACGTCGGCAGTATTGGGCTTGTTGGAATTGCGCAGGCTGGAACTCGGCGTGAACACGACCTCGCCATCATCGGCGCCGCTGCCATCACAGGGACTGCTGCCATCACTGCGCCGGCAGCGGGTGGCCGACATGCTGTAGGACTCCATCAGCACATCGGCTTGGTAGGTGCCGCCGCCAGCGCCCGTGAAGGGCGTACCGTGGAAATCGGGACAGGCCAGCAACGCCTTGGCATCCGGCTTGATGAACCCCTCGGGGCGCGCCACTACTTCGGCACGCAGCTTGATCTCGCCGATGTACTGATCGGCCAACTCGGGCGCACCCAGTCGCTTTGCCAGCGCGGCACTGGCGCGCAGATCGGCACTGCGAACAAAGAACCCGCTGTAGTCATCGACCATCTTGTACATCAGATGATTGATGTAGAACCAGGCGCGACCATCGTCGCTGATCAGATCCAGTCGCGTCGGCGCGGCTGCATTGAAGCGCAGACGTGCCTGCTGATAGCTGATACGGTTGTCGCCCGGCAGGCTCAGCGCAAAGCCACCCGCGAGCCCCAGTGCGCCGCCGGTGAAGCGATCAAAACCGCCCTCGGGCGCATTGAATTGCAGCCCCTCGGCCGGTACCAGGGCGAAGCGTGCGAACTCCTCGTCGACCGGTCCCTGGGCGGGCGTCGGTTCGGCGCCGTGTGCGGTGATGCCATGCGCGCTCAGCAGTTCCTGATTGAAGCGGATCTTGAACTCGCCGCCGTTGACCAGCCAGGGCTCATGCAGCGGGACCTGGCCGGTCTCGAGCTGCAGGGGCTGATCGGGCGTCGCGGCAGCGACAGGCAGCGCCAGAACGATGGCGAGAACAGCTCCGGAGAAGCGCTTGGATGACATGGTCAGTCTCCCGCATGACACGATGCACAATGCCAAAGTTACCACGGCGACCGTTCAATTTCCCTTTGCGGCCCAGCAGTTTGCGTTGAAGTCTGGCGGCCGCGCCGAGATCGCTGGGCAACGGCGCGCGGCGCCGAATCGCCGCTGGTCAACGGCTCGGGCATAATGCGCAACTTTTCTGGAGAGCACTATGGAATTGCACCAGGTTCGTGCGGTCATCACCGGGGGCGCCTCCGGGCTTGGCTATGCCGTGGCGCAGCATGTGGTACGCAATGGCGGCAAGGTCTGCCTTTTCGATGTCAACGCTGATCGCGGCCAGTCGGCAGCGGCCGAGCTTGGTGCCGCCGCGCACTTTCTGGCGGTCGATGTCAGCGACGAATCCGCCGTCACCGCGGCGATGGAACAGGCGTCCAGCGCGATGGGTGGCTTGAATGCAGCGATCAGCTGTGCCGGCATCCTGGGTGCCGGCCGCGTGCTGGGCAAGGAAGGCCCGATGAAGCTCTCGCAATTCGAGACCACGGTGCGGGTCAATCTGATCGGCTCGTTCAACATCGCCAAGGCAGCGGCCAATCTGATGCAGCACAACGCGCCCGGCGAGGATGGCGAACGCGGCGTGATCATCAACACCGCTTCCATTGCGGCATTCGAGGGCCAGATCGGTCAGTGCGCCTACTCAGCCTCCAAGGGTGGCGTGGTTTCAATGACCCTGCCGATGGCGCGCGAATTCGCCCGGATCGGCGTGCGCGTGGCCACCGTGGCACCTGGGGTATTCCACACCCCGATGGTCGACGGCATGCCACCGGCCGTGTACGAATCGCTGTGTGCCCAGGTGCCCTACCCCTCGCGCCTCGGCAAGCCGGAGGAATTCGCCCAGACTGTGGCCTTCGTCATCGGCAATCGCTACATCAATGGCAGCACCCTGCGTGTCGACGGCGCCATCCGGCTGCAGCCGAAATAACAATCCAGCAACGAGATCGACAACATGTTGAAGGCCTACGACATCAAGAAGGGCAATGTGGTTGCCCACAACAAGCAGACCTGGCGCGTGCATTCGGTGGAGAAGAGTTCACCGACCGCCCGCGGCGGCAATACGACCTATCGCTTCGCGCTGTACAGCGTGCCGGGCAACACCAGGCTCGACCTCAGCCTGCGCGCCGAGGATGTGCTGGATGAAGTCGATCTGACGCGCCGTCCGGTGACCTTCTCGTACATGGACGGCGATGCCTATGTGTTCCTCGATGCCGAGGACTACACCCCGTATATGCTCGATCCGCCGGCCCTGGGCGATGCCGTTGGATTCATTACCGAGGGCCTCGAAGAAGCGCAGATCGTGCTGATCGATGGCGACCCGGTGGCTCTGCAGATGCCGCAGTCGGTGGTGATGGAAGTCGTCGATACGCCGCCCGAGCTCAAGGGTGCCTCCGCGACCAAGCGCAGCAAGCCAGCCAAGCTCAGCACCGGGCTGGAAATCCAGGTGCCCGAGTACATCGTCAACGGCGAGAAGGTCTGGGTGAATACCGAAACCGGAGAGTTTTCCGGGCGCGCCTGAGTTCGCGCAACGTCAGTGCTGCAATATGACGGCCGCCAGTCCGGTCTCCGAATTCAACAACCGGAGAATGCGATGCAGCTGCCGTCCCGAATCCGCTTACGCCCGACCCGCATCCTGCTCACACTGGCCAGCCTGGTGCTTGTCGGCTGTCTGCAGGCGACGGAGATCTCTCCATCCAGGCCGCTGCCGGAGTTCAGCCATCGGGCCAGCGACCAATGGATCAACAGCGTGCCGCTCAGCATCCAGGATCTGCGGGGCAAGGTCTTGCTGGTTGATGTCTGGACCTTTGAATGCTGGAACTGCTATCGCTCGTTTCCCTGGCTCAATGCGCTGGAACAGAAATTCTCCGGGGAGCCACTGCAGCTGATCGGCATCCACAGCCCCGAGTTCGATCGCGAACGCAAGATCAGTTCCGTGCGTGCCAAGGCCGTGGAGTTCAAGCTCCGCCACCCGATCATGATCGACAACGACATGCGCTACTGGCGCGCACTCGACAATCACTACTGGCCGGCGTACTACCTGGTCGACCGCAAGGGCAGGATCCGCTATCGCTTTGTCGGTGAGACGCACGAAAACAGCAAGCAGGCCAAGGCGATCGAAGCGGCGATTCGCAGCCTGTTGGCGGAGCCCGCCTGAGCGCAGCAGCGGCTGGTCGAAGCAACCTGGAGGGCGCTGCGCAGCCGCCCATCATCCTCAGGGCTGCAGTCGCAGACAAGCCACGCAGCCCGGACCATCCTCGCGATTGTCCAGGCTCAGGCTGCCGCCGTGCGCCTCGGCGACCTGACGCGCCAGCACCAGACCGACACCGGAACCACCCGGCTTGGTAGTGAAGAACGGAACGAACAGATTCTCCTTAGAGGCAAGACCCGGGCCGCGATCGAGCACTCGGATACTGATCTCTCCGCGCGCGCCCTGGGTCCAGTCGAGTACTACCTCGGACGACTGCGCGGACACGGAGTTTCCGAGCATGGATTCGGCAGCGTTCTTGATCAGGTTGATCAGGGCCTGTTCGAGTTGATCGGCATCGGCACGGATGCTCAGCTCCGGACCAGGCTCAACCCGCACCGTCACGCGTCGCTCCCAGAGCGCCGCGCGCTGCACGAGTTCACCCAGTGCCACCGGCTTTCGCTCGGGCGCCGGTAGCCGTGCCAGCGCCGAATAGCCGAGCATGAATCGGGAAAGCGCGTCGGCACGATCGCGGATCAGATTGAGCCCGCCGCGGGTGTCTTCCTGCCATTCATCGGGCAGCGGATCGCGCACCACCATACTGCCCAGGGTTTCGGCCATCGATCGGATCGGTGCCAGCGAGTTGTTCAGTTCATGTCCCAGCACGCGGATCAGACGCTGCCAGGCCTGGCGTTCTTCCTGACGCAGGGCGCGACTGAGATCAGAGATCACCAGCAGCTCATGCGGCACGCCGTCCTGCCGGAAGGCGACCCGGCGCAGACCAAAGCGGCCGCTGGCGCCCGGAAAGCTGCGCGCCAGCGTGGTCTCGTGCTCGATCTCCAGGCAGTCCAGCATGCCCAGTTCAACCGCATCGCGTCCGATCAACTCCGCTGCCGGACGCGCCAGCAAGCGCGCGCCAGCGGCATTGATCAGGCGCAGGCAGCGCGCCTCATCGAAGGTGAGCACGGCGATGTCGATTTCGCTCATCACCTTGCTGAGCAGGTTCAGGGTTTCCTCGACGCGCAGTCGCTGTTGCCGCAGAGTTTCGGAAAGCGCATTGACTTCCCAGACCACATCGCCGATGGCGTCGCTCTGGCGAGCGCGCGAACCACGCAGGCTGTAGTCGCCCTCGCGCAGTGCCTCCAGCAGATTGCTGAGCGTATGCAGTGGATACACCACCAGATGGCGCAGCTTGAAAGCCAGCACCAGGGTAGTCAGCAGAATCAGCAAGAGCAGAGTAGGCCAATACAGAGCCAAGGCCGGAACCAGCAGCAACAGCGACATGCCAGCGAGTGCGGGCAGAGGGATCGCCAGCGCGGCCAGCAGCACGCGCGTTTCGAACTGCATGCCGAGGCGTCGACTGGGATCCAGCCTGGGATCGGAACCGGAAGTAAAGCTCATGGCTCAGCCTACCCGGAACATGGCGGCAACCGCGATCGCCGATCGGCCGCCGCACACTGGCTGCCTGGATGCTTGTGGCAGATCAATGGGCGCCGCGAATGCCATACTTTTCCAGCCTGCGGTACAGCGCGCCGCGACTCAAGCCCAATGCCTCGGCCGTCTTCTGGATATTGCCGGCGCTGCGTTCAAGCGCGCTGCGGATCAGGGATTCTTCCGCCTGTTCGATGGTGGGCGCCTGGGTTCCAGGCACCGCCAGAGAAGCCTGGCCGTCTGCAGAATCGGCACGGGCGCCGGCCGCTGGGGCCGGGTCGACAGCAGACGAAGACTGGCTGAGGGTGAATTCCTCGATCAGGCTGGTCGCTGCCATCAGCACAGCGCGTTCGATGACATGGCTGAATTCCCGGACATTGCCCGGCCAGGCATAAGCCTGCAATTGTCGCAGCGCGGAAGGCGCGATGCGCATGCCCTCGCGCTGATAGCGCGCGCTGTAGACCTGCAGGAAATGCGCAGCGAGCAGGGGCAAATCCTCGCTGCGATCGCGCAAGGGCGGCAGCTGGATCTCAACGGTATTGAGGCGAAACATCAGATCCTTGCGAAAGCGTCCGGCCGACACTTCGCGGCCGAGGTCGGCATTGGTCGCCGAGATCAGGCGCACATTGACCCGCGTGGTGCGCGATGAGCCGACGCGCTCGAGTTCGCCGTCTTCCAGCACACGCAGCAATTTGGGCTGCTGCGACATCGGGATATTGCCGATCTCGTCGAGGAACAGGCTGCCGCCGTCGGCAAGTTCGAAGCGCCCGATCCGGTCGTTCTTGGCGTCGGTGAACGCGCCCTTGATATGCCCGAACATCTCGCTCTCGAACAATTGTTCGGGAATGCCGCCCATGTTGACCTTGATCAGCGCGCAACGACTGCGCCGCGATGCCTCATGGATGCGCTGCGCGACCACGCCCTTGCCGGTGCCGTTGTCGCCGAGTATCAGGACATTGGCATCCGAGGGCGCGATCCGCCGGATCAGTTCGTGAACCCGACGCATGGCCGGGGACTCGGCAATGAAGGCGTCACCACCCTCGCCCACCCGCAGCAAGGCGTTCTCGGCATCCAGACGCTCGACCACGCGCGCCGCTTCGCCGAGGGCAATCTGGTTGCGCAGCACGCTGAGCAGACGCTGGTTTTCCCAGGGCTTTTCGACAAAATCGCCGGCACCGGCCTGCAGCGCCTTGACCGCCAGTTCGATCGTGCCCCAGGCGGTCATCACCACAATGGGTACTTGGCTGTCGACGCGGCGGATCGCCGCGATAAGTTCGAGGCCCTCGGCGCCCGATGTGGTGTCACGGCTGTAGTTCAGATCGAGCAGTGCACAGGCGAAGTGCTGACTCCGGACCGCCTCCAATGCCGCACCCGGATCGTGCACGATCCGACTGGTCAGTGACTCCGATTTGAGCAGCAATCGCAAGGCCTCGGCGACATCGGGCTGGTCGTCGGCGATCAGGATGGGAAGTTTGTTCATGCGCTCATTCTGGCGCAGTCCGCTGCACAGGCTCAATCATCCGGTCTGCAACCAGCCATCGAAGAGCTCAAGCCGACGACTGCCGAGCGCTGCGTACTCGCCGTTGTGGGTGACCTGGATGATGGTCGCGCCCTCGACATTGAGCTGTTTCAGGGTCTGCATGATCATCTGGCCCTGCTCCGAGTGCAGTGCACCGGTGGGTTCGTCTGCCAGGATCACGCGGGGCTGGGTGATCAGGGCGCGTGCCACCGCAACCAGTTGCTGCTGGCCACCCGAGAGCTGGGACGGGAACAGATCGCGCTTGGCGACATTCTGAAAGCGATCGAGCATTTCAGCGACCCGCGCCCGGCGTTGCGCGGCCGGCATATCCCGATAACTCAGCGGCAACTCAAGATTCTCGGCAACCGTCAGATCGGCAAGCAAGTGGTACTGCTGGAAGATGAAACCGATCGACGCACGCTGCAGGCGCTGGCGCTGCGCCGGAGTGCAGGCATGAACGGGGCTGCCGTCGAGAAAATACTCACCCTGCCATTGCGAATCCATCATGCCCAGCACGTTCAGCAGACTGGACTTGCCCGATCCTGACGGCCCGGTCACGCTGACGAACTCGCCAGCAGCGACATCCAGACTGATGTTGCGCAGCACCCAGGTACGGCCGCTGGCTATCGGATAACTGCGTTCGAGCTTGCGCAGACTGATCAGCATGGCGCGCTGCTCATTCCTGTCGCAGCGCGCGCAAGGGATCGATGTGGCTGGCGCGACGCGCCGGCAGCAGGCTCGCAGCGGCGGCCACCACAGCGAGCAGAATCACGACAGCGACATAGGTGAGCGGATCGTAGGCACTGATGCCATAGAGCTGACTGCTGAGCACGCGCGCGAGCAAAAGCGCCGCCACCACGCCGATTACCAGCCCCAACCCAACAAGCCCCGCGCTCTGTCGCAACACCAGCCGCAGGATATCGCCGCGACCGGCGCCGATCGCCATCCGCACACCGATTTCTCCGGCGCGCTGGCCAACCAGGAATGCCAGCACCGCATAAATGCCCACCGCCGCCAACACCAGGGCCACTCCGGCAAACACCAGCAGCAGTTGCATCGGAGCCCGCTGCGGTCCGAGCGAAGCATCGATGCGTTCCTGCATGGTCCGGACATCGAAGATCGGTTGACCGGGATCTACACGCTTGAGTACGGCCCGGATCTTCGTCGTCAATACATCGCGCGGCATCTCGGCACGCACCAGCAAGGAACCGACAGGGAACGATGTCTGCCGCATCGGCACGTACATGGTCTCCTTGCGCACTTCCGCGCCCAGTTCGGTCGCCTTGACGGTCCCGACCACACCGACGATGGTCATCCATTGCGCATCGTCGCCGCCACCGCCACGACTCAGTTGCTTGCCCAGCGGATCCTGTCCCGCAAAGTGCTTGTCGGCGAGCAATTTGTCGATGATCACCACGCGGCTGGCGTCGGCGCTGTCGGCCACCGTGAAATTTCTTCCCAGCAACAGCGGCACCCGGCTGGTCGGGAAAAATCCCTCATCGATGATGCGCTGGAAGGCGTGCGGGGGCACATGGGTGGCGTCGTAGACTTCGCCGCGAATCGCAAAGGTGCCGGAGCTGTCTGCCATCGGAGAAAACGGCAGACCCGAAATCATGCCGGCCGCGGCGACTCCCGGAATCTGGCGTATGCCGTTCAACGAATTCTCGATGAACTGGGCACGCGCAGCAGGATCGGCATATTGATCGCCGTTCAGTGCATAGGCTGCCGAGTAGAGATGAGCCGGATCGAATCCTGGGCCAACTCCGCTCAGACGGTCGAAGCTGCGCAGCATCAGGCCGGCACCGATCAGCAGGGCGACCGAAAGCGCCAACTGCACAACGACCAGTGTGCTCCGACTGAGCCGGGTGAAGCGGCTGCTGGTGGTGCCATGCCCGCCATCCTTGAGTCCCTCGACCAGGGACGGTCCGGCAACAACGATCGCCGGCAGGATCGAGATCAACAAGGCCACCAGCACGGACACCAGCAGGGTGAAGCCGAGCACGCCGGCATCGATCGCAGTATGGAACAGCGAGCCACCCATACGCTGCAGCAGCTGACCATCCATCAAGGCCAGACATCCCTGCGCGATCAGCAGACCGAGACCAGCGCCGGCGATTGATGCCAGCAGAGACTCTGCAATCAGTTGCCGGAACAACTGTGCGCGGCCGGCACCCATGGCCGCACGAACGGAAAATTCGCGGCGACGTGCGAGGCCCTGGGCCAGCAGCAGGTTGGCGACATTGGCGGCAGCGATCAGCAGGACAAACAGGGTTGCCGCCTGCAGGAGGCCAAGCAGGCCGCGCAGATCGCCGACAAAAAATTCCTGCAGATGCTCAGCCCGGCCAGTGAAACCGGAGGATTCGATGAAGGGCAGATAGTCCGGCAGGCGCGCGCCGACCCGCTGGACCAGCAGGTCCATCTCGGCATTGAGGCCGGCCAGTGTGGCGCCCGGCTTGAGTCGGCCAATCGACATCGAGTATTCGTTGCCACGTTCCTCATCGGATTTCTGTGCAGCCGTGAACACGAAGGGTACAAACAGATCGCGTTGACGATCCGGGAACGCAAAGGCTTCCGGCATCACGCCGACGATCTGGTAGTTGCGTCCGCTGAGGACCAGTTCGCGTCCGAGCACGCTGCGGTCACCACCATAGAGCCGCTGCCAGAGACCGTGACTGAGCACAGCCACGGGCGCTGCGCCGTCCTCGGCATCGGCATCATCGAGGACGCGCCCGTAGGCGGCGGACACCTGCAGCACGCTGAAGAACGAGGGCGTTACCCGCGCCGCACTGAGCTGCTCGGGCACCTGGCCGGTGGTCAGATTGAGGCTGATCTGATTGAACATCGCCAGGTCTTCCAGCGACGGCGCGCCCTCACGACGATCAAGGTAGTCCGGTATCGAAGTACCAGCGAACTCGAGATCATTCTTCGGATACGTGTTGTAGACCATCACCAGCCGATCGGCATCGGCAAATGGCAGCGGCCGCAGCAGGAGGCCGTTGATCACACTGAACACAGCCGTATTGGCGCCGATGCCCAGCGCCAACGTCACTACAATGGCCAACCAGAGGCCGGGACGCGCACGCCACTGGCGGGCAGCGTGCATCAAGTCGGAGAAGAACTGGCGCATGGAATTGCCTCTTGCGGCCGATGGCTTGAACAATGGATGACCCGCGTCCCTGCGGATCCCGAACTTATTCGTATCGAAGCGCCTGCATCGGATCGATCCGGATGGCGCGACGCGCGGGTATCAGCACCGCGATGAATGCCGAGGCCAGAATGCTGATCGCGACCAGGGCGAATACCAGCGGATCGAAGCTCGTCATGCGCAATGCGTTGGAGCTGAGCATCTTCGCCCACGGCACACCAAGCCCGAGCCCGACCACCATGCCGATGAGCACCAGTCGTGCCGCACCCGCGGCAACATGTCGGGCCACCTGACCGGTCTCGGCACCGATGGCACGACGAACGCCGATCTCGCGGGTACGTCGGGTCACCGATTGCGCCAGCACGCCGTACAGGCCTGCCGAAGACAGCAGCAAGCCGACCAGACCGAAAATGCCGAATACCAGGGCAAGAAACCGGTCACCGGCACCGTCCAGCCGCAGCACCTGTTCCAGCGTGCGCACCCAGTAGATCGGCGTATCGGCGTTGACCTCGCGGACGATCTCGGCCATCCGCGGCGCAAACGCCATCGGTGGACCGAGCGTGCGTACCGCGATACTCGCGAAGCGCACCGGCGACTGCCGCATCGGCAGCAGCACCGTAGGCTGCGGATCGTCGTCGACGTCTTCCAGTTGCAGTGGACGCACCACGCCAACAATCGTCACCCATTGCGACGTGGGATCCTCGGGATCGAGCTTGATGCGTCGATTGAGCGGATCCTGGCCCTGCCAGTAGTGATCGACAAAGCGCTGATCAACCACCGCCACCGCTTGACTGGCCTGCTGGTCACGGCTGTCGAAGAAGCGGCCGCTGAGCACGGGAATACCATAGGTCTCGGCAAAATGATCATCGACCGAACTCTTGAATACTTCCAGTGTGGCTTCCGGATCGGCCTGACCTTCGACGATCACATCGTCGCCGCCCGCAGTCCAGCCCGGCAGAGCTTCGGCTGCCGTAGCCGCCACCACATTGCTGTCGGCACGCAATTTCTCGGTCACTGCAGCGAAGAAGCGCTCCTTGTCCGCGGCTTCCGGAAACTGCTCGTTGAAGATCGCGGCGCGGGCCGTCAGCAGACTCGATGGTGCGGCATCGATACCCAGATCAAAGCTGGCGCGCGCCTGCAGTCCGCGCCAGGTCATGCCGGCGCCGATCAGCAGCAGGCAGGACAATGCGATCTGACCGACGATCAGACCCTTGCCCACGCGGGAGAATCTGCCCTCGCCGCTCTGGCCGGAATCATTCAGTGCCCGCGTCAACGCCATGCCACTGGCACGCAGCGCGGGAATCAGTCCGGAAAGCATGGTCGTCAGCAGCGCAACCGCGGCAGCCATCAAGGTCACTCGGGCATCGACCTGAAAGGTGAACCAGTAGCCCGGCGAATCCTCGGCGCGCGCAAAATAGTCGCCCGTCCAACCGCCGGCTGCATCGGCAATCAGCAAGGCCACCAGGGTGGCTACCGCCGCAAGGATCAGCGACTCACTGAGCACGCCGACAATGATGCGCCCACGCCCGGCACCGATCGCGGCGCGAACAGCGAACTCACGGCTGCGCGCGGCCAGACTGCCGAGCTGCAGATTGGCGACATTGGCGCAGGCCAGCAGCAGTACAGAGAACGCCGTGATCAGCATGATGAAAAGGATGGCCCGGGTATTGGAATTGATGAAGGCTTTGGCCATTGGCATCAGTCCGCCATCGAGATTGCGGCGCAGATCCATGCGCTGCGCTTTCAACCGTTCGTAA
The DNA here is from genome assembly GCA_022843465.1 of Pseudomonadota bacterium. Classification (GTDB taxonomy): domain Bacteria; phylum Pseudomonadota; class Gammaproteobacteria; order Xanthomonadales; family Ahniellaceae; genus 0-14-3-00-62-12. Next base: position 217,712 of record JALHNO010000004.1, on the reverse strand, counting down.
ACGCTGACCAGTTCCGCCGCCGCAGCATCCGTGCTGACTTCGGGCTTGAGCCGGCCGACGATCTGCCCCCAGAACTGGCTGTCCTCATGCGCACCATCGACGAAGCGGGCCGTGGTCCAGACCTGGGACTGGCGTGGAAATGCAAATGGGCTGGGCATCACGCCAATGATCGTTGCCGGCTGCGCATTCATCCGCAGTGAGCGCCCGATGATGTCGGGATCGGCGCCAAAGCGATCGCGCCATACCGATTCGGAAATCACCACCAGGGGCACAGCGCCAGGTCGATCATCCGCTTCGTTGAGCGGGCGTCCGAGCAGTGCCTGCTCTCCGAGCATCTCGAACAGCGCGCCCGCCACGAAGATTCCTTCGTAGCGTTGCGCCTCGGTGTCATCGGCGAGGTTGATCGTCGCCTCATAGTAGGCGCCCAGGTGCTCGTAGCTCTTGAGTTCCTTGCGCAGATCGAGGAAGTCCTGCGAGGGCAGTCCGTTGAGGCGGCCAGGATTCTCCGGACTGCGGTCACCGATGCTGACGATGCGTTCGGCGGCAGGGAACGGCAGCGGCCGCAGGATCAGGGCATTGATCGCGACCAGTACGTACATGGTGGCGCCAAGCCCGCAGGCGAGCACCGCAATGGTCAGCAGTGCGTAGCCGAAGCGACGGCGCAGTTGCCGGAGCGAGTGCTTGATCTCGTGCTGGAATCCCATCAGCAAGGACTTCATGGGGGCGTTCTCCGGTTGCTCAGGCAATGGCAAGGCTTTGACGCAGGCGTTGGTCTTCCTCGGTGCGCAACCGGTGCAGGGTCTCCTCGTCGACCACCCGCCCATCGAACATGAAGATCTTGCGCGCAGCGAATTCGGCATAGCGCATATCGTGGGTCACCATGCAGATGGTCGATCCGCTCTTGTGGAGTTCATCGAGCAGGGTCATCACTGCCTCGCCATTCTTCGAGTCCAGGTTCCCGGTCGGCTCATCGGCGAGCAGGATCGATGGCTTGCCGACCAGCGCACGCGCAACGGCCACGCGCTGCTGCTGACCACCCGAAAGCTGACCAGGGAAATGCTTGACGCGATGGGCCATGCCGACGCGTTCGAGCGCTTCCATGGCGCGGTCGCGGCGTTCGCCCTTGTTCATGTTGTCGCGATAGGTCAACGGCAGTTCGACGTTCTCGAAGACGCTCAGGTCGCCGATCAGATTGAAGGCCTGGAAGATGAATCCGATCTCGCGATTGCGGATCCGTGCGCGCTGGTTGGCATCAAGACTCTGCACCGGCGTGCCATTGAGCACGTACTCGCCCCCGGTCGGGGAATCCAGCAGCCCAAGGATCGACAGCAGCGTGGACTTGCCACAACCGGAGGGCCCGGAGATCGCCACGTACTCGCCCTGGCTGATGTCAACGTGGATTCCGGACAGCGCGTGGGTCTCGACCTCATCGGTATAGAAGACCTTCTTGATGTCGCGCATGGTGATCAGTGCGTTGCTGCTCATGACAGGATTTCCTTGGCTATGCGGGCGATTCGTGGCGCGTGAGGTGGTTCGGAGTGCGTACTCATCAGTCGATCTTGAGGCGTTCGTGGCGATCCCACTGTGATGTGTCGGAAAGGATGATCTGGTCGCCAGCCTGCAAGCCCTGCACGATTTCAATCTGGTTGACCGAGGCTCGGCCCAGCCGGACGGGGATGCGCCGGGCCTGACTGCCGTCGCCGTCAATGCGGAACAGAGTGGTATCGGCCCCGGACTGCGCATACGCCGGACGACCGACGTAGATGACCTCGGCGAGCCGCTCGATCTCGATCGTGCCGTCCACCGAGAGATCGGGGCGGGCACCGTCGGGAAGCGCGCCCAGGAGATCGACATCGACCTGTACATTGCCGGCAACCACGGCGGGGTCGATACGGCTGACCTTGCCTTCCACGATGCCATTGCGGGTATCGACGGCGACCTTGAGTCCGAGGGCGACGTCCTTGGCCTGGGTTTCAGCGATCCGCAGTTCCGCCATCAGCACACCCGGCACCGCAACCCGTGCGAGATTTGCACCAGCGAGCACCTGGGCGCCTTCCTGTACCGGTACCTGCTGCAGGATGCCGGCAATGCCCGCGCGTACCTGCAGGGCATCGGCCTGGCGCTGGCGCAGGGCGGCGGTATTGCGCAGCTGCTCGATGCGTGCGCGATCGGCGGCCAGCTGCGCCTGCATCGTGCTGGCGAACTTGGTCGCGCGTTCCTTCTCGATATCGATGCGGACCTTCAGGCTGTCGGCGGTGAGCTGGGTGCGGCGATAGTTGATGTCGGAGATGATGCCCTTCTGGTTGAGATCAGCCTCGGCCTCGGCCTGCAGACGCGCCGCCTCGTAATCACCCTCGATGCTTGCCGTGGTCGCCTTCTGATCCAGTTGCTGGCTCTCCAGCCCCATCCGCCGCGCAGCGAAATCAGCCTCAGCCGCCGTCAGCGCCGCGCGCGCCGCCAGCACGGCGTCCATCACCTCCGGATTGCTGAGTTCAAGAATCACGCTGTCCGGGGTAACCGCCGCGCCCGGCTTGATGACGATGCGTTCGACCCGCGCCGTGGTTTCCGCAGCAATCCAGCGAACTTCCTTGGGCACCAGGATGCCGGGGCCGCGCACCTCGCGTTTCATTTCTCCACGTTTCACGGTGTCAGTCCACAGAGTGGACTTTTCGACCCTGGGCGCGGCAGCAGGCAGCGACCAGATCAGTCCGATCAGCAAAGCGACCGAGACAACGGAGGCGGCGACGATCCAGCGCTGACGCTGGCGTTTCTTGGCAATCAGATCGGGGCGGGCAATATCCATGCCCCATTGACGCAATCGTCGTGCCAACAACATGCCGAGCATATTGCTTTGATTAATATGGAATTTGTTGGGAGACACCGAGCGCTCCGACGGCGCATGTCCGGAATTGAACAGTAATCTCTACGGGGACGAACACTGTGTCCGCTGTCGTTTCCCTCAGCGCGCCTCGGCGGACCCACCTCGGTCGCCGCGTTCCCCGGGAGAACGGCAAGGAAGCCCAGCGGGGGCGCAGCGGTATGCACACGCCGCGACTCCGGGCTGAACCAACCCGCGCAAGGCAGCGCCAAGCCAGTTGGCACCGCCCAGCCCCAGCGCTAGTCTCACTCCCTAGCGAAGGGGAGTCGCGATGACCAGTGTTTTGCTCGCCGAATCATCCACTACACGCCGCCGCGCGATATCGGCGGTGCTGTCCGGTGCCGGATTCAGTGTGCATGCCCTGAGCAGCTTCGAAGAGGTCCATGCGTTTCTGGAGCGCATGCCGCGCTCGTCGAGCGAGATTGGCGCCGTTGCCGTCGGCTGGCCGGATTACGGCGAGCCCAAGGCTGACGAAATCTTCGACATGCTCACCCGCGATGCCTTCGAGCATCTGCCGGTGCTGGTGCTCGCCGATTCCAACAGCCCGGGTGCCGTCAACTGGATGATGAAGCGTCCGCGTGTCGCTCTGCTCAACTGGGGCGATTACAACGAGGCGGGTGAGGCACTCAACAAATTGCTGCGGCCCAGCCGGCGCGAGTCACATGACAGCGATGGCACTGATCCGACCGGACTGCGTGTGCTGCTCGTGGATGATTCAGCCACGGTACGGCTCGCCTTCCAGAAATTGCTGAGCAAGCAGGGCTACCAGGTCGAGATCGCCAGCAGCGTCGAAGAAGCCCGCAAGAAGATTGTCGAACTGACGTTCGATATCGTGGTGACCGATTACTTCATGCCCAACGAGAACGGGCCCGAACTGATCCGCACCATCAAGTCGACACCGGCCCTGCGCAGCACCATCTGCGCGGTGATCACCGGCACCTATTCGGACCAGGTGATCAACGACTCGCTGGCTTCGGGCGCGATCGAGTGCATGTTCAAGAGCGAGTCCAAGGAATTGTTCCTGGCGCGCCTGCATTCACTGGCACGCATGGTGATCGACCGCAAGGCAGTGGATGCGGAACGGCGCCGGCTCGAGGGGATTCTTGCCTCGGTCGGCGACGGTGTCTATGGGGTCGATCGCACTGGCATCATCCAGTTCGTCAATCCGGCCGCCGTCGATCTGCTCGGCTATGCCTCGGCGCCCGATCTGGTCGGGTTTTCGGCTTACGAGAAGTTCCATCATGCGTTCGAGAATGGCGCACCGATGCCACGCACGGCCTGTTTCCTGTCGCAGTGCTATCAGAACGGCTCCCAGGTACCGAACTGGCAGACACTGTTCATCACAGCGGCGCGCCGGCCGATCCCGGTCGAGTGCACGGTCTTTCCGATGAACGTCGATGGCGTGCGTCAGGGTTCGGTGATCGCGTTCCGTGACGTCTCCGCGCGTCGGGTCCTGGAAGAAGAACTGCGCTGGCAGGCCAGTCATGACTCACTGACCAAGCTCAATAATCGTGCCTTCTTCGAGAGTCAGCTGGAGCAGGAAGTCACCCGCCTCAAGCGGACCGATCAGACCTCATTGCTGCTCTTCATCGACGTCGATCGCTTCAAGTACATCAACGATACCGCCGGTCACAGTGCCGGCGACCAGTTGCTGATCGAGGTCAGTGCCCGTCTGAAGTCGCGGCTGCGGCAGTCCGATCATCTTGCGCGCATGGGCGGTGACGAGTACGCGATCATCCTGCGCAATGTCACCAGTTCCGACATCGACTCGATTGCCGACGAATTCCGTCGCGCGCTGACCGGCACCAGTTTTGTGTACGCGGGCAAGAGTTACCGCATCACGGTCTCGATTGGCGTGGCGCGGATGGATCGACTGACCGAATCACCGGCCGAAGCAATGGCCAATGCCGATATCGCCTGCTACATCGCCAAGAATGGCGGCCGCAATCAGACCCATGTGTTCTCGCCGGAATCCGACGAACGTGCTGCGATGGACAAGGAACTCGGCTGGTCGTCCAGACTGGAAGAGGCCATCCGCAGCGATGGCTTTGTGCTGAGCTATCAGCCCATTGTTCCTCTCAGCGATTTTGCCAGTCAGCCGGTGTCAGGCCAGCGCCTGGAGCCCTACTTCGAGGTGCTGCTGCGACTGCGTGATACCCACGGCCAGTTGCTGGCACCCGACGCCTTCCTGCCCACGGCCGAGCGCTTCGGCATGATGCAGGAGATCGACCGCTGGGTGATTCACAACGCCTTCAAGGCCCTGCGCGAGATCAATCGCCAGGGTCGTCGCGTGCGTCTGTCGATCAACCTGTCGGCGCAATCGCTGATCAATCCCGCGACCGCAGGCTTTGTCACCGACAAGCTGGTCGAGTTCGACGTTGACGGACGCCAGGTGGTATTCGAGATCACCGAGTCGCGTGCGGTCAGCAATCTGGAGGCAGCGCGCTCCCTGATCGGTCATCTGCGTACGCTGGGTTGCCAGTTCGCGCTCGACGACTTCGGCGTCGGCTTCTCGACCTTCAGCCATCTGAAGCATCTGGACGTCGATTATCTGAAGATCGATGGGTCCTTCATCCAGGGACTGCTCGAAGACAAGATCGACCAGGCTGTGGTCAAGGCCATCACCGGTATCGCGCACTCGGTAGGCAAACGCACGATTGCGGAATTTGTCGATCGTCCGCAGATTCTGCCCCTGCTGCGCGAGTGCCAGGTCGATTATCTGCAGGGCTATTTCATTGGCGAACCGCAGGTTGGCCTCGAACGCGCCCTGCCCTTCGCCCAGCAGGAAGCCGGCAATACCGAGCCCCCCATCAAGCTGGCCGCGATGTGAGTGCCGACCACGTAGCGGTTGCGGTAGATGCCGGGTTCGCGCATCAACAGCGTCCCGACAGAGATCAGCCTGATGGATCAACAGCGGCGAGCTTGCCGGTTCATTGCCGGCCGCTGGCGCTGGGGGCGGTTTCGGCAACGGCATAGGCCCGCAGAAACGCGTCGACAGCGAGGACGACCCAGCGTTCGCGTGCGGCGGCATCGCGCTGCGGCTGCCCCAACCGGCGCCGATCACCATCCAGACCGAGCAGCATGCCCAGCAGGAGTTCTGCTGCGACCCGACTATCGGGCACCGAGATTTCGCCGCGCCTGTCGGCGGCAGCAATGCGCTCGGCCAGGCGCTCGCAGACCGCATGCATGCTGTTGTTGTAGAGCGTATGTGCGGCCTCGGGGAAGCGCCCGGCTTCGGCGATAAGACGACGGGAGAGCCCGGCCGTGCGGGTATCCAGCCATCGATCCAGATGATGCCGGCCGTATTCGATCAGGCTTTCGCGAATGCCGCGCTGATCCTGTTCCAGCAACTGCCGCAATGGTTGAATCAGATGCACGATGGCGGCCTCGAACAGCCGCTCCTTGGTACCGAAATGGGTGTAGACCGTCTGCTTGGCAACCCCGGCGCGGCGCGCGACCTCGGCCATATTGACCTGGTAACCATGGTCGATGAAGAGCTCGGAGGCAGCTTCGATGATGCTCCGCGTGCGCGGGTTGCGGGTGCTATAGGGCATGCGACGGCCTGTATTGGACTGGACTGTTCAGTCCAAAGCTTGGCGCCCGACTACTGGCTTGTACAGTGGCCGGAAGTCAGGGGCTGCGCCCGTCAGTGGCCGCAAGCCACTCCGAAAATGCGCACACAAAACAATTATAAATCAATTTATTACGCGATACTCCTAATGTAGTTTGCGATCATGAATCCGGGGTCTGCAGGAGCCCCTGTGCGGCCATGGACTGCAAACGATGATGACCTGATGCGCCCACCTGTCACCGCAGCACCCGGTCAATCGGTCTCGTCGAGCAGGCTGGCGGCACGGCTGCTGGCGGAGGCCAGGCGTGCGGCTGGCGCCATGGTCAGAATCATGCCGCCCTGCCCGGTCATCATCGTGGCTGAGTCCATGCTCTCAAGGTCGGCGACCACATAACCCAGCACCTTGCCCTCTGCGGAAAACCCCAGGCCCAGTGCGCCCGTGGTGATATGCGCCGGACGCGGTACCGTGACCTCACCGACCAGCACGCCCCAGCTGACCAGGGCGGCACCGCCGTAGCGGTCATCCAGACGTTCGATCACATAGTAGGCCTGACCGGGGGCGGCATCGGCACTGTCACTCAGGCGAATCGCCGGATAGCTCGGTGGCGGCGCCGACTCGGCTGCGCCCGCGGCAGTTGCGGGCGGCTTCAGGCGCAGCCAGGCAACACCGAGATCCGCATCGCTGGTCAGTGCCTCGGCTTCCAGCGGCGTGTCCTGACCGGCCAGACGAACCCGGAAATCGCGGGTCTCCAGCTTGAAGCTGGCGCGCTGCTCGCTGGTCAGTTTGTCGACACCCGGGAAGCTCGGCTCCGCCACCATCCGCGGCACCAGGATCAGACCACGGGGATCGACGATCACACCGGTGGTTGAAGATTCCTGGCTCTGGTCCTGGCCCTGAAAGCTCGACTTCATGACGAAATTGATGCGCACCACCGATGCGGCGTGCTGCTTGAGCAATCGCGCAAAAATCTCCTTGCTCTCCTCGTCCATCGGACTGGCAAAGGCTACGCTCGAGAGCAGCATGACGGCCACGACAAGCAATGAGCGCAGTGATTCCTTCATGGTGATTTCTCCCAACCGGCGTCCAGGAACAGCAGGCGCGTGCGCGCGGCCCGCAGTACAAGAAAACTGATATTGCGACCTTCCTTGTGCGCCGACCGGGCCGTCAGCAGCTTGAAGGTATCGAGGCCATCGACCGCCTTGCCATCGACCTTCAGAATGACATCGCCGGGCTTGAGGTTGGCCAGGCCGGCCAGCCCACCGGTCTCGACGCGTTCGACCACAACGCCCTGCGCTGCCTTGTCGAGACGACGCTCGATACGATCGTAGAAGCCAAGCGCACGGACCCCGAGATCCAGCCAATCGATCGACAGGGATTTCAGCGAGCCGCGTGGGTCGGGCGCTATCCCAGGGGTCAGTTCGGTCTCCAGTTCCTTGCCGGCGCGCCAGATGGTCAGGGCCAATGGCTCGTCGACGAGGGCGTCGCGGAAACGCTGCTGCAGGGCCTCGTCATCGCTGTCGCCAGAGACCGGAACGGCGGCGCCGGCCACGGCGACGATCAGATCGCCGACGCGGATATCGGCGCGCTGCGCCGGACCCGGATAGACGCGGGTGACGCGATAACCGCCACCGGCCGGACCTTCGATCAGGCGCGAAGTGGTGGCGGTGATCGGCTGGGCATCGATACCCACCCAGGGCTTGGGCAGTTCACGCAGTTTGCCGGGTTCGCTGTCGGCAGCGCGGGCATCGAGTGCGGACAACATGGATTTTCCGGAGCGTTCGAAGGAGATGACCCGTGCCGAGTCGCCGGCACCGTTGGAAACACCGAGTGCCTCGACATCGGCGACCACAGCGACTGGCTTGCCATCGATCGCGAACACGACATCGCCAACGGCCAGCGGCGGATGTGCGGTGGCGGCACGCTTGCCAGGCAAGACACCCGTCACGATCAGCCCGGTCTGATGCTCCAGCAGGCGCGAGCGCGCGATCGCCGGCGTGACCTCGGTCAGGGTCAGACCCCAGGCCTTGATCTCGACGTTGTCGCCAAGATCGCGCGGATACGGCTGGGAGATCATGCTCAGGCTGCGCGTGCGCCCGCCGCTGAGCACATCCATCTGCAGCTTCTGGCCAAGCGGTCGTTCGGTCAACTCGCGCAGGAAAACCGGCACCTGCTCGGGCAGGGCCACGGTCACCGCCGCACCATCAATGCGGACAATCCGATCGCCCGGCACCAGTCCGGCGGCATCGGCCGGGGAATCCTGCTGGACCGAGCTGACCAGCACGCCCTGATCCAGGCCGGAACTTTTCAACGAGCGCACCGCGAAACCGAAATAGCTGCGCTTGACCTCACCTTCGCGTACCAACTGATCAACGATACGGCGCGCGACGTCGGCCGGGATGGCAAACGCCATATCACCGCCGCTGAAGCTGCCGCGGGTATTGATCCCGACGATCTGGCCGGCAAGACTGACCAGTGGACCACCGGAATTCCCCGGCGAGATCGCCGCATCGTGCTGAATCCATGCATAGAAGCGCGCGGTGGGCTGATTGCGTCCGAGTTGCTGCTCGTAGTCAGCCTCGTCCTGGAACAGCGACACCATCAGCCGTGCCGGATGGTTGACCACACCCTGCGACAGCGAATGTTCGAGACCCCAGGGAGCGCCCATCGCGAGCACCGGATCGCCGGCCTCCAGCAGATTGCGCTCGGCAAAATTGGCATAGGCGTAGCCGCCCTCGCGCTGCTCGTCGATCTTCAGCACCGCTATATCGCTGAGTTCATCGGCGCCCACCAGGTGTGCCGAGAGTTCGCGCTTGTCGGCCAGTACCACGCGGAAGCGCTGACCGTTCTCGGTGACATGGGCATTGGTCGCGACATGACCGTCGGCACTGATGATGGTGCCGCTGCCGCTGCCCAGGCTGAGCTGGGCCTTGCCCTGCACATGGTCCTCGCGCACCACCATGATGCTGACCACATAGGGCATCACCGCATCGCGGGCGGCGGCGACCTGGGCCGAACGCATCGCCGCGACTTGGCCCGCCGGTATCGTTGCTGCCGGTTGCGCCTGACAGACAGCGAACCCCGAGAGGAGCAAGGCGGAGAACAGCGGAAAACCCAGCGACCGACTCATGCCCCCGACTCTGCTCACGATGGCTCCGCCACGGCGCCTTCCGGCACGGCATTGTCATCGTCATCGCCGCCCTCATCAGGCAGGGATTCGACAGCAGCGATGCCAACCAGGGACTCATCGGCGGGCAGGCGGATCAGGGTGACGCCCTGGGTATTGCGTCCGACCTGGGCGATCTCCTCGACCCGCGTGCGCACCAGGGTGCCCTGGTTGGAAATCAGCATGACCTCGTGCGCCGCAGTGACCTGCAGCGCGCCAACCAGCTTGCCGTTGCGCTCCGAAGTCTGGATTGCAATCACCCCCTGGGTGCCGCGCCCCTTGCGCGGATACTCTTCCAGCGGAGTGCGCTTGCCGTAGCCGCGTTCGGTTGCGGTCAGGATGTCGCCATCGTCGGCGACGATCATGCTGACCACCTGCTCGCCCTCGGCCAGGGTCATGCCGCGCACTCCGCGCGCGGTGCGTCCGACTGCACGCACGGCATCTTCGGCAAAGCGCACCGCCTTGCCGTTGGAGGCGAACAGCAGCACATCGCGCGAGCCATCGGTAATCGCGACATCAACCAGGACATCGCCCTCGTCCAGTTCCACCGCGCGGATGCCGTTGCTGCGCGGACGCGAGAAATCGCTCAACGGGGTTTTCTTGACGACACCGGCCTGGGTGGCGAAGAACACGTAGCGATCATCACTGTATTCCTGGATCGGCAGCATGGCATTGACCTTCTCACCCGGCTCAAGCGCCGGCAGCAGATTGACAATGGGACGACCCCGAGAGTTCGGTCCGGCCATCGGGAACTGGAAGGTGCGCAGCCAGAACACCCGGCCATGGCTGGTAAAGCAGAGCACGGTGTCGTGGCTGTGCGCCACCAGCAGGTTCTCGATGAAATCCTCTTCCTTGATCGCGGTCGCCGAGCGGCCACGGCCACCGCGTCGCTGAGCCCGGTAATCGCTGACCGGCTGCGCCTTGGCATAGCCCGAGTGCGAGAGGGTCAACACCAGGTCCTGCTTGTCGATCAGATCCTCATTGCTGAGATCTTCCTGGTTGTGCTGGATCAGGGTGCGTCGCTTGTCGTTGAAGGCTTCCTTCATCTCCAGCAGTTCGGTGCGGATCACATTCAGCAGCAGCACAGGATCCTGCAGGATCGCGATGAGGCCGCGGATGGTCTCCAGCAACTGTTTGTACTCATCAGTGATCTTTTCCTGTTCAAGCCCGGTCAGCTTGTTCAGGCGCATTTCGAGAATTTCCTTGGCCTGCACTTCCGAGAGCTGATAGCCGTCTTCGTGCAGCCCTTCGTTCTCGTGCAGATCCTCGGGACGCGAGGCTTCAGCACCCGCGGCGCCCAGCAGGGCGCGCACCAGACCGGGCTCCCAGCGCCGCGCCAGCAGGCGTTCCTTGGCGGTCTGCGCGTTGTCCGAGGTCTTGATCAACTCGATCATCTCGTCAATGTTGGCGAGCGCGATGGTCAGCCCTTCCAGCGTGTGTGCCCGCGCCCGCGCCTTGCGCAGTTCGAAGATCGTGCGCCGGGTCACCACCTCACGACGGTGGCGGACAAAGGCTTCGAGGATTTCCTTCAGGTTGAGGATGCGCGGCTGGCCGTCGACCAGGGCCACCATATTGATGCCGTAGACAGTCTCCAGTTGGGTCTGCTGGAACAGATTGTTGAGCAGCACATCGGCCTGTTCGCCGCGCTTCACCTGGATGAAGATGCGCATGCCATCCTTGTCGGACTCGTCGCGCAATCCATCGGGGGCAATGCCCTCGATCTTCTTTTCCTTGTGCAACTCGGCGATCTTCTCGATCAGCCGCGCCTTGTTCACCTGGTACGGCAGCTCGGTGACGATGATGGCATCGCGGCCATCGCTGTCGGTCTCGATCTCGGCAAGCGCGCGGATGCGGATGCGGCCGCGCCCGGTCCGGTAGGCCTCGATGATGCCGCTGGAGCCGTTGATGATGCCGGCAGTGGGGAAATCCGGCCCCGGGATCAGCTGCATCAGCTCGTCGATGCTGATATCCGGATTGTCGATGATCGCGATCGTGCCATCGATGACTTCGCCCAGATTGTGCGGCGGAATATTGGTCGCCATGCCGACCGCAATGCCGGCGGAACCATTCAGCAGCAGGTTCGGCAGCCGCGTCGGCAGCACCGTCGGCTCGAGTTCCTTCTCATCGTAGTTCGGAGTGAAGTCGACAGTTTCCTTGTCGATGTCGGCCAGCAGTTCGTGCGCCAGCCTGGACATGCGTGCTTCGGTGTAGCGCATGGCCGCTGCGGAATCGCCATCGACCGAGCCGAAGTTGCCCTGCCCGTCCACCAGCAGGTAACGCAGCGAGAACGGCTGCGCCATACGTACCAGGGTGTCGTACACCGACTGATCGCCATGCGGATGGTATTTGCCGATGACGTCACCGACGATACGCGCGGACTTGTAGTAGGCCTTGTTGTAGTGGCAGCCCAGCTCATTCATCGCGAACAACACGCGCCGATGCACGGGTTTAAGGCCATCGCGTACGTCGGGAAGAGCGCGCCCGACGATCACGCTCATCGCGTAGTCGAGGTAGCTTTGCCGCATCTCGTCTTCGATGTTGACGCGGATGACTTCCCTGGCGAATTCTGACATCGGATGCTCTCAACCTTTTCAATGACATGCGCGGCCGCATCGGTGCAGACGTCGGCCCGATTGAGGACGCGCGGAAGAGCGGGATTCTAGCACGCGGGCGCCCCTCGCCGCCTTGCTGGGCAGCGCCTGGCGCGCCCACAGTGAGCCGCGAACCGTCGACCCGATGTGGGAGGCCCGAAGCGGGCCGACCGCAGTCTCGAAGACTTGACTCAACGGTCGCGCCGCTTCGGCGCTCCCACGACTGCCTTCAGGCAAAGCTCGCTGCCATCCGGTCGCGGTCAGGCGCGGTGATCGTGCCCAACTCGGTCACGATGGCATCGATCAGCTCAGCCGGCGCCACGTCGAACACCGGGTTGAGTGCCTGCACGCCCTCTGCCGCCACCCGGGTGCCGGCAAAGTTCAGCATTTCCGCAGGATCACGCAGTTCGATCGGAATGTCGGCGCCGGAAGCGGTGCCCATATCCACTGTGGAGCGCGGCGCAACCACCATGAAGCGCACCCCGAAATGCCGCGCCAGCACCGCCAGTTGCAGGGTACCGATCTTGTTCGCGGTATCGCCGTTGGCGGCAATCCGGTCGGCGCCGACGATGACCCATTGCACCTTTCCCGAAGCGAGCAGATGCGCAGCAGCGGAATCGGCAATCAGATGGGCCTCGATGCCATCCTTCAGAAGCTCCCAGGCGGTCAGTCGCGTGCCCTGCAGCCAGGGCCGGGTCTCGGTATGAAAGACCCGGGAAATCCTGCCCTCGGCAACGCCGGCACGGATGACGCCGAGTGCCGTACCAAACCCGGCAGTAGCCAGCGATCCGGTATTGCAGTGGGTCAGCACGCCACTGTCGGGCGCGATCAACGCGGCACCCAGACTACCCATGCGCCGGTTGGCCGACAGATCCTCACGCTCGATGGCGATCGCAGCCGATTCCAGGGCGGCTACGCTGCCGGCCGCACGCAGCACCTCGCCCATCCGGTTCAGCGCCCAGAACAGATTGACCGCAGTCGGCCGCGACGCCCGCAAGGTGGCGAGTTCGCCCGCGATGGCGTCCGCGTTCACACGGCCAAACGCATCGGCCTTGGTCCTGGCAGCCAGCACCACGCCGTACGCAGCGGCGATGCCGATGGCGGGCGCACCGCGCACGGTCAGGTTGGCGATCGCCGCTACAACCGCCTGGGCGTCCTCGCAGCGGATCATCACTTCCTCAAGCGGCAGCCGACGCTGGTCGAGCAGATGCAGGGCATCGCCTTCCCAGCGCACGGCGCGCACACGATCGTAGCGGCTGTAATCGATCATCGGTCGGTTCTCCAAGACCGCCAAGACTAATGCAGGCTGCCATGAGCTGCCTACCCTGCCATCCTCGCCGCATTGGTCGCATAATCCCGGCATGATCAAGAAGCCGCTTACCCTGTGGGATTCGGTGCGTCGCGCCGACCGGATAATGGCGCGCCGCCGCGTCGAGCGACTGCGCAGTGCATTTCCGCAGTCTTCTCGCGATCAGCTGTGCAAACTGCTGGTGCGCAACAAGTGCATCCAGGCGGGCACAGTCGGCGCGCTCACGGCGATCACCGGTGCCATCCCTGGCGTCGGTCGGCTGGCTTCGTTCGCGCTTGGACCACTGGCCGACACCGCCCTGGTCAGCGCCTTGCAGGCCGAGCTGGTGATCGAGGTGTTTGCGCTCTACGACATGGAAATACCCGAGCATGGCGAGAACATTGCCATCCTCGCGATTGCCGCGACCAACCTCGGCACCGATGAAATCGCCCGCGAGGCCTCGCGCTGGCTCGCCCAGCGCGCAAGCGGGCTGCTGGGGGCGCGCTGGCTGCGCGGCGCATGGCCATTGGCAAATGTGGCCACCGCGGCCGCGACCAATATTGCGGTCACCTATGCGATTGGCAGCCGGACGCAGACCCTCTGCAAGATCCACGACGCTACCATCCACGATTGGCCCGATCTGTTCCGGCGCGTTGCGATGATCGATCAGAGCACGATGATGAACTGGGCCGGCAAGGCGGCGCGCTCGGCCATCGAGCAGGCCAGCGACGGCGCCCGCATCTGGTCGCAGCGGATTGGCGCCTATATGCCGAACCTGGATTTTCTCGGTCAGGTCACAGTTGAGCCAAAGCCGCCCGCCCGAATCCGCAGCACGCGCCCGTCATCCGCCAAGCCCAAGCCCAAGGCCAAACCAGCAACGCCCTCCCCAGTGAGAACGCGCAATCCCACTGCAGCAAAACGGAACAAGAAGACACCAAGCCGCCCCGCCCGCAAGTCCGCGCCATCTTAGGGCGTGGCTTGCCGCGCTGCTCGTCTCTGACCCTGCAGGGCATCTCGGTGAGATGCCGTCCCAACTCGGCGGCGCATTGGAGCCGGCATCTCACAGAGATGCCCTGCAGAAAAACCAGCGCACAAAGCGAGGCTTGCCACGCTGCATTTGATCTGCGCGGTTGCCCGTGATCTCGACAAGCTGCGCAATGCCGCCGCGCCACCCCATCAATACACGGCAAATTCCCCGCGACAGCCGCGGTCGACCCAGATGCCGCTGGAATCGTAACCCCAGCTCCAGTTGTAGCGGCATTCAGCCGAACTGTACTGCTCGATCAGTTCGACCTCGCGGCGCACACGGACCGGACAATGGGTAGTGCGGCGATCGTAGGACTCGCAGACCACACTGACACCCTCATGGCCACGTTGAAACTCCTCTTTCCAGGGCCGCTCGTATCCCGAGGAACCCCGGCTGGAGCGGCCGCTTTGCGCCGGCAACACTTCAAAATCGGCCCGGCAACCCTGGCTGACCCAGATGCCGCGGCGATCGACACCCCAGGATTCACCCTCGACGCAGCGCGAATCACTGAGGCGATCAAGCAGGTATACCCCACCGCGGGTATCAACCGGGCAATAGGCATCACGACCGCGCAGCGACTCGCAGCGCACGATGACACTCTCGTCATCGGAATCGTAGGCCTGGGCCGGCCCCACCAGACCGCCGGCAAGCAGCAGGGAAGTACACCCGAGCAGACCGAGAACACGCATACAGACTCGCTCCAGAGCACCGCAGTCGGCGGATCGATGGCAGCAGTCTAGTGCCACTCCACAGCTCAGGATGAACCCGCGACCAATTACCGCCAGCTGAAGCCCCGCACGCCGAAGTTGACCGCAACCCCACCCGCTCCGTACACTGCGCCCCCCTCGAAAGACGGGCGGTTAGCTCAGCGGTAGAGCACTGCTTTCACACGGCAGGGGTCACAGGTTCAAGCCCTGTACCGCCCACCATATCGATCAGCGACTTAGGCAAGCTTTCCCGTCAGCCTAAGTCGCTGTACGGACGCTGGTACGGAAACTTGTCCGCCAGATGCCTCGCGAGATCAAAGGCATATGCCCCTGTCGCCGATGCTGCGCGTGCTGAACGACCTGTCCTATGTCGTTGATCCGGTAGATGCCGAAATCCAGATCCGGCTGGTCGAGCTGGAACAGCTCCCTGAGCAGGGTGACCAGCTTCTTGAACTTTGCGGGATTGGTGTCGGTCATGTTGTGTGTACTTCCATCGTGGGCGCTTGTCGGCACCATCATCAGAGTGTTTCGAACAGGTCGGTCAGGCTAGCGTGTGCGCGGCGAAACGCCTCCAGCGTGGTGCCATGCGGTGCCAGAACGCCATTGAGTGCAATGCCATGAGTTTCGCGCAGGTGGTCGGTGACGCTCGAAAGCCCGGCCCGTGCCGCCGCCTTCATCTCGTCCTTGCGTTCGGGATACAGCCCAGCCAGTGTTTCACGCCATTTGGCCAGCCAGCCATCGCCGGCCATTGGCGATTGCTCGCGCGCCAACCACCACAGTGAGATCGCACGCCCAACGTCCTTGATGAAGCGCGACGGCGTGCCCGGCAGGTTGGAAATTAGTGTGCGATCGGGGTCGGCATGTTCGAGCAGATGCGCCAGCCCCATGTTGGACGGTCGCGCAACACGCAGACCGAAGTCGGTGTTCTCAGCGCCTTCGACGGCAACCGGCATGTAGCGGAAGCTCGGCAGGCCAAAGTCGCCCAGGTCGGTATGGAAGCGTTGCCAGTGTTTGCGTGTGGTTTGACTGCTGAGCGGTGCTGCCAGCAACTCGACGAACCAGCCTTCGGGCTCTCCCGGCGGACTAAGCCGCAAGGCGGGAAGCTGGGTGTCCGGTGTTTCCGCTCTGCCGGGCTGGATGCCGCCCGGGTATCGAGGTAGCCAGCCTTCATCCAGCATTTCTTGCCCCAGCATTTCCGCCGTAGTGACAGCATCGATGGCCGGGAGAAGTAGTAGATCGATGTCCTTGGTGGCGACGGCGTGGGTTCCTGAAACGTCGCGAAAGGCCCACGCGCTGGCGATGCTGCCAATCACCACGACTTTGGTACGCAACCCGGCTGGGACGCGCTCAGCGACGCGTTGAAGCAAGTCGCTGGCATCCAGCTCCATGCGCTTCACAGTTTCACCGCTTTGGCATATTGCAGGGCTTGCTCGCGCAGGCCCATGTCGAGCAGGGACAGGAAGACATCGCAGGGATGTGCGCAGCGGGATTGGCCAATGCCAGCATTGCGGTCGAACCGGGTGCTCGCACGCACCAGGGTCACGACAACCGGCGCCGGGGCCAGAGGATTCGGATCCGGCTCCAGGCCGTCATCGAGCAGACGCATTACATCAGCATCGAAGGTTTTCTCAGTGCGGGAAACATTCGCCACAAGATCCAGGCGCGGCGTGCCGATCAGGTCCAATCCGGGCGCGTCGTTTTGCGCCACTGGCGTGCCAGAAAGCGAGAAGGGCTTCCAAAGCATCGGGCCATTGGGCCCGAGCAGCGGCTCCGCGCGTTTCACAAGTTCTGCCGGAGGCTTGATCCGGGCGCCGCGCTCAAAACGGAAGCGCAGTACCTGGGGCAACGCGCCCAAGCGACTGAGCTGCTCCATCGACAACGCCTCGGGGGTGATTTCCAGCCAGCGCAGGTTGGCGATCAGGCCTGCATCGCGCAGTGCAGCCAGCGAACTCCGCACCGGCGTCAGCGAAGCACCCAATGCATCGATGAGACCAAGCTGGGTGCCTTCGATATGAGCAGCAATGCCTGCTTCCGGTTGCGAGCCGTCTTTTTCGAGGCTCGCTCCCAGCAGTAGCCGAAGCACTTCAAATCGGTAGTTGGGGCGATCAAGCGTCAAGACGCTCGGCTTGTCGGACCCGACTTGCTCGCCGCGCGGTTCCGCCCCCTGTTGAACTACGAGGGTCATTCGGGAACGCGCCTCGGGCGCGATGGCCGGCAGCAGCCGGTCCCACTCTTCCCGAATGGTGGCTTCGCTGACGATCGGATCGATCACGGTCGCACGGCCCGACGAATGTTTGCCAGCCAGCAGCCTGGCCGCCAGATCCAGGACTTCTGCCCGCAGTTCGCGCGTATTCCGAAGGTGCCGCAGCGTTTTCTCAAGCATTTCAGGCATGACATCCTCGTAGGACCATCCTATATGTCGCATATCAATTATCGCATTGCAAGTGCAATGTTACATTACATGTGATGTTATGCAAGGGCCCAGCGAATCCTGAACAACCGAAGACTATGGCTACGCTGGTTCAGACGCCGCTCCAGAGCGGCGATGAGACCATCGCGCTTCGCTTCGATTTCGTCTTCCACGTCGAAAATCTCGCGCCGTTGGCGACGCTGCTGGCTCTCCAGCGCCTTGATCTCATCTTGCACGGCAGCCTGGTCTTCCACCGTCGTTGCCGCCCTGGCGCGTCGCTTGCCGTGCTTCAGCCGGGCCTTGATGTCCTGTGCGCCTGCTCGGCCGACAACAGTTGATCTTCTGCCCATTGGTCGAGTCGCTCTCGCTCCACCTGGAAGTACGTGTTGTTCTCTTCCAGCGCTTTGGCCCACGCAGCATCGATCTGTCGCCGGACATTGACTTCGAAATTGACAGGCAGCACTTCAGTGTCGGCAAGCGGACGGCTCATCCGCACTGCCAGCTCAAGCACTCTCGGTGTGGACATTTAGTCTTTAGTAACAGCCACTTGCCGAACACTGGCGGACGTAGGCGGACGCTGTTCCCGTCGTTCACACGGCAGGGGTCACAGGTTCAAGCCCTGTACCGCCCACCATACCCATCGGGTATTCGACCAAGCCGGCTGCGTGCCGGCTTTTTCGTTGCTGCCTCCTGCTGCGCTGCGCCCGCCGGGCCGGCTGCTTGCGCCCCAGAGCCGTCCAACCCGAACCGGCTGGCCGATCCCGTTCAGCTGGTACCTTTCGCCCGTCGCGTCGCCTGCGCCGCCTCCACCAGCAGATGGCAGAGGTTGTGCTTCAGGCAACACGCATGCGCCGGCCAATCGAAGCACTCGCATACGCGAGCCAACTGAGGCAGAAACGCCTCACAGGCCTCATCGTCAGCGACCCGATACGCACGCGCATTGCCGTGCGCCGGGACGTTCGATTCGCACGGGGCCTGCCATGGCAGGATGGCCATCGGTACTGAAGTGGCAGTACGAGTCGTGACTTATTGACCATGCGCCCGCGCTTACAAGCCAACCCAAGCACCGCCGATATCCGTCACCTCAGTCCCTGGTCTCGACGCGATCACGGCCAGAGGCTTTCGCGCGCTGCAGCCGGCGATCAGCGGCCTCGACGAGCTGCGGCAGTGTTGTGCCATCTTCCGGCAAGGAAGACACACCGAAGCTGGCCGTGGTCTTCACCGGGCTCAACCCCTGGGCGTGGAGCAACGCGATCTCCATGCGCAATTTTTCCGCAATGCTCAATGCGTCTATCACGCTGGTGTTAGGAAGAACCACGGCAAATTCCTCTCCACCGAAGCGGCTGACATGGTCAGCAGGGCGCCTCCCGCGGGCGAGGCATTCCGCGGTGGCCCGAAGTACTGCGTCTCCTACCTGGGCGCCGTGCGTATCGTTTACCTGCTTGAAACGATCCAGATCGATGAAGAGCAGCGACAACGGGCGCTGAGCACCCCAGCATGTCGAAACATCATGCTGCGCTGTGGCATTGAAGTAGGCACGATTGTAGACCCCGGTCAGCCCGTCGTGCATCGCCTCGCGCAGCAAGAGCTCGTACTTCTGGCGATAGGTGAGCATGGCGAAGATATCGCGCGGCTGCGTCCCGGCAAAAAACACGAACAGCTCGCGCTCGAACCAGTGCAGATAAGCCGCGCTGACCACAGCGTAGCCGGTGGCGATCAGCGCCTTGCTGAGCACAGAGTTGACAAGGATCGACAGGAACTTCGGGTCACCCCAGAACGCCGCCGAGACAAACACCAGGCTGTCGAATGCGAGGACCAATACGAGCGTAGCCAGGATCGGCAGGAACACGCCTGCAGCACGTCGAGCAAAAAACTCGTACAGCACCACGACAAGCAGGGCGTCAATCGCAAGCAGGACAGTTCCGAGTACGAGCATGCCGCTTCCCTGGAAGAGGCTCTCCTCGCTGAATGACGGCCCATTGAAGACCGAGGGCTCATGTATCTGGAGCGACAGCAGGAACATCACCGCCCCGGCCGACGCATTGGCAGCCAGCAGGGCGAAGATCATCCGCTGAGCTTCCATGGCATCGTGGCGGAGGTAGACCAACAACACACCGACAAGGCCGACCCCGAACATCACCGATGAACCGGGGCTCATGAGCAGCCCCAACTCGGTCTGCACGAAAATCGTTGCGCTCAAGGTCTGCAGGACCTGCAGTGCACCGATGAATACGTACATCGGCGCGAGACCAAACTGTCGACGAAGGCTGAAGAGCAACAACAAGGTCAGTATGACGATCGCTGCCTGGTACAAAATGGTCAGCACCCGGAGCCCCCTGTTTACCGACTGCGCCGTTGAGTTTCGCGCGTCCATTGTGGCAGTAACCTGTCCAGAATGACCACCGCCCGCGGCACGTGAACAGCGGGCACCCGTGCGGGTTTGCATTGGAACACACAACAATGAGACCTCAGGAATCGGGTCACGTCCCGCAAGGCCCCATCACGCCCTCCGCCCAATCCTGCCGACGCTGGCATTGTGCAGTACGAACCGTGCGCCAAGCGCGGCAAGCGTATACGCGGCAAGCGCACGGGCGGCGCGCATTGCAGCGCGCCGGCATACTCGATTTGCGGGGGTCGAGCCATAGCAGCAGGTCTTCATCCGGGTGTTTGCCATCCCGAGCAGGCACGCCGGATGGAATTTTTTTGCTACCACGGCGCATTTCAGGTATTTGCGCCGATGATTGCCGGAAGCGCCCTAACGACTCATCCGCCGCTTTGGGCTGCGCGATATGCGGCCGCGACTACGGTGCACGCCTTGTCCGGAGCGGCGCTTACGCTTCAGTCTTGAATCCGCCTGGGCTGATCAGATTGTCCATCGGCTGAAAAACGAAGCGGCACTGCCGCGCTCACCTTTCGGTCTGCCAATACCATGAATTCATATAATTTGCATCAACACAAAATTACGTAGTGCCGCCCGGCACTGCCCCTGCGGCGCGCATGACATCAATGGGAAGTCAATAAGTCGCCACGATGAATTGTGGCAAGCGTTCCGTTTCCGTTCAAAGCAATGATCTATATTCGCCGCTGTTGCCGAGTTGTATTTGGCAATCATCGCAGCGGGCCAATGCCAATGACCACTGCTGCAAATAAAACCAATGGTTTCCACACGTGCGACCTTTTCCAAAGCACGCAAACACGGGAGTTTGAGAATGAAGTATCTGTTTGTTTCCCTGGCCTTGGCGCTGGGTGGGCTGGCCGCGACCGGCCCAAGCTTGGCAGCTGGCGCCGACGCTGCACAACGAATCCCGCCTGGCGGTGTTCTGCGTGTGACGGCAAGGTTCACCCCCAATTCCATCCTGGCAGGTCAGTCGACCACGTTTTCCTGGTCGGCCCCCGGTGCCGCGTTCTGCGAGATCAGTGGCGTGCCAGGCCTGTCGTTTGGTGGTTCCAGCGGCAGCCTTGCGCTAAGTCCAACCACGAATCTTTTTGCCGAGGTGACCTGCGAGAGTTCTCTCGATCAGATCGGCTACGGCTCGGCTTCGCTTGCAGTGCAATCCGCCAACACGCCTCCGGTGGTCAACGCCAGCTATTCGCCGGCCTCGATTTATACGGGCCAGAGCTCGACCTTCAGCTGGAGCGCACAGTACGCCACCAGTTGCAGCAGTACAGGATCGCTCTCGATCAGCGGTACGTCGGGTAGCCAGGTTGTCACTCCATCCAGCAACCAGCAAGTGACTGTCACCTGCGTTGGTACGGGCGGACAGACCTCGGCCAGCGCCGGCTTGACCGTGTCGCCAGCACCGCCGGCACCACCCACCGTCTTTGTCTGGGCGACACCCAGCTGGTTGTACGCACCTGGAGTCGTCTGGATCAACTGGCAATCCACCAACGCCAACTCATGCTCTCATGGCGGTCCATTCGGCGCCTATGCAGCCTACGTAAGCTGGAGCTCGCCGTTCTGGGTTGATTGCTACGGTCCAGGCGGCTACGGCACTGGTTTTGTATGGGTGACGGTTTCGAGCTTTGGCGCCAACAAGCAAGCCGAAGGCGAAATGATCGACACGCCTGATCTGAGTGCGGTCGGCATTGATTTGAAGGATACGGCAGTCAGTTTCGCGAAGGCTGATTTGAACAAGGATGGCATGGAAGACCTGCTGGTCTTTGACGGCAGCCGCAAGGAAGCCCATGTGCTGCTGAATGATCGTGGCCAATACTCCGCCATCAACAAGACCGTTTCCGACGTCTCGCGTCTGCAGGACATCAATATGATCCAGGTGTCAGCAGGCAAGTCGCCGACCATCACGGTGCAAGTAACGCGTTAATGATTTGATCGTCGATTCGCCCGTTCCCGGAGTTCCGGGGACGGGCATTCGCCTGCAACGGCCTGGGAAATGGGTCTGAGACGACAAGTCGGGGCAAATTCTCGTTATCCCTGTCAGATTGTCGCCATCCCTCAGCCACGAAGATTACTGTCTCGGACCGCACACAAAAGCCGCCCCACACAACGCAAAACGCCGTGATCCGTGATGGAGCCCGGGCGCGCCCGGGTGGAACCAGCGATGATCGTGGGTAGGTGATGGCCACCACGATGATCGGATCAGAGGGCGAAGTCAGTTGTACGGATCCGTGACGTGGTCTGCGAGATGTCGCCTTTGTTGGGTGTCCAGGTCTCTCCGCCTGGTCTGCGAGATGTCGCCTTTGTTGGGTGTCCAGGTCTCTCCGCCGGCCTTTCTGCCCGACGCAATGGCCGCGATCGTGATCTTGGGCGGGCAGCGGCGCGCGATGGCTATTTCTCGACCACTTTCGTGCGACCGATATGCGTATCCAGAAACTTGAGTATCCCCTGGTAGAGGTCTTTGCGGCTCTGCTCCTCGTAGTAGCCGTGACCTTCACGCTTCTTGAGCATGTACTCGTATTTCTTTCCGGCGCGATCGAGCGCCTCGGTCATTTCCTTGGCATGCACGATCGGCACGCGCTGGTCCAAGGCACCAGCGGCAATGAAAACTGCCGCCTCGATCTGAGCCGCTGCGGAAACAGGCGAGCGCTGCACGAGCGCATCCTTACTGTCACCCAGCGCCAACTTGAGGTAAGACTCGCCGAATTCCGTGTCGTTGATGTCGCCACGTGTCAGCATCTTCGACAAGTCATGGACACCAACGTAGCTGATCGCACATCGATACAGCTTGGGCTCGCGCACCGCGCCCATCATGGCCGCATAGCCCCCATAAGAGGCACCGCCGATGCAGATACGCTCGGGATCAGCAATGCCCTGCTCGATCGCCCAGCGCGTGGCATCGGTCAGATCGTCCTGCATCTCGGCGCCCCATCGGCCATAGCCGGCCTTCTCGAACGCCTGCCCATACCCGCTGGAGCCGCGGTAGTTGAGCTGCAACACGGCATAGCCGCCAAACACAAAGATCTGGGTCTCGTCATCGTAGCCAGCGTAGTCGCGCACACCATGTGGCCCGCCATGCACCCACACCAGCAACGGCAGTTTTTTCGCTTCCTTGCCTGGCGGAACACTCAGATACCCGTGCAAGGCGATGCCATCGCGGGCTTTGAACTGCACCGGGCGCTTCGCGGAGAGTTGTTGCAGGTCCAGCCATTGACCCCGGCTGCTGAGGTAGTCGAGGTTCTTGGTGCGCCGATCAAATCGATAGAAGTCACCCGGGTTTGCGCTGCTGGACACCAGGACCAGCGCAAAATTTCCATCGTCGCTGAAGTTGACGATCTCCACCTGTTCGTCAGCGAACGCCTTCTGCAAGGAGGCCTGCAGCACAGCTTCGTCAGAATCGCCGATCAGCGCGACGCGGCTCTTGCCAGCGTCGAATCCGACGCCGTACAGGTCGCCACCATCGACCGTGGCGTAGTACTGCGTTGGATTGCTGACCGGGTCGCCCAGCGCCCGGGTCAATTTGCCATCGGCCAGGCTCATCCGATACAGACTGTCGGGACCGGTCTTCTCCTCGCGCTGCACATAGATCGTATCGATATCGCCCGCGAATCCAATCGGCCAGGAGCCCAGCTCGTCGGTCGCCTGATCGACGACGAGCTTCCACTCGCCACCCTCGGAAGCACGCGTGTAGATCTTCGTATTCAGTGCCGTGTCGCTACCATAGGCAACACGCACATTGCCTTTCACATCCACCAGAAAACCGGCATTGCGCAACGGCGCACGGCCGAGCTTGCTGCGCGCACCGCTGTACACGTTCAGCCGATACAGCTCGTGAAACACACCGCTCTGTGCATTCTCCACGATCGGGGCAGTGTAGATCAGCACATGGTCGTCATCGTCGCGCAGGCCATCAAGCAGATAGGCAAAGGTATTCAGGGACTGCGTCTGGTTGAGCTTGGTTCCCGTCTGCATGTCGCCACGCCAGGTGTGCAGAACCTTGAACTCGCCGCCGTCGGCATTCACGGCCCAAAGCTCCCCCGTGCTGTAGGGCTGCATCTGAGCACCGCCAAATTGCTTGGCAATGGAAATCACCAGCCGCTTTGGACTGACCCAGGTAAAGCCGCCAATCATCTCGCCTGGCGTCGGCACTTGAATCAGCTTTGCCTCACTGGGCCGGCCGATCGGAAACACCCCGAGGATCAGTTTTCCGCCCGCTCGCGGAATGGTGACCGCAAGGTAATCGCCGTCCGGCGACAAACGCGCGTCGCGAATTTCCCAACTGCGCAACAGATCGTCCAGTGTATGCGGCTTGGACTCGGCTGCCGGATCGGCCGCATGACCGACCACAGCGGAAAGCATCAACAGCAAGCAGGCGAATCCTCGCATCTCTCAACCCTCATCTGACCGACCATTATGGACCATTGCTGCACACTTCGGTCACGCAGCGCGCCACCGGAGCCCTTGACAACCAGACGCGCGATGCGCCGCAAAACCCGATCACTGCGCAACCCGTGGGGCGCTACGGCCGACGGGCATCACGCCGCAAATATCCCCGAAGGATCCTACCGTGCGGGGCGTTCAATGCGGCGCAATTTCATTGCGTCCCTCGGACCATTTGTCATTTACCGACGAACATTTCAATGTCGTCAAGCGCATCTTGAGCTCGACCTGAAGCCTCACTGTTGTCCAACATCGTTCGCAATGCGCACTCGACAGCCTCTCTATCTATCACACGGTGAATTCGTGCTAGATGCCCGAGACAAGTCGCCGCAAGTCCACGAATTTCAGCATTCTGGTCACGCATGAAGAACAGGCAAGTGTTCTGAACCCATCGCCAATCTGGATCATGGAAAGTAAGCGATAGCAATGCTCGACAAACAGCCTCAGGACTATCAGAAGCAAACGCCGCGTGCGCCGCGACACGGTCAATTGGGTGGATGTGAGAGAACTCGCGCACTATTCGCACTATTGACCCCCTGGCAGAGTTTCAGATCACCACGAAACTGGCGGTATACAACCTCAAGCGCCTCGCAAGTCTGCACAAGTGTGGGATAGAAGCGTTCTGACGCAGGAAAGTTGCGTCTGCTGACGGCCAAAACACGCGATTGTGGCGGCTGCGGCAACGATTTGCACGTCAAAAAACGTCCGCTGAGGGGCTGCGCGCACTTGCGCTTCCGCGGAAAATTCGGACAGCGAGTTTCAAGTGGTTCCCCAGGGACGGTTCGCTGGCGGCGAGTGGTAATCGAAACGGCGCTTTGCTCGGGCTTTTCAGAATCTGACTGCTACATAACTAGACCTGACCCCTTCCTGCGCACGTTCAGCCGATACAGCTCGTGAAACACACCGCTCTGTGCATTCTCCACGATCGGGGCAGTGTAGATCAGCACATGGTCGTCATCGTCGCGCAGGCCATCAAGCAGATAGGCAAAGGTATTCAGGGACTGCGTCTGGTTGAGCTTGGTTCCCGTCTGCATGTCGCCACGCCAGGTGTGCAGAACCTTGAACTCGCCGCCGTCGGCATTCACGGCCCAAAGCTCCCCCGTGCTGTAGGGCTGCATCTGAGCACCGCCAAATTGCTTGGCAATGGAAATCACCAGCCGCTTTGGACTGACCCAGGTAAAGCCGCCAATCATCTCGCCTGGCGTCGGCACTTGAATCAGCTTTGCCTCACTGGGCCGGCCGATCGGAAACACCCCGAGGATCAGTTTTCCGCCCGCTCGCGGAATGGTGACCGCAAGGTAATCGCCGTCCGGCGACAAACGCGCGTCGCGAATTTCCCAACTGCGCAACAGATCGTCCAGTGTATGCGGCTTGGACTCGGCTGCCGGATCGGCCGCATGACCGACCACAGCGGAAAGCATCAACAGCAAGCAGGCGAATCCTCGCATCTCTCAACCCTCATCTGACCGACCATTATGGACCATTGCTGCACACTTCGGTCACGCAGCGCGCCACCGGAGCCCTTGACAACCAGACGCGCGATGCGCCGCAAAACCCGATCACTGCGCAACCCGTGGGGCGCTACGGCCGACGGGCATCACGCCGCAAATATCCCCGAAGTATCCTACCGTGCGAGGCGTTCAATGCGGCGCAATTTCATTGCGCCCTACGCCCCTGCTTTTCGTGACGATCACTCGGTGATGTCAAATCGCACCTTCGCCCCCTCAGGCAGGTAACGAATTTGTCGCGCGACACATCCTCTGGCCCTCATTCCTTCGATGACATCCATCGCAGCAAGATTTGAAATGTCGAACTGTCCGCCAAGAACAAAGAGGATTTTCGGCACCAGACGCTTTCGGCCAGGGAGTTTTCCATTGCGCTCTTGCCATTCATGGGCCAGGCGATGGCCCGTCAACACTTCGTAATCGTCTAGCACAGCCTTGCCCCAAGCTTCCAACGACTCAGCGACGAAAGTGCGTTGGCCCGTTTCCGGATCAAACGAGGCAATGGCGTTTCCGCTCGTGCAGAACTGCACACCAAAGATGTCCTCGGCGAAGAAGAAGCAACCTTCCGCGAGGTCCTCAAATTCATATCGCCAGAGAGCTGCCTCGTTCCATTCCAATATCCCATAGCTCACAGGCACACTGGTATACGGGAAAAACCGTAGGGCACCTTCAAACGCAAAGAACCCGTTCTTCGCTTCCAAAATCGAGGCGATGTCGTTAGCAAATACCCCCGCAGCCTTCAACTTGCCAGGTTCAATTGCTGCATCACCATTGAACAGGCTTGGACTGGAAACTGAGAGGAGCCTTTGGATAGCTGGTCCGAGCATTGTCATTCTTTTTGCTTGGGCTTTTCATAGTCTGACTGCTACATAACTAGACCTGACCAATTCCTCCCGTCCTCCCGTAGTGCACCAGGGGCGGTTCGCTGGCGTCGAGTAGTAATCGAAGCGGCGCTTTGCTTGGGCTTTTCAGAGTCTGACTGCTACATAACTAGACCTCCCCCTTCCTCCTTCCTGGCCGATCCCGACGTACCGATCGACACCAATCACCTTGAACGCCGACTACTCATTTACTCTGGCTTCAGTGTATCCCAAAAGTCGCTCAATCTTACATTGAGTGGGATCAATGAAATTCCCTCGGAAGAATCGCTATTCAAAAAATAAGTAAGTTCGTTGGGATCCTTAGTGTCAACTAAAAAATAGTCTCCTCCACCATCCACAGCGAACGGAAACATATTCTTTTCAATAATGCGTTTCCGCAAAACAAGATTTGAGTATGCTTCTACAGATGTGTGTGCTTCATCTGATTTCAATGGCAGCACCAATGATACTACCGTATCCAGATCGTCGTTTTGGAATACATATGGGAATGGCTCTCCTCCATTACTCCTAAGGTAAAGCTCAATGAGATTTTTTGACAAAAGCAGACCTTTGGTTTCTTGAATTACTGTAATATCGTCTATTGACAATTTTTTGTCGCCATTTATAAATTCCATCTCTTTACCCTACTTGTACTTATTCCCGGTTGCCTGTTCATATTGACGCACCCCACCATTGTGGGGATATGTCGCTTCATGCGTGCGTAATCTTACGAGTTGCATAGTGCCGGTGTTTGAGGCGGCATTGTAGTCATCGACGTGATGCCACGTGTACCCTGAAGGTGGCTTCTGAGTCGTCCCAACACCAGCAGCTTGATTTGCCGCACCGTAATCTTGGCGCCTTGATCCGGTATATTGAATCTGAACCGTGTTTTGCTGCCC
Source organism: Pseudomonadota bacterium (assembly GCA_022843465.1). Classification (GTDB taxonomy): domain Bacteria; phylum Pseudomonadota; class Gammaproteobacteria; order Xanthomonadales; family Ahniellaceae; genus 0-14-3-00-62-12. Next base: position 189,977 of record JALHNO010000004.1, on the reverse strand, counting down.
AGGACCGGCCGGGTACAAATCTCTTGATCCTGCGAAACTCACACCGCCCTCGGCGTTGCGTACCGGTAAGGACGGCCCGCGCATCGCTGCCGCTTCAACCGCCGCCGCCCTTTCCCCACTCGACACATTCAACGGCCTCGCGACCGAGGCGGGCGATGATGGCAGCGCACGAATTATGCCTGAACTGGCACCAGCAGCCAGAAACATTTTGGCCTGTTCTTCATCGCCCGCTTGTGCCGCGCCCGCGCCATAGGCCAGGCATGCGCTAGCCGTTAACGGATCTCCGCACACAAACGCTACCGCCACTCCGCTGCCGACGATTTTCGAGAAACCACCAAAGTAGTCGAGCGCCAAGTCGTTACGGAGCCGGCGGATCAATTCAGGATCTCCGCTGTTGAGAATTTCCCGCTGCGTTGGCTTGACGACAATCGTCTCCAACTGCTTTGGATCAGAGGCCGCACCAACGTTTTTCGGGTCGCTCGTGTTCCGTGATCCACTGCTCGCTGTGCCAATAGACTGCTTCTCTTGTGCTCCATTCGATGTAGACAGCGTGCCCAGATCAAAATACGAACTCATCGACTTTCTCAGGAAGCTTTCCTTCAGATCCGGGATGGGCTCCCTGCGTTTTTCCTCTTCGCACGTTGTCCCCGCCGGACACGCCGCATACCCCGTCGGATCCGTCCCACTCAGCGGGTTGTTCATGATGTAGCTGTAGGGATTCAACGACTGCGAGTTGGTCGGAAACTGGATGATCGGATCGACGCCGAGGAACCGCCCCAGGCGATAGTCGTACATGCGCCCGTTCATATGCGTCAGGCCAAGCTGGTCCAGTTGCTCGTGATCGGTGAAGCCGCGCCGGGTGATGCCGGGATTGCTGTAGCCGGCGCCATTGGCCGTTGGTGCCATCGTCCAGGCCTGCCAGCTCGGGATGTCCCAATCGCCGCTGCGTGGCATGCCGAACGCATCGAAGCCGTTCTGGCTGATGATGGTTCCGTCCGCCTTGGTCACGGTGCTGGTCGAGCCCAGCCGATCCTGATGCGTGTAGTAGGTGCCCGCACGGCTCGCGACCGTGCTCCTGATCAGCATCACGCCCGGCGCCACGCTGTAGCGGTGTTCTACGCGGCCATCGGTGTAACTGTCGCGTTCGTAGCCACCGGCATATACGGTAGTGCGCTTCTTCGTTGCATCGAAGCTGAGCACCTGCAGGGTGCGTTGATTGTCGGAACCGTAGTGGAACTGAGTAAGGTTGTTAGGCGTCGGAATATTGCCGGCATGCACCGTTGCGCCAAATGCAAACCCAGGCATACGCGCGATCTGCCGCGGCAGGTTGTCGATGCTGTAGTCCATCCAGTCGCTGGCGACATTGCTCTGACCCGCGCATCCCGTCTGGCGACTGCTTTGATTGCCATTGGCGTCATAGCCGTACAGGGCCTTGCTGGCGGCAGCACTGCAACCTGCAACGGTGTCCTTCAGTGCCACTTCGCTGACGGCGTTGGGTCGGCCTGGCTGGTAGAGATAGGCTGCGCCTGCGATCGGATTCTGGCTGAAGTCGCTCTTCTTCAGCATATTGCCGACGGCGTCGTAGGCATACTCGACGTTGACCAGACCACCCGCATTCTGGGTCAATCTATGCAGCACGTCATAGCTGTAGGTTTCGTTGACCGGCAGCGTGATGCCAGCAGACTTCTTGCCGGCATTCGTCGCACGCGAGACATTGCCGAAGCCGTCGTACCGGTAACTGACATCCAGCGCCTGGTTGTTGTTGACCGTCGTCGATTCGGTGCAGCTGAAGTTGCCGGTGCCGGAACAGATGCGCTTGACCCAGCCACTGCTGACATCGGCTTGCTGCAGACGTTTCATCACGCCATTCGCGAGGCGGACGTCGGTGACGTTGCCAAACACATCCAGGCTCATCACCTTGCGCAGGTAGAGACCGGGGTTGGCAGCGTCTTCGAGCATAGCCTCACCGAGCGCAAAACCGCGCACGTTGTAGCGATACACGACGCTGACACCACCGGGTTGTGACGATTGCTTGCTGCGGCCAAAGTTTTTGTCGTAGCGCGTCGTGCTGACAAAATCCTCGACGGCGCTGCCGGTCTTGATCGTCTTCTTGCTTTGGGTCACGCGATAAAGCGCATCGACGCTGTAGTCCTCACTGGACGACTCAAGCAAGGCGCCACCTTGGCGCGTCAATGTGCGGCTCTGTCGGGTAAGCAATCCAGAACCGAGGGTGTCGTAGACAAAAGTATCGACACCCACATCACGCAGATTGCTGGCATTCGGTGCAACCGCCTGTTCGTTCCAGTCGCGGCGCGTCACGCGCCCGAGCGCATCGTAGGTAAAGGATTTCGCCCAGCCGCGCGCGTCGGTTTCGGACTTGATCTCGCCAGCGCCATTGTAGGTATAGCTGCGTGCCCCCTGGTTCGGATCGACGGAGCTCAGGCGTCGTCCCAGCCCATCGTAAACGGCCGTGGTGGCCTTGCCATTGGCATCCACCAGGCGCACGACATTGCCGCCACCGTCATAAACGAACGAGGTATCGCCGCCGTTCGCATCGGTGGTTTCCAGCACCTTGCCGGCGGAATTGAACAGCCGCGACATGGTGAGGTTGTGACCATAGGCACCATTGCATACCGGGGCATCCCCCACCGTGGCAGGCACGGTCACGCCGGTGCAATTCTGCACTTCGATATCGGTGCGCAGGCCACTCGTGTAATAGCGGCTGAGCAAGCTGGTGTAGCCGCTGCCACCATCCAGGCGCAGGCGCCGGCTCCACTTCGCGTTCATGCGACCAAACACATCGTAGCTGTGCTCGGTGGTGAACTCCGGCGTGCTGGCAAAGGTCGGCTGCGATTCGCTCAGCAAGCGACCGAAGTCGTCGAAGCTGCGGTAGACCGTGCGTAGACTGCTGCCATCAAAGTGCTGGCTGGCCTCGGCGACGACTTGGCCTGCAGCGTCGAAATACCGATAACTGGTGGGCGTACCCTGCTGTTCCGTCACTTCGCGCAGTACCGCATGACGGGCATTGATTGGGCACAGACCGGTCACACACCATTGACGCGCGGTGTGCGCCGGTGGCGCGCTACTCAGCAACGGCGAACCCGCCTTGGGGAACTCCTGTTTGATCGGCCGGCCCAACACATCCAGAGTGACGGTTGTGGTCAGGCCAGTGCTGCCTGCACAGGTTGCACCGCCGGTCATCGGCTGGCGCACCGCCACCGCGACGCCATAGCGCGCGTCGAAGGTGGAGCAAGTCGCGTGGCCGGCCGCATTGAATGCAGCCAGCGGGAAGTAGCCTTCGCTGCTGGTATTTGCCGTGCATGCCGCGCCGCTGCACCATTGCGATGTCGCGGTACGCGGCGACTCGCCCTTGATGTATTGGGTGATGACCGCGGGGTTGCCGAAGACATCGAAGCTGGATTTGGCCGACGAAGCCCAAGCGGCCAAGCCCGGATCGGTGCAGCTGCTGGCATACGCGGTATTGAGCGTTTCCAGTGCGCCGTCGAATTGCATCTGGCAGTTGGCTTGGCGCGTGGTGCTGTCGTAGCCGATCAGGGTGGTGGTGGATTGTGCAGGGGGACTGGTGCCGCCCGGCAGCCGGTTATCGGTGACACTGGATGTTTGTATGGTGCGGACCAGACGGTCGGGCCACCAGGGCGATTGCTGGGGATCGTAGAGCGACTTGACGACACTGGTGTAGACCAGGTCGCCTTCGGCTAGGCCGGCAAAGTCGCGGGTGGTCGATGTCTTCAGCCCGGCGTGACCGTAGGCGTCATACGACGACAGACTCGTCTCAGTAGCACCTATCAGCGTGCTGTAATCCGGTTCGTACCGCTTGACCGATACGGTCGACGGTAACACGGTATAGAGCCCGGCATTGGCGACAACACTGTAGGTGCGCGCCTCGCTGGAGATTAGCCCCGGCACTGGAATGCCTGGTGTGGGGACACTCTTCGCTCCTGCCGCATACGCCGAAGGCGACGCACCGTGCACGGCGCAATCGATTTGGTGGAGTGCTGCAAGACTGCTGGAAGTCATGACGCAACTGGGGAGTCCCGACATCGGAAAATAGTGTTCGAACCGAGTCCAGGTTCGCGTGCCGGGCAACAGACTTCCGCTGGAAGTCAAAGCATCGACTTCCTCGATGATGTCGCGAAAGCCGCGGAAGCCGCGACCGGCGTTGTTGTAGAGCGCTTCGCGATAACCAAAGCTGTGGGTGCGTTGATAGGCGCGCGTTCCAGCGCTGCCATTGATGGTTTCCGTGTAGGTGCTGACAACGGGCATCGACGAGGTGAAATAGAAGTGCTTCTGCTGCGCGCTGCCGCGCAGCCCTGTGCTGGGTACTTCGTAGAGCGGCACTTCGTCCGCCCCACGGCCAGCACTGCTGGACAAGGGCTGATAGCTGAACTGCCATCGCTTCAATGGCGGCACGGAACTCAAGGGTGAAGAGCCACGCTGCGACACCGATGCCAGCATTTCAGGAAGCGGAGGCGCGGTGCCCGAAGGCAGGATGGGCGAAGGTGCAGTTCCGAGGTTCTCGCTCAAATACAGCCCATAGATGCTGTCTCTGATTGTCGTGCCCGCCGGGTCGACCACACTTGCCGCAATACCCGGAAGGGTATTGGGGCCGAGCGGCGCCTTTTCGTTCCAGCCAGTACAGAGACTGCCATCTGGGCCCGCCAGGGGGCACTCGGTGTTCAGTGCGGTCGGTACTTCGCAGCGCTTGCCGTCCGGGTCCGCAGCAAGCGAACGCTTGCAATGCAGGCTGATGAATCCATCATCCAGACCATCGCCGAAAAAGTCGACGGTCTCGCCGTTTGCGTTGGTCACCAGCGCATTCGCGTCAGCTGCGGTGCCGGTCGAGACCGGCATCAGGCGATACTGGCGCACATTGTTGACCATGGCGTCAACGATTCGATAGGACTTCGCAAAATACAGGCTGGAGTCGTAGCTGCCCTGCCCCTGTTGATACATCTCCCTGACGGGCACCTGGTGTAGATAGACACCGCGATGGAGCTTGGGATAGCCATGCTCGACGACCCCAGGACAGAAATAAAAGTTGTCCAGGGGTGGGGTTGGATCGGTTTCGACAACAGGAATGATGCCCGCATTCATGGCGGCGGAGCCACTGCCCATTTGATCGGAAAAATCTATGCGCTGCTCGCCAGAAGGCACGTAGAGCATGGTGCACAAGCGCAGCGCAAAATGGCCAGGCGTAAGGATTTCTGGCCGACCATCGCTATCCAGGTCCTTCGGGATGACATAGCGCGCACCACCCTGGGTACTCAAGGTGATGCCGATATTCCCAGCTTGATCACGCAAGGGGATGACGTCGGTGTACAGTGTTCTATTGCGACCCTTCCTGCCAGTGTTCAACCGCAACGACTGCCACTGTATCGGTTCGGCTTGAACTGACCGACCATAGACCAGGTCTTCAAGCCCATCGCCATTGACATCGAATCGATTGACCGCACGACAGCTTTCGGTCTGGCTGTTCTCGGGCGTGTCGCAGCGGGAGGGAAAGATGAATTGCAGGACAGGATCCCACCAGGGTTCACTTGTGGTGTTGGGCATCAACTCGCTGGCCAGCGGCGCAAGGGCGTCAGCGACATCGCGGACATCGCCCCAGCCGTAAACGGTACTGCTTGCTTGCAGGCGGCCGAAGCGATACTGCACCTTATTGTCCAGATTGAAGGTTTTCAGATCGCGCAGGCCATCGCCGTCCAGGTCGTTGATCAGGTCGAGAATGGGATAGCGGCGCAAGTAAAATCGCGCCGGGATCGAAGCATGCGTCGGGTCGTAGCCCGAATTCGCACTGGGTTTGCAGGATTGATAGATGCTGCTGTTGCCGAATTTGATCTCGCTGCTACCGGGCACGGAAAGATTCGGCAAGATCTGCACGACAAGCGTGCCGAGGTGGGCTTCGGCAGGATCGCCAGCAACTTGACAGGCCGAAGCTTCGCTGCCGCGCACGCGGCGGGAAAGCACCAAGTCCTTGAGGCCATCCCCGTTGGCATCCAAGAACCCCAGAATTGCGACGCTCCCGTTGTAGTCGACCGCGGGATTGAAGGGATTGTTTGGACCACCTACGACGACACCACCATCAATCATCGGGCGTACTTGGAGAGAAGGTCCGGTGACCAGTGCGCCGGTGCGGGTAGCATCACCCACGATGACATCGGTCTGCACCGGAAAGGAATTGCTGTTCCAGGTGTTGCCGTCGCCGACGTAATTGCGAATGCGCAGGCGCGCGGTAACCTGACACTCGCGCAAATCGTTCCGCGATGGGTTCCCATTGGTGCCAACGAAATCGAAGGAGGAATCTACGCAGCCAGTCCTCTCGCTTTGCACATACCAGCTGTCGACGCGACCGTCGTTGTTGAGATCTTCCCAGACGGACCTTTTTGTTCCTGGCTTAAGACCGTAGTAGCGGTCAATGAGTTCAGGCGTTGCAACGTAGTACTCGCCATTGGGATCCGGATCATCGACAAACCAGCCGGGCGGCGCCGGCGCGATGGCGCCGATACTGCGGTCGGCGCGATAGCGCACGATGTAGTCGCTACGTGGGGAGGAAATCGGGTTGTAGGGTTCCTCGGAATCTGTCAGCAATGACTCACTCAGCCCATCCCCATCCATATCCCCCAGCTCTCTGAGCGATCGCCGATGCGTGGGCGAATACGGATCGTTTGGACGCACCGGCGCTCCCATCGCCCCAAGTGGCGGTAGCAGGGTGTTGAGTTCGTCCAATGCTCGGAACTTCCGCTGTGGACCGGCGCTTTCGTTCCAGGCAAACACCGTCTTTGGCAGACACGAGTTGCCATCTGAACCGCACACCAGCACGTCGCGCAACAGACTACGGCCAGTGTAGGCACTGGGAGCGGCATAGTTGAGCTCGTAGCGGCGGACGCGCGCTCCGGTGTCGGTCACCGTAATGGCACGCAATCGCTGTGTCTGCTCGACCAATGCACCGGCAAGATAGCTCGAGCTGCGATCAGAACCACTTGCATTCCAAACTGATTCCGACTTTGCCAGGCAAGGATTGACGCTTGCGGGCGGCGCAACTCCGGGACGATCCTCATAGCAAAACTCTACGCGCCTGTGGCCAGTGTGCACGCTCGCACCTGCGGCATCGACGAATCCCGTGTAAGTGATTCGCGTCAGCAAGGACTCACCACTGCCTACCGGTGACGCGCCGCCGCCGATGTACTGGGCTTGGTTGTAGAAGTAGTGAACGGAGTTTCCAGCACCGTCCTGTCGCCGTGCCAGCTGCCAGCTCAATGTTTGGGTACCGGCGCCGTTGACCGCAACCGTGACACGACTGTTCGATGACACGGTACTGTCCCCATACACAGCACTTTGGCCATCGCTGTACTCGACGGTGAATCTGGTTGATGTTCCCGTCAGATCGCCCCCAAGCTGCCGAACGCGAAGGAACTGATCCACTTCGGTTCGGTATTCGGCATTGGCAGCGCCGTAGGCGCCGGCGACCGCCACCAATCGCTGTCCGTCCAGACACAGGCGATCTGCGTTCGAGAACTCGACACCGCCGGGCTTGCCCGCATCCTGGTCAATGGTGCGTGGACAACGATGAATACTGGACGTGCCGCTCAATCCCCAACCCATGCCAGCGAGGCCATTGCCGCCACGACTGGAATACGCCAGGGCCAGGCCGGGTTGCATACCGTGGCGTCCGGGCGCCACTTCGATCGGGATGCTGACCGCTGCAGCGCCGCCGCTGGCTTCAACCTGCAACGGCATCGAGCCTGCCATCGGATAGCTATTACCGATGCCATGGGAGTTCTCCGCGGGCGCCCATGCTGCATTGAACTGGGGATCGTCGGGCGTCTCGAATTCGGCAACGGTAAACGTGTTGCTGTTCGTCGAACGCGTCGCCGCACAAATATTGAAGACCTCGGCGACGGCCTTGTAGTCGCGCCCGGGCTCCAAACCGGTCACTACCATCGTCTGGTTTATCGCAGCAGTGGCATTGAGCGCCAGCACTTGCTCACCCGCCAACTTCAGCGGGCTTGCTTCATAGACACGGAGACGTATTCCGCGAATGGGTGTATCAAGCGGCATTGTGGCCGACGTGCTTATCCGAAACGGCTGACCAGCCGCCGTGGCTACTTCGACCGCAAGCGTGGGAACAGGTGGCACGGGCGGAGTCTGAGTGCTGGCACATAGACTCCCGCCGAGGCTCTTGGAAACGGAGAAATCCCGCGTCTTGAACATCGGTGCGCCCGACGTGTCCGCCGTGGCATGCGCCTCGTAGCGAAACTGATCGCCAACAATGAGCGCTTCAGCGCCAACCGGAGTATTGCCCATCGGAATCGGCTGGCCATCAGCGGGCGAACGCAATTGCCCGGTGCTGACGACCGCAACGTCGGTGGTACCAGTATACCCGGCGTTCAGTCTGCGACGAATCAAGGTGATGGCAGGGTGGGCGCCCTCGGTCATGAAGTGCAGGCGCAGCCGGCAGAGACCATCGTTGGTTCGGCAAACGCCCCCGTTGTCGCTATTGCTGGTTGTACCGCCGGACTCGAAATCTACGCGCAGGCGCGTCAGACCGTTGAGCTGAGATACGACTGACGAAAACAGCGCCGAGGGATTATTGAAAGGCGCGCGCGGCAGTCCAGCTTGCAATGCCACACTGAGCGGTGGTGGATTACTGATTGCGCTTCCTGTGGGTGGAACACCCAATTCGCGCACTATGCGCAAGGTGCTGCGATTGACGCCTTCTGTGGTGGTGCTGAACGCCCCACGCACCAATTTGCCCACGCGCACCATGTATTGCGTCGGATTCCATGTAGCAGAGCAGCCCGCAGGCGAGTTGTTGGCATTGCACACCAGCAACCACGGCGCATAGCCTTTGGTGCGCGAAGCACAAACCGCCTTCTCGCTGGGATCGGGTTCGGCTGGGGGATACGCTGCGGTCCCTTGAAAACATACACTCGAATTGTCGCCGCCCAGAATCCAGCTTGGGTTACCGCCTTCGTCGAAAAAGGAAACCAGATGGTGCTCAAAAGTCTGCGAGGCGCCGTCGGGCCGCCAGAAGATCGGTATCCAGAACCATCCCGAGGCAGAGCTCACGTCGGTCCATAGGCCGTTGTATTGTGCTTCTGGAAACGAGGTGGACTGTCCCGAAGCAAGGAAATTGGTCAGGCAGTCCTGGATGCCTGCGGGGGCATTCGGATGATAAGTCGGGTTGGTCAATGACCATTCCACTGCGGCCTGATCGGGACGCTGGCCCACCATGTAGCCGTTAGCGCCAAAGAACACGGTGACGGTTCCGACCTTTTCGGCGGAAGGAATCGTGCTGCCATTGCCGACATCCACCTGGCGAATAGGCCCAAAGCCTCCACCGGCAAATTCCACCTGCTTGTAGCGATAGAGAATGCCGCTCCACTTTTTGTGGATGCCATCCGGCATGGTCTCAAAGCCGTTGATCCCAATTGCAGGATCGGCCGTCGCCCCGTACCAGACCGGTTTCCAATCGCCGCCGCTCTGTTCGTAGCTGTAATAGACCACGAACAGCTTGTCTGGCGGCGTTGGTGCCCCGGCCTCCTGTAGATTCCCATACCAGAAGAAGTCCCAGCCCTGACCGCTTCGATTGGGATTGAAATAGCGGCCTGGAATCAACTGGCCCGGCCCGGGATCGCCAGCGACCGCACGCGCCGCCAACCTGGCCTGTACCTCAGCATTCGCCAGCATGACGGGTTGGGGACAAATAGCGCCGAAGCTTGACCCGATCGCCGCAAGTGGCGTCAGTCCAGACGCCAATAGCAGCAACGAACAGAAACGAACGAATGGGATCGACAGCGATTTGCGATGCATGAGCCTTCCTGATTGGCAGGTGATAGGGTTGAGGCTGGAGTTTCAGAACAAGTCGAGCTTGGAGAGCGCCGGGGCACAGGTCATTGTGGCGTTGAGTGAACGGGTGAATCGCTCCTGTCCGACGTGCCGAATTTGACCTGAGCCCCAGAATAATTCACGATTTGTTGCAATGATGCCCCGGAGTGGCACCGACTTGGGCGTTTCTGATGACGCCGACTAGAATCTACCCAACCCGCGCCTCTCCATACCCCGATTACGCGGGAACCGGCGGGAAATCTGCTCAAATATTTTTTGCTGGGGGACCGATCCCAGCCAAGGATCAAACGCGGGCGCCGATCCCGCGGCCGTGTAGGACGGCCGGCCCGATAGTCGCCCGGCCAAGCCTTTCCAACCGCTCGGGATCGGTCAAGGTGAAGCCGCGCCGGGTGATGCCGGGATTGCTATAGCCGGCGCCATTGGCCGTTGGTGCCATCCTCCCCAGTCGCTGGCTGGAAAGGCTGCAGCTGCCGGATGTGGACCGAGACGCCCCGAATGCGATGATCGGCCGCACTTGCGTTTTGCCTCCTCTGCGCGCGCTGACACAAGGGCCTGATGCATGCCTGCACGGCGACGCTGAGCCCGAACGGGCGGCGGCGGCGGCGGCTGTGGCTGCGGCTGCTGCTGCGGTTGCCCCGTCATCCCTGTTCGGGTGGCTTCAACAGTCCCAGCGTGCGCAGGAACTCATCCGAGCGCTGTTTTGCATCGGCGACCACTTCGCGATCGATCGCGGGGTAATCCGGTATTTCCTGCTGGGCCAGGTTGCGGGTGAACAGGTGGCCAACGCCGGGATAGAGTTTCAGCTCGCAGCGAGCGCCGTTGACACGCAACTGTGTGCAGAAGAACTCGGCGCCAGCGGCGGGTGTCAGGTTGTCTTCGGCGCCCTGCAGGATCAGTGTCGGTGGCAGGCCGACGCGGACATGCAGGTCCGGCGACAAGGCGGCGGCCTGTTCCCTGCCGCCCACCAGCTTCTGGAACCAGGCTGATCGATGGACCGAAACGGCAGCCGAGCGCAGGATCAGTGCATTGGGTTTCGAGGACACCGGGTTGCGGCCGGGCTCGTCGAGTACTGCGGTGGCAGCGGCAAGGTGGCCGCCGGCAGAAGTGCCGAGCGCGATGATTCGATCCGGCGCGATCTGCAGCGCTTCCGCTTGGCTGCGTGCCCAACGAATAGCATTTCGGGCATCGGCCACCGCGTCGAACGGTGTTGTCGTGCTGCCATCGGACAATCGGTACTCGACCGAGATGGCGACCAGACCCAACCCGGCATAATGCTGGGCCAGCGGGTCCATCCAACTCGCCTCGCCCTCATTCCAGCCGCCGCCATGAAACAGCAGGATCGCCGACCGCGCGCGAACGGAATTTGCGACGGGATCAAAGATCCTGAGCTCGATCGGATCGCCTGCGCTGTCAATGCGGGCGATTCGTGGGGCCGGAGCGTCTTCGGCCCAGGCGGCAGTGGTGACAGACAGCAAGATGAACGCGAATACCGATTGGAATCGCAGCATTGGATTTCCCCACCGTTGCATGGAATTGTTGTGTACAGGCGCGGATGCCAGGACTGCCACGCTTCACGGCAGTTCCAGGCCGGCCATATGGTGCTCAGGACATTCGGGATTGGCGCCAGAACACAGAACGCGCCCCGGACTCGGAGTACGCTATGCCCCTCGCGACTGCGGAGTGGATGATGATTTGTCTTCCGGGGTTTAAATCGCCGATCCGACAGCTGACGCCGGCCCGCCGTGCGCATGCGCCGCAACCGACCAGTACATCACCCATACGCAGCTGCTGCAGCCCTTCTGCTGGGTTGTTGCTGTTGCTGGCAACGCTGCTTGCGCCGCTGGCATCCGCTGAAGTCCTGCCGCAGTTCCCGCCGGGTTCGGTGTGGCGGCAGAACATCACCGCCGCGACCCCGCATCCCAATTCCGCTTCCATGATCACCCAACTGCAGACCCTGGGCGGCTTTGGCAATGGCCGTCTGCAGATCGATTTTTCGATTCGCGTGGTGCGCGCCGGAGCCGGCGTCCCGCTGGTGCCGATCACCTCGATTGCCAGCGCCGATCCCAATGATGCCTACTACCTGCCCGACTGCGATGCCCTGGGTAGCCAGGTTCCGGTTCCGCCCGGCGCCACGATCGAGGGCGAGAGCGGCATGAGCTGCGATGTCTTCAACGGCGACTGTCATTATCTGGTGACCCAGGGCAATCTGCTGTACGAGGTTTATCGCACGACGGTTTCGGCCGGCAGCATGCAGTCGCAATGCTTGGCGACCTGGCAGCTCGATGTGGTCTATCCTCCGGAGGGACGCGGCGAGCATTGCACCAGTGCCGACGCCGCCGGCTTTCCGATCGCGCCCCTGCTGTTCAATGCCGATGAAATCCAGGCTTCGCTGACCGCCGATGCCACCGGCAACGGCGATCTCGGTCATGCAATACGGTTCATTCTGCCGAACAACCGCATGGCCAGCGATGTCAGCCTCGGCGGTGTGCTTGGCCGGCTGTATGTCCGCCCTGCCAGCCACGCCGGTGGTCCCAGCGGCCCGGCCGCATCCGTACCCTACGGCGCGCGCCTGCGCCTGCGCAGCGATTTTCCGCTGACCAACTACAACCCGGCAGCGCGCGTGATCCTCAACACGCTCAAGCGCTACGGCATGGTGCTGGCCGATGGCGGCACCGTTGCACTCACCGCCGAGAGCGATCTCTACACGACGACGAGTTGGGCCAGTCTGGGTATCGCCTCGCGCGTTTTCGATCAGACGGCTGGCGCGACTACGGTGCTCGCCAGCGATTTTACCGTGCTTGATACCGGCGCCCGCATCGGCGAGACCTACGACTGTGTTCCGACGGTATTGCCTACCGGTGTGCTGTTCGTAAACGGCTTCGAATAACCCCGCTACTCAGACCACGACGGTCGGCATGCACATGCACAGCGCCGGCGTGCGGCGTATCATGCCCCGGTTGGCAGCCAGGGTAGTCACCCTGCGCATCCGCATCTTCAACAGCAAGTCTCTCTTCACACAGCACGTTTGGCGGCCCAGGGGCCGGGGGAAATCAGCATGACACTCCGCATGAAGCCGTTCGCACTGGCCATGGCCATGGTACTCGCCGTTCCGTTGGTGGCGGGTGCACGTCCAGCTTCGGTGCAGGAGCGTGAGGTTGCGGCTCCGAGCGTCGAGGCAATAACCGCGGCCCGCGGCGCCGACCTGCTTGTCCTGCAAGCCGGCATCTTTGATCCGACAACAGAACGACTCGCCGAACGCACGCTCGCGCTCCCCCATGTAACTGGCAGCAATTTTGCGGTTGTGCAATTCGACCCCGGCACAAGGCTGAGTGAAACCGAGTTGTTGGCGCTTGGCGCCGAAGTGCGGGCATACATTCCCAACAACGCCTACCTGGTGAAGCTCGCCGACCCCTCGGATCCGCGCCTGGCGCAACATGGCGATGTTCGCTATATCGGCTCGTGGCAACCGGCCTGGAAGATTGCACCGGAACTCAATCAAGTCCCCACAGATGTGACTTCGCTGATCGTGGATGTGTATGGCTTTCGCAATGAGGCACAGTCGGCGTTTTCGCATCGCCTCGCCGCAGCTGTGAGCAAGGCCGAGCTCGGCGGTGGCAGCCCACTGGGTGGCATGCCGCACGTCTGGTTTCGGGTACCACGCGCTGAACTGGCTGGCTTCCTGCGTGAGGCCGCTGTAGTGAACGAGGTAAGCTGGATCGAGCGGTTCCAGATGCCGGTTCTGCACAACGGTGATTCCGTTGGGCCGATTCAGTCCAACCAGGCTTCCTCGGCCGGCGGACCTACCGCCACGCAGGCATCAATCTGGGCGAAGGGATTGACCGGAGCCAATCAGATCGTCGCGGTTGCGGACTCCGGGCTGGATCGCAATCAGGAATTTTTTATCAGGCTTAACAAGGGTGCTGGCACGGTCGAAGCGGTCACCAATGCTGAGAACACGATGCCCCCGACGCCCGGAGCGCTGTTTCCGGACAACAAGGTGATTGGATATTTTGTGATGCCGGGCGCGTCTGCATATGACGACAACGTCACCTGCCCAGGGGGAAACCCGACCAGCTTTCACGGCACACACACCAGCGGAACGGTGGCGGGAGATTCGGGAACGACAGCAACGCCGACGACGGCGAACTGGAATGCCGGTGATGGCATGGCGCCGAATGCGCAGCTGCTCTTTCAGGATTTGGGCAACGACACAACCGGTTGCCTTTCGGGCGCTGGCGGAAGGCTGATGTGGGAACAGGCCACAGCGTCTGGCGCCTACATCTCGAGCAACAGCTACGGCTCTCCGCCGACCAATCCCAATTCGTACAGCGGCAGCGACCTCGAAGTTGATGAAACCACGCGCTTCAATGAAGATCTCTTGATTGTTTTCTCAGCTGGCAACAGCGGCTCAGGCGCAATGACCATCGGCCACCCGGCAAACTCTAAGAATGCACTGACCGTCGGTAGGTTGGGACACGGAAATGACACCACCGTTGCTACTTCCTCCAGCCGCGGACCCACAAGCGACGGGCGCCTCAAGCCCGATATCCAGGCGCCGGGTTCGAGTATCGTCTCCGCCGCTGGCAATGATGAGGATGCCTCCGCCAATGGTGGTATCGGTACCAAGCCGCTGAGCGGAACCTCGATGTCGGCACCTACCGTTGCCGGCGGTGCCGCGCTGATGCGCCAGTACTTTTCGGATGGCTACTATCCAACCGGCGTCAAGACCCCTGCCGACACGCGCAAGCCGCTGGGTGCCGAACTCAAGGCAACCCTGCTGAATGGTACCCGTTTCCTCGCCGATACACCGGGGAATGACTCTGGATGGGGCCGCGTCTGGCTGGACAACAATCTGTTCTTCAGCGGCGGCGCGGGGGACACCCGGGACCTGCGCAACTTTGCTGTCACCCATGACAATGGCCTTACGACGGGCCAGACGCATAGCTATCAGGTGCAGGTCGATGCCGGCCAGGAATTTCGCGCAACACTGGCCTGGTACGACCTGCCAGGCGTGCTGGGTGCTGGCGTAGCCCTGGTAAACAACCTCAATCTGGAAGTGCAGCAAGGTGCCAACCTCTATCGCGGCAATGTGTTCGGCGCTCAGGGCCCAAACTCGGTCTCCGTCACCGGCGGCACCGCCGATGCGGTAAATAGTGTCGAGCAGGTGCGCTTCACTGCACCGGTGGCCGGCACCTATACGGTCCGCGTCACCGGTGCCAATGTCCCAGGAAATGGCAGCCAGTTTTCCAACCGTCAGGGCTATGGGCTGGCAGTCTCCGGCGCGCAATGCGCTTCCGCCGTCACATCGGCGCCTTCTGCGCCAACGCTGAGCAATGCGGCGGGTGCGGTGAATGTGGTTTCATCGGCCGTGTCGGGCGCTACCAGTTATCAGATCTATCGCGTTGACGGCACCTGCGCCGGCGCAGATGCTGCTGATTTCCAACTGGCTGGCACTGCAACCAGCACAGCGTTCGTGGATAGTCGTACCCAGGGCGGTTACAGCTACGCCTACAAGGTACGCGCAGCCGATGCCTGCGGTGAAGGTCCGATCAGCGCCTGCGCAGATGTGGTTTCCACAGCAGCCTGCACCCTGGTGCCCGAGTTCGACCCGCAGTCGGTCACCATCAGCAACAACCCGGGCGCAAGCTGTCAGCTCGATCTGACCTGGGGCGCGGCGAGTTCGGAGTGTCCCAGCGCGTCTGGTGTGGTCTACAACGTCTATCGCTCGACCGATCCCTTCTTTACACCAGGCGCACAAAACAGAATTGCGACCGGAGTGTCCGCGACCTCATTTGCGGACTCCATGATTGATCCGTTTGTCACCTACTATTATGCAGTCCGGGCGGAGGACACCACGACCGGCAACGCTGGCCCCAATGGTGGCAACGAAGCACCCGGATTTGCGCGCAAAAAGGTTACACCGACCGGCGCCAACAGTTCACCAGGCACCTTCGCTTCGGGTGCTGATTCTCCGTCCTATCTGCAACCCGATGGCGTCTGGAATGTCAGTGACAACCGCGCCCGGACCGGCACGCTCAGTTATCGCAATGCCGCAGATTCTGCGGGTAATTACTCCGCTGACACCTGCGGTGCGATTACGACCCCCGAGCTGCCGATCGCGGCCAATTCCGTGCTGTCATTCTGGGCACGCTACAACGTCGAGGCGGATTGGGATGGCGTCATCATGGAGATTTCGACCAACGGTGGTGCAACCTGGGCTGATCTTCCGCCTGATGGCGGCTATCCCAGTTCACTGAGTGCGACGCAGGGGAACGGATGCGGCTATCCCCCGAGCCAGGGCGCCTTCAATGGCAGCAGCGGCGGTATATTTTTGCTGCGCAACCGCGGGCTCGCAGCCTTTGCAGGACAGAACGCGATGATCCGTTGGCGCTTCACCTCGGATGGCGGCGCTGAGGAGGAAGGCTTCTATCTGGATGATGTCCAGATCACCAACACGTTGACACCCGACGCCTGTCTGGGTGTCAGCATCTTCCAGAACGGCTTCGAGTAAGTCGCTCCGGATTGCCTGAATGGGGGCGCCTGCGGGCGCCCCTTTTTTTTGTCGCTCCACTAGAATCGGGTGATCATTATTCGAGGCGGATACAACGATGAAGTTCAATACCGGAATGTCATGGCTGCTGTCGGTGCTTTTCCTGGTGGCGGGCAGCAGCGTGGTGGTTGCCGAGAACATCGAACAGGCGATGAGTCCGGAAGAGTTCCGCGCCGCTGGCCTCGACAAGCTCAGCGCCGCCGAACTGGTCGAATTGAATCTCTGGCTGGCGCGTCGCGGCAGTGGCGAAACTGCGAGCGCGGCAGCACCCGCCGTACCCGCGCAGGCTGCCACCAGCAGTGCACAGCCGGCCACGGCTCCGGTGGTCGACAACGGACCACCCATCCTCGCCAAGAACCGCAGCCCGGGAGCACCTCGCCCCGTCGAGACCACGGTGGATGAAGTCAACAGTCGGCTGGTTGGCTATTTCGAAGGATGGCGCAAGGGCACGATCTTCAAACTTGAGAACGGCCAGCACTGGCGCGTGATCGATGATCGTCGCTTCGAAGTCTCCAGTGAGGACTCGCCCCTGGTCCGGATCAAGCGCGGCTTCATGGACTCCTGGATGATGAAGTTCGGCGACTACAACCGCGGCGCCCGGGTACAGCGCATCAAGTGAGCGTACACGCGCTGGTTCTGGCCCTGCTGTTGTCCAGCGCTGCTGAGGAACCCGGCATGCTCAGTGGCTATGCAATCAGCGTGAGCATGTCCAGCGACAACGGCAGTCTGCCGCCGCCACACCGGCGCTCCAGCGAGATCAGGATCGAAGCCGATGGCCAGGCCGAATTCGAATCGCTGCTCGGCTACGACCGCGGCGATCCGCAACGGCGCCTGCGCAGCAGCTTTGTGCTGGACGCTGCGCAGCGCGCTCAGCTGATCGATCTATGTGCTCGACTTGCCGTATTCAGCACCGACTGGCGGGAAGTCGAGCGCCCCCATGTCGGTGGTTCGGGCGTGTCCTTCGTGCTCAGCGACGGCCGGCAGACCGCGCGCATTCCGCGCCAGCCGATCGAGTCACAACGCAGAGCGCGCGATGAACTGGTCGCCGCGGTCCAGGCCCTGGTGCCAGAGGCACTGCGGAGGGAACATGCGGAGTGGCGCAGCAGGCACAGCGACACTGAATAGCGCTGGACTGACGCGCGCTCAGGGTGCCGAGTGCGGCGCCGAGTGACCGACAACCTGGCGTCCTGGCTGTTCCGTACCCTGTGGCCGCACCCAGATCTCTACCCGCCGATTCTTGCTGCGCCCGACTTCGTTATCGTTGTCGGCCACTGGAAGACGCTGACCCAGACCGCGCGAACGATGCACCGGAATGCCGCGCCTGGCCAACTCGGTGGCAACGAAGTCTGCGCGGTCATTGGACATGTGCAGGGCCAACACGGGATTGTGTTCGCGGCGGTCGGAAAAGCCGATCAAGACGATTTCATGACTGCCCCGTGGGAACGGGCGCAGGAAACCGGCAATGCGATCGAGATCGCGGACTGCCTTGCTGTCCAGGTAGCTCAGGCCATTGCCGAAGCGCAGATTGGCCGAAAGACGCAACGCACCCTTGGTCAACTCGCGATACTCATCCGGCCCGGCAGCATGCGGCTGTGCAGGGTGCAGACTCATGGTCTGGCCGACGAAACCGATCCGGTCGGCAATGGCCTGACCGGCCGCGCTGCGGGCAAACTCGACGAAGGCGCCTGCGGCAGCGCTCGGCTGCCGCGAGGAATACAGAAACAGACGCCGCGACAGGGCGTAGTCCTCGGTCGCCACGCTCAGCGCCTGCGGCAGCATCGCGTGTGCATCCGCGGTCGACAACGCCAGTGCGCGCGCCTTGCCGACACCCGCGAGACCCACAAAGCCGATCGCACCCGGGTCGGCGGCGACCCGCTCCGCCAGTTCCTCGGTGGATTCAAAACGCAGCGCGTCCGCACTCAGCGCATCACCGAGCAGAACGAGACTCTTGAATGTATCGAACGTTCCCGACTTGTCATCGCGCGCATAGCGGCGAATTGCGCCGGACGGCAGTCCGAGCGCCGACCAATCACGGGTCTTGCCGTTGAATATTGCGCGCACCTGCCCCAGCTCAAGTTGTCGCAAGGGGCTGTCCGGATGCACGATGATGGCCAGACCGTCGAGCGCGATCACGTGTTCCTGCTCGGGACCATCGAGCCTTCCGATGACAGCTTCGTTCTGCTTCACTTCGGCAGGCTGCACGGGACGCGACGCCATCCAGAGATCGGCCGTGCCGTCGAGCAGCGCCTGCAACCCGGTGGAAGTACCGTGGGCCTGCACCAGGATGTTCGCGCTGCGCTCGCCCCGCTTCAAGGCGATCACACGCTCGTTGGCCGCCACCAGTTCATTGGAAACGACGACCCATCCTTCGCCTTCAGCCCAGTCGATGGCGAGGGCCGGCACCAGCTTCTGGCCGACGGTATTGGAGCCGTGCAGCGACAGCAGGACCTCGGGTTCGGTCGCGCCGAGGGCCAGACCCCAGCCCAGCAAGATTGGAAGCAGGTACCTCATCGTCGTCATCCCTGAGTCATCAGGGCCATTGTGCGACTGCAGGATTTCAACGCGATGAGCGCGCGATGACAGATTGAAGACCGCCGTTACCGCTACCAATGCGGATGCGGATGCGCTGGGATCGAGATGTGCTGACAGTGCGCCAAGGTGCTCACGAAGACAACGCCCTGCCCTCTGCAAAACGCAAGACTACGCGATCAACGCAGGCTCTGGTTGATCTTGGCCAAAGTTGCCGCACCAGGGCACAGCTCGGCGGCCGCCAGCGTATTGATCGGCGCATCAACGGTGTTGAGATGCTCATGCAGATCGCGCGCACTGTTGTCGACGAACAGCAGTCCCGTCACGACTTCGCCCTTGGCCTGATGCTCGGCGACATAGTTCATCGCCATCACGCGGTTATGCGGATCGTACTCGCGATGCAGTTTGCGCAGCAGCAGGATGGTGCCGTCGTGCTGTTCCACCTCGATTACCTGGCCTTCGGCGTAGTCGACGACGATCTCTTCCTTGCGCGGAATGAAATCTATGCGGTTGACGGCTTCATTGTGCTCGCGCACATAGTCGTAGCTCTTGGTGCTGCCCGGATGATTGTTGAACGCGACGCAGGGGCTGACCACATCGATGAAGGCGGCACCCTTGTGCGCAATGGCGGCCTTGATGATCGGCACCAGTTGCTTCTTGTCGCCGGAGAATCCGCGCGCCACATAACTGGCGCCCAGTTGCAGCGCGAGACTTGCCATATCGATGGGCGTATCGCTGTTGACCACACCCTTCTTCGATGCCGAGCCCTGATCAGCGGTCGCCGAGAACTGGCCCTTGGTCAACCCATAAACGCCGTTGTTCTCGACGATATAGACCATGTTGACGCCGCGCCGCATCACGTGGGCGAACTGGCCGATGCCGATCGACGCAGAATCGCCATCGCCCGACACGCCGAGATACAGCAAGGCGCGGTTCGCCAGATTCGCGCCGGTCAACACCGAGGGCATGCGCCCATGCACGGTGTTGAAGCCATGCGAATTGCCGAGAAAGTAGTCGGGCGTCTTGGAGCTGCAGCCGATGCCGGACAGCTTGGCGACACGATGCGGTTCCACATCCATTTCGAAACAGGCCTGGATGATCGCCGCCGAAATGGAATCGTGACCGCAACCGGCGCAGAGCGTCGAGATCTTGCCCTCGTAGTCGCGCCGGGTCCGGCAGACACGATTCTGCGGCAGGGTCGGATGATGCAGTTTGGGCTTGGCCAGATAGGTCATGACGACTTCCTCGCAGCGCGGACGCGATCACCGATCTCGCGGGTGATGAAACGGGCAGTGATCGGTGTTCCATCGTAGTGGAGCACGGCTGGCAATCGATCGGGACTGAACTCGAGTTCGTTGATCAGCATGCCGCGCAACTGGGCGTCGCGGTTCTGTTCGACCACAAACACCAGATCATGCGCCTCGATGAATTGGCGCACGCTGTCGGGGAACGGAAACGCCCGCAGCCGCAGCGCATCGACATGCACCTCGGCGGCATCGAGCGCGTCGAGCGCCTCGCTCATCGCGGGGCTGGTGGAGCCAAAATAGATCACGCCAAAGCGCGTCGCCGCGCGGGCGTTGCGGGCCACCGGCTGCGGTACCAGGGACTTGGCCGTCTCCAGCTTTTTCAGCAGCCGCTGGACGTTGTAGACGTAATCGGGCCCAGCCTCGGAATAGCGCGCGTAGGCATCTTTGGTGGTGCCGCGGGTGAAGAAGCTGCCCTTGCTGGGATGGGTTCCGGGCCAGGTCCGGAATGGAATGCCGTCGCCATCGACATCGAGATAACGACCAAAGTCACGGCCACTGTCCAGATCCTCAGCGGTCATCACCTTGCCGCGGTCGTACTCCTTGGTCTCATCCCATTCGAACGGCGCACACAGGCGCTGGTTCATGCCGATATCCAGATCGGTCATCACGAACACCGGTGTCTGCAGGCGATCGGCCAGATCGAATGCCTGCGCCGACTGGTCGAAACATTCGTGCGGATCTTCCGGGAACAACAGGATGTGCTTGGTATCGCCATGCGAGGCATAGGCGCAGGAAACCAGATCGGCCTGCTGGGTGCGGGTCGGCATGCCGGTCGATGGACCGCCACGCTGGACATTGATGATGGTCACCGGAATCTCGGCCATGTAGGCCAAGCCGATGAACTCGGTCATCAGGGATACGCCCGGGCCCGAAGTCGTGGTGAATGCGCGCGCACCATTCCAGCCGGCACCGACGACCATGCCGATCGATGCGATCTCGTCTTCCGCCTGCACGATGGCGTAGCGGTTCTTGCCGGTGACCGGATCGACGCGCAGTTTCTGGCAATATTTCTGGAAGGCTTCGGCCAGGGACGACGAAGGCGTGATCGGGTACCAGGCGCAGACGGTGGCGCCGCCATAGACGCAACCAATGGCGGCGGCGGTATTGCCGTCGACAAAGATGCGATCACCGACGCCGTCGCCGGCTTCGACCCGCAAGCCGATCTTGGGCAGATGCTGGCTGGCGTAGTCGCGCCCCAGATGCAGGGCCTTGAAATTGGACTCGAGCAATTTTTCCTTGCCCTTGTATTGTTCGGAGAACAGCTTTTCGATGACCCCCGGATCGATATCGAGCAGAACCGACAGCGCGCCGACATAGATGATGTTCTTGAACAGCTGACGCTGCCGCGCTTCGCTGTAGGTGGCATTGCAGATCTCGGTCAGCGGCATGCCGATGACCGTGATGTCGGTGCGAAAGCGCGAGGCCGGCAAGGGCTTGCTGTTGTCGTAGAACAGGTAACCACCCGGCTCGATCTCTTTCAGATCCTGGTTCCAGGTCTGCGGATTCATCGCCACCATCAAGTCGACACCACCGCGGCGCCCCAGATAGCCGGCGCCGGTGACCCGGATTTCATACCAGGTCGGCAGTCCCTGGATGTTCGACGGAAAGATATTGCGCGGGCTGACCGGCACCCCCATGCGCAGGATCGCCTTGGCGAACAATTCGTTGGCCGAAGCCGAACCGGAGCCATTGACGTTGGCGAACTTGACGACAAAATCATTGACCGCGGCCAGCGGCGCCGGCTGGGCATCGGGCTGCAGCTGCGCGCTCATGCCGCTCTCCGCTGTGGCAGGCTGCCGCCGCAACCACCGCCGGCCTTGCTGGTCTCGTACAGGAATTTCTGCATGTCCCAGGCGCCGGTCGGGCAGCGTTCGGCGCAGAGGCCGCAGTGCAGGCAGACATCCTCGTCCTTGACCATCACCCTGCCCGTCTTGACGTTCTCGGACACATACAGATCCTGGCTTGCATTCAGTGCCGGCGCGGTCAGCTGCTTGCGCAGTTCGGCCTCATCGGCATTGAACACGAAGCTGATGCTGTCCATCGGACAGATATCGACGCAGGCATCGCACTCGATGCAGGCGTCCTTGATGAAGACCGTCTGCACATCGCAATTGAGGCAGCGTGCCGCCTCCTTGCACGCGGTCGCCAGATCGAAGCCGAGTTCGACCTCGACCTTGATGCTTTTCAGCGTTATTTCCTTGGGCGCCCAGGGCACGGCGTAGCGTTCGTCGCCGGCGATCTCGTTGTCATAGCTCCATTCATGGATGCCCATCTTCTGCGACATCAGATGCACCATCGGCGGCGGCCGTTGCTGGACGTCCTCGCCATTGAGCAGGGCATGGATCGATACCGCCGCCTCGTGGCCATGGGCCACCGCCCAGATGATGTTCTTCGGACCGAACGCGGCATCGCCGCCGAAAAAAACTTTCGGATGCGTCGACTGGAACGAGCGCTGATCGACCACCGGCATATGCCATTCGTCGAATTCGATGCCGAGGTCATTCTCGATCCACGGAAAGGCATTCTCCTGACCGACCGCAATCAGCACGTCATCACATTCGACCATGACGTCCGGCTCGCCGGTCGGCACCAGACTGCGGCGACCACGGGCATCGCGTTCGGCACGCACCTTCTCGAAGGTCATGCCGATCAGACGACCATGCCGATGCTCGAAGGCCTTGGGCACCATGAAATTCAGGAAGGGAATGCCCTCGTGCATGGCATCCTCTTTCTCCCACGGCGATGCCTTCATCTCCTCGAAGCCCGAGCGCACGATGACCTTGACGTCCTCGCCACCCAGGCGGCGCGCGGAGCGACAGCAGTCCATCGCGGTATTGCCGCCACCGAGCACGATCACGCGACGACCAATCTGTTCGATGTGCTGGAACGACACCGAGGCCAGCCAGTCGATGCCCAGATGGATATTGCCGGCGGCCTCACGACGACCGGGCAGATCCAGATCGCGTCCGCGCGGCGCGCCCGAGCCGACGAAGACCGCGTCATAACCTTCCGCGAGCAGGGCCTTCATCGAATCGATGCGCTGGCCGCCACGAAACTCGACCCCGAGATCGAGGATGTAACCGGTTTCCTCGTCGATCACCGATTCGGGCAAGCGGAACCGCGGCACCTGGGTGCGCATGAAGCCACCGGCCTTGGGATCGGAATCGAATACGGTGACCTGATAACCTAGCGGCGCGAGATCGCGCGCGACAGTCAGCGATGCCGGTCCGGCGCCGACACAGGCAATGCGTCGGCCATTAGTGGGTGCAGACTTCGGCAGTCGCGCGCGGATATCGTTCTTGTTGTCGGCGGCGACGCGCTTGAGCCGGCAAATGGCGACCGGCTCGGGTTTCTCGCCATTGTTCTCTTCCACCCGGCCACGCCGGCAGGCCGGCTCGCAGGGACGGTCGCAGGTGCGCCCGAGAATCCCCGGAAACACGTTGGAATACCAGTTGACCATGTAGGCATCATCATGGCGACCGGCGGCGATCAGGCGGATGTATTCGGGAACGGGTGTATGTGCCGGACAGGCCCACTGGCAGTCGACCACCTTGTGGAAGTATTCCGGATTCCCGATATCGGTTGGACGCACAATTCCCTCCCAGGTTCAGTGCACAACGCGGCTCAGCGCCCGCTGAGCATAGCCAATGCCGATGCCCAGGTGTAGGCGGAAATTCAGCTTCCGCGTCGGCCGTGCGGAGCCGGCGTGGCAGCGTCGCAACCGGCAAGCCGCCACCCGGAGATCAGCATGATCCCCGCACACACGGTCGCCGTTCGGGCAAGATAGTCAGTCTGCCCACCACGAGGTCCCTGCATGTCCCTGTCGATCCGTCCCGCCGCCGCCGGCGACACCGCACTGGTCCTGCAGTTCATCCGCGAACTGGCCGAGTACGAACGCCTGCTCGACCGTGTCGTCGCCACCGAGCCAGTACTGCATGAGGCGCTGTTTGGCGCGGTACCCAGGGCCGAGGTACTGATCGCCGAAGTCGCCGGCGTCGCTGCCGGATTCGCGCTCTATTTCCATAATTTCTCGACCTTTGTGGGTCGTGCCGGCCTTTATCTCGAAGATCTGTTCGTACGGCCCGAGTTCCGCAGTCACGGTGTCGGCAAGGCGCTGCTGATCGAACTGGCACGTACCGCGGTGGCGCGCAACTGCGGCCGTTTCGAATGGGCGGTGCTCGACTGGAACCAGCCCGCCATTGGTTTCTATCGCAGTCTGGGCGCCGTGGCGCAGGATGACTGGACCGTGTTCAGGCTCGAAGGCGCGGCATTGACCGCGCTTGCCCGACGCTGACCAGCAACGGCCCCTGCGCTTCATGGCAGCCGCTACGCCGCCGGCACACCCCTGACGTTCGACCCTTGGAAAGCGCGCCGCCAGCGACTATCGTGGCGATTCACTTGCGAGGACTCTCAACATGCGACACACGTACAAGGCACTGGCCTGGCTGGCCGCTGCATCCTTTATCGGCCTCGGCCTGACGGCCTGTGGCGACCGCGATAACGGCCCGGCCACCACGACGGCGCCGGCAGCGGCGATCACCGAACCGGCGCGCCCAAGCCGTCAGTACAGCATCGAAGAGTTCATCGAGAGCACCAGCATCGGCGGCGCCCACTTCTCCTCCGACGAGACCCGGATCCTGTTCTCATCGAACAAGTCGGGTGTCTGGAATGTCTATTCGATGCCCATCAGCGGCGGCGAGTGGACACCGGTGACAAAATCGGAGACCGACAACGCCTATGCCGCCGGTACCTTTCCGGAAGACGACCGGGTTTTCTTCACCCGCGACCAGGGCGGCAACGAGCTCTCGCATCTCTATGTGATCGGCGCCGACGGAGTCGAGAAGGACCTGACGCCCGGTGAGAATCTGCGCGCGGAACTGCTCGGTTTCAGCCACGACTACAAGCACTTCTACGTGGGAAGCAATGAGCGCGACCCGCGCTTCTTCGACCTTTACCGCTACGACAGCAAGGACTACACGCGCGAACTGGTGCTGAAGAATGACGAGGGCCATGAGCTTGGGCCGATCTCCAATGACGGCGCCTGGATCGCCCTGGGCAAGACCAATACCACCAATGATTCGGATCTCTATGCGCACAATCTGAAGGACGGCCAGCATGTACTGGTGTCCAAGCACGAAGGCGCCGCCAATTTCACCGGCCAGGATTTCTCGACGGACTCGAAGTGGCTGTACTACACCGCCAATGACGCCGGTGAGTTTGCCGAATTGCGGCGGGTCAGCCTGACTGACTGGAGCCATGAAAGCGTGCAGAAGGCGGACTGGGACATCCAGTACTCCTATTTCTCACGCAATGGCAAATACCGGGTGGCTGCGATCAATTACGACGGCAGTACCCAGGTATTCCTCTACGACGGCGCGACCGGTGCCGAGATTCCGCTGCCCGAGATGCCGACCGGCGAGATTCGCGGTCTGGTCATCGCCCGTTCGGAGCAGCGTATTGCGTTCTATCTCAATGGCGATCGCCAGCCCAACGATCTGTATGTGCTCGATTTCGACTCGGCGCCCAAGCAGCTGACCCGCTCGCTGAATCCGGCCATCGATCCGGCGGATCTGGTCGATTCGACCGTGGTGCGTTTCGAGAGCTTCGACAAGATGGTCATTCCGAACATTCTGTGGAAGCCGCATCAGGCCACTGCGGCCAATCCTGCGCCCGCCCTGGTCTGGGTACACGGCGGCCCGGGTGGTCAGACCACGCGCGGCCACAGCGCCTTCATCCAGTATCTGGCCAACCACGGCTACGTCGTGCTCGGCATCAACAATCGCGGCAGTTCCGGTTATGGCAAGACGTTCTTTGCTGCCGACGACGGCAAACACGGCCGCGAGCCGCTGTGGGACACCATCGCTGCCAAGAAATATCTGCAGAGCCTCGACTACGTGGCCGATGATCAGATCGGCATCATCGGCGGCAGCTACGGCGGCTACATGACCCTCGCTGCCCTCGCCTTCCAGCCCGAGGAATTTGCCGTGGGTGTCGACATCTTCGGTGTATCCAACTGGCTGCGCACGCTGGAGAGCATTCCGCCGTACTGGGAAAGCTTCCGTGAGGCCTTGTACCAGGAGGTCGGCAACCCGACGACCCAGCGCGATTTCCTCATCGAGACCTCGCCGGTCTTCCATGCCGACAAGATCACCAAGCCGCTGATGGTGCTGCAGGGTGCCAATGACCCACGGGTGATCAAGGCCGAGTCCGACGACATCGTCGCCGCGGTACAGAAGAGCGGCGTTCCCGTCGAGTACGTCGTATTCGAAGACGAAGGCCACGGCTTCAGCAAGAAGCCCAACCAGATCGAGGGTTATGGCAAGGTGCTCGCCTTCCTCGACAAGTATCTGCGCAAGCCGTCAGCCCCAGCGACGCCGGCAACCCCCTGATTCCAGCCTGCTGCATCGCCGGGCCATGGCGGCCCGGCGATGATCCCTCAGCCGATCAGTTCTTGCGGAACTTCAGCGTCATCCGGTCGGACTCGCCGATGGCGTCGTACTTGCTGCGGTCAAACGCGGGATCATGGGCATCCGCACCTTCGCTGTACGGACGTGTGCGTGCGCTCGGCGGCAAGGTCCAGACGCCAAACGGGTGATCCTTGGTGTCGGCCGGGTTGGCATTGATCTCGGAGCTTGCCTCCAGCGTGAAGCCGGCCTGCTCAGCGAGTGCGACCACCGCCGACTGCATCACATAGCCCGAGCTGGTACCGGTCACTGGATCGGCCGGATCGGTGCCCTCGTTGGCACGGTGTTGTTCCAGCGCCAGGATGCCGCCCGGCTTCAGCGCCTGATGGAAGTCCGCGAACATTTTCTCGGCCACGCCCCCATTGACCCAGCCATGGGTGGAACGTGCGGTCAGGATGAAGTCAAAGCTTGCTGCCGGCAGCGGTGCCGACTTGGCACCGAAGTTGACCAGATTCACCGTACCGTAGATATCGGGACTCGCGGCAAAGCGCGCTGCGAATTGTTCACGGGCGGCGCGGGCACCGTCGGAGACTTCGGGATTGTCGAGATCGGCCGCGGTGGCATGAAACGCGCCACCGGTGGCGTGCGCGTACGGCGCCAGAATCTCGGTCCACCAGCCACTGCCCGGCTGCACTTCCAGAATCGTCATCCCGGGTGCCAGCCCCCAGAATGCCAGCGCTTCTGCGGGATGGCGAAACGCATCGCGGCTGCGGTCGTCGGCGCTGCGCCAGCTTCCGTTCACTGCGGCGGCAATGGCTGCATCATTGGCAACCGCCGGCGAGGCCGCAGCTACGGGCGCGGCGGGTTCGGTGGCGGCAACGGCAGGCTCCGGTGCCTTGGAACAGGCAGCCAGCGCAAGCGCGAGCACAGATATATTCAAGCGTGTGTAGGACATGGGACTACTCCTCAGGGTGCGGCGCAATGCCGATGGGCAACAGAACAGTGATACCTGCGGTGTCGCCGAAGCGTCAACCCGTGCCGGAAGTCATGCTGGCGGCGATCGCCCGTTTCAATGGGCCTGCACGGAGTCGAGCCAGGCATTGACCCGCGCCAGATCGGCTTCGGTATCGACACCCGCGGGAAAGGGTTCAGGTGTCCGTGCCACCGCAATGGCATGACCGGCCTCAAGCGCACGCAACTGCTCCAGCGATTCGATCTGCTCCAGTCGGCCCGGCGGCATGGCGGCGAGTGTGCGCAGGAATCCGGCGCGGTAGGCGTAGATTCCGATATGGCGCAGATATTCCACGCCGGCAGGAAGTCCACCCGGTTCCTGCGCCATCGCATCGCGCGCGTGCGGGATCGCCGCGCGGCTGAAATAGATGGCCTGCGCGTTCGCGCCGGCGATTACCTTGACGCAGGCGGCCGAGTGCAATTCTTCAGCGCTGAGGATCGGCGTACACAGTGTCGCCATCGGAGCATTCGACGCGTCGAGCAGACTGGCGACCGCGCGAATGCCGGCAGGCGGGGCCAGCGGTTCATCGCCCTGCAGATTGACCACGATGGTGTCGTCGCGCCAGCCACGCTGCAGAGCCACTTCGGCCAATCGGTCGGTGCCGGAAACATGATGGGCAGCGGTCATGCAGACGCTGACTTCACTGCCCGCGAGTACATCCGCGATGCGCTGATCATCAGTCGCCACCACCACCTCGCGGGCGCCGGCCTGGAGCGCACGCTGTGCCACGTGCAGAATCATCGCGCGACCGGCGATCAGACGCAGGGGTTTGCCCGGCAATCGCGTCGAGCCATAGCGGGCGGGAATGGCGACGACGAAATCAGTAGTCATGGCGCGGGAATCCGCAGGCGGCAAAGCTGGGCATGAACCGTCTCGATCCAGGAGGATGGCAACGCGACTTCGATCGGCACAGCGTACAGGCGTTCGTGGGCGTAGCGCGCGACCTTGACGGCATCCTTCTCGGTCACCAGCACCAGCAGCGCGTCATCGAAGCGGACTTCACTGCCATCGAAACGATGATGATCAGGCCAGGGATGCCGTCTGACCCGCAGGCCATGCGCTTCCAGCATGGCGAAGAAGCGTTCGGGGTTGCCGATACCGGCGACGGCATGCACTTCAGTTCCGCGCAACCCTTCCAGGCGCAGCGCACCGGCGACGCCGCCTACGCGCACCGGATTGGCAGGGGTGACCCGCATGGCCAGCTCGCCGGCGGCGGCAGTTCCGCCATTGACGATGCGGTAATCGACCCGCTCGGCGCGCTCGGCCGGCTCGCGCAATGGTCCTGCCGGCAGCAGACGCCCATTGCCGAAGCGGCGCTCGCCATCAATGACCAGCACTTCGATATCACGCGCCAGCGCCCAGTGCTGCAGGCCATCGTCACTGAGCAGGACATCGCAGCCAGCCTGTTGCAGCAAGCGACCCGCCGCGGCACGATTGCGGCCGATCGCTACGGCTGCGCCACTGCTGTGACTCAGCCACACCGGCTCGTCACCGAATTCCTCGGGAGCGGCCGTGGCCGGCACCAGACAGACACCACGACGATGGCTACGGTAGCCACGCGAGAGGATTCCCGGTCGCCAACCGCGTTCGCGCAGGGCCACCGCGAGCGCGGCAACCAGGGGCGTCTTGCCGGTACCACCGACGGTCAGGTTGCCGATCACCAGCACCGGCACCGAAAGCCGGTGCGAGCGCCACCAGCCCCAGGCATAGAGTCGGCGGCGCAGTCGCAGCAGGGCGGCATAGACACGTTCCAATGCGCTCAGCCAGAACGCTACCGGCGCGCCCTGGTACCAGCGCGCGGTCAACCAGCGCTCAAGTCGGCCGCGTACACCGTTCATGCCTCGAGATTTTCCCGAAACTGCATGCCGTGCAGTTGTGCATAGACGCCGCCGCGCGCGAGCAGGTCGGGATGACGTCCGACCTCGACGATACGACCGGCTTCGAGCACGATCACCTGGTCGGCGTGTTCGATGGTTGACAACCGATGCGCGATCACCAGGGCGGTACGGCCGACCAGGATGCGATCCAGTGCCTGCTGGATCAGTCGTTCCGATTCGGTATCGAGCGCAGAAGTGGCCTCGTCGAGAATCAGCACAGGCGCATTCTTCAGGATGGCACGCGCAATCGCCAGCCGCTGGCGCTGGCCACCCGACAACAGTACGCCGCGGTCACCGATACGCGTCTGCATCCCTTCGGGCAGGCGCTCGATGAACTCGAGCGCATTGGCGGCCGCAGCCGCCGCCTCGATTTCGGCCGGCGTGGCGCTCGCCAGCGCGCCATAGGCGATGTTGGCGGCGACCGTGTCATCGAACAGCACCACATTCTGGCTGACCACGGCGATCTGCCGACGCAGATCCTGCAATCGATAATCGGAGAGCGCCACACCATCGAGCAGGATGCGACCGCTGACCGGCTCGTAGAATCTCGGCAGCAGACGCAGCAAGGTGCTCTTGCCGCTGCCGGAGCGCCCGACGATGGCGGTCAGACTGCCGGCGGGGACGTTCAGATCGACCTCGTGCAACACCCCCGGTTTGTCATCGGCATAGGCGAATGAAACCGCCTCGAAGCGGATATCGCCACGGACCCGCTCGGTGTTCACGGTACCGCTGTCACGCTCCTCGGGCTCATCCAGGACATCGAAGACACTGGCCGCGGCGGCAATGCCGCGCTGGGTAACGGTCTGCACATTGGTGACCCGCTTAATTGACGGCAGCATCGCCATCATGGCGCTGATATGCGAGACGAACATGCCGGCGGTCATGCCATCGCTGACCGCGGCACGGCCGGCCACATAAACGATGGTGGCGAGTGCGCACGAAGCCAGAATCTGCACCACACCGGAGCTGGTTGCCTGCGTCGCCACCACCTTGAGGCCGAGCCGGAAATTGCCGCGCACCAGTCGCGTGTAGCGCTCGATTTCGTGGTGGCTGCCGCCAAACACCTTGACCGCCTCGTGGCCTACCAGTGCCTCTTCCGAGGCATGCGCCATCGCGCCATAGGCCTGCTGGATGCTCTGATTGATGCGCCGATAACGGCGACCGATGACGGCCACGATCAGCGCAATCACCGGCACCATCACCGCCACCGTGATGGTCAGCCGCGCGCTCTGATAGAACATCACGCCGAGCAATACCAGGATCGTCAACGCCTCGGTCAGCATGATCTTGATCGCGTCACTGGATGCCTGGGCGACCTGTTCCACGTTGTAGTTGAGCCGGGACACCATGGTTGCAGCGGACTCGCGATCGAACCATGAGGAAGGCAGTCGCAGGTACTTGGCCAGCAATTCGGTGCGCAGGGCGACGACTACCGAGCGGCCGACGCGGGCCGAGCCGACATCGGCCAGGAACCCGGCAATGCCACGCACCACAAAGATGGCAACAATCGCGAACGGCAGCCAGGCCAGCAAGGCCGCATCGCGCTGCACGAAGGTGCCATCGACCATCGGCTTCATCAGTGCGGTGAAGGCGCCCGCCATCAAGGCCTCACCGGTCATGCCGATGATCGCGATCAGCGCAATCGGCCAATGCGGTCTGACGTAGTGCAGCAGACGGCGGTAGGTGGCAATCCAGTCTGCCGGCTTTGCGGCTGCCGCTGGCGGTGTGCTCACTTCTGGCCCGCGGCCTTCGCCGGAACCGTGGCGATGCTCAGGCGCGTGAATCCGAGCTGGCCCAGCGCATCCATCGCAGTGATCACGGCCTGATGTGGGGTCTTGCCATCGGCGCGCAGGCTGATCGGTCGCTCGCGATCATCGCCGGCCACAGCGCTCAGGGCAGCCTTGATCGTGTCGACATTGGGATTGATGACTTCGTTCGCGCCGATATAGGTGCGCCCTTCGGCATCGATCAGCAGGGTAAGCGCTTCCTGCTCGGTCGTTACCGGCTCGGCACTGGATTCAGGCAGGCTGACCCGCATCAGCGAGCGCTGATCGAAGGTCGCCGTCATCACGAAAAACATCAGCAGGGTCAGCATCACGTCGATCAGCGGGATCACGCTGATCTCGAAATCATCTCCGGCCGACCGTGGTGCGAATCTCATTTGACCGCCTTGCGCACAACCGCCGGGGTTGCCGGCTCCATCTCCAGGGAATCGACCAGGGCGATCACTTCGCGCTCCATTTCGACGCCGAGTTGCAGCACCTTGCCGCGAAAATAGCGGTGCATGATATAGGCCGGAATCGCGACACAGAGTCCGGCGGCGGTGCAGACCAGGGCCTCGCCGATACCGCCGGCCATCTGGTTGGCGTCGCCAATGCCATGGGACATCACCGCCAGAAACATGTTGATCAGTCCGATCACGGTTCCGAGCAGGCCCAGCAGGGGCGCGATCAGGGCGATGGTACCGAGCGAGTTCAGGAAGCGCTCGAGTCCATGCATGGCGTGGCGGCCGGCATCTTCGACACGCTCCTTCATGGCTTCCCGCCCCAGATGCCGGACACGCAATGCCGCAGCGAACACTTCGCCCAGAGGCGAAGTCTTGGCCAGCGCCTGCAGATGGCCGTCGTCAAGCCGGCGCGTCTGCTGGGCCCAGGATTTGACTTCGGCCGGCAGGTGCGGTGGCAACACCTCCTTCTTGCGGAGCGACCAGAATCGTTCGAGCACGATGGCGACGGTCAGGATCGCGGCGAGCGCGATCGGGATCATCGCCTTTCCGCCAGCCATTAGCAGTTCCAGCACGCAAGTTCTCCCGCAATCTGTCCATTACAGCGCCCATGATAGCCAATGCCGGCGCCGTGCGGCGAGCGCGAGGATTCCCCCACGTTCGCCGCCAGCGATGCGCATTGAGCGCCTCAGCGACCGAAGCGCCGCAAGGCCCAGGCGATGGCCAGACCGGCCAGCAGCCAGCCGACGCCCTGTTCAATCAGGGCTGCGAGGGTGAAGTCGCTGGGAAAGCGGTACCAGTTCCACATCGGCACCGCATTGGCCAACCAGCCGAACACGCCGGTGCCCAGCACCAGCAGGACCCGGCTGCCGTAGCTGACCGTGGCGAACGACACCAGCAGGGCAACCAGCAGGGCCGACAACACATTGGTGCCGGCCTCCAGAGCCAGATTCCCGCCCATGTTGTTGACCATGTCGCG
Organism: Pseudomonadota bacterium; assembly: GCA_022843465.1. Lineage (GTDB taxonomy): Bacteria > Pseudomonadota > Gammaproteobacteria > Xanthomonadales > Ahniellaceae > 0-14-3-00-62-12. The sequence continues at coordinate 157,225 of JALHNO010000004.1, read as the reverse complement.
GCCCTGGGGCTGATAGACGATGAAGGCATAGGGATTGGCCAGCGCGCGCACGCCGAATGACTTTGCGACTTCCGGGTTTTCCATCGCCGCCATGTCCATGGGCACGATGTAGACGCCCTCGCCCATCTGCAGATTTTCTTTCAGGCTGGCCAGCACAGCATCCTGTTGACCGTCACTGGCCTGATGCATTCCGAACTCACCCAGGGGCAGGATCGTGTGCGCCACGAAGCCCCAGAAGAACATCACGATGCCACCCAACAGACCACCGATCAGGATTGCTTTCATCTCGTCCTCCCCAGCGCAGAGTCGCGCCGTCGGAGTTGAGCACCGCTCGCGGGCGGACTCAAGCCCTCGCGCTGCTTTGACAGGCCACACGGCGGATGCGCTGATCGGCGAACCGCCAGCAGGCAGCAGCGGATCGCTGCGGCTATGCGGCGCTCAGTAGATGCTGCCCGAGCTTCCAGCCCAGCGCAGCGGCGCCGATGCCCAGCAAGAGATTGAGTGCCGCCATCATCAACGCCAGATCGAGGCGTCCAGCGCGCAGGAACTGCAGCAACTCGACGCCGAGTGCCGAAAATGTAGTGAGGCCCCCGAGAAAGCCCACCATCAACAGGCTGCGCCAGAACGCGGACTGCGGTCCGCGCAGCTCAAACCAGGCGAGCAGCAACCCAGCCAGCAGACAGCCGATCACATTGACCGAGAGCGTCGCCAGCGGCAAGGCGCTGAACGCACGCAGACGAAACCACTCATTGCCCAGGTGCCGCAATACTGCGCCGATGGCGCCACCGACGGCGACGGCAAGTAGCTGGCTTGCAGGGTTCATCAGGTGTCTCCGCGATGGTCGCTGCCACGGCGCAGCGTCCGGATCTCTTCGAGACGCTGACGAATCCGTGACTCGATGCCGGAATCCACTGGCTGGTAATAGACGCGCTCGCCCAGTTCCGCCGGAAAACACTGCTGATCGTAGGCCAGACCACCCTCGACATCGGGATCGTAGCGATAGCCCTTGCCATGTCCCAGCGACTTCATCAGCGCTGTCGGTGCATTGCGCAGTGCGGCGGGCACCGGCAGCGACCCGTGCGCCTGCACGTCCTTCTGCGCCGCCTTGAAGGCGATATAGCTGGCATTGCTCTTGGGCGCCATCGCCAGATAGACCGCGAATCCGGCGAGTGCCAGATCGCCTTCGGGGCTGCCCAGCCGGTCGTAGGTCTCCCAGGCGGCGATGGCGCGTTCCACTGCCGATGGATCGGCCAGACCTATGTCCTCGATCGCCATCCGGGTCAGCCGGCGCGCCAGATAGGCGGCATCGCAACCGCCATCGAACATGCGCGCGATCCAGTACAGGGCGGCATCCGGATTGGAGTTGCGCACCGACTTGTGCAGGGCGGATATCTGGTCGTAGAAGGCATCGCCACCCTTGTCGAAACGGCGCACCCGATCCGCCAGCACCTGATCGAGTGTGCTGGCATCGATGCGCCCCTCGCGTGCCAGTTCGGCGGCGATTTCGAGCAGGGTCAGTGCGCGCCGCACATCGCCATCGGCGGCAACCGCGAGCTGATCGAGCGCCGCGTCGTCAATCGCCAGACCTGCCGAAGCGAGACCGTGTTCGCGATCCTGCAGGGCGCGCCGCAATGCCTGCACCAGGGCGGGCACCGCTACCGCATCCATGACGTGGACGCGGCAACGCGACAGCAGGGCCGAGTTCAATTCGAAGCTGGGATTCTCGGTGGTGGCCCCGACGAACAGGATGCTGCCGCGTTCGATATGCGGCAGAAAGGCATCCTGCTGCGCCTTGTTGAAGCGATGCACTTCGTCGATGAACAGCACCGTGCGCCGGCCTTCAGCGTAGCGGCGATCCGCCTCGGCGAGGACACCGCGTACCTCGGCGAGATTGCTCAATACCGCCGACAGCGAGGCGTACTCGGCATCGACATACTCGGCGAGCGCCCGCGCCAGCGAGGTCTTGCCGCAACCCGGCGGGCCCCAGAGGATCATCGAGTGCACGCGGCCGGCCTCGATGGCGCTGCGCAATGCCGTGCCCGGAGCCAGCAAGCGCTGCTGCCCGACAAAATCATCGAGACGGCGGGGCCGCATGCGCTCGGCCAAAGGCTTGAGCGACTCCGGCGCGGTGAACAGCGAACCCGTGGACGATTTCGACATCATCGCAGTTTGCCAGAAGCTGGCAGGCGCCGTGCCGGCACCGTGACCAGCCGCGAAGCGGACGATCAGTCGGGAATCGGCCTGACCTCGGCACCACGCACGGGCTCACCGACGATTTCGACACCCTTGGGCGGCACAAAGCGGAACGCATCAGCCGCCAGATCGGGATTGCGCTTCCAGTCGGAAAAACGCCACTCGGTGCGGTTGTCGATCAGATCGACCATCACCATGCGCTCGGGACCGGCGGCGCCCATGCCGATCCGTACCGCCTTGAATCCGGGTTCCTCGGCGGTCGATGTGAGCTCCAGCCATTCGAGCCCTGCCGCTGGCGGAAGAGCGCGGGTCTTGAACTCGCGATCCAGTTGCGAGAGATCGATCAGCACGGTCAGCGGGCTCTGGCTCTCTTCCTGCGACTGGTTGCGCACCGTCACCTGCTCCAGATCGGGATCGTAGATCCAGACATTGTCGCCATCGGCGACGATCAGTTCCGGAAACGGTTCGAGGTATTCCCAGCGAAACTGCCGCGGCGCGCGCATCGCCAGATGGCCCGTGGACTCTTCCTGGACATCGCCATCCGGGGTGATCGTCAACTGGCTGAAGGTTCCGGACAGCCGGTCCAGCCCCTTGGCAAAACGCTCCATGCGCTCGCGCGCGCTATCCGCGTGCGCGGTCGAGGCCACCACAAAGAGCGCAAGGAGTGTCAGAAATCTCAGCTGCATGGGTACGTTCCAGTAGGTGCTGCCGCCAGTCTCGCCAGTCGTGGCTGAATCTGCAATGACGAACGCGACGGCGACTCGCAGTGTCCGATGGACAGCGGTGACGCGTCTTCGAATCCAGTGAGCCCGGTCATTGAATTACTCGATGCAAGGATCAGGCAGACCTCGCCAAGAGATTTTCGGCTGATCGGCTTTGCTTGGACCGTCCCGGATTGAGCTCGCTTGCTGATCACCACGCCTCGCGGGCCATGCAGGCGCCCGCTTTGGGCGGCGTTTGCGGGGCGGAATAGGCGAACCTCGTTCTTGAGTCTGCATTTGCCGGGCGCCCGGCGAACTCTGGCGCGCCCGCAAAATGTGCTTGCGCACTCTGAATGTGTTGCGGGATTTTTTGCGACGGCGATCCAACTGATCTCCAATTCCGATCTGATCCCGAACTGAGCCGATATCCGCTGCCCAGCCGAGGAATATGTGGATGCCGGTGTACGCCACAGCAACTGTCTTGTGCAGGCCGGACCCGTCCATCCTCACTATCGGAGTCATCATGACCGCCACCCTGGCCACAAGAATCACCCTCACGATTGACAACAGCCAGAATTCCGCGCCTGTCACTTGCGCGGATATCGCCTGCCAACCGATCGCGGGCATGTATGTCGGTCTTACGATCAAGGCGGGAAAGCAGCAGGTCTTCCTGATCAGCACCAACGACCGAGTCTTTTGCAGGTTCGTCGATTCCAACGAAAACGTCTACGAGCTGGGGATGACCTGCCCGAAGTCATCCTCCAATTCGGCGGAAGGTTGCCTGGGTAAAGAAGGGCTTCAAGCCTATGAAGACAGCGGAACCCCGGCCGCCTTCACCTACATTCTCGGCGGTCCAAATCTGGCGGATTGGAACGATCCATCGACCAGCACGCCAAACAACGGCATTGTTGCCTACGGCGACTGCTGAGTCGCAGGAGGCTGCATTCGACGGGTCTGAGTGACTGCCGACACGCATCGTTCAACGACGGTACGTTTCCGCCTCACCTCGCGGCCAATGAGGAAGCCTAGCGTGCATGCCGAGGAAGCCCTGCGTCTGTCGCCAGACACAGGGAGACGAACCCTGACATGCGCGCTGTTGTCGTGTTGCCGAAACGTCGGCCCTGCGGAGCACTCGGATTCCACTGGGTCAATGGCCCGGACCGAAGGCTTCATGGCAAATTGTCAGCCGAATGCCATCGCGACAGACTTCGGCGCGGGTGACGAAACAGGCGACAATGCGCTCCTGCCGCACGAGCCCGCCCTGCATGTACGCACTTGCCCGCCCATTTCTGTTTGCACTCGATGCCGAAACCGCCCATGGCATGGGACTGCGCGCCATTGAGCTGGCCTATCGCAGCGGACTCAATCCGCTGCTCGCCAATCGCCCGGCCGCCCTGCCCTGCACTGTGTTCGGCCTGGAGTTCGGCAATCCGGTCGGGCTCGCCGCCGGCCTCGACAAGGACGGCGCCCATGTCGATGCGCTGGCATCGCTCGGCTTTGGCTTCATCGAAGTCGGCACCACGACACCCAAGCCGCAGGAAGGCAATCCGCGGCCACGGATGTTCCGGCTGCCGCAGTCGGAAGCGGTGATCAATCGGCTGGGCTTCAACAATCGCGGGGTCGACGCCCTGGTGCGCAATGTCGACTGCGCGCGTTTCAGCGGACCGCTCGGCATCAATATCGGCAAGAACAAGGACACCCCCAACGAACAGGCGGTCGACGACTATCTGATCTGCCTGCGCAAGGTCTACGCACGCGCCAGCTATGTGACGGTGAATATCTCCTCGCCGAACACCACCGGGTTGCGGGATCTGCAATCGGCCGATGCACTGCGCCGCCTGGTCGCTACCCTGATCGATGCGCGCGCACAGCTGCAGACCCGGCACGGCAAACGGGTACCCTTGCTGGTCAAGATCGCGCCGGATCTCGATGAAGGCGAACTCGATGCGATGGCCGGCGTGTTTCTGGATGAAGGCATCGATGGTCTGATCTGCACCAACACCACGCTCGATCGGCCCGACGTCGCCGGGCAAAAATTCGCGGATGAAGCCGGCGGCCTCAGCGGCAGACCGGTATTCACCAAATCGACCGGCGTGCTATCCGGCATGGCAAAGCGAATGCAGGGACGTGTTCCCCTGATCGGTGTCGGCGGCATTCTCAGCGGCGCCGACGCCGCCAGGAAAATCGAGTGCGGCGCCACGCTCGTGCAGTTCTATACCGGGATGATCTACCGCGGGCCGGCGCTCATTGCGGAATCCGTGAACGCAATCGCCCGCTTGCAGGCGGCCGGCCAGTGAACAAACCGGGGCTGCAGATCACCGAGCATGCCGAGCTGCACGGCCTCAACACCCTGGCGGTTGCTGCACGCGCACGTTACCTGATCGAGCTGGATGATCCGTCCGGACTTGCCGACCTGCTGGCCGATCCCCGCTTCAGCGGGCTGCCCCTGCTGACGGTCGGTGAGGGCAGCAATATCCTGTTCACCGGCGATTTCGATGGACTGGTACTACGGCTGAATCATGCTCAGATCGAGTTGCTCGACGAGCAGGCAGATCACGCCCTGATCCGCGCCGAGGCCGGTGCCAGTTGGGATGCCCTGGTCACCTGGACGCTGCAGCAGGGCTGGTCGGGCATCGAGAATCTGGCCCTGATCCCCGGTCGCTGCGGCGCCGCGCCGATCCAGAATATCGGTGCCTACGGAGTTGAACTTTCCGACGTGCTCAGCACGGTCGAAGTCTACGATCGGGTCGAGCGTGCCTGCCGCGAGTTGGCGGCGGCGGACTGCGGGCTCGGCTACCGCGACAGCATGTTCAAGCGGCAACCAAAGCGCTTCGTGGTACTGGCCATTCAACTGCGCCTGCAGCGCGCCGCCCGTCTGCGCACCGACTACGCCGGCCTCCGCGAAGAACTTGCCGCGATGCAGATCGATCAGCCCGGCGCCTCCGATGTGGCCGAAGCCGTACGGCGCCTGCGTCGACGCAAACTGCCCCAGCCCGACGTGCTGCCGAATGCCGGCAGCTTCTTCAAGAACCCGATCGTCGATGCTGACCTGGCGCAGTCCCTGCGCGCCCGCTACCCGGCAATGCCGCAGTGGCCGACAGCGGACCTGCATTGCAAGCTCAGCGCCGGCTGGATGATCGAACAGCTGGGATTCAAGGGGCGTCGGGTGGGCGATGCCGGCATCGCACCCGGTCACGCCCTGGTCCTGGTCAATCATGGCAATGCCAGCGGCAGCGCCCTGCTGGCGCTGGCGCGTGAAGTGCAGGACGCCGTGTACACCCGGTTTGGTGTCCGTGTCGAGCCGGAGCCACAGATCATCTGAAGGGAACCTCTAGAAACCTTCTGACCGAATCGATTGCTGCGTTGCGCGGTGCTCGGAATCCTCATGTACCAGCACGTACACTGCGGTTCCTGCGCTCCGTGCGCCTTGCACTCAATCCGCTCAGAAGGTTTCTAGAGGCTCCCGTGAAGGGCGCCGCCAAACCACCCGATTGACTCGCCGGCGCGGTCGGCACATGCTCTGGCGAACTCCTCAAGGACGTCGACATGATTCGTCTCAAGGCTGTCGGTTACCTGTTGGCCTTTGTTACACCGGCGCTGATGCCGTTCGCCATCTGGTTGCTGGCGCGCGGTGTGCTCAGTGCCGATCTGGCCACCTGGTTCCCGCTGTTTTTCCTGTTCGTGCTGCTGCCGCTGGCGGATTATCTGATCGGCGCCGACGCCAGCAACCCCGACGAGATCGAGGCCGAGCGACTGCAGTTGCGGTCCTGGTACCGTCTGCTCACCCTCGCCTGTCTGCCCATCCAGTTGATCCTGGTGTTCTGGTCAGCGGCGCAGTTCAGTGCACTGCCGTTGACGGCGGTCGGCAAGCTCGGCTGGCTGCTGTCCCAGGGCGTAGTCAGTGGCGTATTGGCGATCAATGTCGCCCATGAACTGATCCACAAGTCCGGTCGGCTGGAGCCCTGGGCGGGCGGACTTCTGCTCTGTACCGTCAACTATTTCGGCTTCAAGATCGAGCATCTGCGCGGTCACCATGTGCATGTCAGCACCCCGCATGACGCCTCATCCGCTCCGCTCGGCAGCCAGGTCTATACCTTTGTTCCGCAGGCACTTTGGCGCAACACGCAGAACGCCTGGCGTCTGGAAGCCGATCGTCTGCGACGACTAGGAGTCGGCGTGCTGCACTGGCGCAACGAGATGCTGATCTGGTCCGCCGTCACCCTTGTGCTAGGTGGCCTGATCTACGCCTACGCCGGCGCTGCCGGACTGGCATTCTTCTTCGCCCAGGGCCTGATCGCCGCGATGACGCTGGAAGTGATCAACTACGTCGAGCATTACGGCCTCGAACGCCGCGCCCTCGACAACGGCCACTACGAGCGCACCACCCACCTGCATTCCTGGAACTCGAATTACCTGCTGACCAACCTGATGCTGTTCCAGCTGCAACGCCACTCCGACCACCACGAGACCGCGCGCCGCCGCTACCAGTCCCTGCGCCACTACGACGCCAGCCCGCAACTTCCTGGCGGCTACGCCGCGATGTTTCTGCTCGCCCTGGTGCCGCCGCTGTGGAAGCGCGTGATTGACCCGAGGGTGCAGACGTTTCGGGCGCGGCAGCTGGCGGCGGTTGGCTGACTTCAGTCATTCCTGCAGACACTACCCTGCGTCACGCCGCGGCCGACATGGAACGTACTTCGTCCCGAAGATCAATAGCCCGCACCCTTCGGGCGCATCGTGCCTGCGGCACGACAAAGAGCTTTCGCGCTCACGCGCGAGTAACTTTCTCTTGAATGGGGCAAGAGAAAGTCACCAAAGAGAACGCCACCCCACGCCGGTTTCGTTCCGAATTGCGCTTCGCAAACCATCCCTGGCGGACGGCGCCCGGCCCGGCATCCATGCCGGGCGTTCAACCCCATTCGACATGCGATTCAACGCATGTCGAAAGCATGGTGTCTCACCCCTCCAGGTTCGTGCTCGGTGCTCGCTGGTCGGCGGGCGCACATCCCTGTGCGATCGCCGACCGGCCGCATCCATGCGGCCGCACTTCGTGCTGATCGCGCCCACCGATCACCGCCGCAGAGGGGCCCCTTGGAAAAGAAGCGCGCTCCAAGCGCGCAGAAGCAACGGCAAAAGCGATCGCGCCAGCGCGCATGGTTCGCCAAGGTGATGCGCTGGCCCAGTCGCTGGCGCCAAACACGCTCCCCCACCTGGCTACTACCGTTCGCTCGCATTGGTACACTGCCCCCGGTTTCGACCCCGGTTTCGGTCTTTGTGCAACACTCCCGCCCATGGGCCAATTCCATGCGGCGCCATGCCATCCGGTCATTGCGCCGTACGCTTCCGATGCACGTAAGCGGCATGCCTGTGTCGGCAAGATGGCCATCGATGACTGTCCACATTCGGGCGCTTTCACTAGACCGAGTTCTCACACGCAAGGAAGGATCTGACATGCAAGCGGCAATCCGGTGGGCGTTCTTCGTGTCGATTCTGTTGGCGTGCTCGGGCAGTTGGGCGGCGAGTCGCGGCTCGGCGCCGTATCTCGCTGCCAGCGACGGTCAGGTCGAGGAACTGCCACTGGCCTTCACTGCGGTGGACGTGAGCATTGCCGGCGTCATTGCCGACGTCAGAGTCAAGCAGACCTACGAGAATCGCGGAGATCGGACCATCGATGTGGTCTATGTTTTTCCGGGCTCAGATCGCGCCGCGATTTATGCATTGACCATGCGCGTCGGCGATCGCCTGATTCGGGCCAACATCCGGCCCAAGCAGGTTGCCAAGGCGGAATTCGAAAAGGCGCGCTCCGAAGGGAAGACAGCAAGCCTGCTCGAACAACTCGATCCCAGCATCTTTCGAATGAACCTGGCGAACGTGCTGCCGGCGGACAAGATCGAAGTCGAGCTACGTTACACCGAGCTGCTGGTGCCGACCAAAGGTGAGTACGAGTTTTTCTTCCCGAGCACGATCGGCAATCGCTACGCTGGCCAGGGAGCAGAGGCAATCGATACACCCACCTCGCGGGACGGTCACGTCGTGGACTACTCGTTTGATCTGCAGGTTCGCATCATGGGTGCCCTGCCGCTCGGCGAAATCAGCAGTGCCTCCCACGCGATCGAGGTCGAGCGACCGGACGCACATCAGGCGCAGGTATTGCTCGGCGAAGATTCGCAGCAGGATGCCGCCCGCAAGGACTATTCGCTCCGATTCCGTTATGCGGGCGGTGACATCGAGACCGGCATCATGGCGTTCCCCGAGAAAGATGGCGGCTACTTCCTGATGTTGGCGGAACCGCCACGACGCGTGCAACCCGCGCAAGTCGTGCCACGTGAATTCATCTTCGTTGTCGACGTTTCTGGATCCATGCACGGCACGCCTCTGGACATCAGCAAGGACATGCTGCTGGATCTGGTGGGCTCAATGCGCCCGAACGAACTTTTCAATATCCTCCAATTCTCCGGCGGTTCGAAGATCCTCTCGGAGTCCGGGTCGGTTCCGGCCAACCCGCACAACCTCAGTCGTGCGCGCTCGTTCATCGAGGATGCCACGGCCGGCGGCGGCACAGAGCTGATCACTGCCCTCCTGCAGGCTTACGCCCTGCCGCGCACGAAGGACTTCGCTCGGAGCATCGTCATCGTGACCGATGGCGCCATTTGGGTTGCAGGCCGGGATTATCGTGCGATCCGCGAACATCTGGGGGAGGCAAACCTGTTCGCCTTTGGGATAGGTCCCTCGGTCGAGCGGCCAGTCATCAACCTGCTGGCGCGGGCCGGAATGGGCGAGCCGTTCATCGTGGACGAACTCGGCAAGGGGCGCGAGGTGGCGCAACGGTTACGCGAGTACATCGATCGACCCCTGCTTACCGGCATCAAGCTTGACCATGACGCAGAGGGCGTTTTTGATCTTGAGCCGACGCACTTGCCTGATCTGCTCGCGGAACGACCCTTGGTCGTGGTTGGTCGGTATCGCGGACAGTCGCCACAGGACATCACCATCAAGGGCTCCAGTTCCGGTCAGCCCTACCAGCAAACCGTGCGCATCGTGCCAGGTTTTGCTTCCGATCACTTGTCAGCGCTGCGGCAACTTTGGGCACGTCAACGCATTCAGCGACTGCTTGATGAGCGACAGACAGCCGTCTATGGTCAGACCGATGGGGTCGACCACAGCAAGGAGATCGAGGCGCTGGGCATGGAGTTCAACCTGCTGACCCCGTACACCTCGTTCGTGGCGGTAGACCAGCGCGTGCGTGCTGATGGAACTGCCGAGCTTGTCGAGCAACCGGCCGTGGCTAAAGGGTCGGCCAGCGGCTACGGGCTTGCAGAGCCTATTTCACTGGACATGATCGCGCCTCATTCGATTTCCGCTCCTCCGGTCATCAATGCGGCCCTCGCGGCGCGATCGATTGGCGGGCGCAAATTCCAGCTTGTGCAGGGCGTGTGGACGGATCGCTCGTTTGCCAAGCAGATCGTGCTTCGCGTACGACTGGGCGGCGAGGCATGGCGGAAGTTGCTGGCGATACGGCCTGAACTGGCACAATTCACAGTCCTCGGCGAGCGCATCCTTATCGCGTTCCCGACGCATGCCATCCTCATTGCACCGGATGGGTTCTCCGACTACCCGGACGACGTACTCGCCCTGATCACCGGGTCACCACGTGGGTGAGTTTCGCGCATGGATTGTCGCCTCGAGCCTTGTGCTCGTGGCTCTGATCGGGTCGTCCGCTGCGGCGGAGCAACGACGATCAGCCATTTTTGTTGTGGGTGAAGACACCCGTCCCGACAGTGCGTTCTTCGCGGCGGGAGCGCGCTATTACCGCGATCGCAGGATTGCTGAGGACCTGCTGGTCACCCAGGCACGAAGCTGGTCGGAAATTCGCGAATGGCTCGTCCGCTCAAAGGCGCGCGGCTCACTCCCCTGGGGCAAGGTGGTGGTGATTGCGCACGGGTCGCAGTGGACGGGCGCCAGCATTCCAGTCTTCCCTGGCGAGAAGCCAATGCGGGCCTCTGAGCTGGATCTGCTGATCACAAGTGGCGCATTTCCCGCGCTGAGCGGGGACGTGCTCGACGCGCGCACGCTGCTCCAGTTGGAGTCCTGCGGCCTGGGGCGGAGGCCAGACCTGTTGTCGCGCTACGGGCAGCTTCTGAGCGGTCGACTGGACGGTCTGCGCGTAGAGGCCAGTGAACAATTGGTTGAATTCGGCTTTTTCGATGCCCCCGGTGAAGAATCGTGGCGACGCGAGCGCGCATACTCTGCGGACATTCGACCAGGCCGTACGCTCTCCTCAGGGACGATAAGTCGACTCGTTGCTGAAGGCGGTCGAGTCATCCCTGTCGAAATGGCACTCGGTCTGTCCGCGGTCGAGTGCGCAATACCCTTGCGCCGTCTGCTCCGATTGCGCCAGGTGCAATCAACCTTGAGTGATTTCGGCCTGCGGGCAAGCGATCTGCACTGGTCGGTTCAGCGGCAGCCGGGCGGCGAATGCAAGTTTCTGGGACGCGCTCAGGTGGTGAGTTCCACACAGCAGCAAATCCGCGGCATTGGCTTGTAGTGGGTGCCGGCACTGCACGGCGGCAGGCTTTCAGCACGGCGCAACGCGCTTCGTCGATTGCTCTACAAGCTGCTGAGCGCGCTACAAGCGTCGCCACACGTAGTTGAGTCGATCGCGCACCGGAGCATCGAGACATTGCGCCATCGCAGGCAACCGGCTGAATCGTCCTGCGGCTGTTGGGCGCAGTGTCAGCTCACCCTCAGGGCGTACACTGGAAATACAGAATATTGTCCGTATTGGCCGCTACCGCCTGGCCTAGACTCACTGTGCCGGTCTTGCGCAGATGGATTTCGTCGCGATGGACGCGCAGTTCGTCGTCGTCGCCGGATTTGACGAAGGTACCATTTGTGCTGCGGTCGGCGATCATGAAATAGCCACGCTTGTATTCGATGGTGGCGTGATTGCGCGACACCCATTCGTTGTCGACGACCATGCTGGAGTTGGCATCGCGGCCGAGCGTGAAAGGCGGTGAGGTCGGGCTGATCTCGATCACACGGCCCTTGAACCGGATGGTCAGCTTGGCACCGCCGGCGCCCTGCAGATCGTCCAGCCGGATCGCGCGTTGCACGGTGGTGACATTGGACAGGTCTTCCTGCCAGATGACATCGACGATCTCGAGCGGCTCGATCTTGCCGCTGACGCGCACTGCGCCCAGGGCGCGTGTTTTCACGCTGCCGAGATTGGTCATGCCGCGCACGGTGGCTACGGTGGTGACGATCTGCTCGCGTTTGGAAGTCGAGCCCATGCGGGCAGCGGTGTTGACGGCATCGCCAAATACATCGCCATTCTCGACCAGGGCGTCGCCATGATGCAGGCCGATGCGGATCGCGAGATTGTCCTTTACGAAGACCGGGTCGTGGGCCACGCGCTTCTGCATGTCGATGGCCGCGAGCACGCCGTTGAGCGCGCCCGGGAACGTGCACATCACTTCATCACCGATGGTCTTGATCACCCGGCCGCCGTGGCGCGCTGTGATCTCGGTCAGTGCATCCAGCACGCCGGAGATGATTCGGCGTGCCTCGACATCGCCGCGCAGCTCAAACAGCTTGGTGCTGCCGCTGACATCGGCGAACAGAATGGTGAGTGCTTGGGTTTCTGACATGACGGGGGAATCATAGGCGAATCCGCGCGCCGGCTCCACCCATGATTGAGGGGCTTACGGATCAGACGGCGGTTGCCAGCTCCAGCAATGCCGCCGCCACCGTCTGGTCGGTGGGCAAGATCAGGTTGGCGGCCGCGGCCAATGGGGTATAGGTATCGTCGCCCACGATACGTCGCAATGGCTTGTGGCCCAGGCCACCCTCAACAATCGCCGTCAGGACGCCCTCGCCTATGCCGGCACTGCGGCGGCCCTCGTCGAGGACCAGGATGCGGTCGCAATCGCCGGCATGGCGGCGGATCGCGGCCTCATTGAGCGGCTGCAGCCAGCGCAAGTCGATGACACGGGTACGCTTTCCGGTATGCGCCAACACGGTGCGCGCGGCCCGCAGCGCCATCGGTACGCCGTTGCCATAGGTGATGACCACCAGGTCAGTGGCGGCATCCTCGTACACACGCTCTTCACCATACGGTACAGACTGGTCGATTGCGAGGTAATGCGTCAACCAGCCGCCGTCTCCCGGTTCGTAGAGGTCCTTGGTCATGTACAGCGCGATCGGTTCCAGGAAGATACCGACGCGGCCATCGATCTTGGACATGGCAACCAGGGTACGCAACATGCCGGCGGCATCATCGCCGCGACTCGGACAGGCAATCGTCAGGCCAGGAATGTCGCGCAGCGCGGCAATCGAATTGTCATTGTGGAAATGACCACCGAAACCGCGCTGGTAGCCCAGGCCCGCCATCCGCACCACCATCGGGTTGGCGAACTGGGCATTGGAAAAGAACTGCAGCGAGCACGCCTCGCCGCGGATCTGATCGCAGGCATTGTGGTAATAGGCCAGATACTGGATCTCGGGCATCGGCAGCATGCCCATATTGGCATAGCCCTGGGCGAGACCAAGAATGGTGGTTTCATCGAGCAGGGTGTTGAACACCCGGGTGCCCTTGAACGCCTTGTGCAGGCCCTTGGTCACCGTATAGACACCGCCCTTCTGCGCCACGTCTTCGCCGAACAGCAGGGTCTCGGGATACTTGCAGAAGATATCGTGCAGCGCATTGTTGATCTGGATCGCCAGATGCCGTGGCGGCTGGCGTTCCGGCAATTGCTGCTCGCTGCCAAATACCGCAAGGCGACGCTCGCTGTAATCGGAGCGCTCGGCCTCGGCCTTGACCCGGTCTGCGTGGAACGGCGCCAGCGGTTGCATCACCTGCTCGCGGCTGAGAATCTTCGGCGTCTTGTCGGCATGCTCGGCCGCATCCATGCAGCGCTTGCGGATCGCTTCATAGAATTCCAGCAACTGCGGCGGTGAAAACAGCCCCGAGGCCAGGGCGATTTCGGCCGAACGCAGCAAGGGATCGCTGGCTTCTACCGCGAGCAGTTCCTCCAGCGCGCGGTATTCGACTTCGAAGTCGGTGCCGGCGTGTCCCATGATCCGGGTGGTGCGCAGATGCAGGAAGGTCGGTTGCCGTGTGGTACGGCAATGCATGACGGCACGCGCCACCTGCTCGTAACCGGTGGCGACATCGAGTCCGTCAGCGAAGAAATAGGCCAGATTGGGGCGGCTCTGGAACGAATTGGCGATCCATCCGCCTGGCGTTTTCACCGATATGCCGATGCCATTGTCCTCGCAGACAAACAGTACCGGTGCCGGCAGCTTCTGGTAACTGGTCCATTGCGCGGCATTGAATGCCGTTTGCGCGGTGGCGTGATTGGCCGAGGCATCACCGAAGGAACAGATCGCAATGCTGTCAGCCGGAATCGGCAGGCTGTGACCGATCCGCCGCGCCTGCTCGATCGCCAGCGCGGTGCCTAGCGCCTTCGGCAGATGCGAGGCAATCGTCGAAGTCTGCGGCAGCACCCACAGCGGCTTGGAGCCCCAGACCTTGTGACGTCCGCCGGAAGCCGGGTCCTGTTCACTGGCGGCAAACGAAAGCGCCGAGTCCATCACCGGATCCATTCCCGGCAACTTGCGGAAACGCTCGGCCATGAAGCCGCCGCTGCGATAATGCAGGAAGGCCGGATCGGTATGCCGGGTCAGCCGGGCGACCATGGCATTGCCCTCGTGGCCGGAACTGCCGATCGTGTAGTAGACCTTGTTCTGCACGCGCAGCACGCGCGCCATCAGATCGAGATGGCGGCTGATCAGCTGCGATTCGAACAGCGCCAGAAAATCAGCGGAAGTGCACAGGCTTCCGTCCACAACCGGCGCGTCGGCGGCCGGGCGCGGTGCTGCCGTGCCCGCCCAGGAACGGACAAACTCGGAAAAATTCTCGTCGCAGACCTGCGCCCGATTGACGTTCTTGGCGCGGGCGGAAATTACCGGGGTGCTGACCGACATGGTGCTCTCGTTGCTCAAGGTGATTGGGGGACAAAGCCCGGCGTCGCGCGCACGCGATCGAGCCAGGCGCGCACATTCGGGTAGTCATCGAGCGCGATGCCGCCCATCCCGGCGCAATGTGTGTAGGCGAACAGCGCGATATCCGCCACGCTGTAACCGGATGCCACGAAGAACGCGCTATCGGCCAGATGCCGTTCCATCACGGCCAGTGCGGCATGCCCACGTTCGCGCAGTCGCGGCAATTCATCGCGGCGCGGATGATCAGCCGGCAGCCAGCCGCAGATGAAGCGCGCCACCGCGATATAGGGTTCGTGGCTGTACTGCTCGAAAAACATCCATTGCAGCACGCGGGCGCGCTCCAGTCGATCAGCCGGCAGCAGGGGGCTGGCATCGGCGAGATAGCAGAGGATGGCATTGGATTCGGCCAGCAGCTGGCCATCGTCAAGACGCAGCAGCGGCACACGGCCATTGGCATTGAGCGCGAGGAATTCCGGCGTGCGAGTCTCACCTGCCGCGCTGTTCACCTCGATCCACTGGTACGGCTGTCGTAGTTGTTCGAGCAGCAACTGCACCTTGTAGCAGTTGCCAGAGGCTTTCATTCCATAGACGGTAAGCATAGGGTTCCTATTCGGTGCCGACGTACTTGCAGTTGGGCAGGAACGCCTCGATATCGGCGTAGTCGTCGCTCTCGCAGCGCCAGTTGAGGATGCCCGTACGCAGTGCCAGCGGGACATCGGGAACCAGACGTACGGTACCGCCATCGACACCACTGTTGCGGTCATACTCAAGCACGATCCGGCCACCGGTTTGTACATAGGTGGCACGCAGGCTCTGACCACGCATATCAGCGGGCGACGGCAGCCCGGCCTCGGCATTGGTCCCGGGCGCACTGCCGTTGCTCATGATCGCCTCGGCGACCGCGACCTTGGCCATGCCGGCAATGCTGAGGTCCGATGCGATGAAGCTGTAGGCCTTGGCAGCCTCGCGGGTCTGGATATCGTCCTCGACCAACTGCACGCGTTCGCGAAGTTCCGAAGTCTGACCTTCGAGCTTGCTCAGGCGCTGCTCATCGGCCTGCGCATCGGCACTGAGGTCACCCACGGCCTTGGCCAGCACCTTGGTGGCCTCGGCGTTCTGGGTGGTCGCATCGGCCAGCTTGCCGGTTTCCTGGGACAGACCAGTGATGCGCTTGTCCTGGCCATCGTCGCGCTGATCACCCAGGAACAGGAACACACCCACCACGACGAACAGCGCGGCACCCAACACCCACCACAGTCTGGAACCCATAGCCTAGTCCTCCGGATGCGCGAGGGTTCAGAGTTGCCCCGCGCGGACATCAGTGGCGCCTGACGCGCTCAGAACGCATTGATACCCGTGAGCTCACGGCCAACCACCAGCTGGTGCACGGTCTCGGTGCCCTCGTAGGTGATGACCGACTCGAGATTCAGTGCGTGCCGGATTGGCGAGTACTCGGTGGTGATCCCGGCTCCACCCAGAATGTCGCGTGCCTCACGCGCGATATCCAGCGCCATCCGCACATTGTTCCACTTCGCCAGCGAGACCTGGGTCGGCTGCATCGTGCCGGCGTCCTTCAGGCGTCCCAGTTGCAGCGACAGCAACTGCGCCAGGGTGATGCGTCGGCTCATGTCGGCCAGCTTCAGCTGCACGGCCTGAGTCGCGGCGATCGGACGATTGAACAGGATGCGCGACTTCGAATACTCGCAGGCGTCTTTCAGACAGGCGATGGCGGCACCGATCGGGCCCCAGGTGATGCCGTAGCGCGCCTGCGTCAGACAGCCCAGCGGTCCTTTCAGACCCTTGACGTTGGGCAAGCGGCTGGACTCGGGCACGCGGACATTGTCGAAGAACAGTGCCGAGGTGACCGATGCGCGCAGACTCATCTTCTTGTGGATTTCCTGAGCGGCGAATCCCGGCGCGCCCTTCTCGACGATGAAGCCGTTGATGCCGTCGTCGGTCATTGCCCAGACGATGGCGATGTCGGCGAGATTGCCATTGGTGATCCACATCTTGGCGCCATTGATCACCCAGTCGCCGCCATCGCGGCGCGCATGGGTTTTCATGTTGGCCGGATCCGAGCCGCCATGCGGTTCGGTGAGGCCGAAGCAGCCGATCACCTTGCCCGCCGCCATCTCGGGCAACCAGCGACGGCGCTGCTCTTCGCTGCCATAGGCATAGATCGGATACATGCACAGCGAGCTCTGCACCGAGGCAAAACTGCGGATGCCGGAGTCGCCGCGCTCGAGTTCCTGGCAGATCAGTCCGTAGCTGACAGCATTCATGCCGGCGCAGCCATATTCGGTGGGCAGGCTGGAGCCGAGCAGTCCCATCTCGGCCATTTCGGTGATCAGATGGCGCGGAAACTCGCCCTTGTCGAAGCAGTCGCCAATGATCGGCAGCACGCGCTCGTCGGTGAAGCGGGCGACGGCATCCTGGACGGCGCGCTCTTCGTCGCTGAGCAGGGAACGGATGTCGAACAGGTCGTAGGGATTGAGCGCCATGGCAATTACCGATTGGGGCGGAAAAGAAGCGGAAGTGTAGTGCCGGCTCTTCGGCCACGTAACCCCGGACCCTCGCTGCTGATCGCTTCAGTTCAGGCAGAAAGTGCGCTGGTCGCAGTTGCGGCCAATGCCCGCGCGCTTGCGCCGGAAGGCTGAAAATCGCAGGATTTGCGGGGCAAACGGTCGGGAGCCGGGTACGGATTCGACCTCGGACTGTTTGGCGCCTGCACCCCGATACATGCCCTGCCCGACCTTTGTCAGCTATTTGCCACACCGCGATTGGCGACGCCATGCGGCACGTGGCCGGTGGCCACGTGTTCACGCGCGGAATCGCAATTGTGCTGCTGGTCATCGAAAAATATATCGGCGCCAAAGGTTTCAAGAAACGGCCCCTTGCTGCGTCCGCCCAGGAACAGCGCCTCGTCGACGCGAACGCCCCATTCCCGCAAGGTCAGGATCACGCGTTTGTGCGCCGGCGCCGAGCGCGCCGTGACCAGGGCGGTACGGATCGGCGAATCTTCGATTGGAAAGGCCGCCTGCAACCGGTGCAGGGCATCGAGGAAACCACGGAACGGGCCGCCGGACAGGGGCACGGCTGCCTGCTCGACCTCGTTGCGGCTGAATGCCGCCAGTCCCTGTTCATGGCTGATCCGTTCCGACTCGTCGGAAAACAGCACGGCATCGCCATCAAAGGCAATGCGCAGCTGATCGTGCTTCGATGCCGCCGCGCGTCCGGGCAGGATGGTGGCTGCGGCAACGCCGGCGTTGAGTGCGTTCTGCACATCCTCGGCATTGCTCGATAGAAAGAGGTCGGCGCCGAAGGGATGCACGTAAGGCCAGGTCGGTGAGCCATTGGTGAAGGCCGCGCGCACGATGTCCAGACCATAGTGCTCGATGGCGTTGAAAATCCGCAGTCCGGTGTCGGACGAATTGCGCGACAGCAGGATCACTTCGATCCTGGGCGCCTGCTCACTCTGCCCGTTGAGCCGCAGCAGCTTCTGCACCAGATGAAAGGCGATGCCGGGCTCGAGCAGATCATTTTCGTGCTCGACCTGGAAACGGCGATAGGCGTCGAGGCCGTCACGCTCGAACAGATGATGGCTTTCCTGCAGATCAAACAGGGCGCGCGAGGAAATCGCGACGACGAAGCGATTGTCGATCGTGCTGCCTGGCGCCGCCGGGATCGCCTGCGCGTTCATTCGAATCCGTCGGAGAAGGCGCCCAGGTTCTGTTGCGCGCGCTGATAGGCGGCGAGCGCATCGACCAGACCATAACCGGTGAACGGGTTCGGCCGCAGGCTGCCGGCGGCGCCATTGCAGGTGCCCGCCTGCGGCAGCGGCAAGGCACTCTGCTGCAGGATGTCGCGTACGGCCGGCGGATCGTTCTTCAACTCGGGAAAGGCGCTCATCAGCAGCGCGGCAACGCCAGCAACGTGCGGACCGGACATACTGGTACCACTGGATGTACCATAGCCGGTGCCAGGCACCGAGGAACACACCGAACTGCCGGGCGCCGAAATATCCGGCTTCATCCGGTTGCTGCCGTCGACGGTGACCAGGCCACGCGAACTGCTGCCGCTCAGTGCGTTGTTCGCGGCGGTAGTGGTCCAGGCCACCGTCAACGCGTTCTCGTACATCGCCGCTGGCGTATTGATCGAGCCGCAGCCGGAAGAACCGGAGTTGCCCGCAGACGCCACCACCAGCACACCTGCCGCCGTCAGATTGTTGACCGCAGTATCCATCTGCGACCAGTTCGCCGCCGTGCAACCCTCCGACACAGGACAGCCCCAGGAGTTGTTGATCACGTGTGGCGCCTTGCTGGGATCCGGGTTCTGATTGCTCAGATCGGTCGGTGCCAAAAACCAGTCGAAACATTCCAGATAGGTCGAGGGCGTGCCATCGCCTTCTTCCATGTTGCGGCAGCCGATCCACTGCGCATCTGGCGCGACGCCGACGGTGAAACCATTGCTGTCGTCCTGGCCGACCATGGTGCCCATGGTGTGGGTGCCGTGATTGTTGTCGTCACAGGGCACCTGCAGATCCAGTCCGCAGCTGTTGCTGCCCGTGCCAATAAGGGTGCGGATCGCATCATGCCAGTTGTAGGCATGCTCTACCGTCGGCCCGTTGCCGCGATACTGCGCCAGCAGGGCGGGATGGTCGAAGTCATAGCCGGTGTCCTGTCCGGCCACCACCACCCCCTGGCCGCGAAAACCCAGCGCCCAGACATCGTCGGCATTGACGCGCTGGATGCCCCAGGTGGTGGTGTTGGTGCCGGTGCAGGCGTCCTTGGCGGCGTCGGCGCCGGGCAAGCGGTTGCGGATCGGGCGATCATCAGCGAGGTAGCGGACATCGCGCCGTTTGGCCAACGCCCGCAATTGTTCCGGGCTCATCTCGGCGGCGATCACATTGACCACGGTGAAGCTGCGGAACCTGATGTCCTGCGCGCGCAACCACGACTCGATCGGCTCCTGCGAGGCGCGTGCCGCAGCGGACAGTTCGGCATGGCTCTGGCGCAGGCGCTGCTCGCGCGGCTGACCCGCGCGTTTCGACGACAATGGCCGCGCTTCCGACACCGGTTCGATGAGGACCCTGATCGGCTGCTTCGATTTGCCGAGCAAGGCGGCACGGACCGCGGGGTCCATGCCCGCGACTGCATTCGGCGACGACGACGCAGCAGCCGCGACGGACCCACCCGCGCAGGCCCAGAACACCGAGGCAATCAGCAGGCTGGCGACCGGTTGCAGATGTCGCCGTGGATCTTGCGAACGCTCAAAGCATGAATTGTTCATTGATGATCCGGTCTTCCAGTTTATGTTCGGGGTCGAAAAGCAGGGTCACGGTGCGGTCGCGTGATTCACGGATCGTCACCTCGACCACATCACGTACTTCATTGGCGTCGGCGGTGGCACTGACCGGGCGCTTGTAGTGATCGAGAATTTCCAGCTTCACTTCGACATGCGCGGGCAGAATCGCACCACGCCAGCGCCGCGGCCGAAATGGCGAAATCGGCGTCATTGCCAGCAGGCGACTGTCGAGCGGCAGGATCGGACCAAACGCCGACAGGTTGTAGGCGGTACTGCCGGCGGGTGTGGCCAGCAGCAGGCCGTCGCAGATCAGTTCGGACATCTTCTCGGTACCGTTGAGCAGGATGCGCATGTGTGCGGCCTGCTTGGTCTGGCGCAGCAGCGAGACCTCGTTGAAGGCTACCGCTTCAATGGTCGAGCCCGAATCCGAGACTACGCTCATTTCGAGCGGACGCAGCAGGGTCTCTTCGGCACGATCCAGGCGTGCGAGCAGGCCATCGGGCCGCCAGGCATTCATCAGGAAGCCGATACTGCCGAGCTTCATGCCGAATACCGGTTTGGCGCGTTCACGATACTTGTGCAGGGTCTGCAGCATGAAACCATCAC
The DNA here is from genome assembly GCA_022843465.1 of Pseudomonadota bacterium. Lineage (GTDB taxonomy): Bacteria > Pseudomonadota > Gammaproteobacteria > Xanthomonadales > Ahniellaceae > 0-14-3-00-62-12. The sequence goes on along the minus strand of JALHNO010000004.1, from coordinate 136,421 downwards.
CGCCGAGGGCGACGATCACATCGGCATCGGCCGGAGTGTGCTCGCCGTGCGCCGCCTGCATGGCGACCAGGGCGGACTGGGCTTCTTCGGAACGACTGGCAACAAAAGCGATACGTCGATTCATCGGCTCAGCATGCCGCATGTTGCGGCGAGGCGCCAGCGCCTCAGGCACGACATTGCAACACGGCGTCATCCGTCACCGCCACGGGCGTACCTGCGCCGCAATCGGCACAGTCGGGATCGGCGCGGAAACGCAGCTCGCGGAATGATCCCGCCAGCGCATCAAAACACTGCAGGCGGCCGATCAGCGGAGTGCCGATGCCGAGCAGGAGCTTCAGTGCCTCATTTGCCTGCAAGGTACCGACGATGCCCGGCAGCACGCCGAGCACGCCGGCCTCGGCGCAGTTCGGCGCTTCGCCGGCGCCCGGCGGTTGTGCAAACAGACAGCGATAGCAGGGCGCCACTCCGCGATTCAGATGCGGGGCAAACACGCTGACCTGTCCCTCGAAGCGCTGCACGCCGCCATAGACCCAGGGCACACCGGCGCGGATGCAGGCGGCATTGACCAGGTAGCGTGTGGGAAAGTTGTCGGCGCCATCGATCACCACATCGCAGCCGGCGATCAAATCGTCCACATTGTCCGCGCCAAGTCGCGCATCGATCGCCTCGACTTCGATATCGGGATTGAGTTCGCTCAGTGCCCGCACTGCCGAGCGTACTTTCTTGGCGCCGACATCCTGCTCGCGGTGAATGATCTGGCGCTGCAGATTGCTGCGCTCCACGCGGTCGTCGTCAACGACACGAATCCGGCCGACGCCGGCAGCCGCCAGGTACAGGGCGATCGGCGAACCCAGCCCACCGGCGCCGACCAGGAGCACACGCGCTGAAAGCAGACGACGCTGACCTTCGACACCCACTTCCTCCAGCCGCCAGTGCCGGGCGTAGCGTTCGGAAAGCGCAGGATCCTCGGAACCTGGCGTTTCCAGCGGAAGACGCAGCGCCTGCCAGGCATACTGGCCGCCGCGGACCGACATGGCGGCCTCGAATCCCGCAGCGCGAAACGCCGCCGCCGCATGCAGCGAGCGCACACCGGCTGCGCAGTACAACAGCAGCGGCTGATCCTTGCGAAGGCGCTCCATCCAGCTGTCGAACCCCTGCGACATCGGTGCATGCACACTGCCACTGGGATAGCCCGAGAGGCGCTCGACCGGTTCGCGGATATCGAGCAGCAGGGCGCCGGCGGACTGAGCGTCCAGCGCCTCTTCAACGGAAATTTCCAGTGTATTCATGACGTCAGTGTATCGGGCCGGCAACCGGATGGCATCCGCAGGCCGGCTCAGCCGTAACGCAATACGGCCACCAGTTCGTCGGCCTGCCACTGCCGGCGCTCGGCATCAAGCACGACCAGGGCATTGGACTCGAGGACACTGCGCAGCACGCCGGAACTCAGGGCAGGATGCAGGCACGCCCGTTGCACACCGTGCTCGTCCACATGCACGTGGGCGCGACGAAACTCAAGTCGATCGTGATTCTTGGCGGTGGCCTCCGCCAGTCGCGCCCATTCCGTTGCCGGCGGCGCGGCGCCCTGCATTCGACGCAGCACCGGACGCACCAGGCTGAGGAAGCCGGCGACCACCGCAACCGGATTTCCGGGCAGCCCGAACACCAGGCAACGACCAACCCGCCCGAACAGCACCGGCATGCCAGGTCGCATGGCAACTTTCCAGAACACCACCTCGCCCAGCTCGGCAAGCAGCCTCGGCATGAAATCGGCGACACCCGCCGAGGCCCCGCCGGTACTGATCACCACATCCGAGCCGGCACAGGCCGCGGCCAGTTGCCGCCGGATCGTGTCGATATCGTCGGCCAGAGCGGCCGTCGGCATCACCTCGATACCTTCGCCGCGCAACAAGCCACGCAGACTCGCGCCATTGCTGTCGTGAATGCGGCCGGGCTGGCGCGGTGCGCCGGCAGGGACCAGTTCGCTGCCCGTCACCAGCACCGCAACACGCGGCCGCCTAACCACCCGAACCGAGCTCATGCCAAACGATGCCAGCACACCCAGCGCGGCAAAGCCAAGCCGATTGCCCGCGCGCAAGGCCAATTCTCCGGCCCGGTAATCGTCCTCGGCGCCGCGGATATGCGAGGGCGCCGCAGGGTTTGCAGCGAGCACCACCCGATCGTCTCCTGCGGCCCCTGCGGACTCACGAGGGATCACCTGGCTGGCGTTGTCCGGCAGCATGGCGCCGGTGGCGATGGCAACGGCCTCGCCGACCTGCAAGGCGCGAAACGGCGGATCCCCGGCCAGTATCTGGCCGACGATGCGGTACGACGCGTCTTCCGGCGCAGCGGCGCTGTTGTCAATCGCATAACCATCCATGGCCGAGTGACGGAAACCCGGCACCGCAAACGGAGCGCACAGGTCCTCGGCAAGGATGCGGTCGCCAGCAGACTCCAGTGCGATGTGTTCGGCGGGCAAGACGCAGCCAGAGGCGACCTCAATGACCTGCTGCAGCGCCTGTCTAAACGTGGTCAGTGGCATGCGCCGGCGGGTTTCAGTCGGAGGCGAGATCGTGTTCGGAATTGACGTTGCGAAATTGCGCGGCACTGCCTGGGATACTGCACTCGGCGATCTCCAGCTTCTCATGCCAACGCCATACCGCACGCTCACCCGACTCGAGCGCACGTTCTGCGCGCTCTGCCAGTTCGCGCCGATACAGGGCAAACAGGAACTGCCGCTGTTCGCCATCCTGGGCAACCACCACATCGGCTCCAGTGGCCTGCTGCCGATGCAGCAACTGCGCGACAAGATCGTCCGGGAAGCCTGGGGTATCGCAGGGAACCGTCATCAGGAACGGTGTCTGCACGCGCGCGAGCAAGCTGGCAATTCCGGCAAGCGGACCCAGAAACCCGCCGGTGTCGTCGCTGTACACCGGAAAACCGGTTTCCGCATAGCGGTCCAGATTGCGGTTCGCGCTGATCATGATCACGCCAACCTGCGGCCGCAATCGGGCACAGGTGAGTTCGATCAGCGTGTGATCCCCGACCTCGATCAGGCCCTTGTCGCGTCCGCCCATGCGCAGACCACGACCACCGGCAAGAATGCCCCCGGTTACTTCCAATGCCGACATCACCTGACCTCGCCGCTGTTCGGCCGCGATTATGCCACCAGATCTGCGCGGCGGCCTCTGACTAAAGACAGTGCAATGCGCACCATGGGCGCGACATCATCTCTTCTTCACGTGCTGCATCATGCGGCGCCGGCGCTGGACCTGCTTGTCGGTCAGTACGTTCTTCTTGTCGGCAAAGGGATTCTCGCCCTTGCGGAAATCCATCACGATCGGCGTACCGACCAGTTGGAAGCGCTTGCGGAAAAAATTCTCGAGGTAGCGGATGTAGCTCTGCGGCAACGTTTCCAGCCGGGTTCCATGGACGACGATACGGGGCGGAAAGTTGCCACCGAAATGCGCATAGCGGAGCTTGGCCGCGCGACCGGAAACCACCGGCGGATGAAAACTCTCGACCGCCATTTCCAGCGCCTTGGTGACCTCGGAAGCGCCAAAATTGGCCGCCGCCGAAACCGCGGCGCGATCCACGGCCGCCATCAGCTCGCCGAGACCCGAGCCATGCTTGGCCGAAATGAACAGGCGTTCTGCCCAGGGGACGAATATCAGCTTGCGATCCAGCTCGGTTTCGCAGCGTTCGCGCTGATAGGTACTCAGCCCGTCCCACTTGTTGATGGCCACCACGAGTGCGCGACCGGCCTGCAGGGCCAGACTCAGCACGGAGGCATCCTGGTCGGTCACGCCTTCCTGGGCATCGATCATCAGCAACGCGACGTCGGATTGTTCCAGCGCCTGCAGCGTCTTGATGATGCTGAATTTTTCGACGGCTTCTTCCACTTTTGACTTGCGCCGCACACCCGCGGTATCGATCAGCACATACGGCTTGCCATCGCGTTCGATCGCGATGGAGATCGCATCGCGGGTGGTACCGGGAACCTCGGAGGCGATCATCCGGTCCTCGCCCAACAGGCGATTGACCAGGGTCGATTTGCCGACATTCGGCCGTCCGATGATGGCGACCCGGGTGCCCGGCATGCGGAGCTCCAGTGTCTGTTCTGCAGGCGGCGGAAGCTCGGACTCGATCTCGGCAACCAGGGCGTCGATGCCGCGTTTGTGCGCAGACGAGATCGCGAATACCCGGTGCAGGCCAAGCTCGCTGAATTCGGCCAGCGAATCCTGCAGATCCTTGCCGTCGGTCTTGTTGACCGCGAGGATCACGGTTCGTCCGAAACGGCGGAGTTGCGCAAGAATATCGCGGTCGGCGGCGGTCAGCCCGTCCTTGGCATCGACAACGAACACGGCCAGGCTGGCCTCATCGACGGCTGCCAGCGACTGGCGCACGGTGGCCTCCGCGAGCAGTTCACGCTCGTCGGTCAGTCCGCCGGTATCGACGATGAAGAACGGCTGCTCACCCACGCGGCAGATACCGTAGTGGCGATCACGGGTGACACCCGGTTCGTCATGGACGAGGGCGTCGCGGGTGCGGGTGAGCACATTGAATAGGGTCGATTTTCCGACATTGGGTCGGCCGACCAGGGCCACTACAGGCAACATCGAAATCCAGGCCTCTTGGGAGGCCGTGACAAGCTCACGGCAACTACGGGAAAAGTACGCTACTGCGCCGGCGGCATGCGGCTCGCGCCACACCGACCACGCCCGCGCACAAGATAGCGCGAGCATGGCAAATCAGGCCAGTAGAACGAGCCTCACGCGCGCCGTCACCGGCAGATGACGCCGCCAGCAACGCGGCTGGGAAAGCTGAGCCGAGCTCAGCCGCCCACCTGGAACGCAGCCAGCTTGCCGTCGACCGAGGCCACAAAGACCCGATTGCCGACTACCAGCGGTGTCGAGCGGATGCCCTTCTTGCCGACCCGGAATCGTGCCGACGTGGTGCCGTCTTCGCGCTTGAGCCAATGGACATAACCTTCGACATCGCCGACGACGATGTGATCGGCCATCACCACGGGGGTGGTCATCCAGCGATGCGCCAGCGCGTCCTGACGCCACAGGGAACTGCCGCTGCGACGATCAACCGCCCACAGGATGCCCTCGTCATCGACGCTGTACAGCACGTCGGCCGCGCTCGACAGACCGGAGTACGAGGAAAGATCGCGACTCCAAAGCGGACGACCATTGTCGATGGCCAAGGCCGTGATCTGGCCACGATAGGCCACCAGATACAGCGCGTCATCGATCAGCTGAAGTTCGCCATCGATGTCGTTCATGCGCTCGAGTTCGGTGCGTCCGTCGGGCCGGGCGATGGTCTGCTCCCACTGCAGAACGCCGTCAGCGACGTTGAGCGCCACCACCCGGGCATTGTCGTAGCCAATGTAGACCTTGCCGCCTGCCAGCAAGGGCGGACCGTTGCCGCGCAGGCTGATCAGCGGTGTACTGCGATCAAACTGCCAAAGCACCTTGCCATCTGCTGCGGACAAACCGTGAACGCGACCATCGTTGGAACGCGCAACCACGACCTCGGCACCGATCACCGGAGCGACCACCAGTTCCGAGGAGACGCGCTGGGTCCAGCGTTCGGCGCCACTATCGGCATCGACGGCAATCACCAGACCGTCGATGCTTCCAGCGACCACCAGACCATCACGCGCCTCGGCACCCGAGACCAGCCGCTCAGCGCTTTCGTAGCGCCACAGACGCTTGCCGCTGTCCGCCGAATAGGCGAGCAGGCCATTGTCGATATCCGTCACAAAGATGCGGCCATCGGAATAGGCAGGCCGCGGACGGACACCGGTACGGTCCACGCCTTCGCCGGTGCTGGTGTTCCAGATGCGATCAACGGCGAGCGAAGGCTTGAACTCCACCAGTGCCGACGGCGGCTCGAGCGTGTCCTTGCTCTTGCCCTTGAAAAACTTGCAGCCGGGCAAAACCGCCAGCGCAATCAGCAACCAGCCCAGGCGCCGCATCAGCCACCCGCCTTGGTCGTGCTGGCAGCAGGCGCACCGATATCATCGCGCTTCATTTCGACAAACTTGCGTCGCGCCGCGACGGCATCAAGCTGGGCGAGCGACTGCTCATAGGCGGCCTTGGCATCGGCGGCCTTGCCCTGCGCGAGCAGGATGTCGCCACGCAACTCGGCGGCCGGGCCGCCAAAACCTGTCGACTTGATGCCGTCAACGACCCGCAGGGCTTCGTCGAGTTGGCCGGAATCGACAAGGGCACGTGCCAATCGAAGACTGGTCAGATCCTTCAGCTCGTCCGAGGTGGCATTATCCTTGGCCCAGCGCAGCGAAGCGACCGCTTCCGCCTGTTTGCCGCCCTCGGCCAACGCCCGTTCGGCCTCGCTCATGGCGGTGAGCACCGCATAAGGCGATTTCTTGTACTTGTCACGCAACTCGGCACCGATCTTCTTGATCTCATCGGCGTCCTTTTTCTCCACAGCGGCGAGATAGCGTCCGTAGTCATTGCCGGCACGGTCGCGCGCGACAACACTCCAGTCCTGATACTTGCCGTAGCCCCAGATCAGCGCCACGCCACCGGCAAGGCCGATCAGAACCGCGCCAAAATTGTTGCGCAACCAGTTGCGCACCCGCTCACCTTGCTCGTGATCGTCGAGAAATTCGTTTGCCATGGGAATCCAGTTGATAGCGTGTTTCCGGACACAAGGTCCGGGGCGCGCATTCTAACGCGAGGGAGCCGCGCTTGTCGGCTCCGATTCGAACAGCCGCAGACGGGCTACGTTCAGGCGCGCGAAGGCACCCAGGTCGACCATTTCGCCATCCACGCGCAATTGCGCGCCATTGGCATTGCCGACGATCATGCTGACCGGGCCCCGCACCAGATGCACCCGACGTTCGCCAGCGCGCGCCATACCGTAGTCAATGCGGTCCCCGGAGTCATCCAGCATTTCCAGCCAGCTGTCTTCACTGAACGTCATTTCGATGCGACGTTGACCGCTGGACTCGGCGGCATATCCGGGGCCCGGCATCGGGGTCATGGAAGCCATCAGCGGTGCCTGAATGTCCAGCAATGGCACGACTTGATCGGAATTCGGCGTCACCGCGAGGCTGCTGGGTGGTCCAGCGAGCACGTCTGCGGCGGATTCAGGGACCGGCGGCAGCAATGCCTGTGTAAGCGGCTTCACCGCCATCTCGGCCTCATCCAGGCCACGCACCTGTGGCACCGGTGAATTCACCCCGCGCTTGGGAACCAGATTGAAGACGGGAATGGCCAGCAGCAAAGTCAGCACCACATAGGTTGCGGCGCTGAGATGGCGTCGCCACGCCGACGATGGTGGCGCAGCGACCGTAAGCGCAAGCGGAACCGGCGCCTCCATGTCCTTCAATGCGTGCGCGACGATGATGGTCGGCACACCCAGGCTGCGCGCATAGCTGGTCAGGTGACCACGCACATAAACCGCGGCGCCAAGACGCTGCCACTGATCGTTTTCGATATCCTGGATGACGCTGGGCGATACCCGCATGCGACGAGCCATTTCCTCACGACTCAGTCCCTTGGCCTCGCGCGCGGCGCGCAGACGCTGGCTCAGCGGCGGCGGCAGCTCGACCGTGACGAGGGCAGGCGGCGCTTCGGTCCCGGCATCTGCCGCGGCTGCAGGATCCCCGGCCAGCAGGGCTTCCTCCGATGGGCCGGATTCGCTGCCGACCGGTTCCACCGCCACCGGTTCCATCGTCACCGCTTCCATCGCGGCGGGTTCAGTGCCAGCCTGCTCCTGGGGTTCCGGATCGAACCCGCCGGCGGCTGCCTGAACCGGTCCCGCTGCGGGTGCTTCGGGATCAACTGCGGTCGACTCTGCGAACGCGGCCGTTGTCTCGACAGGTGCGGGCGCTGACGCAGCCTGTGCCGGCGGGGCAGCATCTTCGATCTGCTCGACCACCAGCCTGCCCTGCTCCACTTCGGCGCGCATGGCGAGGTCCAGTTGCGCCCCGGCAGGTCGCGGAGCTCCGCGCGTGCCCGGCTCAGTGTCAGGTCTTGTGCGCTTCTTCTTGCTCATGGCGAGTTGCCAGCCTTTGCCACACTGAGGGCCTGGTCAGATTCAGGGAATTCGGTCAGCAGACGGCGCCTGTAGCTTTCGATGGCGCGCCGGTCTCCGAGCGCGGTTTCGATCCGCAGGCCGAGCATCAGCGAGTCCGGTGCAGCCGGAGAGCCCGAAAGATGACGCTCGATGAAGGCGCGCGCGCGCATGTAGTCTTTTTCTTCGAATGAAAGCTGCGCCATTTGCCTGAGTGCCTGCGCATGCTCGGGCGCAGCCTGCAGGACCAGACGGAGGCTCTCGGATGCCAGGTCGCGTTTGCCCCAGCGCATCGCGCAGGCAGCACGATTGACCAGAGCGGTCTCGGGATTCTTGTAGAACGGATCGGCCAGTGCAGCCGCGAAATGCTTGTCGCCTTCGGCAAATTTGCCACGCGCGCAATAGAAACGACCCAGATTATTGTTGCTGGCGCCGAGCTCAGGCGTCAGCTTGTAGGCGCGCAGATAGTGGTCTTCGGCCCGCTTGTCGTTGTTGATCTGCTCATACAGGACCGCGAGCAAGGTGTGCGCATCGCTGGATTTCGGATTGAGCTGCACCGCCTTCTGAAGCTTTTCCATCGCCTGCTCAAGCTGGCCTTTGGCCAGGTAGGCCTGTCCCAGCGAAACGTTCAGACGCGAGGCTTCTTCACGATCCGGTCCTTCGTTTCGCGAACTGCTGGAGCGCGAAGTGGTCTGCGCTGCGCCAGGCGCCGGGCTGAAATTGCCCGCCCGTTTTTCCGAGGCACCACAGCCCACCAGGGTGCTGCCAGCCAGGGCAATCAGCGTACCGGCAATCAGGCGGAGATCATGCCGCATTGGCACGCGCCTCCAACTTTGCCTTGTGCTCACGACTGCGTCGGGTGCGGTCGAGCACCTGTCCGACCAGCTGACCGCAGGCCGCGTCGATGTCATCGCCGCGTGTCCGTCGCACCGTAGCGATAAGGCCGGCCGACATCACGATGCGCTTGAACGCCTCGATCGCCTCGGGCGTCGAGCGCTCGTACTGGGTACCGGGAAACGGATTGAACGGAATCAGATTGAGCTTGCTCGGCACCTTGCGCAGAAGCTTGATCAACTTGCGGGCGTGCTCGGGATGGTCGTTGATTCCCTTCATCAGGGTGTATTCGAAGGTGATCGTCGAGCGCGGCCGACGGGCCTGGTAGCGCTGGCAGGCGGCCAGCAGTTCGGCGATCGGGTACTTCTTGTTCAGCGGCACCAGCGTATCGCGCAGCTCATCGGTAGGCGCGTGCAGCGAGACAGCGAGGCTGACATCGCAACGGGTCGACAACGCATCGATACCCGGAACCAGACCTGCCGTCGACAGGGTGACGCGACGATTGGCGAGGCCGAAGCCGAAATCATCGCGCATCAGGTCCATCGCATCGGTAACAGCATCAAAGTTGAGCAGGGGCTCGCCCATGCCCATCATCACGACGTTGGTGATGCGTCGCTCGCTGAGGCGATTGTCGCGATGCACGCTGCCAATGCGCTTGGCGGCCACCCAGACCTGGCCAATGATCTCGGCCGTGGTCAGATTGCGATTGAATCCCTGGGTCGCGGTCGAGCAGAAAGTACAGTTGAGCGCACAGCCGATCTGCGATGACACACAGAGGGTGCCGCGATCCGCCTCGGGAATGTAGACAGTCTCGATGGCATTGCCACCGTCCAGTCCGAGCACCCACTTCATGGTGCCGTCAGCAGCGATCTGCTCATGAATCAGTTGCGGAAGCTTCAACTCGGCCAATTCATCCAGCTTGACCCGCAGCGACTTGCCGACGTCGGTCATGTCTTCGAACCGATCCACCTGCTGGTGATACAGCCACTTCAGGATCTGCTGGGCACGAAAGCGCTTCTCGCCCAGACCCACGAAAAACTGCTCCATCCCCGGTTTGGCCAGGTTGAACAGATTGGTGCGCTGGGCGGAAGTTGCTGACATGAGCGAGTGGGACTCCCTTGATCAGCCGCGTGGGCAGAGTTCGATGCCGGAGAAGAAGTAGGCGATCTCGTTGCGGGCGGTTTCCTCGGCGTCGGAACCATGCACGGCATTGGCATCGATCGACTCGGCGAAATCGGCACGGATGGTGCCGGCTTCGGCCTTCTTCGGATCCGTCGCGCCCATCAGGTCGCGGTGTTTGGCAATCGCATTCTCGCCTTCAAGCGCCTGGATCACTACCGGGCCGGAAATCATGAACTTGACGAGGTCCTTGAAGAACGGACGCTCACGATGCACGGCGTAGAAGCCCTCGGCCTCGGCCTGCGAAAGCTGCTTCATTTTGGACGCGACGATGCGAAGCCCGGCGCCCTCGAAACGGGAATAGATCTGGCCGATGACATTCTTGGCCACTGCATCGGGCTTGATGATGGAAAGCGTGCGCTCCAGCGCCATGGTAAAGCTCCTCGTGAAAGCAAAGTGAAAGGGGGTTCTGATCAGCGTAAATGTTAGCACCATTTCCTGATAAAACGCGCCCTTAGCGCCACATTTGAAGCCAATTTGCAGGCAACCCCCACGGTCGCCAGCCATCCTCCCGGTTCCTGCCGGACGCCAAACGTTGCCTGCAAGGAGCACCCCTGGCGGGACCGCTCATCCCGCCGGTATGACCGTTTAGCCCGCTGAACGAATCCAAACTGTGAACCAGGTCTCAATATTTCAAAATCGTGCACGGATCGGTTGCCAGCCGAAACTTCTGTTGCCATTCCCGGCCATGCTCGCTAGCATGCGCCCCCTCACGAGTCGGGGTGTAGCTCAGCCTGGTAGAGCGCTACCTTCGGGAGGTAGAAGTCGCAAGTTCGAATCCTGTCACCCCGACCATTCCATCAAGAAGCCCGCGCCAGCGGGTTTTTTTGTGCCCTCGACGGGCTGGACGCAGTGAATTGGCACAGTCCGTCCCTGCTTGCAGCGGCGCAATGGCAGCCTGCAAGGATCGCTCTCCCCGAGCAAGACCACGCGCTCTAGTCTGTCCACACCCCACTACGGAGCTGGACATGGCAAAGATCCTGGTTTTGTATTACTCGGCCTACGGCCACATCGAAACCATGGCCCAGGCGATCGCCGAGGGCGCTCGCGGCACCGGTGCCACGGTCGATATCCGGCGCGTACCCGAACTGGTGCCCTTGGAAGTCGCGCAACGTGCACACTACAAGCTCGATCAGGCCGCGCCGATCGCACAGATCGCGGAGTTGGCCGACTACGACGCCATCATCATCGGGACCGGAACCCGGTTCGGCCGGATGTCATCGCAGATGAGCAATTTTCTTGATCAGGCGGGCGGCCTGTGGGCGCGCGGAGCGCTGCACGGAAAGGTCGGTGCGGCCTTCACTTCGACTGCCACCCAGCACGGCGGTCAGGAGACCACCCTGTTTGCGATCATCACCAATCTCCTGCATTTCGGCATGGTGATAGTCGGACTGAATTACGGCTATGCCGGTCAGATGAGGCTGGATGAAGTCACTGGCGGCGCGCCCTACGGTGCCACCACCATTGCCGGCGGCGACGGTTCGCGCCAACCCAGCGGCAACGAACTCGATGCTGCGCGTTATCAGGGCCGGGTGGTTGCAGAAACCGCCATCAAGTTGCATGGTTGAACGGTCGCATGCGATAAGCCGTTGACCCGCGCAGCAGAGTCCGTGTGCAGGCCAGGAGATTTCCGTGATCGAACAGGTGATCCAACAGCGACGCAAGAGCCTTGGCGCGTTCGAAGTCGGCCGCGTGCTGCCGCATGCGCAACTTCGCATGGTCGGGCCCTTTGCCTTCTTCGACCATATCGGTCCAGTCGAGTTTGCCGCAGGAATTCCGCGCGAAGTGGACGTCCGGCCGCATCCGCACATCGGGCTGTCGACGGTGACCTATCTGTTCGACGGCGAGATGATGCATCGCGACAGCGTCGGCTCGGAACAAGCCATCCGACCGGACGAAGTCAACTGGATGACCGCCGGCAGTGGCATCACGCATTCAGAGCGCTTCGAACAGGCGCGCGCGCATGGCGGTTCGATGCATGGAATCCAGGCCTGGATTGCCCTGCCCAACGAATTCGAAGAGTGCGCGCCGAGCTTCGCACATCATCAGGGCGATGATCTGCCGAGCTACCGCAGCGGCGGGCTGCAGGCGCGACTGGTCGCCGGCCAGGCCTTTGGTGCGCGCGCAGCCGTCAAGACCCACTCGCCGCTGTTCTATGTGCATTGGCAGCTGGCGGCTGGCACCCGCGCCAACCTCCCCGCCGAATATCCGGAGCGTGCGGCGTACATCGCCCAGGGTGAAGTGGAAGTCCTCGGCCAGACCTGCCGCGAGGGCCAGATGCTGATCTTCCGCCCGGGCCAGCCGGTGATTTTCGAGGCAAGGACCGCGGCCATCGTGATGCTGCTGGGCGGCGAGCCGGTAGGTCCGCGTTTCGTCGACTGGAATTTCGTTTCGTCCTCAAGGGAACGCATCGAGCAGGCCAAGGCGGACTGGCGTGCGGGGCGAATGAAGCTTCCCGATCTGGACAATCGGGAATTCATTCCGCTGCCGGACTGAGTCTGCAGACGGCGACGAAGCCACGCTTGCCGCTGGCCCATGCGCAGCGGTCGCGAAATGCGCTCCGATCGGTGCTGGCCGGCGTCTGCTGAGGCTCAGAATGCCGATGCCAATGAGGCCAGGCGCACGCGCAGGCCATCCAGGCAGGGGTTGGCGGCGCCGCCAGCCGATACCCGGGCGGAGAGACTGCCTTCGGCGGTGCGCGAACCCTCCCATGTCGCCGGATCAGCGGCACGGCCATAGGCTTCGCGGAACGGCACACCGCTGCGCGCCAATTCGATTGCGACGTCGGTGGCATAGAGTCCGGGCTCGATGGCAGCCCGCATCGCGGTCTCGTTCCAGTCCACCGCATCCAGCAGCGATTCGCAGATACCCAGACTGTCCAGACCGTGCGCGAATGCGCGCAGCAGGGGCGCCTTGCCGGCCTGTTGATCGCGGTGGTAGCCGGAGGGCAGCGAGGTCAATGCCGACAGTTCGTTCATCGCGCCGAGCGCCACCGCGGGCGCTGCCCTGAGCAGTTCGACCACGTCCGGATTGCGCTTGTTGGGCATCAGCGAGGAGCCGGTGGTGAATTCGGCTGGCAGCCGCACAAAGCCGAACTCGGCACTGGTGAACAGGCTGATGTCCCAGGACAGCCGACGCACGTCATTGAGCGCTTGCACGAGCGCGGCCAGAGCCTGCCACTCGTATTTTCCGCGCGACAACTGGGCCGCAATCGGGCTGATCTGCATGCGGTCGAACTTCAATGCCACGGTCGTATAGTCACGATCGAGCGCCAGGTTCACCCCATAGCCTGCAGCCGTGCCGAGCGGGTTGGCGTTGACCCAGTCGCGCGTACGCAGCGCCAGAGCGGCACTGTCGGCAAAGGTTTCCGACCAGCCCGCCCACCACATGGCGGTGGATGACACCACCGCTCGCTGCAGATGGGTGTAACCCGGCATCGGCAAGGCGACATCGCCGGAAGCGCGACGCAGACATTGCGCCGCCAGCGCATGTACCTGTCTGGCCAGCCGGTTGAGCCGATCGCGCAGATACAGCCGCATCGCCACCAGCACCTGATCATTGCGGCTGCGACCGGTGTGAATGCGCCGACCGAGATCGCCATGACGATCAGTCAGCCAGTTCTCGATCGCCGAGTGAGCGTCCTCGGCCGGAGGTTCAAGCACGAAGCGTCCGCTCAGAAAGTCTTCACGCAACTGCGCCAGCGACTGCGCGATCTCCTCGGCATCAGCGGGCGTCAGGATGCCGATGCGCGCCAGGCCACGCGCATGCACCTGGCTGGCCTCGATATCAAAGACGAACAGTTCGCGATCGAGCACCACATCTTCACCGGCCAGAAAGCGCATCAGGCGCTGGTCGACGACGCTGTCGCTCTTTTTCCAGATCGGCTCGCTCATGGTGCTTCCTCTTGGCCATCAAGGCCGATCTACAAGCCCGGAAAACTCAGGCAACCCCAGGGCAAGGTTGAGATTCTGCAGTGCCTGGGTCGCCGCGCCCTTGAGCAGATTGTCGAGCGTGGCAACCACGACAGCGCGCGTCCCATCGTCAGACAGTGTCAGGCCTCCAATCTCGGCATGATGCTGGCCGGCAACCGCGCTCACCCAGGGTGCATTCTCACTCAAGCGCAGCAATTTTTCTCCGGAATAGTGCTGCTGATAACGATCCCATAGTGCATCCCGTTGCTGCGGCTGGGAAAAATGCATGTTCACGGTCATCGTGATGCCGCGAAAATGCGGTGCAACATGCGGCATGAATTCGACCGGATGACCCAGATGCCGGCTCACCTCGCGCTCATGGATGTGGCCGGTGAGCGCGTACGGCATCAGATTGTCGCGCAGCCGCAGCGGATCGTTGCGCTCGGACGGCGTCGTGCCGGCGCCGCTGTAGCCAGAGACTCCGAAGCATTGTGCCGGACCGTCGAGCAGATCGCGAACCGGCGCCAGCGCCAATTGCATGGCCGTGGCGTAGCAACCCGGGTTGCTGATTCGCCCCTGCCCCGCTGCCTGGGCTCGGCTAAGTTCCGGCAAGCCGTAATACCAATCCGGGTCGAAGCGGTAGTCGGCGGAGAGATCAACCAGCACGCACACCCTCTGCCCCGCGTCCACGGCTGCGACATAGGGCGCCGCCATGCCATTGGGCAAGGCCAGAATCATTGCATCGACGGTCTCGGTCCCGGCCTGCTCCGGCCCCAGCAAGCTGTAACTCAGCGCACCCCGATAGCCAGGCTCATGCCCGGCAAGGGGCTGACCGGCGCGCTCGCGAGAGGACACAAAGCCGAGCTCCAGATCGCCGTGGCCAGCAATCAAGCGGATCAGTTCACTGCCGACGTGCCCACGCGCCCCTACGATACCGATGCGCAGCATCAGGAAGCTCTCCCGCCTCGATCCATCAGAAAACGCAGCTGACGCTTTACCGCAGGCCATTCCGACTCGATGATCGAGTACACCACGGTGTCGCGATAGCCACCACCGGGCAGCCGCATATGATTGCGCAATACGCCATCCTGCTTGGCGCCCAGGCGCTCGATCGCCGCGCGCGAGCGCTGGTTCATCCAGCTGGTGCGCAATTCCACCGCGCTGGCCTGCAGGACCTCGAAGGCATGACTCAGCAACAGGTACTTGGCCTCGGTATTCAGGCCGCTGCGCTGCACCCGGGCGGCATACCAGGTCCAGCCGATTTCAACGCGGCCATTGACGCTGTCGATATTGCCGAAACGGGTGCTGCCGACGATCTCAGCATGGGCATCCTTGACCACGAAGGGGATCGCGCTGCCGGCACGCTGCGCCGCAAGCGCCCGCTCGACGTAGGCCGCGGTATCTGCCGGCGCCGGCACCGAAGTGAACCAGAGCTTCCACAGATCCCCGTCGGCCGCCGCTGCAGATAGCCCATCGACATGTTCGGTTTGCAGGGGCTCAAGCCTGACCCGCTCGCCGGCAAGCACCACTGGCTTGATCCAGTCCTGACCGCATTCGCTCATCGCCGATCAGCCCTTCAATGTCGCCGGACGCACCCGGCAGTGTTCGACGCATTGCTGGATCTCGGCAAAACTGCCGAGGCCATACCAGAAGACGGTCCAGCGCTCGCCTTTCAGGCAGCCATCGCATTCTTCGCTGTAGAACTCGTTGACCGGATTCTCCGGCCGCGAACGCCAGAACAGCTGGGGCGTATCGGCCTTCATGCGCAGCCAGGCGGCACGTCCCAGCCCCTCACCCTGGGCATCCTCGGCCACCGCAAATTTGTCCAGATGCGCAATGCCCTCTTCCATGGTGATGATCAGGGCGGCACGGTAATTGGCACTGATATAGGCGCGGTGCAAACGTGTCTTGCTGAAGTAGTCGGCGGTCAGCCGGCGACCAAAGCCGGATTCGATCAGCGACTTCAGTCGCTCGGTATCGATCTGGCTCCAGCGCGTATAGCGCCGGATCGCCTCACCCTTGCGGATCAGTGTGCCCGAGCCACGGTGGGTGAACAATTCCTTGGCCAACTCGGCCGGGCGCGTCATCGAAACCGAGGAAGAGCCCGGCAGTCGCTGCAGCAGATCCGCGATCTGCTCGATCTTCAGGCGCATGCCCGAATGCAGCCAGGGCGCCGCCCGCAGGGCTTCCAGATCGGTGCTCAGATTGATCGACGAAATCAACTCGCCGGAGCCATCGAGCAGTCCACCGGTTCCGGTAAGGAACACGATCTTGTAGGGCCGCAATACCGAGATCAGTTCATTCGCCGCGATATCGGCATTGATATTGAGGATCTGACCGCCGCTGGTTTCACCAAGACTGGCAATCACCGGAATCGACCCGGCTTTCAGGCTGGCCTTGATCGATTGCAGGTTGACGCCGGTCACCTTGCCGACCAGCCCATATTTGCGGCGGTTGAGAAAGTCCGCCTCGAAGACACCGCCGACCACGGAACTGGCATGTGCGCCAACACTGTGCAGGGCTTCGACCAGTTTCAGGTTTTCGGCATGGAATACCGAGCGCACCACCGACAGCGCAGCGGCCGAAGTGACGCGCAGACCATTGAGGATCGGCGCTTCGATCTGCTGCCGCGCCAGTTCCTCGCTGAGCTGTGGTCCGGCACCATGCAGCACGATCGGGGTCAGCCCCACCTGCTGCAGAAAGCTCAGCGCCGAGGCCAGATCATCGAGTTCATCGCGCAGGATGGCACCGCCTACCTTGACCACGGCAAAGCGCGCGGCGTCGAGCTGCGAGAAACGCCGCAGGTATTGCTGGATTTCCTTGGCACTGCCAAGGTTTGAGAGCAATCGGACAATGACCGGGCGCAGACGATCAGGGGCTTCCATGACCAAACATCCTCCGGTAACTCTGGGCGACTTCATCCAGCTGTTCCAGCGCCACCCATTCGTCGGCGCTGTGTGCCTGCGCGATGTCACCTGGACCATAGACGATCGCGGTCATGCCGGCGCGTGAGAACAGCGAAGCCTCGGTCCAGAAATCCACCGCATTGGCGATCGGCAGACCCAGACCCTCGGCAAAATCCCGGGCCTGCAAGCGGCGCTCCTCGGCGGTAGCGACATCGCCCGCGGGCAAGGGTGGGCCGCGAAAGGTCTCGGCATAGGATTCGATCCCGGCGCTGTCGGCACAGGCCTGCAATGCGGTGTGCAGCACCTCGAACGACTGCGATGGCAGCGGACGAAAGCCGAATCGCACCTCGGCACTCGGCGCAATCATGTTGGCCTTGATACCGCCCTCGATGCGGCCGATATTGAAGCGCAGTCCGGTCAGACCGCCAAAGCGCTGCTTGGCGTAGCCATCGACAAGCTTGAGTGCGGCGTGACTCCAGCGCACCGCGCTGTGCACGGCCGAGTCGGTCGCTGCGGCGGCGCCGCTGGCATGGCCAGCGCGCCCCTTGAAGGTCACCCGCGCGGCAGCGATGCCGCGATGCGCCAGTACCGCCCTGGCGCCGGTCGGCTCGGCGATCACGGCATTCCGGAAACCATGCTCCGACTTCAGGAACGCCGCGATGCAGCGGGCATCATTGGCCTCTTCATCGGTGCTGAAAAGAAAGGCGGCATCGCCCTTGCTGGCCGTTGCCGCAGCCAGCAGACAGGCGGCCGCGCCCTTGATGTCGCAGGCGCCGAGGCCGATCGCGCGCTCGTTCTCAACGCGCAGACGCAGCGGATCGGCACTCCAGTCCTCGCTGGATGGCACGGTGTCGAGGTGCACATTGAATACCGTGGCCGGGTTGCCGCGCCGCGCGAGCAGGCTGACCGCACCGGCGCCATGATCGCGCAAGTCGAATTCGAAACCAGCGAGCTGGGCTTTCAGATAATCGAAGATGCCGGCGGTGCCGATCGCGCGCGGGGGATTGCGGGTATCGAATCCGACCAGATTCTCCAGATGCTGCAGCACAAGTTCGATCATGTTGTGGAGCCCTCCCCGGCACGCCGGCCGACATCGGACCAGAGGCCACTGGACATGCCGTACAGCCGGATGAAGCCCTCAGCCTCGGCGACACCCCAGTCGGCCGTCTGCGCGTACGTGGCCGAGGCGCTGCTCAGGATATACGGCGATTGCACCGCGATGGCAGTGACGCTGCCGCCCTCGGTTTCGATGACCACTTCGCCGCTGACGCGCGCCTGCGTGCTGGCAAGGAAGGCATCCAGATCGTGCTTGAGTGGATCATGGAAAAAGCCCTCATAGGCGAGCTCGACCCAGCGCCGGCCGACTTCGGGCTTGAAGCGGTTCTGCGCCTTGCTGAGCACACACTCTTCGAGCGCCCGGTGCGCCTGCGCCAGCGCGGCAAGCCCCGGCGCCTCGAACACGATGCGGCCCTTGAGTCCGATCGTGGTATCGCCGGTGTAGATCGAGCGCCCGACACCGTAGTCGGCGAAGCGCCGGTTCAGATCCTGCAGGATCTCCGGACCGCTGCGGCGGACGCCGTCGACACTGATCGGCACACCGCGCTCGAAACCGATGCGCACACGCAGCGGCGCCTGCGGCCATTCACTGCGCGGCTTGCACCAGCCGCGTGCGCCCGGACCGGGGGCCTCAAACCGGTCGACCTCACCACCGGACAGCGTCACGCCGAGCACGTTCTCATTGATCGTGTAGGCCTTGACCTTGTCGCGCACGGCAAAGCCGCGGTCTTCCAGATACTGACGCTCCCAGGCGCGTACCTCGCCCACCTCGCGCTGGATTTCCCGGATCGGCGCGATGATCTGGTAGTCGCCGAGTGCACGCACCGTCAGATCGAAGCGGACCTGGTCATTGCCCATGCCGGTACAGCCATGGGCAAATATGCGGGTACCGAGTTCATCGCAGCGTGCCAAAGAGGCTTTCACGATCAGATAACGATCCGAGACCAGCAGCGGATACTGGCCCTGATACCACTCGCCGGCAAACAGCAAAGGCACCACGAACTCGTCCCAGATCGGCTGGGCAATATCGACGCTGCGGTGACTGGCCGCACCCAGTTCAGCGGCTCGTTGCTCGATGTAGGCACGCTCCTCGGCATCGACACCGCCGGTATCGGCAAAGACCGTGTGCACGGCATAGCCCTGCTCGCGCAGCCACGGAATGCAGAAGCTGGTATCGAGGCCGCCGGAGAATGCAAGTACAAGATCTTTGGACATTGGAAAACCTGCTCGGAAGGGATACGGGAGAAAAAATCAAGCTGTAGAAGTCTTTCGCTGAGGTCAGGCGGAGGACGTACTGCGCCAGGAATCAGCTGCGCGTTGCAGTCTGCGGCTCGAGCAGCCAACTCATCACCGCCTTCTGTACATGCAACCGATTCTCGGCCTCATCGATCGCCTTGCAACGTTCCGAATCCATCACGGCATCGCTGGCCTTGACGTTTCTGCGCAGCGGCAGGCAGTGACTGAAGATGGCGTTGTTGGTCAGCGCCATCTTGCGCTCGTCGACCATGAAGTGGCGGGAAGCCTCGCGCACTGCACGCTCACCCTCCCAGGCACCAAAATACGGCAGGGCACCCCAGCTCTTGGCGTATACGACGTCGGCGCCGCGATAAGCGGTGTCGATATCGTGCGAGACCTGCAGACTGCCCCCGCTCTCGGCTGCATTGTCGGCGCCAAGCTGCATATAGCGCGGATCCAGCAGATAATCGGCATTGGGGCACAGCAGGGTGACGTCCAGCCCCATGCGGGTAGCGATCAGGAGCGCCGAATTGGCAACAGCCGTATTCAGCGGTTTCGGATGATAGGTCCAGGTCAGCACGTATTTCTTGCCGCGCAGTTCGCCGAGTTGCTCCTTCAGCATCATCGCGTGCGCCAGCTCCTGACAGGGATGGGTAATCGTCTCCAGATTGATCACCGGCACCGTCGCGTATTCGGCAAAGGCACGCAGCACCCGATCTTCGCGGTCGATCTGCCAGTCGACGAACTTGGGAAAGGCACGCACCGCGATCAGATCGCAGTAACGCGAAAGTACCCGGGCGACTTCGCTGACGTGTTCCTCGGGATCGCCGTCCATGACCTGTCCGGGATTGAATTCGATGCCCCAGGCATCCTTGCCCGGCTGCAGCACCACCGCATGGCCACCCAGCTGCCAGGCGCCGATCTCGAAGGAGCTGCGTGTGCGCATCGAGGGATTGAAGAACACCAGCGCAATGGTGCGACCGGCCATCTGGGTGCCCAACCTGGACTGCTTGAATGCGCCGGCCTGCTGCAGCAACTGGTCGATCTCGCCGCGCGAAAGATCGTTGGTATTCAGAAAGTGTCGAATCATGGTGCATTCACCTGCGGCAGAAAGCGGAAACAAAAAACCCGGCGCGAAGGCCGGGCTTTGGTCGATTCAGTTCGATGGGAACCGTGACGCAGCGCCAGCCGCTATGCGGGCGAGCATCGGCGGGCACGCGAGGTCATCCCCGATGCCTGGCGGGCGGCGCATTGCAGATTGGCGTTGGGGATCAAGCTTGCTGACATGATGCCAACTTAGCGGCAGCGGCTGGAGCTGTAAAGCCAGAGCGTCGCCGCCGACGCCTACATGCGATCCCAGAACGCCTTGACGCCATCAAGCCAGCTGGTCTGCCGCGGCGAATGATCCTTGCCGTCCCCGAAGGTCGCTTCAAACTCCTCGAGCAACTGGCGCTGACGCTTGCTCAGACGCACCGGTGTCTCGACCACCACCCGGCACATCAGGTCTCCCTGGGCGCCGCCGCGCACCGGCTTGACGCCCTTGTGGCGCAGCCGGAACAGCTTGCCGGTCTGGGTTTCCGCAGGAACCTTGATCACGGCTTCGCCTTCAAGGGTCGGAATCACCACTTCGCCGCCAAGCGCCGCCTGCGAGAAGCGGATCGGCACCTCGCAGAACAGATCGTTGCCATCGCGCTGGAAGATCTTGTGCTCGCGCACGCTGACCTCGACAAAAAGGTCACCGGCGGGCGCACCATTGGGTCCGGCCTGGCCCTCGCCGCCGAGACGGATGCGGTCGCCATTGTCGACCCCGGCGGGAATCTTTACCGAGAGCGTCTTTTCACGCTCGATGCGGCCATGGCCACGGCAGTGCTTGCAGGGGTTCTGGATCTTCTTGCCGGTACCGTTGCAGGTGGGACATGCCTGTTCAACCTGGAAGATTCCGCGTGTGCCGATCACACGGCCGCGACCGCGACAGGTCGTACAGGTCTCTACGCGACGGTCCTCCGAGCCGGTCCCCTCGCAGGGATCGCAGGCCACCACGGTCGGGATATCGAACTGCTTCTCGACGCCGAACACGGCCTCTTCGAGATCCAGTTCCATCACATAGCGCAAATCGCTGCCACGACGCGCCTGCTGACGTCGGCCACCACCGAAGATGTCGCCAAAGATGTCGCCAAAAATGTCTCCGACATCGGCAAAGCCCGGGCCGGCACGACCACCCGCCGAGCCGCCTTCGAATGCGGCGTGGCCATGCTGATCGTAGACGCGACGCTTCTGCGGATCGCTGAGGACCTCGTAGGCTTCCTTTACCTCGGTGAATTTCGCCTCGGCGCCCTTGTCGCCCTCATTGCGATCAGGGTGGTACTTCATCGCCAGCCGGCGATAGGACTTCTTGATTTCATCGTCGGAGGCAGTCCGCTCGACGGTCAGTACTTCGTAATAGTCACGCTTGCTCATCAGACCTGGACCCCAACCAAATAGTACGGCCGAACCACCTCCTGGTCGGCCACTCCGGCTGACGCGGTGCATCCGTCACCTTGCACGGGACATCGGCCGGAGTCTTCGAAATCCCGACCGGCTGCCACCCCCTCTTGCATCGCTTCGACCTTGCGTCCCGAAATCACAGACGCCGCGAACTCCGCGGCGACTGGGTATCGTGACGATTCCAGCGCGAGTCTCGCGCGCCGGGTGGTCGCCGATCAGTCCTTCTTCACCTCAGTGAATTCGGCATCGACGACATCCTCATTGCTGCTCGCCGGACCTGCCGCTTCCGGACCCTGCCCTGGGCCGGCAGCGCCGGCCGAAGCCGCCGCAGCCAAGGACTGTGCAGCCTGCTCGAGCGCGCTGGTACGCGACTCGATACGCGCCTTGTCGTCGCCCTTCATCGCCGATTCCACTTCCTTGATGGCCTCTTCGATCGGGCCGATCTGGCTGCCGTCGATCTTGCCACCGTGCTCCTTCAGTGCTGCACGGACGCTGTGCACCAGCTGATCGGCCTTGTTGCGCGCCCCGACCAGTTCGTGGAACTTCTTGTCTTCCTCGCGATTGGCCTCGGCGTCACTGACCATGCGCTGGATCTCGTCCTCGGACAGACCCGAACCCGCCTTGATCTCGATCCGCTGTTCCTTGCCGGTCTTCTTGTCCTTGGCCTGCACATGCAGGATGCCGTTGGCATCGATGTCGAACGCGACTTCGACCTGGGGCATGCCACGCGGGGCGGCATCGATGCCGGCCAGATCAAACTTGGCCAGCGACTTGTTGTAGCGCGCCTGCTCGCGCTCACCTTGCAGTACATGCACGGTGACTGCGGTCTGGTTATCCTCGGCCGTCGAGAACACCTGCGAGGCCTTGGTCGGGATCGTCGTGTTCTTCTCGATCAGCTTGGTGAACACGCCGCCCATGGTTTCGATACCGAGCGACAGCGGGGTCACGTCAAGCAGCAGCACGTCCTTGACGGTGCCCGCCAGCACGCCGCCCTGGATCGCGGCGCCGATGGCGACGGCCTCGTCCGGGTTGACGTCCTTGCGCGGCTCCTTGCCGAAGAACTCGGTCACCGCCGCCTGCACGCGTGGCATGCGGGTCATGCCACCGACCAGGATCACTTCCGAGATATCGGAATTCTTGAGCTTGGCGTCGGCCATGGCAATGCGGCAGGGATCGATGGTCTTCTTGACCAGATCATCCACCAGCGCTTCGAGCTTGGCGCGCGTCAGCTTGATGGTCAGATGCTTCGGACCGCTGGCATCGGCGGTGATGTACGGCAGGCTGACATCGGTCTGCTGCAGCGAAGACAGCTCGATCTTTGCACGTTCGGCGGCGTCTTTCAGACGCTGCAAGGCCAAGGGATCGTTCTTCAGATCGATGCCCTGCTCCTTGCGGAACTCGTCGACCAGGAAATCGATGACACGCTTGTCGAAGTCCTCACCACCGAGGAAGGTATCGCCATTGGTGGCCAGCACTTCGAACTGCTTCTCACCGTCAATTTCGGCGATCTCGATGATGGAGACGTCGAAGGTGCCGCCGCCAAGGTCATATACCGCGATCTTGCGGTCCTTGCCACCGGACTTGTCGAGGCCATAAGCGAGTGCCGCCGCAGTCGGCTCATTGATGATGCGCTTGACTTCGAGGCCGGCAATGCGGCCGGCGTCCTTGGTCGCCTGGCGCTGGCTGTCGTTGAAGTAGGCCGGCACGGTAATTACCGCCTCGGTCACCGGCTCACCGAGATAATCCTCGGCGGTCTTCTTCATCTTCATCAGCACCTTGGCCGAGATCTCCGGCGGTGCCATGCGCTTGTTGTCACTGGTCGCGACCCAGGCGTCGCCGTTCTCGTGCCCGATGATCGCATACGGCACCAGATCGAGATCCTTCTTGACCTCGGCATCGGTGAACTTGCGGCCGATCAATCGCTTGACGGCATAGAACGTGTTCTTTGGGTTGGTGACGCCCTGGCGCTTGGCGGCAGCACCGACGATGACCTCGCCATCCTTCGCGAAGGCGACGATGGATGGCGTGGTGCGGTCGCCTTCCGCATTCTCGATGACGCGAACCGTGCTGCCTTCCATGACGGCCACGCAGGAGTTGGTGGTGCCGAGATCAATGCCGATGATTTTGCCCATGACGGGATCCTCTACTTGGTTTTGTCTGGCTCAGGCTGAGCCGCTATGCGTTTGAAGTATGGGTTGATGCGCTGCTTTCAAGTTACAGCGATCAGAGCGTATGCGCAGCGCAGGCCGGGTTCAGCTGTTCGACAGCCATGCCCTGCCCGATTGCCGATGCGCCTCAGGCGTCCTTGGCAACGGTCACCATCGCCGGCCGCACCAGACGCTCATTGAGACGGAAGCCTTTCTGGAACACCGAGACCACGCTGCCCGGCGGAACCTCGGTCGACTCCACCGTTGCCACGGCTTGATGGAACTCAGGGTTGAAAGCATCGCCAAGCGGATTGACCGGACTGACGCCATTGGCCTCGACCGTTTTCATCAGCACCCGCAGGGTCAGCTCCATGCCCTCACGCAGTTTGTTGGCGTCGCCGCCACCCTGCGACAGGCCCGCTTCCAGACTGTCAATCACCGGCAGCAAGTCGATCAGCAGGCGCTCGGCACCATATTTGCGCGCCGAATCAACGTCGCGTGCGGCGCGCTTGCGCTGATTGTCCATCTCGGCGATCAGCCGGATCTGCTCGTCCTTGGCGGCACCCAGCATCTGCTCGAGCTCGGCAATGCGGCCCTCAAGGATATCGATCCCGGTTGGCGGAATTTCTCCGGTCGCAGCGCTTTCGTGATTCTCTTCGGTCATCAAATTCTCCGCGCGGCCAGGGCGGCCGCTGTCAGTCCCGACCCGCTTATGGGGCCAGCCGCGCGGTTTTCAAGGTGCTGGACAGGACCTGGGCGGTCGCCTGGACGACAGGAATTACCCGATCGTAGTCCATCCGCGTCGGCCCGATGACGGCGATTACGCCGAGGGTCCGGTTGGCATCGCCATAGGGGGCGGTGATCACGCTGCAGGGTCCAAGCGGGGCGTAACCGGATTCCTCGCCAATGAACAGGCGCACGCCGTCGGCATGCACGCAGCCTTCGAGCAGGCGCACCAGTTCGCGCTTGCGGCCGAAAGCCTCGAACAGCTCCCGCAGGCGCTCGACGTCACCGAGGCCGCGGGCGCCCATCAGATTGGTCTGGCCGGCGAGCACCATATCCTCGCGGTGTTCGGCATTGAACGAGGCATCGGCAATCTCGATGGTGGCACGCATCAACTGGTCGATCGACGCCCGGGTCTGTTCCATCTCGGCGACCAGGCGCCGGCGGATCTCCTCCAGCGGCAACCCGCAGAAATTCTGGTTCAGATAATTCGCAACCTGCTCAAGCTCACCGGGCAGATACGCGCGCGGCAGGTCGAGCACCCGGTTCTGTACCTCATTATCGGTAAACACCAGGATCACCAGCACCCGGTTCGGACTCAACGATACGAAGTCGATCTGCCGGAAGGTGAACTGCTCGCGCCGGGGCACGGTCACCAGACCGACAAAATGGGTGAGTTGGCTGAGCACGCCGGAAACCCGGGTGAGCACATCCTGGGTCGATGAGCCACCCGGAATCTCGCTGCGCATGCGGTGCAGATCCTCGTCGCGCATGGGTTTGAGTTCGAGCAGGGAGTCGACGAACAGGCGATAGCCCTGAGCGGTCGGCACACGACCGGAAGAAGTATGCGGTGCCGTGACCAGGCCAATCTCCTCCAGGTCCTGAAGCACATTGCGGATGGTGGCGGGACTGACGTCGAGTCCCGCGGTCTTGGCCAGGGTACGCGAGCCCACCGGCTCACCATCGCGGATGTACTGGGCGATCAAGGCGCGCAACAGGCAGCGTGCCCGGCTATCAAGTGTGTCGGGTCTGGCGGGGCGCATAAGCTAGAAGAAAACCATCCTGCAAAACCTCTGAACGACTCATCGCAATCCCTGCGCAACAGCGTCCGCGGTCGACCAGGCCCCGTGATCAAGGTTCTTTCGCGCCGGCTCGGACGATCCCATGTGGCCCGGCGATCCGCCGGCACCTGCAGCGGCAAGCTAGCAATCACCGGCGCTGCTGGCAAGGCCGGGCCGTGGTCAAGCTGGCGACAGGAGCGACCACCACGCCGCCGATCTGGCCGCGACGGCCGCGCCCTGCTAGCGTGCGCGCCCATGCTACGCACACTCTACGTCAAAGATTTTGCGATCATCGATCGCGCCGAAATCACCCTCTCGGCGGGCATGACCGTGCTGACCGGCGAGACCGGCGCCGGCAAGTCCCTGCTGGTCGATGCCTTGTTGCTGCTTGCCGGCGCACGCGCTGATTCCTCGGTGGTGCGCCACGGCGCTGATCGCGCCGAGTTGTCCGCCGAGTTCGATCTGCGTGCCCTGCCGGCGGCACGGGCCTGGCTGCGTGAGCGTGAGCTCGATGAACAGGATGCGCTGCGCCTGCGTCGGGTCATCCGTGCCGACGGCAGCTCACGGGCGTATCTGAACGACTCGCCGGTGTCATTGACCCTGCTGCGCGAGGCCGCCGACCATCTGGTCGAGATTCACGGCCAGCATGAGCACCAGGCATTGCTGACCCGCAAGCATCAATGCATCCTGCTCGATGGCTTTGGAGATCATGCTTCGTTGCTGGGCGAGGTATCCGCGGTCGCGCGTCGGCACGCGGAGATCGGCCAGGAACTGACTGCCCTTGAGGCCGGGGAGCGCCACGATCCGGAGCGCGTGGACTTTCTGAAGTTCCAGCAGACCGAGCTGGAACGGCATGCATTGAGCGCCGAGGACTATGCCCGCAAGCTCGAGGACCATCGCCGGCTGGCCCATGCGGCCGCCCTGATCGAGGGATCCGAACACCTGCGCGAGCAGATCGATGGCGATCATGAGGATGCCCTGCAGCCAAGGGTACTGAGACTCGCGACCGAGTCGCGCCGGCTCGCCGGCATGGATCCCGGTCTGTCGAACATCGTGGAACTGCTCGACGCGGCCGCCATCCAACTCGCTGAGGCGGCATCCGAACTCGAGGCCTATCTCGGTGGCAACGAGCTGGATCCGGCCCGCTTTGCCGAGCTCGACAGCCAGTTGGGGCGACTGCACGACCTCGGTCGCAAATACCGGGTTGCACCCGGCGAACTGGCCGGAAAGGCTGCCCAGTTGGCGGCCGAATTGGCCCGCATTGAACAGGCCGGCGGCCGCCGCGAGGCCCTGATTGCCGAGCGCGACAAGGTAATGCGTTCATATCGTGCCTGCAGCGAAGCGCTCAGCGCGCAGCGCAGGGCAAGCGCTGCCCGGCTCTCGGCCGAGGTCAGCAGCCTGCTTGCGGAACTCGCGATCGCGGGAAGCTTCGAGGTGTCGATCCAGTCGAATCCCGAACTGATCCGCGGCGACGGCTGCGATGAGATCGAGTTCATGGTCAGCCCGAATCCCGGCCAGCCCCTGCGACCGTTGCGCAAGATTGCCTCTGGCGGCGAACTGGCCCGGGTCGCGCTGGCGATCGAGGTGGCCGCGATCGGCAGTGACGATATTCCGGTCATGGTGTTCGACGAAGTCGACTCCGGCATTGGCGGCGCCACCGCCGAGGTGGTCGGGCGCAAATTGCGTCAGCTCGGCAAGGCACGCCAGGTACTCTGCGTAACCCATCTGCCACAGGTAGCAGCGCAGGGTCACCAACACTTTGCCGTGCGCAAGTTCGTCGCCGATGGAAGCACCCAGACCGAATTCAGCGAAGTCAGTGGCAAGGCGCGCACCGAGGAGCTGGCGCGCATGCTGGGCGGTGTCGAACTGACGCGGGAAACCCGCGCGAACGCCGACCAGATGCTGAAGCAGGCGGCCGCTGGCTGAGCCCAGCGCTCGGCATCCTGCGCCCGGCAAGCAATCAACGAGCGGCTGTTTGAACTTCGCTCACAGCCAGCCCTTCTGGCGCGCGATCCGGTAGGCCTCGATGCGGTTCTCGACACCCAGCTTGCCGATCGCCTCGCTCAGATAATTGCGTACCGTGCCATGGGTCAGGCCCAGCTTCTCAGCAATATCGTTCGCTGGCATGCCCTCGCCCGCCAAACGCAGCACCTGCCGCTCGCGGTCGCTCAGTGGATCGGATTCGCTCCAGGCGTCTACCGCCAATTCCGGGTCAACGGCGCGCCCACCACGGTGAACCTTGCGCAGGGCGTCGGCCAGTTTCTCGGCCGGCGAATCCTTGAGCAGATATCCGCTGGCCCCAGACTCGAGCGCGCGCCGCAGATAGCCGGGACGCGCAAAGGTGGTCAGGATCACCACCTTGCAGGGCATCGCGCTGTCGCGGATGCGTTGCGCCAGTTCCAGACCGGTGAGCTTGGGCATTTCGATATCGGTCAGGGCGATGTCGGGGCGCAGCAGGCGGATTTTCTGCCAGGCCTCCTCGCCATCGCCGGCACTGCCAACCACTTCGATGTCCGACTCCAGGCTGAGCAGGGCCGCAAGCGCCCCGCGGACCATCGACTGATCTTCCGCCAGATAGACCCGGATCATCGCGATGCCACCAGACGCAATTTCTCGAAGGTCTCGCTGCCCGAATCCGGTGGCTCCGGCAGATCCAGCGGCGCGGTAACGATCAGGCGGGTACCGCCACCCACTGGCGATTCGAGTTCCAGCCGACCCCCGACCTCGGCCAATCGTTCGCGCATGCCGGCGATGCCATTGCCTTCGGCCGAGACACCGCCGCGGCCATCGTCTTCAAATTCCATCCGCGCCCAATCGCCATTGCGTCGCAGCACGGCACGGCAGCGATGAGCCTGGGCATGGCGGATGACATTGGTCGCGGCCTCGCGCAAGGCAAAGGCCAGTACCGACTCGACTTCCGGCGCCATGGTCAGCGCGTCGGCCTCATATTCGAAATGTACCTGCGCCGACTCCAGCGCGACCCGGGCGCTGGCGCATTCGGCGAGTACGCCATGAGAACGCATGCCACTGACGGCACGCCGCACCTCGCTGAGGGCATCGCGCGCCACCCGCTGCACCTCGTCGATTTCACGGCGGGCAGCGTCCACATCGCGGTTGATCAACCGGCTCGCCAGTTCAGACTTCAGTGCGATCACCGACAGCGTGTGACCGAGCAGATCATGCAGATCGCGCCCGATCCGTTCACGCTCGGCCATTGCGGCCATTCTGCCCATCTCCTCCTGACTGAGCCGCAGCGCGACATTCTTGCGCGCATAGTTGAGCCAGATCCGGTTGCCGAAACAGGCCATGCCGGCGGACAGCAGGGTCATCGTCAGCGCGGGCAGCAGAGGCGCGCCGAGCATGCTGAGCGCGGCGACAAAAAGGATCTGGCCAAACACGAACACGCCGATCATCTGCCGCCAGGGCAGGAAGGCGGCCAGCACCGAGCCATAGATCAGATAGGTGTGCGCAAACATGTTGTGCGGCATCAGGGCGATGCCAAGCACCGACATCACCACCAGGGTTGCCACTTTGCGCCAGCCGCGCGCCCAGTAGAAATGGAAGTACACCGGAAGAAAAAGCAGCAGCGAAGCCAGGGTCGGCCACAGACTGAAGTGCGCCTTGGGTCCGAGCACCAGGGGAAACAGCAGCAAGGCGAGATAGCTCAGCGAGAAGAACGGCATCGCCCCTGGTGTCAGCACCGGCGGCAACAGCCGCGCGCGCAACCAGGTGTCGGCAATACGCATCCGCGCACGCAGTGAGGACGAGAGACTCCGCCCGTTCATTGGTTCAGGCCCGGCTGGCTGTGCTTTTTCATGGCCGGCAGCGTAGCGCCGAACCTGTCTGCGTTCATCCTGCCGTCAGCTCGGGCGCAACGACTCGGCGCACAGCGCAGGACCGAACCGGCTTCGAACACCCCGGGCGGTTGCAGGCGGCTGACCCTGTAGTTTTCTGGCATGGGCTGAATCTCGCTTGCATGGCGGTGGCTGACTGACCGACACCTTAAGGTGCCCGCTGCGCAGCAGGCAGTCGACAGCGTCAAACGGCAGACCTGACAAATGTCAAACGCCGAGGGGTTACGGCTCAAGACCACCGCTGCTACCATGTACAGCTAATCCAACCTACTGATTTTCAAGCCGGTTCCAGCAATCCGGGCAGGAGAACACGATGAACAGCAAGCAGAAACTCGAGGCAATGCGCCAGGCCGGCGGCCCGGTCCGAACCAGCGGCCTCACTGACGCAGAGTTGCAACCTTTCATGGCACGGGGCGGTGAACTCGAGCAGGCAATCGACGCCGCCCACGCCTGCTTCCTCTCGCTTCAGCGCGAGTTTCCGGAGGTCATCGCACTCGACGAACCTGCCCAGATCGCTCTGATGCAGGAAGGCTATATCAATTTTTACCCGGATGACGCGGTCAATCCATATGTCGCGCTCGCCGCGCGCGGTCCCTGGGTAATCAGCCTGAAAGGCGCCGTGATCCATGACTCGGGTGGCTACGGCATGCTCGGCTTCGGACATACCCCGGAGCGTGTGCTCAAGGCCATGAGCCAGCCGCAGGTGATGGCCAATGTGATGACCCCGAGCATCGGACAATTGCGCCTGACCCGCGCTCTGCGTAACGAGATCGGCCATACCCGCGGCGGCTGCCCGTATCCGAAGTTCCTCTGTCTGAACTCCGGTTCGGAGTCGGTTTCGCTGGCCTGCCGCATCGCCGATGTCAACGCCAAATTGATGACCGACCCGGGTGCCCGTTACGCCGGCCGCAGCATCAAGCGGCTGGCCATCAAGGGCGCCTTCCACGGGCGCACTGAGCGTCCCGCGCTCTACTCTGATTCCAGCCGCAAGAACTATGTGCAGCACCTGGCCAGCTTCCGCAATGAGGACAGCCTGCTCACCATTGAGCCCTACTCCATCGAACAACTGCGCAAGGCATTCGCCGACGCCGATGCCAATGGCTGGTTCATCGAAGCCATGTTCCTCGAACCCGTCATGGGCGAAGGTGATCCGGGCCGGGCGTTGCCGGCCGAGTTCTATGCGGCGGCACGCGAGCTGACCAAGGCGCACGGCGCGCTGCTGCTGGTCGATTCAATCCAGGCGGGCTTGCGCGCACATGGCGTGCTGTCGGTGATCGACTATCCTGGTTTCGAGGGCATCGAGGCACCCGACATGGAGACCTATTCGAAGGCGCTGAATGCGGGTCAGTATCCGTTGTCGGTACTCGCCGTGAACGAGCGCGCCGCCGGCCTTTATCGCAAGGGCGTCTACGGCAACACGATGACCACCAATCCGCGCGCCATGGATGTTGCCTGCGCGGTGCTCGAGGACCTCACGCCCGAAATCCGCAGCAATATCCGGGCCCGCGGCAAGGAATTCCTCGACAAGTTCCGCGCCCTGGCAGCCGAACTGCCGGCCGGCACCATCACGGGCGTACAGGGCACCGGGCTGTTGTTCTCCTGCGAACTGGGCAAGCAGTTCAAGTGCTATGGCGCCGGCAGCACCGAAGAGTTCATGCGCGAGCGCGGTTTCGGCGTGATCCACGGCGGCATCAACTCGCTCAGATTCACACCGCATTTCGGCATCACCCAGGCCGAAGTCGATCTGATCATCAATGGCGTGCGCCAGGCATTGCTGGAAGGTCCACGCGCCATCGAAGCCGCGCCAGTGCAGGCGGCGGCCTGAAGCCAGCAGCGGGCGCGCGCTATTGCGCTCCCGTGGGCAGCGGCCTGGTCGCTGCCCTGAAGGCCAGTCGAGCTGTGCCCGATCCGATCCGGACAAGACCATGAACTTGCGTCAGCAGCTCGCCGAACACGGTTTCGAATCCAACGACGACTATGATTTCCAGGTGCGCTGCCTGTTCCAGGCCCGCCTGAGTCATCTGCGCTGCCTGCAGATCGGCGGCGAATCCGGTCGTCGCAAGACGGCGCTGGCCAGCGCACTGGCGCATGCGCTCGCCTACCCGCGCATTCTCTATCTGGACTTCTCACAACCCGAGCCGCTGCTACCGGCGCCTGCGGTGACACTGGCAGATGACTCGGGCGGCCCGCCGGAACCCGCCCTGAGCGCGTTCGAGCGGGTGGTCCTTGAAGCATGTGCCTTCAGCGAAGCCGAGCGCTGCATCCTGATTCTGGACCAGTTGCAGGCGGCTGACTTTCGTGAGCAGATCCGGCTCTTTCAGTTTGTGCAAAGCTGCGAGTGGACTGCAGCCAGCAGCACGGTCAAGGCGAATGCACGCAATCTGATGCTGGTGCTGATTTCGGAACAGCCGATCTATCACTCACTTGCGCATCTGGCCTACCGGATCTGGGCCGATGCCTCGGGCGGGCGTTTTGATTTCCGCGTGGAGGATTTCGGTCTCGGGCTGGATGCCCGCGAGCTGTTCGCCGCCTTTGCGGCGCTGTTCGATGCCGTCGGCACGACACCCACGCAAACCGAATTCCGCCGCATCCTCGACGATGCGCTGGCCAATGTGCGCACCAGCGAGCAGCTGCGTCACTGCATCTTCGGCTGGATGGAACGCATCGACCGCGCCCAGCTGTTCTCCGCCACCCTATCGCCCGCACTTGCCGCCTGCGTCCAGGCAATCAACCATTACATCGGAATGGATGAGATCGAGCTGGGCAGTTGAACCGGTCCGACAGGGTTTCGCCAGACCACTGTCATGCCAAAGCGCTAACATCCTGATTCCCTGCACACAGCAAAACGACCTGGGAGGGTCCCATGAGCAATCGCATAGCACTGGTCACCGGCGGTACCGGCGGAATTGGTACAGCCATCTGTCGCAAGCTTTCCCAGATGGGTCACCGTGTCGCCACCAACTACCGCGACGAGGCCAAGGCGAAAAAGTGGCAACAGGAGCAGGCAGCGGCCGGCTTCCAGTTCACCATCGTTGCAGGTGACGTCGGCGATGCCGACTCGTCGATCACGATGGTCAAGGCAGTCGAAGCCGCGCTTGGCCCGGTCGATATCCTGATCAACAATGCCGGCATCACCCGCGATACCACCTTCCACAAGATGGATGCGATGCAGTGGCAGGAGGTGATCAACACCAACCTGACCTCCTGCTACAACGTCACCCGTGCCGTGATCGATGGCATGCGTGCCCGCAAGTGGGGCCGGGTGATCCAGATTTCATCGATCAACGGCCAAAAAGGCCAGTACGGACAGGCCAACTACGCTGCCGCCAAAGCCGGAATGCACGGCTTTACCATCTCGCTGGCCCAGGAAAGCGCCAAGCTCGGCATCACCGTCAATACGGTATCGCCTGGCTATGTCGGCACCGACATGGTGATGGCAGTGCCGGAGGAAGTCCGCGCCAAGATCGTGGCGCAGATCCCTGTTGGCCGGTTGGGCTCGCCAGACGAAATCGCCTATGCGGTCGGTTTTTTCGTCGCCGAAGAAGCCGCCTGGATCACCGGCGCCAACCTTTCGATCAATGGTGGCCACTACATGGGCTGGTAAGCCCGGGCCACCCGATACATGAGCAAGCATTACGACCAGATTTACTTCGACCGCTGGTACCGCACTCCGCGCCAGCGCGTCGGCCTGCGCTCCCTGCTGGAGCGCAAGGTCGCACTGGCCGTGGCGGTGGCCGAGTATCACCTGGGCCACCGTGTTCAGAGCGTGCTCGATGTGGGCTGTGGCGAGGGCGCGTGGCGCGCGCCCCTGCTGCGTCTGCGACCCAATCTGCACTACCTCGGCGTCGACGCCAGCGAATATGCGGTGGCGCGCTTTGGTGCGCGCCGCAATCTCAAGCTGATTCGCTTCGGGCAACTCGCCGAAGTCCGCTTTGGCCGGCCGGTGGATCTGTTGATCTGTTCCGACGTGCTGCATTACCTGAAGTCGGCAGAGTTGCATCGTGGCCTGTCCGGATTTTCTGAACTCTGCGATGGCGTCGCCTTCATCGAGGTATTCGCGCGCGGTGACGAATTTGTCGGCGATACCCTGGAATTCGCCGCGCGTCCGGCGGCCTTTTATCGCCAGGCCCTGGCCGAAGCCGGATTCACGGCCTGCGGATCGCACTGCTATCTCGGACAGCGCCTGGCGGCTGCAGCGAGCCGGCTCGAACTGAGCTGAGCCCGCCGCAGCGGGTGGAAACGCCGGCCCTGGCCAGGCGTGCACGGCCCACACTGCCTCGGACCGGCGGGCAGCGCTGCCGACGGGGTGCTACCGGGTATCCATTGCACTGTTCACGCCCAAGGCGGGGGCACGCTAGGCGATCATCATCGTGGCGATGCCGAAGTAGATCAGCAGTGACAGCAGATCCTGGATCACGGTGGCGAGCGGCCCGGCGCCAAATGCGGGGTCGACGCCGATGCGCGACAGCAGGACGGGCAAGACCAACGCCACCACCGTCGCTACCGAGCAGGCCGCGAGCAGCGACAGAGAGACAATCCACGCAACGCGGGCATCGTGCCAACCCAGCAGCACCGCGGGGTACACCAGCAGCGCGGTCGCCGCCCCAATGATGATCCCGGTAGCGGCTTCGCGCAGCAGCATCTGCCTGACCGCGATCCCCAGCGACAGTCCGCGCACGACCACGGTCTCCGTCTGTGTCCCCACGGCATCGGCAAAGTAGATGATGCCGGGCACGAATGCCGCCAGCAGCACGATTTCGCTCAGCGTCCGTTCGAAGCTGCCAACGATCCGGGCAGCCAGCAAGGCGCCCAGCAGACCAATCAGCAACCAGGGCAATCGATGCCAGAGCCGATGCCGCATGGGCTCGGTGGTCGCGTGCCGCGCGGCCTCGGAACTCTTCAGGAAGCCACCGATGCGCGAAAGGTCCTCGTCGTGCTCGGCCAGCAGGGCCGCGAGCAGACGTTGTGGCGGAATGACGCCGACAAAGCGGCCTTCGTCATCGATGACCGCCAGCGCCGACTCGCCATGTTGCACAGCTTTCCAGGCGGCGTGTTCACGGTCCAACTGATGCGAGACACAGGGTGGATCATCGTCCATCAGGTCCCTTACCCTGGCATCGCCTGGCGCAGCGAGGATTTCCTCGATGCTCAGTACGCCGTACAGGCAACGCGATTGCGCGTCGATGACGGGGATGCTCGACACGCTGGCGAAACGTCTCTGCGCAATGCGCTCACGAAGTTGCCCGATACGGTCCTCGCGGTAGGCGACCGGGATATCGTCGGTCGCCAGCGAGGCAGCCGATTCGAAGGCTGCGGCGCTGCCCAGCGCCGGGATCGGAAGCTCGCTTGCGCTCATTGATTCACCTTGGCGACGTTTTTCAACACGTTGACCCTTCACGGCAATCGCGACCGACCGTGCCTGCGCAGCGATGGCTGCGGTACAGGACAGCGCCGCGGCAGTCGTTCCATGATCGCGTCAGTACTTGCCGATAGCTTGATCATGATCAGCTTGCAGGCAGAAAAATCTGCCAGCATTCAGCGATATTCCTGGTTCTTGAGCATCGAGGAGCATCCCATGGTCGCTGCCCGCCGGTCCTTGATCACTGCAGGCTGCTGGCTCGCCAGCGCGTTGGGCGCGCTGGCTGCAGTGGCCAGCGACCAGACTGTGCCGATACCGGATCTCATGACCGCATGCGTCGATTGCCATCAGAACCGCGGCGCGCTGGCAGCCCAACTGCCACGGATCGAGGGCCAGAACGCCGAGTATCTGGCGCAGGAACTGCGTCGCTTCCGAACCGCACACCGCAAGGGCTTTCCGATGCAGGCAATGGCAAGCGCCCTGAGCAACGACGACGTCCAGTCACTGGCCACCGAGCTTGCCGCCCGCCCCTGGGATACCAGGCCACAACGGATAGATGTCATTGCCGCCAGAGAGGGGCCCGCGCTGACCTCGGCGTTGGCCTGCAGCGGCTGCCATGGCGCGAGCTTTCGTGGTGCGGCGTTGGTGCCGAGGCTGGCCGGGCAGAATCCGGAGTATCTGGCGCGCCAGCTGCGGGCCTTCGACCAGGGCCACCGCAAACTCTCGTTGCCCGCTGCCGCGCTGTCGATGCACGGGCTGAGTGACGCCGAAATTCATGCCATTGCGCATTATCTTGCTGGCCTGGATGGCGAGATTCATCTGGACTGGCTCGCCGGTCATTGGTGCAACCGATCTGCGACCGCGCCCTCCGAAGTCTGGTGGAGCACTGCGCAGGGCGGGCTGTTGATCGGCATGCATCGCGGTACTGAAGGCGCCGGGCCGTCCGCGCCCTTCAGTTTCATGCGCATCGAGGCCAGCGATAACGCGGCGGTCTACTACGAGCAGCCCTCCGGACGTCCAGCGCTGAGTTTCAATCTGGTCGAGGCGAGCCCCCGGCACGCTGTTTTCGCCTCCGCAGATCAGCGGGAAGAGCGCGGCAGCATCCGCTGGCAGCGCCTTGATCGCAGCTTGCAGGCGACCTGGGAAAGCGGTGGCGGCAACGCGCGTTGGCAGATGCAATGGACTGCCGACTGCGTCGACCAGGCAAAGTGACCCGTCAGCATGCAATCCCCGAGTCCGCTCCCCAGTGAGGCGCTCATGAGACGGCTGCTGCATCGTGGACACCTGATGGGCCGGCGCGGACTGTTCTACTCGCTGTTGTTGTGTCTGCTGATCCTGGTGCTCGGTGGCGTCGGCTTCTGGTTGCTTGAACCGCGCGTGGACAATCCGATTGACGGACTCTGGCTCGCCTTCACCACCGCAGCTACCGTCGGGTATGGCGACATCGTTCCAACCACGCGCGCCTCGCAGGCGTTTGCGGTCCTGGTCGTAGTGCTCGGCCTGGCCGTGCTGTCGCTGGTCACCGCATCGGTGGCCGCCATGTTTGTCGGCAAGGAAGAGCGCCAGATCGAGCGCGATCTGATGCGCGCGTTGTGGCAACTGCGCGCTGACGTGCAAGCTCTGCGTGATGAACTCCGTGCTCCCGCAGCGCAGTCACGCCCATCCGGCGATGACGAGCGCACGGACTCGTCCTGCGAGTCGGACAGCCATCATCGGGGCTTCGGGCCTGGTCAGCGGGAGTTGGGAATATCCGGGCTAGAATGCGCGCCCGCCCGCCCTGCCCCATCCAAGGACGCATGATGTTCCCCAGCCTGATCTCCGCTGACCGCAGCGCACGACAGATGGCCCTGGTGGCCCTGATTATCGCGATGGCCATGGACGCACCCCATGCGGCCGAATCCGGTGAGGAGCGCAAAGCGCCGACCATGGCCGAAGTGCTGGCGAGTACCGCAGCCAGCGACTGGCGCGATCTCGATGCCGGCAATACGCTGTATCTCGAGCTGCCGGCAGGCCGGGTCGTGATCGAACTGGCACCGCGCTTTGCGCCAAAACACGTCGACAATATCCGGACCCTGGCACGCGAGGGGTACTTCGATGGGCTGGCTATCCTGCGCGCGCAGGACAACTACGTCGTGCAGTGGGGCGACCCCGAGTCCGGCAACGTCGACAAGGCCCGCAGCATGAAACGCGGCGCCAGCAGCCTTGAGGCCGAATTTGCGGTCGGCTTCGATCCATCCTTCCCGTTTACGCCACTGCCCGATGGCGACGGCTACGCGCCCCTGGTCGGCTTCAGCGACGGCTTCGCCGCCGCCCGCGATACCGGGGAAAAACGCACCTGGCTCACCCACTGCTATGGCGCCGTGGGCGCCGGCCGTGATGTCGCCGCCAACAGCGGCAGCGGCTCCGAACTCTATGTGGTCATCGGACACGCGCCGCGCCATCTCGATCGCAATGTCACCCTGGTCGGCCGCGTGGTCCAGGGCATCGAATTGCTGTCCACCCTGCCGCGCGGGACGGCAGCGCTCGGTTTCTATGATCGCGCCGAACAGCGCGTGCCGATCAAGTCGATCCGGATCGCCGCCGATGTTGCCGAGACCGAGCGCGTACCTCTGCAGGTGATGCGTACCGACACCCGCAGCTGGGCCGCGCTGGTCGAGTCACGGCGCAACCGTCGTGACGAGTGGTATCTGCGTGCTGCCGGCCATGTCGAACTCTGCAACGTGCCGATCCCCGTGCGACTGCGTCCCGGCAGCGTCGACAAGTCCTGACTCGATGTCGCGCCCGCACTTCCTGTATTCCCTATGCAGGGCTGGACTACTGTCGGCCGGCGTTATCGGCGCCGGTTGTGCGTCATTGCCCCGCGCCGACCTGCCGCCGAGCTCAGTGCCCGTCCCGCTGGCGGAGTCGGTTCCGCCGGCTGCCGAGCCACTGGTTCCCAACGAGCCACCGGCACCCCCATTCGCAGCGCTGGCGCCCGAGTACGCGGACGCCCTGGCGCGGCGGGATCGGGCGCTGTCGGCGCTCGGCGTCCGATACCGTTATGGCGGCAATACACCGGAGTCCGGGTTCGATTGCAGTGGCCTGATCCGCTGGATCTATCACGACCGCGCCGAACAACTGCCGCGCTCCTCGCTGTCGCTCAGCCGGGTACCAGCAGAGGATGTCAGTCGCGAACAATTGCAAATTGGCGACCTGGTGTTTTTTCGCATCAACCGGGCGCGTAGCATTACCCATGTCGGCATGTACGTCGGCGACGACCAGTTCGTGCACGCGCCAAGCAGCGGCGGCAAGGTGCGCGTGGAGCGCCTCGACAGTCCGTACTGGTCCGCGCGCCTGGTCAAGGCCAGACGGCTGGCCGCCATTGATGGCGGCGCTTTGCCAGCGCCACCCTGAGTGTGCCGCGAGCATACGATCCGGGTTGCCTGCGCAACGCTGCGAGGGCGGAAATCTTGCCCCACCCAGTGGAACCGAAGTGCCGGCTCTGCTAGGTTCGGAACATGAGCAAACTCCGAATCATCAAGAAGTATCCGAATCGGCGTCTGTACGACACCGAGATCTCGAGTTACATCACGATCGATGAAGTCCGTCAGTTGGTCGTCGATGGAGAGAGTTTTGAGGTCCGCGACGCCAAGTCCGGTGAAGACCTCACCCGCAGCGTGCTGCTGCAGATCATTTCCGATCATGAGGAACGTGGCTCGCCGCTGTTCACGACGCAGCTGCTTTCGCAATTGATCCGCTTTTACGGTGATTCACTGCAGGGCTTCATGGGCTCGTATCTGGAGCGCAGCCTGCAGGCCTTTGTCGAGCAGCAGCAGACCTTCCGCAACCAGATGAACAATGTGCTCGGGCAGACGCCGTGGACGGTGCTCAACGAGATGACCGAGCGCAACATGGAATTGTGGAAGACGATGCAGGCCAGCGTGCTCAATCCGCAGCCCAAACCCGGCGAACCCGGGGACAAGAAGCGCTGAGCGGATCACCTGGGCCAGCATCAGCGCACCCACCGCTGAAACCGCTGCCCGCCTGGACACCCAGAGCCGCCTCGGCTCGGATATCATCGCCCGCTTTGCGGCGCCCGCCGGGCTGACCCGCATGCTCCAGCAGACGGACGACCATGACACAACGAATCGCAGTAGTAACCGGCGGAATCGGCGGGCTGGGCAGCGCCATCTGCACCCGGCTGGCAGATGCCGGACGCAAGGTCATCGCAGCCGACCTCGGCAATCGCGAGGAACGCATCGCCGGGTTTCGCGATCAGGTTGCCTGCTACGGCGACCAGATCGAATTTGCCGCGGTAAACGTTGCCGACTTCGAGGACTGTCAACGCCTGATCAACTCGCTGCAGCAACGCCATGGCGCGGTGGATATTCTGGTCAATGCCGCTGGCATCACCCGCGATATCAGTCTGCGCAAGATGACGCCGCAACAGTGGCATGACGTGCTGCATGTCAATCTCGATGGCGTGTTCAACATGTGCCGACAGGTCGTCGACAGCATGTGCGAGCGTGGCTTTGGCCGCGTGGTCAACATCTCGTCGATCAACGGACAGACCGGCCAGTTCGGTCAGACCAACTATTCCGCCTCCAAGGCCGGCCTGCACGGATTCACCATGGCGATGGCCCGCGAAGTGGCGCGCAAGGGTGTCACCGTGAACAGCATCTCTCCCGGCTACTGCCGGACCGCGATGGTGGAGACGATCCCGGAAGGGATCCGCGACCAGATCATCAGCCAGATCCCGGTCGGGCGAATCGGGGAGCCGTTCGAGATCGCCAGGGCCGTCGATTTTCTGAGCGCCGATGATGCCGGTTTCATCACGGGCGTGAACCTGCCGGTCAACGGTGGTGGCTTCATCAGCTTCTGATGCCTGCGCGTGGCACGCGGAGCATTTCCCGCTGCCGCGGCTCTGCTCCGGCTACGGACGCATCATCAGATCAAACAGGGCCGCCTCGACCTGACGCGGCTTGCTGAAAAGAAACCCCTGCCCCTGGGTGCAGCCCAGGGTCAGCAGGACATCGCGCTGCTCGGCGGTTTCGATTCCCTCGGCGATGACCTCGACGCCAAGCGTCTGCGCCAACGACAGCACCGCCTCGACCACGGCCTGGGAATTCTCCCCGGTGCCGGTCAGACCGGTGACAAACGAACGGTCGATCTTCAGCGCATGCATCGGAAACTGGTGCAGATAGCTCAGCGACGAATAGCCGGTACCGAAATCGTCGAGCAGGGCCACCAGGCCTGAGCGCCGCAATTCCTCGAGCATGGCGCGCGCCTCGGCAGGATTGTCGAGCAAAGAGCCCTCGGTGACTTCCAGGCGCAGACGCTCGGTGGCGAGGCCATGCCGATCAATCATTTCGATCAGGCGGATCGGCAGGTCGCGATCGCGAAAATGCCGCGGCGAGAGATTGACACTGACGTAGATGTCATCCGGAAATCCGATCAGATCACCACAGACGCGTTCGTAGATCTCCATGTCGATCTGCTCGGCGACTCCGATCTCCTGGGCCACATCAAGAAACTCGCCCGGACTCATCCAGCCGCGCTGTGGATGGCGCCAGCGCAACAGGGCCTCATAACCCTGCACACTGCCATCGCGAAGGTCCACAATGGCCTGATAGAACGGCACAAACTCGCCCTGACCAACGGCACGGCGCAGATCACTCTCGAGATCAAGCAGGCGCAGGGCCTTCTCATGCAGGGTTTCGTCGAACACCTCATAGCGCTTGCGCCCGCGCGACTTGGCCAGATACATCGCCGCATCGGCGTCGCGCAGCAGTTCGTCGGGCGTCTTGTAGCGCATGTGACTGAAGGCGACACCGACACTGGTGGAGGTAAACAGTTCCTTGCCATCGACGTGAACCGGCTGGTTCATGGCATGGATAAGGCGATTGGCCACGATGCCGACGTCCTGAAGGTTGTGCACGCCGGGCAGCAGCACAGCGAACTCGTCGCCACCCAGCCGCGCAATCGTATCGACCTCACGCAGGGCTGACTGCACTCGTCGCGCCGCTTCGATGAGCAGGGAATCGCCGACCGCATGACCCATGCTGTCGTTGATCACCTTGAAGCGATCCAGATCCAGGTAGAGCACGGCAAAGGTCTGGCTTTCATCACGGCGGAACCGTGCCAGCGCATGCTCCAGGCGATCCCGCATCAGCACTCGATTGGGCAGACCGGTCAGGGCATCGTGGAGGGCATCGTGCTTGAGCTTGTTCTCGATGTGTTCGCGCTCTTCGGCTTGCCGCCGCAACTCGGAGTTGGCATCGGCAAGCATGCGTGTACGTTCGTTGACCCGGCGATCGAGCTCGGCGCTGATCGACTTCAGGGTATCCTGCGTGCGCTTTCGCGCCACCACGATGGAAACCTGATGTGCGGCATAGCGCAGCAGCAGCGGATCCTCGCTGCGCATCGCCAGCGGTTGCCGAAAACCCCAGACCACCATCATGCCGATCTGACCTGACTCGTCCCGGATCGGAACCAGATAGGCCCCATGGGGTATCGCCGCCGCAGGCGCATCGCGACCCGACGCTGGAATCATTTCGGCGATGTCGGATTGCTGCAACAGGATCAGACCCGCGGCTCGGGCAAGCCGTTCGGTGAAGGGCTTCATCAGCGCACGTGTCACCCTCTGCGCGGGCAGGGCCTGGTCGCCTCCGCTGTGCGGGAACGACAGATCGTCGCGCCCGGCGTTGAACAAGGCGACCACCCAGCCGTCGCTCTGCAAGCCGGATGCAAAGCGCTTGTTGAGGTAATCGTAAAGGTCCAGCGCATGCGCGGATGTCGCCGTCAGTTCGGCCATCGTCATCCAGGCATGCAGCGTATGCTGCGCCTGTTCGGGCGTGAATCGTGGCCATTCGTCGATGCGGGAGGGCTCAGCGGGTGCGCTCATCGGGCCAGTCTATCAGTGCCGCGCCACCGTCTGGCAGGGTCCAGGTTCTCAGTTCGAACGGACCAGACCCGCCCCCGCCAGTACCCGCTGCATGTCCTGAAGGGCGTCCTCGTAGCGACGCCAGCGCCCGACGAATCGGGCATGCAGCGGCTCGTCGACACGCACCGAACCCGGTACGGCGACCGGCCGCAGGTTGCGGCTCGGGTCGGCGAACTGGTCACTCCATTGCAGGCCGCAGAAGCGGTAGATCGCGCGGCCAACCAGGGCCGGCATCGCGACCAGTTGCTCGTAGCGTACATTGAGCATGCGATCCGGCAGACCCGTGGCGAGATGACGCATCCACTCCTCGTAGGCAACGTAGTGCCGCGCCAGCTCGACCTGGTCGAACGAGAACGGATTCACGCCCGAATACATCTGGCGGAACAACGAGAAGCAATTGTCCAGCGGATCGCGCACAATGTGCACGATGCGCGCCTCGGGCAGAGCCCGCGCGATCACACCGGCATAGATGTAGTTGGCAGGAAGCTTCTCGGTGACAAAGCCGCCGGGACCAAACTGCTCGGTCAAGCGCTGCCGGTAGCGGCGGGCCAGCGCAGCCCAATCAAGTTCGCCGAGTCGCCCGGCCAGTTCCTCATCGAGAAAATCTTCGCGCTGGATCGCCAGATCCTGCTTGACGCACCAGGCGAAATCATGACGTTCGCCGCCGTGGCGCACGTCCGGGTGATTGCCGAGCATGCGTTCGATCAGCGTACCGCCGGCACGAGGCATCCCGATGATGAAAATGGGCGTTGGCGCCGCATCCGCTGCGGCCGCGGCGTGCACCTTGTCGGTCTGCCGTTCCCACACCTGCTGCCAGCCGCGCATGCGGCTGAAGATGCGCGCATTGGCTTCGGCATCCAGCGCCAGGCTGCGACGATACTGGCCAGCGCCACGCAGCAGTGCCGCAATCGCTTCCTGATCACGGCCGAGCGCTTCGAGTTCAAGATAGCGGGCGTAGTCGAGCCAGACCCGATCGAGCGTGGAGTCATCCAGTTGCGAGGCGCGCGCTTCAATGCGTGCCAGATGATTATGGTTCGGGCCCAGCGATGAAACCTGGGCCAGCCCCCAATGCGCACGCGCGTTCTCCGGGGCCACCGCGAGCACCTTCTCGAAGCCCGCCTCGGCCTCCGGCAAACGACCCTGCGCACGCAGGACGAAGGCGCGCGACAGCAGCAGCTCGGGCGCAGACGGCTCACTGAGCAGGGCCTGATCCAGCAGGAGCAGGGCCTGCTCGTATTCGCCGCCGCGTTGCAGGATACGGGCAAGCGCCTCCAGCAACGGGATCTTGACCGGGTTGAGCGCGACCGCACGCATGGCGGAGGCCATCGCAAGATGGTGGTCACCGCAGCCCATCTGCGCCCGCGCCAAGGCGGCAAAGTAGCCCGGCCGCGCCGGGTCCAGTCGTGAGGCTTCCTCCAGCTGGGCGATCGCCTCGCGATATCTGCCGCCGGCAAGCAGGGCCATCGCGAACCAGTAACGGGCCTCCGGCAAGCGAGGAAAGCGCGCCACGCAGGACTCGGCGACGGCAAGTGCGGCAGCCAGGTTGTTCGCGTCGAGATAGAACTTGGTCCGCTTCAGATCACGACGCGCGCGCAGCTCTGCAATGTGCTCCACC
Source organism: Pseudomonadota bacterium (assembly GCA_022843465.1). GTDB lineage: Bacteria > Pseudomonadota > Gammaproteobacteria > Xanthomonadales > Ahniellaceae > 0-14-3-00-62-12. Next base: position 93,082 of record JALHNO010000004.1, on the reverse strand, counting down.
AGCACTCCGAATGCCGCCGGATGGGGCAGCCATGACAACAGCATAGCGGCCCGCATGGTCCCGGCGCTGCCACGCCCGACGCCGTTGCTGCCGTGCCAGACCGGTTCGACGATGCCACGGACTGGCACCTGGCCCACGTATTCAGCCGTCTGCGGACCGGCTAAGGTGCCCGGGTCGGCGCTGCTGGTGGCGTCGCCCGGCACACAAGCCCGATAAGCTGGCCGGCCGTGAACGGAAGTTGACCGCCCATGTCGTCGCTGAACGCCCATGTCATTGTGATCGGAGCCGGCCCGGCTGGACTGATGGCGGCCGAGCGCCTGGCTGAGCTCGGTCATCCGGTGCGGGTCTATGACGCGATGCCCTCGGTCGCCCGCAAGCTGCTCATCGCCGGCGTCGGTGGGCTCAATCTGACGCACTCGGAGGCGCGGCCGCAGTTCCTCGCCCGTTACGGTGAGACCAGTGGGCGGCTTGCCAGCTGGCTCGACAGATTCGATGGCGACGCCGTCCGCGCCTGGGCAGCCGGTCTCGACATCGAGACCTTCGTTGGCAGCTCGGGACGGGTGTTTCCGACCGACATGAAGGCAGCGCCCCTGCTCCGCCATTGGCTGCGGCGACTCAGGGCACAGGGAGTCAAGATCCTGCTCCGGCATCGCTGGCTCGGGTTCAGTGCCGACGGCGCACTCCGCTTCGAGCACGCGGGTACAGAGTTCGACGTTGGGGCCGAGGCAACGATTCTTGCCCTGGGCGGCGGCAGCTGGGCACGCCTGGGGTCCGATGGCCAATGGCTGGACTGGCTGCGCGCGCAGGGCGTTGCCTGCGCGCCGCTGCGCCCCGCCAATTGCGGTTTCGATATCGACTGGAGTGCACATTTCCGTAGCCGTCACGCTGGTGCCGCCATCAAGCCGGTACGACTCGCCCTGGCTCCCGAGCCCGGCAGCCAGGGCACGCAGGGGGAGCTGGTCGTCACTGAGCACGGCCTTGAGGGCAGCCTGGTGTATGCCCACGCTGCGCAACTGCGCGACTGCATCGAAGACTCTGGAAGTGTCCTGATCCATCTTGATCTGCATCCGGGTCGCAGCGTCGAACAGCTGGCGCTGGCGCTGACCAGGCCACGCGGCAGCCGCAGCCAGTCAGAATTTCTGCGCCGCAGCGTGGGTATCGACGGCGTCAAGGCAGGGTTGCTGTTCGAGGTACTGGGCCGGCAACTGGTCGCGGAACCGGCGCAACTGGCCCAGGCCATCAAGCACCTGCCGCTGCGACTGCTGCGGCCGCGGCCGCTCGACGAAGCCATCAGCAGTGCCGGTGGCGTCCGCCTTGATGCCCTTGATGATCGCCTGATGCTGCGGCAACTGCCTGGCGTATTCTGTGCCGGCGAGATGCTCGATTGGGAGGCACCGACCGGTGGCTATCTGCTGACCGCCTGCTTTGCCTCCGGTCGTGTGGCCGGCGACGGCGCGGCTGCCTGGCTGGCGCAAAAAGCTGGCGTGCCGACCCGTTCCTAAAGCGCTTGCGGCATGGCACACTGTGCCCGCCACGATCAAGGAGAGCACGATGAGCAAGGGTATGGACCGCAAGAAGGACACCAAGAAGGCGCCCGCGAAGAGTCTCAAGGAAAAGCGCGCCGAGAAGCAGGCCAAGAAGCCGAAGTAAGCGGGTAACGGCGCTGGGGCGCATCGCCACGACGCTGAGTGAGTGCGCCATTGCGGTTCGGTAGTGCGGTAGAAACAGGGGGCGCCCATGGGCGCTGGACAAAGGCGATGCCAGACCACGAGGCCGCGTGTGCTCGCGCCGTGGCCCGGCATCGAAACCGGGGAGTTGGTGATGACCGAAGCCGAACGCCGAAAGCTCGCCAGTGCCCATCAGGGCAGGCTCAAGCGCGAGCTCAATGACAATCAATTGACGACGCTATCCAGCCTTGAGCACTTCGGCTGGGAGTTGAAGTTCATCCGCCACAAGCTGTTCCAGGACCCGATTGCCGTGGTGTTCGACGGCGGCCGGGCCAAGTTTGCCGTGCTGGAACTCGATGGCAGCCTGAACGAGAGTCCGGGATTCGATATCCGGCACTGAGTCAGGGTGAATGTGAACACGAGCCGGTGAGCCCGTCACGATCGGGAACGATCTCGCACGCCCATGGTCGCAACTGTGTTCTCTCCTGCACGAGGTCACGCCCATGGCAACTCCCGCTCCCTGGATCAAGTACGCCGCTGCGGTATCTGGTCTCTTGATTGCCGGTGCCGCTGGCTATTGGTACTTGAACCGTGTACCTGAGCCGGCAGGCATGCTCAGTCAGCCCAGTCTGCCACCGGCAACCAGGGCGCCCGAAGTGCCCGCGATTCGTTATCCGGTGGCGCCCATCGTCAGCGCCGATGAGGAAACGGCCGCCCCGGTCCTGCCGGCCATCGAAGAAAGCGACCCACTTGCGCTGGAAAGCCTGTTGACGCTTTACAGCGCACCTGCGGTAGCGGCCTTGCTGAGACCCGAGTTCATCATCCCGCGGATCGTCGCCACCGTCGACAATCTCCCGCGCGACAAGCTCAACGCACATGCCATGCCGGTAAAGCCGGTACCCGGCATTTTCATCGTGGACGTCAATGGCGATGAAATCTATATCGGCACAGGCAATGCGGCGCGCTACGATCCCTATGTAGAAGCCTTTGTCGCCGCCGATACAGCGGCCGTAGTCGCCGCCTACCGACGCAATTATCCGCTGTTCCAGCAGGCCTATCGCCAGCTCGGTGATCCCGACGCCTATTTCAACGACCGCCTGATCGATGTCATCGATCATATGCTGCTGGCCCGCAACGCCGAGCCACCGATCGCCCTGGTCAAGCCACGTTCGACCTGGGACTACGCCGATCCGGAACTGCAATCGCAGTCGATCGGACACCGGCTGCTGATCCGCATGGGCGAGCACCATGCGGAACGCGTCAAGGCCAAGCTCGGCGAGATTCGCGCTGCACTGATCGCATCGCCCCCGGCCGGCCAATAGCCTGCGATTGCGCGAGCCTGCGGCGCGCCACCGATTGCGATGATCCTGGCGCGCAGGCCGCTGCCGGGCCTGCGCGCCGGGCCCGCGGAGATCGGCAGCGACCCTGCGCCCTCACGCCCGGAACGCCGACATGAGACTGCGCTATCCTCGCGTGGCGAATTTTTGCGGAGCAGAGTCGTGGGCGATGTCACTGCGCTTATCGGGCGTGCCCATCAAGGCGATCAGGTGGCGAGCGCGCAGCTGTTCACGACAGTCTATGCCGAGCTCAAGCGCGTCGCCGGGCGCCAGGTTCGGCGCATGCACGAGGCACCCATGCACACCACCACCCTGGTGCATGAGGCCTACTTCCGACTGGCCAGACAGGAAGCCCTGGTGATGCGCGATCGGGCGCACTTCTTCGCTGTTGCGGGCCGCGCGATGCGGCAGTTGCTGCTCGACGAGATCCGCGCCCGACACGCCACCAAGCGCAGCGAAGACAAGGGCATTCCCTTGGAGCTGTTGTCTATCGACGCGCTCAATGCCGAGGCCCTGCTGACCGAGAGCGACTCCCAGGTATTTGCGCTGGAGCAGGCCTTGCAGCAGCTCAGTGCAACCGATCCGGCGCTCGGCCAACTGGTGGAACTGCGCTTCTACGCAGGGCTGGATCTGACCGAGATTGCCGAGATCACCGAGCGCAGTGAGCGCTCACTCAAACGCGATTGGCGCAAGGCACGCGCGTTCCTGCATGCCCTGCTGGGACACGATGCGGTGGCACCTGCCGATACCGACCGCAGCGACCCGAGACCGGCATTGCCATGACGCCGGACAATGCGCAGTGCTTCGACGCAGCGGCAGTACCGACGCCGCCAGCGCGACCACCTTGGCCACCGATACCGCACGCGCGGTGCGCGAAGTCAGTGGCGACCTCGACACCATCTTCTGGCGGTCGCCAAACGCCATGTGGAACACAGCCGGCAGCATGCCCGACCCGGAACCGATGCGCTGCGGGCGCCGCTTCGCTTTCGCGCCTTGCTCGAGGTCAAGCTGTGCAATTACCCAGCGGCGCTGGCTGACCTCGACTGCGCCCTGGTTCCCTGCACCAGCGGTACCTTTGCCAATGTGCTGTGTACCGTGATCCGCAGCAATCGCGCTGGCGTACTGGCACGAATGGGCCGCAGCGCCGAGGCGCTGAGCGAAGTGAAAGCGGTGATTGCCACGCTGACCGCCGGCGATCAGCTCGGCGACCAATGAATGCGCCCAGGCGCTTGAATCCAAAGCGCTCGCGCTGCGCGCGCTCGGACAACAGCAGCAGGCTTTGGCGACGCAGCAACACGCGATCGAGCGCTACAAGGCCATCTTTGGTGGCGGACACTCTGACGTGCAGCGCGCCGAGCGCAATCTGCAGAAGTTGCAGCAGTAAATCCGCGACATGGGCGCCGCGGAGCCTGCGGCTCGGCGCGACGAGCCATGCTGGCGAAACGCTACGCGCCCAAAGCCAGCGCGGTGCGATAGGTGATGAATGAAGCAAGATAGGCCAGCGCGAACAGATAGCCGGCGGCGATCAGCGGATAGCGCCAGCCGCCGGTTTCGCGCTTGATCGCGGCGAGTGTCGCCAGGCATTGCGGCGCAAAAACGAACCAGGCCAGCAGCGAGAGCGCCGTGGCCATGCTCCAGCTCTGGGCAATGATGGGGCCCAATACCGCAGCGGTATCGTCACCGGTCGCCGACAGCGCATACACCGTTCCGAGTGAACTGACGAGTACCTCGCGCGCCGCCATACCGGGCACCAGGGCGATACTGATCTGCCAGTTGAAACCGATCGGCGCGAACACGACCGCGAGCCAACGGCCCAGTGTGCCGGCGAAACTGTGTTCGATCGCTGGACCCTCGGCGCCCGCCGGTGGTACCGGATAGCTGGACAGGAACCACAGTGCAACCGTCAGCACCAGGATGATGCCGCCAACCCGGCGCATGAAGATCATCACGCGCTGCCAGAGTCCGATCAGGACATTGCGCACGGTCGGCCAGTGATAGGTCGGCAGCTCCATCATCAGGGTACGTGTCTGCTGCCCGGAGCCGAAGCGCTTGATCACCCAGGCAACAGCAAGCGCGCCGAGAATTCCAGCCATATAGAGACCAAACAGCACAAGGCCCTGCAACTGCAGATAGCCACCGGCAACCTCGCGCATCGGGATGAACGCACTGATCAGCAGCGCGTATACGGGGAGCCGCGCCGAGCAGGTCATCAGCGGCGCGATCATGATGGTCACCAGACGATCGCGCGGATTGTTGATGGTACGTGCCGCCATGATGCCGGGAATGGCGCAGGCGAAACTCGACAGCAGCGGAATGAACGAGCGCCCGGACAAGCCGACGCTGCCCATCAGTCGATCAAGCAAGAATGCTGCGCGCGGGAGATATCCAGATTCTTCCAGCACCAGGATGAAGAAGAACAGGATCACGATCTGCGGCAGAAAAACGATGACGCCACCCAGGCCGGCGATCAGGCCATCGACCAGCAGACTGCGAAACCAACCGGCGCTGAGCCGGCCCGAGACGGCTTCGGCGAGCCAGGCGGTTGCCGCTTCGATCGCGCCCATCGGCATTTCGGCCCAGGAAAACACCGCCTGAAAGACAAGGAAAAGCACCAGTGCGAGCAAGGTCGGACCCAGCACCGGATGCAAGGTGATGCGATCGATGCGATCACTGGCCAGATGCGGCACGATCTGATCGAGTTGGAGACGTTGCAGAATCTGGCGTACCGTTTCGTGATCGCCCTCTTCGTTGTCGGGCAATGCATCCGTGCGATTCGGCGGCAACCAGTGCTCGGCGACATCGAAGGCTGCGCGCAGGGCGGAGTCGCCGCTGGCCTGCACCGCCACCGTCGAAACCACCGGCAGCCCGAGTTCGCGCGACAGCGCAGCCGGATCGATCCGCACGCCACGCCGCGCGGCCATATCGGCCATATTGAGCGCGACGATGCAGGGAATGCCGAGCCGGCGCACTGACAGCACCAGATGCAGACTGCGCCGTAGATTGGTCGCATCGACCACGCAGACAGCCAGATCCGGGCGCTTTTCACCCAGCGCGCGTCCAGCCAGCACATCGCAGGTCACGCGTTCATCGGGTGAGCGCGGATGCAGGCTGTAGGTACCCGGAAGATCAAGCAGGCGCACCTTCTTGCCGTCGGCCAGGACCAATTGGCCTTCCTTGCGCTCGACGGTGACGCCGGCATAGTTGGCGACCTTCTGACGACTGCCGGTGAGTCGATTGAACAAGGCGGTCTTGCCGCAATTGGGATTGCCGACAAGCGCGATCAGCCGACCCATCGGCTGCAGATGCAACACCACTTCACTCACGGCTGCAAGCCGGGCTGGGTCGCCACCACGCGGACACAGGCTGCCTCGGCAGCACGCAAGGCAAAAGTCGACATGCCGATCCGCACCATCAGCGGATCGCCGCCCAGAAATCCACGGTTCATCAGCACCACCCGCTCGCCAGGGTAGAAGCCGATCTCGCGCAGCCAACCCGCCCACTCGGGGGCCTCACTGGACTCGACCACACTGCGCACCGTCATCGGATATCCGATCGGCACCTGATGCAGCCCGACTTCGACGTTGTCTTTCATGGCGATTTGCCCACCACCACCGGCGGCGCACTGGGGGTTGGCGGCGCACCGATAGTAAGAATCCACTTTAGATATGGTCGGCAAATTATTGATTTCAAGGTAAATTTCCTTGGTACCACAGCGTGGTGACTATCCGGGAAACATACATGGATAGGAATCATTCGCATTCTATGCGAGTAAACCCGTCGCAGCAACAGGAGAATCGCAGCGGATGCCTGCCGCGTGGCGCTCGTCGCCGACCACCCTGCCTCTACACTCGCCCCATCCTCAACGTGATACCTGCCATGAATACCAGCATGCCTCCGGTCAACCTGTCGGTACGCCACCACGTCGCGCACCTCGAGCTCAACCGGCCCGATGTCCACAATGCCTTCGACGACCAACTGATTGCGGCCCTGATTGCCACACTCGCTGAGCTCGCCGGCAACTCCGATCTGCGTGCCCTCGTCATCACGGGCGCCGGCACCTCATTTTCCGCCGGTGCCGATCTGAACTGGATGCGCCGGATGGCCGCCGCCGACGAGGCCAGCAATCGCAGCGATTCCCTCGAACTGGCGCGCCTGATGCGCAGCCTCGCCTATTTCCCGAAGCCGACTATTGCACGCATCAATGGCGCGGCCTTCGGCGGTGGCGTCGGTCTGATTGCCTGCTGCGATATTGCCATCGCTGTCGAAAACGCGCGCTTTGGACTCACCGAGGTCCGGCTCGGACTGGTGCCCGCGGTGATCTCACCCTATGTCATCGACGCCATCGGTCCACGCTGGGCGAAGCGCTGGTTCCAGACTGCCGAGCAATTCAGTGCCGCTGATGCCCTGCGGGTTGGCCTTGTCCATGAAGTGACGACAGCCGACGCGCTTGATGCCAGCGTAGATCGCGTGCTCAAGTCGCTGCTCGGCAACGGCCCGCTCGCCGTTGCCGAGGCCAAGCGCCTGGTCGAACGCGTCGGCACGCGCAGCATCGAAGCACAGCAGCAGCTCGACGAGGCAAATGCCAGCCTGATTGCTCGGCTGCGGGTATCGGCTGAAGGCCAGGAAGGCCTCAGCGCATTTCTCGACAAGCGCAAGCCCGGCTACGCGGATTGATACCCGAAGTTGCCACAGGCGGCACCCTGAGGATCGCGGCGACCGCATCCGCTGTGGCTGGCATCCTCGCCAGGGAACGATCCGACGGCACCGTCGCGAGCCTCGTCGCCCGCCACTACACTAGGGCGACGGCGTACCCGGTTGAGTGCGTTGCCTGACGGAAGTCCGATTCGACGTGCCATGGAGGTCGCTGCGTGTTCAGCAAGATACTGATTGCCAATCGCGGCGAGATCGCCTGTCGCATCATCCGCACCTGCCGACGTCTGGGCGTGGCCACCGTCGCGGTGTACTCGGACGCCGATGCCGATGCCGAGCACGTCCGCATGGCCGACGAGGCGGTGCATATCGGTGGCTCGGCACCGGGTGAATCGTACTTGCGCGGAGAAACCATCGTCGCAGTAGCGCGTGCTGCCGGGGCCGAAGCCATTCACCCAGGCTATGGATTCCTGTCCGAGAATGCCGACTTTGCCGAACTCGCTGAAGGCGCCGGCATCCGCTTCATTGGCCCCAGTGCCGAATCCATGCGCAAGATGGGCTCCAAGGCCGGTGCCAAGGAGTTGATGCACGCCAACGGCGTACCCGTCGTGCCGGGCTATACCGGCGCGGATCAGGACCCTGCCCTGCTGCTGCGCGAGGCCGAACGCATCGGCTATCCGCTGATGATCAAGGCGGCGCATGGCGGCGGTGGCAAGGGCATGCGGGTGGTGCACAGCGCCGCCGAATTCCATGCCAGCCTGGAATCCTGTCAGCGCGAATCGCGCAATGCCTTTGGCCGCGACCGCGTGCTGCTTGAGCGCTATCTGCAGCGCCCACGCCATATCGAGTTCCAGGTCTTTGCCGACCGCCACGGCAATACCCTCCATCTGAATGAGCGCGAGTGCTCTGCGCAGCGCCGCTACCAGAAGGTGCTGGAGGAATCGCCGTCACCGTTTGTCGGCGCGGAACTGCGCCAGCGGATGGGTGCGGCGGCTGTGCAGGCTGCGCGCTCGATCGACTACTGCAATGCCGGCACGGTCGAGTTCATCGTCGATGGCAGTGGCGATTTCTACTTCATGGAAATCAATACCCGATTGCAGGTGGAACATCCGGTGACCGAGATGGTGCTGGGTCTGGATCTTGTGGAGTGGCAGCTCCGCGTCGCCGCAGGCGAGCCGCTGCCGCTGCGTCAGGATCAGATCGAGTCGAACGGCCATGCCATCGAGGTGCGGCTTTACGCCGAGGATCCAGACCAGGGCTTCCTGCCGGGTTCGGGCCGGATCGAACGCCTGCGCCTGCCCACCGCTGATGCCCATGTGCGCATTGACGCTGGCGTGATCGAAGGCAGTGTGGTCAGCATTTTCTACGATCCGATGATCGCCAAACTGATCGTGCATGGCGCCGATCGTGGCGATGCCATCCGGCGCATGCAGCAGGCCCTGGCCGAATGCGATGTGCTCGGGCCGAAATCGAATATCGCCTTTCTGGAACGACTTCTGCAGCATCCGAGCATCCTCGATGCCAGTATCGATACCGGCTACCTCGACCGCCATCTGGAGGAAGTACTCGACAGTGGCGCGGCGGTCGCGCACGAAACCTATTTTTCCGCCGCCATCGCTGCCTTGCTGGATGAAGAGGAACGCGCACGCACGCGCGCCGGCAACTCAACTGATCCGGGCTCACCCTGGGCACGCGCCGACGGCTGGCGGGTTGCCCATCCTGGCAAGCGACTGGTCTGCTTCCAGCACAATGGCGAGCGCATCGAGGTCAGCGCACGCGGCTATGCCGGCCACTACCAGCTTGATCATGCCGGCACGCATATGCAGGTCGAGGCCGCTGACCACACCCAGGGCTGGTTGAGTTTCCGTCATGAAGGGCGATCAAGGCGACTGCGTTGTCGCCGCCTCGGCGAGGACTGGCTGGTGTTCGCCCAGGGCCGCCGGCTGCGCCTGCATGCGGTACCGGCATTCGCATTCGAGGCGACCAGCGCGGTCGCTGGCAATCGCGTGCTCGCGCCCATGCCCGGTCGTATCATTGCAGTGCGCAGCCAGAGTGGCGACGAGGTAGCGGCGCACCAGGAATTGATCGTGATGGAAGCGATGAAGATGGAGATCACCCTGCGCGCGCCGCGTGCAGGTCGGATCGCTGAGCTGCGTTGCGGCGAAGGCGATTTCGTCGAAGCCGACCAACTGCTGGTGATGATGGAGGAATGACATGACGCGCCCGTACGCCTCTCTTGCACGGATTTCATTGCGCAGCCTGCGCCCTGCCCTGCTCGTGCTGCTGGCCCTGACGCTCGCCGCGTGTGAGCAGACCCGATTCGAATCGCTGCCCACGGGCACGCAGCGCGACTGCGATCCAGCCTGGGTGGGCAACTGGCTGGTTACCGACAACGAGGCGGACTCGGATGAGGAACCCGGCTACTGGGTGGTCAAGCCCGATTGCAGCGGCTATCAGACAGTTGAGGAGGAGGGGCTCTCCGAAGAGGAAGACGGATACCGCTTTCGTTACATCGAGCAGGCCGACCACAGCTATCTCGCAGTCGCCGAGCGACCCGACCCCAAGTCCGATGATCAGGCCTGGGAAAATGCCTTCATGCTGATCCGCTATCAGTTCCGTGGAGCGGACGAAATTCGCCTCTATGCGATCGATGATCATCGTCTCGCCGAGTTGATCGTCGCCTACAAGGTCCCGGGTCGCACTGAAGTTTCCAGCGGAGGCCCAGATCAAAAGCCCGGCCGCCGCCAGAACAGCATCAACAATCTTGTCTACGGCGACAGCAAGGCCACCGACGCAGTGATCAAGCGCCGCGATGCCTATGACCGCAAGCCGTGGCTGGTGCTTAAGCGGGTCAGCGATGAGGAACTGGCCCGCATCAAGGCGAAGTACCCAGCGTCGCGAGGTCCCGAGAGTGGCTGAGCGCATCCGTCTGGTCGAGGTCGGTCCGCGTGATGGCCTGCAGAACGAAGCCCGCGCGGTGCCGGCCGCCACCAAGATCCGTCTGATCGAGGATCTGGTCGAGGCCGGCCACAGCACGGTGGAGGCAACCAGCTTCGTCAGCCCCAAGTGGATCCCGCAACTGGCCGATGCTGCCGAAGTCTATGCCTCGCTGCGGCGCAAGCCCGGGGTGGCCTATCCGGTGCTGGTACCCAATCTGCAGGGACTGCAACGCGCGCTCGAAGTGGGGGTCAGTGAAGTGGCGATCTTCGGCGCTGCCTCCGAGGCCTTCAGTCAGCGCAATATCAATGCCGGTATCGATGAGTCGATCGAGCGCTTCAAGCCGGTGATGGAACACGCGCTGACCAATGGCATCAAGGTACGCGGTTATGTCTCGACCGTGCTCGGCTGTCCCTATCAGGGCGAGGTCCCGCTGCGTGATGTGGTGCGGGTGGCGCGCGCCTTGCATGAGCTCGGCTGCTACGAGATATCACTCGGCGATACCATTGGCATCGGCACCGCGCGCTCGGCGCGCGAGATGCTGCAGGCGGTCGCCGCAGTGATACCGATGGCCCAGCTCGCGGTGCATTTTCATGATACCCGCGGTCAGGCGCTGGCCAATGTCTTTGCCTGCGTCGAGGCCGGCGTGCGCGTCGTCGATGCATCGGTTGCAGGCTTGGGCGGATGCCCCTATGCCGAAGGCGCCAGCGGCAATGTCGCCTCCGAAGATGTGGTCTACATGCTGCACGGCATGGGCTTTGAAACGGGTATCGATCTGGGTCGCCTGGTCGCCGTCGGTCGCTGGATCAGTACCGAGCTGGAGCGTCGCAATGGCGCCAGGCTCGGACTGGCATGGAAGGGCTGAGCCCGTCCGGGCAGCCGTCAGTGCAAGCACGCTGAGCCATGGACTTCCAGCAGTTGTTGAGCCGCGCCCAGCAGGCCTATGCGCAAGGCCGTTACGCCGACTGCATCGCGCAGGCACAGTCGGCGCTGCGACTGCACGCCGACGATCTTGCAGCGCTTGCCCTGCTCGCCAACTCGGCGATGCAAGCGCAGGATGGCGCAGTCGCAGTCGAGGCGCTCCTCCGTCTGCATGAACTGCAGCCGAAAAATGTCGGGATAGCGCGCAGCTTCAGCCGGGCACTCAACCGGCGCGGCCATCAGCGCGCCGAGGCCGATGAAATACTGGGTGCGGTGGCCGACTGGCGCGCCGCGCTGGAGCTCTGGCCTGACAATCCCGAGGCTGCATTCAATCTGGCCTCACGTGGCTGTGGGCTGGTGGCCGACGATGAGGCCATCGGTCTGCTCCAGGCGATCCTGCAGCAGCACCCCGATGATCTGTCGGCGCGGCGCCTGCTGGTCACCTGCCTGCGCGACTCCGGTCCAATCGACGCGGCGCGCGCCCTTCTCGAACCACTACCGGACAGCCAGCTTGCGGCGCCCGACTGGCGTGCACTGACACTCTCGATCGCCGAACCGGCCCGGCTTGCGCGCTGCATTGCGCTGGCGCCTGCCCTCCCGGACTGGACCGAGGCCGCGCAGTCGGCACTGGCGAGCCTGGCCACCGCGCAACGTGAGGGTTCAGCCACGGCAATCGTCCCGGTACTGGCGGGCGCAGGCGAAATCGGCGCCCAGGCGCCCAGTCTGCGCATGGCATTGGCAGCCTGCCTGAGCCTGCCCAGCGTACACCCGGATGCCGATTCGATTGCCGCGAGCCGTGTCAGATTCGCCAAAGGATTGGCGCAACTCGACGCCGAGTTCGACGCCGCGCGTCTGCGCCGCTGCGCACCGCGACTGTCGCAACTCAACTGGTCCAACTTCCTGCTTGCCTATCAGGGCGAGGATGACCTCGAGCTGCAAGCGCGCTATGGCGATTGGCTGCACCGGGCCGCCTGCACCCTGCGTCCCGACCTTGCCGAACCTGCTACCCGACGGAGGCCAGGACCGCCGCGCATCGGTCTGCTGTCCGGTCACTGGTACCGCAGCACGGTGGGTTCCTATTTCTCCAGCTGGATCGCGGCCCTGGATCGCGCAGAATGGGACACCCATGTCTTTGCGCTGGGGCCACGCTTTGATGACTACACGGATCAGCTGGACGCCCGCTGCCGGCGATTTCACCGGCTCGATGGCGAGATCGATGAGGCAGCCGAACGGCTGCGCGCGGCCGATCTCGATCTGCTGATCTACCCCGAACTCGGCATGGACACCCGCCTGATGCCCTTGGCGGCGCTCAGACTCGCGCGCCAGCAATGGCTTGCCTGGGGACATCCGGTGAGTTCGGGCCTGCCGAGCATGGATGGCTTCCTCAGCTGTGCCGATATGGAACCCGATGACGCCGATGCGCATTATCGCGAGAAGCTGCTGAGGCTTCCGGGGCTTGGCACCCGCTACGACCTGCCAGCGGTTCCGCTGCGGCGCACACGCGCGGAACTCGGCCTGCCGTCTGGCCCTCTGGTGATGGTTCCACAATCGCTGTTCAAGATTCATCCTGACAACGACCACGTTGTCCATCAGTTGCTGGATAGACGACCAGATGCCCACCTGCTGTTTTTCTGCGGCGATGCGCGGCTGGAAACCCGCGTGCTCCGCGAACGACTGGAACGCAGGCTGGGCGCAGTGCTGGCAAGACGCATCCTGTGGCATCCGATGACAAGCCGGGAACGCTTCCTGGAACTGCTGGCCAGCGCTGATCTGATGCTCGACACCCTGCATTGGTCCGGCGGCAACAGTTCGCTCGATGCACTGCGGGCCGGGCTGCCGATCGTGACGACGCCCTCGCGCTTCATGCGCGGGCGCCAGAGCACCGCGATGCTGCGTTCACTCGACTGCACGCAATCGATTGCGGCGGATGGCGAGGCCCTGGTCGCGCTGGCGGATGAAGTCCTGCTCAACCCGGCGCCACCCCCGCGCCCTGATGCCGTCGAAGGCTACGCCCTGGCCGATGAACCGCTGCAGGCCCTTGCGGCGCTTGCGCACCGGGCCATTGCCGGCGTAGTGTAGCCGGGCACCCGTGGGGACGGGCAAAGGCGAGGAGCTGGTGAAGCTCGGCAACGATCCGCAGGACCGAAGCACCAGCCCCTCTCTGCGGGCGTCCTGCGAGGATGCACTCGCCCGCATGCGGCATGCCCTCGTTGCAGTCGACACCGCCTCTCCAGCTGCCGCCCAGATTCGGGAAGCCGTCGAACGCATCGAATTCCTGCTGCGCAATGCCGAGAGCATGGAGTCACGCTATCGCAGCCTGCTCGATGCCGTGCCGGACGCGGTCACCGTGCATGATCGTCAGGGCCGCATCATCGAGGCCAACCAGACCGCCGTCACCACCTACGGCTACACGCTGGAGCAGCTGCGCGAACGCAGCGTCTACGACCTCAACCCCGATCTTCCCAGTGATCGCATGGACGAGGTGTGGCGCACGTTCAAGCTTGGGCAGACGGTCACCGTGGAGACGGACAATCGCCACAGCGACGGATCGCGTTTTCCCGTTGAAGTGCATTCCAACATGTTCAGCGATGGCCAGGACAAACGGATCATCGCAGTCACCCGCAATGTCGCCGCACGGCGCGCCGCCGAACAAGCGGTACGCGAATCCGAACTGCGCTATCGCCAGCTGTTCGACTCGATCGACAAGGGTATCGTGGTGCAGAATGGCAAGGGCGAGGTCATCTCCGCCAATGCCGCAGCCGAACGCCTGCTGCAGATCAGCGAACAGACGATGATCGAGAAGGGTTTTGATGCCTCGACCTGGCGCTTTGTCGACAGCAAGGGCGATCCGATCGCAGAGCGCGACCTGCCACCCTATGCGGCGCTGCGCACCGGCACTGCCGTCGATTCGACCCTGATTGGCACATTCAATCCGATCGCCAATCGCTACTTCTGGTTCAATGTGTTTTCGCTGCCGCAGTTCCGCGATGGCGAGGAGCGCCCGTTCCAGGTCATCAGCATGTTCGGCGATGTCACCCAGCTGAAACGTCAGGCGGTGATGTTCGAGGAAGTCCAGGAACTCGCCGCCATCGGCGGCTGGGAAATCGATTTGCTGCGCGATCGGGTTTTCTGGAGCGAGCAGATCTATACCCTGCTCGGACGCAGCCCAGGCGCTGCGATCACATTGGCCGACTACATCGCCTGCTTCGTGCCCGCCGATGGTGAACGCCTGCAGCGCGCCATCGAGGTCGTGCGCCGCCATGGCAGTCCATTCGACCTCGAACTGCGTGCCATCAGCCAGGAGGGACAGCGCCGCTGGCTGCGCGTGATCGGACATACCCAGGCGCATGCCGATGCCGAGGGCAGCCTGATCGGCACAGCGCAGGACATCAGCGAGCGCAAGCGCTTCGAGGAAAACCTGCGCCGCCAGGCGCTGACCGATGCGCTGACCGGACTGAGCAACCGCGACGACCTGATGCGCCAGTTGACCCAGGCCATCGACGAGGCCCAGCCGGGTCTCGGTCCGGTACTGCTTTATGTCGATCTCGACCGCTTCAAGGTGATCAATGATCTGCTCGGCCACAGCGCCGGAGATGGCCTGCTGGTCGCCGCCGCGCAACGACTGAAAAAGCTGGCCGGGCCCGATGTACTGGTGGCGCGTATCGGCGGCGACGAGTTCATGCTGATGCTGACGGGCGAAGCCGACGAGTCGCGTCCGCGCAATCTGGCGATGGCGATCACGCGCGCGTTCGCGGATCCGTTTCCGCACAGCGGCGAGGATTTCACGATCACGGTTTCAGTCGGCATCGCCCAGTATCCAGGTGACGGCGCAACCATCCAGCAGTTGATCAACCATGCCGATGCAGCGATGTTCGATGCGAAGCGCCGCGGTCGCAACAACTGGCAGCAATTCTCGCCGGCATTGTCACGCAAGCTGACCGATCGCCTGCTGATCGAGACGCAACTGCGGCGCGCGCTCGACAACCAGGAGTTCTACCTGCACTACCAGCCCCAGGTGGAATTGCAATCCGGGCGTGTGGTCGGGGCCGAGGCGCTGCTGCGCTGGCGCAATCGGCTGCTCGGCGAACTCAGCCCTGATCTCTTCATCAGCCATGCCGAGAACACCGGCGACATCGTGCCGATGGGTGCCTGGGTGATTCGCGAATCCTGCCGACAACTGCGGCAGTGGCGCGATGCCGGCCTGGCCCTGCGCTGCATTGCGGTCAACGTCTCCTATCGCCAGTTTCTCGGCGAAAATCTGCCGGAGACCGTGCATGCCGCGCTGAAGGAATTCAGTCTTCCCGGCGAAGCACTCGAACTGGAGATGACCGAACGCGTGCTGATCGAGGACGTGCCCGACACGCTGGAAACCTTCAATACCCTGCGCGGACTGGGGGTGTCACTGGTGATCGATGATTTTGGTGAGGGCTACAGCGCGCTCAACTATCTGCGCCGACTTCCGTTCAATGGCATCAAGATCAGTCATGATTTCATGCACGGCATTCCGACGCATCCGGCAGATACCGCGATCTGCGAAGCGATCATCCGGATCGCCCAGTCGCTGGGCCTCAGCGTGGTAGCCGAGGGTGTCGAAAACGAGGCACAGCGCAGCTTCCTGCTCAAGCAGGGCACCTCGCTCGCCCAGGGATTCCTGTTCGCCCGGCCGTTGGCGGCCGAGGCATTTGTCGAGTACGCGCGCGAACGCCTGCGCCGCTGAGCTGTCGCGCCATGGCGATGCCGGGCTATCATTCCGCTGCCGATCACCGCATTCCAGGACGACGATGAGTTTCCGCATTCGACCAATTCAACCCGGTGATGATGCCGCAGTGGCGCACATCATCCGCAGCGTGATGCCCGAGTTCGGCGCCGACGGACCAGGTTTTGCGATTCACGATGCCGAAGTTTCCGCGATGTCTGCAGCCTATTCGGGCCCGCGCAGCGCCTACTTCGTGGTCGAAGTGGACGGCGAAGTACTCGGCGGCGGCGGCATTGCACCCCTGCAAGATGGCGACCCGGAGATCTGCGAGCTGCGCAAGATGTACTTCATGCCAGCGTTGCGCGGTCTGGGCGCAGGAGCCGAGCTGATGCAACGTTGTCTCGACGCGGCGCGGGCGCATGGCTTCCGCCATTGCTATCTGGAAACGCTGACCGGCATGGACCATGCCAAGCATCTTTACCGCAAGGCCGGGTTCACTGCGATTCCAAAGTCACTGGGTGCCACCGGACACTTCGGTTGCGACAGCTTCTTCATGCGCGCCCTGTAACACACCCTGTCCACAAGCTTCAGGCCGGGGCGGTACCGGCAAGTGCGCCCATGTGCTGGCGGTAGTAGCGCAACTCGGCGATCGACTCGCGGACATCGGCAAGTGCGGTGTGCGCGCTCTGCTTGATCACGCCCTCGAGCAGGCGCGGATTCCAGCGCCGCGCCAGTTCCTTGAGCGTCGATACATCGAGATTCCGGTAGTGAAAATAGCGTTCGAGCTCCGGCATGCAACGAACCAGGAAACGGCGGTCCTGGCAGATCGAGTTGCCGCAGATCGGCGACATGCCCTTGGGCACCCAGGCGGTAAGGAAGTCGAGCGTGGCGCGCTCGGCAGTGCGCATATCGACACCGGACTCGATCACCCGTTGCCAGAGACCGGATGCGGTGTGATGTCGCCGGTTCCACTCGTCCATTCGATCAAAGCGATCCATCGCGTGATGGATCGCCAGTTCGGGGCCCTCGGCCACGATGTTGAGTTCCTTGTCGGTCACGATGGTCGCGATTTCGATGATGCTGTCGGCGTCCGGGTCCAGGCCGGTCATCTCCAGATCGATCCAGATCAGGTGGGTCTCGTTTGGCAAGTGCAGTCCTTGGGCTGGCGAAGCTGCGAAGCATAGCCGGAAGGACCCACCAGCCGACTATCCGCGCGCGCCAATGCCCGCTCCGGATCCCCGGGACGGGCCGGGCGTTCCGGGTCAGACCGGGGGTGGCCTGGCGGCCCGTCGTTTGGCCCGGAAGTACTCGGTAAGCATGGTCGACGCCGGCGCTGCCAGCACGCCCCCGGTCACTTCGATCCGGTGATTGTGGCGATCAGAGCCGATCAGATCGAAGACACTGCCGGCAGCGCCAGTCTTGGGATCGCTGGCGGCGAACACCAGCCGCGCAATACGTGCGTGCACCATCGCCATCACGCACATCGCGCAAGGTTCGAGCGTGACATACAGGGTGGTACCAATCAGCCGATGGTTCTGCAGCAGCTGACCGCCGCGGCGCATCGCGACGATTTCCGCGTGGGCACTGGGATCGTGCTCGCTGATATTGCGATTGGAACCTTCAGCGAGCAATTGCTGATCGGCACCCAGCAGGATGGCAGCCACGGGCACTTCGTCGTCCTGCTGCTGCGCGCGCAACGCGAGATCCAGCGCGCGGCGCATCCAGTGTTCATCCTGGGTGTCGCCTGCCATCGAAGCAATCGGGGCGTTCAGCGGTTCCATCGGCATCCCGGACACTTGTCGCCCTCATCAGCATCGTTGCACGTGCGCGGCGATTCCGCTGCGATCAAACCTGTCGAATCCGCCCCGGCGACCCCAGCGCAAGGCCGCCTGTTTCGGACTGCGGGCCCGCGCATTGTGCCCGAGTGTTGCGCCTGTGCGCAGCAGGGGGCGCAGCGCGCCCCCACGAAACCGCCACCGAACGCCACCGCTCGTCAGTCCTCGCGCTCACGGCGGCGGTCCGGCTTGTCGGTTTCTTCCTGACTCTCGGACTCGTCCTGCTGGCGCTCCCGCGAATCGCGCTCCGGACGTGCTACGCGTTCCACACGCTCCTCGCGTCCGGAACCACCGTCGTCACTGGCTCGATTGGCGCGCTGCTCAGCCTGCATGCGCTCCTGCTGGACGCGATCGACACGCTCCTGCTCGGCACGCAATCGCTCCTGCTGCTCGGCCCGGCTTGCCTGGGCGCGCTCACGCTCGGCCTGCTGAGCGCCCAGTCGCGCCTGCTGCTCGGCCTCGCGCTGGGCCCGTGCCTGTTCCTGCTGCTGGCGCTGGGCGGCCGCACGTTCGGCCTGGGCCTGCTGCTGCTCGGCTTCGCGCTGGACCCGGGCCTGCTGCTGTTGCGCCTGCTCGCGCTGAACACGCGCCTGCTGTTGCATGGCTTCGGCCTCGCGCTGGCGCTGGCTCTGCTCGTTCTGCTCGCGCTGGCGCTCCTGCATCTGATCGCGTGCGTTCTGCTCGACTCTTTGCCGTGACTCCTGCTGAAGCTGTTGCGCACGCGCCTCGTCGATTCTTGCCTGCTCAGCAGCCTGTACGCGCTGCTGGGCATCAACGCGTTGTTGTTCGGCGCGCGCCCGATCCGGCGATTGCCGGCTGGTCGGCGTATCAGTTCCACTCGCGCCGCCATCGGGTCGGCTTCGGTCCGGCGTCGCGCGTGCCCGTTCCGTTGCACTGCGCTCTACCTGGCGATCGAGCGCGCCGCGGGCACGATCATTGCTGCCGCGGGTCTCTACCGCCCCAGGTTGGGTGCCGATGACGCGAACCCGCTGCGTCTCCTCGGCAGCGCGTCCGCGCGCCGGCTTGCCGCTGACCTGCGCGGGTTCCATCGGCTGGCCAGGGTTGCGCTGCAGACTGCGTGCGCGTGACTCGAAGGATTGCAGGCCAGGCTGCGGCGGCGTGCGCGCAATCACCTCGCGGGAAAACACGTCCTTGCCGGGACGCCCGGCGGTTACCGCCGGCGATCCGACCAGACTGTTGCGGGTCGGCGCTACCCGCGCCATGTGCATGACCTCGGCACGCGCCGAATCGTCACGCGCGAGTTGCAGGTTCGAACCGCGCACCTGGCGTGCCGACGTGAACACATCCGCAGGCACTACCGTCAGCGCCCCGGCAATGCCACGGTTGGCATAGCGAATCTGGCTGAGATTCGGCCGTCCGGACGCGTAGCCGCGATAGGCCGAGCCAACCACGGTGATGCTGACACTCGAATTGTGTACGTTCACCCGGTTGAAATAATCACGACTGGCGCGATACGAAGGCACGTAGACATCGCGTGGACCCAGCGGGAACCAGCCGATCGGGCCACTGCCACTGCTGACACTCAGGCTCCAGTTGTTGCCGCCGACGAAGGCGACCAGTGCCGGCGCGTAGACGGCGCGCTGGCCGCGCGGGCCCGGTGTCCAACCCCAGCGTCCACCGATCCATGCCCAGCGACCATAGTGCGAGGGCGCAAAACCCCAGGGCGCGTCATCGACCCAGGTCCAGCCCCAGGGCTCCTGCCAGGCCCAATGGCCGTCACGGTAGGGCGCCCAGTCACGATCGACGCGCTCGGGATACCAGACCGGGCCGTAGCCGGAAACCGTGCGCCAGTATCCGTAGTCATCTAGATCGGCGTATCCGATCAGATCGTCATCCACGTAGCGCAGGGACAGCGAACGCTCGAGGCGGGCGTCACGGGCGAGGCTGTAGCGATCAAAGTCATCGGCCCGGGGAACGGAAAAAATCTCATAGTCACGCAGCGCTGCGTCATAGAAGCGAACCGCCTCGCCGGCATACAACGGGAAGCTGGAACGCTCTCCGTACGCTGTTGCGCTGCCTTCCCAGATCACCACCGTGGTGATGCCCTGGCGCGGATCGACATCGACGCGATAGCGGCCGCGCTCCGAAATCGCCAGCGCCAGCTCCGGCGTGGCAATTTCATATTCCTGATCTTCGTAGACACCACGCACCCGAAGATTGAGGCTGCCCTGGGTCAGCTCGAACTGGGCAAACTGATCATCGAGGCCAAGGATGCTCAGACCGCTGTACTGGTCGAGACGCAGCGCGCTGCGGCCAACCTGCAACTCGGCGCGGGCACGACGGTCGGTCCACAGGCGGTCGCCACTGATCAGCGGTCGGTTGCGGGTAGCGCGCACCCAGTCGGATTCACCAGCGGGCGAGTAGCTTACCGAACCTGCCGAATCGCTCAGACGTGCGACGCGACCTGAGGGATCGCCGCCGTACTGGGCGAATCCGGGTGACAGCATCCCGAGCAACAGGACGCCCAGAAGCAGACTCAATTGCCGAGGCAACTTGATCATGGATCGCATAGTCACTCCCTACTTGTTGCGGGTTTCACACGCTGCCCGATGGTTTCACTTTGACCGCACGGCCTTGGCTGCAACCTGAACGAGCCAAGGTCCGGCACAGACTGCCAGCAATCGGATCAGGTCTGGTTCATCCCTGACGGAAGGCAAGCCTGCCCAGCACTGCCGAGGAATGGTCGCATGCGCCGCCCCTTGCCGTCTGTGCTCAGACGGACACAACTCATCGCTCCGCGTGCCACCCGCTGGTCATGGCTCGGCTTGAAATAACGATGAACACCTTTTCCGGCTACAGGGGAGACTGACCCGCAGGGGCGGATGAGGGAGGCGTGCGATGGTGTTGGGTGTTGCGGCTTAGAGGTGCGCAAACACTGGGCCCTGTCACGGATCAGCTCGGTCGAACACGGAGCTGCCAAGCCCCCACCTCAGAGATCACGGCGACCGTTCCAGTACTCGACCAGCCCCAGTCAACTCGAGCCCAGCCAGACACCCTCATCCGGCCTTCGACCACCTTCTCCCGCAGAGCGGGAGAAGGGAACCCCGAGTGGGCTGCGGCTGGTTCCGTAGACACCACCTCAAGCGACTAACGCTTGTGCCTCAAACCGTATCGGACTGAGATAGCCCATCGTGGAGTGCCTTCGGTTTCAATCGTAGAACCGCTCGATGCAGTCAAACACATCAGTCTTGCCAGCAACGTGCGGGCGCTGCTATTCCCACTCGATCGTGGCGGGCGGCTTGCCGGAGATATCATAGACCACCCTGGAGATGCCGCGCAGTTCGTTGACGATGCGTCGCGAAACCAGATCGAGGAAGTCGTACGGAAGATGCGCCCAGTGCGCCGTCATGAAGTCGATGGTCTCAACGGCGCGCAAAGCCACCACGGGTTCGTAGGCACGGGCATCACCGACGACGCCAACCGAACGCACTGGCAGATAGACGGCGAAGGCCTGGCTGACCCGATCATAGAGATTCCACTTGCGCAGCTCTTCGATGAAGATCGCGTCGGCGCGCGCCAGCAGGCCGGCCGCCTCGGCCGTGACCTCACCGAGGATACGGACACCGAGCCCCGGGCCCGGAAACGGATGCCGGTACACCATCTCGCGCGGCAGACCGAGCTCGACGCCAATCCGGCGCACCTCGTCCTTGAACAGTTCGCGCAAGGGCTCGACCAGCTTGAGGTTCATCTTCTCCGGCAGACCACCGACGTTGTGGTGCGACTTGATCACATGCGCCTTGCCGGTGCGTGAGCCGGCCGACTCGATCACATCGGGATAGATCGTGCCCTGGGCCAGCCAGCGGATGCCGCTGAGCTTGTGCGACTCCTCCTCGAAAATATCGATGAACAGGCCGCCGATGATCTTGCGCTTGGCTTCGGGATCGGCAACCCCTTTCAATGCATTGAAATAGCGCTCGGCGGCATCGACGCGGATCACCCGAACCCCCATGTTCTCCGCCATCATCGCCATCACCTGGTCGCCTTCGCGCCAGCGCAGCAGGCCGGTATCGACGAAGACGCAGACCAGACGATCGCCGATCGCCCGCTTCAGCAGCGCTGCCACCACTGATGAATCGACGCCGCCGGAGAGGCCAAGCAGCACCTGATCTTCGCCCACCTCGGCGCGCACACGCTGGATACAGTCTTCAACGATATTGGCCGCGGTCCACAGGGTCTGGCAGCCGCAAATGCTGGTAACGAAATGCCGCAGCAGAGCATCGCCATGCTGGGTATGGGTGACCTCGGGATGGAACTGTACGCCGTAGTAGCGCCGCTGCTCATCCGACATCGCGGCCAGCGGCAGATCATCGGTACTGGCCGAGGCGACAAATCCGCCGGGAAGTGCGGTGACGCGATCACCATGCGACATCCAGGCACTGAAGGATTCGATATCGGCCGGAAGCGCCGCAAACAATCCATTGGTGCGATCGAACCGCACCGTTGCCTGACCGAACTCGCGGTTGTGACCCGCTTCTACCGCACCACCGAGCTGCGCCGCCATGGTCTGCATGCCGTAGCAGATGCCGAGCAGGGGCAGGCCGCTGTCGAACACCTGTTGCGGCGCCCGCGGAGCATCGGCTTCGACGGTCGATTCCGGGCCACCCGAGAGGATGATTCCGCGCGGCGCAAAGGCGGCGATGTCTTCGGGCGCATGGTCCCAGGCCCAGATCTCGCAGTAGACGCCGATTTCGCGGATGCGTCGGGCGATCAACTGGGTGTACTGCGCGCCGAAATCGAGGATCAGGATCTTGTCGGAATGGATATTGCTCATGGCGCGAAGGGTCCGTGCTCGCGGCGTCCGCCGCGGTGGGTGCGTCGGCGGAACCGGGACTGCGGCCGCGGCCGCAATGCAGCCGGCACCGATCAGTCAAGTCGGTAGTTCGGTGCTTCCTTGGTGATCGCGACATCGTGCACATGCGACTCGCGCACGCCGGCACTGGTGACGCGCACGAACTGCGGCTTGCTGCGCATCTCGGCGATGCTGGCGGCACCGCAGTAGCCCATGCTGGAGCGCAGGCCGCCGACCAGCTGGTGCACGATGTTGCGCAGGGTGCCACGGTAAGGCACGCGACCCTCGATGCCTTCGGGCACCAGTTTGTCGGCGTCCGAGGCGTCCTGGAAATAACGATCCTTGGACCCCTGCTGCATGGCCCCCAGCGAACCCATGCCACGGTAACTCTTGTAGGAACGGCCCTGGAACAATTCGACCTCGCCGGGCGCTTCTTCGGTACCGGCGAACATGCCGCCGATCATCACGCAGCTGGCACCGGCGGCAATCGCCTTGGCAATGTCGCCGGAGTAGCGGATACCGCCATCGGCGATCAGCGGAACGCCGGAGCTGTGCAGCGCTTCAGCAACCATCGAGACCGCGGTGATCTGCGGCACACCGACCCCGGCAACGATACGTGTGGTGCAGATCGAACCCGGACCGACGCCGACCTTGACCGCATCAGCGCCGTGATCGACCAGGGCAAGCGCGGCATCGCCAGTGACGATATTGCCGCCGACCACCTGCAGGTTTGGATAGGTGCGCTTGGCCCAGCGCACGCGCTCGAGCACACCCTGGGCGTGGCCATGCGCGGTATCGACAATGATCAGGTCGACACCGGCTTCGACCAGGGCCGCAATCCGGGCTTCGGTATCGCCACCGACGCCAACTGCCGCGCCGACACGCAGGCGTTCGGCCTCGTCCTTGGCGGCGCTCGGATTGTCACGCGCCTTCTGGATGTCCTTGACCGTGATCAGGCCGCGCAGACTGAACTGCTGGTCGACCACCAGCACCTTCTCGATGCGGTGCTCGTGCATCAGCCCGAGCACTTCGTCGTCCGAAGCGCCGTCCTGTACGGTGACCAGTTCGCCCTGCGCCGTCATGATCCGGCTGACCGGGTCATCCAGGTGCGTTTCAAAACGCAGATCGCGGCTGGTGACGATGCCGAGCAGCTGGCCGTTCTCGACTACCGGTACACCGGAAATATTGCGGGCCCGGGTCAGGCTGAGCACATCGCGGATACTGGTGCCCGGTGTCACCGTGATCGGATCGCGGATGACGCCGGCTTCGAACTTCTTGACCAGCCGCACTTCGGCCGCCTGATGCTCGACATTCATGTTCTTGTGGATGATGCCCATGCCGCCGCATTGCGCTATCGTGATGGCCAGCCGCGCCTCGGTCACCGTATCCATTGCTGCCGACACGATCGGCACATTCAGAGAGATCCCGCGCGAAATCAGGGTGGTCGTGCTGACATCGCGGGGCAGGACCGTCGAATGTGCCGGCACCAGCGAGACATCGTCGAATGTGAGGGCTTCCGCTAGGATGCGCATCGGACAGGCTCCGTATGGGAAGCCCGGCATTCTAGCGTCGCGCCGGGTTCTCCGTAAGCGGCAGCGCCAAGTCGGCACCGGGCAAACTGCGGGCAATCGGTCTGGCGCGCTGCCGCCGATCAACGCCCGTCTGCTCGATCAACCCCCCGAATGGACTCGCATGACTGCCCCCCTGCGCCCTGATACGAAAAAATTGCCGACCGCCTCACGCTACGCGCTCGCTGTGCTCGTGCTGCTGCTCTGCTGGCTACTGGTCATGGCGGGCCTGCGCGCACACCTGGTGGATGCGGCATTCGCGCCCTATGTCGGTTGCCAGGGCTGCTTCTACTGGCCGACGCTGGCACACGACCTCAGCCTGCTGGCACTCGGGATGGCCCTGGCCGGCGGCGCCCTGCTGGTTCGAAGTCCCTGGCTCCGTCTGCTGCCGATGGCTCTGCTTGGCCTGCTGATGGTGGCCATGGCGGCCGATCTGCTGGTGTTCCACAGTCTGACTCATCGCCTGCTCTGGAGCGATGTACTGAAATTCGCACGAGAGCTTTCGGCGGTCTCCGATGTTGGTGCCCGCAGCCTGCACGGTTCGGCCCGCCTGCTCGCGGCGACGCTCGCCACTGCGGCGCTACTGATCTGGCTCAGCGCTTTGCGCGTTCTCAAGGCACGGCCGCGACTGGGCCTGCTGAGCCTGGGCGCGGCACTGGCCGTCGCGCTCGCGGCCTGGTCATCGCGAGGCCTCGATCCCGACTACGTGAACGCCAACCTGTCGTTCCAGAATCTGCTGGAAGTGAATCTGGCACAGTCGATCGATGCGCCCTACAGCGAGGCCTTCATCGAGCGCATGCGGTCACTCCCTGCCCTGCCCCAGCGCTGCACGCCCGGACAGGCCCGCCGGCCCAATGTGATCCTGGTGATGGTGGAGTCGTTGTCGGCCTACCAGAGCCGACGCTATGGCGGCGAGCTGGATGCTTTGCCGCAACTGGATGCGCTGGCCGCAGGCGGGCGCTGGTTTCCCGACTTCCATGCCAATGGCTTCACCACCGATGGCGGCATGATCGCCCTGCTCACGGGTCAGGCGCCGATCCCGGTCTTTGGCCGCTACGCCAGCATGGATGCCTTCGCCGGCTACGCCGATCGCGCGCACTCGGTACCGGCCCTGCTCGCGGAGCACGGCTACGCCAGCGTGTTTTTCACTACCGGCGATCTCGGCTTCGTCGACAAGAATCGCTGGCTGCCGGAAATCGGCTTCGATCGTTTCGAGGGCGCGGAGTCCGGCTACTACGAGGGCAAGGCGCGCGGCATCTTCGGCGCCGCCCGCGACAGCCTGCTGTTCGATCGCTTTGCACAGTGGTACGACCACGAGCGTGACACTGGCCGCCCTTTTTTCGCCGCCCTGCTGACGGTCACCACGCACCCGCCCTTCATCAATCCGGAGACCGGCACGGCCGACGAAACCGCGGTATTGCGTGAGGTCGACAGCGCCATCGCCGGCTTGCATGGGCACTTGCAGGCCAGCGGTTTCTTTGAGCATGGCATCCTGCTGGTCACTGGCGATCATCGCGCGATGACCCCACTGCATCGCGCCGAGTACCAGCGTCATGGCGAGTCAGCCTATTCGCGCGTGCCGATGTACTTCTGGGGCCCGAGCGACTTCAGTCCCGGCCGCATCGACGGTGTCTTCCAGCACAGCGACCTGTTGCCCTCGCTGGCTGACCTTACCGGGAGTGAGGCCTGCCACGGTCCCGGCCAGGGCCTGATGCTCAGGCCGGCACCGCAGGCTGCCAGCTTCGCCCTGCATGCGCGTGGCATGCCGCGCGACCGCATCGATGTGATCGGCAGCGATTTTCAGGGCGCGGTGATTCTCGCCGGCGACCGCAGCCACTGGACCGGCGATCAACCCGGCAACTGGCAATCCATCGAAGCGGCCATCCATCTGCAGCGGGCGAGCCGTGCCAGCGGCAGCGGAAACCTGCTGGAGCGCCTGATCGAACTGCGCGCTCCGGCACCGTGAGCGGATTGCACAGGAAGCGGACCGCTACAGCAGGGCCAGCGACAACCAGGGCACATAGGTAATGACCAGGACCGCGGCCAGCAGCAGCCAGAAGAACGGCAGGCAGGCACGCGTCAGTTCTACCACCGGCGTGCCGAAGCGGTAGCTGGCAATGAACAGGTTCATCCCCACTGGCGGCGTGAAGTAGCCGAGCTGCATGTTGGCGAGAAAGATGATGCCCAGATGCACCGGATGGATGCCAAAGTGCAAGGCCACCGGAACCAGGATCGGCACCACCAGCACGGTCGCCGAAAACACATCGAGCAACATGCCGAGCACGAGCAGGAAGACGTTGAGCAGCAGCAGGAAGCCAAGCTTGCTCTGCACACTGGCATTGACCCAGGCGATCAGACGAGCAGGTATCTCGGCGTCGATGATGATATTGGTCAGCGCCAGCGCCGCGCCGAGAATCAGCAGGATCGCACCGACCAGCATCATCGCCTCGCGGGTGAGCTTGGGCAGCGCACGCAGACTGATTTCGCGGCGGATCACAACGGTAACCAGCAGCACGTAGAGCGCGGTGACCGCGGCGGCTTCCGAGGCCGCAAAGAACCCACCGTAGACGCCACCGAGCACGATGAAGGGCAGCGGAATCTCCCAGCGCGCATCCCAGACCGCGGCTACTGCTTCCTGTCTGGAGAACGGCCGATCATGCCGACGCGCAGGCGCCTTCCACATGCTGTAGGCAGCCAGCACCGTCAGCATCAGAACGCCCGGCAGCACACCTGCCACAAACATGTCGTCGATGCTGACCGCTGGCGTAGTACCCAGTTGCTGGGCCACGATGCCATAGAGTATGAGCGGCAGCGAAGGCACGAACAGCAGACCCAGACTGCCCGAGGTAGTGACCAGACCCAGCGAGAATTTTTCCGGATAGCCGGCCTGACGCAGCGCCGGCAGCAGCAGACCGCCGATTGCCACGATGGTGACCCCGGAGGCGCCGGTGAAGGCGGTGAAGATGGCGCAGGCGACCAGGGCGACAATGGCAAGTCCGCCGTGCAACCAGCCAAGCACGGCCTCGGTGAGGCGCACCAGTCGCTGCGGCGCGCCGCTTTCGCTGAGCAGATATCCCGCCAGCGTGAACAGCGGGATCGCTATCAGCACGGGCATCTCGGTCAGACCCCAGAACTGTGCCGCCAGCAGAGTGTCGTCATAACCGGAAGCGCGCAGGCCGATCCAGGCAATCACGGCGATCAGCGCAAACAGCGGCGCGCCCAGCAGGGCAAGCACGATCAGGGCGATGATGATCAATGCGGTCATGGGTACTGGGTCTGCTCGGGCACCCAGGAACGCAGCAGGAAGCGCACCGCGAGCAGGCCGAACGCAACCGGCAGGATCAGCTCAGCCCACCACATCGGAATACCGGTCAACACCGTCGTGCCCGACTCGCGGTCAAGCGCAATCAGGCTCAGCGATGCCTTCACCAGCAGCAGGCAGACGGCTGCGGCGAACCACATGGTAACGAAGCGCGCCACCGCCAGCGGACGCCCGGACAGGAGACGGCCAATCACATCGAGATTGATGTGCTTGTCGTGGCGTGCTGCGGCGACGGCACCGAGCAGGCCGACCCAGAGCACCAGCACGCGCAGCACCGGATCCAGCCAGACCAGACCCTGATCGGCCAGCCGCATGACGATCTGGGCACCAGCCAGCACGACCAGGCTCAGCGCCAGCAGCGCAATCAGGAAGTTCTCCAGCGCGTCGAGCCAACCGAGAACCCGGCGCGCGCTTGCCCTCACGGAGACTTGGCACCCATGGCTGCGGCGGCGCCGGCACGATACTCAGACTGGGCTTTCTGGATCACCGACAGCAGATCGTCCGAAATTGCGCCCTCCGCCTTCAGCCGGGCCAGAGTGCTGACACCAACCCCGCGCCAGTATTCGGCTTCGCCGGCATCCGGAACATGAAACACGATGCCCTGCCGGCTGAGCACAGCACGGGCCGATTCATTGTCGCGCCGGTTCGCGGCGTCGAGATTGGCAAAGGCGCGCGCGATCGAGTCCCGCACGATGATCTGGTCTGCGGGCGGGAGGCGGCTGAAGGTGCGCTGATCGATCACCATCATGCCCATCACATAGGTCAGCGGCAGATCAACAACATGCTTGATCCGGGTATGCCACTGGAACGCGATGGCGCCACTGGTGGTATTGGCCACCGTCTCCAGCAGACCGGTCTGCAGCGAGGTGTAGACATCCGCCAGCGGCAGCGCGATCGGATTGACGCCGGCCTCGCTGAAGGCGACCTGTGCAATTCGGTCGTTCTGAGGCACCCAGACCTTGGTCGCGCGCAGTTCGGTCTTGCCCTTCACCGGCTTGGTGCTCATCACATAGGCAAAGCCGCCCCCGGAAAGCCCCAGTGCAGCGAATCCTGCCTCTTCGAACCCCTTCTGCAACAGCGGATCGACGCGCTGGCGTACATACTCGACTTCACCCAGATCCTTGAACAGGAAGGGCACGCTGTAGATCTGCGCATCGCGATAGGCCGCCGACAGCTCGGCGCCGGACAGCGCGCCTCCCTGCAACTGGCCGAGCTTGATCTTACGCAACACCGCGGTGTCATTGCCCATGACACCGCCGGGGAAATACTTGATTTCGACGCGACCCTCGGTCTTCTGCTTGATCTCGGCGCCAGCGGCGCGCATCTCCTTCATCCAGCTGGTGCCCTCTGGCGCCAGCGTGGCAATCTTGATGGTGACCGCCATCGCTGGAGCCGAGCAGGCCAGCAGCAGGGCGAACAGGGCATTGTGCAGTTTCATCAGAAATAGTCCTTTCCGGATTCCATCAATTCAGCGGCACGGCGCTTGGCAATGACATTGGACAGCGTCAGGCCAGGCGAGTTCGCCGGTGCCTTCAGCACGACCTGTATTGCAGCATCATGCAGGGGCTGATCGAACAGCAGACGCGCGCAGAACTCGGCCTGCAATACCTTGGGCATCAGATTCTGCTGCTTGCTGTCCTCATAGGCCTGCTCCAGGCGGTCGCGGCCACGTTCGGGCTTGCCACCCAGGCTTTCCGGGCGCAGACAGTCGAGCACACCAAGATAGGCCAGCACATTGCCATGATCGTAGTGCGGGTCGCTGCGCCAGACGCGGTCCAGCGCGTGCTCGATGCGCGGCAGATCGGCAATCCGGGCCCAGTCGCCGGTGTCGGCCTGCAGCCAGCTCGCCCAGCTGGACGCAAGCACGTACAGCGTTTCGATCTCGTCCTGCCTGCGGTCACCGACAAATCGCTCGAAGCGCGCGAAATCGCCATCGGCGAGCACCGCACAGAACTCCGGGTCACGCGCGCAGACGCCGCGCCGCGCATAGTCGAAGCCGCGATCGGCCAACCGGCGTCGGCGCGCACTGTCGGCCACAAATGCCCCCGAATAGCTGCTGTACAGCTTGGCACCTGCCAGCAGCAGGCCGGCATTCTCCGGGTCCTCGGCAATGAAGCCGTCGATCAGGATCAGATAGGCCGGCAGTCCGGCCGCCACGGTATCGGGATCATCATGATTGGCGATGCCGGCAGTAAGGCTGCTGCCCAGTCGATCGGCCGCCTTGTTGGCGATGCTCGCGCAGCCGCCCATCAAGGCGGCGGCGAGCACGACCAGGGCCAGCAACAGGCCGCGGCCTGCTTTGCACACGATGATCGAGTCAAACCCCTGTACGGCCATCCGTCTGCCCTTGCTCCGACGCTTCAAGCGTATTCTGCATCAACATTGCGACAGTCATCGGACCGACGCCCCCCGGAACCGGGGTGATCCAGCTCGCCCGTTCAGCTGCCGCACCGAATTGCACGTCTCCGGTCAAGCTGCCATCCGCCAGGCGGTTGATGCCGACGTCGATGACCACGGCACCGGGCTTGACCCAGTCGCCGGGTATCAAGCCGGGCTTGCCGACGGCAACGCAGAGCAGATCGGCGGCTCCGACATGGCCGCGCAGATCCTGGGTAAAGCGATGGCATGAAGTAACGGTCGCACCGGCCAGCAGCAGCTCCAGTCCGAGCGGCCGGCCGACATGATTGGAAACGCCCACAATCACCGCATGACGGCCGCGCACCGGTTTGTCGGTATGCGCCAGCAAGGTCATGATGCCCTTGGGTGTGCACGGCCGCAGCCCGGGCTGGCGCAGGGCCAGACGCCCGACGTTCTCGGCATGAAATCCGTCCACGTCCTTGTCGGGC
The DNA here is from genome assembly GCA_022843465.1 of Pseudomonadota bacterium. Taxonomy (GTDB): domain Bacteria; phylum Pseudomonadota; class Gammaproteobacteria; order Xanthomonadales; family Ahniellaceae; genus 0-14-3-00-62-12. The sequence goes on along the minus strand of JALHNO010000004.1, from coordinate 62,493 downwards.
CGGATGCGCTGGATCAGATTGATCGCATCGACGTGTGCGGGCAGCGGCAACTGCACCAGGATGCCGTGGATCTCCGGATCGTTGTTGAGTCGCTCGATCAGCGCGAACAATTCGTCGGAGGCCACCGTCGACGGCAGATCGAAATCACGGGTCACAAAGCCCACGCGCTGGCAGGCACGACGCTTGTTGCGCACATAGACCGCGGACGCCGGATCATTTCCGACCAGGACCACGGCGAGGCCCGGCGCGCGCAGACCGGCCTTGACGCGGGCACGCACGCGCAACTCGACGCCCGCGAGCACTTCCTCCGCGATCTTCTTGCCGTCAAGCATCTTTGCCGTCACGGTGCGTCCTCTGAACAGTCCTGGCCCACGACCGTGCCGGATATCGGTACGGAGCATCGCAGTTTTTCGCCGAATCCCGAAAGCGCTAAGCTGGCAGACCATAGCCCCTGCGGCGATGTGATCGGAACCGGCCAGGAGCAGCCCGGATTCCGGCGCTCATTATCGCTTATGCGGGACCCATTCTTCCGGATCAGCGAGGGCATTCCGATGACCAGCATCGACGCGGTTCAGCAGCAGGCGCTTGAGGCAGCCGCGTTTCGGCGCCTGATCACCCACCTGCGGCAACGCACGGATGTGCAAAATATCGACCTGATGAACCTTGCCGGGTTCTGCCGCAACTGTCTCGGTGACTGGTACCGGGAAGCCGCAGCCGAGGCCGGCATCACGCTCAGCAAGGATGCCGGACGCGAGCACATCTATGGCATGCCGGTGGCGGAGTGGAAGGCGCGCTATCAAGGCGAAGCGAGCCCGGCTGCGCAGGCCGCGTTCGCTGCCCATCATGGTGCGGATGCGCTGACGCCAAAGCCATAGCGCTCGCGGGCTCAGCCCTTCGGTGGCGGCGGCGCCAGGACTTCGCGGTTGCCGTTGTGGCTGGGCGGTGACACCACGCCCTGCGCTTCCATCTCTTCGATCAGCCGGGCCGCGCGGTTGTAGCCGATCTTCAGCCGGCGCTGCACGCCCGAGATCGAGGCGCGCCGCGATTCGGTGACGATCTTGACGGCCTGATCGTAGAGCTGGTCGATATCGCCACTGGCGTCGGCATCGGCCTCGGGCAAGCCGGTCGGACCGATCACCATGCCATCGCCAAAGCTCTGCACTTCCTCCAGCACCCCCGGAATATAGCTCGGCCGCGCCTGGTGCGATTTCAGGTGCGAGACCACACGATGCACTTCCTCGTCGCTGACGAAGGCGCCGTGCACGCGCTCCGGCACACCGGTGCCCGGTGGCAGATACAGCATGTCGCCATGACCGAGCAGCGCCTCGGCACCGGCCTGGTCGAGGATGATGCGGGAGTTCAACTTGGTCGAAACCTGGAAGGCGATCCGGGTCGGGATGTTCGCCTTGATCAGACCGGTCACCACGTCCGAATCCGGCCGTTGCGTTGCCAGAATCAGATGGATACCGGCCGCACGCGCCTTCTGTGCCAGCCGCGCAATAAGTTCCTCGACCTTCTTGCCGACGATCATCATCATGTCGGCGAATTCGTCGATGATGACCACGATGAAGGGCAGATGCTCAAGCGGCTCGGCGGTCAGCTCGGGCATATCGGGGCGCGCAACAAACAGCGGATCGAGGATTGGCTGGCCGCTGTCAGCGGCATCCTTGACCTTCTTGTTGAAGCCACCGAGATTGCGCACGCCGACCGCCGACATCAACTTGTAGCGGCGCTCCATCTCGGCGACGCACCAGCGCAGACCATTGCCGGCTTCCTTCATGTCGGTCACGACCGGCGCCAGCAGATGCGGAATGCCCTGGTAGACCGACAGTTCCAGCATCTTCGGATCGATCATCAGCATGCGCACTTCCGACGCGGTCGCCTTGTACAGCAGGGACAACACCATCGCATTGACCGCCACCGACTTGCCCGATCCCGTTGTGCCAGCCACCAGCAGATGCGGCATGCGTGCCAGATCGACCACGGTCGGTCGGCCAGCGATGTCCTTGCCGAGCGCCAGCGCCAGCGGTGAGTTGAGCTTGTCGTATTCCTTCGAGCGCAGCATCTCGGAGAGATAGACGATTTCGCGATGGGTATTGGGGATTTCCAGACCGATCACCGATTTGCCGGGAATCACATCGACCACGCGCACCGAAACCAGGCTAAGGCCCCGCGCGATATCGCTGTCGAGGGCACTGATCTGACTGCCGCGGACACCTGGCGCCGGCTGCAGTTCGAAGCGCGTGATCACCGGCCCCGGATAGGCACCAACCACTTGTGCCTCGATGCGGAAATCTTTCAGCTTCAACTCGACCTGGCGCGACAAGGTCTCCAGTGTTTCCTTGGAATAGCCCTTGGTCTGCTGCTTGGGCTCGTCGAGGATCGACAACGGCGGCAACTCACCGGCAGGCAAGGCATCGAACAAGGGAATCTGCAGTTCGCGGGCGGCACGCTCGCTTTTTTCAACCGGCGGTGGCGGCTGCTCGATGCGGATCGGTTCGCGCTTGGCCTGCTTGACGCGCTCGACCTTGCGGACTTCTTCGCGTTCTTCCTGCACGGCACGGGTTTCGCGCTGCTCGGCGCGCTGCTGCCAGAGGCGCTGGGCACTGGCGATCAGGCGCAAGGTCCAGTCGCCGACCTGTTCCATCAATCGGAACCAGGACACGCCGGTGACCAGGGTCACCGAGATCAGCATCAGTCCGAACAGGATCAGGGTTGCGCCCAGATGGCCGAGGCCGCTGCGGGTGAGATCGCCCAACAATCCGCCGAGCACCCCACCCGACTGCGCCGGCAGCCGCAACGAAGCAAAGTCCAGATGCAGATGCGCGAGCGCACTGGCAGTGAACAGCAACAGAACACAGCCGAGCAGCAGCCAGGCCGAATCGGCGCGCGTGGTGCCCGGCAAGGGATTGAGATCGCGCACCAGCCGCCAGGCGATGCCAGCCAGCAACAGCGGGAAAACGAAGGCGACACCACCGAACAACTGCAGCAGCGAATCGGCCACCTTGGCCCCGATCGCCCCACCCAGATTGTGCACCGGGTTGTTGCCGCCGGCGTGCGACCAACTCCAGTCATCCGGATCGTAGGTAAACAGACAGATCGCCAGATAGACCAGGATCGGCAGCAGCAACAACACCGCGGCCTCGCGCAGGCGACGATCCCACAGACTGTCGTCAGAACTGGCAGGCGATTCAGTATTCTTGCGTGTCAAGGCTCGACTCTCCGGATTCAGGTCCGCATCTTACTGAGTTCTGTAGACAATCCGGCAGCGAGCAAGCGACCGGCCAGGCCCAGGTATCGTAGGAGGCCCAAATGGGCCGACCGCAGACGCCACGCTGCCGCCAGAATACGGCACGCGCCATTCGTCGATGCGATGTTGGCACCCACTGCCGCGCCGAAGCCTGGAGGCAGCACCATCCGGGCTCATGATCGCCCGCCCGGGCCAGACCCGAAGCAGTGCGACCTCACCACGCGCCGAAGCGCTACCGGAAATCGCCCGCAGCCAATCGAAGCCGTGCCTGCTCAACAGCCTGCCAGACCCGCGCAGCCCCGATCGCATCGGCACGCCAGCAGATTGCCCGCGCCGCGGTCGCGGCGGCCAATCTCAGCAACACCGTCTGGGCAGTGACCTCACCGCCGCTGTGCAGCGGCTGTGTCAAACGGCCTTGAATCGGCCCAGTCCAGACCAGGCCGAGCTTGCCGACAAAATCAGCCAGATGTTCCCACCGGCTGATCGGCTCCGGGTGGAGCGCCCGCCGCATTGCCGAGGCCAGCGCCGAGCCCGGTTGCAGCGACAAGGCGAGCACAACGCAGGCCGCGATCGCATCTCCGCGTGCCCGCGCGCGATCGAGGATGGCCAGCGATTCCTCTGCGCCTACCCAGCCATTGGCGATCGCGATCATGCCGGCGCGGGAACGTTGCCCGGCCTCACCCGAATCCGCAAGCTGCCGGATGACCGCAACTGCGGCTTGGCCCGATGGGAAAGGCTCGACATCAGGCACCTCGGCAGTGCCCTCCAACTGGGCAAGGGCCAGTCTTGCCGCATCGAGCACAGCACTCGGCTTGCCGTGGGCGAAGCGCTTCAGCAAGCCGATGTCGGCGTCGTCACCGTGGCGACCTATGTAGCGGACTGCCGCGACCAGTGCGCGTGCGTCGGTCCGCAGCATCATCCTGCGCGCAAGTGCAAGCAAATCTGGTTGCGCATGATCAACGAGCGCGGCGAGCACACCCGCCACAAGCTCGGGTTCACCTGCCTCGCAACAGGCAAGCAGCAGGCCAGAATCGGGACATTCGCCATCCGCTAGGGCGGCAGCCGCCGCATGGCGTACGCCGGCATGTGCGCTCCGCAGAAAATGCGCCAGCATGTCGGCACAGCCGGACAAGCCGCTGTGCGCGATGCTGCGCAATACGCCATGCTGGGTTTCCCAGCGCTCGTCACGCAACAACAGGGCGTAATGCCGGGGATCGGGCAATCGAAGCCGCGCATGAAACAGGGCCGCCCGTACTTCAGCCCGCCGCTCGAGCGCAATGCGCCCTTCGATTGCGGCCAATGCGTCCGCCTGAGACCAGACCGCGAGCACCTGCGCGACCTGGATCCTGACCATCGGCTCGGGATCGGCCAGCATCGGAATCAGCACCGCTGCCGCACTGCGCAGACCACAGGCTTCGATCGCATAGGTCGCCTGGCCACGCGTTCGTGCATCCGGGTCATGCAACGCGGGCAAGAGCATATCGGGCGTGACGCCTTCGCCCAGCATGCCCAGGGCCTGGCACACGGTGCCGCGCACGAAGGGATCAGGGTCATGGCGCAGCACCAGAATCTCGGCAATGCAGGCCGGTCCACCGTGCGCGGCAAGCAAGCGCAGCGCTTCGATGCGCCGGCGCGGATCATCATCGCTCAAGGCGGCGCGGGCCTGATCCAGGCCATTCATCCGAAGCCACTGCGTTGTGCCTGATGGGCCGGACAGCGGCAATTCGCAGCAGCCGGCTCAGGACAGTCTCGCGCCAGAGCAACGCGCCGATCGAATTCAGGCAACGACAATTCAAATACGCGGCGACTGGATCCTGTCAGCGAATCGCGCTGCATTTCTTCGACCCGAGCGCCACAGGAGCAGCGCCACCAGGTCACCAGATATTCCTCTGCCATGACCGCACAAGCCAACCCGGCCAGACGCTCGGCACACTCAGGCGACAGTTCGGCGTGCGCACACTCGCACAACTGCAGGAAATCTGCGGGTCGCTCAAAGAATGCCTGCAGGCGCGGATCCGCTTCGGTCAGCGCGACCGCTTGCGCGTTGCCCATATCCTGGAAGCCCAGATAACGATCCAGATCACGCGGGACGATCACCGAGTCACTCAGTCGTAGTCGCGTACCCACTGGGATGACCGCTCCGCTGCCTGACTCGGGCAAGGCGCGGACGACGTGATAGACACGATCCAGCAGCAGCGGGGCCGGCGGTGGCACGGTGGGGGGAGAAGGAATGACCTGATCTCCGCGCGAAACAGACGTGACGATGATGCGCGCATTCAGCGGTGCCGACAAGGCGGCGACTAACTGCGTCCGCCTTGCCGGCTACCAGCATTCCATGCGGGCGGACCGCTGCTGGCCACGATGCCGAGCAGTCTGAAGTAGCGGGACCGGCAGCCGCGCAGTTGCCGGGTCCGCTCGCGGTGGATGTTCTGCATCCACTGCGAATCAGGCGTCACCGCGCCACAGACCCGCCATCATGACCGGGTACTGCACCGGTCGGAACGCGGTGAAATCGATGTCTCTGACGTGGCTGAAGTTGGACCACAGCATGCGATTGCCTTTCAACCAGCGGGTCGGCCGAACCCGTGCCGCGACTGCGGCGATTTCATCCGCGGTCGCCTCACGTCTGACGCCTGCCCTGCCGTACAGGCGCACGCCGGGCGGACGCGGGAATCGCCCGAGCAGCAGGGATCGCAACCAGAACATGCGCCCGGCATCGACCGCCATCAGGCAGATGCTGGGATTGCGATCAAGATTGCTGGCCAGGCCGGTTGCATACGGGTCAAAAAAATAGCCCGTGCAGTCATCCCGCAGAAACACGGTGCCGATCGGCGTGACATGGGGCATTCCATCCGGACTGATGCTCGCGAGCGAACAGTGGATCGTCGATACCTGTGCACGCTGCAGCACACGCCGGATCTCGGGCCAATGCGTCTTGATGTCCATGGAATGGCCAAGGCGCTCCCGTGTCGCCGGATGGGGCCGCAGTATAGGGCGCCGCGAATCGGGGTTGGCTGCGCAGACTGGCGCGATGTCGATTGCGCACCCACGTGCAATCAGCAGTGCACCGGCTCCCTCTGATGCGGGCGCCAGGGTAGCGCACGCTAGCGCGCAGACCCTGCGCGGCATGTACGCTGACCGAAGCCCGGCGCCCGAGCGCCGTGAAACAGAGCGGCCGCGCTCCTTGCGTCAGCGCCAACGTCTACTTTCCGAAGCCTGTGGTTCAGCACTCGCCGCCCACAGAAGCACGGCGAGCGCGACCCTCCTGACATCCTGCTAGCGCCGCGCCTCCAGGATTAGGTTGAACGGGGTTTCAGTCGCCCGCCGAAAGCGACTGAATCCAGCCTCGGCAAACACTGCGCGCAGACGGGCTTCGCCGGCCTGGGCGCCAAGCCCAAGCCCAACCTCCTGCGACAGCGAATTCGGAGTGCAAATGAAGGTTGACGCCGCATAGAACAAGCGGCCGACCGGATTCATGTTTTCCTCGAGGCGATCATGGGCGAACGGCTCGACCAGCAACACGGTGCCATCCGGTGCCAGCGACTGCAGGGCATGACGGGCGGCACCGACCGGGTCGCCCATGTCGTGCAGGCAGTCGAAAAAGCAGATCAGATCGTAGCCGCCGTTGCCATAGTCCTTGGCACTGGCCACCTCGAAATTCGCACGGTCGCCGACGCCACGCTCGGCAGCACGCGTCCGTGCGGTGGCGATCGACGGCGCATGAAAATCGAATCCGAAGAAACGCGACGCCGGAAACGCTTCGGCCATGATGACCGTCGAGGCACCGTGCCCGCAGCCGACGTCCGCGACCTTGCCGCCCGCTTCGAGTTTGGGCACTACGCCGTCCAGGGCGGGCAACCACTCGGCCACCAGATGCGCGCGGTAGCCCGGCCGGAAGAACCGCTCGGTACCCGAGAACAGGCAGTGATGGTGCTCGCCCCAGGACAGCGCGCCGTTGCCGCGCATCGCCGCAATGACCTTGTCCTTGTCCAGGAACAGGCTGGCCAGCACCGAGGCACCGCCGGCGACGTAGACGGGCGAATCCTCGTCCGCCAGCGCCATCGCCTGCTCCTCAGGCAGACGGAACTTGCCGTCGTCTACTTCAACATAACCCGCCGCCGCCTGATTGTTCAGCCATTCCCGGATCAGGCGTGGATTGCAGCCCGCCTTCGCTGCCAGCGCCTCGGAGGTAGTGGGCGTGCCGTCTGCCATCGCGCGGTAGAGACCCAGTTCCGCACCCACGAGCACATTGGCCATCAAGGCCGCACCGCCCATATCGGTAACCAGTTTTCCCATGAAATCGTTCAGCTTCGACTCGTCCATCGTTCGCCTCCTGATTTAGATTGAAGGATGCCTCCGGCGGCAAGTTGAAGGATGCAGCTGCACACGCCGCTGGCAGCGGAGCAAGCGCGCATTTCTCTGACGACTGTTACGGGTGGACTCAACGCGCTTGGCCGCAGCTTAAACCCACGGCGGTGCGACGGGTAGTGACTTGCAGTCATCAACCGAAAGCCTGCCTCCCTGCCTCGGCCAACTTGTGCCGGCTCAGGATGAAGGCTCAGGTCATCATTGAACCACCCTTGATTCCTGCGCCCTTCGCCCGCATGCTGTGACGTCACCCCTGACGAACTGAGCTCGAGAGTCCTGATGAATGCTACCCGACACTGTCCGCTGTTGATTCTCGGTTCCGGTCCTGCTGGTTACAGTGCAGCGGTGTATGCGGCGCGCGCCAATCTGAAGCCGGTGCTGATCACCGGCATGCAGCAGGGTGGTCAGCTGATGACGACGACTGAGGTCGACAACTGGCCGGGGGATGTCGAGGGCCTGCTCGGGCCGGATCTGATGGTGCGGATGCAGAAGCATGCCGAGCGCTTCGACACCGAGATCCTGTTCGACCATATCCACACGGCCGAGTTGACCCAGAAGCCGTTCCGGCTCAAGGGCGACAATGGCGAATACACCTGCGATGCGCTGATCATCGCAACCGGTGCGAGTGCGAAGTATCTGGAGATTCCGTCCGAGGAAACCTTCAAAGGCCGTGGTGTATCCGCCTGTGCGACCTGCGACGGATTTTTCTTCCGCAATCAGGATGTAGCGGTCATCGGCGGCGGCAATACCGCGGTCGAGGAAGCGCTGTACCTGTCGAACATCTGCTCCAAGGTGTACCTGGTGCACCGCCGCGACAAGCTGAAGTCCGAGAAGATCCTGCAGGACAAGCTGTTCGAGAAGGCGCGCGCCGGCAAGATCGAACTGGTCTGGGACCATGTCGTCGACGAGATTACCGGCGATGACAGTGGCGTCACCGGCTTGCGCGTGGCGCATGCGCAGACGGGAGTGAAACGCGATATCGCGGTCAATGGCGTCTTCATCGCGATTGGACACACCCCGAACACCAGCCTGTTCGAAGGTCAGCTCGAGATGAAGAATGGCTACATCAAGATTCGCAGCGGCCTCGATGGCGGCGCCACGGCGACGACCACGCCCGGTGTGTTTGCGGCTGGCGATGTCGCCGACCAGGTCTATCGTCAGGCGGTGACTTCGGCAGGCTTCGGCTGCATGGCCGCGCTGGATGCCGAGAAGTATCTCGATCATCTGGCTTGAGGGCGCACGTTCCATGGGGGGCTGACGCACGGAGGGCCGCGCTCCCGCGCGGCCGCTCTGGCTTCCGGCCCACGGCCGCCCTGATCCCGCGCTTCTGATCAATCCCGCGATGGATGCGCTCGGATGGCCTGTCGGTAGCCGGCAGGCGTCGCAGGAGCGACGCCCTCCATTTTCAGCGTCCGATGTCGACGTGCAGCGACTGATGTGGATTGGTGCGAATCAGCACAGCGCGTGGGCTGGCGTGGACGGCGCCCGCTCAGAGCTCTGGCGCGCGGGCGTCGATCGACAGGGCGTGGATATCGGTCTGCATCAGTTCGCCGAGCGCGGCGTAGATGGCGCGATGGCGCGCCAGAGGCGGCTGACCGCGAAAGGATTCCGAAACCACGACCACGGCGAAGTGACCACGGCCATCGCGGGCACCGGCATGGCCGACGTGGCGATGACTCTCGTCGATCACGCGCAGTGCCTGCGGATCGAAGGCAGCACGCAGCTTTGACTCGATGATCGTTGCGCGTTCGGCCGGCGTCATGGCAGCACCTTGCGGAACGGCCGCACCACGACTTCACTGTAGACGCCTGCCGCGAGATAGGGATCGGCATCGGCCCAGGCTCTGGCGTCGTCCAGCGAATCGAACTGGGCGACGATGATGCTGCCGCTGAAACCGGCCGGACCGGGATCTTCGGCATCGATGCTGGGCAAGGGACCGGCCAGCAGCAGGCGGCCCTGGTCGCGCAGGGCTTCGAGTCGGGCCAGATGGGCGGGACGGCTGGCCAGACGCTGGGCCAGGCTGCCTTCCCTGTCGATACCGTGAATGAAATAGTTCATCGCGGCATGATATCCCGGCAGCGCGGGCAATTGCGGCTGGACAGCCCCGGCGCCAGCGCGTAAGCTCACCGTCACACACAGTCGCCGGGGTTAGATGCGACTGGCGCGGCGAGCAGCCGCGTAACCTTTCCTTCGCAATCCAGCAGCGCCGGTCCCGCCGGCGAAGCCGATCCGCTTGCTGCAACGGCAGTTCGTGTTGTCCGAGATGCGTTGGGGGTTTCAACCCGTCGACCGTTGTCTGCGCAATCTGCAGATGACACCGCAAGAGTCTGCTTCGCTCCGGGCGCGTATCGGATGAGGCGGGCCGGAATCGCGGAAGATTGGGCGTGTTGGACGCCGCATTGCAGTAGAGCCGCCAGCCCACGACGGGCGCCGGACTGAGAGCCAGTTCAACATGACCAGAACGAGCGAGCACTTCCCGACTTGTCCACTGCAATCTACAGAATCTACTGATCGCTCCTGATGACCAGCGAACCCGCTGTATCGCCCAGTGCCGACATGGCCAGCAACGTAGTGCCGTTTCCTGTGCAGCCGCAGCAGCAGGAAATGCCGCTGGCGCTGGTCCGTGGTCAGCCCATGTTGCAGATGCCACAGGACCTGTACATCCCGCCGGACGCGCTCGAGGTCATCCTGGAGGCATTCGAAGGACCACTTGACCTGCTGCTGTATCTTATACGTCGACAGAACATCGACATTCTGGATATCCCGATCGCCGAGATCACCCGCCAGTACATCGACTACATCGATCTGATGCAGAACATGAAGCTGGAGCTGGCCGCCGAGTATCTGGTGATGGCCGCGATCCTCGCCGAGATCAAATCGCGCCTGCTGCTGCCGCGCCCGCCCGGCGCCGAGCAGATCGAGGAAGACCCGCGTGCCGATCTGATCCGACGGCTGCAGGAGTACGAGCGCTACAAGAAGGCCGCCGAGGACATCGACAGCCTGCAGCGTCAGGATCGTGATTTTGTGACCGCGCATGCGGATCCTGGCGAGCGCAAGCTGGTGCGCATTCCGCCCGCGGTCGATCTGCGCGAACTGCTGGTCGCCCTGAAGGATGTGTTTACCCGCGCCGAACTGTTTGGCCAGCACAATATCCGCCGCGACACGCTTTCGGTGCGCGCGCGCATGAGCGAGGTATTGAACCTGCTGCAGGATCTCGAGTTCCACGGCTTCGAAAGCCTGTTCACCATCGAAGAAGGCCGGCTGGGCGTCGTCGTCAGCTTCCTGGCCATCCTTGAACTCGCCAAGGAAAACCTGATCGAGATCGTGCAGAACGAGGCCCTCGGTCCGATCTATGTCAAGACCCGCGCCGTCGCGGCCGAGTCCTGATCCCGCAATGTTCAAGCATGCCCCCATGGAAATAGCCGAACTCAAGCGCATCCTCGAGGCCGCCATTCTGGCCGCCAATACGCCGCAGACCCTGGTCCAGCTCAACGACCTGTTCGGCGACGACAATCCTCCGGGTGTCGACAGCATCCACGCCGCCATCGAATTGCTGCAGTCCGATTACGCTGACCGCGGCGTCGCCCTGGTCGAAGTCGCCAGCGGTTGGCGCTTCCAGGTCCGCCCCGAGATGCAGGTCTGGGTATCGCGGCTGTGGACCGAGCGGCAGCCCAAATACACCCGCGCCCTGCTCGAGACCCTGGCCCTGATTGCTTACCGGCAACCGGTGACGCGCGCCGAGATCGAACAGATCCGCGGCGTGGCGGTGTCGTCGAACATCATCCGTACGCTCGAAGAGCGCGAGTGGATCCGTGTCCTCGGCCATCGCGATGTACCCGGCAAACCGGCTCTGTTTGGCACCACCCGCCAGTTCCTCGATTACTTCGGCCTGAAGAGTCTTGATCAGCTGCCGCCGCTGGCCGAGCTTCGCGATCTATCCGAACTCGAGCCGCAACTGGATCTTGATCGCATTGCACCAGTGGCTGTGGCGGGCCGTCTTGCTGCTGATTCTGATGCCGAAAACGACGCTGACGCTGAGGCTGAGGCTGAGGCTGATACTGATACTGATGCCGATGCTGATGCTGATGACGGGCAGGACGAAGCAGCCGCGGGCGACAGTGAACTCGAATCACTTCCGATCGAGTCCGATGATGAAGAGCTCGGCGACGAGTTCGACAGCGACGAGCCCTACGAAGAAGAATCCACCCTGCCCTCCCATGCCGATGATGTGACGCTGGACAGCGTCGAGACCGTCATCGACGCCGACCAACCCGCTCACGAATCCATCGAAGCAAACGTCGAGGACGGCGCCCCTGCGCCCGATTCTGCGAAGGACACCCCATGAATACTGAACAACCCGGCCGTCGCAAACTTTCCCTCAATCGTGAGGCCAAGCAGGTCGGCCCGGTGGTCGAGGAGAGATTGCAGAAGGTGCTGGCCCAGGCCGGACTCGGCTCACGCCGGGTCATCGAGGAACGCATCATCGCCGGCGAGATCCGCGTCAATGGCAATGTCGCCGAGATCGGTTCCAGCCTGCGCAATGGCGACCGCGTCGAACTCGATGGCAAGGCGTTCATGGCGGTGCCGACTCCGTCCGACGAGGTGCAGGCGCTGGTCTATCACAAGCCCGAGGGCGAGCTGACCACGACCGAAGATCCTGAAGGCCGCCACACCGTATTCGAGCGCCTGCCGCGCCTCAAGGGTGCGCGCTGGATCGCGATCGGTCGTCTCGACATGAATACCACCGGCCTGTTGCTGCTGACCACCGATGGCGAGCTCGCCCACGCGATGATGCATCCCTCGCGTGAACTGGAGCGCGAGTACGTCTGCCGCATCCACGGCCAGGTGACCGAGGATCATCTCGAACAATTGCGCAAGGGCGTGCTGCTCGATGACGGCCCGGCGCATTTCGACGAAATCCATGTGATCTCGATGGGCGAGAACCACAGCTGGTTCCGCGTCGTTCTGAAGGAAGGCCGCAACCGCGAAGTGCGCCGGATGTGGGAATCGCTCGGCATGCAGGTGGCCCGCCTGAAGCGCATCCGCTACGGCGTGATCGAGCTGCCGCGCGAACTGCGTCGCGGTCACTATCGCCTGCTTGAAGAGTCCCAGATCAAGATTCTGCGCGAGAACTGCGGTCTCGGCGACCTTCCCGATACGCTGACCTTGCAGCCCGTGGTCGGTGTCCGTCGTGCCACCAAGGCAGCCAACGAATACCGCCCCGACAAACCGCGCGGTGCCGGCTGGAGTGGCGCAATGGCGGATGAGGCGCGTGAATTGCGCGCCTTCGACCGTGTCCGCGACGATGACGCACGCCCCGGTCAGCGCAAGCGCGCGGGCGGACCGGGTGGCCCCGGCAACAAGCCGCGCTACAGCAAACCGGGTGCAAAACCGGGTGGCCGTGCAGGCGGCCGCCGTGGTCCGGCACCGGGTCAGGCCGTCGAAGTTTCCAGTTTTCTGACCTATTACCCGGGCCAGGAAGGCGTTGATGGGAATCGTGCGCATCCTGCCGGCAATGCGCCCAATCGCAGCGGCGCACCTCGCCCCGGGGGCAAACCGGGCGGCAAGCCTGGGGGCAAAACAGGTGCCAAGTCACGCGGCAATCGTGCACCCGCCACCTTCACCGGCCCGATGGACTCCAACAACTACATCAACCAGACACCACCGCCGCCACGTGGACGTCGCGGACCACCGCGCGGACCGCGCTGAACAGGGCAAACAAAAAAACGGCGGACTCAGGTCCGCCGTTCTTTTTCAATGCTGGCAGCTGACCGGTCGATGCCGCCCGGTCAGAACGCCTTCCCGACTAGTCGTCAAGCTTGATGGCCGAACGCGTCTTGTCGCGGCGGGCACGCTCTTTGGCGCCGTATTCAGCCTCGCAACCATCCTGGGCCACCATCACGCAATCGAGATAATCGGTGATCTCCACCAGCACGGCGCGGATGGCCTTGCCGGCGGGCGTGTTCTTCTCGTTCGACAGCGCGCCGCCGAAACCACCGCGCGATACGCCGACGCTCATGCCACCGCTCTTGGCCAGGCCCTCGACGGTGCGCGAGTAGTCGATCTCGCCGGTGGTCGCGTTGATCACGCGGACATCGACCGCGATATACGCCTTCGACGATTTGCCGCCGAGCGAAATACCCTTGAAGCTGACGCCACCACCCGTGCTGGCAGTATCTTCCTCGTAGGAAGTCACGGTGCCGGCGATCAAGTACTGGGCACCGGTGATCTTGCCGATCTTTGCCGCGGTACCGCCAGCGACACGTCCGGATGCGCCCATGTTCTGTTCGCTCAGGACCGCTTCGATCTTGCTGCGCTCCAGCACGCGGAAGGAGCCCAGACCCGAGAGCTCGTTGGAGAGCATGCCGGACAGCTCCCAGCCGACCCCGCCCCGCCACCAACCCGCGCCCGACTCATTCTTGAACTCGATGACCGCCACGCTCGGGCCGTTGTTCTTGGCCACGACCGCCGAGCTGGCGACCATGCCGGCTGCAACGGCGACTGCCCAAATCAGCTTCTTCATCTCCTCTCCTCGCGCCTTCGCGCTGTTCTGAAATCGCGTACCGGTCAAGCCGGGCTCACTTCGATTCTAGTACCGCAACCCGGAACTTGGGAAACATCGAGCGTTGCCGGGCTAGATGATCGAGGTGCGAGCCCCGCCGCCAGAGCATAGGCTTCGCCATCAACACGCCAACCAATCCCGAATCCGGTTCCTGTTCGCCAGCTACACCTGGCAATGGGATGAAAACGTGTCGGAGCGCACATTCCGGACACCCGGAGAGTGGGAAGCTCTCGCTCGCCGGCCAAAGCACTCCGCCCAGCCGGCTGGGGAGCGATATAGAAGGACAACTCTAGTGCGCTGCAGCATCGTCTGACTGCGTCTGGACTGCCGCTCTTGGTCCTGGACTTGCGACCAAACTCGAAGACCATCCACTCCAGCATCCCTGAGGACCCCCACATGCACCGGATCACACTCGCAGTCATGTTCTGTTCGCTGCTCGTACCGGCCGCACAGAGTGCGGACATCAAGGTTCGGGATCGTGACAGTGCCGGCCTCGTCCAGGCGATCGAACGCGCCAATCGCAGCAAGCAGAGCACCACGATCCATCTGGCCCGCCACGGCCTCTACACGCTTACCGATGTCGCTGCCGGCAGCCCGGGCTTTGGTTTGCCAGTGGTGCGCGCGCATGTGGTGATCGCCGGCAATCAGGCCGAGATTCGCCGCTATGCCCGTTCCGAGTTCACCCTGCTCGCGGTTGCGGGCACCGGCAAGCTGCGGATCAGCGACCTGACCCTCGCCGAGGGTTCGGAGGGCGCCCTGCTCAACCACGGTGTGGTCGAACTGCACCGCGTCAAGATCATCGACAACCAGGCCCGCCATCAGTCCGCCATCGTGGAGAACTATGGCGAGTTGCGCATCATCGGCGGCGAAATCAGCTACAACCAGCTCGACGGCGCCGAGCGCGATGCCGGAACCGTGATCAATTACGGCCTTCTCGCGATCGACGGCACCGAGATTGCCGGCAACTGGATCAGTCGCCGTTACGACTCCCTGTATGCGGCATCGGCTGTGCTGAATTACGGCGACCTTCAGCTGCGTCGGGTCCAGATCAATCAGAACACCGCCGAGCCTCAGACCAGTGAACGTGCGATCGCGGCCGTCCTCAATATCGGCAAGGGCATCTACAGCGGCAGCGGCGTCGAGATCAGCAACAACGAACCGGCGACTGCCAACCAGATTTCCACCAGCGTGGCGCGCCTGCTGCCCTGATCGACAAGAACCCATCGCAGCCTGCCATTCCGGTGGCTGTGGTGCAGGCCCTCATGCCAGTTCATGCAGACGCGCGCGGCGCGCCTTCAGGCGCTCGGCGCGCGTCTGCCTTGATTGCGCGGCCAAGGGCTTCTTGCCGGGCTTCGCGTCCGGCTTGGACACGGTCGACTTCTTCGCGGAAGCCGACTTCGGTACAGCCGCCTTCGGTGCGACCGCCTTCGAGGCGGGGTCGGCAACCATGCCGGCAAATCGCATCATCGTCGCTGCGGCGCCAGCGCTGCTGATCGTATCGTCCCAGTCCTCCATCAGGGTAGCCAGCACCAGTTTTTCGAACTCACCGGCAAAGCGCCGAATGATGCGCTCGGGTTCCGGCACCAGGCGGGCATCGGTGATCAGGCCGAAATGCACACGACCGTTGTAGCTGAGGATGCTGATGCCCATGCCGATTGACCCGGTCTGCGGCACCCAGAACATCTGGTCGACAATCCGGCTTCCTGCGAAATACAGCGGCATCTGTGGCCCCGGCACATTGGTCGCCACCGCAGTTGCCTTGCGGCTGAACATCTCCAGCGCCGATTTCTGCAGGGCCGCCGGGCTCATGCCGAGTGCGGCGAGCAATCCGAATGCCACGATCGCCTGACGTGAATCCTTGAGCGCGCGCATTTCCTCGGCCACCCGTTCCAGCCGCCGTAACGGATTGGCCTCGGCAATCGGCAGGGTCAGAAAGACCAGACCGAAATGATTGCCCAGCTTGCGCGCGTGTTCCAGCGGCCGCAGATTGACTGGCACGGTAGCGCGAATGTCACGACCCTCGGGATCGACGCCGGCCTCGATCAGATAGCCGCGCAAGGCACCCGCGGCGCAGGCCATCAATACATCGTTGACGGTGCAGCCAAGCGCGCGACCAACGATCTTGACCTCGTCGATCGGCATCGGCTCGGCCCAGGCGCAGCGCTTGCTCACGCCCAACTGGCCACGAAATGGCGTGGCCGGATCGTCCGACAGACTGAGCGCATGGGCGAGTTCACGGATGATCTCGCTGCCCTCGTGGGCGACCCGGGTCAGCGCTTCGGGATCACTCAGCATCTCGCGACCCTTGTCGATCAGCACCTCGCCGACATGCATCGCCTGCGACAGACCCTTGCGCGCCGGCGCGACCAGTCGCTCCACGACGCCGCCGCGATCTTCCTTGAACCAGACCTTGGCCAGTGCGGCGCGATCCTCGGCGGTAGGTTTGACATCGGTCAGCGACAACAGCACCTGGATCAGTGCCACGCCATCGGCGTAGCAATGATGGATGCGGGTGATCAGGGCGCTGCCGCCGTCATAGCGCTCGACGATATGAAACTGCCAACGTGGCTTGGAATAATCCAGCGGCGTCGACGCCAGCTGCGAGCACAGCCGCTGCAGTTCGGTCTGCCCGGATTTTCCGGGCAGCGCGGTAACCCGCACATGCCACTCGAGATCGAAATCCTCGTCGATCTCCCAGTAAGCACCCGCCGGACCGTCCACCGCCTTCTGCCGGAAGCGACGGAACGCCAGAAAGCGTTCATTGAGCATGCGCTTGAAGCGCGCAATATCCAGCTGATCGGCCAGCATCATCACGCCGGTGATCATCATCAGATTGGTCGGCCGTTCCATCCGCAACCAGGCGGTATCGACCTTGGACATCGGCTCGCGACTGCCGGGATGCGCTCCGCTCATGGGCATGGGACTGATACTCGCTGCTTGGACTCCTGTGTACCGGTGTCACCGTTGATCGTCAACGCCTGCGCCGATTGACGATCATTTGCCTGGCACACACGCCTTCGCAGTGCATGATCAAGCCGGTACGGGCACAATGGCGGCATGTCCATGGCCAATTCGCTTCGATGATTTCCGCTGCCTTGCTGGTCGCGTTCGCCCTGTCCGCCAAGGGAGAGATATACCGTTGCGTCGGCGCCGATGGCAACGTCGGCTTTCATGACAAGCCCTGCAAGGCGGGCAAGAGCGTACTGGTGGGCAGCAAGTCGGATTCGCCACAGGCCGATCTGCGCCGTCTGCGCGAATCCCTCGCCCGCCTCGAGCGCAGCGAACCGGCGCCGCGCAAGTCCGAGCCGGCACTGAACATGCTGCCGCGCACGCTCGACTGGAAGCCGCTCGGCCCTGCCGATGAGCAGCGGCTGGCTGCCTGCTCCGCGCAGTTCTTCAAGTGTGCCGAAGCCAACGCGCCCCGCATGGACCGCTGCGTCGCCGCCCTGCCGCGCTGTGGCGGCACCCGCTCAAGCAGTTGTTGTCCACCGTTCTGCCTGGATCGCTATGGCGACCTGCGCCGGCTCGGCATGACGCCAGCCGCCGCCGTTCGCAACGCGCTGTTCGACGACAGCTACGGCAGTTGCAGCGCACGCTGACGCTGCCGCATCTCAGTCGCCCGCAGGTTCCGGTCGGCTGGCGTGATAGGCGGTCAACGCCTGCGCGCGTGACTGCGCCAGATCGATCAGCGGTGCCGCATAGACCGTGCCGGCGATACCGGCGGCGGCTCGCTCCGCAGCAGGCAGTTTCCAGGGCTGCTGCAACCAGCGGGCCGGAACGCGCTCGAGTTCCGGCAGATAACGCCGCACATAGGCGCCATCGGGATCAAAACGCTCACCCTGGGTAACCGGATTGAACACGCGAAAATACGGCGCAGCATCGGCCCCGGTGCCTGCACTCCACTGCCAGCCCTGGGTATTGTTGGCAAGGTCGGCATCGAGCAGGGTGTCCCAGAACCAGCGCGCACCATGACTCCAGTGATAGCGCAGGTTCTTGCACAGCACACTTGCCACCACCATGCGCACGCGATTGTGCATCCAGCCGGTACGCCAGAGTTGACGCATGCCGGCATCGACCAGAGGTATTCCGGTCCGACCGCTCTGCCAGGCCTGCAGCAGGACCGGATCCGGCTCCGCCCACGGAAACTCCGCGAAACGCGGATTCATATTGCGCTCGGCGGTGTGTGGAAAGTGATAGAGCAGATGGTAAGAAAACTCGCGCCAGCCGAGTTCACGGACAAACCAGTCGGCACCCTCGCCATCCGGCGGATGCCGGCCAGCACGCGCGTCGATCGCCGCCAGAATCTGGCGCGGAGAAATATTGCCCCAGGCCAGGTAGGGCGACAGGCTCGAAGTGCCGGCGCGATCCGGTCGGTCGCGATCGGCCTTGTAGCGCTCCACCGGCGCATCCAGAAAAAGCCGCAGCGCCTGCTGCGCGCCACGCTCACCGGGCTGCCAGTGGTCGGAGAATTCACTGTCCCATGCGATCCGCGGCAGCAGTTCCAGTGCGCCGAGCGGCAATGTCGAGGACGCGCTCAGGGCGGCAACGTCGGCGGAGTTGCCCAGCCGTTGAGGGGCCGGCAGCGGCCGACTGCTGCGCGCGGACTGCGCGGCATTGCGCCAGAACGGCGTGAACACCCGATAGGGTTCTCCCTGCAGGGTCTTGATGTCCGCCGGCTCGACCAGCAGATTGCCGTTGAAGCTCTGAACCTCGACACCCTCCTCGCGCAGAGTGGCCTTGATCAGGCGATCGCGCGCACGCGCAGCGGGCTCGTAGCAGCGGTTCCAGTAGACCGCATCAATGCCGAATTCGGAAATGATCTCGCGCAGACAATTGAGCGGATCGCCGCGACGGAGTAGCAGCGCACCGCCACGAGCGCGCAGGTCCGGATCGAGGGCGGCGAGCGCATGATGCAGCCACCAGCGCGACGCCGCCCCCGGCGCCCAGTTGGCCGCGCGATCCGGGTCGTCAATGTAAAGGGTGATGACGCGGTCGGCACTGGCGGCCGCATGCAAGGCCGGGTTGTCGGCCAGCCGCAGATCGCGGCGCAACCAGACCAGGGCGGTCCTCATCACGCCACCCGGACCGGCGGCCGGACCGCGGTGAAGCCACCGTCCAGCCCGAGCACCTGGCCGGTGATCCATTGGCTTTCCGGCCAGAGCAGGAACCGGGCCAGCGCGGCCGCTGCTTCGGCATCGCCGACGCGGCCAAGTGGATACTGGGCAGCCATCTGCCGGCGCGCCGGTTCATTGCTGAGAAAGCGCGCGCCTAGCGCGGTGTCGAGCAGGCCGGGCGCGATGGCATTGATGCGGACAGCGTTGGCGGATGCGTCGGCGGCGACCGATCGCACCAGGGCTTCGACACCCGCCTTGGCCACGGCGATGGCGGCGTGATTGGCCACGCCGATGCGCGCGGCGACCGAGGAGAACAAGACGATCGCCCCTCCCTGCTTTGCGGCGGCCAGACTCGCCAGGTAGGCCTGGCACAGGAAAACCGAAGTGTCGAGATTTGCCGCCAGAGTATCGCGATACTGCGCCTCGCTGGTGCGCGGCAAACCGGCAATCAGAATACTGCCGCAGGCATTGACCATACCATCGGGAGGTCGACCGGCAGCCTGCGCCGCCTGCTCGAGCGCAAGCCGGGCTCCTGCCACGCTGGACACATCAGCCTCGATGAATACATCGTCCGCTGCGGCATCCCGAACGACCCAGGTGCGACTTACCAGTGCCAGCCGCGCGCCCTCGGCGCGCAGCCGATGGGCAAGCGCCGAGCCCACGCCGCCGCGGGCACCAGCGATCAGGATGTAGCAATCTTTCATCGTGCGTCTCCAATGCAATGCCGGCAGCCTGACGCGACCCGCGTGTTGGCGGTGTCAATGGTGCCCGCGATTGCGCCCGATCCAGCGCTGATCGGGCCGCGTTCGGCTACATCCTGCTACACGCTGCACGGCGATCCGGCCATACTCCACACCACCACAGCACGCCGGAGTTCACCGCAATGAATCGTTGGATGCGTTCGATTGGCCTGATCGCCTTGACCCTGATATTGCTGGCCGGCTGCGGAAAAAAAGAGGATGGTACGCCGCCTGAATTGACTCGTGCCGCGGAGACCAGCCAGGGTGTCGAAGCGCTGGCCTTCGGCCTGGTCAGTGGCGGTGGCGAGTCCTACGACGGTCGTCCGTCGATCGTGTTGAAGTTCTCGAGGCAGCTGGTGGGTCAGCAGGCCTTCGACCAGTTGCTCAGCATCAAGCTCAAGGACGGCGCCGCGCCCGATGGCAGCTGGATTCTGGATGGCGACAGCCGGCAACTGCGCTTTCCGTATCTCGAAGCCGACAAGACCTATGTGGTCAGCATCGCCGGCGGTCTGGCCGCAGCGGATGGCAGCACCATCGGCGCAGCGCTGACGCAGGAAGTCTACAGCGGCAATCAGGAACCGATTGTGGGTTTTGCCAGCCAGGGCAGCATCCTGCCTGCGCACGAATCGCGCGGCTTGCCGATCATCGCGCTCAACGTGTCCGAAGTGGATATCGAGTTCCTGCGTGTCTCCGAGAGTCATACCGGCCAGTTTCTGCGCGAATACCTGCGCAACGGCCAGCGCAGCTACTGGTCGCTGGAGCAACTCGCGCGGATGGCCTCCTCGGTCTACAAGAACCGTTTCGCTCTGCAGGCCGCTTCCAACGAGCGCAGCGTCAGCTACATCCCGATCCGCGACATCGAGGAACTCAGGCTTCCCGGACTCTACTTCGCGGTGATGAATCGCGCCGGCTCGTTCGGGTACCAGCAGGAAACGGCGATGTTTTTCGTCAGCGACATCGGCCTGCATGTGCGGGCTTACAAGGACCGGCTGCTGGTCCTCAGTACTTCACTGAAGAGCGGCGAACCCAAGGCCAATGTCGCATTGACGATCCAGGACGAAAAGGGCCTTGCCCTCTTTCAGGTCAACACCGACGACAAGGGCCTCGCCCTGGTCGAATACAAGCCGAACAGCCAGCACCTGCTGAGCGCGCGCTTCGGCAACGATGTCTCGCTGTTGCCCTTCAACCAGCCCGCGCTGGATCTCTCGGAATTCTCGCTCGGTGGCCGCGCCCAGACCGATTTAGAGATCTTTCCGTGGACCGGCCGCGATCTCTATCGTCCCGGCGAGACGCTCGGCGTATCCGCCCTGCTTCGTGATTTCGATGGCAAGCTGGTGCCGCCGCAGGCGATCTATGTGACGCTCAAGCAGCCCGATGGTCGCGCCCTCGCGACCCAGCAGCTTGATCCCGGCGAGCTCAACTACCTGCGCTACGAGCGGGTGATTCCGGCCGATGCGCCGACCGGAAAATGGTCGCTGGATCTGAGCACCGACCCGACCATGAAGCATCCGACAACGCTCAGCTTCCGGGTCGAGGAATTTCTGCCGGAGCGACTGAAGCTCACCCTCGACGCGCCCGAAGCCCTGAGCCCGGGTGATGCCCTGCCGCTGAAAGTGGAAGGCGCCTGGCTGTATGGATCGCCGGCAGCGGGCAAGCGCTTTACCGCGCGTCTCAGCCTGCAGCCGGATGCGCATCCGGTTGCCACGCTGAAGGATTTTCACTTCGGCGATCCACTGGTCGAACTGCCCAAGCAACCCAAGGATGTCATCGACGATGTGCTCGACGAGGAAGGCAAACTGGAGAGCGAGATCGCGCTTGAAGAAGTCAAGGCAGCGAGCGGCACTGTTGCCGTGATCGTGTCGGGAAGCCTGTTCGAATCTGGCGGACGCGCGGTAACCCGGGTGATCAAGCGCAGCCTATGGCCGGCCGCCGAAATTGTCGGAGCCCGACCGCTGTTCGATACCTCGGAAGGCGCCACTCCGGATGGCGAAGCGGGATTCGAATTGGTCCGCGCCAATGCCGGGGGCGACCTGCTCGGCGCCAGCAAGCTGAAGGTCAAATTGCTGCGCGAGCACCGCAACTACAACTGGCGCTGGGCCGATGGCTCGGGCTGGCAATCGGATTTCCTGTCGACCTGGAACACCGAGAGCGAGCAGGAGCTCGACATCAAGGCGGGCGAGCGCGCCAGGCTGAGCTTTCCGGTGCAGTGGGGCGGCTATCGTCTTGAAGTATTCGACCCGGCCACCGCGCTCACGATGAAGTTTCCATTCCAGGCGGGATGGAACTGGTACAGCCAGGGCCAGGACGCCGGCAGCCGGCCCGACAAGGTCAAGCTGGCGCTCGACAAACCGAGTTATCGCGAAGGCGAAACCGTGCAATTGACGATCAAGCCACCGCACCCCGGCAATGCCATGGTGTTGCTCGAAGGCGAAGGCCTGCTCTGGCAGAAACTGGTCCCGGTGAAAGGCGAGACCAAGGTAGAAATTCCGCTCGACAAGTCCTGGAGCCGGCACGATCTGTATGCCACGGTGCTGGTGTTCCGGCCGGGCAATTCCGCCGAGAAGATCACGCCATCGCGCGCCGTCGGCGTGCAGCACATTGCCCTCGACCGCAGCGCGCGCAAGCTCGCCGTCACGCTGGAAGCCGACAAGCTCACGCGGCCGGGTCAGAAATTCAGGGTCCAGGTGCAGGTGCCGGCGCTCGCAGGCAAACCGGCCCGGGTTGCCCTGCACGCGGTCGATGTCGGCATTCTCAATCTCACCCAGTTTCCGATGCCCGATCCGGCTGCCTGGTTCTTCGAGCCACGCCGCTATCTCAGTCAGGCCTACGATGTGTTTGGCCGCATCATCGAGGCGCTCGATGGCAGCAAGGCCAAGCTCCGCTACGGTGGTGATGCCGCGATGCTCGCCCTGCCGCAGGCCCGGCGTCCCAATGTGAAGGTGCTGACCGTCGACATGTACGAAGCACCGGTGGTGCTCGATGCCGAGGGCAAGGCGGAGTTCGAACTCGATCTGCCGGACTTCAATGGCACGGTTCGCCTCGGCGCGGTCGTGTTCGGCGAGCAGAGCTACGGCACCGCGAGCCAGGAAACCATTATCCAGGCGCCCCTGGTCGTCGAGATCAGTGCACCGCGTGCGATGGCGTCAGGTGATCGCGCCGAGATCGCCCTCGATCTTGAAAATCTCAGTGGCGGCCCGGGCGACTACAGCATCACGCTGGATGGCGGCGACATGCTCAGCATCGTCGAGCCCAGCCGCAAGCTGAAGCTGGCCGACAAGGGCCGCAGCACGCAGACCTTCAAGGTCACTGCGCGCCAGAAGTATGGCGTGGCTGCGGTGGTCGCCCGCGTTACCGGCGGCGAGGCCAAGGTTGAACGCCGTGTCGAATTTGCGATGCGACCGGCCTATCCCGCCGAGCACCGCAGTCGCGCCATCGTGCTGGACGAGGGTCGCGACATCCGGCCCGAAGCCGCCCTGCGCGCCGGACTGGTACCGGATTCGGTGATCTCGCGGATGACCATGGGCACCCTGCCACCGCTGCCGTTTGCATCGGTGGTCAAGGATCTGATCGCCTATCCCTATGGCTGCGTCGAGCAGACCACCAGCAAGGCATTCCCGCTGGTGTTCCTCGATGACGATACCGCGCGCCGCTTTGGTGCGACCCCGCTGAAGCCTGAAGCCCGTACCGAAATGCTGAATGTCGCCTTCGCCCGACTGGCCTCGATGCAAACCGAGAATGGCCATTTCAGCTACTGGCCCGGTGACTCCCATGTGGTGACGCAGATGACGCCCTATGTCGCCGAGATGCTGGTGACGGCGCGCGAAGCCGGCTTCAGCCCGGGCGAAGCGATGCTCGAGAAGACACTGAAGCGCTTGAACGATGACCTGCTGTCCGGTGGATCGCCGCACTACGAATACGAGTTCAGTGATCACCTGCGCATCGCCGAGCAGGCGCACGCGGGCTATGTGCTGGCCAAGCTCAAACGGGCACCACTCGGAACCCTGCGCGCAATCTACGACAACGAGCGCAGCAAACTGGTCGGACCACTGCCCCTGGTTCACCTCGGTGCCGCACTCGCCATGCAGGGCGATCGCACCCGCGGCGAAGCTGCGATCGCCGAAGCGTTTTCGAAGAAGTGGGATCGTCCGCGCTGGATCGGCGACTACGGCTCACCCCTGCGCGATCTGACCCTGATGGTCGCGATCGCCAATGAGGCAGGCCTGAGCAAGCCGGAATATGACGCGCGCGTCTACGAGCTGGCACGTGAACTGCAAGGCCGCAGTGGCGACCGCGGCTGGGGCTACAGCTACTTCAGCACCCAGGAGCAGATCGGCATTTTCCGTCTCGGCCGCGCCCTGATGGGCGATCTGTCGCGCAAGATCGAGGGCGATGTGCGGATCGGCGCGCACAGCGAACCGTTTGCAGCGACCTCGCAGGTATCGCGCAGTTTCACCATCGAGGATATCGACGCCGGCATCAACCTCGGCCCGCGCGGGCCGGGGCCGATCTTTGTCGTGGAGGATGTCGTCGGCTATCCGGCTACTGCGCCTGCCGTGGTCGATCAGCACGTGGCGATCCGCCGCAATCTCTACCGTCCCGATGGCACCGCCTACGATGGTTCGGCGCTGACCACCGGCGAGACCCTGATCGCAGTACTCGATGTCACCGCGAAGGAAGAAATGCGCGATGCCCTGATTGTCGACCTGCTGCCGGGCGGACTGGAACTGGAGAACCTCAACCTCGGCGATCAGACGATCTGGGAAGGCGTCACCATCGATGGTGTGGCGATGAACGATCGCAGCGGCCAGGCCGACATCCGCTACGAGGAGTATCGCGATGATCGCTATGTCGCCGCGGTCCAGCTCTATGCCGGCCAGAGCTCGAAGCTGTTCTACATCGTACGGGCAGTGAGTCCAGGCACCTACAAGGTTCCGACGCCGATGATCGAGGACATGTACCGGCCGATGATGCGCGGCATTGGGGCGGCAGTGCCCGCGAGTATCGAGGTGCGCGAGCCGCAATGACGGCGGCAGCGGTGGGACGCGCATGGCCCGGCGCATCGGGCACAGGCGCGTCCCGCGCACAGGGAACCGTCCGCGGCCGTCATGCCCGCGGATTCTGCCGCGGCATGACGCCAAGATCCGGAGCCGTGTTGCCTTGCCATGAGCCGACCGAATTTCTTCACTGACGCGCGGACAAGAACGTGTGCGGCTCTGCGTCGGCATCCGCGCTGGTCGATTCTGGTGCTGCTTGTGTTGGCGCTGGCGGTACTCGATCGTCTGCTGCCGCCGCCAATTCCTGATATCCAGAGTGATGGCGCCACCGTGGTGCTGGCCAGCGATGGCACGCCGCTGCGCGCATTTGCCAATTCGCGCGGCGTCTGGCGTTACCCGGTCAGCGTCGACCAGGTATCGCCGCTGTATCTCGAAGCCCTGCTCGGCTACGAAGACCGCTGGTTCCGCTGGCACCCGGGCATCAATCCGTTTGCCTTTGTTCGCGCCAGCCTGCAGGCGCTGTGGCATCGCGAAATCGTCTCCGGCGGCTCCACGCTGACCATGCAGGTCGCCCGCCTGATCGAGCCGATTCCGCACAGCGGGCTGGGCAAGCTGCGCCAGATTGTGCGTGCGCTGCAATTGGAGATCCGTCTGGACAAGGACGAGATTCTGAATCTGTATCTGAACCTGGCCCCGTTCGGCGGCGGCATCGAGGGTGTGCAGGCGGCGAGCTATGCCTATCTCGGCAAGCCGGCGCTGCGACTCAGTCATTCAGAGGCCGCCCTGCTGGCGGTGCTGCCACAGGCGCCCAGTCGCCTGCGGCCGGATCGCCACCCGGAACGGGCGCGCCGCGCGCGCGACAAGGTGCTGGCGCGGCTCGCCGAATTTGGCGATTGGCCGGCGGCCGTGATCGCCGAAGCCAGTGACGAGAACGTGGTCGCGCGACATCTGCGCCAGCCGATGATCGCGGCCCTGCTGGCCGAGCGTCTGCGTCGCGAGCAGCCGGATGCGCGGGTAATCCGGAGCGGCATTGATGTGAACCTGCAGATGGCCGTCGAGGAGCGCATCCGGCTCTGGGTCGAACGCCTGCCCGAGCGCACCTCGGCGGCCGCATTGATCGTAGACAACGCGACGCTGGAAGCCCGTGCCTATGTCGGATCGGCAAGCTTCGGCGATGTCGATCGGCTTGGCCATGTCGACATGATCGCCGCCGAGCGCTCGCCGGGCTCGACGCTGAAACCCTTCCTGTACGGACTGGCGATCGACGAGGGGCTGATCCACTCCGAGAGCCTGCTGCTCGATGTGCCACAGGACTTCGCCGGCTATCGACCGGCGAATTTTGGTGACAGCTTCAATGGCCCGGTCAGTGCGGCGGATGCATTGCGGCTGTCGCTGAATGTGCCGGCGGTCGACCTGATCGAGCGCATCACGCCCAACCGCTTCGTCGCGCGCCTGCGCAACAGCGGTGTGCAACTTGGTCTGCCACGCGGCGCCAAACCCAACCTGACGATGATCCTTGGCGGCACATCGGCGCGCATGGACCAGCTGGTTGGCGCCTACGCCGCGTTCGCGCGCGGCGGTGTTGCCGGCAGCGTGCGCTATCGCCCGGACGCAGCCAGCGAGCAGCGCCGGCTGATGAGCGAGGGCGCGGCCTGGATCGTGCGCACTGTGCTCGAAGATCACGGCCGACCCGGCGATCCCGAAGCGATGATCGACAACCGCCGGCGTACCCGCGTCGCCTGGAAGACCGGCACCAGCTATGGCTTTCGCGATGCCTGGGCGATCGGGGTCACGCCCGGCTACACCGTTGGCGTCTGGGTGGGTCGACCGGATGGCACGCC
This sequence comes from Pseudomonadota bacterium, assembly GCA_022843465.1. GTDB lineage: Bacteria > Pseudomonadota > Gammaproteobacteria > Xanthomonadales > Ahniellaceae > 0-14-3-00-62-12. Next base: position 35,624 of record JALHNO010000004.1, on the reverse strand, counting down.
AAGCCCGGGCCAGTACGGTGCTGCCACCGCGCTGCCGCTGATGCTGGCACTGGTCGATCGGCTGCCGCGACAGGCAGGCACTGTGGCGAGCACGATGCCGGCCAGCGTCCAGCAGCAGGATATCTGCTGGCCACTCGGAGAACCGCCCGACCCGGAACGCCCCGGACTCTGCCATCGACGTCGCAGCGCCTGGATCATCGATGGCGTGATACCACCAACGCTGGCGGCACGCGACAGTTCGAGCACGCTGCGCTATCGACAAAGCTGGCTGCGTGATCCGGTATCGGGTTTGCGCATGCTGCCGGGCTGCGCCAGCGCCGAGGCCAGCGTGGCCGAGAGTGCGCAATGGCCGTTGCTGGCAGGCCCCTGGCTCAGCGCCAGCGAACGTCGTGCCAGCGCCCTGCCCGCCCTGGTGCCGGCCTGCGCCGCGTTCGCGCCCAACGAAGTGGTCGCAGGCCTGCGTATCGATGGCGTATTGCGCGGCGCCATTCTGCGCACGCCACCGGGGACCAGCAGTCTGCCCACGGTCAGGGTTCGGGCGCTCGGCGCGCGCGGCCGGGTCGACTGGTTGCTTGATGGCCGGCTGATCGCGCAGTCCAATGACGATGCCAGCATCGACCATCGCTTCGAGCGCATCGGCGCGCAGGCACTGGTCGCGGTCGATCGCCATGGCGCCTACGACAGCGTCACCCTGCGTGTGCAGCAATGAGTGCGCCTGTCCACCAGCCGGGCTGAGCGCAGGCTGAAGTTGAACACAGCGCGCAACCCCGACACCGACGACGCTGCGTTGCATGCCCCATGACTCCAGAAGCGCGCCCCCGTGTCCCACGCCCTTGCCCTTGATAGCCCCTGGTTCAGCCCGGCGACTATGCCGAGGCCAGCGCATGCACTACCCTCTCGCCCCATGCTGGATCGTAGTGATGAGGAACTCATGCAGGCCTATGCCGGCGGCGAGACGCGCGCCTTCGAGGCGCTGTACACGCGACACCGCGGCACCGTGTACCGGTTCCTGCTGCGCAGCGTCGCGCGCCGCGATCTCGCCGATGAACTGTTCCAGGACACCTGGAGCCGGGTGATCAGCGCGCGTGACCGCTATCGACCCGATGCCCGCTTCACCACCTGGCTGCTGCAGATCGCGCACAATCTGCTGATCGATGGCTTCCGCCGGCTGCGCCCCGAGGAAACCGGCGAGCAGGCCGAGCTCGCCCTGCAGTTCGCCGAGGGCGACGACGCCGAACGGCCCGAGCGCGTGCTCGGCGAATTCGAGCAGGCCCGGCAATTGCAGAAGGCCCTGGCGGAACTGCCGGATGACCAGCGCACGGCCTTCCTGCTGCGCGTGGAGAGTGGCCTGTCCATCGAGGAAATCGCCGAAGTGACCCATGTCGGTCGCGAGACCGCGAAATCCAGGCTGCGCTATGCGCTGGAAAAACCGCGCGAGGCGCTGGCCTGATGAATACGCCCCTGATCCCCGGCGACGACGAGTTGGAAGCCCTGCTCTCCGAAGACAGCGAACTGCTGCGCCGCTATCGGGCGCTGCCGCAGAGCGAACCCGGCAAGCATCTCGATTCCGCCATTCTCGGGCGTGCCGGCAATGCCGTGCGCCGCCAGTCGGTGCGCGCGCGCTGGCTGGTGCCGGTCGCCAGTGCAGCCTCGATCGTGGCGGCCGCCGGCATCGGCTGGAAAGTGCTGACCACGCAGCAGCAGGAACAACAGGCCGCAGCCGGCCCGGAAGCCAAGTACGAGGTGTTCGAGATCGATCTGCAGAGCAGCGATCGCCAGCGCGACATGGACGCCGCTTCGATGCCGCCGCAATCGGCATCGAAAGAGGCCAAGGCCGACTCGGCTCCTCTGGAAAAATCCGCACCGGTGGTCGCGGAGCCGCGCCCCAGCCTGAGCGAGATCATCCAGGGCCCGGCGCGCGACTCTGGCATCATCGTCGACGAACCGCATACGCGCACCGATCACGCAGTACCGGGCCGGGCGCCGGAACAGCGCCAACCGATTTCCGACCCCTATGGCAGCGGCTACGCCGGCAATGCCGCGTCGGGCGCGCTGGCACCGGCAGCACCGCCACCGGCTGCCGCTGCGGCCGAAGCCGATAGCGAGTCGGAGCAATCGCTGGGGCGTCTGCAATCACGCGGCGAGCGCGAAGTCCGTGCCAAGCGCGCGGCCGGCGATGAGCGTGCGCGCTACGCCGAACCGGCTGAGATCGCCGATGATCTGCCCGTTTATGCGCCCGCGGACTGGATCGAGCAGATCCGCGATCTGGTCAGCGCGCGCCGTCTGCAGGATGCGCGCAGCGAGATCGCCCGCTTCCGCGCCGCCTATCCCAGCTACCGGTTGCCGCCCGACCTGCGTCGCTACGATCGCTGATCGTGGCCTGGACCCTGGCCGCGCCCTGCCGCTTCGAGCAGGAAATCCGCAAGAGCCGGTTTGTTGCCACCGCGTCTCCGGTGAGTGACAGTGCCGAAGCCCTTGCCTACGTGCAGGCACAGAGTGGCGATGATGCGCGCCATCATTGCTGGGCCTACCGGATTGGCCAGGAGTACCGCTCCGCCGACGCCGATGAACCTGCGGGTACCGCCGGCCGGCCGATACTCGCCGCCATCGATGGCCAGGGGCTGGATCGGGTGGTCGTGGTCGTCGCCCGCTGGTTCGGCGGCATCAAGCTCGGCGCTGGTGGTCTGATCCGCGCCTATGGCGGCAGCGCGGCGGAATGCCTGCGTCTGGCCGAACGCGTCGAGATCATCGAGTACAGCCGTCTGCGACTGCGGATCGACTTCGATGCACTCGGCACGCTGCATGCCGGCCTGCAGCAGTTCGATGCCCGCAAATGTGCCGAGCGATTCGACGCTGATGGCGCAGAACTCGACATCGAAATCGCCGCCGATCAATCCGAGCACTTCTGGCGCCATCTGCTCGACGCCACCCGCGGTGCCATCCAGCGCATCGAATGAACGGCGCCGTGCGCAGCGCGCCGCGAATCGCAACTGGGCGCCAAGCTCTGCTACTTTGTGCGATTGCAAAGTCGACCCGTCCCGAATGAGTACACCAGAAGCACCCGAGAAGACACGCTCGCTGACCACACTGCGTCAGGTCCTGCCGTATGTGCGGCCCTACTGGCGTCTGGTGCTGGGCTGGCTGCTGTTCCTGATGATCTCCTCGACGGCAACCCTTACCCTGCCTTACGCCGTCCGCCAGATGATCGACCATGGCTTCTCGGCGGCGGATGCGGCGACCATCGATCGCTACTTCCTCGGCCTGCTGGGCGTCGCCGTGGTGCTGGCAGTGGGCAGCTCGATGCGCTTCTTCTACATCAGTCTGCTGGGAGAAAGCGTGGTCGCCGATCTGCGACGCGCGGTCTATGCCCATCTGCTGCGGCTTGATGCGGCCTTCTTCGAACGCAGCCGCAGCGGCGAGTTGCTGTCGCGGCTGACCGCCGACGCCGAGCTGATCCAGACCGTGGTCGGCTCCGGTGCATCGGTAGCCCTGCGCAGTGTGGTCACCCTGCTGGGTGCCGGCACCCTGCTGGTGCTGACCAGCCCGAAACTTGCCGGACTTGCGGCATTGGTGATCCCGATGGCGATCCTGCCGATCGTGCTGTTCGGCCGTCGCCTGCGCGGACTGTCACGCGAATCACAGGAACGCCTGGGCGACGCCAGTGCACAGGCGGCCGAGTCGCTGGGCGCGATCCAGACGCTGCAGGCCAACACCCGCGAGCGCGCCGAGCGTACGCGCTTTGACGGCGCGATCGCCCGCAGTCTGGCAACCGCGCGCCGCCGGATCGGCACCCGCTCCCTGCTCACGCTATCGGTCATCCTGCTCGTGTTCGGCGCGGTGACGGCGGTGCTCTGGGTCGGTGCCAAGGACGTGATCGCCAACGTGATGACCGCCGGCATGCTGAGCCAGTTCGTCCTCTACGCGGTAACCGCAGCCGGCTCGGTCGGCGCGCTCACCGAGGTCTGGGGCGATGTCCAGCGCGCCGCCGGCGCCATGGAGCGGATCAGTGATGTACTGGCTACCGAACCCGCGATTGCCGATCTTGAATCCGCCGTGCAACTCACCGCCCCGCTGTCGGGCCGGTTGCGCTTTGATGGCATCAGCTTTCACTATCCTTCCCGGCCCGATCATCCGGCCCTGGTGGACTTCTCACTGGACATTGCTGCCGGTGAAACCATCGCCCTGGTCGGGCCCAGCGGTGCCGGCAAGAGCACGGTCTTCCAGTTGCTGCTGCGCTTCCACGAGGCGCAGTCGGGCGCGATCAGTCTGGACGGGCATCCGATCCAGGCCTTGGCCCTGCAGACCCTGCGCAACAATATCGCCCTGGTCCCGCAGGACAACATCATCTTCGCCGCCAATGCCATGGAGAACATCCGCATCGGCCGCAGCGAGGCCAGCGATGCCGAAGTGATTGACGCAGCGCGCGCCGCCGAGGCCCACGCCTTCATCGAGCGGCAGCCCGAAGGCTATGCCACCGATCTCGGCGAACGCGGTGTCAAGTTGTCCGGCGGTCAGCAACAGCGCATCGCCATCGCCCGCGCCATGCTGCGCAACGCGCCGATCCTGCTGCTCGACGAGGCAACTTCCGCGCTCGATGCCCAGAGCGAAGCAGTCATCCAGAAAGCACTCGAACAGGTGATGCAGGGACGCACGACCCTGGTGATCGCACACCGACTCGCCACCGTGCAGAAAGCCAACCGCATCGTCGTCATGGACAACGGCCGCATCGTCGCCATCGGCACCCACGAGCAACTGGTTGCCGAAGGCGGACTCTACGCCGACCTCGCGCGTCTGCAGTTCGTCGCCTAGCCCGCGGCCCTGGCCGGTGACCTTCGCCCCGGAGGTATTTTGTAGCGGGGCTCGGCCCGCTGCCCTTGCATCATCTGCCAGACCCACTTCATCGGGATCACTTCAATCAGGCCAACGCAGTTCTGCCTCGGAAACAGATTGCCCGACAAATGCCGCTCCCTGGCTATGACTACCCGGCGTACGCGCACATTTCGGCGGCGCGAACCCTTCTCCCGCCAAGCGGGAGAAGGTGCCGAAGGCGGATGAGGGCAAACGCTGGATCGCGCATTGCGATTGCGAATATGTTGAACGGCTCGCAAGGCCCAGCATCCCGAAACGTCACTGGACGAGCCGCAGACAATTCCAAAGCGCGTCGCCGCACTGAAGCCGGCACAGTTCTGCGTCGGAAGACCCGCGCGGTGACGCCGCGCGATATCGACACGTGGCAGCTTCAATGAGGCCGACGCATTTCGGCGACGGAAACAGATTGCAGCAGGCAGTCGACACACCCTCAGGCCGATTCAACAAGACAGGGAAAGCTCGGGCTCGCGAGATCAACAGCAGCAGGGCTTGCCCCATAGGCGTCAGCCTGTTTTTGCTGGCGAATGATTGCCCTGTCCAACGCGCAGCTGTCTATCATCCGGCCTTGGTGTGCGCTCGCCCCGAAGGGGCACAACAATTGAGCCCAGGGCAACGCCCTGGGTAGGCGGGCAGATCATCCCGAAGCCCTGAAAGGGCGATTCAGTCGCACACGTAGCGTTCGTCACACGCGACGCCATGCCGTTCAAGAAGTGCACGGATTTCGTCCTCGAACGTCCTGACGCGATGATGCGCAGGCTGCCTCGCAATGTAGCGACGCACCGGTGTCAGGTTTGATGCGGACACTGAAGAGGTGCCATAGCCGGCCTGCCACGCGAAGCCAGCAAAATCCGGTCCTTGCGTCTTGATCCATTTCGACCAAGCCTGCTTCAGCTGTTCCACCGCTGTGCTCAGTGCCACGGTACGCCCGAGCGCAAGGGGCTGAACGTAATCGGCCACCGGGTTGATCGGCACTGCCGGACGACCGAGGTATTTCAATACCGCAGCGAGATACGCGTTCACCGGTACACGTACCCTCCCTGCATCCAAGATCCACCGTTCCTCGTGCTGAATACCATGCGCACGCAAACGCGCCAGCGATAGAGACATCGAATTGACTCGCCCTTTCAGGGCTTCGGGTGACGCGCGACCATACCCAGGGCGTTGCCCTGGGCTGAATTGATGTGCCCCTTCGGGGCGCAAGTCGAGGGTGTGCCGTGCCAAAATTCAGGAACCAGCCGAATAGGTTAAGGCCTATGGGGCCAGCCCCGCTCCATGGCGCTCAACAGCGGAGCTGGTCAACCCCGTCGGGGACAGAATCAATGGCGAGATCAACGGCAGTGTGCGTCGCCATCGCGGGTGCCTGATGGCGCCGTGATTGAACTCGAAATGTGCGTCGACGCGGTTCGAACAGCGCGTGGTTGCGCGGACTCTCTGGGTGGTCTCGGTCAGCGACTGAGCAGGGCGCGGATCAGGGTGGGAACCTGGGCGGTGCACTCGCGCAGGATCGCGAAGATTTCGTCGATGCTGATCTCGACCTGATCGCCACAGCCAGCGGCCCAGTTGGCGACCATCGCAAGGCAGGCATATTCACAGCCCAATTCGCGGGCGAGCACAGCCTCGGGCATCCCGGTCATCCCGATCAGATCGCAGCCGTCGCGGCGCAGGCGCGCGACCTCGGCATTGGTTTCCAGCCGTGGCCCCTGGGTTGCGGCGTAGCAGCCTCCGTCGACCAGGGCGATTCCGCTCGCCTCGCCCGCGTTCAGCAGTGCAGCACGCAGTGATGCCGTGTAAGGAAAGGAAAAATCGACGTGCTCGACCTTGGCGCCCTCGACATCGCAGAAACTGCTGTAGCGTCCGTGCGTGTAGTCGATGATCTGATCGGGCACCACCAGCGCACGCGGCCCCATGTCCGAGCGGATGCCGCCGACCGCGTTGACCCCGATGACCCGACGCGCGCCGATCGCGTGCAGGGCATGCAGATTGGCCCGGTAGTTCACCCGATGCGGTGGAATGGTATGCGATTCGCCATGGCGGGCGAGAAACGCCAGACGATGACCGTCAAGTTCGCCGATGACGATTGCGCCCGACGCTTTCCCATACGGGGTATCGAGCACATGCCGCTCCAGTTCGCGCATGCCTTCGAACTGATAGAGGCCGCTGCCACCGATGATCGCCAGATCCACACTCATGCCGGATACCTCGGTCTGCCGCCGTTATGCTCAGGCATCGCGGAGGGCGTAGATGCCATCGAGATTGCGACCGAGCTCGTAATAGTCCATGCCAAAACCGTAGACGTAGCGATCCGGCACGCTGACTCCGATGAACTCGGCCGCAATCCCCGGCACCCGTCGGTCATGTCGCTTCTCGCAGAGCACCGCAATCTGTACGCGCGCAGCACCCTGTTCAAGACACCACTGCTTGACCGGGGTCAGGGTGCGGCCCTCGTCGAGGATATCGTCCACCAGCAACACATCACGATCCTTCAGGGGCGTGCGCGGCCGCGCCACCCATTCCAGACCACGACCCTCGGTGGCACCGCGGTAGCGGGTGGCATGCACATAGTCGAACTGGAATCCGGTACGGCAACGCAGCGACAACTCGCCTGCCAGCATCAGTCCGCCATTCATCACGGTGATGAACAACGGTGTCTCGACACCGGCATAGCTGGCATCGATCTCGCCGGCCATCCGCAGTATGGCGGCATCGAGTTCGACGCGCGGATACAGCAGATCGGAATGGTTCAGAGCTTCGGCTAGCGATCGTTTGGTCATCGGACTCTCAGGCACTGTTCAGTGGATCGATGGCGGCGCTGGCCGCGTTCCAGTCAGCGCTCGCGATCAAAGTTTCCCACCGCATGGCGGGCTTGGCCAGCAGCAGGGCGAGCCGCTCATTGCTGATCGGCGCGCGACCGGCAACAGCCCGGATCGACTCGACGACCAGCGCAGGGGCGCACACCAGCACGATGTCGCAACCGGCATCCAGGTGGGCATCGATGCGCGCTTTGACGCCGCCGGCGGACTCCGCTGCCGCCATCCCGATGTCGTCACTGAAGACGACGCCGCCGAAGCCCATCGTCGATTGCAGGATTTCGCGGATCCAGCGCGGTGAATAACCGGCGGGCTCGGCAGCGACTTGCGGGTAGCTGACATGGGCCATCATCACCGCCTCGGCACCGGCTGCCTGGCCGGCACGAAACGGGTAGAGATCCTCGCGCTCGATCAGTTCCCAGGCACGCGGGTCGACAGCCGCATCGAAATGGGTATCCTCAAGCACCGAGCCATGACCTGGAAAGTGCTTGAGTGTGGCTGCCATGCCGGCGCGTCGCATGCCGCGCACATAGGCCGCGGTGAAGCCTGCAACGACGGCCGGATCATCGTGGAAGGCGCGCTCCCCGATCGCGCGATTGCCGCGACCGAGATCGGCCACTGGCGCGAAGCTCAGATCGATACCCAGTGCCAGAATCTCGCTGGCCATCAACCAGGCATGCTGTTCGGCGAGAGCCAGCGCTTGAGCGGGATCGATCGCGTAGCGTTCGCCCAGGCGCAGCAAGGCGGGCAGCCGACTGAAGCCTTCACGGAAACGTTGCACAGGACCGCCTTCCTGGTCCACGCAGAGTACGAAGGGCCCCGGCCGCAGCGCACGGATTTCGGTCACCAGGCGCTGAACCTGCTCGCGCGACTGGAAATTGCGCGCGAACAGAATGACGCCGCACACCGACTCGGCCGTTATCCAGTCGCGCTCTGCGCTCGTCAAATCCAGGCCCGCAAGCCCGATGATCAGCATGCCAGTTCCTTGATGATGGAATCCCGATCCGGCCACGCGCCGAACGGCAGCTGGGCAAGTCGAGCGTTGTAGAAGCGTTCGTCGTAGCTGACTTCGCGGCCAAGCCAGGGGGGAGCAGCGAAGGCCTGATCGCCGTGATCGAGTTCGATCTCGGCAACGATCAGACCGCCGTTGAGACCATTGAACTCGTCAATTTCCCAGAGCGAACCCTGATGGCGCACGAAGTGCCTGGTCTTGGATACCTGATCACCAGCGAGTCGCGCGAGCATCTCGCGGGCCTCGTCTGGTGGAATCGGATACTCGAATTCCAGGCGGCTGATTCCGCCTTGACGCGACTTGATATTCAACATCGCCTGGTCACCCTCCAGGCGGACCCGCACCGAAGCCAGATCTCCGCCCAGATACCCCTGCGCCATCGGCAGGGACCGCTCGACTGCATCTCGCCAGGCGTCGCCGCGCACCAGAAACTTGCGTTCAATTTCGAGTGCCATGGCTAAACGTACGCCGACCAGGTCGCATCAAGCCGGGCCAGCGCGCTGGCAAGCCCGGCCATGGGCATCAGGGGCGACGTTCGAGATCGCTGGTATCGCGTGCGCGCGGCAGCAGGTCGGTGCGCGAAGCACCCAGCCAGAGCAGCAACGGGCAGGCGATGAAGATCGACGACACCGTACCGATCACGATACCGATCATCAGCGACAGCGCCATGTTCTCGAGCGGGCCACCACCGAATAGATACAGCGCCAGCACCGTCAGGAAGGCGACGAAGGAAGTGATCACGGTACGCGACAGCGTCTGGTTGATCGAGCGATTGAGCAGATCGTAAGGCGTGATGTTGTGCACCGAACGGAAATTCTCACGCACGCGATCGAATACCACGATGGTGTCATTGATCGAGAAACCCATCACCGAGAGCACACCGGCCAGCACATTGAGATCGAACTCGTGCTGGGTGATCGAGAAGAATCCGGTCGTCACGATGACATCGTGCATGGTCGTGATGATGGCGGCGATGGCGAACTTCACCTCGAAGCGCAGTGTGATGTAAGCAAGGAACCCGACGCCGACAAACAGCACCGCCAGAATGCCCTGCTGGGCCAGCTCCTTGCCGACCTGCGGACCGACAAAGTCGCTGCGCATCACGCTGACCGGATTCTCCGCTGACTGCAGGGTAGCCAGCACGGCCGAACCCATCATCTCGGTGTTGCCGCCTGCCTTGTCGACGCGCAGCCGGATCACCACCTCGGTATTGTCGGCACCGATGCTCTGCACGGTGGCATCGACAAAGCCGGCCTCTTCGATGGTCTTGCGCACCTGCTCGATGTCGGCTGGCTTCTCGAATTTGAGTTCGACCAGGGCGCCGCCGGTGAAATCCAGGGCGAAGTTCAACCCCTTCATCGGAAACGCAATCATCGAGATCAGGAGCAGCAGGCCCATGATGACCATCGATGGCTTGCGCCATTTCATGAAATCTACTTTGCTGTTGGAAGGAAACAGTTCCACGGTACGGACTCCGGATCAGATCGACAGGCGAGCAAGCTTCTGCTTGCCGCCGTAGATCATGGAAGAAATGCCACGCGACACCGAGACCGCGGTGTACAGCGACGTCAGGATGCCGACCGACAGCGAGACCGCGAAACCGCGGATCGGGCCGGAGCCGAAGGCGAACATGGCCACACCTGCAAGCAGTGCGGTGACGTTGGCGTCGAAGATGGTGCCGGACGCCTTCTCGTAGCCGGCCACGATACTGGACAATGGCGAATTGCCACCGCGCAGTTCCTCGCGAATACGCTCATTGATCAGTACGTTGGCGTCGACCGACATGCCGACGGTCAAGGCGATACCGGCGAGACCTGGCAAGGTCACGGTTGCGCCCAGTGCCGACATGATGGCAAACACCATCAGCAGATTGAGCAGCAGTGCGATGCAGGTGATCAGACCGAACATGCGGTAATAGACCAGGAAGAACAGCAGCACGAAGACGAACGAAAACAGCACCGCGGTCAGACCCGCCTTGATATTGGCGGCACCGAGGCTGGGTCCGATGATGCGCTCCTCGACAATGCTGAGGGGCGCCGACAGCGAACCCGACTTCAGCGACAGCGCCAGCTTGCTGGCCTCTTCCATCGATCCCAGGCCCGTAGTCTGAAACTGGGCGCCGAACACGCCCTTGATATTGGCGACGCTGATGACTTCTTCCTTGGTCTCGAAGGTACGCACCGACTTGCCATCCACCGTGCGGGTTTTCGGTACCTTGTTGATCAGCACCACCGCCATGCCATTGCCGACATTGTCCTGGGTGAAATCCAGCATCTTGCGCGCGGCGGCAGAATTGAGCGTTACCGACACCGCCGGTGTACCGGATTCCGGATCAATGAGCGACGAGGCATTGATCAGCTGGTCACCGGAAGCGATCACGCGGCGGACCAGCACGATTGGCGTGCCATCACGGTGGTAGTAAACGCGCGAACCTGCCGACGGCTTGCCGGTCATCCGGGCCGGTTCGTCGACGGCGTGATATTCCAGCGTCGCGGTCGAACCCATGATCTCGATGGCCTGGGCGGTATCCTGCACGCCGGCAAGATCGACCGCGATGCGCGAGATACCCTGACGCTGCGTCAGCGGCTCGGAAATACCGAGGCTGTTCAGGCGTTCACGCAGGGTGGTCAGGTTGGAATCGATCGCGGCGCTGATGGCATTGGCATACTCTTCCGGCTGGATCGAACCGACCAGGGGGAAGGCGGTAGCGCTGGTCGGCACACCGAGGCTGAACTTCAGCCCCGGATAGCGCCCGGCCAACAGACCGGCCATGCGGTCGCGGTCCTCGCTGCTGCGCAGCGTGACCACCGGACCCTCGGGGCCGCGGGTGGAGGTACCACGCAGCTTCTCGCTCTTGAGCACGGCACCGATCTCCTCGACCAGTCGCGTCTCGTGTTGCGCCTTGATGTCCGATTCGGAAACTTCCATCAGGAAGTGGACACCACCCTGCAGATCGAGTCCGAGCGCCATCGGCTTGGCACCGATCGCACGCAGCCAGCCAGGGACGGTGGATGCCTTGCTCAGCGCCACCGTGTAGGCGGGCTGGTCGGGATCCGGGTTGAGTGCCGCGCCAATCGCCTCGCGGGCCTTGGCCTGGGCCACATCATCGGGCAGCCGGACCAGCAAACGCTTCTTCTCGATGCGCACATCGGAGAACGCGATCTTCTGCTTCTCCAGCACGCCCTGGACGCGCTCCTTCAGCACCGCGTCTGCGGCTACCGCGGTGGTGCTGGCGATCTGTACAGCCGGATCCTGCGGAAACAGATTCGGAATCGCGTAGAGCAGCGACAGCGCCATCACCAGGATGATGATAATTTTCGTGTAGCGTGGTGTATCCAGCATTGCTCATCCCTCTCCGCAGCCCGCACACGGCGGCACAGCGGTGCTCTAGGTCAGACCGACTTCAACGTTCCCTTCGGCAACACCGCCGATATGGCGCTGCGCTGCAGTTTGATTTGGGTGTTCGGCGCAATTTCAACCGTGGCGAAGACATCGCCAAGTTCGGTGATGCGACCGGCGATGCCGCCACTGGTGATCACTTCGTCACCCTTGGCCAGCGCCTCGACCATCGCGCGATGCTCCTTGGCCTTCTTCATCTGCGGACGGATCACCATGAAATACATCAGGGCGAAGATGAAAATCAGGGGCAAGAGAGTGGCAAAACCACCGGGATCGCCACCCGCTGCCTGCGCATGGGCGTCAGAAACAAAAAAATTCATGGGCTCGCTTCGCTATTGGGGCCGCGCCAGGGGGCGGGGCGACTTAAAGGGCGCGGATTATGCCACAGGGGCAGGCGCATGCAGCTATTGACGTGCCGATGCCGGTGTGCACTCTCCGCAGGATGGTCGCCGCCGGGCCCGGAGCCGTCAGCAGCAAGCCGTCGCGAAGGCTTCGCTGGCCAGCCAGCGGCTTGCCAAACCGGCAGCGAAACCGCGGCGTCTGAGCCGCGGGCGCCAGGCCATGACCGTTCAGGAGCTATCCGGATGGGGCCTCAGCGTCTGCCCCTGCCGGGATATCTTCCTCGGCAGGCTTGCGCTTCTCCTTGCTGATCAGGATCACTTCGGGCTTGTCCCAACTGCCCTGCACCCGGTAGCGCGCGGTCACAATGCCATCCAGCGGCTTGCGCAGCATGTCCTGGGCGAGTACGCCGACCACCGCGCCCACCGGACCGGCAGCAACCGCACCGACCAGCGGCAGCGCACTGCGGACGCGCGGAACCACTTCCATTTCCTGGTCGTAGTCGCGCGCAATCAGGCCAGCGCGACCGCGAATATCGATTTCAGCGGAGGGCGCCTTGACCTTGAGGTCGTCGGTGTAAGCCTGGCCGGCATCCAGCCGGAAGCTGCCCTTGATCGAATCGAAGGCCATGCCGGATTTGAAGAAGTCGCTGAAATCCAGTGACAGCCGGCGCGGAATGGCGCCGAAATTGACCAGCCCGAACAGTCGACCCGCGCCGGGTTCCACCTCGAGAATGCGGCCCTCGCCGACTTCCCCTTCGAGCGTACCGACCACCCGCGCCAGTCCAAACTGCGCCGGCGAACCCGCCCAACGCCCCTGCAGGCGCGCAACCGTCTGGCCACCTTCGATGAAGCTGCCATAGCCAAGTCCCTGCAGCATCAGGCCGATGTCTTCGGCGCTGAAATTGATATCGAGCGCACTGAATTCTCCATTGGCGCCCAGTTCCCAACTGCCCGATGCGCGCATCGTCAAGGTGGCCGAGCGAGTATTCAGCTCCTCGATCATCATCCCCGTCGCCGTCGGGCGGGTCTCGATGCGCGCCTCGCCGAATCCGGATGCACCCAACCTGAGATCACCTACCCAGATATGCAGAGGCGGAATCAGGGTCGGATTCATCGGCTTGGACGGCGCGCGCGGATCGGCCTCGGGCCAATGCAGGGTCTTGAAGCGAGCGGTGATCCCCGGCAGTTCGCGCTGCGCCGGCGAAAGATCGAAGCCGCCGTCAATGCCCTCGCCGACCAGATTGATGCGCGAACCCGCAGCGCTGCGGACAATCTGCACCGTGGTATCGCTGAAGGCGCGTCCCAGCACATCGACCTCTTCGGCACGCAGGTCGACATCCAGTGCCAGACTGCCATCACCGCCATGCCCGAGCGCTGCCCAGCCACCCAGATCGATCGCGGCGACCTCACCGCTGATCTTGAGGCCCTGCTCCGGAGCGCTGTCGGCGAGCCCGCCACCGAGCGCGAGATGTCCGGCGAAATCGCGTTCGGCGCCTTCCGCCATGCCACGAAAGCGCGCCAATTGTCCGAGCTTCAGCTCGATCTCGCCGGACTCGAGCGGCAGTTGCAGATCCACCTGCAGCGGCATCGGCGTACCGGCATCCTTGCGCATCGGCGCCGGCAGGTCGATTGCCATCCCGCGCAGGTCCGAGCTCAGTTGCAGGCGCTTGCGCCCTGGCGCTCCGTCGCTGGACCGATCTGCCAACAGGGCAATATCCCACTGGGCTGCTCCGGGAAAGCGCTCGTGGTAACCATCCAGCGCCGAGATACCGGCAGCGACTGCGGCAAATGGCAATTCTCCGCGCAGGCTCGCCTCGAGCTGGTGCGTCTCATCACCCACGAAGTCGCCGACCGCAATGCTCAATTCGGCGACGTGTTCGCCCATCCGAACATTGAGCGCATCAGCGCTGAAGCCCTCGCCATTGAAACGAATCTGCCCGCTGGCCTTGTCAAAGCGCAGATTCCATTTCAGATCACGCAGATCGGCGTCACGCAAGGTCACGCGACCTTCGACCACGCGCTCGTCACCTTGGCGACCAAGTGGAAGCTGCATGCGGATATCGACATCGGCTTCGCCGTCGACACTGACACCGAGCAGTTCGGCACCGAACTTCGATTGCAGAGGACTGCTGCGGATCAATTCGATCAGGTCGCGGCCGTGACTCCTGCTCAAGGCCTCGATGACCAGTACCGGCGCCCGCATATTGGCTATGTGCGCCACCGCCGCCCGCACCGGATTGCCCGCCACACTCGCTGCCGGCAGGTCGATCTGCATGCTGTTGTCGAGAAACTGCACACGTGCCGATTCCAGATGGGCCTCTGGCCACTGCGGATTGAACTTCACCGCAGTATCGCTGACCCAGGCGACGGCATCGAGTACGCCCTCCTTGCCGGCGAACGGCCAGTCGTCGAGATCGCCGCGAATGACTGCTCTGCCGTGATCAATCTGGCCGGCGAGCAAGGCGCGGTCGAGCCAGCGCACCGTGACGGCCGGCATCACATTGATCGGCCAGACCGCCTTGGCAGCGGTTACCTCACCCGGAAGCACATCGATCACCGCCTGCAGATGCGGACGTCCGCCGCCACGCTCGAAGGCAAGGGCCAGCTGACCCTTGATGCCAAATCCTTCGCCGCGCAGATCCAGATCCTCCACCGCAACGACCGCGCCTTCATCGGTAGGCGTCAGCGAGAGCACCATCGGCGCAATCTTCAGCGCGACCGGGGCGCGCAGTGTGCCCGGAAAGGCCAGCTCGGTGTCGATACGATCCAGCCGCAGAACGGTGGCACCCTGATCGCCCTGCAGCTCACCGCCCAGCCCACTCAGCCGCGGCAGACGTCGCGTTGCATTCCAGCCGACGTCCCGCAGGCTGCCCTGCAATGCACGCCGACCATCATCGTGCTGGACCAGCGACAGTCCCTTGAGTTCGCCAGTCGGCGCGGATTCGTACAAGGTACCGGCGATGATCGGCGACAACGCGTCGCTGAGTGTCAGCCACGGCAGTACGCGTTCAAGTCGCAGACTCGCGATCTGGACTTCCAGCTTGCGCTCGGGATGCACACCAGTGGATCGCAGCGACAGTCGCGTCGGCGCCTGCAGTGCGCGTTCCGCGGCCAGCGAGTCTGCTTCGAGGATATCCAGCTTCCAGCCACTGTCCGCCAGTCGTTGCCATTGCAGGGCCAGCTCCATCCGCTCCGGACCAAAGCGCGGCTCCACCGTCTGGCCGGAGTCCAACTGGACCGGCCGCCCACCGCGCCAGACGGTTTCGCTGGCGACCAGTTCAACACGTGCCCGTTGCGGCAGAAACTCCGCCAGGTCTATCCAGACATCCAGATCAAGCCGGCCCTGCAGCGCCGATACGCCGTGGATCGGCCAGGTGCTCGACCAATCAGCTGCCTGCAGTTGCCGGCCGCGCAGATAGCAGCGGCCATCGGCGAAATCGCCAGCGAGATGGCAGGCGAGCTGCAGGGGCACCGATCCCGCATCGGTGCGAAAACTGGCATGAACTTCGCGACCGCTGGTGCGCGGACTGATCCGCAATTCGACGTCGACCAGCTGCAGATGGCGGCCTTGCTCCATATCGGTCAGCCGGACCCGGGCTCCACGCAATCCGACGGCACCGAGACTGCGCAAGGCCGAGAGATCGAACTGGCGGCCACCGCTGCGGGCGCCCTGCCACTGGCGCACCTGCCAGCGGCCATCGGCCAGGCGCTGCAGGTCGATCTCGGGGGCAACGATGCTCAGTTCATGCCACGAACGCCCACGATGCAGAAACGCGTAGAAATCGACCGCGAGCTCGGCACGTTCAATGCCCAGCTCGGCATCGCTGCCGGCATCGCCGATGCGCAGGCCGCTCAGCGCAAAACGCGGCCCACTGGCGCGCCACTCGCCACTGATCGAGTCGAAACGCACCGGCCGCTGCAACCGCTCGGAAAGAAACTCCTCGACCCGCTCGGGATGGCTGAGCAGCCAGGGAAACATCAGGCTGGCGCTGCCGACGACGGTGGCCATCACGATCAGGGCAAGGGCAATGGACCCCATGATCCAGAGTCGCCAGCGGCGCGGCTTTGCCACCTTGGTCTTCACAGCAGGATGACGTCGAACTGCTCTTGCGAGTACTGGTCTTCCGGCTGGAAGCGGATGTTCTTGCCGATGAATTCCTCCAGTTCAGCGACCGCTGCAGACTCCTCATCCTCGATGCGGGAGACCACCTTGGGTGCCGCCAGCACCAGCATCTTCTCGGCATCGAACTGGCGAACCGCGCGCGTGATCTCTCTGAAGATTTCGTAACAGACCGTTTCCGCGGTCTTCAGGGCACCGCGCCCGCTGCAGGCTGGACAGGGCTCGCAGAGCTGACGTTCGAGGCTGTCGGCAGTGCGCTTGCGCGTCATCTCGACCAGTCCGAGCGGGGACATCTCATAGACCGTGGTCTTGGCATGATCCCGGCTCAGCGACTTCTCCAGCTGCCTGATCACCTGCCGCTGGTGTTCCTCATCGACCATGTCGATGAAATCGATGATGATGATGCCGCCCAGATTGCGCAGCCGCAGTTGGCGCGCAGCAGACTGCGCCGCCTCCAGATTGGTGCGATAGACGGTCTCCTCGAGGTTGCGGGTACCCAGGAAACCACCGGTATTGACATCGATGGTGGTCATTGCCTCGGTCTGGTCGATCACCAGGTAGCCCCCAGACTTCAGCGGCACTTCCTTTTTCAGCGCGCGCTGAATCTCATCTTCAACACCGTAGAGATCGAAGATCGGACGCTCGCCCGGGTAGTGCTCGATACGCTCGGCCAGAGCCGGCATGAACTGGTTGGCGAACTTCAGCGTGCGCTCGTAGCTCTCGCGCGAATCGATGCGCACCTTCTCGACATTCGCGCGCATCAGATCGCGCACCGAACGAAGCGGCAGCGAGAGATCCTCATAGACGCAATCGCCGGGCTTGGCATTGCCGAAGCGGGCACTGACGGCACGCCAGACCTTGGCCAGGTAGGCGATGTCTTCCTGCAGCAGTTCGCTGGGCAGACTCTCGGCATTGGTGCGGACGATGTAGCCGAACTCGCGCTCCGGCGTCAGTTCGGCAACCGCGTCGCGCAGTCGCGTCCGCTCCAATTCGTCTTCAATGCGCGCCGACACCCCGATCGTGCGACTGGTGGTCAGCAGCACCAGATAACGCGAAGGCAGGGACAGGTGTGTGGTCAGGCGCGCGCCCTTGCTGCCAATCGGGTCCTTGACGATCTGCACGACGATCTCCTGGCCCTCATGCACCAGTTCGTTGATCGGCGGCATCGGCGGGACCGGGGCATCCGGATCGACCACCTCGATGGCCGGCGTGCGGACGATGTCGGAGGCATGCAGAAAGGCCGCGCGCGCGAGGCCGATCTCGACGAATGCGGCCTGCATGCCGGGCATCACGCGTTGGACACGTCCCTTGTAGATATTGCCGAAGTAACCGCGGCGCGAGGCGCGCTCGATCGAGACTTCCTGCAGCATGCCATTTTCCACCACGGCGACGCGGGTCTCGCGTGGGGTGACATTGATCAGCAGCTCCTCGCTCATCGGGCACACCCGGACGCGGCACCGGGCCACGTTGTCCTGCCGCTCTGCTCAGTCATTGCCAATACTCGAAATTTCGGACTCTGCCCCACCTTATAGCCGCTCCGGGGTGAATCGGACCAGTCTCGCCAGACGTGACGGATTGTGTCAGCGCCTTCAGCAGCCGAAGCGCCGCAGCAGCTGCGCCGTCTCGAACAGCGGCAGCCCCATCACACCACTGTAACTACCCTCGATACGCTCGATGAAGCGGGCCGCGCACCCCTGGATGGCATAGGCGCCGGCCTTGCCACGCCATTCTCCGGTGGCCAGATAGTCGCTGATATCGGCCTCGGTCAACGTGGCGAACTGCACATCCGTGATGCAGACGATCTCCTCCTCGCGGCTGGCGCTGAGCAAGGCAACAGCAGAGAGCACCTTGTGCCGACAACCGGACAGCGCACGCAGCATCGCGCTGGCCTCGAGCGCATCCGCGGGTTTGCCGAAAATGCGGTCGGCGAGCACCACTTCAGTATCGGCACCGAGCACCAGGGCCTGGGCGATCGATGCCACCTGCATCAGCCCCGCCCCCGCCTTCTCGCGGGCCACCCGGCGCACATAGTCCAGCGCGGGTTCACCGGGCAGTGCCTGCTCGTGCACGTCCACTTCGACCAGTTCGTAGCGCACAGCCATCTGTTCGAGCAGTTCACGGCGACGCGGCGATTGCGAAGCAAGAAAAAGCGTCGGGCTGGTCATGGCGATCTTCCTCGGTGAAACGAAGCGACTGAACTGCGGCACGCCTGGCGCTGCGCGGGCTCAGGGTCGGTGGTAGGGATGCCCTTCGATGATCGACTGGGCGCGGTAGAGCTGCTCTGCGACCAGCATGCGGGCCATGCCATGCGGAAGCGTCAGCGCGGACAGCGACCAGCGCTGCTGGCACGCCGCGAGCGCCGCCGCAGACAGACCATCCGGACCGCCGATCAGCAGCGCCAGATCGCGGCCGGACCGCTGCCAGCGTTCCAGCTGCTGCGCGAGTTGCACACTGGTCCAAGGACTGCCGTGCTCATCCAGCGCGACGATCAGGGCGCCCTTGGGCACCGCAGCCAGCAATCGTTCACCCTCGTCGGCCTTGGCCCGAAGCGGATCTTCGCGGCGTTTGGCGAGCGCCAGTTCCACCACTTCGGTCGCCAGGTGCCGTGGCAACCGGCGCAGATACTCGTTGCAGCCCTGGGTCACCCAGTCGGGCTGTCGCTCGCTGATGGTCAGGATACGGATGCGCATGACGACTCAGCCAGCAGCGGAAGTGACGTGCAGTTTCGATCCGATCACCACCGCCAGGTCTCAGTCGTTGGATGCCTCGGCATCACCGCCGACACTCCACAATCGTTCAAGGGCATAGAACTCGCGAATGCGCGGCAGCATCAGATGGCAGACGATGTCGCCAAGGTCGACCAGCACCCACTCGGCCTCCTTCTGTCCCTCGATGCCCAGCGGCATCATGCCGGCCTTCTTGACGAACTTGACGACTTCGTCGGCGAGTGATTTCACGTGCCGCGTCGAGGTGCCACTGGCGATGACCAGCAAATCGGCAAACGAGGCGCGACCACGGATATCGATCTCCTTGATCTCCTTGGCCTTCATCTCTTCCAGCGCCGAAATCACACTCTGGCGCAGCTTTGCAACGATCGGTGCCAGCTTGCCCTGTCCGGGATCCAGCGCAGCGGCCGCAGCTGGCGTGCGGGTGCGCACTGGCTTGGCCGCCGTCGTCTGCACACGCTTGGCAGCGCCCTTGGCGGCCGGCTTGCGCGCAGCCGATTTGGCAGCCGCCTTGCGTGGTGCCGCCGACTTCGGTCGGCTGGCCGCACTCGCGGATTTCGCCCGGCTGCTGGTCGCGGCAGATTTTGCTGAAGTCTTTGCCGCTGACTTCGGCGCGGACTTTGCAGGCGCCTTGGCGGCGGCCTTGCGGGGACTGGCGGCAACTGGTGTTCGCTTGGGCGTCGATTTTTCTTTGGTCTTCAAGGTCGGGGCACTGGGTCGCAACGGCGAAGCTGCCGCAGGCACAGTATAGGGCGCGTCTGCGGCAACCGTAGCTTCATTCTGCCGTTCGGCTCCTGCAGCCGCCCTATCCGGGTCGGGTACGACCGGCAACAAGCGCCAGCAGGGCTGCCGTCGCTAGCGCCAGCGTCCCAGGCTGACACGATCCCGATCTTCGTCATCCTGGCGCGTTTCCACATCGATAAAGCCTTCGGTTGCCAGCAGTTCGCGCACGGCATCGCCCTGGTCGAAGCCATGCTCGAACAGCAGAAACGCACCAGGCTTGAGGTAGTCGGGCGCGGCATGGATGATCCGCCGGATCGAATCCAGTCCATCGCCCCCCGGAGTCAATGCCATCCGCGGCTCGAAGCGCAGATCGCCGCGTTCGAGATGGGCATCGTCTTCGGCGACGTAGGGCGGATTGGACACGACCGCATCGAAGCGGATGCCCTCGGGCAACGCGGCGAACCAGTCGCTGTGCAGAAAGCGCACATTGCCGATCGCCAGTCGCTGGGCATTGGACTCGGCGACTTTCAGCGCCGGACGCGAGGCATCCAGTGCCCAGACTTCACTGCCGGGGCGTTCGCTGGCGATCGCCAGCGCTACGGCTCCGCTGCCAGTACCGAGATCGGCGATCCGCAACCCGAGCGCAGGGAGCGGCAGACAGGCCAGCGCCTGCTCGACCAGCAATTCGGTCTCGTGGCGCGGGATCAGGACATCGGGCGTCACCTGCAGACGCAGACTCCAGAACTCGCGTTCGCCAAGCAGATAGGCGACCGGCTCGCCGCGCTCGCGCGCTTCGATCAGTTCCAGGCAGCGTGCGGCTTCGGCTTCCGTCAGCAGGTGATCGGCATGCGCAAACAGACCTGCGCGGCTGAGTCCCATCGCATGCGCGATCAGGATCTCGGCATCACCCCGCGCCTGCTCATCCGCCAGCAGGCGCGCGGCCGCGCGGACGGCGTCGCCGAGGGTCTGGTCCTCATGGATCACCGTTGCGCCCCGCTCATTCGACCTTGCCCGGCTCGGGTTGGCCGACATCTGGCGTAACCGCCGCGGCCACGCCGGCGTTGTCCGCAGACGGCGGCGCCGGCTTGCGCTTGAACCAGGCGCGCCAGGCACCCTCGTGGACAAAGCACTGTGCCGCCCAGCGCATCCAGCGGATCAGCGCCCAGGCCATCCAGAATGCCCAGGCCAGCATCAACGCGCGATACAGCCACATCGGCAGTGTGTAGGCAACGCCGACCGGCATCGCCGAGGCGGTCTGATCATGGAACCATTGCAGGCCATGGGCATGCGAGCCATTGCCGGTGACGTGCAGGTCGGGGGCCCCGAGCAGGCCGGTGCGGATGGCCGAGAACAGGGCGATGCCGGCAGCGATGGTCAGGATGACGATGCCGATCTGGACGAAGTTGAACTTCCAGCGCAGCGCATCGGGCTGCAGACGGCCACGCCAGTCGAGCGCAAACAGCCAGAGCGCAAAGACCACCAGGGCACTCCATGCCACCGTGGAAAATCCGATACCGAGCAGCAACCAGTCGACCAGCCGCAGCGGTGTCCGTCGTGTCCTTGCCAATGCCCAGGCCAGCACGGCCATCACCAGCAGTTCGCCCCAATACAGCACGGCGGGACCGATCCGCGGCCCCGAAGTCGCGACTACCCAGCGTTGATCCGGCAGGTACAGGCTGAGCTTCAGATTGGAGGCATCGGCATCGAGCGCCACTACCGGCGTCTGCATCCGCATCGCCGCACCCTCGGCATCACGCCACTTGACCACGATCCGGTTTTCACCGGGTGTCAGCGGCAGGCTCAGCTTGCCGGCCTGCGGCCGGATATTGGTGATCCGATCATTGATGCGCAGATCCATCACCTCGGCATCGGCGGGCAGGCCGATGCTGTGCTGGCCACCCTGGGTCGCGCGCAGGCTGAAGGCCAACTCATGGTCACTGCTGCGCTTGCCGACCCGGCTCTCGATCGCGGCCGAGTCGATCGCGATGGTATTGCCACTGATCCCCTGCGGACGCGAGATTTTCAGTTCCAGCACCTCGCCCGGCAAGGGATGGAACTGGTACATGCCGGCCTGCGGATGGACACCGGGCACGCCGCTCGGAAGCACATTCCAGGTCGGGCTGACATTGAGGCGCCAGACTTCGGCACGACTGCCCTGATCGGGCGCAGTCAGGCTCAGCGCGTCCACCGGATCGAGCCGTGATTCCCAGGAAACCGCTTCCTGACCATCGGCAAACGGCACCGTGACGATACCCTTGTCGATCTGGAAGCCGGTGCTCATCACGCGCTCGCCTTCCAGCAGGGGCACCGTGGTCGAGAACGCCGCGTTCTCGGGGGAAACCCTCGAAACCACCGTGGTCAACGACCAGTCGAGATCGAAACGCAGCTCGCGGGTCACCGCGACGAACGGCGCAAATCGCTGGGCGACGCCGGCACGACTGCCGAGATCATCCCCACCCGCCAGTCGCGTCAACTCGAGGCTGCCAGTGGCCAGCTGACCATTGTCGATACCACTGGCCTGCCAGTCCTGGCCGCGGAACTCGACCAGACCCGGCGGCTGCACAAACCGCAGACTGATGCTGTCGGCATTGGCAGCGCGCCATTCAAGACTCGCCCGATGCACGCCGCGTGGCACCAGCAGCCAGACGGTTCCCTCATCATCGCGGACGCTGCCCGCGGCCGGCACTCCATCCAGACGCAGGGATTGCAGCTCCAGCAGTTGCTCATTGCCCGGCAGCGGCAAGGCCAGCGGCACGACGGCATGCAGTTCCAGCACGACGCCCACGGTGGTCCCTGCTGCGCTGACTTCAGCGCGCGCGATTCGGCCACATGCCGGCGCGCAGTCGGGCAGGGCCAGCACGCGCTCACCGAGTTCCGCCAGCAGTTCCGGTGTTGGCACTTCGCTGGCCTGGACGGTGCCAGCGCCGAGCAGGAAGATCAGCAAGGCCGTACCGAGCTTGGGCGATGTCTTCACGATCGGTTTGAACGCGGCCTTCAGCACCAGCAGGATCGAGGCAGCGAGCAGCAGCGCAATCAGCACCCTGGCGAGGCGCGTCAGCCAGGGCGGCGAAATCAGCAGGCGCACGCTCTGCTCCGGCTGCACGGGTCCGGCGATCTCGATGTCGTAGCTGCGCCAGGCCCAGGTTGGCTCGCCACCACCAGCCTGCACGATGACATTGCTCTCATAGCGCTTGAGCTGTTGTTTTATGCGCTGGGGTTCCTGGGCAATTTTGCCTGCGAAGCCAGCGCGCGATCCGGTGACCTGCATCCGTTCCATCTCCTGCACCTGGGGCACCGGCGCGGCGGGTGCTGCCACGTTGGCATAGTCCTGCGACGGCTCTTCGGATGCCGCCGCCACGTCGGCGTAAAGTTCGTTGGACTGGCTCGCGCGATACCGGTAACCCTGCGCGGCGTACTGGCCCTGTTCCAGCTGCGGATGCAGGGCCTGGCGAATCTGTGCCGCAGCGAACGGCACCGCAACCAGCACCAGCACGACGGCGGCAAACTGCGCCATGCGCCGCAACCAGACCGGCAGGCGACCACCCTGGTTGACGGCAGCGGCCAGCAACAGGGCGCCCAGCGCCACCATCAGGCTGGTTCGCGGCGCATCCGGCAGATGCCAGGCCAGCAGCAGATAGCCGAGCGGAATCAAGGCCGCCAGCCGACCGAACGCGATCACCGACAGAAACACGATCAGCGCCGCCAGAAACACATCGAGCAGATCCCAGCGATCCAGCCAGGCATCGGCTACGCGGTCGGCACCGGGCGCGGCGATCAGCTCATAACCCGGCGGAAAATTCAGCCGGGTCCAGACCGATTCGAACGGTGCTTGCCAGCCGCTGACCGGCAGTTCGCCAGAGACCGCGCTGAGCCGTGTGCTGGCGGTCAGCGCGAGTTGGCGCTCGCGAATCTCGACGCCGGTCCAGCCGGGCCTGGGACCGGCGGTGATCAACAGGGCGAAGCCATTTTCATCGGCACGGGTCAGCGCATACGGTGGCGCCAGATCGAGCCGCCAGTCGCGCAGCACACTGCCATTGATGCGGTCCTTGCTGGTCCAGCCGGCGCCGGAAAAATCGAGCCAGAGTTCACGACTCAGATTGAGCCGGTTGCTGTCCTGATCCGACAATCCGCGGGAACGCTCCTGGATGGACAAGGCCGACGCCTCGCTCATCGCGAACGCCGGCAGACTGCGCCAGGGTTCGGGCACCTCCGCCATCACCGGATCGATCTGGGTCGGGCCGCTGGCATCGGTAACCCGCAACTGGGTCTGCGCCTGGTAACTCCAGATCTCCTCGGCAGGCCAAGGCGCTGCCTTTGCGCCCACGGAAAAACTGTTCATCGGCGCATTGGCACGCGCCTGCAGATTGATCTCGTGGGTTCCCGGGCGCACCTGCACATGCAGACTGCCATCGGCTTCCAGTCGCGACACCAGGGCGCCGCTCAGCGCCACCGGAGTAAATCCGGCAGGCAGGACATCGGCCAGCGATTCCTCCCTGCCCTTGCCCGAAACCCGCAGACGCAGCAGGGTTTCCAGCCGCTGCGGCACTTCATCGGACAGCCGGCGGAATACCTGCAGATCCAGGCTATCGGCCTCCTGCTCGGCAGACTCGGCACGACCCAACCACAGGGCATCGTCGTCACGCTGCAAGGGAAACACCCGCGCGCCATCGACACTCAATGCGATCCGCGCAAGGCGACCATCGATATTGATCGATTCCGGTCGCTCGCTCCATTGCAGGCTGCCGCTGATCCGGTAGTTGCCGGCCTGCAACCAGACCACGGGCTCGCCGGAATCTCCCGCAACGACCGGGTGCGATTGGCCATTGACCTGTACCGACTGCGGCCAAAGCTCATCACTGCCCGGCAGGGGCACGGCCGATTCTGCGTAGAGCTGCCAGCTCTGACTGAACTTCGCATCGAGCGCGCCGACCTGCAGATCGAGCACGTCGGGCCAGGCGCAGAAGTAGGAGTCTTCATCGTCGCCCTCGGCGCCGGCCATCAGCGGACAGGCACGGAAGTCCTGTTCATGGCGCACCCAGTCCTGCCAGTCGCGCAGTGCTTCCGGCAACTGCGCAGAGGGCTGGGCCAGCAGCACGGGGCTGATCAGAACAGCGAGCAGAACGGCAAGGCATTGCTGCATTCGACGCATGGAAATCTCCATCAGGGTGCAACGGTTCAACGCATCAGAACAGCGACGGGGTTGCGCGATCTGATCAGAGATGGATGGCGAACATCACCGCCTGCACCAGCGCTGCAATCACGAACCCGCTCAGAAAGAACAGATAACTCAACCGCAGATAGGGATATTTGTGATTCGCCAGGTAGCAGCCAAGCGAGTACAGATCGCGCGCCATGGCATCATAGGCCGAGCCATCGTTCTGCATCTGGCGCGCCAGTTCGGCGCGGAAGCGATCCAGATCCAGTGCCGAGAAGTGCGCGAAAAACAGCAGATTGAAACCGGCCGGCAGGCTGCCGTCGCGAAGCTTCTGCGGCTTGAACTTCGGCAGCACTGCAAGGATGGCGGTCAGCAGGGCCAGCAGCGAGAACACGATCAGGATGATGGCGCTCGCGCGCAGGCTGACATCGCCAAGGCGACCCAGGGCCATGGTCAGCACGATCGACGACACCGTGATGATGATGTTGCACTTGGTATCGGCGAGAAAGCTCAGCTGGACATGGTGCTGTTGCGCCGTGCGCAACAGGTTGTCACCGGTATTGCGCTCCGGCACCTTGGCAAACGGTGTACTGGACGGCGTCTCGGTCGGATTCATGGGCGCTCGGGCTGACTGCGTCCGCAGATTAGCCACCTGCGTGCACACTGGGAAGCTCGGCTGCGCACCCGGCTTGACGATGCCCTCACGGCGGCGTGGCTATTGTCGACGGTCAGCCTCTGGAATCTCCCTGCCGTGCCCATTTCACTGCGCATCCTGCTGGCGCTGCCACTGATCCTGCTGACCGGCTGCCAGGCCGCCTACTTCGGGGTTCTCAATGCCGCCCACGCTCGGCCTGACCTGACGCGGCAGCACTTCGAATACGACAGCCGCCATTCGCTGGGCATGGATGTCTACCGGAGTTCGAGCGCCCCCACCGATGCGGCCGTGCTGGTCTTTTTCCATGGCGGTTCCTGGCGCACGGGAGAAATCGCCTGGTATCGATTTGTCGGCGAAGCCCTGGCCGCCGAGGGCATGATCGTGGTGGTTCCGGAGTACCGGAAGTATCCGGAGGTCCAGTTTCCCGCCTTTGTCGAAGACGCGGCCCAGGCCGTGCACTACGCCAGGGCGCATGCCGCCGACTGGGGTGGCAATCCGGATCGACTGTTCATCGCCGGGCATTCGGCCGGCGCCCATATTGCCGGCCTGCTGGCCACCGATGCCCATTACCTCAGGCGCCATTCGATGACGCCGGGCGCGCTCGCAGGCTTCATCGGCCTGGCCGGTCCCTACGACTTCGCACCGATCACGGCCGCTTCATTGCGCGCGATTTTTCCCGATCGCGCCAACGAGGCCGGCACCCAGCCGATCCATTTCGTCGACGGCGATGAGCCGCCGATGCTGCTGCTGCACGGCAGCGATGATCGCCGGGTGTGGCCGCGCAACAGCGAACATCTGGCCGAGCGCCTGCGCGCGCAGCAGAGGGCGGTGGAACTGGTGATCCTGCCCGGCGTCAGTCACAGCGGCATCCTGACGGCGCTCGCCGACATGGATGCAGATGCGGTCCCGAGTCGCCGGCTGCTGGTCGACTTCGTGCGCGCACACAGTCGCTGACTGCAATGCCCGATGCGCTGCCAGCCGAGCGCCGCGGCGCTGGCGTCTACATCATGCCGGTTTCCAGCTGGGCGGCTTCCGACATCATGCTGCGGTTCCACGGCGGGTCGAAGACCAGATCGACATCGGCCTCCTCGACGGTCGGCAGCATCTCGATTTTCTCACGCACGTCGGAGACAAGAATTTCGCCCATGCCGCAGCCGGGTGCCGTCAGCGTCATGGTGACATTGACCTTGCGGCTGCCGTCGGCCAGCCGCTCGATATCGCAGGAATAGATCAGACCGAGCTCCACGATGTTGACCGGAATCTCGGGATCGAAACAGGTGCGCATCTGCTCCCAGACTGCCGCCTCGACCTCGTCGTCGCTGGCGCTTTCTGCGATCTGGGGCAGCTCCATCGGCTCCTTGCCCAGCGCATCGGCATCCTGATTGCGGATCCTGAACAGATTGCCTTCGACGAAGACCGTAAAGCTGCCGCCCAGGGCCTGGGTGATATAGCCAACCTGACCGGCCGGCATATTGACCAGATCGCCCGACGGCACCATCACCGCTTCGCAATCGCGCTCGAAGCGGATCGGTTCGGAACTCTGACTGAATCGGCTCATGCTCGCTGCACTTCTGGGGACCGCCCATTGTAGCGGTGTTGTACCCGTTACCGTGCAAGATTGGGGTGATCGCGACAAAACGCAAGCAAGTCGGTATATCGACATTCCTGCGCCATCTTTCCCGAGCTCGGCGGATTCCGATAGCCTAGCGTCCAACTTCAGGGGATTCGGAAACTGGCGCCGCAGCAGGTGGCACAGCGCAGAGTCCAGCACTGGGGGCGGATCGGCAACGCTATCCTGCCCGGCGATTGGAGCCCCGGCTGTGTGCGGGATCGTTCCCCGGCAAGTTGCGCCCAATCCGCGAATTCAGAATCCATGCCGTCCCAGCCGCGTGCGCCGCTTCTGCGCATGAGCAAGGCGGCGATGCCCCACGACTGCAATCACGCTCACCAGGGAAGCCGGGCGGTCACGCCGCGGATCGACATGCCAAGACCAGAGTTCACATCCAGAACGCCCGTCCTGCTGGTTCTGTGGCCGCTGCTGGCTGCGATCGCGGTGTCCTCGTGCGCGCCGTCGACACCGGTTGCGGGACAGGTCGAACTGCTCAACGTGTCCTACGATCCAACCCGCGCCCTCTACGAGGACATCAACCAGGCATTCGCCGCCGACATCCGCAGCCGCAGCGGCGTCGAAGTGGTAATCAGTCAGTCGCACGGCGGTTCGGCCAAGCAGGCGCGTTCGGTGCTCGATGGCCTGGAAGCCGATGTGGTGACCCTGGCGCTGGGCCACGACATCGATGCACTGGCGGCCAACCAGTTGCTCGCAGCGGACTGGCAGACGCGGCTGCCGCACAACAGCGCGCCATACACCTCGACCGTCGTTTTCCTGGTGCGCAAGGGCAACCCACAGCGGATTCAGGACTGGCCCGATCTGGTCCGCGCCGGCGTAGGCGTGGTCACCCCGAACCCCAAAACCTCGGGGGGCGCACGCTGGAATTACCTCGCCGCCTGGTCGTATGCGATGCGCCAACCCGGGGCAGACGAGACCCGGGCGCTGGCCTTTGTCGCCGCCCTGTTTGCCAATGTCCGGGTGCTCGATTCGGGTGCCCGCGGGGCCACCACCACCTTCGTCGAACGCGGTATCGGAGACGTACTGCTCGCCTGGGAAAGCGAGGCGCTGCTGGCGCGGGACGAACTGGGCGCAGGCGCCTTCGATATCGTCATGCCGTCGTTGAGCATCCTCGCTGAACCGACCGTGGCCGTGGTCGACCGGGTCAGCGCACGCCATGGCACCGAGGCGATGGCACGCCAGTATCTGGAATTTCTGTACACCCCGGCCGCCCAGGAAATCATTGCCAGGCATCACTACCGGCCGCGTGATCCGCAGGTGGCGGCGCGCCACGCCGGCCAGTTTCCCGAACTGCAACTGGTCAGCATCGCCGACCTCGGCGGCTGGGAGGCTGCGCACCGCGCTCATTTTGCCGACGGCGCCAGTTTCGACCGGATTTATCTGAAGTGAATCCTCCACTGCAAGCGGGCAGGCTGGCGCGATGACAGCCACGGCCACAAACTCGATTTCGCGCTGGCGCGTGTCCGGCTCGCTGCCTGGATTCGGCCCCAGCCTGGGTTACACCCTGCTCTATCTGAGCCTGATCGTGCTGATTCCGCTGGCGATGATCCTGTTGCGCGCCAGTGAACTCGGCCTGGACGCCTTCATCGCCAAGGTCAGTTCGCCGCGGGCGCTGGCCTCACTGCGCATCAGCTTTGGCTGTGCGCTGATTGCTGCGGCGATCAATATGCCGATCGGACTGCTGCTCGCCTGGGTGATCTCGCGCTATCCGTTTCCGGGCCGGCGTCTGGTGGATGCGCTGATCGACTTGCCGATTGCACTGCCGACCGCGGTTGCCGGCATCGCGCTGACCGCACTCTACGCGCGCAATGGCTGGCTCGGACAGTGGCTGGCACCGCTCGGCATCGAACTGGCGTTCACCCCCGCGGGCATCGTGATTGCCCTGGTATTCGTCGGCCTGCCCTTCGTCGTGCGCACGGTACAGCCGGTGCTGCAGGACATCGAGCATGAGCAGGAAGAGGCTGCCGAGAGCCTGGGTGCCACGCCGCTTCAGACCTTTGTCCGCGTCAGTCTGCCGACCATTGCACCGGCCTTGCTGACCGGATTTGCGTTGGCGTTTGCGCGCGGTGTCGGCGAGTACGGCTCGGTGATCTTCATCGCCGGCAATATGCCGATGATTTCGGAAATCACGCCGCTGCTCATCGTCACCCAGCTCGAGCAGTACGACTATGCGGGTGCCACCGCCCTCGCCCTGGTGATGCTGCTGGGTTCGTTCGCGCTGCTGCTGCTGATCAATTCCCTGCAGGCCTGGCTGGCCCATCGAGGTCGCCGATGATCGGGCCGGATCGCCGCTACCGGATCGCCCGCAGCGCGCTGATTCTCGGCGCATTGAGCGTTGCCGGTCTGTTCCTGGTGCTGCCCCTGCTGATCGTGCTGTCGGGGGCGATCGCCAAGGGCTGGTCCCTGTATCTGGCCTCGATCAGCGAGCCCGACGCGCTGGCGGCGTTGCGACTGACCCTGACGGTCACCGCCATCGCGGTGCCGCTGAATCTGGTGTTCGGCGTTGTCGCTGCCTGGTGCATAGCCAAATTCGAGTTTCCCGGCCGCAGCGCCCTGATCACGCTGATCGATTTGCCGCTGGCGGTATCGCCGGTGATCTCCGGGCTGATCTACGTACTGCTGTTTGGCGCCCAGGGTCTCCTCGGTCCCTGGCTGGGCGAGGCCGGATTCCGCGTCATATTCGCGGTGCCCGGCATCGTGCTGGCAACAATTTTCGTGACGTTCCCCTTCGTTGCCCGCGAGCTCATCCCGGTCATGCAGGCCCAGGGCCGCGATCATGAAGAAGCCGCACTGTCGCTCGGCGCCAGCGGTTGGCAGACGTTCTGGCGGGTCACCCTGCCGAACATCAAGTGGGGTCTGCTGTACGGGGTGATCCTCTGCAACGCGCGCGCGATGGGTGAGTTCGGTGCGGTCTCGGTGGTCTCCGGGCATATCCGCGGCAAGACCAATACCCTGCCCCTGCACGTTGAAATTCTCTACAACGAGTACCAGCACACGGCTGCTTTTGCCGTGGCATCGCTGCTGGTCCTGCTGGCGCTGCTGACCCTGGTCGCCAAGACCTGGGTCGAGGCGCGCGCGCACCGTGATCGCCATCCTGATCCCATCGTGCAACCTGACGAGGAGCTCCCGTGAGCATCGAAATCCGCAATCTGCGCAAACGCTTCGGCGGCTTCACCGCCCTGCATGGCGTCGATCTCGATATCCACGACGGCGAACTGATGGCGCTGCTGGGGCCGTCCGGTTGCGGCAAGACGACCCTGCTGCGGCTGATCGCCGGCCTCGAATCCGCCGACGCCGGCAGCATCCATCTGCATGGGCGTGATGTCACTGCACTGGGCGCACGCCATCGCGGCGTCGGTTTCGTGTTCCAGCACTATGCGCTGTTCCGACACATGAATGTGTTCGAGAATATCGCGTTCGGCCTGCGGGTTCGGCCACGCGCCACGCGACCGCGCGAGCCCGAACTGCGCCAGAAGGTCGAACGCGTCATCGATCTGGTCCAGTTGGGCGGGATGGCGCAGCGCTTTCCGGATCAGCTTTCCGGCGGTCAGCGGCAGCGGGTGGCACTGGCGCGCGCCCTGATCATCGAGCCCAATGTCCTGCTGCTCGACGAACCCTTCGGTGCACTCGATGCCCAGGTGCGCCGGCAACTCAGGCGCTGGTTGCGCAGGCTGCACGACGAACTGCACGTCACCAGCGTGTTTGTGACCCACGACCAGGACGAGGCACTGGATGTCGCCGATCGCATCGTGCTGCTCAACCATGGCCGCATCGAACAGATCGGCAATGCCCAGCAGTTGCAGGATCGGCCGGCGAGCAGTTTTGTCGGTCGTTTTCTCGGCGAGATCAACCAGCTGCCGGCTTCGCTCGCGGAAGAACGCATTTCGTTGGGCGACAGTCACTGGCCGCTGCCTGCGGGCAGCGAGGTGAAGTCCGGGGCAGTGGATCTCTGTGTGCGTCCCTATGACCTGCACTGGACCGAGCGGGCGGGTCCCTCCAGCTTCCCGGCCACGGTGACCGATGCCCGCTGGCTCGGCGGCCGCTACCGTGTCGAACTCGATCCGGCGCTGGCGGGCGTTCCCTATGTCACCGCCGAGTGGTCGCGCACGCAGATGCCGCCTCGTGAGCTGCAGGCGGGCGATGTCGTCCATCTGCAACCGGCGCGTTACGCCGTATTCGCGCGCGCAGGTTGAGGTACCTCTGGGCAGGTCCGGAACCCTTGTAGCTGCCGAGTCAGCGGACGAAGCCGCAAGTCTTGACCAGCTCTGTCGTTGAACGCAGGGTTTGGCAATCGATCCGGCCGTTTGTCGAAGACCTTGCGATGACTTGTACAGAACTGCCCGGATTGCAAGTCTCGCCATTGCGCCCGCTCGTGGGCACAATGGCGGATGCTCGCACGAATGTTTCATCAACTGGCGGCACTGATCGCCTCGATTTTCATGCCATTGGCGATAGGCGCAATGTGGGCGGTACTGTCCTTCCGTTACGGTGCTGCGTTTCCGGCGCTGGCCCTGCTCTGCGCCGCTGCCACCTGGCCGGCACGGCGCCATTTCGCGCATGCGCCGCGCTGGCTGAGGGCCCTGCTTTGTACCGGCTTGTGCGCGCTCGGCATCGCCTATGCGCAATGGCTGATTGCTGCCAGCGTGGTAGCCCGCGAAATCGGCGTCGGATTCACCAGCGCGCTCACCAGGATCGGTGCCGAGTTCAGCGCAGCGATCGCCTGGGCACGCTGGAGTCTTGCGGACGTGGCGATGATCTGCCTTGCCCTGCTGGTCGCCTTCGCCATCGGTGCGATCCAGCCAGGTGCTGCCGGCAGGTCAACCGGCAAGGACTGAGTCCTTCAGACCGCGATCGGCGCCTTGATGGCCGGGTCGGCGACGTAGTCGTCGATCCGGATATCGTCGAATCCGAATTTGAAAATATCGTCCACAGCAGGATTCAGCCAGAGCTTCGGAAGCGGCTTTGGCTTACGCGCAAGCTGTTCCCGCGCCTGCTCGAAATGGTTCGAATACAGATGCGCGTCGCCAAAGGTATGCACGAACTCACCCACTTCCAGTCCGCAGACCTGGGCCACCATATGCGTCAGCAGGGCATAGGACGCGATGTTGAACGGCACGCCCAGAAACACATCGGCACTGCGCTGATACAGCTGGCAGCTGAGGCGACCATTGCCGACGTAGAACTGGAACAAGGCATGGCAGGGTGACAAGGCCATCTCGGCGAGATCGCCCACGTTCCAGGCGCTGACAATCAACCGACGTGAATCGGGGTCGCGGCGAATGCGCTCGATCACGTCGCTGATCTGGTCGATGCTGCGGCCATCACGGGTCTGCCAACTGCGCCACTGCCTGCCATAGACCGGGCCGAGCTCACCGTCGGCATTGGCCCATTCATCCCAGATGCTGACCTTGTGCGCACGCAGGTAGCCGACATTGGTATCACCCGCGAGAAACCACAGCAGTTCGTGGATGATCGAGCGCAGATGCAGCTTCTTGGTCGTCGTCAGTGGAAAACCCTGGGCAAGATCGAAGCGCATCTGATAACCGAACACACTGCGCGTGCCGGTACCGGTGCGATCCGACTTGTCGATGCCGTGATCGAGAATGTGCTGCAGCAGATCCAGATAGGCACGCATGACGTCAGCCCGTTGTTGCTGCAGCCGTCGGCGTCAGCGTCGGTGCCCGCCGCGACAGCCACAGGAAGACCAGTCCGAGCACGATCAGCGGAATCGACAGCAATTGGCCGGTGGTCATCCAGCCGAAGGCAATGAAGCCCATCTGGCTGTCGGGCTCGCGAACGAACTCCACGGCAAAGCGGAACAGACCATAGAACAGCGCGAACATCCCGGACACGGCATAGCGCGGGCGCGGCCGCGCCGAATAGATCCACAGGATCAGAAACAGCAACAGTCCCTCGAGGAAGGCCTGATAAAGCTGCGAGGGATGCCGCGCCTGGGCGTCCAGCAGACCCGCCTGCGCCTGCTGGCGCAGCGTCTCGATGCCAAGGCCCAGATGATCGAGTGACTTTGGGAAAATCACGCCCCAGGCAACATCGGTATGCCGGCCCCAGAGCTCGCCGCCGATGTAGTTGCCGAGCCGGCCGAATCCCAGACCGAGCGGCACCAGGGGCACCAGGAAATCGGAGAGATCGACCGTATTGATCCGGCGCCGCCAGCTCCACCAGGCGCCGGCAACGATCACGCCCAGAAAGCCGCCATGGAAACTCATGCCGCCATCCCAGAGCCGCACGATGCTGAGCGGATTGGCCAGCAATTCGTCGAAGGCATAGATCAACATGTAGCCGATGCGACCGCCGAGAATCACGCCGAGCATGGAACCAAACAACAGATCCGAAAACTGCTCCGGCGTGATGCCGAAGCGACCCGCACGCAGCCGGCGCATGCCCAGCCAGTACGCAGCGGCAAAACCGCAGAGGTACATGACCCCGTACCAGTGAATGGCGAGCGGCCCGATATCGAGCAGCACCGGGTCGATGTCATGAAAATACGCCATCAAGTACTCCTGTCCGGGCTTGAAAATCCAGTTCGATCTCCGCAGCAGCAGTCAGCTGCACGCCGGTACTGATGGGAACCTCTAGAAGCCTCCTGAGCGGATCGAGTGCAAGGCGCACGGAGCGCAGGAACCGCAGTGTACGTACTGGTACATGAGGATTCTGCCGCACAGGGATGTGCCAATGACGCGGGAGGCAGGAAGCCGAAAGCGACCGAGCACCGCGCAACGCAGCATTCGATTCGCTCAGGAGGCTTCTAGAGGTTCTCTGATCAGTCGACACGACAGAACACCGCCTTGAGATAGCGCGATTCCTGCACATGCGCCATCCACGGATGATCGCCGCCGGCGCCGCGGATTTCGAGAATCTGCACGGTGCGGTTGGCGTAGTAGGCAGCGCGCCGGATCATGTCGAGGAACTCCTCCTCCTTGACCAGCCCGGTACAGGAACAGGTCAGCAGGATGCCGCCGGGCTTGACCACGCTCATCGCCAGCTTGTTCATGTCGAGGTATTTCTTCAGGGCAGGAATGACCTGCTCGCGATCGCGTGTCATCTTGGCCGGATCGAGGATCACCACATCGAATTCATCGCCGCGATTGCCGGCATCGCGCAGCCACGGAAAGATGTCCGACTGCACGAAGCGCACGCGCGCCTTGTTCAACTGGGCATTGGTCTTGGCGACTTCGATGACCTCTTCGTCCATATCGATGCCGGTCACTTCATCGGCACCACCCAGCGCCTTGGCATAGACCGCAAAGCCGCCGGTATTGCAGCAGAGATCGAGCACCGACTTGCCCTGGCAGAACTCGGAGAGCCGCTTGCGGTTGTCGCGCTGATCGGCGAAGAAGCCGGTCTTGTGCCCACGACCGGGCTCGACCCGGAAGCGCAGACCGTGCTCACTGATCACGCCGGGCTCGGGCGGCGCCGGTGGATGGCAGTCGAAACTCTCCTGCTTGCCGACGTGCTCATCGGCAAACCAGTAGTACTGGCTGTCGGGAAACTGTTCCAGCAATACTTCACGGATCAGTTCGCGCAGGCGGAACATGCCGGCCGAAAAAAACTCGACCACCAGGGTGCCGGCGAAGCGGTCGACCACCAGGCCCGACAGGCCATCGCCTTCGGAGTGCACCAGCCGATAGGCATCGGTCACGGCGTCGAGATTCAGCAGTTCGCGCCGCAATGCGATCGCCGCGGCAATCTTGCGGCGGAAAAAATCCGCATCCAGTGCCTCATCGGGGTCGGCAGTCAGCACCCTCAAGGCAATGCGCGAATGGCCATTGTAGAAACCGCGGCCACACCAGGTGCCATCGCGATCGATGATCTCGACGATGCTGCCGGGACGCGGCTTGGGCTCGGGCTTCTCGACCATCTTCTGGAAAATCCAGGGATGATTCGAGCGACGTTCGATCTTCAGGCGGACCTGGGGTGGCAGGTCGCCAACAGCGGGCATGTTTCTCATCCGCCCATATTAGCTGAACCTCCGCCCTGCCGTACCCCTCAGCGCCCGCGCAACCGATCCCTTGTTCCCAATCGCGACCCGGCCTGTCGTTCCTGACGTTGAGTGTGCCGCGGTGGTCGCTGTGCAGGTAGCTGACTGCGGCGGTCTCGGTGGTGAGGGGACGCGTGCGTTCTGCGACCAGGGTGCCATTGAGGTGGAAGAACTCGGTGCGCTGCTGCGAT